>JALEGD010000001.1 GCA_022763425.1 Pelagibacteraceae bacterium | reverse complement strand
TAAGTAGAAATTAAAAATAAAAACATAAACAATAACAACGTTTCTAGAGTCCAAAATCAGCTCATTTTTGCGCGTCTAATGTCGCCATAGTGTAAGGGACTCAGATTCTTGTTTCGTTAAAAATTGGACTCCTGACGCGGTTCTAGAGTCTATTTCAAAGGCGACTAGACTCCGCTTCCGCTGCGTCTATGCTCGGGCTGCTGTTGCAGCCCTCGCACTTAGTGGCCAAGTGGTGGACCAAAAAAGATACTAAGACGAATTAGAAATTTGGAAAATTAATAGGACCCATACCCGTTTGAAAAGTTGAAGGAGTAGCTTCTACTCGACCTAAATTATTCAACATTCACTCATTCACAGACCCAAAAAATATTATAGAAATTTTTTTCGAAAAGGTATTAGATAGTCCTATATGGCGGGTTGGGCAAACGGACATAAATATTCTAATGATACTGAGCTATTCAAGAAGCCAGAAATAGATCGCTGTATCAACTGCGGACACCACAAAGAAATTAAAACAAAAATCACAATGGAATTTGGCGAAGGAAATTATAACTCAGGTCCGATATGCACGGGCTGTTATCAAAGCTACGTAGCCGCTCAATTCACGTACCAAGAATTTTAATATCTTCATCAAGAACCTTGGGCCGAAGGCCTTACGGGGTTCAAGATGCTTTGGATCGAGGAACTTTTAAAAGTGGCGCTGAAGAATTTAAGACATATGGGCTAGTCTTTGGATAAAACCAACAACGCCACTAAAGTATTACTAATGTTCTATAACAATAGAACCTTTGGAATCTGGTTTCAAGTAATTAGAATTTCGCAGCGAAAATTTAGGATCGTGGAGCTACGAAACTAATAGCAGCTTATTCAACGGAACATTTACGCTGAATTAGTTTTAAAAAAATTAATAAAATCAACGTCCTTTAAAATTTTTCAGGTTAAACAACCGTAACAAAACGTTCTTTTAATCGCCTCAAAAACTTTATGAAGCTAGTGTTTAGTTGGAACAATAATTTTGACCAACGGAGCTTTGCCTTTGCCTTGCTTTCTCAATTCTATCAAACCTGCATTATGTAATTTGTTTAGTACAGTCCATTTTTTTGGTTGATGAACACCAAACCAACTATACAGATTTGCATTATCTATTTTTACAAATTCATCTTTTCTAAGTTTCTTCAAACCTCTTACGGTCATCACATATTGAAATAAACGCAAAGCATTTATTCCATACTTCGAAAACTCGTTGAATTGATGAATGGATATTGGACCCATAGTGTAATTAACTCCTCTCTTTGTGTTGTTAATCTCTAGAATAGGTTTCACCTTATTGTACATAATAATTATTTATAAATATATTTATTAATATACTGACCGCTACTACTGCTCCTGTAGTTCTGTTTTGCCGTAGTGATAGCACCGAGTATTTTAATAAACATTTCCTTTCCGACTTTGTCTGATTTTATTCCTTTGTCTTTTATGAATTCATGGTCCACAAAAACATCACCGCCAATAACTTCATTAGCAGCTTTTACCATTAACGCTTTTGCACGATTAATTTCTTTTCTAAATTGTTTCCAATTTTCGAAATAAACTTCAATTAAAACTGCATCATGTACAGTTGCATTAATTGTAAAATTATTATCGTGCAGCAACCGCACCGCATTTCGAATTATCTCAGCTCCATTAGATTGAATAGGATAGTTCTGGTAACTAGTTGCAGTTAATCTTTTGAATCTGGTTATATGCAAGGTCCAACCAAAAACAGTTCTAAGTTTTAAATCTCTCTCAGCATTGTCGAGTTGTTGTTGGATCCATTTAAAATAAATTTTAAAAATCAATTTAAACTTTCTTAAAATACCTTTCGCAGCTTCAACGGATTTCTGAATTCTAGGTGCAAGTGACTTATGTCCCATACCGTAAGAGTTTGCGAGTGTTACTTCTTTCCAAACTTTTCTTTCCTTTGGGTGAGTGGATTTAGAACCATACTCAGGAATATCACCCGCCATTTTTGCATTAGCCACGTACGGATCACCTGTAGAATATGATTCAATCATTTTGTCATCACCCGACAAATAACCTTGAATTGCAAACTCTTGTGATTTGTAATCTAGATAGGCCAAAACTTTCCCGTGTGGAGCTTTAACAAAATGTCTTAACCACTTAGAAGCATTGAAACAAAAATCTGAACCGCCTGGAGCACAACGCCCTGTCTGTGTACTGAACGGTCTTAATGCAGCTTTTGCTCTTCCATTTTCTGAAATATTAAATCCTTGTAAATTTGTTTGAGATAACAACTTTTTAACTTCACCAACTTTTTTAATAATTGGACTATGGTGATTTTCTAAATACTTTGTTTTACACTCTAACTTACCTGTCATGGTTCTAGGCCAATCGTTAAATAAGTTTTCTCTTTTAAGCAGTTCTCCAAACTTCTCTAAATTAAAACTGTAATCATCAAAGCATTGTAGCTCTTGGTTAAATTCCTCAATGATCTGTTTCTTAGCCGCGCTCCAATATGTTTTAAAATCGGATAATAAACCGTTGTTCACGGAAATACCGACATTATAAATCTTTGCGTAATCAATATGCGCTCTTCCTCTTCTAAGCGCCTGATCAAAATAAATATCAAAATCTTCTTTTGATTTTAGTTTAAATCTTTCTTGAATGAGCTGCACTTGCTGCAAGAATACATGAGCTGTCATTTCAACATCTTGTTGGCAGTAATCCATAACCCCGATCATTTCTTCATCTGTAAATGAATCGTTGTTTATAATTAGATCACGCCAATAATTTTTATCATCAGCTTTCATTGTGTCTTTGAAATTGTATCGTGAAGCGGTGTCTAGTAAACTGAATGAGTTTGTGTAAGCATTATTAACATTCTTTTCTTCGGTCCAAGTACACCAAATATTTTTAGGAATAGGAATTAAATCAGCCAAGAAGCTCCCACACTCAGCCAAAGCATAATGGCACACGACCAAGGAATTATCTAAATCAAAATGTGAATTCCCATATCTATTTTCTTTTGTGAATCTATAAACCTCACCTGTTTTTAAATCTTTGTAAACATAACAAAGAACATTCTTTGGGTGTGTCCCTGTCTGATCTGTTTTAAATTCAGTATCAAGGGCAAGGACACGCTCGGCAGTATGGAAAATAAATTCAAGAAAAGTCATTATAAAATTGCTTTCGATAATGCACGTCTAGCAACTTCGTGATCGAAGCCATTTATAATTCTATCTTCTGAATATGCTTTGTTAATCAATGTAACAATATCCTCTTCAGGCCAATTCAAAGTTTCTGGAAAACCTTCTTGATGAGTTGGAACATGGGCAACATATCTTTTGCTTCTGTGATCCCAGATAACTTTTATCCATTGTTGTTGAGCTAATTCACAACAACGTCTTGAGCTTCTGTGTGCATCCATAACTTTGCCGTTAGCTTCTAATTTAACTTCCCATAAGAAAAACTCTTCAAAGGTTGTTAAACAAGGTGCAAGTAAAATACGTCTTATGTTTCCAAGCGCTTCAGCTAATTTAGAATAATCAGCTTCGTTATCTGGCTGCACAATGTAAGTTTGATTATCACCGTTAGAATCTTTTTGTTCAGTTGCAATTATCTCAACTAAATCTTCTAAGGTTTCACCTTTAACCTGAATGATTTCATTCGGTCTAGGTTTTCTAATTGGAACAATATCATCTTCTTTTTTAAACTTTAGGTCCTCTAAAGTAGCTGATATTTTCTTGTTCTTGTTTGGATCAAATAGGGCCATTAATAATACTCCTTTGTTATTTGTTAATTTATGAACGGTTTCCCTTCCTTGTATTCATCAAGCAGCTGTTGCAGCTCTCGAATTCTTTCGTATGCTTCATCAAGTTGTCTGTCTAAATTACGGACACGTATTCTTTCGATTGAGATTTGTTTTTGTTGTTCTCTTCTAATCGTATCTGATTGAGCGATTATTCTGCACTTGTCATCAAGGCGGCCTTCTAACTCTTCAATGCGTTTCCTAGCGCCTTCTTGTTTTATTAAATATAATTTAATTAATTTTCTTCTTTCCCAATTTAATAAATTAATTCCAAGGTGTTCAGCCCACCAAGGCATATTATCTAATTCATCAAAATCACTTAAAATAGTTTCAATATCTTCGTGTTCGTTATTTATCATCAAAAGGTAACTCCATTTGTTTAAGTGTTCCTAATCCTTTTTTTAAATCTGGATCTGGTTCAGGTTTGTAATGTTTTTCTAAAAACTCAGGCACACGCATGAATTCACTTTCAGGTGTTTTAAAGTCGTTATCATCTACACCAAGAACATGAGCCAAACCTTTAGATGAATCTTCATCAGGTCTAAAATCTTCAGTTGGTTTTATTGTTTTAGGTGGTCTTGGTTTAGCTGCATCTTCTGCATTATAATAAACAATCGTGTTTAATCCTTTTCGATCTTTGTTTACTTCTGCTAATTGACCTTTCTCTCTAGCTTCTGAAATTTTATTTTTAAATTGTTCAACGTTTTCTTTTGCTGACTCAGGTATTCTATTTTTTAAATTATCTGCAATCTTTTCAAAATGCTTTGGATTAACCTTTTTGAGATAGTGGTTAAAATCTTTCGCATACATAAAATCATTTGTTGCTTCATAAGTTTTTAAAATTTTCTGAGCTGCTTTTCTTACTTCTAAATTATTCTTCACCATTTCTTTTCTTTGTTCTGGTGGAGTATTTTTGAAATATCTTTGCTGAGATTTTAAATGTTCTAACTCCATTAAATCATATTCTCTTTTTTCTTCTGGAGTTCCTGTTTCCTTCATCAACTGCCAAGTGGTTTTATGTTCTTTAGTCATTTAAAAACCAAACTGCCTTCTCTCAGCGGGTGTTAAATTTTCTTCCAACCATTTTTCAGAATCTTCTATTGCTTTTAAATGATCGCCAGACATTGACCCGGGTCCTGAACCTGTTCCAATGATCCACATATGCAAACCAATTTCCTGATCCCTTGTCATTCCAGAATCAGCTAACAACATTCTAAACTTAGGTTGTTCAGGTTGTCTGATATCCTTTTCAACTAAGCTGCCAACGCTGCCACCTTTGCTTTTTTCTTCGCGACTATCAAACGGGTTGTTTCCTTTTCTTAACTCTTCAAAAATATCCTGTTCTTTTTTTAAACCTTCTAAAAATTCATCTAGTGGTACAACAACAGGTATTACTTTTCTGTCTTGATCTTCCATTATGCCATTACTCCTTTGTTAAACATCTCTTCCAATTCAGACCTGTCGTATCTGATTGTTCCTGATCTTTTATTGTTTGGTTTTTGACCGAGCTTAATTGCTTTTGGTCCTCTATCTTCTGAGCGCCAACGTCTAAGAGTGTTAATAGAAATATTAAACTCGTTAGAAACTTCTCTTGGTGATAAATACTTTTTAACGCTCATAGAAGAGCTTAAAGCATAGACTGGATTTTTATTAAATTACTGAACGATTTTTTAAATTAAAAAGGAATTATGATTTTCTTTTCTTTTTAGCGGCCAAGAATAGTGGTCCATATTTTTTAACCATAGCACAATCTAAATGTTTAACAGTAGGATATGCGCGATCCACCACTCTTTGAAACCATTTCTTTGGATCTGAAGTTTTGTGCTTAAAATTCTTCTCTAAAGATTTAAGTTTCATATTGTAAATAATCTTAAAATCTTTTGTTTTCATAGCTGCAGTTATTGCGCCATGTTTTGTAAATTTAAAAACGTAATTTTGGAAAAATAATTCTAATAAACCTTCTGTAATATTCTTAGGTTCACGTTGGCCTTTAATTGTTCTCCTGTCTATTTCTGGACCAACCCAATCAACATTACCTAATTTGTATTGTTCAAATAAAAAATCTTTTAAATGTTTTTCCTTAGACTTGCCCATGCAGCTAGAATAATTCAACAAGACTCACTAATCAAGGACCTCACAAAATCAGCGTGGATCGAGCGGCCTCGAAGCTATTCCGATTTAAGTTTTAACTGAACAACGTTCTCTTCAGCGGTATTTACTTCGACCGAGTTTGAAAAATCATTCAAAGCATTTTCAACATCTTCATTAACAATTTTTGCATATTTCATGGTTGTTTCAATTCGGTTATGGCCAAGCTGAGTTTGCACTACTTTTAAATTTTTACTTCTTCTCAACAACCTTGTCGCAAAGCTATGACGTACTTGCTTCAGCGGCATATATGGAATGTTACAATCTTTTAAAAGTTTAGCCCAAGTAGTTCTAATATCCTGAATGTGTGGACACTTAGAGTTTTTGTTTCCACTAGGAAAAATATATTCACTACGTTCATAGATTACTTTGTAATCCCTGTTCATTAAAGATCTTCGCATTGTTTGCAAAATATCCAAGGTCATTGGAGCCAATTGATATTCTTTGCTGCCAACCTTTGAGTCTGCATAAAATATCTTTTTTGTATCTTCATTGACTTGGGACCATTGGCAACTGAAACCTTCACTTTCAGCTCTACGACCCGCTGACAATAGAAAAGCAATCGCTAAACACGGAATTAAATTATAATTATTTTTAATATAATAATTTGTATTCAATCTATTTGTTCTAGCATCTTTAACAAAGGCCCTTCTAAATAGTTTAATGTACTGTTCATCTGATAAAACGGTCGTCGTTTCAGCTTCTTTAAACAGGTGTTTCTTTGGAATCTTACAAGGATTTTCTTTTGTAAAAATTTTAGTTTCAATAGCAAAGTTAAAAACAATTTTTAAATAAGCTATGAATCTATTAGCAACATAACCGCTTTTTGATCTTATAGAAGCGTGGACCGCTTTGGCTTTTTGATTTGTAAACTTCGATATCCTGATATCCTTAATCGAATAATTTATCGCGTTTTTACAATTTGGATCCTGAGTATCTTCAAACAACCAAACCTTAAATGTGTTTTTAATACCGCTTATAGTTTTAGGTTTATAGCCATAGTTTTTAGTTAATCGGTCTTTGTAAAATTTCTTAACTAGATCACCTAAAGTTATTTCACTTTTTAATTTTGCCTTTTCAAAATGTGGATCCTGACCTGTATCAATAGCAGTTTTTAATCTTGCTAACCTATTGATAGCAGCGGTCCTTGAAATACTATTTGGTCCGTTTGCATCACCAAGTTTTACTCTAATAGCAGTCTTACCTTTTGGCCTATATCTAAACGCCCAAACTTTCTTCGAGATATCATTCCCAAGTTTGTCTAGCTGCTGCTTTCGCACAATTAAAATTAAACCTGAGTGAACATCTGCATAGATAACATCTCGGTCTAATCCTCTTAGTTCTTCGACTTTGCTTTCTGTATATTTTTTCATTTAGTAATACTCCTTCTGGTAGCTCCTTAACAAAGGTGCTTCCGTTACGTAATTTCCTGAATGATCCAAAGAACAAAAAGGAACCCAAAAATCATTTCGACCTACGCTCGACCTACATTCTTGGTCCAATCCGTTGAGTCCGTTAGAGTCCACGCGGAATCAATTCAGCGTAGAAAGATTGTAATTCCTGTGTTATTCACTTGATTTATAACAAGCGCCCGTAGATCAACTGGATAGATCGTCTGACTACGGATCAGAAGGTTGGGAGTTCGAATCTTCCCGGGCGCGCCATAAGGAAATGAAAAACTTTATCTTAATTTTTATCTTTGTTGTTCAAGCCTTTTCTTTTGCCAAAGCAGAACGGGTGGATGTTTTTGAATTTACGAAAGAGGAATTATCAAAACTCAAATCTCACAGTATAAAAAAGAAGACTGATTACAGTATTTTAATAGATCAAAACGGTACATGTGTTGCTTCAAAAAATTCTGATTTATTTAAACTAAAAACTAAAAATAGTTCAGATGCTAATTTAAAAATAGAAAGCAATGGCTGCCTAAAGGCAGAGGCTGAAGGACAAGCATCAGGTCTTGGACGAGAAATCAAAGTAGATTTAAACAAAACACCTTTTTTAAATATAACCTGGAAAGTAGAACAGGGAATTCCCGGTATAAAAGAAAACAGTAAAAAGGGGCATGATTTTGCAGCTCGTGTATCAGTAATAAAAGAAACAGGCTCTTTACCTTGGCAAAAAAAAGTAATGAACTATGTTTTTTCTAGCAATGAAAAAACAAATAGCCATTGGACGGGTCCTTACCGAAAACAAATTATTGATTATGTGGCTTCATCACTAGTTGATACAAAAGTAAATTCATGGGTTACAGTTAAACTTAACGTTAAAGAGCATTTTAAAAAGTTTTTAGACCTTGAGCTTGGCGAAATTGATGGTGTTGCGATAATGACAGATACAGATAATACTAAACAAAAAGCTGTTTCGTATTATAAAAATATTTATTTTTCTAATTAGTTTTTTCTAAAAGTTAAGCTTGCCCAGCGGCTATAATAATCTGCTTTATATTTAATTTGGTCTATTAAATTTAGTGTTTCCAAGTGAACAGCACTTATTAAATATAATCCTTTTTTAGAGCTATCTATTTTTGCAAACCCATTTGCATCTGTTTGATATATTTTTCTTTCAAATGCATTTTTATTTTTAAAAAAAACAACAAACTTTTTATCTATAAATGGTTTTTTTTTAAGAAAGATTTGTATTTCTGAAAAATGATTTCGATAAGGATCATTTTGATTAATTATTTCAAATTCTAAATTTTGTTTGGTTTTAAAAAAACTATTTGATTCACCATTAAAAATTATTTTCGCAAATCTTTGATAGATTTCATTTGGAATATTTTTATTTTTTAAATCATAATTTAAATTATATTCATCTGTAAATTCGATAAAGGTTTTATAATCTTGATATTTGAGAAACTCTTTGTTTGACTGATAGTACAAATATTGAATCCCGCTATAATTCACTGATTGCTGTATTGCAGGGTAATCGCCATCGATTTGATTTAATTTTTTAAAACCTTTTTTTGATACTAAAAAAAGCTTCTCTGTTTCTTGTGACAAATAAGGGTAACTCTCACCGACTAAATCTTGTCCAACTTTGATATTTGCGATGAGCTTTTCACTATCCTTTAATTGATATTGATCAGCTTCTAACCAAAGCTCATGCGCATTCAATGAATTTGAATTAATTAAAAAATATAATATTACTGCTAAACAAATTTTCATATGGCGCGTTTATTATTTATTCTTTTATTTATTCCCTCTATAGTTTTTTCTCATGAATTAAAACCATCTATTGCAAATTTTCAATTCATTGAAAAAGATAATAAGTTAAATTTTAAATTAAGTATTCAACTTAATTTAGAAGCTATTCTAGCTAATATTGACCCGTCACATTCAGATACCGATGAGTCTAAAAATTCTGATTATTATAACAGTTTAAGAAAGTTGCCTGCTGAACAATTGTTGGAAGTATTTAAAAAATCTTTAATTAATTTTAAAGATAACATTTATCTAAATCAAAATGAGTTAAAAATACCATTTGAAATCGATGATGTTCAAATTGATAAAGTTGGAGATCTAAATCTTTCACGAGAGACTTTAATTCAAATTTCTGGATCAAATATAGATAAAAATAACTTACAGTTTGGTTGGATAAAAGATTATGGTCCGGTTATTCTTAGAGTGTCAAATCCTCAAAAAGAAATTGTTTATACTGAATATTTAAAAATCAATTCAGTCTCAAAAAATTTTTCAATAACAAAAAACAAAGATCAAAACTTATTTGCAGAAATATATAATTATTTAACTATTGGATTTCTGCATATTGTTCCAAAAGGACTTGATCATATTTTATTTGTAATTGGTTTATTTTTATTTTCGCCAAAATTTAAACCATTATTAATTCAAGTCTCTGCTTTTACGCTCGCTCATACAATTACAATTTTTTTAGGAGTTTTAAATATACTATCTATTTCACCTCAGATTGTTGAACCTATTATTGCCCTGTCCATTGCGTATGTTGCAATTGAGAATATTTTTTTAAAAAATATCTCGCTATGGAGACCAATAGTTGTATTTGTTTTTGGACTACTTCACGGACTTGGTTTTGCGGGTGTTATAAGTGAGATTGGATTGTCACAAGCTCATTTTATTACGAGTTTAATTTCATTTAATGTTGGCGTTGAGCTAGGACAGCTATTTGTCATTGTGGGTTGCTATTTTGGTTTTGCATACTGGATAAAAGAAAAACCTTGGTATAAAAAATATTTTACAAATACATTATCAATATTAATAGCCTTAGTGGGTATATATTGGTTTATTGAAAGAGTAATTTAAGTGGCGCTACATAAAACATTTTCAATTATTGTTATAGCCTCTAAAGATGAAAAAGATTTTTCATTATTAAAAAAATTAAAAGATAAATTTTCAGGCCATGAAATCATCTTAGCCATTGATGCTGATAACGAATTATCTATAGATGCGTTAAATGATATTAATTTAAATATTAACAAATTAGTTAAAGTTCCAAATTCAACACGAGGAAAATCATTAAACGCTGGAGCTTTAAAGGCTGAGAATAATTATTTATGGTTTTTACATATTGATAGTCAGATTGATAAAATTCAAAGAGAAGACCTGGATCGTGTTCAAAAAAAACAGTTAAATTATTTTAAACTCGCATTTGATAATAAAAAAAATACTATTAACGCATCTGGTGCAAATTTTAGATCTAAAAACTTTGATTTACCCTTTGGAGACCAGTCTTTTTTAATTCATAAAAATTTATTTAATTTAATTGGTAGATTTGATGAAAGTTTAAAAGAAGGTGAAGACCACAAGTTTGTATGGGATGCTAAAGCTTTAGGCATTGAAATTAAAGAAATTACCAGAGAAATTATTACCTCAGCTAGAAAATATGAAGAAAGTTCATTTTGGCAAACAACAAAAACATTATTTAAAACCATAACTCAGGCCAGAAAATTTAAACAAAATAAAATTGAGAATATTTTTTGTTTTTTTATGAAAGATCCAAAATCAAAAGATTCTAAAACAAGACTTAGAGAGACTTTAAAAGATCAAGGTCTAGTTGATCAGTTTAATCTTCATTGTTTAAACATTGTAAAATCAAACATTTTATCTCTAGATAAAGATGGGAATAAAATCGTTATTATTAATAACAGTCCAAATAGAGATTACATTGAAGAATTAGGTTTATCTAAATTTAGCATTCTAGATATTAATGAAGAAAACATTGGTAAGTCGATGCATGAAGTTTATGAAATTTGTGCACCGTTTGCGGATAGAATAGTTTTATCTGGATCAGATATACCAGAACTCACATCAAAACATTTAAGTGATTCTGTAAATTACCTTTCCAAATTTGACAGTTACATCATTGGTACAAAGGATGGCGGGTATTGTTGTTTTTCTACTAAATTAAAAAATTTAGAAGCTGAATTTACAAGAGTGAATTATTCTTCAAGTACAGTTTTAAATGATTTTACAAAACATTTATATAATTTAAAGAAAAGCGATTTTTTACTTGTCGATGTAGATACTTTAGATGATTTACAATCTATGTATGCAGCTTTAAAAAATGCTAAAATGACCAAAGAACAAAGTGATTTAATTGGATTTATTGATAAAAGAAAATATTCATAAATGAATAAAAGAACATTTTTAAAAATTATTGCACAATCTCTACTGCTTATAGGTTTTGGTCAAACATCTGTTTTTTCAGCTTTAAAAGAAATTATAAAAACAGATGAAGAATGGAAAAAAATTTTAACGCCTGAACAATTTAAAATTTTAAGAAAAGAAGGTACTGAAAGACCTTTTACAAGTCCATTAAATAACGAAAAGCGCGAAGGTGAATATGTTTGTGTTGCATGTAATACAAAACTTTTTCATTCATCTATGAAATATGACTCTGGTACAGGATGGCCATCTTTTTTTGATTTTTATAAAGGAAATTTAAAAACAAAAACCGACTTTAAGCTTTTGTATCCAAGAACTGAATACCACTGTGCAACGTGCAAAGGTCACCATGGTCATGTTTTTAATGATGGACCAAGACCAACTTTTAAAAGATATTGTAATAACGGTGTTGCTTTAAAATTTATTCCAAAGTCTTAAATTTAGTTTTTATTTTTAAATAAATAACTCAGCTTAAATGTTGCCGTCCATGCGATAAGAACTAGTCCAATTAATGCCTCTAAACCTGTTGCAATTCGCATTGGCCCATTTGCAAAAATATCTCCTGTTCCAAGCGTTGTGTAGCAATTTATGGAGTAATAAAAAAAGTCTAAAAAGTTACCTGATAAATTTCCACCAAAAAGATTTTGATCAGGATTAGTCTGATAAGACATGTAATAGTAGAAAGCGAATAAGATAATTTGGACTAAATGAGACCCAATTAAACACGCAGAGATTTTTACAAAGTCTTTATAAATAAACTTTTTTGCCGTGTTTTGACTGAGATAATTCAGTGTTAAACCATGAATTTTTAAACTTAAAGCTACTAAAATGACTGTAAAAATGATCGACCAAATCATTTTTGTAATATACATTGATTATCAAATGATACCAGTTAGCAGAACATCACGATATATCATTCGAAAACTCGATCCAGTTTATGAGTTACTTGGACCACTAGCTTACCCAATTATAAGAATAGCAGTTGGTGTCATGATGATTCCTCATGGTTATGGAAAATTGTTTAATGATGGCGGAATAGAAAGAACTGCAAAGTTTTTTTCATCTATTTCAATTGAACCATCTGTTTTTTTTGCATGGTATGTTGGTATTATAGAATTTGTCGGTGGAATTTGTGTAGCTTTAGGTTTGTTAACACGAATTTTTTCAGCACAGTTAGTTGGAGTTTTGTTCGTAGCAACTTTTGTTGTGCACTTTCAAAACGGATTTTTATGGGTCAAAGGTGGATATGAATATCCATTAATGTGGATGCTGATAATGATTGCAATCACATTAAGAGGTGGTAGTACACTTTCAGTTGATAACCAATTGCCAAAAGAATTTTAATGAGTCTTTCAAATTTACCCCTTAATAAAGCAGTCCCTGTTTTGCTTGTAATTGTTGGTATGGTGTTATTGGCAATTACTTTAATTGTTTAAATCAAAAATTATAAATTACTTATAACGTAATAATATTTTCATAATTTTGTAATATTACTTATCTGTAAAACTATAACAAATCACTTTATAAAAAAGTTGTGAAATTAAAATTTTTATTTTGTTTTATAACTATTTTATTATTTTCAAATATTTCAACATCCGAAATTTCAACTAAAAAAGATGTAATAAGAAATTTATCATCTAAACCACTTAGTTATTTAGATCTTGGAATAATGAATTTAAGACATGATCTTGATCGATCAATTGATGTTATTTTAAGAAAATATACTTCAAATTTTTTAACAAATTTAATTTCTGATCGAAAAAAAGAAATTGCAATTGATGTAACTTATTCTTGGAGACAAAGTGCTGTTCTTGCCTCAATATCGGTACCAATGAAAAAGGGTCTTGAATCAAAATATCATTTAACAAGCACAAATAAATGTAGAGATATTTTTAACTCTGTCAGAAACGAATTGTTGTCTGATACTATTGAAAGTACAATAAGCTCATCAAGAGTTGCCTCATATTTGGTAAGCATTTTTTACCCTCCTTCGAATCAGCCTTTTGCTTTACAAGAAGATTTTAGAAATGCTTTATCGCAACTTGTGATTCTTGAAATTGTATTAAGACCTGATTTAAATTACGCATTAAAAAGCAATGTTTCTCCTATATCTTGTACAGGAACATTAGAAACCTTGAAAAATAACGTTAAAATTGCTCACAATTACAACCAGTAAGTTTGTGAATGTAATAAAAATGTAACATTCGTGTAACATAAGTTTTACCAATTAAATTTATTAGCAGCGCATCAAACAAAAATAACAAAGGAAATAAAATGAAAAAACTAAATATAATCCTTTCTGTTGCAGCTGCTTTAGTTATTACAACTTATGCATCAGCAAGAGATCAGATTAAAATAGTTGGTTCATCGACAGTTTATCCTTACGCAACTGTAGTTGCAGAAAAATTTGGTAAGTCTGGAAAGTTTAAAACTCCAGTTATCGAAAGTACAGGTACTGGTGGTGGAATGAAACTATTCTGCGCTGGAGTGGGAACAAATCACCCAGACATTACAAATGCATCAAGAGCAATTAAATCAAAAGAAAAAGCTCTTTGTGAAAAAAATGGAGTAAAAGATATTGTTGAAATCGTTGTAGGTAACGACGGTATTTCTTTTGCACACTCAGTAAAAGCTAAAGATGCTAATTTTACAAAAGAACAACTTTGGAGAGCTTTAGCTCACGACGTTGATGTAAATGGCAAGCTTGTCGCTAACCCATATAAAAAATGGAGCGACATTGATAAATCTTTACCAAACAAAGCAATCAAAATTATGGTTCCTCCACCAACTTCAGGAACTAGAGATGCTTGGAACTCATTAGTAATGGGTAAAGGTTGTTCGAAAGCAGCGAAAGACGCTTTCAAAGCAGCGGGTAAAAAAGCAAAAAAAGCTTGTGCAAAACTTAGAGAAGATGGTTTAGCTATCGAAGCAGGTGAAAACGATACATTAATCGTAAATAAATTATCTGCTGATCCAGATATGTTTGGATTATTTGGCTACAGTTACTTAATTGCTAATAAAGATAAAATTAAAGCAACTGCAGTAAACGGTGTAAAACCTTCTTTAAAAGGTATTCAAGATTATTCATACCCAATCGCAAGACCATTATTTTTCTATGTGAAAAAAGCTCATATCGGTGTTGTGCCTGGTATTCATGAATACTTAAAAGAGTTTACAGCAAATAAAACTATGGGACCAAAAGGTTACTTAACTGATATTGGTTTAGTACCTCTAAGTTCTGATAAGTATAAGACAACTAGAACTTCAGCATTAAAGTTAACTACAATTAAAGCAAACTAATTTAGTTTATTTAGTGTTAAAGTTTAAAAGGGCCAGAGTAATCTGGCCCTTTAAACATAAAAGGCTAAATGAACTTTGTATTAATATCTTTTATTCTTCTCTTCTCAGTTTCTTTGTATTTTTTTTCTAAATCAAGAATTGGCTATTTTGCGAGTAGCAAGCAATTTAAATTAAAAGCTCTACCTAAGTATTATGCTTACTATTTATCTTTATGGTGTGCACTTCCAGCTTTTATTATTCTTGTTTCTTGGAATATTTTAGAACCAACAATTATTAAAAATTTAATTTTCTCTAAAATTCAAAGTGATAGCTTGAATGAGATATCAAAAGATGAATTAAACCTAATTTTTCAAAAAATTAAAGCTTATTACTCTGGAAACTTTACTGGTCAATTAAGCGAAGGGATCAAAGCAGGGGCAGATCAATATAAGCGATTATTATCCGTTGCTTCGAGTTCAAAAGTAGTCATTTTCTTATCAGCAATAATTTTGTTTACAGGTTTTGCTTTAAAAAATATTTCAAACAATATTCACGCAAGAGAAGGCGTTGAAAAAATAATAAGAATAATATTATTTGTAAGTTCAGTTGCTGCGATTTTAACAACAGTTGGGATTGTATTCTCTTTATTATTTGAAAGTATAAAATTTTTTACAACGATTAACTTTTTTGACTATATTTTTGGTACATCTTGGAGCCCTCAAAAAGCTTTTGTAAGCGATGTTTCAGCTAAAATGAGTCCAGCAGAATTAAAAGAATTAAGCGAAGCATTTGGAGCAATTCCTCTATTTGCAGGCACGGCTTTTATAGCTTTAATTGCAATGTGTGTTGCGGTTCCAATAGGTCTATTTTCAGGGATTTACTTTGCTGAATATGCAAGTGTTAATGTTAGAAAATTTGGAAAACCAATTATTGAAATTCTAGCTGGTGTTCCAACCGTTGTTTATGGTTTCTTTGCTGCACTTACAGTTGGACCTTTCTTTAGAGTTTTGGGTGAATCCATTGGATTAGAAGTTTCTTCAGAAAGTGCATTAGCTGCAGGACTAGTCATGGGTGTAATGATTATTCCTTTTGTATCGTCACTTACAGATGATGTAGTAAACGCGGTACCTCAATCATTAAGAGATGGATCTTATGCGGTTGGTGCTACAAAATCAGAAACAATCAAGAAAGTTGTTTTCCCAGCAGCCTTGCCAGGAATTGTTGGATCAATTTTGTTAGCTGTTTCAAGAGCAATTGGAGAAACAATGATTGTTGTGATGGCAGCAGGTCTTGCAGCAAACCTGACAATCAACCCATTAGAATCTACAACAACAGTTACCACCCAAATTGTTATGATTTTGGTGGGCGACCAAGAATTCACAAGTGCAAAAACACAAGCGGCATTTGCATTAGGCTTAACATTATTTGTAGCAACATTAATTTTAAACTTTATCGCTTTGCGTGTTGTTAAAAAATATAGAGAACAATATGAATAAAGAACTTAGAAGAAAAAAAAGATATCAAGCAGAAAAAAGATTTCAAGTTTATGGAATTATTGCAATTTCTTTGGCATTATTTTTTGTAGGTTTGTTAGTTTTTAAAGTTTTTTCAGAAGGCACAAGCGCCTTTTCTAGAACTATGATTAAGGTTCCAATTACATTTAATGCTGAAAAACTAGGGATTACAAATATTAATGATAATGATGAAGTTGAAAACGCTGATTATTATACTTTAGTATATGAGCAGTTTGTAAAAAACTATCCTTATTCGAATGACGAAGAAGAAAAGCAAATTATAAAACTATTGAGTCCAGATTACGAGTTTGAAGCTAAAAATTATTTTTTACAAAATAGAAACCAGTTGAACAAAACGGTTACTCTTTTATTTACAGCTTCAGATGATTTTGACCAATTACATAAAGGAAATTTTCCAAGAGATATCCCAGAAGAACGAAGAAGGTTATCTAACTACCAATTAAATATTTATGATCAATTTTTAAAAGAGGGAAAAATTGAAAAAATATTTAACAATTATTTATTTTCAAAAGGTGATAGCAGAGATCCAGAGCTAGCTGGTTTTGGAGGAGCAATTCTAGGATCATTATTTACTATATTAATTTGTTTATTAATCTCATTCCCAATTGCTTTATCCGCTGCAGTGTATTTGGAAGAGTTTGCACCAAAAAATAAACTTACAGATTTAATAGAAATTAATATTAACAACCTAGCAGCAGTGCCATCGATTGTATTTGGTTTACTTGGGCTTGGAGTTTTGCTTAATGTTTTTGAATTACCAAGATCTACTGCTCTAGTTGGCGGTATAACACTTTCATTAATGACGTTACCAAGAATAATTATCCCTGCTCGTGCCTCATTAAAGGCTGTGCCTCCATCTATACGAGAGGGTGCATTGGCTGTAGGGGCATCAAAAGTACAAACTGTTTTTCATCATGTCGTACCATTAGCTATGCCAGGAACTTTATCCGGAACGATTATTGGCCTTGCACAAGCATTAGGTGAAACAGCACCATTATTATTAATTGGAATGGTAGCCTTTGTAGTTGAATTACCGGGTAGTCCAATGGACCCATCAGCCTCACTGCCTGTTCAAGTTTACTTATGGTCAGAATCTGCAGAAAGAGGCTTTGTGGAAAAAACATCCGCAACAATTATGATGTTACTTGGTTTTTTAATTGTTATGAACTCGCTTGCTGTGTATGCAAGACAAAAATTTGAGAAAAAATGGAATTAGAAAATAAAAGAGAAGCAAAAGTTATAAGTAAAAATATCGATGTTTTTTACGGCGATAAACAGGCTTTATTTGGAATTGATTTAGAGATTTATAAAAATGAAGTTACAGCTTTAATTGGTCCATCGGGTTGCGGAAAATCTACCTTTTTAAGATGTATTAATCGAATGAACGATGTGATTGATATTTGTAAAATTACAGGTGAGATAGAAATAGATAATTTTAATATTTATAAACCTGACGTTGATGTAGTTCGTTTAAGAGAAAAAGTTGGTATGGTTTTTCAAAAACCAAATCCTTTTCCAAAAAGTATTTATGATAATATTGCATACGGACCAAGTATTCATGGAATTGCCAAGGATAAAAATGAAATGGATCAGATAGTAGAAACAAGTTTGCAAAAAGCTGCTTTATGGAATGAGGTAAAAGATCGATTGCATGAACCAGGAACGGGTTTGTCAGGTGGACAGCAGCAAAGATTATGTATTGCCAGAGCAATATCTATTAACCCTGAAATTATTTTAATGGATGAGCCTTGTAGCGCTTTAGACCCAATTGCAACTGCAAAAATTGAAGAACTCATAGACTCTCTTAAAACTTCATTCACCATTGTAATTGTAACACACTCAATGTCACAAGCTGCGAGAGTTTCACAAAGAACAGGTTTTTTTCATTTAGGAAAACTAATTGAAATGGGAGAAACTGAAAAAATATTTAAAAACCCTAATAATACCATGACACAAGATTATATAACTGGTAGATTTGGATAATTATGAGCGATGAACATATTGTAAAATCATACGACGAAGAGCTACAACTTTTAAATGATAGCATTGTTCAAATGGGAAGTTTAACTGAAAAACTTCTTCACGACTCTATGAACGCTATAACAACAGTTGATAAAGATGCGGTTAGTAAAATTGTAGAGAGTGACGCTAAAATTAATAAGTTCAGATCATCAATTGATCAACAAATAATGACCATATTAGTAAAAAGATCACCTGTAGCAATAGATCTTAGATATGCAATTTCAACTTTAAAAATTTCACAAGACCTTGAAAGAATTGGTGATTTAGCGAAAGGTAATGCAAAGAAAATTTTACCTTTGCCAGACGATTTGCCACCAGAAATGTTGAAACGAATAGAGAGTTTAGGAGAAATGGTACAAAAACAATTAAAGTCTACTTTAGATTGTTTTATCGAAAAGTCTGTTCAAAAGAGTTTAGATACAATTAAGAGCGATGAACAAGTTAATGACTTAGCGACTGCCTCTATAAAAGAAGTGTTAGAGTTTTTATCTAAAGATAAAAAGAATTTAGATTTTGCAACAAATTTACTTTTTGTTTGTAAAAATTTAGAGCGAGCTGGTGACCATCTTTCGCGCATATGTCAAAATGTTCATTACCTCATAGAAGGTGATTATCCGCAAAAATAATTTATGGATGCCAAAGTCTTTTTAGTTGAAGACGAACAGTCAATCATAACTTTAGTCGAATATAATTTAAAAAAAGAGGGTTTTAAGGTTTCTGTTTCCAGTAATGGAGAAGAAGCTCTTAATGAAATTAAGGAGCAAGAACCCGATCTAGTTTTACTAGACTGGATGCTTCCAGACCTTTCCGGTATTGATATTTGCAGATCCTTAAAAAAAGATAAAAAGTTTCAAGATCTTCCAATCATAATGCTGACTGCTAAAGGTCAAGAGGAAGATAAAGTTGCTGCACTTAATGCTGGTGCTGATGATTATATTACTAAACCTTTTGGTCATGCAGAGTTAGTTGCAAGAATTAATGCATTATTACGGAGAAGCAAGCCAAGGGTTGCAGAGGATAAAGCTATTTATGAGGATTTAATTATAGATCGAATACAAAGAAAAGTTTTTAGAAATGAAATTCAGATTGATCTTGGACCCACAGAATATCGTATGTTAGATTTTTTTATTAAAAATCCAAAACGAGTTTATTCTAGAGACCAGCTACTTTCAAATGTTTGGCCTGATAATATAAATGTAGAAAATCGAACAGTAGATGTTCATATCAGAAGATTAAGAAAAGCAATTAATTTAGATGGTACAAAAGAATTAATTAGAACTGTAAGGTCTGCAGGGTACTCTTTAGATTAATTTGCTGTTGGCAATTTAATCTCAAATTCACTTCCTTTATCCAATTCACTTCTGATATTTAGTTGACCACGGTGCTGATTAATTAAGTGTTTTACAATTGCTAAACCTAGCCCTGTGCCACCAATTTTTTTACTTTTTTCTGGATCAACTCTAAAAAATCTTTCTGTCACACGCCCCAAAGAAGTTTTAGGTATACCGTATCCTTGATCAATAATTTTGATTTCAACAAAATCATCTTTTATTTCAGCGTGTACTGATATTTCTTTATTTTCATCACTATATTTAATTGCATTTTCAATAATATTATAAAAAACTTCTATTAATTTATTTTGATCTCCTAAAACAATCATATCGCGTGAAATAAGATTTGAGATTTTAATTTTTTTATTTCGAGATAAAGTTTCTAAATTTGAAATTACGATATTAATTATATCTTTGACATTTACTTTATCATTTGGCCTTTTATGTTCTTCTTGTTCAATTTTAGAAAGTGTTAGTAAATCCGTAATTAATTGATCCATTCGGTTGGTTTCATTTTTCATAATATTAAAGAATTTCTGTTTTGCGGCAGCATCATCCTTTGCGGGTCCATCTGTGATTGTTTCTAAGCCGAGTTTAATACTTTGTAGGGGAGTACGAAGTTCATGTGATACATTTGCGACGAAGTCAGATTTTAATTTTTCAATTTTAAGAAGATCGGTGAGGTCTTGTAGTACAACCATAATTGTAAAGTTTTCATCAAAAAGATTTTCCTCAATGTAATATAAATTTGCTTTAAAAAATTGATAAGTTGGAAAATTAATTTCAGAGTTTACAGAAGAATTTTTTTTATTTTCAAAAATATTATTAATTGCTTGCACAAAATTAGTGTCTCTAATGATCGAAGCATAATGGTTAGCAACTATTTTAGAACCAAACTGATTTTTAGCAGCCGTATTTGCAAAAATAACAATTTTATTTTTATTAAGTATAAGAATCTGATCTTGAATTAAATTTAAAGCTTTGGTCCATGTTATATACTTGCTTTCATCTTCATCTTCTTGAATTTTTAGAGACGATTTAGAATCTTTCTTTTTAGAAAATATTTTTATAATTACGTAGGCAATTATAAAACCTGCTAATAAATATAAAAACTCCATAGTCGCTTTGTAGGTTATTTAAAAATTTTTTTAAATACAATAAGAACCAAACCAATTGATATGAATTGTGCGATAATAAACATTGGTACATTAGAAAAATGTATACCAGTAAAAGTATCTGTAAGACTTCTAGCTATTGAAACAGCTGGGTTTGCAAATGAGGTAGAGGAAGTAAACCAAATTGCAGATGTAATATATGAACCAATAATTGAACCAATGGCTAAGTCACTTTTTTTTCCATTCAAAAGTATAAGAAACAACAAACCAAATGTTGCAAAAATCTCTGATACAAATATGTTTTCCCCACTTCGAATTTTAGTTGCCTGTTGAACTGCATCTAGACTAAAAAGATAATTTGCAAAAATTACTCCTAGGCAAGCACCAGTTATTTGTAAAAAAATATAAATCATTGCGTCTTGAGATTTCATTTTTTTCATAAGTACTAACATCAAGGTTACCGCTGGATTAAAGTGAGCGCCTGATATTGATCTGAAAGATGAAATTAATACAAAAAGAATTAGACCAATTGAGATTGCATTAGCAATTAATGTCACACTTTCATTATTTGAAAGGTTAGCACCCATTATTCCTGAACCAACAATGGTTAAAAGCAATATAAAAGTTCCAAGAAATTCTAAAAAATATTTTTTTATATTTTTGTTCATTAATCTATGAATTCTTTTTTAATACGTTCATGAATTTGATCAAATATTCTCTGAAATTCATTTAATTTCTCTTCATCATTTCCATTAAAAGCAGCAGGATCCTCCAGATCCCAATGTAATTTATTTGGCGATCCAGGATAAACAGGGCATGTTTCATTTGCTGCATTGTTACAAACTGTAACAATAGTATCAAACTTTGTATTTGAAAAATCATCCCAGCTTTTACTTGAAACCTTTTCATATTTTATATTATTTTTTTCTAAAACTTTTATTGAATAGGGATTAACCTTACCCGTTGGTTTTGATCCAGCGCTAAATGCTTGATATCTATTTTCACCCAATTGATTTAATAGACATTCTGATATAATAGATCTTGCAGAGTTCCCTGTACAAAGAAATAATACTTTTTTCATAGCTCCAAACTATTATGGATTTGTTACAGATTTGTTAAATGCCAAAATTTATAAGAAAAAAATCAGGAATTAATAACTGGGGCCTTTTTGCGGGGCAGGATTTTAAGAAGGGTGAAAAGGTTATTGAATATAAGGGTAAAAAATATACCCATAAACAAGTTGAGGAAGATGATCGGTTTGATAATTCTAAAGCGATCTATTTATTTACACTAAATAAAAAAACCGTTCTTGATGGTGACACTAAGTCTAACACTGCAAAATATATTAATCATACGTGTGATCCAAATTGTGAAGTTGATATTATTAAAGGAAAAATTTGGATTATAGCCACCCAAGATATTAAAAAGGGAGATGAGCTTTCTTACGATTATGGTTTTGGATACGATAAAGATTTTAGACAATTTCCTTGCAAATGCGGATCAAAAAATTGTTGTGGTTATATTGTAAGAGATGACCAGCGATGGAGAATTAATCGTAAATTTGCAAAAACCAAACAGGGCCGATTGAAGAAATAAGTTGGGAAACAAACCCATTTAAAGGTTAAATGGACAAACGAACCCAAATAAGCCTTTATTTAAGCGCTTTTTACTTTTTTCTGTATGAAGCTTGGAATTTCTTCTGCTGTTTTTTGAGTATCTTCACCTCTTTGACCACGAGGTTGATATGCGTGAAGAACGTGAAGTTTGCAGTAAATTCTTTCATCCATAGGAGTTCTTCCGCAGAAATAAAAATCTTTTTCATCAGGGTGACCAATTGGCCATCTACAAGTCTTGTCAGTTAAGTTTTCTAAACTCACTGGATTTTCAGGTTCAAAATCTTTTTCAATCACTATGGCTCTTAGACCCCTAGGTCTTCTCGCTCTTCTTTGAACTGGACCTTTTTTTTGTTGAAACTGTGCGTTATTAATTCTTGGAGATGAAATCATTCTTGATTGAGTTCTACCTGCAAGATTTAAACGGTGGGCTTTTCCAATCACCGCGTTTCTTGAAATATCATCACCTAGCATTCTTGCAATTTGACTAGCTGTATGACCTTCTGCCCAAAGTTTTTTAAGTTGTTCTGTTTTTTCGTCTGTCCAAGCCATGTCAGGTGTTATATTAACCATATCTTGCATACTCAAATTAATTGAACACAAGATGTTGATGAAAAAATGTAGTAAAAATGGCCTTTTTTTGAAAAAACCTTATATATCCACATTTTTTAAGCCTTTTTATAAATTAACTGATAATGAGAAGTTATGAGCGTTATTCAATACAAATATAAGATCGGTGTAAGAAGATTTGGTTATGTGAACTGGGTTGGTTTTTACACTTTATATTTAAAAGAAGTTCAAAGATTTTTTAAAGTTTGGGTCCAAACTATTGTTTCGCCTATTGTTACTTTATTATTATTTTTAACCGTATTCAGTTTGGCCATAGGTTCTGAAAGAACTGATGTGCTTGGACATAAGTTTACTGTATTTTTAGTCCCAGGATTAATTGCAATGCAAATTATGCAAAATGCTTTTGCAAACACATCTTCATCTTTAATGATTTCTAAGGTTCAGGGAAATATCGTCGATATTTTATTCCCTCCATTGTCAGCTGGCGAGGTTACATTTTCTTTAATTTTAGGTGGTGTAACTAGAGGCTTGGTTGTTGGTTTTTTCTCAATATTAGTATCATTATTTTTTATTAAAATTCCATTTGCACATATTTTTTATGTGATAGTTTTTGGTATTCTAGGTTCTTGCTTACTGGCAGCGCTTGGTTTTATTGCAGGTCTTTGGGCTGAGAAATTTGATAACATGGCAGCTGTTACAAATTTTATTGTTGTCCCATTATCATTTTTATCTGGAACGTTTTTTTCAATAAGTAGATTAGAAGGTCCCATTCATACGATTAGTCAATTTAATCCATTTTTTTATATTATTGATGGTTTCAGATACGGATTTTTAGGCCAATCAGATTCTAATGTTTATTTTGGAATGCTAATTTTGTTTGTTTGTAACATGATTTTAATTGGTTTATGTTATCTTCTTTTTAAAAAGGGTTATAAAATTAAAGCTTAATAATTATGAGTGCAATTCTTGGAACATATGCAAGAAGACCGATATCTTTTTCTCACGGAAAAGGATGCTATTTGTTTTCAACGTCTAATGACAAATACCTAGATTTTGTATCTGGTATTGCTGTAAATGCATTGGGTCATTGCCATGATCACCTTGTTAAAACTGTACAAGAACAAGCTGCAAAATTATGGCATGTTTCAAATGCTTTTGAAATTCCAGAACAAGAAAGACTTGCTCAAAGATTAGTTGAAAATACTTTTGCAGATTACGTTATATTTATGAATTCAGGAGCTGAAGCAACTGAAGCAAGTATCAAAATTGCTAGAAAATATTTTTTTGAAAAAGGTCATCCTGAAAAAAATAGAATTATAACTTTTAAAGGAGCCTTTCATGGAAGAACGTTAGCTTCTTTATTTGCTGCAAATAATCCTGATCATATCAAAGGTTTTGAACCAAAAGTTGAAGGTTTTGACCAAGTCGATTTTGGAGATCATGAAGCTTTAAAAAAAACAATTAATAAAAATACAGCAGCTATTATGGTTGAGACTATTCTGGGAGAAGGTGGAATCAAAATTATTCCAGATCAATGTTTACAAGGTCTAAGAAAATTGTGCGATGAACATGATCTTTTATTAATTTTAGATGAGGTTCAATGTGGTATTGGAAGATCAGGAAAATTTTTTGCTTTTGATTGGGCAGGAATTGAGCCTGATATAGTTCCAATTGCCAAAGGAATTGGCGGGGGTTTTCCAGTGGGCGCTTGTCTAGTTAATAAAAAAGCAGGAAGTGGAATGAAGCCTGGAAATCATGGTTCTACATTTGGTGGTAACCCATTGGCAATGAGTGTGGGGAATGCAGTTTTAGATATTATTTTAGAAAAAGGGTTTTTAGAAAATGTTGTTAAAATTGGAGAATATTTTCAAGCTCAGCTTATAAAATTAAAAGAAAAATACCCAAGCGTTATTGAGGAAGTAAGAGGTAAAGGATTATTAAGAGGTATAAAACTTAAATCAGATAATGCTAAATTTTTAAATGAGCTATTTGAGCATAAAATGTTGGCTGTAAAAGCATCTGAAAATGTAGTGAGATTATTACCTCCTTTAATCGTTAAAGAGAAAGAAATTGATGAAGCTATTTCAATTATTGAGAAAGTGTGTGAAAAATTAAAATGAAACATTTTTTAGATTTATCTTTAATTCCAAAATCAGATTTGCATTATATTCTTTCTGAAGCAAAAAGAAGAAAAGCAAAACAAAGCAAAGAAGGCAAAGTGGTCGTATCAGAATCATCGAATGGTAAAGATAAATTATTGCTAATGGTTTTTGAAAAACCTTCAACTAGAACAAGACTTTCCTTTGATCTTGCAATGAGACAGTTAGGTGGCGAGACAATTGTTATGAACGCTAATGATATGCATCTTGGAAAAGGTGAAGAAAGTGTACAAGATACTGCAAAAGTGATTTCAGGCTTTTCTGATATTGTAATGTTTAGAACTTTTGAGCATCAGACATTAATTGATTTGTCAAAACTTTTAACAGTTCCTCTAATTAATGGGTTAACAAATTCAAGTCATCCATGTCAGCTTTTAAGTGATGTCATGACATTTGAAGAACAAAAAGGTTCAATTAAAGGTGCCAAAGTTGCCTGGGTTGGAGATGGAAATAACGTTACGAATTCTGCAATAGAAGCGGCAGTTCAATTCGATTTTGAACTTAATATTTGTGTTCCAAAAAACTACTTACCATCAAAAAAAGTTTTAGATTGGGCGGAAAAGCAAGGTGGAAAAATTAACCTTTTTCATGATGCAAAAAAAGGTGTAGCTGGAGCTGATTGCATTATGTCTGATAAGTGGGTTTCGATGGGTGATCAAGGTGATATTAAAAAGAAAAAGAGCGATTTGAAACAATTCCAAGTTAATGATGAATTAATGAGTCTTGCAAAACCAGATTCAATTTATTTGCATGTATTACCAGCAGCAAGAGAAGAAGAGGTTACCTCTTCTGTTATTGATGGGAAACAATCTTTAGTATGGCAGCAAGCAGAAAATAGATTGCACGGTCAAAAGGCGATTATTGATTGGTGCCTATCAGATTAATTTCTCCAAAAAGCAGGTAAAAATAAAACTAAAACAGTAAGTAACTCTAGTCTACCAAGCAGCATTCCTAAACTTAAAAGCCACTTTGCACTATCAGATAATATAAAAAAATTTCCATCTGGTCCAATAACATGACCAAGTCCTGGACCTACGTTTGAAATTGAGGTTGCAGCCGCTGAAACAGAAGTAATTAAATCTAATCCAGTAAGCGATAGTAAAAGTGTTAAAATAAAGAATATAAATATGTAGAGACAAACAAAAGCTAGAACCGAAGTTAGAAATTGATCATTAATATTTTGGTTGTTATATTTTATTGGGAATACTCCATTTGGGTAAAATATTTTTTTCACCTGCTGATCAATAAAAGATAAAATAATTTGAAATCTAAAAACTTTTATTCCGCAAGTTGTTGAAGCAGAGCAACCACCTACAAACATTAAAACTAAAAAGAAAAAAACAGAAAAGTTTCCCCATGCGCTAAAATCTTTAGTTGTATACCCAGTTCCTGTTATAATAGATGTTACATTAAAAGCTGCATCTCTTAGTGCTAAAATTAAAGCATCACTTCTATTTATGTATGAGTGAATTGTAATGATTAAAATTGATACGGCTAAAATTAAAAAAAAACCTATTATTTGTTTATCTTTAAAAAATACAAACAAATCTCCCCTTGTAAATTTTATGTAAGCTAAAAAAGGTATACTCCCCGTAATAATAAATATGATAGCAACCACTTCTATTAGTGAACTATTAAAGTAACCGATAGATTGACTGTGAGTAGAGTAACCACCAGTTGATACTGTCGTAAGAGCATGATTTATTGCATCAAAAACATTCATGCCGGCAAGCCAGTAAGCCAAAGAACATAAGATGGTAATAAAAATATAAATTTTTGTGATTGATAAGGCAATTTCAGTAACCTTTGGAACAACTTTTTCAACCTCCATACCTTCAGATCTAAATAACTGCATTCCACCGATATTTAACAAAGGCAAAATAGTAATTGCCATAACGATAATACCAATCCCTCCAAGCCATTGAAGTAACGATCTCCAAACCAAAATTCCCTTTGAAGCTCTTTCAATATCTGGCAGTATTGTAGATCCTGTCGTAGTGATACCAGATACACTCTCAAAAAATGCATCTGTAAAAGTTAAATCAAGTGATGAAAAATATAGAGGTATAGCCCCAAAAAAACAAATAGATAACCAGGCAAGATTTGTCATTAAAAAAGCTTGTTGGACATTCAAAGACCTATCTTTGGTTTGGCTTATTAATACTAATAGCGTTCCAATAAATGCTGACAAAATTCCAGTTACTAGAAAGTGTTGCGATTTATCACCAATTGTCATTTCAACAATGTGAGGAATAATCATGAAACCAGATAAGATTATAATTAGATATCCGATAATTAGGAAAGTAGTTTTTAATCCAGAATTCATTTCGAAGCAGTTAAAATGAAATTATATTAATATTTTTTTTAGACAACTTTTGAAATGTTTGTAATTTGAAAAAAGCTAATTTTAGCCTATAAACAAAATACTTATGAGTTCAGAATATTTAAACTCCAATGCATGGCCGTTTGTTGAAGCAAGAGCAATTCTTAAAAGAAAAGGAAAAGCATTAGAAAAAAAAGGTCATGTCTTATTCCAAACCGGGTATGGTCCAAGCGGATTACCTCATATTGGAACTTTTGGAGAAGTATGTCGAACAACCATGGTCATTCAGGCATTTAAAAAAATTTCTGATATTCCAGTAAAATTATTTACATTTTCAGATGATATGGATGGACTTAGAAAAGTGCCTGACAATATTCCTAATAGTGATTTATTAGAAAAGAATTTAAACAAACCCTTAACTGCAGTTCCAGATCCTTTTGGAAAATTTCCAAGTTTTGGCGAACATAACAACGCCATGTTAAAGACTTTTTTAGATAAATTTAACTTTTCTTATGACTTTAAAAGCTCAACCGAAATGTACAAAAGTGGAGTTTTTAATAATGAGCTAATTAATGTTTTAAATAATTATGAAAAGATAATGAATATTATACTTCCAACTTTAGGCAGTGAGAGAAAAAAAACTTATAGTCCATTTTTGCCAATTTGCCCTGAAACTGGAAAAGTTTTGGAAATTCCAATTATTGAAATTGATGAAAAACAAAATGAAGTTGTTTTTGATAATAATGGTAAAAAATTAAAAACTAAAGTTACAGATGGATGCTGTAAGTTACAATGGAAAGTTGACTGGGCAATGAGATGGTCGGCGCTTAAAGTTGATTTTGAAATGTATGGAAAAGATTTAATTCCTAGCGCTGAACTTTCAGGTCAAATTTGCAAAACCCTAGGAACTTCGCCACCAAATGGTTTTGCTTACGAGTTATTTCTAGACGAAAAAGGAGAAAAAATTTCAAAGTCCAAAGGTAACGGTATCACGATTGAAGAATGGTTAAAGTATGCAACTCAAGAAAGTCTTGCATTATATATGTATCAAAATCCTCAACGAGCTAAAAAGCTTTACCCACAAGTCATTCCAAAAGCAGTAGATGAATATTTAACTTTCTTAGAAAAGTTTGAAGGTCAAGAAATTAAAGAGCAATTAGGAAATCCAGTATGGCATGTTCATAACGGAAACCCTCCTAAAGAAAAAAATGTGATTACATTTGGAGTTCTATTGAACCTAGTTAGCGCAAGTAATGCAGAAAGTGAAGATGTGTTGTGGAAATTTATAAAAAATTATAATTCAAATATTGTGAAAGAAAATCACCCTATACTTCAAAAATTAATTCAAAATGCTATTCAATATTTTAATGATATCGTAAAACCGTCAAAAAAATATCGATCTGCTGATGAAAATGAAAAAAAAGCATTATTAGATTTAATTGAAGTATTGAAAAGAATGCCAGACGGAAAAGACCCGGCAGAAATTCAAACTGAAGTATTTACAGTTGGAAAAAATTATTATCCCAAAGAAAAGCTTAGAGATTGGTTTAAGGCAATTTATGAAATTGTATTTGGTGATGAACAAGGCCCAAGAATGGGTTCATTTATAAGCTTTTTTGGACGTCAAGAAACTATCAAATTATTAGAGGACAGTTTAAAAAGATAGAATGTTTTATGATATTTTTAGTTCATTTCTAAAACAAACTGATCCTGAAGTTGCCCATCAACTAGCAATCAAATTTTTAAAGACAAATTTTATCCCATTTGATTTGTTTAGATTTAAAGGTCATGAAAATTTAAAATCTAAAGTTTTTGGAATTAATTTTGATAATCCAGTAGGTCTTGCTGCTGGTTTTGATAAGAACGCAGAAGTTTATAATTCTATTTACAAATTAGGATTTGGTTTTGCGGAGGTAGGGACCATTACACCAAAGCCTCAAGAGGGGAATCCAAAACCAAGAGTGTTTAGATTTAATGAAGAAAAAGCTATTATTAATCGACTGGGTTTTCCCAACGATGGAATGGAAAAAATTCATAATAGAATTGAAAACAATCGTAACAATGGAATAATAGGAATTAATATTGGACCAAATAAAGAAAATGCTACTAAAAATGACGATTATTTAACATGCATAGAAAAGTTTTACGACCTAGCAGATTACTTTGCAGTGAATATATCTTCGCCTAATACACCAAATTTAAGATCTTTGCATGATAAAGAAAAAATTACAGATCTTATTGATGTACTATTTAGTTTTAGAAAAAGTAGAGAGAAAATTAAACCCATTATATTTAAATTATCTCCTAATATTGATGAAACTGAAATTAATGATTTATCAAAAGTTTTTTTAGATAAAAATATTGACGGTTTAATTTTATCAAATACTTCAGTTGAGGGTAAGGAAAATTTATCAGGTGAGAATAATAAAGAAGATGGTGGATTATCAGGAAGTCCAATCTATTCATTATCCAACAAGATCATTTTGAAGTTTTATAGAAATATAAAAGGAAAAGTTCCAATTATCGGCGTGGGCGGAGTAAGCGATGGAGAGACTGCATACGAAAAAATTAAATGTGGAGCAAATTTAATACAACTATATACCTCGATGGTCTTCAAAGGTCCGTATATTGCTTCAAATATTAATGAAGAGTTAGTTGAACTTTTAAATAAAGATGGTTTTAATAATATTTCAGAAGCCGTTGGTGTAAATGCTAATTAGCACTAATATATGACACAAGATAACTTGAATAGTTAGATTTTTTCTAATTCTTATGTATTCTAAATTTTTTAAAAATTTTTGATCAATTAAATAAATTCCAAAATAGCATATTCCAAAAATAAAAATCTTTATTTGAGCTTGAATAAATATCTCAAAAATAATTAAAATTATTGGTGTTAAAACAACCGTTATAATTAATAATTTAATATTTGGTTCTTTTTCGTAAATAATAAGCTCCAACCATGTTGATCCAGATAAAAAAGATAAGATGACTAATGAATAAATTGAAAAAAGATCAAAAATAAAAAAATTTTTATAAAAAAAACTTAATATTGAAAGTATGTAAAATGGAATAACGCCACTATAGCATAAAACCTTTACCAAACTTGAATGTTTCATTTTATAATTTTTTTAAATGAATAAGCGACCAGAATACCAATTAAAATTGCAACACTTACAGACGTTATTCCATAAATAATCGGATAATTTTGTGATGAAATAACTACAAAGTTAGTAAATCTGCTAAAATCGGCATGACTTATATTAGTAATATCTATTGAAGGTAAAATTTTTGAAAAAAATAAATCATAACCAAATTTAAACCCAAAAGTTAGAATTAAAATAGACATTAGGCCCCTCAATTCTTCTCCAGCTAATTTACTGCTGATAACCGATCCTAATTGAGCTCCAAATACAGAACCTATCGCTAAAATTATTACGAGATAAATATCAATTGTGTTATTTGAAATGCCATGAAGCAAAGTAACAATTACCATTACAAAAATCATTGCGAATAAAGAAGTACCAGGAACTAATTTAGCAGGCATTCCAATAATATATATTAATATTGGTACTAATAAAAAACCTCCCCCGACACCAAGTAATGAAGATACGAGACCAATAATTATTCCAAAAAAAATTGGTCCTATTGCACTAATATAAAGTTTTGAAGCATGAATTCTAACTTTAAAAGGCAAATTATGAATCCAATAATGTTGATGAATTTTTCTTTTAATAAATTTTTTATTTCTTATTCTTTTCATTTCACTCAAACTCTCATAAAACATCATTAGTCCTATACTGCTGAGAAGAACAAAATATGATATTGAAATAATATTGTTAATTGTTCCTTTTTTTAAAAAGAAAATAAAAATTTCAACACCAATGATTGACCCAATTAAACCACCAGTTAAAATTAGTAACCCCATTTTTATATCAATATGATTTTTAAAATAATGAGCCAATGAACCAGAAACAGATGCCGCTACGATATTATTTGCTCCATTTGCAACAGCATAAATTGGCGGGATACCAAGAAAGATAAGTATAGGCGTCATTAAAAAACCGCCACCGATTCCAAGTAGACCTGTTAAAAAACCAACTGCCGCACTTATAATTAATAGTAGTGGTATATTGATAGTAACCTCTGTAATAGGCAAGTAGAAATCAAACATTTGTCACAAGCAATTTATATTACAATTATGCCCCTAATATCTAATTGTCAAATTGTGATATTTGAGAGGGTCCAAAAATAACTTGACCAAAACATTTTAAGGAAATATATCCAGTGCACCTATGGCAAATATTTGTGAATTAACTGGAAAAAGACCAATGAGTGGACACAAGGTGTCTCACGCAAATAATAAGACTAAAAGAAAGTTTTTTCCTAATTTGAAAAAAGTTTCACTTAGAAGTGAATTATTAAAAAAAAATGTTAGTCTTAAAATATCAACAAGAGCATTGAAAGCTGTTGATTTTAGAGGCGGTCTTGATCAGTTTTTGATTAGAGCAAAAAATAAAAATCTAGCTCCTAGAATTAAAAAAATAAAAAAAGCTCTAATGACTAAAACAAAAGTTAAAGCTAATTGAGTTATAAAAAAATAATCCCATATATATTAGCAATGATGCTCATTGTTTTAGCATCTAATTATTTAGTCCAATTTCCTTTAAATTTTTTTAATCTTCATAATTTATTAACTTGGGGTGCATTTACATACCCTGTTGCCTTTTTAGTAACCGATTTAGCTAATAGAATTCATGGAATTAATTTTACAAGAAAAGTAATTCATATTGGATTTATTTGGGGTGTATTAATTTCTTTATTTTTTTCAATAAGTGATTTTAATTTAATATCTTTGAGAATTGTCATCGGGTCAGGTACAGCTTTTTTAATTGCGCAATTATTAGATGCAAATATTTTTAACAAACTTAGGGATAACAAATACTGGTTCGTACCTCCTTTTTTATCTTCAATTATTTCATCAGCAATCGACACTATTTTATTTTTTTCAATAGCTTTTTATGGGACCGATGTTCCTTGGGTAACTTTAGCACTAGGAGATTTCATTGTAAAAATAATAATCGCAATGTTAATGTTGGTACCTTTTAGGTTGATACTTAAAAATTTTGATTTAGTTCAGGGTTCTTTTTCTAATAGGTGAGTTGATAAACAAATCAACAAGCTGATCTACCATTGCATCACCTAGTTCTTGAACATCTGCAATCTTGATAGCTTTTTCGTAATAGTTAGTTACATCATGACCAATGCCAATCGCATTAATTTCAATATCAGAGTTTTTTTCAATCCATTGCACAACTCTCTTTAAGTGTTGCTCTAAATAATTAGGTGAATTTACTGATAAGGTTGAGTCATCGACTGGAGCTCCATCTGAAATTACCATTATAATTTTTCTTTCTTCTTTCCTTTTTTTTAGACGGTTGTAAGCCCAAAGAATTGCCTCTCCATCTATGTTTTCTTTAAGTATTCCTTCTTTAAGCATTAAACCTAAATTATTTTTTGATCTTCTCCACGGTGTGTCAGCAGATTTATAAATAATATGACATAGATCATTAAGACGTCCAGGACTCTCTTTTTTATGCTTCATCCATAATTCTCTACTTTTTCCACCTTTCCAGTTCATTGTCGTAAAACCTAATATCTCAACTTTAACTGAACATCTTTCTAGTGTACGAGATAAAATATCTGCACAGATCGCTGCAATTGTAATTGGCCTTCCTCTCATTGATCCTGAATTATCAATTAATAAAGTTACAACTGTGTCTTTAAAATCTATATCTTTTTCTTTTTTATAAGAAAGAGAATTAAATGGATCCATGATTATTCTTGGAAGTTTTGATGCATCTAGTAATCCTTCTTCAAGATCAAAATTCCAAGATCTATTCTGTTTAGCCAAAAGTTTCCGCTGTAATTTATTTGCTAGTCTCGAAATAAATGATTGCAATGAAGATAACTGTACATCTAAATTATTTCGTAATTTAAATATTTCCTCCTCAGTTATTAATTCATTTGCTTCTAAAATTTTATCATATTGATTTGTAAAAATTTTATATTTTTTATTATCATTGGACACTTGTTTTTGAGATCTAGTAGTTTGAGTATCTTCGTCATCACTATCCTCTAGAGCAATCTCTTGATCATTTAAGCTTGGATCAAAATCAATTTCTGGAACCAAATTTTCCATATCAAATTCTGGATTTTGAGACTGTTGATTTTCTTGCTCCTGTAACTGTTGTTTTTCATTGTCTTGATCATTATTATTTTGATCATTTTCTTCATCATTTTGGGCATTTTGTGGATTTTGATTCTGATCTTGAATTTCTAAATCATCAATAATTGATTGGATTTTTTTACCATATGTTTCTTGATCATTTAAACTTTTTGTTAAAGAAGATATTTTATTTGCAACTTTATTATCAAAAATATCATTCCATCTTTTGAAATCTTCTTTTTTATTTTCAGGTACTTTAAAGTTCATCACTTTATTTCTTAAATATGCTTCAAACGCATCAGCAATAAAATTTTGTGAATGTACGTTACTTTCAGATATTTTTTTTTGGTAAAATTCATTTAAATTATTTTTTATCCCTTTAAATTGATCTGAACCAATTTTTTCATATCTAATTTTTTCAGCAATATTATAAATTGTTTTACTAATTGTTCCTGAAGGAAGGTTTTTATTTAATAGATTTTCATCACTATATTTAATTTTTAAAGCCTCACTATCAGAAGTAACTCTGGCTTCTAAAATTTCTTCTTTATTTTCTGGAGATAGAATTTTTGGCTTAGGTATTTTATCAAATTTTTCTTTTCTTTCTCTTAAATCATTTCGAGCAATGGCTTTCGCCGTAGAGTGAATTGCAGTTTTATATTTTTCTAAATTTGGATGATCAGCCATTTTGTTTGGTGTTATTATCATCATTAGATGATATATCTTCGCCAAAGCATCTTTGATAATATTCTGAGATAATAGGTCTTTCTAGTTCATCACACTTATTTAAAAATGAAACTTTGAAAGAATGTCTTAAATCAGAAAAAATATTATAGTTATCAGCCCATGTTAAAACTGTTCTTGGACTCATTACAGTTGATATATCTCCGTTGGCAAATCCATTTCGAGTAAGATTTGCAACTTGCACCATATTTTTTATAATTTGTTTGCCGTCATTAGAGTTTAAATACTCACATTTTGCTAAAATAATCGCCTCTTCTTTTTTAGGATCAAGATAGTTTAGAGTTGTAACAATATTCCATCTGTCCATTTGGCCCTGATTTATTTGTTGAGTTCCGTGATAAAGTCCACTTGTATCTCCAAGCCCAATTGTATTTGCTGTTGCAAACAATCTAAAAGAATTATTTGGCTTAATGACTTTATTTTTATCTAAAAGTGTAAACTTACCCTCGGTTTCTAAAACCCTTTGAATAACAAACATTACATCTGGTCTACCAGCATCGTACTCATCAAAAACTAGCGCCACTGGATTTTGTAGTGACCAAGGTAAAATACCTTCTTTAAATTCTGTAATTTGTTTTCCATCTCTAATAACGATTGCATCTTTACCAATTAAGTCGATACGACTTACGTGACTGTCTAAATTTACTCTAACACAAGGCCAATTTAATCTTGCCGCAACTTGCTCAATGTGTGTTGATTTACCTGTACCATGGTACCCTTGAACCATTACTCTTTTATTATTTGAAAAACCTGCAAGAATTGCCAAAGTAGTTTCTTTATCAAAAATATAATTATTATCTATTTCTGGGACATAATCATTTTTGTCAGAAAAAGCTGGAACTTCTAAATCCGTATCTATGTTAAAGGTTTGTTTTACAGAAATTTTTAAATCTGGTTGTTCAGCAAACATTAATTAAGCTACCTTTTGTTTATCGCTTAGCGATGTTTTTAAATACGAATATGCGATTGTAATTTCTTTTAGTTTTTCCTCGTATTTTTTATCGCCCGCATTCATATCAGGGTGATATTTTTTAACAAGTTTTTTGAACTGCTCTTTTATTGCTAACCAAGTAATATTTGGTTTAAGATCCATTTTTTTTAAAGCTGCAATTTGTTTGTCGGTATATTTTTGGTTTTCTTGATTTAAGGTATTTTTAAATTTTGAAAGATTTAACAATTCATCTTCTATAGCATTGTTCCATAATTCATGAAAAAAAGTATCCATTGATCCAAATTTTTGTGTTTTTCTATGTCCAATTATATCTTTAAACACAAAGTCTTCTATTTGTGCTTGAGACATACCTTCAAAGAAATCCCATTTTTTATTATATTCTTTAATATGATCCTCGCAAAACCATAGATAGTCACCTTCACCTTTAGTTGGAGCTTTGAACTCACCAAGTTGTTTACAAGAATCCCAATTACAATTTAGGTCTTGGTTTTTTGTATATTGTTCAAAATGATGCTGACATAATACTTTGTATTCTTTATTTTTTTTATCTCTTATCAGTACTTCTTTAAAACCACGTTCAAAACAATTTATTTTTTCGCAACTTTTTTTCATAAAAGATATATAATATAAAATAATCATGAATGCCGAAACATTAATTAAAAAAAAACTTTTAAATAATTTAGGAATTAATGATGTTGAGGTTGTTAACAATTCTCATTTGCATCAAAATCATCAACAATCCCCAAATAATGGCATAAGTCATTTCAAATTAATTATTAAAGATAAGCAACTAAGTGAACTTCCAAAAGTAAAATCACATCAAAAGATCTATTCATGTCTTTCAGAAGAAATGAAGAGCTTTATCCATGCTTTAGAAATTGAAATTATCAATGTTTAGTAGATTTTTCTAATATGATTTTGATTTGAGTAATTTGATTTTTATTTTTATTTAGAATTTCATAAACAATGTTATCGAATTTAAATGTTTGGCCGACTTCAGGCAAAGCTTCTGTTTTAAAAATAATATAACCAGCCAGTGTTGAAGCATCATTTTCTGGAAGATTTAAATCTAGCTCACGATTAATGTCTCTAATATTTACATCTCCTCTTATTCTATATTGATTTTCATTTGTTCTTCTTATCCCAATTGTAGAGAAGTCCTTTTCATCAAAGATGTTTCCAACAATTTCTTCGATTATATCCTCTAATGATATTAGCCCCATTAGCTCTCCATACTCATCTACCACAAATGCAATCTTTTCTTTTCTTTTGATGAACTCATTAAGTTGATCTTTTACTTTTGTGGTTTCGGGTATAAACCACGGTTTAATAATACCTTGTTTAACTTTTTCTAAGCTTATTTTACCATCATCATCTAAATTACTTAAAATATTTTTGGCGTGAATAATGCCTAAAATATTATTTGGGTCATCTCTCCAAACAGGTATTCTACTAAACGAGCTGGCAGCAATAGTTGAGTATATTTTTTTTGTTTCATTTAAATTTAGAGAAAATATATTTTTTCTGTGAGTCATAATTTTTTCAACCGTAATTTCTTTTAAGTCAAGAATTGCATTGATCATTTCACTTTCATCTTTATGCAAGTCTCCTTCATCTTCGTGCATATCAATCATATTACGTATATCTTCGGTCACAGAATTTGTAGAATTTTTATGATCAATTCCAAATATTTTGTATGTTGTGTGATTTAGAAATTTTAAAACCAAGTTTATTGGATAAAATATTTTTACAAAAATTGTTAATGGAGTTGAAAAAAATAAAGCAAATCGGTCTGCTTTTATCAAAGCAATATTTTTAGGTAAAACTTCTGCAAAAATTACAATTAAGCAAGTCATTACAAGAGTAGAATAAAAAATTCCGTCACTACCAAAGTATTCAATTAAAACTGCTGTTGCTAAAACTGATGCAAGGATATTCACTATATTATTACCAACTAAAATAGAGCTAATAAGATCATTTTTATTATCTATTAGTTTTAGGAGCTTTTTAGCTTTTCGATCACCTTTATTCGCAAGTTTATGAATCTTACTTCTATTTACCGACGTGACTGATGTTTCTGAACCAGAAAACATCCCCGAGATAACGATGAGTATAGCGATGTAAAAAATGGGTAAATAATTAGTAAATTCCATCTTTTAAATCTTTTTGAATTAAGGGAATAAATGTTTTTTTCAATGTTGTTTCCTTAATTATAGATAAACCAATTTTTTTTAAAAGAATTATTTTAATTTTTTTTCCATCAGATTTTTTATCGTTATTCATAATTTGAAAAACTTTCTTGATATTTTTCGAGTTCACAAATTTCTTATACTGGAAATTTAATTTTAATTTTTGATATAAAGATAAAATACTTTCAAGTTCGTGCCTTTTTAAGTATCCCATTTGATTTGATAATCTTGAAGCCACAGCCATTCCAATAAGTACAGCTTCACCATGAATTATCTTTTTAGAATACCCAGTCACGGTTTCGATTGCATGTGCGAACGTATGTCCAAAATTTAATATCGCTCTTAAATTTTTTTCTTTTTCGTCTTTTTTTACTACATAAGCTTTATGTTTGCAGCTAGTGTAAATAGCATCGGTAATTAGATTTTTAGATTTTTTATTTATAATTTTTTTTCCATTTTTATTTAACCAATTAAAAAATTTTTTATCTAAAATTAGTGAATATTTTAAAACCTCAGCAAAACCTGCAATCATCTCTCTTCTTGGAAGAGTATTAAGAGTATCAATATCAATTAAAACAAAATTAGGTTGAAAAAAAGTTCCAACAAGATTTTTTCCAAAATTATTATTTATTCCAGTTTTACCCCCAACAGATGAGTCTACTTGAGAAAGAAGAGTTGTTGGAACTTGAACAAAATTAATCCCTCTTTTAAATATACTTGATGCAAAACCTGCAAGGTCACCAATCACTCCTCCGCCCACTGCGATAACACAGTCATTTCTTCCAAAGTTACATTTAGATAATAAATTTGTGATTTTGATTAAAAATTGATCCTGTTTTATAACTTCACCATCTGGCAAAATTATAGTGTAATATTTAATTCCTTTTGTATTTTTCTTTAAACTTAACATATATTTTTTTGGAATTTTTTTTGAGGATACTATTAAAATATTTTTTGTATTTTTAAGGTGTTTTTTTTTAAAAAAACTAAATTTTGATAATATATTTTGACCAATATAAATTGGGTATTTTTTTGAAGAAGTTTTTACAATTAGTGTTTTCATAATATTTCTAAAATTTTTTTTACGATATTTTTTTTGTTATCAGACTTTGTTCTAATTGTATAATCGGCTTTATTATATTGTTCTTTTCTATTGTCATAAATTTCTTTAATAGATCTTTTTAAATTCTTATAGTTTAGCAAAGGTCTTTTATTTTTTGATTTACTAAGCCTTTCATAAATAGTTTCTAAACTGGGACTAATCCATATTGAAAGACCTAGTTTATTAATTTTTCTTCTTATAGCGCTATTTAAAAAAGCACCACCCCCAAGTGACAAAACTTTTGGATTACCATCTATAAGTTTAACACAAATTTTTTCTTCAATTTTTCTAAAATATGTTTCACCTTTTGTTTCAAAAATTTGAGGGATCGTTTTTTTGCATTTAAGCTCAATTTCCTTATCACTATCAACAAAGTTAATATTTAGTGATTTTGCAAGCTCTTTACCAATAGAGGTTTTACCAGAGCCCATCATTCCGACTAAAACTATTGTTTTTAACATTGTGTGCTGAATAATATTAATTTAATAACATATTTTTGACTAAAATGTTTATAAAACTAATTCTTAATGATTAAAAATTTTATACTAAAAAAAATACTTCCTATTGTAGTAATTGTTTATGGGGCAATGTACTTAGTTAATTATTTAGATATATCACCAGAAACAAAAGCAAGTAAGAAAACCTTACCTAATGATATCGCTGTTAAAGTTAAGTAAAAGAATTTTAATTTTATTTATTTTTGTATCTTTATCATCTTTAGTTTTGAGTGAGCCTAAAGATATATGGAAACAGTCACAAGAAATAACTATTAAGGAAAATCAAAATAAAAAAATCGAAAATTCAGAAAATAATTTAAATAAAGATTTACCCCAAACTACTTTTGATAAAGAAAAATTAAATTTAAGTGTAAATGAAATTAGCCAATCTGAAGAAATAAATGATCAGGAACTTATTTTTGGATTATACGAACCTGAGGATACGAAAATAAACTTAAATTTTTGGTCTGATGTTGATAATAATTTATATAGCAGAGTTTTCGAGACATTATTAAATAAAGAAAAAAACAGTTTAGTTGCTGTTTCAGAAAAAGTATTATTTTCAAAATCAAATATAAATGTTTTTGAAGATAAAGGAGAGGGACATCTAAGCTTTATTGCCGATTGGTTAATCAATAATCAAAAGATGAAACTTATTGATCAGGTTATTGATCAGAACAAAATCATTAATAAAAATGCTAAATTATTAAAATTTTTGTTTACTCATTATTTATCTTTAGGCCAAATAGATAAAGCGTGTAGTTACACCAAGTTAATGACTGTTGATGTCCAGAGTATTGATTTAGAAAAATATAAAATTTTTTGTTTAATAAATAATAAAAAGATTAAACAAGCCCAGTCTCAACTTGAGTTAACGAGAGAAACATCTTCTTTGGATAATTTTTTTGTTGGAAAGGTAAATTTTCTGACAGGCATAAGTGATCAAAAGAGTGATATAAATTTTGATAATGTTTTCTACACACACCTTACTCTTATGACGAATGATAGTCTTGAATTAAAATATAATAACTTTTCAAAATCTAAAGAATTAAGAAATTATTTTTTTAAAAGTAATTTAGCTAATAAACTTTTAGATGACGCAATGAAAGATACATCCCCAGATAAAAAAAAAGAATTAAATGATTTAGTAATTTTTTTAGAACGTTCAGTTAATGAAGACCTTTATCCTTATAAAAAAATTTTAGATATTTATAAAAAATATAATTTTTCATTTAATCAGTTATTTCAAGTTGAAGATGCAGTAAAAAATTTGAGACGTCCTGAGTCTCATGCAATTTTATATCAAGCAATGTTACTTGCTCAAAAACCTGATATCAAATTAAAGATTTTAAATAATTTTAAAGATAAATTAACAGTTAACGGTTTAGAAAAAATTGCTGAACCAGTTTATTATTTAGAACTAGAAAAGATTTATTCAACAAACCCTGATTTGATTGATCAAAAAATTGTAGAAAAAATTAAAAACTTCAAAATATCTGAAGAAAATAAAGATAAAAGCTTTAATAATAATTATTTTTTTTCTTCAGAAATAAAAAAATTACTTGATAAAAAATTAACTAAAAAAGATAAAAAGAAAATCTTAAATCTTCTCGAAGATTTTGATAAAAAAATTAAAGAAAAAAGTTATAAATTAACTAACAAAGATATCGCTTTAATCAACATTTTAGATGTACAAAAAATCGATCTACCTAAATCAATGTCTGATGTAATATATAATAAAGAAATTTATATACCGAATGAAATATTTAATTCTATCGAAAAAAAATTAAATGACGAGGCGATACTTAAAACTTTATTATTTATTGCAGATTTAGATGAAACTAAGAATAATTATACTAGAGATATTTTGGCTATAATAAAAATTTTTGATAATATAAACTTAGACAGTTTAAAAACTACATTTATAAACAGCGAATTTAGCTTATAAAAAATGCAATATTTAGAATTTGAAAAAGATCTTGAACAACTTGATAAAAACCTGGAAGAGTTAAAACACCCTTTCAATGAAGAGGGAGGCCTTTCGTCTGTAAATAATTCTCAAATCGACGAATTAGAAAATAAGATCAAATTAAAAATTGATGAAATATACTCTAATCTTGATGGTTGGAAAAAAACTAAAATTGCTAGGCATGAAAATAGACCTAAAGCTGAATTTTATATTTCATCTATTTTTGAGAACTTTCAGCAAGTATCTGGTGATAGAAATTTTGGAGAGGATGATGCCGCGATTACTGGTTTTGCAAAAATAAACGGCGAGTCAGTTTTGGTCATTGGTCAGGAAAAAGGAAATGACACCCAGTCAAGAATTAAGAGAAATTTTGGAATGATGAGACCTGAGGGTTATAGAAAATGTATAAGACTCATGAAATTGGCCGAAAATTACAATGTTCCTGTTGTTACATTTATAGATACACCAGGTGCTTACCCAGGGAAGGGTGCTGAGGAAAGAGGGCAGGCGGAAGCAATAGCTCAATCAATTAATTGTTGTTTAAGTTTGAAAGTTCCAATTATTTCAATCGTAATTGGCGAAGGAGGCTCAGGAGGCGCTATAGCTTTGGCAACTTCGAACAAAGTTTTAATGTTAGAACATTCTATTTACTCTGTAATTTCTCCAGAAGGGTGCGCATCCATATTATGGAAAGACGCGACGAAATCTAAAGACGCTGCTGAGGCAATGCATTTAACTGCTCAAGATCTTTATAAATATGAAATTATTGATGGTATTTTGATTGAACCAAAAGGTGGAGCTCATAGAAATCCAGATTTAATGTCTAGTAAAATAAAACAAGAACTTTCAAGTCATATCCAATATTACAAATCTAAATCTTCAAATGAAGTTATGAATGAAAGAACAGAGAAGTTTAAAAATGTTGGCAATAATTTACCAGCCGATATTGTTTCTTTTGATGGTTTCAGTAACAGAAAGATAAAAGATAATTTTAATAAAAATAAAAAAGTAATTTATATAACTCTAATATTATCTCTAGCTGCATTATTAGGGCTGTTTTTTTTCTTAAACTAGAGATCCGCAGCAAGATTTAAATTTTTTACCTGTTGCAGGACATTTTTCATTTCTCGAGATTTTATTCTTATCAGAACTTTCAAGCAAGCAACCTTCAGGTCTATTAACTTTTGAAACATCTTTTGAAAGTTCTTTTTGCATTTGTTCTGCAATAGTAACTTCAATATTTGATAGAAAGATAACTATATTTTCCTTTATTTTTTCCAGAAGTTGTTGAAATAAATTAAAGCTTTCTCTTTTATACTCATCAATTGGATTTTTTTGACCATAACCACGTAGACCAATAACTTGTCTTAATTGTTCTAAATATTGAAGATGACTACGCCATTCAAAGTCTAAATTTTGTAAAAATATTTTCTTTTCAATATCTTTATTTACCTCGTCCCCAACTTTGCTAATCCTATCTTTCCTTTTGTCTTCAAATTTTGTTTTTAACTTTTTTATCTTTTCGTCCTGATTAAGTTGAATGAAGTCATCAATATCTGTATCATTTAATTTAGCTCCTAAAATTCTTTCAATTCTTGATTTTAGAATTCCTTTATCTAAATTTTCTTCTGGTAGTTTTGAGTAGTCAATTATATCGTTAGACACATCTTCAAAGAAATTATTTGTAGTACGGTATATATCCTCAGTCTTAAGAATCTCTAATCTTTGTTCATAAATGACACGTCTTTGATCACTCATAACATCATCAAACTGTAATAATGATTTTCTAATATCAAAGTTTCTACCCTCAACTTTTTGTTGAGCTTTTTCCAATGCCTTATTAATCCAGGGGTGGTCGATACTTTCACCTTCTTTAAAGCCTAATTTTTGCAACATTGAGTCAATTCTTTCAGATCCAAAAATTCTCATTAAATCATCTTCTAAGCTTAAAAAGAAAATAGATTTACCATTATCACCTTGTCGACCAGATCGACCTCTTAATTGATTATCAATTCTTCTACTTTCATGTCTTTCAGTTCCTATAACGAATAGACCACCAGCATCCATGACTTTTTGTTTTTCTTCTTTAAAATTAATTTCTTCTTGATCTTTGTTAGATGATTCTAATTTTCTAAGCTCTAAGTTACCACCAAGTTGAATATCAGTACCACGTCCAGCCATATTGGTTGCAATAGTTATTGCTTTTAACCTTCCAGCTTGCGCAATGATTGAAGCTTCTTTTTCGTGCTGTTTGGCATTTAAAACATTATGTTTTAAATTATTTTTCTTTAAATAGTTAGAAAGTTCTTCTGATTTTTCAATACTGGTTGTTCCAACTAAAACAGGCTGGCCATTTTTATTTGCCTCTTTAATATTTTCAATAATTGCATTTACCTTTTCTTTTTCAGTTCTATAAATTTGATCATTTAAATCTAACCTTTTAACCGGAACGTTTGTGGGCATATCAACAACATCAAGTTTATAGATATCATAAAACTCTTGAGCTTCTGTCATCGCAGTTCCAGTCATACCAGACAGTTTTTTGTAAAGTCTAAAATAATTTTGATATGTCGTAGATGCAAAAGTTTGATTTTCATTTTGTATCGGAACACCCTCCTTAGCCTCGATGGCTTGATGGAGACCATCCGAATATCTTCTTCCATCTAGAACACGACCTGTAAATTCATCAATAATCTGAACAGCATTATCTCTTACAATGTAGTCCTTATCTTTTTGAAATAATTTATTTGCTTTTAAGGATTGGTTTATATGATGTACTAGGGAAATATTTCTAGGATCGTAAAAGTTATCACCTTGAAGCAAATTTACATTCGCTAATTTTTTTTCAACTGCATCTACACCAAGATCAGTTAGAGTTATATTTCGATCTTTTTCATCTTTTTGATAAAAATCTTCGCTTAATTCATTTACAATTTTATTACACAAAAAATATTCAGTTGAGGTATCTTCAGTTGGTCCTGATATTATAAGTGGTGTTCTAGCCTCATCAATTAATATGCTATCAACCTCGTCAACTATACAGTAGCTAAATTCTCCTTGAACCATTTCGTCTAACGAAAGTTTCATATTGTCTCTTAAGTAGTCAAAAGCAAATTCGTTATTAGTTCCATAAACTATATCTGATTGATAAATTTTTTTTCTATCTTCATCAGGAGTTTCATTAGTTAAGCAACCAACGGTTAAACCTAAAAATTTATAAATTTGTCCCATCCACTCAGAATCTCTTTTTGCAAGGTAGTCATTCACAGTTACAATATGAACGCCTTTGTCAGTTAAGGCATTTAAATAAGCTGCCAGGGTGGCAACCAAAGTTTTACCTTCACCAGTTTTCATTTCAGAAATTTTCCCTTGATGGAGAACAATTCCACCCATTAACTGAACATCATAGTGTCTTTGGCCAATAGTCCTTTTGCTTGCCTCTCTGACTAAAGCAAAAGCTTCAGGTAACACTTTATCTAAATCTCCATTGTCACTTACTATTTTTTTAAGATTATTAGTTCTTTCAATAAAATTATTATCAGATATTTTTTCTATTTCTTTTTCTAAACCATTAATTTTTTCAATAATTGGTCTTAAAGCATTTATTTTTCTATCATTTGTAGAACCAAATAATTTATTTAAGAAATTAAGTTTCATAGTTAAGTGCTTTTTTAATAATAGTAAATTCTGCTTATGTATCTTATAAACCCTAAAAATATCAACTTTTAAACTAATGGATTTAAAACTAAAAAAATTTTTCAAAAGTCATTTTCTAAAAAAAAATGGCCTTTTTGTAGACCTACCAAACATCAAGGGTCTAAAAATATCAACTAATAGCGCTAATCTTTATAAAAAAAAGAAGAGAAATGATCTTTGTTTATTTTATTTTGAAGATGGAGCTAATCATGCAGGTGTATTCACCAAATCTACAGCTGCTGCAGAATGTATTAAATGGAATAAATTGTCAAAATCAAACAAAGTTAAGGCTCTATTTGTTAATACAAAAAATGCTAATGCTTTAACTGGGATACAAGGTTTAAATTCTATAAAAAAAATTCAAAAAAAAATATCTAATCAAATTAAATTAAAAGATATAGAGTTTTACTGTGCCTCAACTGGAGTTATTGGCGAAAGGTTTCCAATCGAAAAGATAGAAAAAAAAATACCAGACTTAATAAATAGGATGAAACCTTCATCTAGTAATATTTGGATTAAGGCTGCTAAAGCAATAATGACTACCGATACAATAGCAAAGTTAAGTAGCAAATCATTTAAAATTAAAAACCAAAAAATAAATATTGCGGGAATAGCAAAGGGTTCTGGCATGATATTTCCTAACATGGCAACAATGCTTGGTTTTATTTTTACAGATTTGAATATTTCAAATCAGCTATTAAAAGTAGCTTTAAAAAATAATTTAGAAAACACATTTAATGCAATAAGTGTTGATGGGGACACATCAACAAACGATATGGTGCTAATTTTTTCTACTGCAAAAGCAAATAATAAAAAAATTACTAATTTAAAATCTAAAGAATATAAAAATTTTGAGAGTAAATTAAATGAAGTTATGATGTCTTTAGCAAAACAAATTACAATAGATGGCGAAGGAGCAAGCAAATTAATAGAAATTAATGTAACAGGAGCCCAAAACAAAAAAGATGCAAAGCAAATAGCTTTTTCAATTGCAAATTCACAATTATTTAAAACTGCAATTGCTGGAGAAGATCCAAACTGGGGTAGAATTTTAATGGCTATAGGAAAATCTAAAGTCAGTACAAATATTGACAAAATAAATTTAAAATTAGGTAATCAAATTATTTTTAAATCTGGGAATATTTCAAAAGCTTATAAAGAAAGTTTAGCCTCAAAATATATGAAAGGATGTGAAATAAAACTGTCAGTTGATCTTGGCATTGGGAAATCGGGTTTTTCGGCTTATACTTGTGATCTTACTCATAAGTATATTTCAATAAATGCAGATTATAGAAATTAAGTGAATTTTACTTTTGTTGCAGTTTGTATACTAAAAAAAAATAAAAAAGTTCTTTTTACAAAAAGACCTTCAAAAAAATATTTTGGTGATTACTGGGAATTTCCTGGAGGAAAATTAGAAAAAAATGAAACTTTTGAAGAAGCTATAAAGAGAGAACTTTTTGAAGAATTGGGTGTTCGAATTAAAATACAAGATTTAATTAATTTGGATTTAGTCAATCATACCTATGATAAAAAAAATTTTATTATGATGAGTGTTTTTTGTACAGAAAAATGGCATGGAAAAATAAGAAACAAGGATACAAAAGATTTTTCTTGGCTAAATATTAAAGGTCCCTATCCAAAAAAGTTTTTAGACGGTGGTTTATTGATTTTAAAAAGATTAAAAGATGGGTATTATGAAATATGAAAAATATTATTTACCTTTTTATTTTTCTCTTAATTAACGCTTGTTCAAATATGAAACTAGAAGATTACAAAGATAAAAAACCTATTCTAAAGTTGGAAGAGTATTTTAACGGAAAAACTATTGCCAGAGGTATATTTGAAGATCGTTTTGGAAATATAAAAAAAAGTTTTAAAGTTTTTATTGATGGATCTTGGGACGGAAAATATTTAATTTTAAAAGAAGATTTTATTTATGATGATGGAGCCAAGGATTATAGAGAATGGAAATTAACGAAAGATCAGAATGATCCAAACCATTATTTTGGATATGCTGATGGTGTTATTGGTACCGCAAGTGGTTCAGTGAGTGGAAATGCATTTAATTGGAAATACGGATTTAAGTTAAAAGTCGGAAATAGTACTTTAAATGTAAAATTTGATGACTGGATGTTTTTGCAAGAGGATGGTTACTTGATAAATATTGCAAAAGTTAAAAAATTTGGGATTACATTAGGTCGCGTTATTCTTTTTTTTGAAAAAAAATAATTTAAACATTGAAAAAATACTTTTCAATATTACTTTGATTATATGATTAAATATCATTTGAAATGTGAGTGTGGAGTAGAATTTGAAAGTTGGTTTTCAAGTTCAAAAGAATATGACCGCTTAGAAAAGAAAAAAATGCTTTCTTGTCAGTGCGGAAAATCAAATAATATTTCCAAACAATTAATGGCGCCTCAAATTGCTTCTAAAAAAGTTGATACAAAAAAAAACAAGCAAGAAGAATTTTATAAAACAGTAAACAAAAAATTAAGAGATCTGCGGGATTACGTTGAAAAAAATGCAGAATACGTTGGAGATAATTTTGTATCTGAAGCTAGATCAATTCATTATGACAAAAAAAATGTAAGAAGTATTTATGGAAAAGCCACTCCTGAACAAACCGAGGAGCTTTTGGACGAGGGAATTGAAGTAAATACTGTACCTTGGATTGATAAGGCAAATAATTAATTTTTTTTAAAATAACACATATAATTTACATCAGTATCGCTACTTAAACTCCATTTATTTTTAAAGGGATTAAATATAACACCTTTAGTTTCTATATGAGTAAGAAGATGTTTTGAAACTTTATTAATTATATCGTTTGGTGATATAAATTTTTTCCAATCATGTGTTCCAATTGGAAGCCAACGTAAAACATATTCAGCTCCAACTATAGCTAAGGCAAATGACTTAAGTGTTTTATTTAAAGTAGCAAAAAATATAATTCCATTAGGTTTTAATAAGTTTACACAGCTCTCAATAAAAAAATTTACATTTTCAACGTGTTCAATAATTTCCATACATAAAATGACATCAAACTTTTGATCTACAATTTCTTCTGGCTTAATGTTGATATAATTAATTTTTAGATCATTTTGTTTCATATGAATTTTGGCTACTTCAATATTTGTTTTTGCGGCATCTATTCCAGTAACATTAGCGCCAAGACGGCAAAGCGGTTCACATAGAAGTCCACCACCACAGCCTACATCAAGTATATCTAAATTATCGAAGGGTTTGCTTTGATCTAAGTCTTTTGCGAATTGACTTGATATTTCATTTACTAAATATTCTTGTCTTACAGGATTAAATTTATGTAATGGTGCAAATTTACCTTTTGGATTCCACCATTCTTCAGCGAGTTTGTTAAACTTTTCGATTTCTTCTTTATTTGCTGTGTTTTTTGTTTGCATATTTTTTGTCGTTGGTATTGTTTAATTTATAACTGAAGAGTATTTAAGTACAAATTTTTATTAATAAAATGACTACAATCGTAATGAAATTTGGCGGTACTTCTGTTGCTAATATCGATAGAATTAAAAATGTTGCCGATATAATTGTAAATAAAAAAAAAGAAGGTCTTAAAATAGCCGTGATTGTATCTGCTATGGCTGGCGTTACGAATGATTTGGTCGAGAAATCAAAAGCTATTTCAAGCAATTTTTCCAATGAAGAATATGATGTTCTTTTATCATCTGGCGAACAGGTAACTTCGGCACTTTTATCAGCTTGCTTGATAGACAAGGGTATAAAAGCAAGATCGATGTTGGGTTGGCAAATTCCTATAGTTACAGAAGGTCAGCATAAAAATAGTAGAATAATATCTGTAAATTCAAAACCTATTTTAGAAAATTTAAATAATGATCACGTTGTTGTTGTTCCAGGCTTTCAGGGCGTGTCTGAAAAATTAAGAATATCAACAATCGGAAGAGGTGGCTCAGATGCATCTGCAGTGGCTTTAGCAAAAGCTCTAGATGCAGATCGATGTGAAATTTATACAGATGTTGAAGGAGTTTTTACTACTAATCCTGATATTTGTGATCAAGCAAAAAAAATTGAAAAAATTTCTTATGATGAGATGTTAGAGATGGCAACATTAGGTGCAAAAGTAATGCAAAGCTCCTCAGTCCAAAAAGCAATGATGAATGATGTTGAGATATATGTAAAGTCTACATTTGCTCCAGAAAAAGATGGAACACAAATTTTAGCTGAAGATAAAATTTCTTATGACAAAGTAATTACTGGTGTTGCTTATACAAGAGATGATGCAAAAGTTACTCTGGTAGGTGTAAAAGATAAACCCGGTGTAGCTTCTGCAATATTTAAACCTCTTAATGATCAGAATATTGTAGTCGATATGATTGTGCAAAATATTTCAGCTGAAACTCAAAAAACTGATGTCACCTTTACTATAAAAAGAGATGATTTAAAAAAAACTGAGACTATCCTTGGTGATCTTAAATCTGATATTGGTTATGATAAACTTTCAACAGATAGTAAAGTATCAAAAATATCAATTGTTGGTGCAGGAATGATAACTTACCCTGGAGTTGCGTTTAAGATGTTTAACGCTTTAGCCTCAAAAAATATAAACATATTAGTAATCTCGACATCAGAAATTAAAATTTCGGTGTTAATTGATGATAAAAATACAGAGCTAGCTGTAAAAACATTGCATTCTGCATTTGAATTAGATTAAATTAAAAAATGACATCGGTAAGACCATTTAGAGATATTAAAAGAAGAGCGTCAAAAGAAATTTCTGTTGGAGAGGTTAAGATTGGCGGATCTAATCCAATATCTGTACAATCAATGACAAATACACTAACCACCGATGTTTTAAAAACTGTACATCAAGTAAATGCCATCCATGAAGCTGGAGCAGATATAGTGAGAATTTCTTGTCCAGATGAGGATTCTACAAAGGCGCTAAAGGAAATAGTTAAACAGGTTAACGTTCCTATTGTTGCAGATATTCATTTTCATTACCAAAGAGCAATTGAGGCGGCCAAAGCAGGTGCTAGTTGTTTGAGAATAAATCCAGGCAATATTGGTTCCAAAGATAGAGTAGCGGAGGTAGTCCAGGCTGCAAAAGATTATAATTGTTCAATTAGAATAGGAGTTAATGGTGGATCGTTAGAAAGAGAAATTTTAGAAAAATATAAAGAACCATGTCCTGAGGCTTTAGTTGAAAGTGCTAAAAAAAATATTGCTTTATTAGAAGAAAATAATTTTGAGAACTTTAAAATTAGCGTTAAAGCATCAGATATTTTTTTAGCAGTGGGATCTTATAGATTATTAGCTAAGGAATGTGACTACCCCTTACATTTAGGAATTACAGAAGCTGGAGGTTTATTTTCTGGAACAGTCAGATCATCAATTGGTCTTGGTTTATTATTACTAGAGGGTATTGGAGATACCATTAGAGTATCTTTATCTGCAGACCCTGTTGAAGAAGTAAAGGCTGGATTAGAAATTCTTAAAAGTCTTGGTTTAAAAAATAGAGGTGTAAAAATTATATCCTGCCCTTCATGTGCAAGACAAGCATTTGAAGTAATTAAAACTGTAGAAATTTTAGAAAAAAAACTTTCTCATATAAAAGAACCTATGACACTTTCTATCATTGGATGCGTTGTTAATGGTCCAGGTGAAGCTGCACAAACAGATATTGGTTTAACTGGTGGCGGTAAAGGAAATAACATGGTGTATCTTTCAGGTCTTCAAGATCACAAAGTTCCAAGTGATGATATTGTTAAACATATTGTAAAGCTGGTTGAGAATAAAGCAGAAGAAATAAGAAAAAGCAAAAATGTTACCAATTAATAAAGTCAAAGAAATTATTTCTAGATATGAGACGTTAGAAAAAACACTCTCTCAAACTGATATTGATAAAAATACTTACGTTAAAAATTCAAAAGAATATTCTTCAATTGGAGATATTATTATTGACGTAAAAAACTATATTAAAATGGTTGAAGATAAAGAAGGTTCTCAAAAGATTCTTGAAGATAAATCTGCTGATAAAGAGTTAAAAGAAATGGCAGAATTAGAGCTTAATGAAATTAAAGAAAAAATAGGAGAACTTGAAACTAAAATTAAAATTTTCATGTTACCAAAAGATGAAGCTGATGAAAAAAATGCCATTATTGAAATTCGTGCTGGTACTGGTGGCTTAGAAGCGTCTTTATTTGCTGGAGATTTATTTGAAATGTATCAAAAAGTAGCCTCAAACAACGGTTGGAAAACTGAAATAATTAGTATCTCCGATAGTGATGCTGGGGGCTATAAAGAAGTTGTTTTTTCAGTCACAGGTAAAAATGTATTTTCAAAATTAAAATTTGAGTCTGGTGTACACCGAGTTCAGAGAGTCCCAAAAACAGAAACACAAGGACGAGTACACACATCTGCCGCAACAGTTGCAGTTTTACCTGAAGCAGAAGATGTCGATGTAAAAATTGACGAAAATGAACTTAGGATTGATGTCTTTAGATCAAGTGGACCAGGCGGACAATCAGTTAACACAACTGATAGCGCTGTAAGAATTACTCATATCCCCAGTGGAATTGTTGTTTCCCAACAAGATGAAAAATCACAGCACAAAAATAAAGCTAAAGCTTTAAAAATTTTAAGATCAAAACTTTATGAACTTGAGCGATCAAAATTAGAAAAAGAAAGGTCATCTACAAGAAAATCTCAAATTGGCTCAGGTGATAGATCTGAAAGAATTAGGACCTATAATTTTCCGCAAGGCAGAGTGACAGATCACCGTATTAATTTAACACTTCATAAATTATCTGATTTTTTATCTGGTGATGTATTTTCAGAAATTTCAGATGCATTACAAATTCAATTTCAGGAACAGCAATTGGAAAGTTAATGAATATCAGTCAGGCTTTAAAGAATTGTTACAATTTGTTATCTGGTGTCTCTAAAACATATAAACTAGATACAGAAGTTTTATTGGCGCATGTCTTAAAGAAAAAAAGTAGATTGGACTTATTTTTAAATACTGAAGAAGAATTAAATAAAGAAGAAAGAGAAAAATTTAAAGATTTTGTTAATCAAAGAATATCAAAAAAACCTGTATCTAAAATAATAAACCAAAAAAGTTTTTGGAATTTTGATTTAGATATCTCAAAAAAAGTTTTAATACCAAGACCGGAAACAGAAGTTTTGATTGAAATGGTTACAAAAGAAATAAATAAAAAAAAGAAACTTAAATTTTTAGATATTGGATGCGGCTCAGGTTGTATAAGTATATCTTTATTAGAATGTTATAAAAAATCTACTGGTATAGGAATTGATATTTCACAAGATGCTATTTTAAATACCAAAATAAATTTAAATAATTTAAATTTAATAAATAGGATTAAACTTTTAAAAAAAAGTATTTTTACATACAAAACTGATGATAAATTTGATTTAATTATTTCTAATCCGCCTTACCTCAAATTATCTGATTACATTAATTTAGATCCGGGAATAAAAAAATTTGAGCCAAAAGAAGCATTAATCGGAGACAATAAAGATGGCTTAAGATTTTATAGAGAAATAATTAAAAAATTTAGAAATAATATTAAATTAAATGGTTACCTTGCTTTTGAAATTGGAGATAACCAGTTTTTGCAAATTAAAAAATTATTAATTTCTAATGGTTTTATTATAGTTTCTAAGTATAAACTAACTAATAATCAAATAAGGTGTTTGTTAGCTAAAAAGGTAAAAAATTACACTTTACAATAATATAAATTTATGGTCATTAAGGGTATCTTAAATATATTTTAGTAAGATTTATATAAATTATAAAAACCAACTTAATGGCAAATTTTGATAGACGTCCTAGAGGACGAAATAATAATAGAAGAAATGGTCGAAGACACAACGGATCAAGGCCATCACAAGTAATAAAATTAAATGACCAGGGACGTTCATTTAATCATCAAAGAGTTAGATTTAATGGAAATGCATCAAAATTATTTGAAAAGTATAACAAATTAGCGTCTGAAGCTTTAGCTTCGGGAGATAAAATTTTAGCAGAAAACTATTTTCAACACGCGGACCACTTTGCAAGAATGATGCCACCACCTGAAGAAATGAAAACTATTTCTGAAGAAAATAAAGATGAAGAAACAACAAATGTAGATGAGAGTTGCATTGAAGATAATACATCTCAAGAATCTGATTTAAATAAATTAGATGGTGATAATAATACTGTAGTAGCTAAATCTTCAAATTAAAGTTAATAGTTAATTTTTAAAATTTAAAAAATTATACTTGTGTCTTCGAAAAATCAATTACTAGATCAACTTGAAGCTGAAGCTATTTCTATCATTAGAGATGCTTATGTAAATTCTGATAACCCAGTGATGATGTATTCTATAGGAAAAGACTCCTCGGTATTATTACATCTGGCAAGAAAAGCTTTTTATCCATCAAATGTACCTTTTCCATTATTGCACATCGATACAAAATGGAAATTTAAAGAGATGATTTTATTTAGAGAAAAAATTAAAAAAAAATATAAATTAAAAATAATTACTTATACCAATCAAAAAGGCTTAAGACTTAACCCTCAAAAAGACAAAAATTACACTGATGTAATGAAAACAAAAGCATTAAAAGATGCTTTGGATAAATATAAATTTGATGTTGTGTATGGTGGAGCAAGAAGAGATGAAGAGGCAAGTAGATCTAAAGAAAGAGTGGTATCTGTTAGAGAATACGGTCATCTTTGGAATCCAAAAAACCAAAGACCAGAGTTATGGAACCTTTATAACTTTGGAAGAAATGACGGACAAACACTAAGGGTATTTCCAATCTCTAATTGGACTGAGTTTGATATTTGGAATTATATAAAAAGAGAAAATATAGAAATTGTTAACCTTTATTTTTCAAAAAAAAGAAAATGTGTAAAAAAAGAAAATGCATATTTTTTATTAGACGACAAAAGATTTAAAATTAATAATAGAGAAAAAATAATATTTGAAAATATTCGATTTAGAACATTAGGCTGTTACCCGCTCACAGCAGGCATTAAAAGTAATGCTAAAAATATTGATGAAGTCATAAGAGAGACTTTATATGAGAAAAATTCAGAAAGATCTGGACGCCTTATTGATTTGGATAAGCCGAATAGTATGGAATTAAAAAAACGAGAAGGTTATTTTTAGTGGAAATAAAGAAAATTGTAACTTGCGGAAGTGTTGATGATGGTAAATCTACTTTAATTGGAAGAATTATATACGAAACTAAAAATATATTTGAAGATCAAAAATTAAAATTAAAAAATTTATCAAACAGGTACGGAACAACAGGTTCAAAATTGGACTATGCTCTTTTATTAGATGGTCTTCAAGATGAAAGAGAACAGGGTATTACAATTGATGTAGCACACAGATATATTAATTATAAAAATCATAGATTAGTTTTTCATGACAGTCCCGGACATCATCAATATACCAGAAATGTTGTAACTGCTGCATCGAATTGTGAAATAGCAATTCTTTTAGTTGACTCAAAAAAAGGAATTTTAGAGCAAACTATGAGGCATATTAAAATTTTAGAATTTCTTGAAATAAAAAATATAATTTTTGCAATTAATAAAATAGATACAATTAACTATAATAAAAATAAATATGAAGAAATCAAAAATAGCTTAGATAAATTTTTAAAAAATAAAAATAGTATAAATAAATTTTATATACCAACCTCAGCACTAATTGGAGATAATGTTGTTTTAAAATCAAGAAAAATAACTTGGTACAAGGGTAAAAGTATTCTTGATACAATTATCTCAATTAAAAATAAAAAGTTAAATACTGATAGTTTTTTAAGTGTACAAAATATTCATAGACCTAATAGATCGATAAGAAATTTTATGGGAGATCTACGTGGTACTATAAAAATTAATCAACAAATTAAAATCTTACCTTATGAGAATACAACTTCTATAAAAAGTATTTTTTATAATTTTAAAAAAGTTAAAAAGTTATCAAACTCTTATGCAAGCTTAGATTTAAAAAAACAAATTGACATATCCAAAGGTGATGTGATTGTGTCAACTGATAATAAAAACATTTCAACTGGTAACGCTTTTAATGCAGATGTAGTAGTTACTTCTGATGATAAAATAATCCCTGGTAGGCAATATTTAATTAGAATCCATAATAAAATTTCAAAAATAACAGTTTTAAAAATTAAAAAATCTCATTTTTCTTTAAAAGAAAAAAACATCAATATAAATGAACTAGATTTAAACGAAATTGGAGAAATAGAGTTCACAAGTAATGATCAATTAGTTTACTCAACTTCCCCTAAAGTGCCTGGTCTAAGAAATTTTGTATTAATTGATGAATTTAGTTTTGTAATTGTTTGTGCCGGTAAAATAAATTTTGAATTAAGACGATCGGGAAATATTTTTAAAACTGAAGGTAAAATCAATAAATCCATTAGAGCAAAAATGAAAAGGCAAAAACCAAAATGTATTTGGTTTACTGGATTATCAGGATCAGGAAAATCAACTATTGCTCAAGCTTTAGAAAAAAAACTAACCCAGCAAAATAAGCATGTATACATCCTTGATGGTGACAATTTGAGACTTGGGGTAAACAAAAATCTAGGCTTTACGGCAGCCGATAGGACAGAAAATATTAGAAGGGTAGCAGAGATTAGTAAGTTAATGGTTGATGCTGGTTTAATAGTAATTGTTGCGGTTATTTCTCCATTCGCAAAAGACAGAGCATTTGCAAAATCTTTATTTGAAAAAAATGAATTTTATGAAGTATTCGTTAATACACCTTTAAAAGTTTGCATGAAAAGAGATCCTAAAAACCTATATAAAAAATCGAAAAAAATTAAAAACTTTAGCAAAATTGGACTGACAAATGGTTATGAAGAACCAAAAAATCCTTTTTTAAAAATAGATACTTCCAAGGAAGATATTTCATCATCATTGAATAAGATAATTAAAAAGATATTTTAATTTACTAAATTTGATCGCATTACATCAATTTTAATTCTGGAGATTTCAAATTTTTCTCTATCTTCACCTCTCAAAGTTCTGCCCGAAGGAAGCTTTAGCCTTTGTGAGTTCATTCTTTTTCCATTTACCAGAACTTCATAATGTAAATGGGGACCAGTTGATCTACCGGTGCTACCGACATAACCAATTATTTGCCCTTGTCTAACTTTAGCTCCTCTTTTTATTCCTCTCGCATATCCATTTAGATGAGCATAAGCAGTTTTATATTTTGAGTTATGTCTTATCCTAATATACTTGCCATAAGCGCCATTCCATTTTGCCATTTCAATTATTCCTGAGCCTGACGCCATGATAGGAGTTCCTTTTGGAGCAGCAAAATCTGTCCCTCTATGCATTTTATTATAACCAAGGATTGGATGTTTCCTCATACCGTAAGTAGAAGACAGTCGAGCACCGTTAATAGGAGTTTTCATTAATGCTTTCTCAATACTTTTTCCGTTTGTTTGATAATAACCAGGAATACCTTTTTGATCTACAAAACGATATAGCGCAATTTCTCTTCCTCTATTTTTCATATAAGCATAAATAATTTCACCATTTTTCTGAAGCTCTCCATCATCATCAACATATTTGTCATAAACAATTTGAAAGATATCATTTTTTCTAATGTCTCTTTGAAAATCAATTTCAAATCCAAATATTCTTGCAAAATCTACTACAACTTCAGCATCAATATTTTCTTTTTGAGCAGCTTGAAATAAGCTTGATTTAATTAATCCCTCACCAAGAACAGTTTTTTTATAGAGAACTTTTTCAATTTTATTTGCTACAAATTTATTATCTTTTTTAAAAATATGTAAAGAATTTATGTTATCTAAATTGACAGTAAGTCTAATAATTTCTCCAGTATTTTTATTGGTTAAGATTTCAAAAATTTGATTAGTATTAAGTTGTTTAAGACTTATGTATTGTCTTAAAATTTTAGAAATATTAAAAATTTCTTTTTGCGAAGCGCCTGCTTCACTAAGTATCGAATTAAGACTTTGTCCTTTTTTGATACCAATAGTTTTTTTATTATGTTGGTTTTGAATTTTATTTTTTATTAATGAATGAAAATTTATTAGCTCACCTTTAAATTCTGTATAATTTTTTATTTCTTTATTTTTGTTGTAATAATTTTGATTTAAAAAAAAAAAAACAGAAATGATTAAAAAAATTAATCCAGAAATAATGAATTTTAAGTTTTTTTTATTAAGATTCTGAACCATATTTTCAAAAAGTTAGTTTGTATTATTTATCTACTATGAGTTGATTTTAAAGAAAAATATCATCAAAAAACCCTTATAAATCAACGTTTTTTTGCTAATTTTGACTGCTTGACTTAGGTTAGTTTTCATATATTACGCAGCTTCCTAACGCCGATTAATTTAAATTATTCAGGTGTTTAGCTAACAAATTTAAATGAAACTGAAAAAAATCTTTTACCGGTTAAAAGATTTTTCACAGTTTTGTTGAGCTCTTTAAAACGTAAATTATAGAAGAGAAGCGTGGACGGTTATATTTGTCACAAAAAATTTGTCGTACACGCTTATAATAAACTTATACAAATAGTAATTTGTACGAGTGGTGTATTTAATACACAAAGCTTGTGTACGCCGTTATTAAACTTGAGAGTTTGATCATGGCTCAGAATGTACGCTGGCGGCACGCCTAACACATGCAAGTCGAGCGAGGTACTTGTACCTAGCGGCAGACGGGTGCGTAACATGTGGGAATCTGCCTTTTGGTTCGGAACAACATGGGGAAACCTGTGCTAATACCGGATAAGTCCTTACGGAGAAAGATTTATCGCCGAAAGATGAGCCCGCACTAGATTAGCTTGTTGGTAAGGTAAAAGCTTACCAAGGCTACGATCTATAGCTGATTTGAGAGGATGATCAGCCACACTGGGACTGAGACACGGCCCAGACTCCTACGGGAGGCAGCAGTGGGGAATCTTGCACAATGGAGGAAACTCTGATGCAGCGATGCCGCGTGAGTGAAGAAGGCCTTTGGGTTGTAAAGCTCTTTTGTCGGGAAAGATAATGACTGTACCCGAAGAATAAGGTCCGGCTAACTTCGTGCCAGCAGCCGCGGTAATACGAAGGGACCTAGCGTAATTCGGAATTACTGGGCGTAAAGCGCGCGTAGGCGGTTAAGTAAGTTAATTGTGAAAGCCCAAAGCTCAACTTTGGAATTGCAATTAAAACTATTTAGCTAGAGTTTATCAGAGGAAAGCGGAATACATAGTGTAGAGGTGAAATTCGTAGATATTATGTAGAACACCAGTTGCGAAGGCGGCTTTCTGGGATAACACTGACGCTGAGGTGCGAAAGTATGGGTAGCGAAGAGGATTAGATACCCTCGTAGTCCATACCGTAAACGATGATTGTTAGATGTTGGAAATTTATTTTCAGTATCACAGCTAACGCGTTAAACAATCCGCCTGGGGAGTACGACCGCAAGGTTAAAACTCAAATGAATTGACGGGGACCCGCACAAGCGGTGGAGCATGTGGTTTAATTCGAAGCTACGCGCAGAACCTTACCAACACTTGACATGTCTGTCGCGGATTCCAGAGATGGATTCCTTCGGTTCGGCCGGACAGAACACAGGTGCTGCATGGCTGTCGTCAGCTCGTGTCGTGAGATGTTGGGTTAAGTCCCGCAACGAGCGCAACCCCTACTTCTAGTTGCCATCAGGTTAAGCTGGGCACTCTAGTAGGACTGCCTGTGATAAGCAGGAGGAAGGTTGGGATGACGTCAAGTCCTCATGGCCCTTACGTGTTGGGCTACACACGTGCTACAATGGCAGTGACAATGAGATGCTAAACGGCGACGTTAAGCTAAACTCAAAAACTTGCCTCAGTTCGGATTGCACTCTGCAACTCGAGTGCATGAAGCTGGAATCGCTAGTAATCGCTCATCAGCGCGGAGCGGTGAATACGTTCCCGGGTCTTGTACACACCGCCCGTCACACCATGGAAGTTGGTTTTACCTTAAGGCATGTCACTAACCTTCGGGAAGTGCGTGACCACGGTATGATCGGCGACTGGGGTGAAGTCGTAACAAGGTAGCCGTAGGGGAACCTGCGGCTGGATTACCTCCTTTCTAAGGATAACTTAAAACTTGTTTTTAAGTTCTCACTTAACATCGATAAGTTGACCGTCCTCGTTTCTCTTCTAACTCTGGTGTTTGTAATGAGCTCAATAATGCGGGCCGGTAGCTCAGTTGGTTAGAGCACACCCTTGATAAGGGTGGGGTCGAAAGTTCAAGTCTTTCTCGGCCCACCATTTTTTCTGGGGGATTAGCTCAGCTGGGAGAGCGCCTGATTTGCATTCAGGAGGTCAGCGGTTCGATCCCGCTATCCTCCACCAAACCTAGAGACACTCTTTTAAAATTGTAAATACGAATAATCTTAATTTTTTTATCCTTAATTTTTTAAAAATTTATTTTTAAGAAATTATTTTTTCAAAAATTCAATGAACAGAAAATTTTTTTCTGTGCATATATCAAGCGTTTAAGAGCATTTAATGGATGCCTTGGCACTGAAAGTCGACGAAGGACGTGTTATACTGCGATAAGTTTCGGGGAGTTGTATGAAAACTTTGATCCGAAAATTTCCGAATGGGAAAACCCAACTCTTATGAGTTACTTTAAACTGAATACATAGGTTTAAAGAGGCAACCCGGAGAACTGAAACATCTAAGTACCCGGAGGAAAAGAAATCAATTGAGATTCCGTCAGTAGTGGCGAGCGAACGCGGAATAGGCCAGCGGCTTATTATGAACAACCAAAACAGTCTGGAAAGTCTGACCATAGAAGGTGATAGTCCTGTATGGGTAAAAACATAATGAGTCCACGAGTAAAGCGGGACACGTGAAATCTTGCTTGAAGATAGGGGGACCATCCTCTAAGCCTAAATACTCTTCAGTGACCGATAGTGAACTAGTACCGTGAGGGAAAGGTGAAAAGAACCCCTATTAGGGGAGTGAAATAGAATCTGAAATTGAATGCTTACAATCAGTCAGAGCTCCATGAGAGTGATGACGTACCTTTTGTATAATGGGTCAGTGACTTAATTTATGTAGCAAGCTTAAGCCGTTAGGTGTAGGCCAAGCGAAAGCGAGTCTTAATAGGGCGTTAGTTGCATGAATTACAACCCGAAACCGATTGATCTAGATATGAGCAGGTTGAAGGCAAGGTAACACTTGCTGGAGGACCGAACCAGTTGCCGTTGAAATGGCTTTGGATGACTTGTGTCTAGGGGTGAAAGGCCAACCAAAATCGGAGATAGCTGGTTTTCCGCGAAAACTATTTAGGTAGTGCGTTGAGTTATAGATTAAGAGGGGTAGAGCACTAAATAGGCTAGGGGGAAGAAATTCTTACCAACCCTAATAAAACTCCGAATACTCTTAATTGTTCCTCAGCAGACAGACTGCGAATGCTAACGTCCGTAGTCGAGAGGGAAACAACCCAGATCACCAACTAAGGTCCCGAAATCGTAATTAAGTGTGAAAGGATGTGAAGACTCCAAAACAGCCGGGAGGTTGGCTTAGAAGCAGCCATCCTTTAAAGATAGCGTAACAGCTCACCGGTCTAATTAAGAGACTTTGCGCCGAAGATGTAACGGGGCTAAAATTACGTACCGAAGTTGTGAATTTATAAAGTCTTTGGACTTTATATCTGGTAGCGGAACGTTCTGTAAGCCGTTGAAGAAAGACCCGCGAGGGCTTTTGGAGGTATCAGAAGTGCGAATGCTGACATGAGTAGCGACAAACAGAGTGAAAGACTCTGTCGCCGAGAGTACAAGGGTTCCTGCGTAAAGCTAATCTTCGCAGGGTTAGTCGGCCCCTAAGGCGAGGGCGAAAGCCGTAGTCGATGGGAATCAGGTAAATATTCCTGAACCAGGTGGTAGTGACGGATTCAGTAAATTGTAACTCCTTATTGGATTGGAGTTGCCGTGAATGAGTCCCAGGAAATAGCTCCACCATTAGACCGTACCCGAAACGGACACACGTGTACCGGTAGAGTATACCTAGGCGCTTGAGAGAATGATGTTGAAGGAACTCGGCAAATTGCTTCCGTAACTTCGGAATAAGGAAGGCCCTTGTTTAGGCAACTAGATATGGGCGGCACAAGCTAGGGAGAAGCGACTGTTTATCAAAAACACAGGTCTCTGCTAACACGTAAGTGGATGTATAGGGGCTGACGCCTGCCCGGTGCTGGAAGGTTAAGGCAAGATGTGCAAGCATTGAACCGAAGCCCCAGTGAACGGCGGCCGTAACTATAACGGTCCTAAGGTAGCGAAATTCCTTGTCGGGTAAGTTCCGACCTGCATGAATGGCGTAACGATTTCTCCACTGTCTCCAACATCAACTCAGCGAAATTGAATTCTCCGTGAAGATGCGGAGTTCCCGTGGTTAGACGGAAAGACCCCGTGCACCTTTACTACAACTTTACATTGGTATTAGAAATGACATATGTAGCATAGGAGGGAGACTTTGAAGTTCTGGCGCCAGCTAGAATGGAGTCATCAGTGAAATACCTCTTTTGTTATTTTTGATATCTAACTGCAAGCCGTCATCCGGCTGCAAGACACTGTATGGTGGGTAGTTTGACTGGGGCGGTCGCCTCCCAAAGAGTAACGGAGGCGTGCGAAGGTAGGCTCAGATCGGTCAGAAATCGATCGTTGAGTGCAATGGCATAAGCCTGCCTGACTGCGAGACTGACAAGTCGAGCAGAGTCGAAAGACGGTCATAGTGATCCGGTGGTTCTGAATGGAAGGGCCATCGCTCAACGGATAAAAGGTACGCCGGGGATAACAGGCTGATACCCTCCAAGAGTTCATATCGACGAGGGTGTTTGGCACCTCGATGTCGACTCATCACATCCTGGGGCTGGAGCAGGTCCCAAGGGTTTGGCTGTTCGCCAATTAAAGTGGTACGTGAGTTGGGTTCAGAACGTCGTGAGACAGTTCGGTCCCTATCTGCCATGGGTGTAGAAGAATTGAGAGGAGTTGCCCCTAGTACGAGAGGACCGGGGTGAACGTACCACTGGTGGACCGGTTGTAGCGCCAGCTGCAGTGCCGGGTAGCTATGTACGGAAGAGATAACCGCTGAAAGCATCTAAGCGGGAAACTCGCCTCAAAACAAGTTCTTCCTTTAGGGTCCTGGTAGACTACCAGGTTGATAGGCTGGATGTGGAAGCGCAGTAATGCGTGCAGCTGACCAGTACTAATAACCCAATTGGCTTGATTTATGCACTGAAAAAAATTTTAAAAAAAATTAAGTTTGGTATTTTTTAAAGTTAGTCAATCTAAAATATCTCATGAGCATTTCTATAACTAAACTGTATAAAACTGTTGAGACAATTGTATTACCAAAAAACGGTATAGCCATAACGTAGCAATTTATTAAACCAGTTAAATTATATGTATACATTCCCGATAACCATACCCCAAAATTGGATAGAATATAAAAAATAAACAAGCTTAAAAAAATTCCTTGCACTCTATTTTTTAACATTCCTTGAAACGTCATTGATGTGTAACCAATTAAAATGACTGAAATCCAAGTAAAAAATATAGTTTTATGAAAACCAATAAATAAATCTGTAACAACAAAACAGAAAAAAACTAAAGGTATATATTTACGACCGAATAATAAAGGTACATAAAAACTTAAAGCAATTAAATTTGTAAAATTTGGCGGATGTGGAAAAAACCTACTACATGCTAACAAAATTAAGGATGCAATAAATATTTTATATTTAGACATTTTTTAATTTTAACTTAATTTTTTTTATTATCTAGCTTTATCTTGAAATTGTAAAACCAAACTTCAAGTGCCGCCCTGGTTGTTTATATCCGTGAGGTCTTAAATAAGTTTCTTTTAAAAGATTAGAGATTTTGAAGTAGAATTTTCTGTGTTTAACTTTTTTTGATAGTCCAATATTTACAATATCAGTACTATCCATCTCAATACGATTAAACGTCGAAGAGTGTGTGTCCAGATGTTTTCCGTAGTGTTTATAATTTAAATTAAGATCATAAAGTCCTAATATTTTTGAGTTCATTTTTTTTGTAAAATTTAATCCATAGCTATACTCCGGTCTTCTTAATTGTTTTCTTTTTATCTCATCTTGTGAGTTTATTTGCGTAAAGAAAACTTTCAAATTACTCCCTTTGCTGTTTAAATTATAAGCTATATCGGTACCATATTGATTTAAATCAACATCATCATTATCGTTGATATATTTATTACTAACATATTCGATATTATTTGATATTGCGCTTTTAAATAGTGATACAGATAAAAAGCTATTTTTATTAAAATCAATATTTGAATAAAATTCGTTAGTAACACTTTTCTCTGGTTTTAAATTTCTATTACCACTATAACCATAGCTATCGGTACCAAATAGTTCATACAATGTTGGATTTCGTAAACCGGTGTTTCTATTAATTCCAATTTTAATATTTTCAAATAAATTTCTATTTAAATCTACTTTGTATGACATGTTATTTCCAGTTTGCTTATGTTTGTCATTTCTTAAAAATATTGAATAATTGTATTCACCAAACTTACTTCCTACATTTGCATATGTTGCGAAGTTATCAGAATTACCTTTTGTTGAAGCTGAATAAGAACCTCTATTATTAAATTCACCCCAATCATATTTATAATCCAGACCGTAACCTATAGAAAATTTATTTTTATATGAATTTGAATAGTCATATTTCGTTCCAAGAACATTACTATAATAGTTATCAATTACGCCTCTTTCATCATATTCTCTATCATACCTAGTGTAATAAACTTTTAAGCTACGATCTTTATTTTTATTTGAGTCTTTTATGCCAAACTGTGTATTTAGCATTTTATTATCACCTTCATATCCTGTTTGATTGGAGCTTGAATTGTCATATTCCGCAATTGTTTGTCTTAAATATGTATTGTTGAATATTTGTAAATTGTTTCCAATCCATTTTTGGTAGTTAATATTGCTACTAAAATTTTTTAATGTATCACTATCTTCATTTGTACCTGCTCTTGCTGAAATGGTATCATTATATATCGAGCCAAATTTAAAATTTAAAACTTCATTTTTGCGGTTAAAATTTTTATTTAGCAGAACATCAAAATTTTTGTCCTTATCCACATTGAAATTAAATTTATCTTTGTAATCTCCAGTCATAATTAAATTTATTGCACCGCCAATTGCATTTGATCCAAATTGACTAGCGCTAGAACCTGGATAAATTTCAATTTGTTGTATTACTTGTATGAAATCAACACCGAAGTCGTGCAATCCTTGTGTTGTTGATTGATCATTTATTGGAACGCCATTTATCATTACGAGAGTATGATTAGAATTTGCACCCCTAAAAAAAATTGATGTTTGTTGTCCAGCTGGGCCTGATCGTGTGACACTTATTTCAGGAATTGTTTCAAGTACGTCTACTAGATCTTTGGCATTTAAGCTTTCTATATCATTTTTTAAAATTATCTTTTTTTTAATGCTATCATAAGTAAATTCTGAAGAGTTAGAAATTGGTGCTTTAATTCTGATACACGGGCTATTTGAATTTGCCCACTCACAATTTTGATTTATTTGTTTAGATAATACAGAATTATCATAAAATATTTCAAACAAAAATATAACCATTAATAAATGAATAATTTTCATTTATTTCTCCTTTACAATTTTGCCTCTGAAACTTATTTTTTAAGCTAATTGTAGATCACCTGACTACAATTTAACAGCGGTCTCTACTGGGTGGCATTCGGACTCAAACAATACGTTATAACCGTTGCAGGAGCAGTAAATGATTTTCACATTTTTTCCCACCTTGCGCGCAGTATGAAAATATTTTTCAATAAATTTTAATTTAAGTCAAGAAAATACTACTTATATAATTTAGACAGCTCTCTAAATGACTTATTGTGATATTTGATATTTTTGTAATTTAATTTTGACCAACGCTTAGCAGAATACAAAACCATTCTTTCATCTTCTTTTACACTGGGCCTATTGTCGTTTAATCTTGACCCTTTTATATCAACTCTCATATCGATAGAAATTCTGGTTTTTGCTCCTTTAGCCAAATAAGTTTGGTGTAGACAATATTGATCAAATAAACATATTTCATTCTTGTTTGCCTTCCCAAGATATTGCGTTTGCTTGATTGTCTGCAATCCTTCATCAAATGATTTCTTTCCAAAGTTAAAAGTTTTTTTTGTAAATTTTAAAGGTTTATAAAAACTTACAGTATTCTTTTTTGTATCACCTATTAACATCAGAACTATTTTTGCATGGTTTCGTTCACCTGCCCACATATCACTATGTTTTTTTGAAGTTGCATATGTGTGCTTTTTATATTCTTTTGAGTCTATTCCTTTTTTTATTCTAACTGAGAACCAAGCTAATCTCTCCAAATTATTATATAGGTCAATTTTTTTTAGCAATGTGTCAAAATTTTTATGAACATTATTATAAGTTTTCATTGTTTCTCTTGTTCCTCTAAGCTGCCCCCCAGGTGTCACATTGGGCAATCCCAGAATTTCATTAATATGTTTTTGAATAAAATTTTTTTTAATAAATTTTTTCTTGTAATATTTTGTTAATGAGTCATGAAGAAAATTTTCAATTGATTTTATTAGTGGCTTTGTATCTTTAGTGTTTATTTTCTTGGAAACAATTATTCCATGTTTTTTATCAAAAGTTGGACTAATTTTTTTATAAATTTTTGATCTTTGATTTAATTTTTTTTCTGAAAAATTCATATATTTTAATAATAATTTTTCTTATACCAATCAATCGTTTTTTTTATACCTTGATCAATTGATATTTTAGGTGACCATCCATATGATTTAAGTTTGCTTGAATTAACATGTATATCAATGTTTAAATTAGGTGCTTTAAGATCTTTTTCAACTTTTAACTTTCTTTTTGAAATTTTTATAATCTTATTTACAATATGATTTATACTTTCTGATTTATTAACACCAACATTCACAATCTCGAAATTTTTTTTTTGTCTTTTTATCAAAATATTGATCGCATTTATAACATCATCAATATGAATAAAATTTCTTTTCTCCTTTCCACTTCCCCACATGACAATCTTATCTTTTGCTTTTAGAACCTTTGAGATTGTGGAACAAAAGAAATGGCCTTCTTTTTTATTAAATTTATCAAAAGGACCATATGTATTTGTATGTCTTAAAACGGTAAATTTTGAAGTTGAAATTGAAGAATAAAATTTACATAAATTTTCAGTAAAAATTTTCATCGCAGCACCACCATAATATTTTGGATAACATTTTTCTAAATTGAATTCGTGTTCTTTTTTTGGTTTATTTGAGTGAGGATACATAACAGAGCAGCTAAAAAAAAATATTTGCTTGATTTTATATTTATATATTTCACTAATAATATTAGAATTGATTATTGCATTATCACTTACAAAAATTTCAGGTCGCGATACTATGTTTTTTGCGCCAGAAGTTATCGCTGAACAAATAAATGCGTAACTGGCATTTTGACAAATACTTTTTAAGTTTTGTTTTTTTATAAGATTTAGTTTTATCCACTTTGTATTTTTAAAGTTTATTTTTGGTTTTGCATTCGTATATGTTGCTAAAATACGAAAGCCTCTTTTTGAAAAATAATTAATAAGATTCTTACCAATAAATCCTGAGCCTCCAAAGACTATTATTTTTTTCATTTTTTGATTATATCTTGATTTAATACAAAAATATATTAATAACCTAATATGCGAAAATTCAACGATACTGGAATATATACAAAGAACAATTTTGATGAGTATTGGGACAAAGGTTTCATAATCATAAAAGATCTTGTTGACCCAGAACTATGTGAATATAGTAATGTGTTGGCACGATCGATCGCGGATAAAGATTTTGGTCAAATCATGCACTTACATAAAGAGGATTTTCTAGTCGCGCAGTCAGCTGAAAAAATATCTCAAATGGGGAGCCTGCATGAAAAAGTGATGTATTACAGAAAGTTGAAACAGATTTCTAATCATTTTAATGAGTTTTTAAAAAACCCAGAAATAGTGCAATATCTAAGTTGGTTATATGGAAGACAGATGGCTGGATTGTTAACGAATTTATTTTTTAAAGAGCCTGGAACTAAATATTGTAAGCAGGCTTGGCAAGTTCACCAAGATAATAATTATACGGGCAATGAAAATGGAATGTACGTTACAGTAAATTTAACATTTAATTATATGTCTCAAAAAAATGGTGGTTTAAGACTTTATCCAGGAAGTCATAAACTTGGTGTTTTAGAAGCGGAAGAAAGAGTTAGTTACAGAGAGAGCGATGGAAAACCAGGAAACACTATTACTGAAAAATTACCTATGGATCCCGTTGAATGTGAATTAGAGAAGGGCGATGTTTTATTTATGCATGGTTTATGCGCGCATGAGTCTTCAGATAATTTATCAAATGATGGAAGACCTTTGTTGTCTTTGGGCTATATGGCAATGGGAGAGAAATTTGATCCAGGTTTCCAATCTAAAAGGTCTATAACATTTTTAAACTAGATATTCTTCTATATCGATACTTTTGTAATTAAAAAACTTTTGTTTTACTAAAACTTCTTGATCAAAATCATAGTTCTTATCTATCCAATAAATGCCTTGATCTTCGTTATAAAATAATTTTGGTTTTGGCGCGATATCCTTTGATATCTCTTCATTTAAAAATATCTTAATTGTATCACAGTTTGCTCTAATATCTTTTATAGCTGCAGATAAAGTTGAAAAACAATATTTATATTTTTTTGCTTCGTTTTGTATTGGGTTGTCACCAATCTCTAACAATACTTGTAAATTAATTCTTTTTTGTAATTCAGATTTAAAATTATCTAACTCATCCAGCTTTTGTAGCGGGTGTTTTCTTACAATTATTTTCTCAAAATTTAGCGAATCTTTTAATTTTAAAATTGAATTACTTATTATGCTTAAAAATCTATCATCTGTTAGACTGTATGGATAAATTGAAATTGGAAAATAAAGGCAATCATTTAATTTTGTGTTTTTATCTAGATTAGTATTTTCAGCGTAACTCAAAGGATGCGATGTTAAAAAAGCACACTTTTTTCCAGTAATACCGTTAAATATATCAACATCAATTTGATCATTAAACAAGTATGTATCTTCATTTCCACTTCCTACTTGACTCAATTGATCTATTAAGTTTTGTTTTATTTTTTTTGATGATAAAAATGTTAAAATAAACTTTTGCTCTAGCTTTAATAAAAATCCATTTATTTTTTTTAATATTTTAATAATAAAATTTTTTAAAAATCTTATTATATATCTTTTCAATGTGTCTGATGATGTCCTAGTGTATATATTATCAAAAAATACACGTCTTTTTTTAAATTTAATTTCTGAATATAGATTTTTTTCGGAATTATAAAGTTTTTCAAAATCATCGAAATTTCCGCCCTCATATGACTTAATTACCTGGTTATTTTGAAGTAAAAAACTTGTGTGAGTCCAATAAATGATTTTTTTTGTTTTTGTCAATAAACTCAAAGTATATTTTGAGTATAGTTGGCATTCATCACCAGCAATACAAAAATTATATGGACTTGAATTGCAAAATTCTTTTATATCAAAATAGTTTTTTATGATCTTAAAAGGTAATTGGTTAGAAAATTTTAAAATATTAAATTTTTTGATATTTTTATTATTTAAACAATAATCTTCAATAATTTCAGTATTATTTTCAGTTAGTATCAAAACATCAATATTATAGTTTTTAGATAATTTTTTTATAAGTCTATCAAGGTTGAGAAATGCATAAGTATTACCCCAAATTATTAAAATTTTTTTTTTCATTTTAAATTTAAAAAATAAAATTTTTTTAATTTATATAACCTAAACATAAAGTTTATTATAATTTTATCAAATCCTGACAATTTAAAATTTTTCTTTAGTCCCACCTTAAATTCTTGAGTGATAATAGCGTCAAAAAAATATTGGTAATAATTTTTAATATTTAAATTAAAAACACTCTGAAAATTTTTTAATGATATTGACCAATAAGGATTTTTTATTAATTCTTCAATTGGTCGAATTAGTTTTTTAGATATTATTAATGTTTTATTATTTACATAAATTTTTGAATAAAAAAATTTTTTTTTTGAAATTAAAAAGTTTTTGTTTTTATATAAAACATAAAATGAAATTAAATTTTTCAAATCAAAAATGCCAGGGTAGATTGTGATGTTTTTTTTCTCTAAAGTATTAATAAACTTTAGGAGACTTATTCTATGTATAAAAAAATTTGGCAAGTTACCTGAAAAAATACATTTAAATATACTATTAAGATCTTTATTAATTGGATAATTAAATTCAATTTCTTTTGAATACTTGTCCTTCAAAATTATTTCATAAGCATGCCTTAGAAATATTACTTTTTCCGAAAATTCATTTGCAAGAGGAATGTCAAGCGACTTTTGTAAAATTTTATCACCGGTTGAAATTACTAAAAAGAAATCTGGTTTGTTATATTTAACAAAATTTTTTAATTCAGTTAGTTTATTAAGAAAACTCTTATCATAAATATCAGCATCAATCTCTTTGTAATGTTCGCTAGCCCAGTTAAATATTTGACATCCATTCTTTTTACTGAAATCTACCAAATCATTTGGAGAGATTTTATTATTTAGATCAATGATTGAAAAATTCATGATTTTATAAAACCCAAAAAATTTACGAAATTCTTAAAGTTTGTATCATTTTTAAAGTTATTAAAACTTTCGGTTTCATTAAACTTTCCTTTTGAAAGCTTTTTTAATCTTTGGTAAAATTTAACAACTATATTTAATAAAGCTTTTATTTTTCCTTTTGTGAAGATTTTAGAAAATAGGTAATCGAAAATAAATTTTTTATTAAAAATTAATACCTCATTTTTAATGTAGTAATACATTGATAATTCAAAAGATTTATTAAATTTTTCTTCATATCTGTCTAATTTATTTTCTTTTAAAGATTGTCTAAGGTTAGTTTTTAAAATAGATATCTCTTTGCTCCAATCATTATTGGTAATTGCATGTTCCAGCACTGATTTTAAAGGATAATGTTTTTTTTGTAAAAAAAATTGCCTTAACATATGAAGATGATTTAGTTTTTTTGTTTTTCCCAGTAAAGCTTTTGTCATACATGGAATTATTTCACCCCTCATAGCCGCTGAAGTTGACAAATGTGCATACTTTGAACAACGAATATAGTCGTCCGTTCTTACGATAGAAAAAAAATTCACCCAATATGAACTCAGATAATTTTTTAATCTGATGTTTGGATTAGTCTCAGATATATTTTGTTGATTATATTCATTCCAAATTGATATTTTACAGTCTCTAGCGCGATCTTTCTCAGTTGCAAAACCATGAATCCTACCTGTCACAGCAATGTAGTCATTATTTTTTTCCAAAAAATCAACACATTTAATTATAGAATTATCAATGATGATGTCGTCATCTGCACACACAATAGTGTATTTAGTCCTTACTTTTTCCAACATCTCATTTTGTAAATTTTCGGGTTTGATATTAGGCCTATGATAAAAGTTAATGTCTAAATTTTTATAATTTTCAATATAGTTCGAATTTAAATTATGATGATCAAAGTCTGTTGAATCTGCAATCAAAATTTTAGACTTAAGTTCTGTAAAATTATAATATGCTAATAATCTATTAATAAAATCATATCTATCTTTTGTAATTATTATAATTGTTAAATGTTTTTCTAAATCTTTATTCATTTATTTTTAACTAGACCTTTTGAAGTAAATTCATAAATTTCATCACATCGTTCTAAGTTTTTTATTTTATGCGATATAAAAATGAGTGTTTTATTTTTAAAGTAATTAAAGATATTTTTTACTACCTTTTGTTCAGTTTCATTATCTAAGCTGCTAGTACATTCATCAAAGATTGAAATTGGTCTATTTAAATAAAAAGCCCTTGCAAGTGATATTCTTTGACTTTGCCCGCCACTAAAATTTAATCTATTTGTAACTTGTGTTTTAAATTTATTTGGCAATGTATTGATAAAATCAGAACAGCAAGATAATTCTGCTGCATCTTTTAATTTTACATAATCAGGATTTTTTTCAAGAAATGCGATATTTTTTTCTAAAGTTTCATTTAATAGAAATGGGGCTTGAGATATATAACATATTTGTTTCCTGTAATTGTAGTAATCACTTTCAGATTTAATTTCAACTTCATCGAAAAATATACTCCCTGTTTCTGGCTTAATAAGTCCAGAAATTATATCTGCCAAGGTGCTTTTGCCATTTCCTGATTTACCGAAGATTCCGATGTGATTGTTATTTGAAATGGCTAAGTTTAAATTAGTAATAACATCCTTTCTTTTTTGATCTTTTTTTCTACCTGGATAGCCAAAAGAAATATTTTTTAGAGAAATATTTTTTTTAAAAGAAAAATTTTTAATATTATTTTTATGTTCAATTAAACTGTTTTCAAGATCTAAAAAAATATTATCATATGCGGGAAGATTATTTTTAATACTCGAAAATGATGCATAGATATTATTAGCTTGTGGAATAATTTTAGCGGCAGCATAAATATAAGCACCAAGAATTGGTAAAAGATTATCAATTTTGCCGTAAATTTTTAAAAAAATTAATAATGTGGTTATTGCTCCAAATATTAGTAAAAAGTCTATAATTTGTTTTGGAATTAGTGTTAAAGAATTTATAGTTATTCTTATATTGCTATCTTTTTTGAAAAAGTACTTAATATATCTATAGTACATTTCCTCAAGTCCATAAATTTTTGTATTTTTAATATCATTAATACTTGGATATCCATATTTACCAATTTGATCATTATAAATTTTTGTTTTAAGCCCCAAACTTCTAATTTTTTTACTAATATTTTTGTAAACTATTAGATAAAAAAAAGTTATTAAAAAAAAAATTAAAATTGTTGGTATCGGTTCAATATACAATAAACTAAAAAAAATTAATAAAATTATAATTAATTTTAGTTGTAAAGTAATTAATGGTAAAATAATTCCTTCTGAAATTCTTGCTGTCTCACCTAAAAAATTATTGATTAATTCGTTTGAATTTTTTGTAAGATGATAAAAGTAATTTTTATTTATATAATATTTGAATAATCTGGATTTAAAATCTATCGAAAGTTTTTGACTAAATTCTATAGATTTAAAGTTTGCGTAAAAAGAAATTATACCAATTAGAAATGTTATAATAATACATATGATACCTAATATAAGTAAAAAATTAAATTCACTAGATATTCCAAATACATTACTAATATTTACGATTATTGGATAATTAAAAATTTTTTCTACATTTAAAATACAAAATATAAATGGAACTATTACTGAGATACCAATTAACTCTACTAGTGCATTTATAAAAGAAATTAATCTAAAAGTATTTAACCCTTTTTTTTGATCATTGGTGAGTAATTTATTGAGGTTTTGATTAAATAAAATAATATTTTTGATCATTAACGTCCACCACCTACGGGAATTATCGAGCCTGTAATATAACTTGAATTCAATTCTGCAACTTGCATTATTGCTTCAGCGACTTCTTCAGGTGTTCCAATTTTATTGAGAGGAATAGTTTTTTTTATATTTTCAAGATTAGACTTATTTACTTTTAACATACCTTCAGTCATGATGATACCAGGGCTTATTGCATTAACTCTGATGTTATACTTGGCAGCTTCTCTTGATAAGCCTTTGGTAAGAGTATTTAAGGCAGACTTTGTAGGAGCGTAATGTGTAAACATATTGCCACCAAAATTTGCAGCCTGAGAAGACAAGTTGATGATTGATTTGTTTAAATTTTTATTTTGTTTTTTAAAAATTTTGAACGCTAGTTGTGAGCAGTAAAAATAACCAAAATAATTTATTTCAAAGATTTTTTTTAAATCTTTGTATTTTATATCTTCAAATGGAGTTCTAAATACATTCGTTGCTGCATTATTTACTAAAATTTCAAGTCGGGATAATTTATTTATTTTTTGATAAATTTTTTTAATATCTCGTATATTAGATATATCTGCTTTCACACAAACGACTTTTTGTGTAATTTTTTTCAACTTTTTTACTGCTTTATCAGCTGCTTTTTTATCACTTTTGTAAGTTATGCAGATATCATATCCTTTTCTAGCGGCGTTTAGAGCAACCGCCAGACCAATTCCTTTACTTGCACCTGTAATTATTATAGTAGACATATTTTAGTTTAATATTTTCAATTATGAGTAGTAAAGTAGTTAATATAGGTTCAACACAAATAAACAATGGTTTTTCAGGCCAGTATTATTTACCATATTCTGTAGGGATTTTGCAGAGCTTTATCAAGCATAATGCAAAAGACCCGTCAAAGTATAATTTTCAAAATCCAATTTATAAGAGAGAGTTATTACATGAGTGCGTAGATAAATTAAAAGATCAAGATGTAGTATTATTGAGTACGTATGTTTGGAATATTAATATTTCTCTTGCTATAGGAAAAGAGCTAAGAAAAATAAATCCAGACATATATTTAATTTATGGAGGACCAAGCGTTCCTGATAACGTTTCAGGAAATGCCGAGGAATTTTTAAGATCCAATGATTTTATTGATGTGATTGTTCATCAAGAGGGAGAACGAACTATACTTAATCTGTTAGAAATTTATCCTAGTAAAAATTTTGATGAGGTCCCAAATATTAGTTGGATTGATAAACATGGTAAGTACAGGAATAATAAAAATTTACCAAGGATGAGAGATTTTGAGAACGTACCGTCTCCTTATCTAACTGGTGTTTTTGACGGATTAATTAAAGAAAATCCAAACGAAAGATGGCTTGCAAGTTGGGAGACCAATAGAGGATGTCCTTTTTCTTGCGCTTTTTGTGATTGGGGTTCCGCAACTGCTAGCAAAGTTACTAGAATGCACCTAGATAGAATTTATCAAGAATTAGATTGGTTTTCAAAAAATAAAGTTGAGTTTATTTTTTGTTGTGATGCAAATTTTGGAATTTTACCAAGAGATTATGATATTGCGAAAAGAGCTGCAGAAAATAAAGAAAAATATGGATACCCTAAAGTATTATCAGTTCAAAACACAAAAAATGCAAGAGAGAGAGCTTATAAAGTTCAAAAGTTACTCGCAGAAACTGGACTAAGTAAAGGTGTAACGCTTGCAATGCAATCAGTAAATCCACACACTCTTGAAGCCATCAAAAGGGATAATGTATCAATTGAAGATTATGCGGCTTTACAAAGAATGTTTGCCAAAGATAATATACCGACATATACAGAATTTATTTTAGCCCTACCTGGTGACAGCTATGATGATTTTGCTGGAGGTGTTTCAGATGTTATTGCCTCTGGTCAGCACAATAGAATACAATTTAATAATCTGTCAATTTTACCGAATGCAGAAATGAATTCAGCAGATTATAAGGAAAAGTATAAAATTAAGACTGTTGGAGCCCCTATTGTTAACGTGCATGGATCTTTAGATGAAACACCTGCAGATGGAGTGAAAGAAGAGCAATTATTAGTTGTTGAAACATCTACTCTACCAAGAGAAGATTGGATTAAAATGAGATCATATGCGTCAATGGCTGAATTTTTATATTTTAATAAGATACTTCAAATTCCAATGCTGATTTGTCATCATCTCGAGAAAAAAAGCTTTAGATCTATGTTTGAGTATTTTATGGGAGTTAATGATAAGAAAATTTTATCAAAGATCTCAAAAATATTTTATGACCACTCAATTAAAATAACCGAAGGTAAATCTGAATTTATTTATAGGGAAGGTTGGCTAGATATTTATTGGCCACCTGGTGAATATGCTTATATTGAGATATCTAAATCAAATGAATTAAAACAATTTTATGATGAAGCCAATTCTGTACTAAATGACTTTGTAAAGAATGAATTTAAACCGATAATTAACGATGCAATTACGTTAAATCAAAATCTTATGAGGCAACCTTTTATAGATAAAGATATAGAAATTAAATTGAATTACGATATTTTGAATATCTATAAAAAACTTGTAAGAGGCGAAAAAAACATAGATTTTAGCCCCAAATCAAATACAGTTTGTATAAATAGATCCGATATTAAAGTCGATAATTGGGAAAAGTGGATGCAAGAAGTCATTTGGTATGGTCATAGGAGTGGAGCATATCTTTATAAGTGTGAGAGTGATATTGATAATCAAAAAGTTGAACTTGCAACAAAAGATTTGGCTGAAAGTTTAAATTTATCTAATTGAGAGAAAAGTACACAATATTAATTGGATTTGTTAAAAATTTTAAAAATTTTCTCTAATATTTTATCATTTATCTTATTTGCGTAAATTTTTGATGGATGAGCTTCGTCAATGTAATATATATTGTCTTTATTAAAAAAACTACATTTTGAATTTTTACATATTATTTTTTGCGGGTAAACTCTAAAGATATTTTTACCTTTTATACCATCAAAAAAGTTTTTACTGTGTGCCATTCTTTGTGATATTTTTTTCTCTTTTTCTATGGATTTTAAAGATAGTTGGTACATTTCTTCTTTACTAGAAAATTTACTTAATTTTGACTCAATATATCTTGGAACATTGTAACCAGGTTCAATTACTGGATATAACAGAATGACATAGTTCTTATTGGATAGCTCTCTTATAGACGTTTGAACATCATTATAAAATTTCTTATTATTAACATTTACAAACCTTTTGTCATAAGTTTTGTTTTCGTTGTTTTTGTTATTTTTAAAATAAAATTTATTTGATAAGTATACAGGTAAATTTCCACCCAAAATAATAATAGCTTTTTCCTGTTTTTTTAAAATTTCTTGTCTAGTTTGCTGATACTTGTGTGAACATTTCGGGTGTGTTTTATTTGTGTTCAAATAAATATAATTGAAATTTGGAGCATAAAAACAGTCATTACTTGTCATTATAGTTACAGAGTAATCTTCTGCTTTTAATCTTTTTACCAAACCACTCTGCAAAGTACCTAATATACTGTCACCAACTATAAAAATTTTTTTATTATTCTCTTTTTGAAAAGTACAGAAATTATTTTGTTTAGAATAACAAATTTCATTTTTTTCATTTTTTAAATCATCCCAAGGTGCAGAGTTTAGATTGAGAGCTGTTTCTTTGGGTTTAACAAATTGATTATATATTAAATGTACTTTCAGATTTAAAAATAAAAAACAAAAAATAATTATATAATTTATAAACCTTTTTTTATTATTTTTCCAAAAAGGTTTTTCAACTAAATAAAAAGTAAATAAAGATAATAAAAAAATAATAAGCATTACAATTGGAAATATTTTAATTGTATTAAACTGGACAAGGTTCAATCTAAGGAAAGTGAAAATTATCCAATGCCACAGAAATAGTGAATAAGAAATGTTTCCTATTAGAATTATTGGTTTAAGATTTAATATTTTGCTTAATAAAGTATGCTTAAAATTTTGCAATCCAAGAATGATAATTACTGAACCAAATATAGGTATCATTGAAATAAACGAGGGATGTCTAAATTTATCATTAAAAAAAATTAATGAAAAAAATAATAAGGAGAATCCAAAAATTATTAACAAATTTGAATACGTGTTATTAAACTTTAATTTATTTTTACCCGTCAAAAAGGCTAAAATTGAACCGCTCAAAAATTCCCATAATCTTGAAATTGAGCTGTAATAGTTTGAAGATTGATTTAATCTTGATGAGTATTCAGAGTACAATAAGCTTATAAAAAAAAATAATAAAAGTCCTATTAGAATATTTTTTTCATTTAAATATCTGCAAAAATAAATAATAAAAGGAAACAATGCATATATCTGCATTTCTACTGATAAAGACCATAGATGTATTAATGGCTTTAGAGATGCGTCTTCTGAACCGTAAACTGTATTGTTTATTTCAAAAAACCAGTTCGAATAAAAAAATAATGCACTATTAATTGATTTATAAAATTTTAAATAGTCTTAAAAACTTAGTAAATAAATAGAAAAAAAATTGGTAAAAAAAATAACAACAATTAATAATGGTAAATTTCGTTTGACTCTTTTAAAATAAAAGTTCTTTAAGCTTATCCAAAAGTTTTTAGTAATATTTTCTGTATCAAGACTTTTGAATATTAAGTAACCAGATATGACCAAAAATATATCAACTCCTAGAAATCCAGCTCTAAAGAGATCTTTATTAAAAATATAAATATCTGAATGGTATAGAATAATAGATATTATGGAAAATGCCCTCAGTGTTTGAATTTCATCTATTTTTTGTGGTGATGTACTCATTGCTATCATTGCAGCTATTTTTTCTATATTTTATTTTCCAATAAAAAAATTTTTAAATAGAAAAAAAAAAATAAAAAAATAGGATCTTAACAATTTGATCAAGATAATTATCGAAATAATTATATTAAATATTGTTTTTATTGAATTTTTAAACTTTGTACAAATAAAAAAAAAATTTTTTGATTATCAAAGGGTTTTTATTTGTTTTTTAAAATGTATACGTCAAAAAAATATCAATGAATATGTTTTTAAAAAAATTACTAAAATGATTTTTTATAAAAGTTTAATTATTTCAATTATTTTTCTTTTTATAAGTTCTTTATTATTACTTTTGATGAAATTGAATATTGGTCCTTTATACAACATAAATTTTCTAAAATTATCATACTATTTATTAGGCTTTATTATATATTATAGATTAAAGAATCACTTTAATGCAAAGATATAATTTCGTTGATCGTGCAAACATAAAATTTTTTCTTGGTTTAGGTTTTATTAAAAGATCTATTTTTGAAATGGAAAAAATTTTTTTTCTGCCAGATAATCTATATTTAGATCAAAATCATGTGTTTATTACTGGCTTTCCTCGTTCAGGAACAACATTGGTTTTAAATTATATATTTGAGACAGGAGAATTTGCTTCACTCACGAACAGAGATGTTCCATATTTATTTGCTCCAAATTTATTTAATTATAGAAACAAAAGAATAAAAAAACAAAAAAGGATACATGGTGATGAAATTTATGAAAATCTAGACTCACCAGGAGCTTATGATAATGTTTTTCTAAACTTTTTTGATGGTTATGAAGAGATATATGACGAATATGTTAAATATATATCATTAGTATTAAAAAAATATAAAAAACAAAAATATATTTCAAAAAATAACTATTTGTTAAATAAAGTTATAATAATTAAAAAATTATATAAGTGCTCAAAAGTCATATTATTATTTAGAAACCCAATTGATCATGCAACGTCTTTGTTAAAGCAACATCTGCATTTTTGCAAGGTACAGAATGAAGACAGATTTATTCTAAAGTACATGGATTTAATGCTTCATAATGAATTTGGAAAAGGCCATATATCTTGGCATGAAAATAGAAAAAAATATAATTTTACAGATTTAAATTATTGGCTTGATCAATGGATACAACAATATGAAAAAATTTTATTTTTAAAAGAAAAAAATGATGATTTTATATTATTAGATATTAAAGATTTTTGTAATAATCATGATTTAAGAATTAATTTAAAAAAAAAACTTGGAATTCAGCAACAATCAAAATTTGATAATATTTTGAAGTACAAAGAAGGAAAAATTTTTAATCATCAAGTAGATGGCGAATTATTAAAAATATCTAACACAATATATTCAAAGCTTTCGATTAATGCATTTAAATAAAAAATTCAGTTTAGACTCTTTAATTTGTCATATAATTTTTTAAATTGTCCATGGTATAACATTGCTAAAAACTTATAAAATTTCATAAAAAAGACTCTACTATTAATTGGTAAAATAATTTTATAATAGGGTATTAAAAAAATAAAATTATATAACTTATAATTTGATTTACAAACTGGAATATAAAATTTTTCGCCACGAATTATTTTCTTTGAAATTTTTTCAAATTTTGCCTCAGATGTAATTTCTAAAAATCTTTTTTTTGCATTTTTTACAATATGATTTCTATGATCATTATTTTTGCAGTAGTAATGAATTTTTTTAATTAAATCTGTATCGCTTATATAGGATATGTAATCTACTTTATCTCTAAAGAAAATTTCAAATTCTCGAAATTTTCTTGAAAATATTAAAGTTTCAAATGCCAAACAATGCGGTACTCTACCGCTCCAAGATGTAAGATTATTTTTCGTGTCTAATATAAATTCATCAATGAATCGTCTTTTGTTTGAAGGAAAAGCGATTGATGATTTTGCTTTTTTAATTTTTTTTAAAAAAACATCAAAACTTTGATCACCATTATAGCGTCCTCCACCAATTTCAAATGTGCAATTTAAATTTTTTTTTAAATACGCGAGGGTATATTTTCTATCGGTACTTATTGTCCCTGAAAAATAAAAATCAATGCTTTTATTTTCACCAGAAAAATTAAATACACTATGCTTGTTACAAACAATTAACGGATCAAATATTATTTTATTTTTTTTATTCAAATAAAATTCATCTCTTAATTCTTGTACTACAAAATAGTCAACATACGGAGAAATAAATTTATAATAATTGTCATAATGACCAAAACATTCATGAAAAATTCCCACTAGTTTTACTTGATCTTTTGCATTATAAATATTTTTTATCACTTCAAAATTCAAACAATTCGGATCAAAAAAAATTATATCAAATTTGTTAACAAATTCTTTAATGGTTTTATTAAAATTATTTTGTATTTTTTTTAAAAATTTTTCTCCAATAATATGTTCAAAGTTAAAATTTGGATTATTTTCAATAGGTTGAATAAAGTCTTTAATAGTTTCGATTTTATAGATACTATCATCGATATTGTTTATTAATAAAATATTTATCATTACTAAAAAAAATTTATGGTTAAAAAAATTATTATAATTAAATTATATTAAGTTTAAATAGCATGATGAGCAGTAATTTAGAAAAAACCTTAGGAAAAAAATTATCTAAAATATGCCTTGGAACGTGGGGTCTTGGGAGCTCAACATCAAAAGTACCCTCATATGGTTTAATAACTAAAAAAAAATCAAAAGAAATTTTAAACTTTTCATTTATAAATAAGATTAACTTTTTTGATACTGCAGGTATTTATGGGGATGGAAAAAGTGAGCAAATACTCGGAGAAACTTTTTACAAGCATAGAGATAGAGTTGTTTTTGCAACAAAAATTGGTTGTTATGATTTTGACAAAAAATTAGATTTTTCGGTACATAGGTCAAAAAAACTTATCAATGAAAGTTTAGAAAGATTGAATACAGATTATTTAGATATTGTTCAATTTCATAGTCCTAGTGAATTAGATTTAAAAAAAAATATCAAACAAACATTAGATTTCCTTAAGGAATTAAAAAAAGAAAAAAAAATACGAGCTATCGGCATTTCCTTGTCATCACCATTACATTTAAAATATATTGATCATAAAGATTTTGATCTTATACAGGCCAATTTTAATTTGATGGACTTAAGGTTATTAAAAGTTTTAAGCAAAAAATTTAGAAGTAAGATTATGATTAGAACAGCCTTAAATTTTGGTACATTAACTGAAAAATTTGCAAGACGTAAAATTTCTTTTTCGAAACTTGACCATAGATCGAGATGGAATTTATCACAACTTGAGCTTTGGCAAAACCGAGCTAATGATTATAAGAAATTATTTAAGAAAAATGGTAATAAGTTGTCATTACAACAAAATGCTTTAAGGTTTTGTTTTAATTACTTTAATTATGTTAATATTGGAGTAATGAATATTAAGGAATTAAAAGAGTATTTAACTCCAGTAATATTTAGACCATACTCAAAAAAAACTTTAGTTGAAATTAGTCAATTTTATAATAGTAGTGATTTTTTTATCGCAAAATTAAAACCAAAAATTAAAATTAAAAAATGATTTTTAAAAAAGTAAAATACGATTTTGTTCAAAAATATGATCCTGTTTTTCAGGACAAGTTTGTAAGTCACTATATGATTGAAAATAAAATTACTGAAAAGTTCAAAAAAGATCAGATAACATTAGATTTGATAAAAGAAACTAGGCTTTTAGAAAAACATATTTTAGATACACTTTTTAAAAAAAAATTGATCTCTAGAAGAGATATTCAGTTAAATCAAGTTCACAAATATATTAGCTCAGATAATTCGCGTGAAAAATCTTCAAATGATGTTACAAGAAATAATCTGACTGCAGCCTTTTTTAATAAAGATAAAAATTTTTTTAAAATTTACAATTTAATTTTGAAAAAGGTTAAAAAAAAATTAAAATTTAAATTTTTGTTTCAAAAAGATCCATTCATAAGATTTAATTTTCCAACTAAAAATCATTTTGATACATTATTACCACATGTGGATTTAGCGATTGGACATCCTCCTGGTGAAATTAATTTATGGACACCATTAACTGATGTAACAAAAAACAACTCAATGGCAGTTTCAAATTTAAAAAAAAGTATGGAATTTTTTGGCGGATACTCTTTTGATTTTAACAAATATGTAAAAAAATATAATTCAGATATTTGGAAACAAGCATTAAAAATTTTAAAACCATATATTGCCAAAAAAGGGAAAACAATCATTTTCGATTCTAGAGTAATGCATAAATCGATTTTGAACAATTCAAGCAAAACTCGTGTAAGTTTAGATTATCGTATCTTGCCAATAGAATTTGAAAAAATTGCTAAAATGTATCGAGGCACTGGGTATAAACAACAAAAGTTTTCTAAAGGAAATTATTACTCATCAAAGGTAATTTAATTTCTAATGAAAATTAAGAAGAGAAAATTACTCGCAAAAAATTCTGTTTATAAAATATTTTTTGATGATTTAATTATAAAAGATAAGATCATTAAAAATTATCTGGTTTTAGATTGTATTTCAAAAAATAGACATGGATGTGGTGGTGTTATCGTTATTCCAAAAATAAAAAATAAATTTTTACTTTTAAAATATTTTAATCATATTCATAAAAGTTATATGTATACTTTCCCTGGTGGCTTTGTTGATGCTGGCGAGAGTACAAAAAAAGCAGCCCGTAGAGAATTGCTGGAGGAAACGGGTATTAAATCGAACTTAAAAGATCTGATATCACTTGGAGTAATTACTCCGATCCCACCATTAATTAACTCTAAAATTCATTTTTTTACCGCAAATTTAGAATTCAATATTAAAAAATTTAAAATAGACAATAAAGAACACGATAAAATAAAACCATTACTCTTAGATAAAAAAAAAGTGATACAAATTTTTAAAAAAAATATAAATGTAGACAGTCTAGCAATAGCATGTTTTTTCAGGTACTTAGCACTATATGACAAGAAATTTTAAAAAAGTATTAATTACTGGTATATCAGGCTCAGGTGGAAGTTATCTAGCCGAATATATTTGTAGAAAGCATCCTAAAGTAAAAGTCCATGGCGTTTCTAGATGGCACGTTACATCATCGAACAAAAATTTAAAAAAAATATTAAATAAAATCGTATTACATGAATGTGATCTACAAGATTATTCATCAATTTTAAATGTATTGAGGAAAGTTAGACCTGATGCGATTTTTAATTTAGCAGCCCACGCAAATGTAAGAGCCTCATTTGATACTCCATTATCTGTCATGCAAAATAATATTTTTGGTACTGCAAATTTGCTACAAGCAGTAAAGGACCTTAATTTAGATCCTGTTATTCAAATGTGCAGCACCTCAGAGGTGTATGGTGTTGTTTCTAAAAAAGATATTCCCATAAATGAAAATTGTTCATTTAATCCTGCTAGCCCTTATGCTTTATCAAAGGTTTCACAAGATCTTTTGGGACAAGTTTATTTCAAGAACTATAATTTAAAAGTGATCACGACAAGAATGTTTACTTATTTAAATCCAAAAAGGTCAGATTTATTTGCTACAGCCTTTGCTAGACAGGTTGCCATGATAGAACAAGGTAAACAAAAAATTTTAAAACATGGAAACTTAAATTCAGTAAGAACTATTATTGACGTTGATGATGCAATGGAGTCGTATTGGATTGCTGCAAAAAAAGGAAAATTTGGTGAAGTTTATAACATAGGTGGCAATAAAACTATGAAGGTAGGAGAATTTTTAGAATTATTAAAAAAACACTCAAAAGTAAAAATAATTTCTAAAGTTGATCCTAAATTATTAAGACCAACAGATGTAACTTTACAGATACCAGATATGAAAAAATTTTATAAGCATACTGGATGGAAACCAAAAGTTAAATTTGAAGAGTCTGTAAAAAAATTATTACAACATTGTCGCGAGAATATTTAGTTAAAATGAAGTATCTAAACGTTTTTGTGAGTGGGGGCTCTAAAGGTATTGGAAAAAATTGTGTTCTTAAATTTTTACAAAATGGACATAAAGTTTATTTTACCTCAAGAAATAAAATAGATAAGAACAATTACCTAAAAAAAGATTTTAGAAAATATGAAAAAAATTTAATACCAATACAATTTGATTCTCTAAAATTTAACAATTATAAAATCTTGTTAAAAAAAATAAAAAAATTAGATTGCCTTGTAAATAATGTTGGAGATGCTGTTAAGAGATCTTCGTTTGAAAAAAGTAATCTTGAATTGTGGAAAAAATCGTTTGATATAAATTTTTTTACTGCATATTGCGCTACTAAAACTTTTCTACAATTGTTAAAAAAAAGTAAAAAAGGAAGTATCGTTAATATTTCATCTATTTCATCAAGCTTTGGTGGTTTTCCTGACTCATTACATTATGGTATTGCTAAATCTTGTATGGATAAACTTACTCAAAGTCTTGGAAAAGAGTTGGGAAAATATAACATTACTGTAAATTCTGTATTACCTTCGGTCATAATGACGGATTTTCAAAAAAGGCATTCTTCTAAGCAAAGAGTGAGAAATGTCTTGAATAGCACTCCGCTTGGGAGACTTGGCGAGGTTGAGGATGTTAGCGATATGGTATTTTGGTTAGCAACTAAAAATACTTATATTTCTGGTTCAAATATTGAAATTGCTGGCGGCAGATAGATGACTATCAAAAGGGGGAGCAGCTTGAGTTGTATTGTGTTTTTTTAAAGAGTCTTATAATTTTTTTTAACACAATTTTTATATTTAATAATTTCCAGGCCTAAAATTTTTATCTTTGAGGTATGAAATTAATTCTTTAATACCATAATCTAATGAATATTTAGCTCGCCAACCTGTTTTTTCCAATTTCTTATTCGATACAACGTAATCTCTTTTATCAGGGTCTTTAGCAATATTTGATAAAATAATTTTAAGATCTTTAATATGTTTTTTTATTTTATTGCATAGCTGATATTTAGTTAAATTTGCGCTAGAAAGGCCAAGATTATATACATCTCCAACTATTTTTTTTTGATTTTCAATTGCATATATAAATGTCTCTGCCACGTCTTTGATGTGTATAAAGTTTCTTCTAAAATTTTTTTCAAATAAAACTATATATCTGTCTCTCAATGCTCGATAGACAAAATCATTAACTAGTAAATCCAATCTCATTCTGTAGGATATACCAAATACTGTCGCTAATCTAAATGCTACTGAATTAGAATGTTCCATAACTTCATTTTCAGCACTAACTTTTAATCTTCCATATAAAGAAACTGGTCTTAAAGGGCTTTTTTCATCGCAATAAGTGCCTTTTTCACCAACTCCATAACCACTATTTGTATTTGGAAAAATTAGCATTTGATCTTTACTTATAGATTTCACTAAATTTTTAATAAAGGAAAGATTTGTTTTTTTTGCCAAATTTCGATTTTTATCACAAAAAGGCGCCCCAACAAGTGCTGCCAAAGGTATAATTACATCCGCCTTATTTACTTCCTTTTTGATATTTTTAAATGAATTGACATCAGAGTTTATAAAATTGAATTTTCTATTGTGTTTTAAATGATCTAATGAATTTTTCTCAAACATTAAATTATCTACGACTGTTACATTGTATCCTTTTTTTACTAAACTTGTGCTAAGTACACTTCCTATAAAACCAGCACCACCAGGAATTAAAATTTTCATTATTTATATTTTTTTTAGAGTTTTAAATAATAGTTCTAATTCTTTGTCCAAAGGCTTTCCAGTATTGCCAATGAAAAAACCATTATTATGAATATAATTTGTATTATTTAAGTTTTGATAAACCTGATATTTAAAATATTTTTTCACATCATGTTTAAGAAAACTTCCTCCAGTTATCAGTCTAAATTGAATTTTAGCTTTTTGTAAAAGAGAGTATACTTTACTTTTTTTCATGCCTGAATTTGGTCTTATAACCATTGGAAAACAAAAGCTTGAATTAACACCATTGGGTTTTTGAATGATAAACCTTTCATCATTTAAAAACATTTCCCTAAAGATTTTTAAATTTCTTATTCTATCTCTAATCATTTGAGGAAGTTTTTTTAATTGCACTTTTCCTATTGCAGCATTTATTTCGGTTGGTCGTAAATTATAACCTGGAAGAATAAATTTGTATTCTTCATAAAACCCTGTTTTATTTGATATTAGCGGGTTAGATTTAGGTAAATCTCTTGTCCAACCATGAGCTCTTAATGATTTCATAATACAGTACAATTCAAAATCATCTGTAACTACCATTCCACCTTCTATAGTAGAAATATGATGTGAGAAAAAAAAACTATGCGTTGAAAACATTCCAACTTTACCAGCCTTTATGCCTCCGTGAGACGCACCAAGACTTTCACAATTATCTTCAAAAATTGGAATATTCTTTTTCTTACAAATTTCTTTTATTTTCTTAAAATTTAATGGATTGCCTAAAATACTAACAATACAAACCAATTTTGTTTTTTTAGATATTGCTCTTTCAAGTTTATCAATGTCTACATTTAATGAGTTTAAATCTATATCAACAATTTTTAATTTAAGACCATACTGTTGAAGTGGACTGTAGGTCGTGCTCCACGACAAACCCGGTACAATTACCTCATCACCAGGTTTGAGTTTTTTATTTTTTTTGTAAAATAACGATCCAACACCTAAAAGATTTGCCGATGAACCTGAATTGGTCATTACTGCATATTTTCGACCTAGTGATTTTGCAAATTGTTTTTCAAAATCCTTTACATTATTTGACATTGTAAAGTGATCTTTTTTTATTACAGAGTGTATAGCGTTTATCTCTTTTTGATCCCAAGTTGAGTAAGCTAAATTATATTTATAATTCATTTAAATTTAAATTTTGTATATTAAGATGCTTTACATTTTTTTCACGAAATAAAAAGTGATATTTATTTAATTCTTCAGATAAATCACATTTTAAAATGACTGTTTCGGTATCGTTTATACTGCTATCAACTAACAATGCAGACCATGTTCCTAAAATTAACTTACTTTTCTTAATAGTTTCTTCATAACTGACAGTTCGACTATTTTCTAATTTAATGTTGGCTTTAGCAAATAAATTTAGTGTTTTTGTATCGCTATATCTGGGGTGATATCTAAGTATTACTCTTTCTTTTTGACTAGTTTCATTAATTTTTTTTATTAAATTTTTTACAAATAAATAATATTTCTTTTTATCATAGGCAAAATGAGCAAGTTGGGGCTCTAAAAAAGTTATAATATCCGGTGCTTCTGATTTAATAATTTTTACCCCACCATTTTTTTTAAAAAAAAATGGTTCACACTTAACATTCATTTTTTTGAACATTTCGTAATAATGCTGGTTCCAAAAATAAAACTTATCTACTTCTACAAAAGAATAATGAGCAGATATTAACTGGTCTCCATGCTGTATATTAACGAGCTCAACATTATTATGATTAAATAGATATTTTAACAGTGAGATACAACAATCAAATTCTAAAAAAACTAATGCATTATTTAATTCATTATTTTTTATTGCAGGATAATAGCATGAAATTTCTTTAATACTTTTTAGAAGAAATTGAAAATTAAAATAATATCCATTTAATAAAGATATTACGAAAATATCTTTTATAATTTTCAAATTTTCAAAATAAATTTTTCTATCTTTTAGAAGTAATTCAACAGATGAATCTATAAATTCATTTGGAATTTTGAAAACCTCAGATTTTGCTTTTATTAAGACTATATTTTCACTTTTTAAATTACTTAAATTTTTATAGCTTTTGAAAATTAAATACAAAGTGTATGGGATTAATATTAAAAAGCAAAATATTTCAAAAAATAATAGAGAAATTATTGGTCGAGATTTAGATTGTAACTTAAATTGTACAAACGATTTACTTATTAATCTTATTTTTTCATCGGATGAATTAATGTTTTTATTTTTAGAATATTTATCAATAAATTTTAAGTTATCTGTTATTTGTTTGTGGTGATTATAACTTAGGAATATATTTTTTAATCTATAAAAGAAACTAATCATTGAGATTAATTAAAAATATCATTTCTTTTATCAAATATTATAGAACTGCCTGCATCATCAAATTTAAAATCAACATGTTTTATTTTTGGCTCAAGTTCTTTTATTAATTTTTTTTTAGATTTTGCATCTTTACTGATAAATAACATAAATCCACCTGCACCAGCACCTAGAATTTTTCCAGACTCAGCTCCACTTTTTAATGCAAAATCGTAGATTTCATCAATGAAGTTATTCGATACATAATTTGACAAATTTTTTTTTAAATTCCAATTTTCTAACATGAGGTTATTAAAATCATTCATAAATCTATTGTTACTTTTGCTTGTTATAAGTTTTTTTGCATCATTTGAAATTGCAAATATTTGTTTATAAATTTTCTTTTTATTATTAAGATTTTTAATTTTATCTTCTTCAATCAGTTGAGCATTTCTGGGAAAACCAACAAAAAAAAGTGAGCTCAATCTTTCCAATTTTTTAATTTTAGAATTGTTTATTTTAATTTTTTGATGGTTAATTTTTTTTCCAAATTTTATGATATTAAATCCACCTACAGCGCACGCATATTGATCTTGAGAACCTACTTTTTCTCCAAGGATATTTTGTTCAAAATGAATAGTTTCAAGAGCTACTTTTTTATTATTTTCATTTACTCCATTTAATTTTTTTAAACCTTTTACTAAACAAACCGAAAAGGCCGAACTAGATCCCAAGCCAGATTGCGAGGGTAAATCTGAAGAGTGTATAATTTCTAAACCACTTTTATTTTTATGATATTTCTTAATAGCTTCACGGATGCTCGGATGATTAATTTCAGATATTTTTTTTGTAAATTCTGATTTAAAATATCTTATTCTATAATTAAAGTGAAAGAATGGTGGCAAGTTTCTGATCATCAAGTAACAATATTTATCAATTGAACTTGAAATTACTTGGCCATTATTTTTTTTATACCAAGAAGGAAAATCTGTTCCACCTCCAAAGTATGATATTCTGAGAGGTGTTTTGCAAATTATCATTTGATTTGTATAGATTTTTAATTATAAGCGCATGACTATAATTTTATGTCTAAAAAAGCAATTTTAATCTCTGGAAACTTAGCTCAAGATCATGAGTTTATCTATCCTTTTTATAGACTTCTAGAGGATGGATTTGATGTAGAGGTATGTTTAAATGAAGGTACAAAGGTCAAAGGTATTTTAGGAACTGATATTCCACCAAATAAAGACCACCCAGTTAAAAAAATCGAGGATGTCAAAACCGAAGATTATGATCTGCTAATAATTCCAGGCGGTGTTAAAGCAATGGAGAAAGTTCGTCAAAATAAAAAAATCATAGATTTTATTACAAAGTTTGATTCAGAAAATAAAACAATTGGATGTATTTGTAGTGGAGCTCAATTGTTGATTTCTGCAAAAGTTGTTAAAGGTAGAAATATATCGGGATATTACAGCATGATGGATGACATCATAAATGCCGGAGCCAACTACGTAGATGAGCCCTCTGTGATTGATAAAAATATTGTGACAACTGCTCATTATAAAGATCTCGGTATTTGGATGAAATCTGTTTTAGAAGTTTATTATAAAAAATAAAAAATGGATTACTCAAATATCAGGGTAAAAAAACCATGGGGTAGTGAATACCTAATCCATCAAAGTAAACATGCCGCTACATGGTGTTTGGATATGGTTTTTAATGAGAAAACCTCTTTACATTGTCATCCAAAAAAAAAAACTGGCTTTTTACTTTTAGAGGGAGAGGTTGAAATAGATCTTGGATTTTATGAAAAAAAATTTTTAAAAGCTCCTGATAAAATAATGCTCAGACCTGGTTTATTCCATGCAACAAAAGCAATTTCAAAAAATGGTGCAAAAATATTAGAAATTGAGTCTCCAATTGATAAAGAAGATTTGGTCAGATTTAAAGATAATTATGGAAGACAAAACAAGCCATACGAAGGCAAAGATATGATGACAAAATTAACTGATGATGACGTTTTGTTTTTAGATCCAAAAATTAATACACATAATGTTTATAAAATTGGAGACAGGCAAATTAAGCTAGAAATTTATAATGAAAAAAAATATTTAATTGAAAAAAAAGAAAATACAATTTTTGCCATTCTTGATGGTGGCTTATCCTCAGATGATAACAAATTAGTTCTGTCACCAGGTGATATTGTTAGATATGACACTATTATTAAATTATGCGAAGTATTTAAAATATCAAATCAAATAACATTTCTATCTATTGAAACATAATGATAACTCAAAAAGTATTTTTACAAATTTTTAAAAAAGCATCTTTGTGCAGAAATTTTGAAAAAATTGCTTTTGAGCAGATACAAAAAAAAAATATTAAGTTTCCAACATATCTTTCAGCTGGACAGGAATTTATATCTGCTACCGTCTCAGAAATGGTAAAAACATTAAAAATAAAACCTTTGATCTTTGGGCAACATAGAGCCCACTCAACGTATTTATCTTTTGGCGGCAATATAAATAAATTAATTGATGAATTGTTGGGAAAAAAAACTGGTTGCGCATATGGAATGGGTGGATCTGCATCAATTCATGGAAAAGAAATCAATATGTATGGACACGATGGTCATATGGGAACACAGGGACCAATAGGCGTAGGAGCATGTTTTGTCTCTAGACACCCCACAATAGTTTTTTTAGGTGATGCTTCTGCAGAGGAAGATTATGTATTAGGCGCTCTAGGCTGGGCCTCTACAAAAAAGCTACCTATATTATTTGTAGTTGAGGATAATAATCTTTCAATCCTAACTGAAAAAAAAGTAAGAAGAAATTGGGAAATGGACGCTGTTGCAAAATCTTTTAATATGCTTGGATACAATATTCCTGATGATCCTAAAGTTATCTATAAATATAAAAAAAACCTTTTTAAAAAACCAATGCTCTTAAATATAAGAACAAATAGACTTTTTTGGCATGCTGGGGCTGGTCAAGATTCAGACAAAACATTTGATAGATACAAATCATTATTAAAGAAATTTGGGGAAGAGGGAAAAAAGATTGATAAATATTATTTTAATAAGTTAAACGGATTATGGAAAAAACGCTTAGAGAAACAATAAAAGAACTGATTAGAAAACACTTAAAAACAAAAAAGGGTCAAGTGTTTGGTCAATGCCTTACAGCTGTTGGTTGGGTTGGAGGAACTTTGCCAGAGTTGTATGAAAAAGATGGTATGGTTGAATTATCGATGGCAGATGTAGCTGGCGGCGGTATTGCAGTAGGAGCGGCTTTAATGAATTCAAGACCAATATACGTAATAAGATACCAAGGTTTTAATTGGTACAACGCTCCTATGATTTTGAATTATGCATGCAAATCAAAAGAAATATGGAAAAGACCATGCCCCGTTTTTATTAGAAGTATAGGAATGGAAGGTGGTATCGGTCCAGTTGCAGGTTCATCACACCATTCTTTATATTATAGAATGCCTGGCATTAAAATTGTGAGCCCAATGACACCTGGAGAATATAAAGAAATTTATAAAAAATTTATGTCAGAGAAAGAAGTTTATTATGTATCTGAACACAGAGGTGCTTATGGTAATTCTGAAGAGTTTAAAAATGATATTGATGATAAAAAAGAATTAATAATAATTGCAATTTCAATCACAAGATTTGAAGCTGAAAAAGCTAAAAGAAATCTTGAAAAAAAAGGTTACAAAATTGGAATTAAACATGTTCTTTGGTTAAAGCCATTTAAAATTTCACCAAAAGAAGTTTCAGCAATAAAAAAATCAAAAGCGGGATGTCTAATATTGGATGATGATTATGTGGATGGAGTAGCCAATTCTATTGGAAATAAATTAAATATTAAAACTAAAAAACCGATGTACACCTTGGGTTTAAAAGATAAATCAGCTGGTTTTTCAAAGAGTACAGATAACTTACCACCTCAATCTCAAGACATTGAAAAAAAAATTATTAATATATTAGGTGAGAAATAACTTTTTAATTATTGGAGTGGGGGGTATTGGATTTAGACATTTTCAGTCATTAAATAAACTCAAAAATATTAATTTACATTTAGTTGATCCCAAAATTAAATTTATAAAAAGACACAAAATTGAAAATGAAATAAACCAAAAAAATTCTTATTATTATTATAAAAGTATTCAATCTATTTTAAAAAGAAAGTTTGATTTGGTTATTATATCTACTAATTCAAATATCAGATTTAATATTTTTAAATTTATTGTAATAAACAAAATAACAAAAAATATAATATTAGAAAAAATAGTATTTTCTAAATTATCTGAATACAAAAAATATAAAAATATTTTAGACAAATATAAATTTAATTCTTGGGTTAATTGTCTAAACAGAGTTTTTTCTATAAGCGGTCAAATAAAAAAAAATCACAAAAAGACTCAGCCAAAAAAAATAAGTGTATCTGGCAATAATTGGGGTTTAGGTTGTAACTTTATTCATTTTTTGGATTTAGCTTCATATTTATCAGGCAACTCAAAAATTAAATATGCAAAAACTAAAATTGACAAAATTATAAATTCTAAGAGAAGAGGTTTTCAGGAGTTTCACGGAAAAATTAATATAATACTTAATAATCTTACAAAAGTTTCAATGCAAAGTAAATCAGGAGACATAAAATATAAATTAAAAATTGAATATCCCGGATCCACTTACGTTATTGATGAAATAAATAGTAAAATTTATATCTTTAAAAACCGAAAGAAAATAAAACAAAAATTAGCCACTGAACGAGTAAGCGACTTAACGAGAGTGTATGCAGGTAAAATTATAAAAAAAAGATCCCCTGGTTTAGTAACTTTAAAAAAATCATTGGATTTACATTATCCCATTATTAAAGCTATATGTAACGAACTTAGTCTAAAGAGCAGAAAGCAAATATTAGATTGCAGAATAACATAATTAAATTACAGTTTATTAACGATCAATGTTTAAAATAAAAAACAGAATAATTAATCAATCTAACCCTTTGTTTATTTGTGAGGTAGGAATAAATCATAATGGCTCATTTAATGAGGCAAAAAAACTTATAGATTTAGCTCATAAAGCAGGAGCAGAATGTATAAAACATCAAACTCATAATGTTGATCATGAGATGATCTTAGAAGCTAAAAAAACAATTCCTGGAAATGCAAAGATTTCTATTTATGATATTATTAAAAAAAAATCATTACCATTTTCATTTGAAATCAAATTAAAGAGATATGTTGAAAAAAAAGGAATGATTTATTTAAGTACTCCGTTTTCTAAAGAAGCGGCAATACATTTAAATAATATTAAAGTTCCTGCTTTTAAAATTGGATCGGGAGAATGTAATAATTATCCATTGATTGAATTTATATGCAAATTTAAAAAACCTATAATTTTAAGTACTGGCATGAATGATTTAAAAAGTGTTTCTCAAGCGGTAAAGATAATAAAAAAAAATAAAGTGCCACTCGCTTTACTACAATGTACAAGTATTTACCCTACACCACCTGAAAAAGTAAATTTATCAATATTAAATTTATATAAAAAAAAATTTAAGAATATTGAAGTTGGTTACTCTGATCATACTCTTGGCACTGCATCAATTTATGCATCAATATCTTACGGAGCGTCAATAATTGAGAAACATTTTACAGACACAAAAAAAAGGAAAGGACCTGATATTCAATGTTCTATTGATTATGAGGAGTTAAAAAATTTTCAAGAATATCTCAAGGTCATCAAGTTAAATAAAAAACTAGTAGCAAAAAAGGTTTTAAAAGAGGAAATAGTCACAGCTAATTTTGCTTATGCATCAGTTGTTACTGTAAGCAATATTAAAAAGGGTGAAAGATTGAGTAATAAAAATATATGGGTCAAAAGACCTGGTACAGGAGATTTTTTGGCTAAAAGTTATAAAAAACTTTTAGGCAAAAAGGCAAAACAAAATATAAAAGCAGGTGTTTTTTTAAACAAAGAACATGTCTAAAAAAAAAATTATTTTTGTTACGGGTACAAGAGCAGACTATGGAAAACTTAAGAGCTTAATTTTTGAATTAAAAAAAAGCAAAAAATTTTCAGTCAATGTTTTCATAACTGGGATGCATAATTTAAAAAAATATGGTTTTACTTTTGAAGAAATTATTAAAGATAAAGTAAAAAACTATTTTAAATATGAAAATCAAAAACTTGATGATCCAATGGACATCATTCTTGCAAAAACTATCAAAGGTTTTAATAAATATGTAAAAAAAGAAAAACCTGATTTAGTTGTTGTTCATGGAGATAGAGTTGAACCTTTAGCGTGTGCAATTGTATGTTCACTAAACAATATTTTATTAGCTCATATTGAAGGAGGAGAGGTCTCGGGCACCGTTGATGAAATGCTTCGACACGCAATCTCAAAATTAGCCCACTTGCATTTTGTTTCAAATAAAAATGCAAGGAAGAGACTTATACAGATGGGCGAAAATTCGCAAAGTATTTATGTAATTGGCTCTCCGGATTTAGACATTATGAAATCAAAAAAATTACCAAATATCAGTGAAGTAAAAAAAAGATATAATTTTGATTTTAATGATTATGGTATTTTACTTTTTCACCCAGTTACAACTGAGTTAAGCAAATTAAAAGCCCAAGTAAAAAAACTATGCAATTCCATTAAAAAAATTAATAAAAATTTTATAGTAATATATCCAAACAACGATAGCGGAGCTAAAGTTATTCTAGACGAATATAATAAATCGTTAAAAAATAATAAGTATTTTAAAATTTACCCTTCTATGAGATTTGAATATTTTTTAACTTTGTTGAAAAATTGTAGATTGATTATTGGAAATTCGAGTGCGGCTGTTAGAGAAGCTCCGTTTTATGGTGTACGTACAATAAATCTTGGTAGTCGCCAATTTAAAAGATCAGAGTCAAATTCAATAATTAATATCGATTTTAACCAAAAAAAAATAACAGATCATTTAATAAAAAACTTTAACAAAGATATTAAAATTTCCAAATCAACAGAATTTGGTGATGGAAATTCAGCAAAAAAATTTCTTAAAATTATAAATAAAAAAAATTTTTTCAAAATGAGTAAACAAAAAATATTTAGAGATATTTAATTATGAGAGTTATATCTAAAATAGAAATAAAGAATGATTATGTAGTAAAAGGTATAAATCTAGAAGGCATTAGAAAGATTGGAGACCCTGAAAAAATAGCTAATCAATATTATAAGGATGGTATTGATGAGATAATTTTTTCTGATGTCGTCGCAAGTTTGTATCAGAGAAATCATTTGTACGATTTTATAAAAAAATTCAGTACAAATATTTTTGTTCCTATGACACTTGGTGGAGGTTTAAGTGATGAGCAAAGTATAAATAATGCCTTAAATTCTGGAGCTGACAAAGTTTTTTTTAATTCATCAATATTAAAAGATCCAAAAAAATTACAAGCATTTTCTAAAATTTATGGCTCACAGTGCATAGTAGTTTCAATTGAAGCAAAAAAAATAGATAATGAATATTTTTGCTTCTTTAACTCTGGAAGAGAAAATTCTAAAATAACTGTACAAGACTGGATCAAAAAATCTGAAGATTTAGGTTGTGGTGAATTTATTATTACTTCAATTGATAGGGATGGAACAAAAAAAGGTTTTGATTTTTTTTTAGTCGAGAATTCTTTAAAATCTGCCCAGCGACCAGTTATAATTTCTGGTGGTGCAGGAAATTTAGATCATATAAAAGACCTAATTTCATCCTTTAAGCCAAGTGGGATTTGTATAAGCTCTGTGCTTCACTATAATATTTTGACTATTGCTGATGTAAAAAAAGTTCTTTTAGAAAGCAAAATTGAATATGTCAGATAATTACATTCAAATTTTAGACTACGGAATTGGAAATGTTAGAAGTTTAAGAAATGCTTTGGATAAAATAGAAATTAATAATATTGTAGACGATAAGATTGATACTAATGATGAAAATTTAAAAGGGTTAATTATACCTGGTGTTGGATCTTTTCCAGCAGCAATGAATTTACTTAATCAAAAAAAATTAATCGAAAGTATTGTTGATTTGAAAAATAAAAATATTCCAATTTTGGGTATTTGTTTAGGAATGCAAATTTTATTTGAGGTTGGTAACGAAATTAAAAGAACCAATGGACTTAAATTTATAAAGGGTGATGTAATACCTTTGGATAACGAGAAGATGACCGTTCCAAATATTGGATGGAGATCTATCTCAGAAAATAATAATTTATTTAAAAATTTAAATAATAAAAAATTTTATTTTGTTCATAGTTTTTTTGCTAATCCAACAAATTTTAATAATGTGATGTATTATACTGAATATGAAAAAACTAAAATTCCAGCAATTGTAAAAGAAAAAAATATTTTTGGTTTTCAGTTTCACCCAGAAAAAAGCGGAGAAGATGGTCTAATTTTACTAAAACATTTTTGTAAATATAGTTTCGAACATAATAATTAAAATTACAGTTTAATAAAATTTTACTTTTTGATAAAACACTCCATCTATGCATCAAAATTTAAGAAATAAATATAAAGCATTTTATGGATTACCTGAGGATGTAAGGTTTTGTAAATCGTGTGTAATATCAAATCAAAGACCAAGTTCTACTGTTGAATTTCTTCATTCACCAAATGAAAAAAAAGAAGTTATTGAATTTGATGATAACAATCTATGTTCTGCATGCCAATATCACTCTGTAAAGGAAGAAATAGATTGGAAACATAGAGAAGAAGAAATGTTTAAACTGTGTGAAGAGATTAAAAAAAATAAAAAAAACAAAATTCAATACGATTGTGTAATTCCGGGTAGTGGAGGTAAAGATAGTGCATTTACCGCACATATAATAAAATATAAATATGGACTAAATCCTTTAACAGTGACTTGGGCACCTCATTTATATACCGATATTGGTTGGAAGAATTTTGAAAATTGGGTTCATGTAGGTGGATTTGATAATATTCTTTTTACACCTAACGGTAAACTACACCGTTACTTAACAAAGAAAGCATTTGAGAATTTGTTGCACCCATTTCAACCTTTTATAATTGGTCAAAGAATAATAGGTCCTTTAATAGCTAAGCAGTTTAATATCCCAGTTGTATTTTATGGAGAGAACCAAGCAGAGTACGGTAATAAAATATCTGAAAATAATAAAAATAGCATGGATGATAAATTTTTTTCATCTGTAGAAGATGTAAATGACTTAATGCTTGGTGGTGAAAAAGTAAGTGAGTTAATAAAAAATTCAAATTTTAAAATTGAAGATTTCAAACCTTACATACCATTAGAAAAAAATTTTATTAAAAAAAATAATATTGTAGTTCACTATTTAGGATATTATGAAAAATGGGATCCTCAAGAGGTGTATTATTATGCATCAGAAAATACAGGTTTCAACCCAAGTCCAGAGAGAACAGAAGGAACTTATGGTCGATACTCAAGTATTGATGATAAAATTGATATGTTTCATTATTATACAACGTTAATTAAATTTGGTTTAGGCAGAGCCACATATGATGCTGCACAAGAGATTAGAAACGGAAAAATTACAAAAGAAGAGGGACAAAATCTTGTTAAATTATATGATCAAGAGTTTCCAAAAAAATATTTTAAAGAATTTTTAGATTATATATCAATTTCAGAAAAAGAATTTTTTCAAATAGTTGACAAATTTAGATCACCACACTTATGGGGAAAAGATATTAACGGAGAATGGAAATTAAGACACACATCTTCAAATGATGGATTAGATGACTAAGATAATTTCAATAATTACCGCTAGATCTGGGTCAAAAAGGCTACCTGCAAAAAATATAAAAAAAATTAATGGTAAAGAACTAATTTATTATACAATAAATGCTTCTTTAAAATCAAAAAGCATTAAAGAAACTTACGTGGATACAGATTCTTTGAGTATCAAAAAAATTGCTGAAAGACACGGTGCACAGGTACCTTTTCTACGAGATAAGAAATTTTCACATTCAAAAGCTGACTCGATTGAAACAATTAAATTTTTTTTAAAAAAGCTATATAATACGAAAAAAAGTGACGCAGATTATATAGTATTATTACAACCAACAAGTCCACTCAGAACCGCAAGACACATTGATAAGGCAGTAAATATGTTTCTTAGAAGAAATGATTACACTTCGCTCGTTAGTGTAATTAGATGTCCCACAATGTTTTTTGAGAGAAATCAGTTAAAAAAAAAAGGAAAAAAATTTAATTTTGATACAAAAATAAAAAAAACAAAATCAAATGATAAATTTCATGCAAATGGAGCAATTTACATATTTAAGAAAAAACATTTAATATCAAAAAAACCATATGGAAATAATATCCTTCCATTTTTCATGCAAATAGCAGATAGCGTTGACATAGATTACGCAGAAGATTTTAATTTAGCGAAAAAATTAATGAGTTAAAAATTATAACCTGCAATTTTGTTATAAACTCTAAACTTTTGAATGTATTCCTTTAGCTTCATCAAGTCTTTTTTTGAAGATAAAAAACTATCTATCATACCTGGAATACCTGGTTTAAATTTTTCATCTCTCATGTTGTTAAAATTTAAAAATTCAATTTTTGTAGAGTTTCTATTTTGTATTTGAACCTTTTCTAGTGGACTAAGAATGATTTTTCTTTTTTTTGTGTATAATAATATCTCCCATCTACCAGCAGACTCCCAATTAGAGTGATAACTAAAGTGAATATTTTTTTTTGAAATTCCAAAACCTAAATAAAGACTTTTAGTAAAATTTTTATTTTTTTTGTCCGATTTTGAAAAAATTAATTTCGGGTCTCCAATTAAATAAAAAATAAGATCTATTAAATGCAGTGAATTGAAATAAAACCATTTTTTCATTAGATACTTTTCGAATTTTGCAGATTTTATTTTATCTATCCATTCAGTAAAAGAAAAAGCAGTGGATATTATGCCTTTATCTTTTTTTACGAGATCTTTAACAAATTTAACACTTTCATAAAATCTTCTATTATAAGCAATATAAATTTTAGATCTGCTGCTCAATTCTATTTTTTGCAATTTTTTTAGTTCATGAATATTTTTTGCACCAGGTTTTTCAACTAAGATATTTTTTACTTTATTTTTGATAAGTAGTGAAACAACGGAAAGACAATATTTTTCATTAACTGCCACTATAGCATGACTAAATTGTTTAAAATTTATTTTTGATTTTTCAATTCCGCCATATGATATTGATACGTTTTTATTTTTCTTCTGATTAAACTTTATTTTATTTTTTTTTCGCCCAATTACTGTTAAAAAATTATTAGTAGTTACTAAGTAATTAAAATACTCTTGAGCCATATAGCCGGCTCCTACAATTAAAATATTTTTCATTAAAAATTGGTAGTTTTAATTTGATGTTTCTGCATATATTTTTGACGCAAATACTGCATTATTACATGCATAATTATATGATGTGAGTCTTCAGATAGCCCATAATTATTTAGATTTACATGGATGTTTATGTTTGAATTTTTTTTTAATTTTCCACCATTAAATCCCGTAAAACTTATAACTTTGTAATTATTTTTTTTTGCATACTGTGCCAGATCTATTACATTCTTAGAGTTTCCAGATGAACTTATAATTATAAATATATCACCTTTTTTTGCTAGACAATCCGCCTGATATGAAAATACTTTTTCATATGAAATATCATTAGAAATTGCTGTTATTAATTCTAAAGAAGTAGATAAGCTTGTAATTCTGGGATTTAGTTTTGTTTTAGTCTTTAATAATTTTAAGTAATCACACAAATAGTGATTTGCAATTGAAGTAGACCCGCCATTTCCACAAACGAAAATTTGACTTCCATTTAAAATCGTTTTTTCAATTAAATTTGCCGCTAACTTTAATTGTTTTAAATTAATCTTTTTAATTAAATTCAAGTTTTCGAGGTATTCATAAAAAAAATTCTCGATCTTGGTATATTTTTTATTTGGAAACTTTGATTTAGATGATTTCATTGATTATGTCTTCGTATTTTTTTAGATTATTATTGTTATTAAATTTTTGTTCAAATAATTCTCTAGCATTTTTTTGTAAATTTGCATAATTTTTTTCTGTTATAATTAAATTCATTGTTTCTTTGAAATTTTTAAAGTTATCTATATCAGCAAAATAAACACAATTTTTTTGCTTCATCAAATCAAAACTTTCACCTTTTAAAGTTGTAATTATAGGCAAACCATACCCTAAATATTCAGAAATTTTATTCGGGACATTATTGAGGAAATCAATTCTATTTTTGTATGTTACAAGTCCATAATTTGAATTTAAAGATAAATTTTTAATTTCCGATTGATTAAGCCACCCTAAAAAATTGACGTTTTCAATTTTTGCCTCTTTCGATATCAGATCATATTTGTCTCCATATCCAGCAATATTGATTTCAAACTTATTCTTTATATTTGGATCTAATTTATTAAAAAATTTTAAAAATTTTTCCATTACATTTGCAGTGCCAATAACGCCGGCATAAAAAATTTTAATTTTATTAAGGTATTTTTTCGTTTCACTTCTTTCGATTTGATGCGATATGTATATATAATCATTTTTAACAGTTTTTTTGGATTTATTCAGTATCCAACTCAACATTCCTTTGCTTACCGCTATAATATATTTCGAATTATTTCTCATATATTTAAGTTGTTCATTCATCAGAATATAAAATGGAAAGAATGCAAGTTTCATGAAAAAGTTAAAATTATCTAAAATTATATCTGGCCACATATCTCTAAAATCACAAATAGATGGAATATTATTTTTTTTTGCAAATTTTATAAATTCAATAGCGGGTTCTACAGGTGGAATTGATGTAATTATTAAATCTGGTTTTTCAAATTTATGAAGATTTTTTTTAATTTCTCTTGATAACAAAAAATAACTTAAATAGCGTTTGAAGGAAATATTTTTATTGTAGGGCAAGGTTTTGAGAGCAAATATTTTTAAATTATCTTTAAAGTTAATTATTTGTGTTTTATTCAAATTTGTCCTAATTTTTTTTGTGAAATGTGAGAAATTAGATGTCCAAAGAATAATATTATAATTTTTTTTTAATAGATGATTTATTAGTTGTCCATGACGACGATATTTTACATCATTGCCATCTAACTGATTTGGTTCAGAGGTGCAAAAAAACCATATTGTTTTATTTTTTTCTTTGTTTAAATTATTCACTGACACTCATTTTCATGAAATTTTTATGCACCATAATTACACCAAGTTATAAAAGAGTAAACTTTTTAAAAAAACAATACTTGCAACTCGAGCCATACTTGCAAATTTATAATTGCGAGTGGATGGTTTGTTTAGAAAATGATGACTTTCGTTCAATCAATTATATAAAATCTATTAGAAATAAAAATGTAACACTCAAAGTTGGTAGTTTTGGCAGTTCAGCAGATGCATATAGCAATTGTTATAGATTAGCTAAAGGAAAGTTTTTAAATTTTAGTGGCGATGATGATGTAAGGACAAAATTATTTTTTTTAAATTTAAAAAAATTTAGACATTACCCTGTTATTATTGGAAGGGGTATTTATGTGGATAACAAAAATAAGCCAATTAGAAAAATTAGTACGTTTTTAAAAAGTCTTTTTCTTTATTTTTTTTCACATAATCTATTAAGAACTGTTAATTTTATTATGTCACCAGCTGTAATTTATAGAAAAGAAATAGCTATTCAAAATAAAGGATTGGATAATTTAAATTATCCGTGGACTAATGATTATGAACTCAATTTAAGAATTACAAAAAAAAATAAATGTAAAGTAATAAATAAAATCTTTGTTCAGTGTTATTTTTCTTCATCAACAATTACTGGAAAATACAATTTAAAAAAAATACAAGAATTAATTAAAATAAATTTACGATACAATAAGCACTCAATTTTTTTTCTAATAAATCTTATTTTTTTGATACCCATCCTAATAAAAAATTTATTTAAATTTAGAAACTAAATTTATTCTAAAAATCAAAATATAAAATATTAATGATATTAAATTTATAATTGTAAATAATAGTCCTATTGTTAAACCAGTCTCTTTATTTAAATATACTAGATTAGTTATATACGTTGCTGATAGTTCACGAACACCCCAAAAGCTAAAAATTTGAGTGATTAATTCTATAGACAAAAAAAGAATACTCTTTAGGAAATCTATGTTTAAATTTAAAGACTTGCATATAAATAAATAAGCAGAAATAATGAGTAAGTTTTGTATTAGAGATAAAACAAGGGTTTTGATGACTACAATCGAATTCCCTATATTACTAATGCTTAGAAAGATAATAAGAATAAATAATAAAATAAATGAGGTAATAGTTATAAAATAATATTTGAACTCAAAGAAAAATGGGGCAATTATTAGTAACAAAAGTAGCTTAAAAAAAATACTATAGACCTTATCTAAAATGATTATTTTAAACTTATCTAAAATTTGAATTCTTTTATCTAATTTAAAAAATTTTATTATTTCATTTACAATCGATAGTCCAATGATTGAACTACCAGTTTGACCAATAATTATAATTCTAAGTGATTTTTCAAAATTTATTTTAGATCCAAAGTAATTATTAATTATTTCCCATCTTTTAGCCATTACCAAAGGAAAGCTTAAAGATATAAATAAAGGAATTATTACAGAAGAGAGTTTCAAATTTTCTAAAACTTTTAGTACTTTAAAAAAATCTAGATCTTTTATTAGTAAAATAACTATTATAACAGTAACAATTAACTTAAAAATAATATTAAATTTTTTGCTCATATAATGAAACATATAGGCGTAATATTAGTTGGTGGAAAGGGAAAAAGGCTTGGTCAAATTACAAAAAAGATTCCTAAACCTATGGTAAAAATAAATAACTTACCTTTTCTAGACATTTTAATTTACAATATAAGTCAACAAAATTTCAAAACAATTTATTTAATTTGTTCATATAAGCATGATCATTTTTTTAAGCGATATCATAAAAAAAAAATTTTTGGCACAGATATAATTTGTATCAAAGAAAAAAAAGCAAAGGATACAGGTGGAGCAATATATGAAATTAAAAAAAAAATAAATTTAAAATATTTCTTTCTTTTTAATGGTGATACATTCTTTAATATTGATTTAAATAATTTTTATAAATTTTTCTCCAAATCAAAAAAGTTAATAAGTTTAGCAATGCTTAAAAATAAAAATTATAAATCTAATAGAAAGTTATCATCATTGAGATTATTTAAAAATAATGTTGTTTTAAGTAGTAAAAAAACAAATATAATGAATGGTGGTATCTATATTATTAGTAAAGAAATATTAAAAGATATTACAAATAAGAAATTGTCTTTTGAAAATTTTTATCTTCCAAAATTTATTAAAAGTAGCTTGGTATCTGGAAAAATTTTTAATAACTACTTTATAGATATAGGAATAAAAAAAAATTTAAACTTTGCAATTAAAACTTTACATAAACAAGAATTATTTAAATGCGCTTTTTTTGATCGGGATGGTGTTATTAACCATGATAATGGATATACTTATAGAATTAAAGATCTAAAAATTTATCGCAATATTCCAAAAATTATAAATTTTTTGAATAAGCAAAAATATTTAGTTATTGTAGTTACAAATCAATCAGGTATCGGAAGAGGTCTATATTCCCTAGAACAATTTAATAAATTTAATAATCTAATTAAAATTAAATTAAGGGCTAGAAATGCAATTATTGATGATATTTTTTATTGTCCCCACCATCCAAAGTTTGCCAAACCAATTTTTAGAAAAATATGTAATTGTAGAAAACCAAGAAATGGAATGTTATTAGATGCAATAAAAAAATGGGGTATTAATAAGAAAAAAAGTATTATGATTGGAGACAAGTTAACAGATTATATGGCTGCAAAAAAAACTAAAATTAGATTTTTATATTTTTCAAAAAATCTTTATAAACAAATTAAAAAGATTTAGATTAATAAATTGAAAAGAGTTAATATTTTAGTTACAGGTGGCGCGGGTTACATAGGGAGTAAAATTGCACACGATCTTATCCAAAACAAATTTAATGTTATAGTAATTGATAACCTCGCGACTGGATATAAATTCTTAGTTCCAAAAAAGGCAAAATTTATTAAAGCGGATATATTGAATTATAAAAAAATTGAATCAATTTTTATAAAATATAAAATAGACTCAGTAATACATTTAGCTGCGAGTTTAAGTGTTGAAGAATCGCAAAAAAGACCTTTAAAATATTATATGAATAACGTTTTAGGTCTAGAAAATATGTTAAAATTGGTATCTGAATTTCAGGTAAATTCATTTGTCCTATCATCTACTTGTGCAATTTTTGGAAACAGTCAAAGAGGAGCTGTACACGAAAACTCTGTACAATTGCCAGAGAGTAATTACGGCAAGACAAAACTAATGAGCGAAACACTTTTAATAAATTATGCAAAGAAGTTTAAGTTTCAGTATGCAATACTAAGATATTTTAATGTTATAGGCGCAGATAAGTTTTTAAAAACTGGACCTGTAAAAAGTCCAACATTATTTAAAGTATTGGCAAAAAATATCATAAGTAATAACCTCTCAATAAAAATTTACGGCAAAGATTATTCAACAAAAGATGGCACATGTCTGAGAGATTTTATTGATATTAATGATTTATCAAATTTACATTTAGAGGCTCTTAAAAAAATAAAAAAATTAAAAAAATCATTCATTTTGAATTGTGGATATGGAATGCCAAAAACTGTACTAGAAATTGTAAATGAATTTGCAAAAGTAATTAATAAAAAAATAAAAATTAATTATTTTCCCAGAAGAAACGGAGATGTTGAAAAAATTTATTGTAATAATCAAAGGTTAACTAAAATTCTGAAAAAATGGAAACCCAAGTTTAAACTTAATCACAGTATAAAAAATCAATTGATGTGGGAGAAAAAACTTAGAAAATACAATGTCTTTACTAAAAGAAAATAAATATAATATATTTATATATATCTTCCCAATAATACTTTTATCGAGATCAGCAACATTAAACTTTTATATTGTTTCAATGAGTATATTACTTTTTTATCAATATTTTTCCGGCAAAGTTAAAATTGATTATGATATAAAAAAACTAATAATTTCTTTTTTTATATTTTATATTTATATAATCAGCGCTTCCTTTTTTGCAGAACATCAAACTAGTGCTTTAAAATCAGCAGTATCGCAAATTCGTTTTTTTTTATTTTCCTTATTTATTTATTTTTTTATTAATTTTAATCAGAAATTTTTTTTTAATTTAATTAAATTTTATCAAATTATCTTATTTTTATTTTCAATAGATTTAATCTTTCAATCAATATTTGGTTATAATGTTCTCAATTTTAAACCAAGTGTAGACAATCCAAATAGATATAGTGGACTCTTTAGCGCTGAACTCGTTGCTGGAACTTTTCTATTTTTTTTATCAATACCTGTCGTCTCACATATTATAGGCAACTTTAAAAATTTTTATTTAAATGAAAAAATCTATAATTTTTTTTTTATGATCGTCATATCTTTAGCAATTATTCAAACTGGAGATAGAATGGCTACATTGATGTATCTATCAAGTATTTTTTTAATTTTTTTATTAGAATTAAGTCTCAAAAAATTTTTAGGTCTTTTTTTAGTTTTTTTTATTTTTGTAGTAATTATTTTCAATACTTTTTCTAATGTTCAAAAAAGATATACTAATTTACATAATGATTTAAGTGATTTGAAAAATTTTGGCTACTACAGGCTATTTTCTTCTTCAATAAATATATGGAAAGAAAATAAGTTTTTTGGGGTAGGTCTAAAAAACTATAGAAAAGTTTGCAATACCAATGTGCCTGATAATCATACAAATTTACCAACACTATGCTCAACGCATCCACATAATAGTTTATTGGAATTATTAGTCGAAACTGGATTGATAGGTTTAATTCTTTTTAAAATTTTTATAATTTCAGTGATTAACTTTATATATCAAAAAAAAAATTTATTTAGAGAAAAAAATTTTTTTAAGCCATATTCAATAGGTTTATTAATAACTTTATTTTTTTTCATTTGGCCAATAAAGTCAAGTGGAAGCATGTTTACAACTTTTTATATGAGTTTTGTTTGGTTTAATTTGGGTTTACTTTTATGTTTGTTAAAAAAAAATGACAAATATTAATTTTATTTATATCTTAGTTTTTTTTTTAATTAGTTTTCTATTTTTTAATTTTTACTTGAAGTTTAGTATAGAAAAAAAAATTAATGATAAAAATGATTTTAACGTAGGATATGGTAATACTCCGACTGGTGCAGGTATAATTTTTTTAATTATTTTTTTTCTTGGTTCAATATGTTTATTTAGTATTGATCAAAATTTTAAAAGTTTTTTACCTAATAGATTCTATTTATTTTACTTTTCAATTTTATTACTTGGCATAATTTCATTTTATGATGACATGAAGCCATTAGATCCAATTCTAAGGTTGGTAATTCAATTTATTCTCATTTTTATATCAACATCATGTTTAGATTTTTCAAACATAATTTTACCATTAAAACTGTCGATGCTTTTGGCAATTATTATTTGGATTTATTTAATAAATATAACAAATTTTATAGATGGTCTTGATTGTTTTTTAGCCACTCATGTTCTATTTTTTATATTAAATATTTTTTTAATTAAATATTATTTAAATCTTGATATTTTTTCTTTTTATTTATCAATTATTTTTTTCCCAATTATACTTGCTTTTATTTTTTATAATAAGCCAGTAGCAAAATTATATATGGGTGATGCTGGAAGCATTATTCTAGGATATTTTATCGGATTTTGTTTATTAGAATTAATATTAGCAAAACATTACTTATTAGCTATATCTATATATATATATCCATTAATAGACTGCACAATTACTTTAATCAAAAAAGTTTGCAAAGGGTATTATCCCTGGGCAAGATTGTTTGATTATCATTTTTTAGCCCCAGTAATAAAAGGAAAAAAAAGTCATAGTTTTGTTCTTAAAATAAATATGGTTTTTTTACTAATAAATATTTTCTTGGTATTTATGCAAATAAAAATTTCAAGTTTATTTTTTTTCTTAAACTGTGTTTTCACAATAATACACTTATTGATTTATAGGAAAAATTCTTAAAAAAAATGAAAAAATATAAATTAATATTATTTTCAATTTTAAATTTTTTTAAGTCTAAGGGTTACAAATTTCTTTTTCAACCTGGATGCACTAAGTGTTTTGCGAAATAATATGAAAAAACATAGATTTTTTAAAATTTTTAATCCATTGAAATTTTTTTTAAAAAATAAATTAAACCAAAACATGGTTTGGTCACTTACAGATAACCATCCTAATTGTGATGCCCATCATGTTATGGCAAAATATATTAATCAGGAAATATTAAAAAAAAATAATGAATAACAGAGTGTAACTTGATTTAATTTAGGCATTTAGCAAATTATTATTTGTATAAATTTAAAAATTAAATAAATAAACTTTGATGAAAAAAATTATTATTGTTACTGGAGGGGCAGGGTTTGTTGGATCAAATTTAATTGAGCAACTTGTCTCAAGATATAAATATAAAATTATTTCAATAGATAATTATTCTTCTGGTAAAAAAGAAAAACATATTAAGTCAAGTTTAGTAAAATATGTAAAAGGGGATACTAGAGATATTGAAAAAATTTGCAGAACTATAAAAAAAAAAATAAAAGTAATTTTTCATTTTGGTGAATTTTCGAGAATTCATCAATCTTTTTCAAAAATTGAAGAATGCTTTAATTCAAACATAGATGGGACTCAAAAGATAATAAATTTTTGTTATGAAAATAAAATTAAATTAATTTATTCTGCTACTTCTGCAAGTTTAGGTAATAATGGGGAAGATAAAAATTTATCACCATATTCTTTTTCAAAATCAAAAAATTTGGAACTAATTATAAATATGCATAAATGGTTTGGATTGAGTTATGAGATTTTATATTTTTTTAATGTTTATGGTAAACGTCAAATTGAAACAGGCTCAATGTCAACTGTAATTGGTATTTTTGAAAATTTATATAAAAAAAATAAACCTATGACAGTTGTAAAACCAGGAACTCAAAGTAGAAAATTTACTCATATTGATGATACTATAAATGGATGCCTTTTAGCTTGGAAAAAAAATAAGAACAGGGAGTATGTGCTTTCAAATAGCAAAGCATATAGAATTATAGACGTAGCCAAAATGTTTTCGAAACAGATAATTTTAGTGCCAGAAAGGCTCGGAGAGCGATACAAATCGGCAAGTGTTAAATTAGTCAATGGCAGAAAAATATTTAATTTTTTATGCAAAAAAGAATTAAAAGATTACATATCAAATTTTAAAAAGGGCATGTAGTTCATTGGTAGAACGCTACGTTGACATCGTAGAGGTAGCAAGTTCAATTCTTGCCATGCCCACCAAATTTGTTAAAAATAGTCCTTTTCTACCTTTGACTTAAATATTTAAATAAGTATAAATCTCTTGCCTGGTAATTATTGCGAAAGGGCAATACCCGATCCATTTCGAACTCGGAAGTCAAGCCTTTCTGCGCCGATGGTACTTTGCCTTAAGGTATGGGAGAGTAGGTCGTTGCCAGGCTTAAAGGAAAATATGAAAGTTGTAAGTTCATTAAAATCATTAAAAAAAAGAGATTTAAATAACAAGCTTGTTAAGAGAAAAGGTAAGCTTTACGTCATTAATAAAAAAAATCCTAGAATGAAGTCAAGACAAGGTTAATGGACATTAAAGACCAAAAAGATACTTTTGCAGGTTTTGTAAAGCTCTCCACAATCGCAGCAGCTATTATAATATTTATATTAATTATGATGGCAATCTTTTTAGTTTAAGCCGCAATTTTTTGATCAATTACGTTTAACATCAATAAATCCTATAAAATCTTAGACTTGATCTATATTTTAAATCATTTATTTGCATACTGATGATTATCGCTTTTTTAAAAGAAAATGATGAATATGAAAGTCGTTCAATGTTATTACCAGAACACATCTCTCCAATTACTAAACTTGGCTTTAAAGTTTTTGTAGAGCATGATTACGCAAAAAAATTAAATTTAGATGATAAATTTTATGAAGACGCTGGCGCAGAATTAAAATCGGTCAATGATATCTGCTCACTTGCTGACATTGTAATTAAAATCTCAGGTAAAGGTTTGGAGACTTTTGATTTTAAAGATGGATCTTTAATTATAACTGCGTTTTTTGACAAAAATAATCATGAAATATCAAAATTAAAAAATAGTAAAAAATTAGAAATTTTTGGATTAAACTATTTGCCAAGGATTACCAGGGCACAAGCTATGGATGTTTTATCATCTCAGTCAAATCTTGCAGGTTATAAAGCTGTAATTGATACGGCATATGAGTTTAGCAAAGCATTACCTATGATGATGACTGCTGCAGGAACTATAACTCCTGCAAAATATTTTATCATCGGAGCCGGCGTTGCAGGTTTGCAGGCGATTGCAACTGCAAAAAGGTTAGGTGCAGTTGTATCTGCTACTGATGTAAGATTGGCATCTAAAGAGCAAGTTGAAAGTTTAGGAGCAAAATTTGTATTTGTAGAAAGTGATGAAAATTTAGAGACTGAGGGTGGATACGCAAAAGAAGCAACTGAAGACTATAAAAAGAAACAAGAAGAATTAATGAAACAAACCGTTAAAAATCAAGATGTGGTTATTACAACTGCATTAATACCCGGAAAGAAAGCTCCGTTAATAATTAGTGAAGAAATGGTTCTTTCCATGAAGCCTGGTTCTATAATATGCGATCTTGCTACATCACAAGGAGGAAATGTTGCATTTTCAGAAAGAGATAAAGTTATTGAAAAAAATGGTGTTAAAATTATTGGTTATTCAAACTATGCCTCACGGACTGCTTATTCAGCATCAGGTTTATTGGCAAAAAATGTTATTAATTTTTTATCCTTGTTGATAGATAAAGAGTCTAAATCTTTAAAAATAGATTTTGAAGATGAAATTATTAAAGGAGTGAGAATTTAATTAATGGAAACTATAGACCCTTTTATATTTAGGCTAGCAATCTTTATCCTTTCAATTTTTGTAGGTTATTATGTAGTTTGGAGTGTAACTCCTGCACTTCATACCCCTTTGATGTCAGTTACAAATGCAATTTCATCTGTCATTATTGTAGGTGCTTTAATTGCAGTTGCAGTATCAAATGCAGATTCTAATCAGATTTCCCTGTATGTTGGAAGTTTTGCAGTATTTTTGGCAGCTATAAATATCTTTGGTGGATTTCTAGTCACCATGCGTATGCTTGCAATGTATAAAAAAGGAAAAAAGAAATAAATGTTATCTGTTAATTTTATTGCAGTTTTATACTTAATTTCAGGGATATTTTTTATTTTGGCTTTAAGAGGCTTATCATCTCCAGAGACATCTAGGACTGGAAATATTTTTGGAATGACCGGGATGACTATAGCAATTGTCTCTACTCTTTTTAGTATAAGCAATATTGAAATATTATTAAATAATATTGAATTTATTGTTGTGCCTTTATTGCTGGGTGCAGTTGTTGGTGGATTTGTTGCTGCACGAATTGCCATGACTGCAATGCCGCAACTTGTTGCTGGTTTTCATAGTTTAGTTGGTCTTTCCGCTGTATTAATTGCGGTTGCTGCATTTTATAACCCATCAGCATTTGGAATAGGTCAGTTTGGAAATATTAAAATTTCATCACTGATTGAAATGTCTATAGGTGTATCAATTGGAGCCATAACGTTTACAGGATCTTGTATTGCTTTTTTTAAGTTACAAGGGTTAATGTCAGGATCTCCAATTACATTTAAGGGTCAGCATTTTTTAAACTTAGTTCTTGGTATTCTAATAATTGTTTCAATTGTTTTTTTAGTAAAAGAACAAACAACTAATTATTTTTGGATTGTGACAGCTTTATCCTTGTTAATTGGTTTTCTAATTATTATTCCAATTGGTGGAGCTGACATGCCAGTTGTTGTTTCAATGCTTAACTCATACTCAGGTTGGGCAGCGGCAGGAATTGGATTTACTTTAGAAAATACAGCTCTGATAATAACCGGAGCATTAGTGGGTTCTTCTGGTGCCATTCTGTCTTATATAATGTGCAAAGGAATGAATAGATCATTCTTTAATGTGATTTTAGGTGGATTCGGCGGTGAAGAGAGCTCAAGTCAAGTTGTGCAAAAAACATCTAAACCTGTGAAACAAGCAGGTGCAGATGATGCAGCTTTTTTAATGAAAAATGCATCCTCTGTTATTATTGTTCCGGGTTATGGAATGGCAGTTGCACAAGCTCAACATGCATTGAGAGAAATGTGTGATAAATTAAAAGAATCAGGGGTAAAGGTAAGTTATGCAATTCATCCCGTTGCGGGGAGAATGCCGGGTCATATGAATGTTTTGCTAGCAGAGGCTAACGTACCTTATGATGAGGTTTTTGAATTAGAAAGTATTAACAGTGATTTTTCAAATACAGATGTTGCGTTTGTAATTGGAGCGAACGATGTAACAAATCCTGCTGCAAAAACTGATCCACAAAGCCCAATTTATGGAATGCCCATATTAGATGTCGAAAAAGCAAAATCAGTTTTATTTGTAAAAAGAGGTATGGCTGCAGGTTATGCAGGTGTAGATAATGAATTATTTTTTAAAGACAATACTTTAATGTTATTCTCTGACGCAAAAAAAATGGTTGAGGAAATTTCTCAATCTTTATAAATAAATGCAATCATTAATAAATAAAAAAAATTTTATTTATTTATTAATTTTTTTTTCAATTTTAAAAATATTTATTTCATATTTCTATGGTGATGATTTTTACGAAATGGAATGGGCTATAATTGTTAAAAATTTAATAAATAATTTTATATTTTCATATCATGAAATTAATGGTCAAAAAGTACCAACAGCTTACATGCCGCCACTTTATGCTTATATTTTATATGCTTTTTCTGTATTTGGTTTATCAGAATATTTGACAGTAAAAATTGTTCTTTTTTTTCAATGTTTTCTTTCAGGTATATCAACATTTTTTTTTTACAAAATTCTAAAAAAATATTTTGGAGAAAAAACCTCAATTATTTTTAGTTTAATATTTTTTTTATTTCCTTTAAATTTTTATTCGGCAACTCAAATATCTTCAGTTTCCCTTCAAATTTCTATATTTATTTTATTTTTGTTTTATTTCTTAAACTCCACAGACTCATCAGATTTTTTCAAAATTGGTATTTTTGCTGGCTTAGCAACGTTAATAAGAGGTGAGTTTTGGCTGTTATTTTTGATTTTAATTTTGTTTAGACTTTTACAAAAAAAAAATAAATTAAAACATTATTTTATATTATTAGTTACTTTTGTAATAATTGTGTCACCTACGATAATTAGAAATTTCATTGTTTTTGAAGAACTAGTTATAACAAAATCGAGTGGTTATAATTTGTGGCGTGGTAATAGTAAAAGTTTAAATATAAATGGTGAAAATATTGAAACTTATGAAATTGAAAAACAAAAAAAATATCTTAAACAGAAATTATTAAATGAAAATAATTTAAAAAAATATGAAATTTATCTTGATAAGATATATTTTAATGAAGCGTATGAAAATATTAAAAATAATACAAAACAATATATTTATCACTATCTTAAAAAACTATTTGCATTTTCTTTTTTTAATTTTTCATCCAATTATCCAAATTATTTTCATCCAGTTGTTTTTGTACCAGAAATAATAATATCTATATTTGGAATTATTGGTATTTTTCAAAATTTAATTTCTAAAAAAATTAATTTTGAATTACAAATTATTATTTTTTATTATTTGACATTAATTCCTATTTTTTTTGTATTGCCAAGATACAAATTATTTATACTGCCCTTGTATATTATATTTTCTGCTTACTTATTTACTTTTTTATCTAATAAAATTTTTTCAAAAAAACAGTAAAGAAGAGTGAATAAATATTTAGATCCAAGTTCTTTAACTTCAAATTTAGCTTTACCGGCTTTTCTATTTTTCCAATCTATTGGTATAATACTAAATCGATAATTTCTGATAATAATTTTAAGTGGAATTTCTAGAAATATATTAAAATTTTCTGATACGATTGGTTTTATTTCTTTTAAAGTATTTGTTCTATAAATTTTAAAAGCATTGGTAAAATCATTATAATTGTGCCAGAATAAAATTTTAACAATATAATTAAATATTCTATTTAAAATTAATTTTTTTTTCGGATAACCTTCAACCTTTGAAATTCTTGTAAATCTTGAACCCAAAACCGCATCGAGATTTTTTTTTGTAATTTCCTCATAGTAACTCAAAATATCTTTAGGGCTATCAGATAAATCCGCCATAACTATTACCGAATATTTTTTTGTAGATTTTTCAATTCCTAAATTAATTGCTCCGCCAAGACCAATTTTAGAATTGTCAAAAACTTTCACGAACTTTTTTTCCTGTGAAATATATTTTACTTTGTCCAGAGTTTTATCAGTACTAAAATCATTTATAATATTTATCTCAAAATTTTGAACCTTTCCTTCAAGGTAGTTGCTAATTTCATCTATAGTAGTCTTGATATTTTCTTCTTCATTTCTGCATGGAATAATTATAGATAAACTCATTAATAAATATTAATTGGAATTGTTTTGTTATGAAAGTATTGATTGCAGGTGGATGTGGTTTTATTGGATCAAATTTAGCAATTTTTTTAAAAAAAAAGCACTTTGACGTATATACTTTAGATAATTTATTTAGGAAAGGATCTCAGTATAATTTAAAAAAATTAAAAAAACACAAAATAAAAAATTTTCGCTTTGATATTAAGAATTTATCAAAAAAAAAAATTGGAAATTTTGATATAATTATTGACTGTTGTGCCGAACCATCAGTTGAAGCTTCAAAGAATGATTTGGACCGAGTTATTAATACAAACTTAATTGGTACGTACAATTTATTAAAAAAGTGTATTAAAGATAATTCTAAAATTATATTTTTATCTACCTCAAGAGTTTATTCAATAGAAGCTATAAAAAATTTGTTAAAAGATAAGATATTAAAAAAAGATATTAAATTAAAAAAAGAAATTAATGAAAACTTTTCTACAAAATATCCTAGATCAATATATGGGTACACTAAGTTAGCATCAGAGGAAATGATAAAAGAATTTTCATATTTATTTAATTTAAAATTTATAATTAACAGGTTAGGTGTAATTGCTGGACCTGGTCAAATGGGTAAAGTTGATCAAGGTTTTATTTCTTTGTGGGTATGGAAGCATTTGAGTAAAAAGCCATTAAAATATATTGGTTTTGGAGGTCATGGCAATCAAGTTAGAGATGTTTTGCATGTTAATGATTTGAATATTCTGATCTATAAGCAAATTAAAAATTTTAATAAAATTTATAATATTAGTGTAACAGCTGGTGGCGGGAAAAAAAACTTAATTTCTTTAAGAAACCTAACTAAAGTTTGTTATGAGCTAACCAAAAATAAAATTAATTTTAAAAAAATTAATAGAACCTCATCTTATGATATACCATATTTCTGTTCATCAAATTCCAAAGTTAGCAAACTATATAAATGGAAACCTAAATTATCTATTTTAAATATTGTAAAAGATACTTTGAAGTGGCAAATAGAAGATTATAAAATATTAAAAAAATATTTAGACTAAATGTCCTTAGCATTAATTTCAGGCTCAACTGGTTTAGTAGGTTCTGAGACGGCAACTTTTTTATTAAATAAAGGTTTTGACGTTATTGGAATTGATAATAACGAAAGATCAAAATTATTTGGTAAAGATGGTGACACCTCAAGAATTAAACGAAGGCTCAAAAAGACCTACAAGTCTTATAAACATTTTGATATTGATATAACCAATAGATCAAATTTAGAAAAAATTTTTAAAAAATACAAAAATAGGTTTTCATTTATTTTACATGCAGCTGCGCAACCTTCACATGACTGGGCTAAAACAAATATTACAAAAGATTTTAATATTAATGCAGTTGGAACTTTGAATATGTTAGATTTAACTAGATTATATTCTCCAAAAGCTAAATTCATTTTTACTTCGACTAATAAAGTATATGGAGATAATCCAAATAAATTCAAATTTATCGAAAAACTTACAAGGTGGGAACTTAAAAAAACTGATAAGTTTTATAAAGGTATAGATGAAAGCCTGTCTATCGATAATTGTACACATAGTTTTTTTGGTGTTTCAAAGTCTTATGCAGATTTATTGGCTCAAGAGTATAATAATAATTTTGGCATGAACGTTGCTTGTTTTAGGGCGGGGTGCATTACAGGTCCAAATCACTCAGGTGCTGAATTGCATGGATTTTTATCTTATTTAGTGAAATCGTGTATTAAAAAAAAGTCATATAAATTAATTGGTTATAAAGGTAAACAAGTTAGAGATAATTTGCACAGTTATGACTTAACAAATGCATTTTGGAATTATTATAAACGCCCTGTTAAAGACTCATTATTTAATATTGGGGGATCTAGATATTCAAATTGTTCAATTTTGGAAGCTATTCAATATGTAGAAAAAAAATTAGGAATTGATGTTAAAAAAATTAAAATAGAAATACCCAGGGTAGGTGACCACCAATGGTATATTACAGATATAACAAAATTTAAAAAAAGCTACCCAAATTTTAAACTTAAATATAACGTGCCAAAAATTTTAGACGAGATTATTGAGACTTTTGCAAATTAAACTTAAATATCAATTTAATTTGGTTGCGGGGCTAGGATTTGAACCTAGGACCTTCAGGTTATGAGCCTGACGAGCTACCAGACTGCTCCACCCCGCGATATTATAAAAAAATTGGTTAAAATTTTGCTTTTAGTTTTCTTAATTTTTTAAATCTTTTAACACTTTCTTCTTTTTCTCTTTTTTTCTTTTCAGAGGGTTTTTCAAAGTGGCTTTTCAATTTAAGTATTCTGAAAGTACCTTCCTTTTGAAGTTTTTTTTTCAGAACCCTTAAGGCCTGTTCAAGATTGTCATTTTTTACTTCTATTTTAATAACCTACCTCCTAAAGCGGGGTCAGATAGCATTTTGGAATAAAAAAGTCTATATATAACTAACGTATTAATGGAATATTTTAGTCCAAAAGTTAAAAAAGGAATAGAGAGCAAATCCAAAACCATTTCACGTCGAGGTTTTGTTTTAGGATTGGCGAAAGTTGCTTTCTTCGGAATAATAACATCCAGATTGGCTTATTTACAATTGTTTAAATCTCAAGAGTTTAAGCAACTTTCAGATAGAAATAGATATAGAGAAATTAAAGAGGTTCCTGAAAGAGGGATTATTTATGATTTTAAAAATAGGATTATTGCATCAAATAATCAAGTTTATCTCTTAAGTATATTTCCAAGTGAGATAAAAAATTTAAATGAGTTTTTCTACAGTCTAAGACCTTATGTTGATTTTGATATTTTAGAGATCAAAAGATTTAAAAGAGAAATCTACAGGTACAAGAAGACAAAAAAATATCAGGCTTATATAATTGATAAAAAATTACCATGGAAAGTAATTTCAAATATTAATTATAATCTTAGCAATATTTCGTATGTGCAGCCAATAGTATCCTTTGAAAGAACTTATTCTCATGCCAAAGAGTTTGCTCATATTGTAGGTTATGTTGGTGAACCAAATAAAAAAGATTTAAAAAGTATATCCGAGAAGTTTCTTAATACACCAAATCTTAAAATTGGAAAAAATGGTATCGAGAAAAAATTTGAAGATTTAATCATTGGATCACCTGGAAAATCCGTAATTGAAACAAATGCCTTTGGAAGGCAGTTAAAACAAATCAGTTACAACCAAGGAATAAAAGGTAAAAATTTTAATTCTACTTTAGACTCTGAGCTTCAAGTTTTTGCAAATAAAACATTGGGTAATGAAAGTGGATCTGTCATTGTAATGAATACCAGAGGTGAAATAAGATGCTGTACGTCTTCACCGTCATTTGATGCAAACTTATTTACATATGGAATTAATTCTTTTGAATACAAAAAGTATCTAAGGGATGAAAAAAAACCTCTAAGTAATAAAGCGTTATCTTCTCAATATCCTCCCGGAAGTACTTTAAAAATGCTAGTTGCAATCTCTGCAATGGAGAATGGAATTGTGAACAGTAACTTTAAAATTAGATGTAAAGAGAGCACCGAATATTTTGGTCAAAAATATCATTGCTGGAAAGAAAAAGGTCATGGTGTAGTTGATATGAAAAAAGCTATTAAAGAGTCGTGTGATATTTATTTTTATGAGGTAGCAAGATTGCTTGGTATAGATAGAATGTATAAAACAGCATTAAAATTTGGTCTAGGTCAATATGTTCTAGATAATTTTTTAGAAGAAAAAAAAGGTGTTTTTCCAAATACAAAATGGAAGAAAAAATATATTGGTCAACCTTGGTATCTTGGGGAAACAATAATAGCAGGAATTGGTCAGGGATATATTCAAGCTACACCAATACAACTTTGTAAAATGATTGCTCAAATTGCAAACGGAGGTTTTAAAATCAAACCCTCATTAAATGCAAGTGATAACTTTGAACTTGGTGAAAAAATTATTGAAAATAATGATCATTTAAAAATTATTAAAGACTCTTTAGAAGTTGCCACTAACGAGTGGAAGGGAACATCGTATAACTCTAGAATAAAAGGAGATTTAAAGTTTTGCGGTAAAACTGGAACATCTCAAGTCAGAAGAATTTCTCAAAGACAAAGAGAACTAGATATTAAAAACAAAGATCTACCTTGGAAATTTAGAGACCATTCTTTATTCACTGGTTATGGCCCGGTTACTAATCCAGAATATGCAATATCTGTTATTATAGATCATGGTGGATCAGGCTCTTCAAAAGCAGCTCCTATAGCAAAAAAAGTTATGCAAAAAGTTTTTGAACTATATTATCCAAAAGGAACTAATGCTTAGACTGAATAAGAGCTTTTTAGAAAATTTTTCTACTAAAATAAAATCTATGGACTTTGTTATTTTTTCTTCGATGATATTAATTGCTTTAATAAGTTTAACTGTATTATCTAGCTTAGATTTTAATGAAAAAGGACTTGTTGATAAACATTTTTTGAGAATTTGTTTCTCGTTGATAGTTTTTCTAATTGCGGCATCAATAAATATTAAAACTTGGTACAAACTTTCATATTTTTTTTATGGTTTTGTTATTTTACTTTTAATTCTTGTAGATTTTTATGGACTTGTAGGAAAAGGTGCAAAAAGATGGTTAGACATTGGTATTTTTAATTTACAACCTTCTGAATTGATGAAAGTTGGGGTAATCATGGCTTTAGCAAGATATTATCAATATATCAAAACAGATGAAATAGACCGTGTAAAAAATCTAGTTGTTCCAATTACACTAATTATCATACCTTTTCTTTTAGTTATTAAGCAACCAGATTTAGGAACAGCTCTTTTTATTTTATTAGTTGCTATATCTATTCTTTGGTTAGCTGGTCTAAATTTAAAAATTTTTACATTCGGAACATTATCACTTTTAATATTAGCACCATTATCAATTTCATTTTTAAAACCATATCAAAAGCAAAGGATATTGACTTTTTTAAATCCAGAAAACGATCCAACGGGAGCAGGCTATCATGTTATACAGTCTAAAATTGCAATTGGCTCTGGTGGATTTTTTGGTCAGGGTTATAAGGAAGGGTCGCAAAGTAATTTATCTTTTTTACCTGAGCCTCATACAGATTTTATCTTTACAGCTTTTGCTGAACAATTTGGTTTTATTGGAAGTTTAATTTTATTAATCCTATTTCTTATATTAATTTTTAGAATTGATAGTATTTCAAAAGTTTCTAGATCTACATTTGGAAGATTATTATGTTTTGGGGTTTCATTTAATTTCTTTGTTTACATTGCAATAAATATTGGAATGGTAACTGGACTTTTGCCCGTTGTTGGAGTTCCTATTCCAATCATGTCATATGGAGGTACGGCAATGCTAACATCTATGTTTGCTCTTGGTCTTGTTATGAGTGCCAAAATTCATAAAGATGAAAATATTTACTAAAATTCAATAAAAACTGCATTAAAATGGGTTAAGTTTTCTTAGACTCTTAATAATTTAATTTGTATAAATTCAACGATGTTTAATAACAATAACTCTGAGCGAGCTGACGGAACTTCTCTAATTGGAGAGGGCTTAACAATTGAAGGTGATTTAAGCTGTAAGGGTGAAATAGAAATTGCCGGTATTATGAACGGTAATATTAGAGCAGAAAATTTAAAAGTTTTAGAAACTGGTTCAGTAATTGGCGGAGTTAAAGCTTCAAAGTTTGAAGTTTTTGGTTTTATAGAAGGCGAAATATATGCAGATGATATAGTTATTGGAAAAACTGCTACAATAAAAGGTGATATATTTTTTAGGGAGAATTTAAAAATTGATGAAGGCGCAGATGTTGATGGATACATCAAGAGAATAAATCAAGGTAAACAAACTTCTTCAAAGCCACAACAATCTCAAAAAGCAAAAGTTAAGGAAGAAAAAAAAGAAAAGCAACTAGAGATTGAAGACACAGAGAAAAAAGCTGTAAATCAGTCTTAATTTTAATAAATATTATTAAAATTATGATACAAAAAATTAAACAACATTTAAAAGATGCTGATAAGACTTACTTTGAACATCAAAGGTTTGCTTTTAAAGCAAGTTTTATTTGTTTAAAATCTTCATTCACTGCACTCATACATGGTATTTGCCCCGCTCTATTTGAATATAATACCTCTACTAGTATAAAAAAAATGCATGACGACATGCAATCAATCTATAAGATGCGAGAAGAAAAATATAATAACTAATTTTTTCTTATCTTTTAGATGCAAAATATAAAAGCTTATATTTTTTTAGTTCTTTGTACTTTATTTTGGGCTGGCAATTTTATAGTTGGCAAAGTTGCAACTTTATTTGATGTGCCTCCTTTTACTTTAAATTTTTACAGATGGTTAATTGCATTTCTTATTCTTTTTCCATTTACCTATAAAAAAATATTTCAAAATATTGACGAAATTAAAAATAACCTAATACCCTTATCTATCATGGGATTTACTAGTATAACAATTTTTAATTCAGTTGTTTACTATTCACTAAATTTTACGCAAGTTCTAAATGGTGTTTTGATGATTTCAACAATCCCAGTATTAATTATTTTTTTTTCATCATGTTTTACAAATGAAAAAATTAAAATTACACAAATTATTGGAGTGATAACATCTCTGATTGGAGTTTTGATTATTATTACTAAAATGGAATTTAACAAATTATTAACTTTAAATTTAAATAAAGGAGATCTATGGATTTTAGTCGCAATGATTTCTTGGGCAACTTATTCAATAATGGTCAAAGAAAAAAAAATTAACCTTGAGCCTTTTGCTTTATTGCAAACCTTAATTTTTATTGGGTTAATTTTTTTAATACCATTCTATTTTTATGAATTATATACCGGGCATTATTTGCAAATTAATATTCCCGTGATTTTAACAATTGGATACGTTGTTTTATTTGCTGGAATTGGAGCATATATTTTTTGGATTGGTGCAATACAATTAATTGGTCCATCTAGATCAGGAATATTTCTTCATTTAATGCCAGTATTTAGTTCTTTGATGGCAATATTTTTAATTGGTGAACAATTAGCAAATTTTCATATTGTAGGAGCATTATTTATTTTGACGGGTATTATTGTTTCAACTAAATACAAATAATGTTTTTATATCAAAAATTACAAGACCTTAACTCACCTATTAAAGTTGCTTTTGTTGGATGTGGTAAATTTATCTCTATGTTTTTATCTCAATATAATCAATTAAAAAAAATAAGAATTGATACTATAATTGATCTTGATATTGAGCGTGCAAAAAAAAATTGCAGCAAAAGTGGTTTATCAAGCTCTACAATTGATGACATTAATTTTGTAAACTCTTTAGACAAAGCTATTGATAGAGATATCGATATATTTATTGAAGCTACTGGCAACCCTATCGTTGGAACCGTTCATGCTGAAAAAATTATAAATAAAGGAAAGCATATTATTTTAGTAAATGTTGAAGCAGATGTGACATGTGGGAAATATTTATCTGATTTAGCTATTAAAAATAATGTTGTTTGCTCCATGGCATATGGAGATCAACCATCTTTAATTATGGAACAAGTAGAATGGGCAAGACTTAATGGTTTTCATGTAACTTGTGCAGGAAAAGGAACAAAATACCACCCAACTTTTGAGTATTCAACACCAGATACTGTTTGGGATCATTATGGGTTAACGAAGGAAAAAGCCGAAGTTGAATCTGGAATGAATCCAAAAATGTTTAACTCTTTTACTTGTGGAGACAAGAGTGCAATCGAGATGGCAGCTGTAAGTAATGCCTCAAACTTAAAATGTCCTGATAATGGCTTAACTTTTCCTTCTATTGGAGTTTATGATATTGCAAAAAAACTAATTCCAAAGACTTCAGGTGGCTTGATAGATCATGACGGTCAAGTTGAAGTGATTTCAAGCATTGATACTAATAAAAAAGATATTCCAAATGACTTAAGATGGGGTGTTTACATCGTGATCAAAGGACAAAATCAATATGTTCAAAATTGTTTTAAAGATTATGGAATGGTAACAGATAATTCAGGGCAATTTTCTGCAATATGGAGACCTTATCATTATATTGGTTTAGAACTTGCTCAGTCTATTTATTCTATAGCTTTAGAAAATAAACCAACAGGATCTACAAAATTTTATAATGCAGAAGTAGCTTCATATGCAAAAAAAGATTTGAAAGCTGGTGAAAAATTAGACGGTGAAGGCGGCTTTTGCGCAAGAGGAAGATTAACGACTTCGTCAAAGTCAAAGAGTTTAAAAATATTACCTCTTGGATTATCTGATGGAGCGGTCCTAAAAAAAGATATTAAAAAAGATGAGATTATTTCACTTGATGATGTTGAATTGAGTTTGCCAAAAACTGTTTTAGATGCAAGAGAATATCAATACAATTTAATTAATTAACCAAGCTTACTCAATATTGGAAACCAGTCTAAAAGATAATAACCTAAAGTCTGTAACTTACCTGTAACAATTAAAACTCCAGTTATCAGTAAAATGTAACCACTTATTTTTTGAATTTTAATAATATGCATTCTTGTTTTCTTTGAAAAAATTAAAAATTTAGTAATAAATAAACCTGACAGAATAAAAGGAATTGCCAAACCAATTGAATAGATTGACAATAATATTATTCCTTTTGTTATTGTAGTTTCTAATGATGCAAGAGCCAAAACAGAACCCAGTATTGGGCCGATACAAGGCGACCATCCAAATCCAAATCCAATTCCAACTAAAAAAGACATATAAGGTTTTGTTATTTGATCATGAAAATGATATTTTAATTCTTGATTGAGCAGTCTTAATTGCAAAAGTCCAATCATGTTAAGACTAAAAAAAATTATAACTATTCCAACAAAATAAGTAAAAAATGTTGAATATTTAAATATTAAAGATCCAAAAAAAGTAGCAGTTGCACCTAACGAAATAAAAACAATTGAAAAACCCAGAGTGAATAAAAGTGTTTCCTTAAATATAAAATTTTTTTTTTTGTCTTCTAGGTTTTCAAGGGTAGTTCCATTTATAAAAGATATATAGCCAGGTATTAATGGTAAAACGCAAGGCGATAGAAAACTCACAGATCCTGCAAAAAAAGATAAGAAATATAAACTCATTATATTCCTAAAATTTTATCTAATTCACCTTTATTATCAAGTTCATGAATATAATCACAGTCTCCAATATGAGTGTCATCTACAAAAATTTGAGGAACTGTTCTTGCTCCATTTGATTTTTTACTCATTTCATCAAATTTTTCTGGCTCCTTAGATAAATCGATTTCTTGAAAATCTATATTTTTATTTTTAAGCAACTGCTTGGCCCTTATGCAAAACGGACAATAAGGAGTAGTATAAATTTTTACTTTTTTCATTTATAGTTATACAAGTCTATTTAATGAAAAATTCAAAATCTTCAAATAAGAGTTTTGGTTTAGTTTTTGGTTTAGTTTTTATTCTGTTATTTTTATATAACTTAATAAAATATGAAGAGCTAAATATATATTTTTTATTATTGTCAGTATTTTTCTTATTGTTTACATTTATTTATCCTAATATTTTTGGCCCATTTAATAAGATTTGGATTAAATTCGGCGATTTACTGGGAAAAATTATAGCGCCAATAATCATGTTGTTGGTTTATTTTACTGTAATATTTATAACTTCTATTGTTTTAAAAATTTTTAATAAAGATATTCTAGACTTAAATATAAACAAAGCCTCAAAATCTTTTTGGAAATTAAAAGATAAGAAACTTGGTGATATGAGCAAACAATTTTAAACTATGAAATCATTTTTAATTGAATTTTGGGATTTTTTAAAAGTTAGAAAAAAATATTGGTTATTACCAATTTTAATAGTTTTAGTTTTATTCGGAACACTAATTGTACTTACTCAAGGTACTGCCGTTGCCCCTTTTATCTACACAATATTTTAACAGGTATTTTGATTGTCTTACATATTAGGTATATCTGCTTTTTATCACGATAGTTCGGTTGCTTTAATAAAAGATGGAAAGATAATTTCTGCTGTACAAGAAGAAAGATTTACAAGAGTTAAACATGATAGCTCATTTCCTAAAGAGTCGATAAAGTATATACTTGAAAATTCAGACATTAAGTTAAGTGAAATTAATTCTATTGTTTTCTATGAAAAACCTTTTTTAAAATTTGAGAGATTACTGGAAACCTATATTGCCTTTGCACCAAAAGGTTTTAGATCATTTGCGGCTTCAATGCCTATATGGTTAAGAGAAAAATTATTTCAAAAGGATATGATCTTTAAAGAACTTAAAAATATAGATCAGTCATTTGATGATATAAAAAAGTTAAAATTTTCAGAACATCACATGAGCCATGCAGCAAGTGCTTATTATCCAAGCCCATATGATGAAGCATTAGTATTAACTTTAGATGGTGTTGGAGAATGGTCTACAACTACAATTGGTATAGGAAAAAAAAATAAAATTGAGATTTTAAAAGAAATTCATTTCCCTCATTCACTTGGACTTCTCTATAGTGCTTTTACATACTATCTTGGCTTTAAGGTTAATTCTGGTGAATACAAAGTAATGGGTCTGGCACCTTATGGAACTCCAAAATACAAAAATATAATTTTAGACAATTTAATAACAGTTAAAGAAGATGGTTCATTTAAAATGAATATGAAATATTTTGATTTTGCTACCGATCTTAAAATGACAAATAAAAAATTTGATGATTTATTTGGACAAGAAAGACGAAACCCTGAGGTTGATTTATTAACCGAGTTTCATATGGATATAGCTTCATCATTGCAAGCTGTAACAGAAGAAATTGTTTTAAAAATTACCACTAAAATAAAAGAAGAATATAAAATTGAGAATTTATGCATGTCAGGAGGCGTAGCGCTAAATTGCGTTGCAAATGGAAAAATACTCAAAAATAAAGTTTTTAAAAATATATGGATACAACCTGCATCAGGTGATGCCGGAGGATCTTTGGGTGCTGCTTTAGCCTATTGGCATAATGAGCTAGACAACCAAAAACTTAATTTAAAGGATGCTATGCAGGGTTCATACTTAGGTCCGAGTTATAAAAATAATTATGTTGAAAAAGAATTAAATAGAATTGGAGCGAATTTTCAAAAATTTAAAAATGATGAACTTTTAGATTTGATAGCTAATGAACTTGTAAATGAAAAAGCTATAGGATGGTTCCAAGGTCGAATGGAGTTTGGCCCTAGGGCTTTAGGAGCTAGATCAATTATTGCAGATCCCAGATCAGATAAAATGCAAAAAAATTTAAATTTAAAAGTAAAATTTAGAGAAAGTTTTAGACCTTTTGCACCTGCAGTTTTAAGAGAGAAGGTTAGTGATTATTTTAATATAGATCAAGACAGCCCATATATGCTTTTAGTTTCTGACGTAAATGAGAATATTAAAATAAAAATGAGAGAGGAAGATAAAAAACTTTTTGGAATAGAAAAGTTAAATATTAAAAGATCAAGTATTCCTGCAGTAACCCATGTAGATTATTCTGCTAGAATTCAAACTGTTCATGAAGAGACTAATAAGAAATTTTATGATTTAATTAATAAATTTTATGAAAAGACTAATTGTGCAGTTTTAATTAACACATCATTTAATGTTAGAGGAGAGCCAATAGTTAATACTCCAGAGGATGCTTTTAGATGTTTTATGGGTACAGATCTAGACTTATTGGTTATTGAAAATTTTATTTTATTTAAAGAAAGACAAAATAAAGATTTGCTCTTAGATTACAAAAATCAATTTGAACTTGATTGATTATTAATATCTATAAAATTTTTAATAATTTAGAAAAAACTTTTTCTGCAATTTTTTCTGAACCTTTTGGGGTAGTATGTACCTCATCGTAAAAGTCATCAACTTCCATTGTTATTATTTCATCTAATTTAATAATATCTATTTTATTATGTTTTGCGTATTCTTTAGTTGTTTCATTTATCACAAATAGTTGTTCATTTAATCCGTTAAATCGAATCTGAGTGATTAAAATCAACCTGGCATTATTATTTCTGATAATTTGATTTAATTGATTTAATCTTTCCAAATATCTTTGAATTAGGAGATTGTATTTTTTTTTTAAAATACTTTCATCATATTTTTTTATAGCTTGTTCATAGGATAGATATTTGAAGTTTTTATAAAGATCAGGATTAGCATTGTATCTAAATTTATAGTGATCTGTAAAACTTTTGTAAAAAAAAATAATTTTTTTACATAATTCAATTATTATACTATTATTAGAAATTAAATCTCTTATTTGAAAAATTAATTTATTTTTTTTAAGCAGATCATGTTTTAATGGTTGATTGTAATTGCTATCATTAATACCAACATAAGCAATATAAACTTCTGGGCTAAAATTTTTTAACTTAGGAAACCAAAAAATAAAGTCATTGATGTAACCATTTGTAGTTTTTCCATCTACAGATGCGTTTATGATTTTGTGAAAAGTATTTTTTTTATTTAATTGTCCAACAATTGTATCATTATAGTTTTTAAATCTCTCATTTCCTGTACTTCCTCCAAGAAATATAATTTTTATATCTTTTGGCTCAATATTTGTGTCTTCTCTAAATCCGTATGTATTTCTTTTATAAATTACTTTTTTCTTATATTTTGAATATTCAACATTATAAAATTCATTTCTATCTCTATTTTTTCTAGCATAAATACCAAAGTTATTTTCATCAAACCAATAACCAAATAAAAGTTCAAAAAGTAATATTATCAAAATAACTGATATAAAGTTTATAAAGAAAATTTTTTTCATAAATTAATTATCAAATACGCACCTAAACCCAATATAAATCGCATAAAAATTAGAAGGCTTATATTGGGCACCATTTACTCTAGTTTTGTAAGCACCATACCACCACGATGCCCCAGCTGTTAAAGATTCATTTCCTTTTTGATCATTAATCCATTCCCAAACATTTCCTCCCATGGCAACTAATCCATTGATACCTTCTGGTAGAGATGTGACATCAACATGTTTATCGTAATTCAATATTCCTTGTGAATTTAAACCTTCAGCCTTATTTCCGCTTGGGTAAGTATAAGTTGTACCTTTGTTGTATTTTTCTGAATTTAAAATTTGAGTATAAGCTGCAAGTTTCCACTCTTCAAATGTTGGAAGTCTACCACCTTTATATTTGCAATATTTTTCAGACTCAAATCGATTTAGATGTGCCGCAGGTTCAAGATTACTCTTAGGTTTTTTTCCAAAAGGTGTTTTATAGTCCCATCCAGATCTTTTTTCCCATCCAGCACCCCATTCATATCCTCCGCCATTTTTTTCCGCCAAGGTAATAATATTATTTTTTGAAGCATATTCAGAAAATTCTTTAATGGTTATTTCATATTTATTAATACTAAATTTACCGAGGTTAATTTTTGGGTTCTCAAATGCATTTGAAATTGTGGATAAAAGGGTAAAACAAATAATGTTTATTATTAATTTCATAGTAATTGGTAACCTAAATATATGAGTAATTTTAGTAGTGTCAAAAAATTTATGGAAACCTTTGGTCAGGAAGTAAAAAATAAGGCTGAATTTCCGAGTGAAAAAATTCAAGATTTACGTGTTAGTCTAATAGATGAAGAGTTATCTGAATTAAAAGAGGCCATAGAAAATAAAGATATTAAAGAAGTTGCAGATGCACTTACTGATATACTTTATGTTACATATGGTGCTGGGCATGCTTTTGGTATTGATCTTGATAAATGTTTTGATGAAGTGCAAAGATCAAATATGAGTAAGCTTGACGAAAATGGAAAACCAATATTTAATGAGCACGGTAAAGTATTAAAGGGTCCAAATTATTTTAAACCAAACTTAGAGAAATTTATTAAATGAAAGAATATAAAATCGCATCAATTGCTGGGGATGGGATTGGAAAAGAAGTTGTTCCTGAGGGAATAAAGATTTTAAAAGAAGTTGCTATACAACATCAATTTAAGCTTTCCATTGAAGAATATGATTTTGCTTCTTGTGATTATTATGAAAAACATGGAAAAATGCTCCCAGATGACTGGCAAGAAAAATTAAAAAAACACGATGCTATATTCTTCGGAGCTGTAGGAGATCCAGAAAGGTTACCAGATCACATTTCTTTATGGGGATCTTTATTAAAATTTAGAAGAGATTTTGATCAATATATTAATTTAAGACCAGTAAAACTAATGCCTGGTGTTCCTTGTCCTTTAGCAAATAAAAAACCAGGTGATATTGACATGATGATTGTTCGTGAAAATACAGAAGGAGAGTATTCCTCAGTAGGTGGGCGAATGTATCAAGGCACAGAAAGAGAAATTGTCGTTCAAGAAACAGTTATGTCAAAAATTGGAATTGACCGTGTACAAAAATTTGCTTTTGAATTAGCAAAAACGAGATCTAGAAAAAAATTAACTAGCGCAACAAAATCAAATGGTATCTCAATTACCATGCCATACTGGGATGAAAGATTTGAGGAAAATAAAAAAGCTTTTCCTGATGTAGAAACTGATCAATATCACATTGATATTTTAACAGCCAGATTTGTGCTTACTCCAGAATGGTTTGATGTTGTTGTTGGATCTAATTTATTCGGAGATATTTTATCAGACCTTGGACCAGCTTGTACTGGTACAATTGGAATTGCACCTTCTGGAAACATTAATCCAGAGAATAAATTCCCATCTTTATTTGAACCTGTGCATGGTTCAGCACCAGATATTGCAGGTAAAGGAATTGCAAACCCAGTAGGTCAAATTTGGTCCGGTGCAATGATGTTAGATTATCTTGGTGAGAAAGAGGCAAGTGACAGAATAATTAAATCAATTGAAAAAACTTTATCCGATAAAAAATCAAGAACAAAAGATCTTGATGGAGAATCTAATACTAAAGATTGTGGAGATGCAGTTTTAGGAAATTTATAATTGGGGCGTTCTGTTGCAAGGTGCCCCGGACCCCTGCTAATTAATTAACCGAAGTTAATTAAGCAGCAATAGCGTAACTTTCGTTAGCATTTATAAATTAGCCCGTTACGGCGGAACAATACCGAGTAAAAGAAAAGCCTTTAGACATCCGTCGAGCCTATTTCACCCCCATGAGTTGTATTTGGTGGAGGTGCAGGGTACCGCCCCCTGGTCCGAAATGTTTATTACGAATTTCGTTTATCACCATAGTTGGAAAACCAACACAAATTAATATAAGTGATAGATTCTAAATTTAAAGAAATTAATTTTAATGGCGCTTACAGAACAACAAAAGATAGAAATAAAAGAACAACAATCACAACAAAATACAACAAAAAGAGTTACCTCACCTGAGTTAGAAAAAATTTTATATGAGGCTATACCAATACTTGATCATGGCTTTATTAGAGTAGTCGATTACATGGGCGATGATAGTTCAATTGTTCAAGCAGCAAGAGTTTCATATGGTAAAGGTACAAAAAAAGTTTCAACTGATGAAGGGCTAATAAGATATTTGTTACGTCATTGGCACAGCACTCCATTTGAGATGTGTGAAATTAAATACCACATTAAATTACCAATTTTTATTGCAAGGCAATGGATTAGACATAGAACAGCAAATGTAAATGAATATTCAGCTAGATACTCTATTTTAGACAAAGAATTTTATATTCCCGCACCAGATAAGTTAGCTGCTCAAGCAGTAAACAACAGACAAGGTAGGGGAGATATTCTTGAAGGCGATCAGGCTAAAGAAGTACTTGATATTTTAAAAGAAGATTCTCAACGAACATATGAGAATTATGAAAAAATGTTAAATGAACGTTATGATGGTTCTGTTATTGATGAAAATAAATCAGGTTTAGCAAGAGAATTAGCTAGAATGAATTTAACATTAAATTCTTACACTCAGTGGTATTGGAAAACAGATTTGTTAAATCTAATGAATTTTTTATTCTTAAGAGCGGATATTCACGCTCAATATGAGATAAGAGTTTATGCAGATGCGATGATTGAAACATTAAAAAAATGGGTACCAATTACTCATTCAGCATTTTTAGATTACAGAGTTGGCGCTGCTCACGTTTCTGCAAAAGGTTTAAAGGTAATAAAATCACTTTTAAATGGAGAAAAGGTTAATTTAGAAAGTTCTGGTCTGAGCAAAAGAGAATGGAATGAATTAATGGAAGTTTTAGAAAAAAAAGATTTAATCTCCTAACTCAATATTTCCTTAGCAATAGTTTCAAACTGAATTTTAATATCATCAGACAAATTTTCAAAAACCAACCCTTTTTCTACACAATGATTAAAAGACTCATCAATTTTAATTTTGTCTAACAATTTTATTTTTTGTTTTTCACATAATTCTTTTGCTCCATTTTTTCCAAATGGATAAGAAGGGTTATTATTTTTATCTAATATAAAAGACATATTTTCAATTAAACCCAAAACTGGAATATCAGTTTTCTTAAACATTTCTATCCCTCTGTTTGCATCTGTAATTGATAATTTTTGCGGTGTTGTAATTATAATACTTCCATCAACCTTCAATTCCTGTGCAAATGTTAAAATTGCATCTCCTGTGCCAGGAGGTAGATCAACAAATAAACAATCTAATTCACCCCAATTCACATTATTTATAAACGATTTTATTGCATTAATAACCATTGGACCACGCCAAACCATTGGAGAATTTTTATCAATTAAAAACCCCATGGAAATTAGTTTAATGTCTTGAGCAATTATAGGATTTATTTTTTTATTTTCATCTGCAGTTGGTTTTTCTGAAATATTAAATAAATCTGGTATCGATGGACCATAAATATCAGCATCTAACAAGCCAACAGAAAAACCTTGTTTTGACGCTGCGATTGCAAGATTTGCACAAACAGTTGATTTTCCAACACCGCCCTTAGCACTTGAGATTGATAAAATTTTTTTTACTCCAGGAATACTTTTTTTTTGAAATTGTGACCTTGGTTCAATTTTTTCTTTGAAATTCTTGCTTAAATTAACTTTTTTTTTGTTATCCACCTTGTTTTTTCCTTTTAAACTACTAACTAAATATGTAGTAGTAACTCAATTAAATTTTTAAAACAACGGAGTTTAAATGTCTGGATCGCCTTGGGGCAACGGAGAAAATGATCGATCATCTGGAGGTGGTGGAGGAAGTAATAGACCTCCTAACATTGACGATTTAGCAAATCAATTCCAAGACAATTTAAAAAAAATGTTTCCTGGAAAAAAAATGCCAGGTGGAAATAAACCGTTTTTATTATTTGGTATAATTATATTAGGCTTATGGCTAGCAAGTGGTTTTTATAGAGTATTACCTGATGAGCAGGGTGTAGTTTTAAGATTTGGGAAATATGTAAATCAAACACAACCTGGACTGCATTATCACTTGCCATATCCAATAGAAACAGCGCTCACTCCAAAAGTTACACGAGTTAATAGAATTGATGTGGGTTATAGATCAGCTTCAGATACTGGAAGAGCTACTGGTGTAAGTGATGTTCCAGAAGAAAGTTTAATGTTAACTGGAGATGAAAACATTGTTGATATTGATTACTCAGTATTTTGGATCATTAAAGATGCTGGAAAATTTTTATTTAATATTCAAGCTCCAGAAGACACAGTTAAAAGTGTAGCTGAAACAGCAATGAGAGAGGTGATAGCTAAAAACGGAATTCAGTCAATTTTGACCGAAGGAAGAGCTCAGGTAGAAATAGATACTCAAAATATTATGCAAGAAATTTTAGATAGTTATGACTCTGGGATTTCTATTACTCAAGTACAAACACAAAAAGCTGACCCACCAAAAGAAGTGATTGATGCTTTTAGAGATGTGCAAGCTGCTAAGGCAGATAAAGAACGAGCTCAAAATGAAGCTGAAGCTTATGCTAATGATGTAATACCAAGAGCACGAGGAGAAGCTGCACAAATATTACAGCAAGCAGAAGCTTATAAAAGAGAAGTTGTTGCACTTGCAGAAGGAGAGGCAAGCAGATTTTTAGCAATTTATAATGAGTACAGAAAAGCAAGAACCGTAACACAAGAAAGAATGTATTTAGAAACTATGGAAAAAGTAATGGCTGATATTAATAAGATTATTATAGACAAAAAATCTGGTGGAGGTGTAGTTCCATACCTACCTTTGCCTGAACTTAAAAAGAATGCAGGAAATTAAATGAGTGAGAGGGCTTTAAAATTTTTAGGACCAGTTATTATTCTTTTAGGATTTTTAGGATACTCAACTTTCTTTACCGTATCTGAAGTACAACAAGCTATCGTACTACAGTTTGGTGACCCTAAACGAATTGTGCAAAAGGCTGGATTAAATTATAAAATTCCATTCATTCAAAATACAGTATTTTTAGATACTAGAATTTTAAATTTAGATGCTCCACCAGAAGAAGTAATTGCATCTGATCAAAAAAGATTAATTGTTGATGCATTTGCAAGGTTTCAAATTAAAGATCCTTTGCAGTTTTATATTTCAGTTGGAAACGAGAGAGTTGCAAGATCAAGGTTGTCTACAATTGTTAATGCAAGAATAAGAGGTGTTTTAGGTAAAGAAGAATTGGCAACTTTGGTTTCCAAAGATAGAGCAAGATTGATGGACCAAATTACAAAAGATGTAAATACTGAAGCAGAAAAATTAGGAATTAGAATTATTGATGTTCGAATTAAAAGAGCTGATCTTCCTCAAGCAAACAGTGAAGCAATTTATAGAAGAATGCAAACTGAGAGACAAAGAGAAGCAAAAGAATTTCGTGCAGAAGGAGCTGAGATAGCTCAAACAGTTAGATCCACTGCTGATAAAGAAGTGACAATTATATTAGCTGAAGCAAATAAAAAATCACAAATTTTAAAAGGAGAAGGTGATGGTCAAAGAAATAAAATTTTTGCAGACGCTTTTGGAAAAGATCCAAGCTTCTTTAGCTTTTATCGTTCAATGCAATCTTATGAAAAATCTTTAATTGGGAAAGATACTTCTTTGATATTGTCTCCTGATAGCGATTTCTTCAAATATTTTGGAAAGTCCGGGACAAATAATAGAAGAAGCTCCGCACCAGCTACACCTGTAAAAAAATAGTTATGAAAGAACTTATCGTAGCGATTGGATTGCTATTTGTAATTGAAGGACTTTTGTATTCAATATTTCCTGAACAGATGAAGAGCATTATGGAAAAAATGAAATCTATTCCAGCCTCAAATTTGAGAACTGGTGGCCTTTTTTTTGCTTTAATTGGATTTATTATCGTATGGAGTATTAAAGGATGAAAAAGTTTTTAAAAATTTTAGTTATTATATTTGTTTTCCAAGGTTTAAATAATTCTGCCTATTCTATAGATGTTTCAAAAGGTTTTTCTAAGCTTGCAGAAAAATTAATGCCATCTGTCGTTAATATTTCAGCTACAACTATAGTTGAAACACGCTCTCAAGAGTTTCCATTTCAATTTCCTCCTGGCTCACCATTTGAGGAATTTTTTAAGGATTTTCAACAAAATCAAGGACCGCAAAAAAGAAAATCAACTGCTTTAGGTTCTGGGTTTGTCATCAAAGAAAATGGAACAGTGATTACAAATAATCATGTTATTCAAAATGCTGAAGGTATTTTTGTAAAGTTTACCGATGGCAAGGAATATGAGGCTAAACTTATAGGTACTGATCCAGTTAGTGATATTGCGGTATTAAAAATTCAGTCTGATAAGAAATTTCCAGCTGTAAATTTTGCAAATTCAGACGAGGCAAAAGTAGGAGACTGGGTTATTGCAATCGGAAACCCATTTGGATTAGGTGGAACTGTTACCCAAGGCATAGTCTCAGCAATTAATAGAGATATTAATATGGGACGATATGATAATTTTATTCAAACAGATGCATCAATAAACCAAGGAAATTCTGGTGGTCCATTATTTAATATGGACGGTGAAGTTCTTGGAATTAATACTGCAATTTTTTCTAATTCAGGTGGCTCAGTTGGTATTGGTTTTGCAATTCCTTCAAACTTTGCAAAAAATGTTATCAACCAATTAATTAAATTTGGTGAGACTAAAAGAGGATGGTTAGGTGTTAGAATTCAAACAGTCACAAAAGAAATTGCAGACAGTCTAGGATTAAAAGAAGCTATCGGTGCATTGATTACTGATATTAATATAGGAAGTCCTGCTGATAAAGCGGGTTTAAATTCTGGAGATATTATAATCGAGTTTAATGGAAAAAAAGTAAAAACAACAAGAGACCTACAAAGGTTAGTAGGAGAGGCACCAGTTGGAAAAGCTGCAAATTTAAAAATCTGGAGAGATAAAAAAGAAATTTCTAAAACTGTTGTGCTTGGAAGATTAGAAGATACAGCTGAATTTAAAAATAAAATTCCCGCAAAGTCAAAAGAACAAACTTTATCAAGCTTGGGTATCGATGTTAGGGATATTAAAGAGGAGGATAAAAAAAATAGAAATAAATTAGAAAAGAAATCCGGTGTTATTATTCAAAAAATAGATCCAAATGGAGCTATGGCGTTACTTCCTGTAAGACCAGGTGATGCAATTATTTCATTACAAAATAATTCGATTAAAAATGTAAAAGACTTTGAAAAACAGTTAAAAAAACAAATTAAATCCGGTAAAAAAACATTATTACTTACAATTATCGACCTTCAAAATACGACAAGATATATTGGCGTAAAAATAAAATAATCAATTCATGAAAAAAGTTATTCTTTTAGCTGGTCCAACAGCTTCAGGAAAATCTGAGCTTGCAATTTATGTTGCAAAAAAAATTAATGGAGAAATTATAAATGCTGACAGTATGCAAGTATTTAAAGAGATTAAAATTTTATCTGCAAGACCTGAAGATTATAAAAATATTAAACACCATTTATATGGTTTTGTAAGTGTTAAGAAAAACTTTTCTACTGGTGAATGGATTAAGCATACAGAGAAAAAAATTAATGAAATTTTCAAAAAGAAAAAAATACCCATTATTGTAGGTGGTACAGGATTATATTTTAAATCTTTAATTGAAGGAATTGCTCAGATACCAAACATTTCTAAAGCCAAAAGAGATAAAATAATTAAATTATTTAATCAAATAGGAGCTGGTGAGTTTTATAAAAAATTAATCAAATTAGACCCAAAGTGCAAAAATAAGATAGTTAAAAATGATAAACAGCGAATGATAAGATTTTATGAAGTTAAATTTTATACAAAAAAGTCTATTTTTGATTGGCAAAAAAATACAAAAAATAATTTAAAAGATATTAATTTTAAAAAAATATTTTTAAATTTTCCAAGGGAAGTCTTGTTGGTCAAAATTGAAAAAAGATTTAAGAAAATGGTTGATCAGGGAGCTACTAAAGAGGCCAAAAAATTTAAAAAATTAGGAGTATCTAAGACTTTGACTTCAAATAATATTCTAGGCCTGAAAGAGATCATGTCTTATCTTGAGGGCAAAATGACCTTAAAAGATGCTGTAGAAAGGTCTATTATTAGAACGCGACAATATATAAAGAGACAAATGACCTGGTTTAGAGGCCAAATGAAAGATTGGAATGAGTTTAACGATCTTAAACAGGCAGATCTTAGAAAAAAAGTTTTAAAGTTTATCAGAACACCTTGACCCAGAAATAAGTTACGCTACATTCAACTTCTTGGAGAAATGAGCGAACAGTTAACAGGGGCAGAAATAGTTTTTAAGGCGCTAAATGAACATGGCGTTGATCATATATTTGGCTATCCAGGTGGAGCAGTCCTACCTTTGTATGATCAAATTTCAAAAGAAAAAAATATTAAACATATTTTAGTTCGACATGAACAAGGTGCTGGTCATGCTGCAGAAGGTTATGCAAGATCATCAGGTAAACCTGGAATTGCTTTAGTTACTTCAGGTCCTGGAGCAACAAATATGGTGACTGCTCTTACAGATGCTTATATGGATTCTATACCATTAGTTTGTATATCTGGACAAGTTCCAACACATCTTATTGGAACAGATGCTTTTCAAGAATGTGATACCACAGGAATAACGAGACCATGCACAAAACATAACTGGCTTGTTAAAGATGTTAATCAATTAGCCGAAACAATTCACAAAGCATTTCACATTGCAACTTCTGGAAGACCAGGTCCTGTATTAGTTGATATTCCAAAAGATGTTCAATTCCAAAAAGGAAATTATAAAAGTGCAAAAGAGGTTATTATTGAAACTTATAAACCAAAAATAAAAGCAGAATTAACAAGTATCGAAAAGGCAGTTGAGTTAATCGTAAAATCAAAAAAACCAATCATTTATTCTGGTGGAGGAGTAATCAATGCTGGAACAAAGGCTTCAGATGCACTGACTGAATTTGCTCGAGTTACAAATTTTCCAATCACATCAACTTTACAAGGTCTTGGAGCATTTCCAGGAAGTGATCCTCAGTTTTTAGGAATGCTTGGTATGCATGGAACTTATGAGGCAAACAACGCCATGCACGAATGTGATCTTATGATAAATGTTGGCGCAAGATTTGATGACAGAATTACAGGGCGTGTTGATGCTTTTTCTCCGAATTCAAAAAAAATACACATTGATATTGATCCATCATCAATAAATAAAATTGTAAAAGTAGATGTTGCAATTGTTGGTGATTGTTTAAGTGTATTGAATGATATGCTTACAACATTAAAAAATAATCATTCTGATTTTTGTAATTCAAATAAAGAAAAAATTAGCGATTGGTGGAAACAAATTAATAAGTGGAGAGAAAAAAAATCTTTATCATATAAACATGATGATAAACTCATTATGCCTCAATATGCGGTTGAAAGATTATATGAACTAACAAAGAACAAGGACTCATTTATAACTACAGAGGTTGGTCAGCATCAAATGTGGGCTGCGCAGTATTATAAATTTGACAAACCTAATAGATGGATGACCTCAGGGGGTCTTGGAACAATGGGATATGGTCTGCCTGCAGCTATTGGTACACAAATTGCAAATCCAGGAAGGCTTGTTGTTGATATAGCTGGAGAAGCTTCAATTTTAATGAACATTCAGGAGATGTCGACTGCTGTTCAATATAAACTTCCTATAAAAATATTTATTTTAAATAATCAGTGGATGGGAATGGTGAGGCAATGGCAAGAGTTGTTACATGGTAAAAATTATTCTGAAAGCTACACTGAAGCACTGCCGGATTTTGTAAAACTAGCAGAAGCATATGGTGCTGTTGGAATTCGAGCTAAAACACCAAAAGAATTAGATGATAAAATTAATCAAATGGTTGATATAGATAGGCCAGTAATTTTTGATTGTTTAGTAAAAAAAGATGAAAACTGTTTCCCAATGATACCTTCAGGTAAACCACATAATGAAATGATTTTAGGCCCAGAGGATGAAGAAGGTATAACCGAAGAAGGAAAAGTTTTAGTATAATTATGTCTAAATCGGCTTATGAAATAGATGACCATCACGATAGTGTTGAAAGATACGTTGTTGTGGCGTGGGTTGATAATGAAGCTGGTGTTTTAGCAAGAGTATCAGGATTATTTTCAGGACGCGGTTATAATATCGAGTCACTAGCTGTTTCTGAAGTTGATCATGAAAGAAAAATTTCAAGAATAACTATTGCAACAAATGGCACCAAGGAAGTTATCAAACAAATTCAAGCGCAAGTTTTAAAATTAGTACCAGTTCATAAGGTTAATATTTATCCAATTAATAAAGAGACGATTTTTAGAGAGCTGGCATTGATTAAATTCCTAGGAGAAGGTGACACACTTCAAAAAGCAGAGCAATTATGTGTTGACAATAAGTTTGAGTTTTTAGATAAGACATCAAAATCTTTTATTGTACAAGCTTTAGGGCTTAGAACTGAGATTGATGAGTTTATTAAAAAAATTAAGGCACTTGGACAGGTAAGTATTTCTAGAACAGGTGCTTTGGCCATGAAAAAAGGGTCAGAAACAGTAAAGGATAACAAAGGACAAGTATTATGAAAATGTATTATGACAAAGATGCAGATGTTAATTTAATTAAATCTAAAAAAGTTGCGATTGTTGGCTTTGGTAGTCAAGGCCATGCTCACGCATTAAACTTAAAAGATAGTGGTGTCGAAGAAGTGGTTGTTGCCTTAAGAGAAAATTCTCCGAGTATTCAAAAAGCTGAGTCTGCAGGTTTAAAAGTTATGAATATTTCTGATGCTGCTGAGTGGGCAGATGTGTTAATGATTTTAGCCCCTGACGAATTACAATCTGGAATTTATAAAAATCATGTTGAACAAAGAATTAAACAAGGAGCAAGTTTAGCTTTTGCTCATGGTTTAAATATTCATTATGATTTGATCAAAGCAAGAGATGATCTTGATGTATTTATGATTGCTCCAAAAGGTCCTGGCCATTTAGTTAGAACTGAGTATCAAAAAGGTGGCGGAGTTCCATGTTTAATGGCAGTTCATAAAGATAGCACAGGAAAAGCAAAAGATTTAGCTTTATCATATGCTTCAGCTGTGGGCGGCGGAAGATCTGGAATTATTGAAACAACTTTTAAAGACGAATGCGAAACAGATTTATTCGGTGAACAAGTTGTTCTTTGTGGTGGTTTAGTTGAATTAATTAAAAAAGGTTTTGAGACATTAACTGAAGCTGGTTACCCACCTGAGATGGCATACTTTGAATGTTTGCATGAAGTTAAGTTAATTGTAGATTTAATTTACGAAGGTGGAATTGCAAATATGAATTATTCAATTTCAAATACAGCTGAATATGGTGAATACGTATCAGGTAAAAAGATCGTTGATGATAAAACAAAAGAAAGGATGAAAGAGGTTTTAAAAGACATTCAATCTGGAAAATTTACAAGAGATTGGATGAAGGAAAACGAAGATGGTCAAAAAAACTTCCTTAAAATGAGAAAAGATTTATCTGAACATCAAATTGAAAAAGTTGGAGAAAAACTAAGAGCCTTGATGCCTTGGATTTCTAAGAATAAGATTATCGATAAGTCAAAAAACTAGAATTATAGCTAGTTTTTAATTTGAGGGATTTGATCGATACAATTTATGCGTTAATTACTAGATTTTTTCCTAAAGGATGATTACATATCATCTATGTCAAAAAATAGAGTAATTATTTTCGATACAACTTTACGAGATGGCGAGCAATCTCCGGGTGCTTCTATGTCTTTAGAAGGCAAACTTCAAATTGCTTCCGCCTTTCAAGACTTGGGTGTTGACGTTATGGAGGCTGGCTTTCCAGCTGCATCACCAGGAGATTTTGAAGCAGTATCTGAAATTTCAAAATTACTTAAAACTACAGTTCCATGCGGATTAGCAAGAGCTGTAAAAAATGATTTAGAAAAATGTGTAGATTCATTGAAGCATGCAAAAAATTATAGAATACACACTTTTATTTCTACAAGTGATTTACACATCAAGCATAAATTGCAAAAAACAAAAGAAGAAGTTTTAGATTTAATTAAATATAGTGTTGAGTTTGCAAAAAAACATACTGAAGATGTTGAATGGTCTCCAGAAGATGCAACACGAACAGACCCTGATTATTTATGCAAAACAGTAGAGCTTGCAATTAAATGCGGAGCTACAACAATTAATATTCCAGATACGGTTGGTTATGCATTACCAAGTGATTATGAAAGGATTATAAAAGATTTATTTAATAGAGTTCCTAATATTGATAAAGTTACAGTTTCAACACACACTCATAACGATTTAGGATTAGCCGTTGCTAATGCATTAGCTGGTGTTGCAGCAGGAGCTAGACAAATTGAATGTACAATAAATGGAATTGGTGAAAGAGCGGGTAATGCAGCTTTAGAAGAAGTGGTTATGGCAATGAAAACACGTCATGATTTAATGCCATATGAAACTAATATTGTTACAAATAAAATTAATAGTTGTTCAAAATTATTATCAAATATAATTGGTTTTCCAGTTCAATATAACAAAGCCATAGTTGGAAAAAATGCATTTGCTCACGAGTCAGGTATTCACCAAGATGGAATGTTAAAAAATAGCCAAACTTACGAAATTATGACACCTGAAAGCGTTGGTGTAAACAAATCATCACTAGTTATGGGCAAGCACTCTGGTAGACACGCGTTTAAAGAAAAATTAGCTAATCTTGGGTATTTTAATTTAAATGAGGATAAGATTGATCATGCTTTTAATAAATTTAAAGATTTAGCAGATAAAAAAAGACATGTATTCGATGAGGATATTGCTGCATTAGTTGACGATGATTTAATGAAAAATAATAATGTTATTAAATTAATATCATTGGATGTTGAAGCTGGGACTAAAGGACAAAAAGCAAAATTAGAATTAGAAGTTTATGGTGAAAACAAATTTACTGAGCAATCAGGAGATGGACCAGTTGACTCTATATTCAAGTGTATCAAAGAAATTTTCCCTCATGATGTGAATTTACAACTTTACCAAGTTCATGCAGTGACAGAAGGAACAGACGCACAAGCTACGGTAAGTGTAAGGATTGAGGAAAAAGGAAGAATTTCTGTAGGTCAAGCAGCTGATACTGACACTTTAGTAGCTTCTGCTCAAGCTTATATAAATGCATTAAACAAATTAATATTAAAACGAAAAAGATCTGCACCGAGTGACAAGGATTACTCGGCAGCTATTTAAATAGAAAGGATAATATGTCGATTTTTTCAAAGGTAATGGGAATGTGGTCTACTGATATGGCCATTGATCTTGGTACTGCAAACACACTTGTTTATGTAAAAGGGAAGGGTATCGTGTTGAATGAACCCTCTGTTGTTGCAATTGTTAATGAAAAAGGGAAAAATCAAGTATTAGCCGTAGGCGAAGATGCTAAGCAAATGTTAGGTAGAACGCCGGGATCTATTCAGGCGATAAGACCATTAAGAGATGGTGTAATTGCTGACTTTATTGTGACAGAGGAAATGATTAAGCACTTTATCAAAAAAGTGCATCAAAGAAGTGCATTTGCAAATCCAAGAATTATTATTTGTGTTCCAACAGGATCAACGCCAGTTGAAAGACGAGCTATTCAAGAGTCTGCTCATGCAGCAGGAGCTAGAAAAGTTCAACTTATTGAAGAGCCAGTTGCAGCAGCGATTGGAGCAGGGTTACCGATATCAGAACCAACAGGATCTATGATTGTAGATATTGGTGGAGGTACGACCGAGATAGCAGTTATGTCACTTGGTGGAATTGTTTATTCTCAATCTTTAAGAGTTGCAGGAGATGCGCTTGATCAATCGATAGTCACCTATATGAGAAAAAAGTTTAATTTGCTTATTGGTGACTCAACAGCAGAAAAAATTAAAAAAGAGATTGGAACATGCATTCCAACTAACTCGGACAATACTTATATTGTGAAAGGAAGAGACATAAGAACAGGTGTACCAAAAGAGGTAACACTTACAGAAAAAGATTCAGCAGAAGCTATGTCTCCAATTATTACTCAAATGATTCAAGCCATTAAGGATGCATTAGAGCAAACTCCGCCAGAGCTTTCAGCTGATCTTGTTGATATGGGATTAGTATTAGCCGGAGGTGGTGCATATCTTAAGAATTTAGATAAATTAATCTCAAAGGAAACTGGTTTACCTGTTTCTATTGCAGAGGATCCATTATCTTGTGTTGCGATTGGTACTGGTAAAGCTTTGGAGCAAGAAGGTATCTTCTCATCAATGCTGACTGAATATTAATAATAATGAAGTTTGCATCTTCTGAAAATGTAGATGTAAAAAAAAATGTTATTATATTTATTATAATATCTTTAATATTATTTTTTATCGATCGAAGTGATAATAAATATTTTAAGATTACGAGATCTGCAATTAATGATGGAATAATTTACACCACAGTAGTTTTAAAGTCTCCATTAAACTTTATTTCAGATACAGTTTCTTCATTTAATAATTTCTTTGTTGATGAGAAGATTATCGCAAAAAATAAATTATTAGATTTAGAAAGTGAAGTCACAAAGTTAAAGAATGAAAAAATAACTTTGTTACTTCAGCTTGAAAATTTAAAAAAAATTACTGGTGAAGAGAATTATAAATTTGAAACAATCAAAACAAAAGTTCTAAGTTATAAAAGTAATATCTTAAGCGAGTCTATAATTATTAATAAAGGATCGCGCCATGGAATTTCATCTGGAGATCCTATAATTAAAAACAATATGTTAGTTGGAAAAATTACTGATGTAAATTTCAATTCGTCCTATGGTGTTTTAATCACAAATATTAATAGTCGTGTTCCAGTAAGAATTGGACAAAAAAATTATAATGCAATTGCGGTTGGAAATCCAAGTAATGCAAACACTATTAATTTAGATTTTTTACCTAAGGAATATTCATTAAACGAAGATGATTATGTTTATACAACAAGTATAGATAATATTATGCCGGATGGAATTTTAGTCGGGCAAATTAAAAAAGATAAACAAGATAAATTTTATCTAAAACCAATGTATGATTTTAATCAAATGGATTATTTAACAATTGTAAAAATGCGTAAATAAAATGATAAGTTTTGTTAATCGATATATTGCAACAATTATTTTGTTATTGAGCGTCTTAATTAGTTCTTTTGAAATATCCATTTTAGGAAAACCAATTTCAAATTATGCAAATTTACAACTTATTTTAATCTACGTTTTTAAAATATCTAATCCTGGTCTAAATTTTGGAAAAGGGGTATTTTTATTTTTAATTAGTATTATTAGTGATGTATTAAATGGGCTTTGGTTTGGAACTTCAGGAATATTATATTTTATTGTATTTGCGGTAGCTGCATTTCAAGCATCAATTAAATTGAGAAGTTTATTTGTATCAGAATGGATTTCATTTGGAGTATCATTAATTATTGCATACTGCGTATTTTTTGGTTTAGAATTTTTACACCATGAAACAATTTATAAAAATACACAAACAGCCCACAATCATATGTCAGAGATTGTTCCATTATTAACTAACTTCATTATAACATTATTAGTATACCCAATATTTTGGTTTATTATTTCAAAATTAGTTTCACAAAATGCTTACAGATAAAGAAAAAAAAAACTTAGAAAAAAAAATCAAAGGTATTAATAGCACCAATCAGAAAATTACTATTATGCTTTTAGATAAACTTAAGAGTGATTTAAAGTCAAAAGATATCATTAAAAATGATATTAAATCTAAAATATCAAAATGCGATGGTGAAATATTCTACTTATATAATATTGCTAGCGATATGTGGTATTTGGCAGGAGATAAATCTACTGACTATAATTTTTACACAAAACGATTAATTTTAACTGGAATACTTTCAAAATTATATTTTAAGATATTAGCATTAAAAGATTATAGTCTAGAGCAAATGGAAATAGATATAAAAGGTGAAATTAAAAATGTTGGAAAATTTAATAAATTAAAATCAAAAATAATTTCTACTTTTCAGAATTTAAAGGACAGACCATTTTCAAAAAATACTGGCAGAGGATATTAATCTAATAACTTTGTTATATGACCCATTTTTCTTTTATTTTTTGACTCCTTTTTTAAGTAATCAAAGAAAAATTCATCAGAATTTGTTTCTTTATTTCTATATTCAAAAATTTCATCTCCAATAATATTTTTCATGACAGCTTTTGATGTCATTTTAGGTTCAATTTTTTCTAGATTACATACCGCTCTTACATGAGATTCGAACTGACTGACATTGTACGCATTAATTGTCAGGTGTCCTGAATTGTGTACTCTTGGTGCTATTTCATTTACAAGTAAATTATCATTTTCATCAATAAAATACTCAATACACATGGTTCCAATATAGTCTAATTTATCTGCTAAAAGTTTTGCATATTTTTTACTTAAATTTGTAATTTCATGACTCACACTTGAAGGAATAGTGGAAGTATCCAGTATTTGATCTTTATGAATATTTTCAATTGGCTCATAGATTGCACTGCTACCATCTTGATATCTGGTAATGATTACAGATATCTCTTTTTTTAAGGTAATTTTTTTTTCTAAAATAAAATCGTTATTTAATGGAATTTCATTTAGATCGTTATTTTTAGAAATGATATATTGCCCCTTTCCATCATATCCTAAAGTTGTAGTTTTTAAAATTCCTGGAATAAGTTTATCTATATTTTCAAGATCTTTTTGAGAAGATATTTTTTTATAACTCACGGTTTCTATACCAAGATCATTGATAAATTTTTTCTCTCTACTTCTATCTTGAATAATAAAATTAATATTAGGATCAGGGTAGACTGGTTTTGTAGATTTAATTTTTTCTAGAGTAGGAACAGGAATATTTTCAAATTCAAAAGTTACAACATCAACCTGATTTGCAAACTCAATGATTTTATCATCATCATTATATGCTCCGTATATAAATTCATCAGAGTAATTTTGTGCAGGTGCATCTTTATCATCACAATAAATTTTTGTTTTAATATTAATTTTAGACGCTGCTTGACAAAGCATGCTTCCTAATTGGCCACCACCAATAATACCCAGAACTTTATGATTAGACATATCTAGGGTTTTAATTTAACTGATTTTGTTTGTCGAATTCTATATTGTTTAAGTTGATTACTTATTTTTGAATTAGAAATTCCAAGAATTGATGCAGCAAGCAAAGCAGCATTCATTGCTCCACCTTCTCCGATTGCAACCGTTCCCACGGGAATACCTCTTGGCATTTGAACTATTGATAATAGACTATCAAGACCTTTTAATTTTTTACTCTCTACAGGTACACCAAGCACTGGTACTTCGGTTAAAGATGCTATCATTCCTGGCAGATGAGCTGAACCTCCAGCGCCTGCAATTATAACTCCTATATTATTCTTTTTTGCATTAACTGCATACTCAAACATTCTTTTTGGAGTTCGGTGAGCTGATACTATTTTTTTTTCAAACTTTACTTTAAGAGATTTTAAAACATTTGCAGCATGTTTCATTGTAGGCCAATCTGATTTACTTCCCATAACAATAGAAACAACTGGAGAATTATTTTTTTTTCTCTTTTTCATTATTAATTAAATTAATTTTGGACTTCAGTTGATGCTGCAGCTTTTGCTGCTTTTTTGGCTTCTCGCCCTTTTTTCTTTGCTTCTCTTTCTTGTCTTCTTTTAGCTTTATCGATTGCCGCTTGTAATTCAGTTTGAGAACATAAGCTTGCCATCACAGGATCTTTAGGTGAAATATTTGACATGTTCCAATGCTTTCTATTTCTAATCGCATCCACAGTATTTTTTGTTGAACCAACTAACTTACAAATTTGAGCATCGGTTAAAATAGGATAATTTTTTGTCAGCCAAGCAATTGCATTTGGCTTATCTTCTCTTTGAGAAATTGGAGTATATTTTGTACCAACCATTTTTTTAACTTCAAACTCAACATTTTTTTCAACAAGTTTTAATGGTCTATTTGGATCTTTTGATGAAGCTTCAATTTCATCTCTAGTTAACTGATTTGATAAAATTGGATTATAAGCTTTTATACCTACTGCAACATCTCCATCCGCAATGCCTTTAATTTCTAGTTCATGAAGCCCACAAAAATCTGCAATTTGTTTAAAAGTTAAACTCGTATTTTCAATTAACCAAACAGCAGTTGCTTTTGGCATTAATGGTAAATTCATAATTAGTTCTTTTTTAAATTAGCAAAACGCTTATTAAATTTACTTACTCGACCTTTGTCTTGAGCTTTTTGACTTTCTCCTGTCCAAGCAGGATGAGATTTGGGATCAATTTCGAGTTTCATTACTTCTCCATCTGAACCCCATGTAGACAAAGTCTCAAATTCTGATCCATCAGTCATTTGAACTTTAATTTTATTTAGCTTTGGATGTAAATCTTTTTTCATAATTAAAGGCTGGTTTATAGCAAATAAAGTAGGATACTCAATGGAGATTTAACCCTCATTTTTAATACTTTTGAATAAAAACACATACCCTGTGGCTACAATCATTAAGAATATTACATCAAAATAGAAGGGAACATTTTTCCCAAAATACAAAAACATAAAGCCTGCTAAAGGTTGTCCAATAAACCTTGCCGCTGCTTGACAAGAGTACCCCGTTCCAAGAACTAGTCCTTTATTTTGTTCTGATTTTTTTGACAAAATACTATTAATACAAGGGTTAGAAATTCCCATACCATAACTTAATAAAATTATTGCAACAGGAATAAGATATATATTTTCTGTAGGGATTAGTGCAAAGCCAAAAATAAAACAAACAAAACCTGAGATGATTAATTTTATTTCATCAAATTTTTTAATTAAAACTCTTAACAAGCCACCTTGAACTATGATTTGACATATGCCAGCAAGCAACATCACAAAACCAACTTCCCTTGGCCCCCATGTAAATGTTTCTTTTGTCCAAACTGCAATAGTGCCCTCCATTCCTGCAAAAGAAATATAGATTAAAAAAATAAGTAAAAAGAATGGAAATAAAATAGGATTTTTTAATGTTTCTATTTGTTTATATAAAGCTTTATTTGATTTTTTATTTTCTGTTTCAGCTTTGTTAATATTGGTTTCCTTTAAAGACGTTACAACAAAAATTAGATTAAATAGATTTATTGCAGAAGCTAACCAAGCTACATAACTCAAAGTTTCCTGTGAATAATCAGATCCAGCTATTAACCCACCTGCAAGTGGACCAAAGGTGAAACCTAATCCAAAAGCAACACCAAACATTCCCATGCCTTTTGCTCGGTTTTTTTCATCTGTAATATCTGCGATATAAGCTGTTCCAACTGATATGTTTGTTTTAAACAAACCAGCGATAACTCGAGCTAAAAAAATAATTGGCAAATTAGTTGCAACTGCAAGTAATATATTTGCGATTAATTCTGCAACACAATTTAAAATTAAAAGAGGCTTTCTACCTATTCGATCAGATAAACTACCCCAGAAAGGTGAGACAAAAAATTGAAAAAAAGAAAAAGAACCAAATGCAATTGTAACCAGCAATACCGAACCTCCAAAATTATTTATAACAAAGGGAAGGGTTGCAACCAGAACGCCACTGAAAGCAACAACATCTAGAAAAAGAAAGATTACAAATTTAAGCATTAATTTTTAAAAAGAATTTTTATAACTTCATCATGAATATATGAGTTAGAAATAAATGTTTCTTTTTGTTTAACAAAACTTTTGCCAGCAAAATCTGTAATAGTCCCACCTGCTTCGAGTAAAATAATTTTACCTGCTGCATAATCCCAGTAATTTAGATGATCGTACCAGGCAAAATCAGCTCGGCCAGCTGCAACGTAGGCAAAATCTAAAGCAGCGCTTCCATAGTTTCTTAATTTATGAATTTGGGAAGATGCTTTTTTTATTTGATCAAAAAATTTATTTCCGTCAATTTTTATCATTGGCGGACAACCATATAAACCAATAACTTCATCCAAACTTTTTCTTGATGAAACTCTAATTCGTCTATTATTGAAGTAAGCACCTCGACCTTTTTCTGCATAAAATGTTTCATTTTTAATGGGGTCACAAACAATTCCAGATATAACTTCGCCGTTTTTTTCTAATGCTATTGAAATAGCAAAGTGTGGAATACCATGCATAAAGTTTGAAGTTCCATCTATGGGATCTATGACCCAATTAAACTCACTTTCATTTTTTCTTTCACCAGACTCTTCGGCAATGAAACCATATTTGGGCCTTGCTTTTTCAAGCTCTTCAATGATGATTTTTTCAACTTTCTTATCTGTTTTAGTCACAAAGTCTCCAGGACCTTTTCTTGAAACCTGTAATTTTTCAACTTCACCAAAGTCTCGAATAATAACTTTACTTACTTTGTCACAAATTTTTTCTAAAACATTTATTTCTGCTGAAAGAAGAGGCATTAGTTAGCCTTCTTGATGTATTCTCTAGTATGACAATCTATAGAAACAGTATCACCTTGATTTATAAAAGGTGGAACCATAATCTTTACATTATTCTGAATGATGGCTGGCTTATATGAACTTGAAACAGTTTGACCTTTTACCACTGCCTCAGTTTCCAAAATTTCATAATCTGCACTCTTAGGAAGTGTAACAATCAGTGGGTTTTCTTCATGAAATTCTATTTTAACTTCCATATTTTCTTTTAAGATATTTTCATCATCACCAATGGTATCTTTCGATACATTAATTTGTTCAAAGCTTTTGCTATCCATAAATACTAAGTTATCATTGTCACTATATAAATATTGAAAATCTCTTTCGTCCAATGAAGCTTTTTCAATAGTCTCACTGGATCTAAATCTTTCATTTAGCTTGGTACCTTTTGTAATACTTTTAAGTTCTACTTGATTAAAAGCGCCACCTTTCCCTGGTTTTACTGCTTGGCTTTTAAGACAACGCCATAAATCATTTTTGTATTCAATAATGGTACCTGGCTTTATTTCGTTAGCAGAAATTTTCATAGGCTCGTTAATACACCTTTTTTTGTAAAAATTAATAGTTATTTAAAAAGTTTTATTGCTTGAGCAGGATTAAATTGTTTGTTTTTCCAAATAAAGCTAGAGATCGCAATATAATCGGCACCACTTTTAATAAGTTCTTTATAGTTTTTGTTTGTAATTCCTCCAATTGCCACAACTTTAGTTTCAAATTTTTTAGCTTTTTTTAAAATATCTTTTTTAGCGATATACTTAACCTGCTTAGTTTTTGTGGGATAGAATGCACCAAATGCAATGTAATGAGGTTTAAATTTTAATGCTTTTTTTGCTAGTGAAATAGAGTTGTGGCATGTAATACCAAAACAATTATTTTTATTTAAATTAGAAATATTATCTTTTTTCATTAAATCTTTTTGACCTAAATGAAAGCCAGTATTTTTATATTTTTTTACAAAGAATGAATCGTCGTTAATAATTAGTTTTACATTATGTCTTTTTGTAATCGTTAATATTTTTCTTAAATGAATATCAATTTTAGATCGAGAATATGATTTGCATCTTAGTTGCAAAAACTTAACTTTTTTAGATGCTAATACTTTAGGTAAAAATGAATAGAATTTTTTTGTTAAGATATTTGGTGTGATTAGATAAATTCTTTTCAATTTTTAAGCAGCGTTTTCAAGGTCAGCTTTCCACTCACCTTTAGCAGCTAAGCTATTCATTCTCGATCTTTCATCAAAAACTTTTTGAACAGCTTCAGTATCTTTTAAGTTTTTAGCCCAAGTTTTTAGAGCGCTTTGTTGCAAAGCTCTTCCATAAGAATATGTCATAGCAAATGTTGTTTTGTTTTTTTTATTAATTTCATTTAAATTTTCAGTTGCTTCAAACTCTGATTGACCACCTGATAAAAATGCAACTCCAGGAACTTCTTTTGGTAATTGATTTTGAATACATTTAAGTGTTAATTCAGCAACTTGCTCTTTTTTATTTTTTATACCTGACTCACTCCCATTTAAAATCATATTAGGCTTAAGAACCATACCTGAAAAATCTATACCGGCAATTCTTAGCTGATTCATACACTCCTCTAAAACTTTAGAGGTAACATCATAACATTTCTGGATATCATGTTTGCCATCCATTAATACTTCAGGCTCTACAATTGGAGCCATACCCACTTCTTGTACAAGTGCTGCATATCTTGCCAATGCATGTGCGTTTGCAATTATCGAATTATTACTTGGAAATTCATTACTTATTTTATAAACACCTCTCCACTTTGCAAACCTTGCGCCTAATTTATAATATTCACTTAGTCTTTCTCTTAAACCATCTAAGCCTTCAGTCACTGTCTCATCACTACCAACTAATTTTTTAGCACCTTTATCAACCTTGATTCCTGGAAGAACTTTTTGTTCGCTCAAAATTTCAGGAATAGATTTTCCGTTTTTTTCTTGTCTAATGGTTTCATCAAACAAAAGAGCGCCACTTATATAATTTTTGAATTCTTTAGATGTGAATAATGTGTATCTAAAGTTCAATCTATTTTCTGGATTAGAATCAATTCCTACAGAATCCAATCTCTTTGTCATAGTACCCGTGCTCTCGTCTGCTGCTAAAATACCTTTGCCTTTAGCTACCATCAATTTTGCAATTTCATTTATATTCATTATTGGACTCAATATTTATTGTTTTATTATTTTTCAAGAACTTTCAAACCAGGTAGCATTTTACCCTCAAGCCATTCTAGAAAAGCACCACCTGCGGTTGAGATATATGTGAAGTTATTTTGTTGATTTGATTTTTTGATAGCAGCAAAGGTATCCCCGCCACCTGCTACCGAAATTAGGTTGTTATTTTTTGTATATCTTGCAATGGATCTAGAAATATCATTTGTCCCGTTTGCAAAATCATCATACTCAAAAAGACCAAATGGACCATTCCATAAAACAGTTTTAGACTGTTTTAAAATTTCATCTATTTTACTAGTTCCTTCAATTCCAATATCAAGGATAATATCATTATCTTCTATCTCATTTAATTTTTTGTTCTCGCCTGGTTGATCAAACTTTTTTGAACAAACAACATCAACTGGTAGTATGAGTTCACAATTATTTCTCTTAGCTTCTTGGTAAATTTGTTTGATTGTTTGTTCTATATTTTCTTCAAGCAGTGATTTACCAACATTAAAACCTTCGTATTTAAAAAAGTTATTTGCCATTGCTCCACCAATGATCATGAAATCCATTTTTGGCATTAAATTAATAATTAAGTCAATTTTAGTAGAGATTTTTGATCCACCAATCAAACATGCAACTGGCTTTTTAGAGTTTAAAAAAACTTTCTCAAGCGCTTCAACTTCATTAATAATACTTGAGCCAGCATAAGACTCTAAAAATTGAGTTATAGCATCGATTGATGCATGCGCACGGTGCGAACAAGAAAATGCCTCATTAATATAAACATCGGCAAATGATGCCAAGAGTTTTGCATAATCTTTACTGTTGGCTTCTTCGCCTGGATCAAATCTTAAATTCTCTAGCATAAATATTTTATTATCACTCTCACTGATTATTTTTTTAGCTTCATTATTGATCTCTAAAAAATTTATTTCTTCATTTAAAATTTTTTCTGTCATTTTTTTAACAGGTAGCAAAGACAATCCAGATTTACCTTTTTTTTGAGGTCTACCGAGATGAGATCCTAAAATAATTTTACAGTTTTGGTTTAATAAATCTTTGATATTTTCTTCTAACTTTTCAATTTTAGTAGCGTCTGAAACTCTTCCTCCAGATATTGGAACATTAAAATCAACTCTTAGAAAAACTTTTTTTCCTTTAATTTTTGATAAATCTTTTAAAGATTTAAGTTGGCTCATTATAGTTTATTTTTTAATGTCAAAGCCACATCAATCATTCGATTAGAAAAACCCCATTCATTATCATACCAAGAAAATACAGTTCCGAAATTATCACCAATTACTTTTGTCAAAGCAACATCAATAATTGAAGATCTTGGATCATGATTAAAATCTGAAGAAACAAGTTGTTTGTGCTCAATACCTAATATGTTTTTGAGATAAGTCTTACTAGCTTTTGCTAATGCATTGTTAACGGAGTCTTTTGTAATTTTTTTCTTGGAATTGAAGCTCAATTGAACCAAAGATACATTTGGAGTGGGCACACGAACTGAAATACCATCAACCTTACCTTCTAATTCTGGAATAATTAATTTTAAAGATTTTGCAGCACCTGTACTTGTTGGTACCATTGAATTAGGAGCACTTCTTGCTCTTCTCATATCTTTGTGCGAGTTATCTAAGAGTCTTTGATCAGTAGTATAAGAATGGATTGTTGTCATATATCCTTTTTCAATTTTAAAATTTTTATGCATAACATAGGCAAGTGGAGCCAGACAATTTGTTGTACAGGATGCAACCGAAATAATTTCATCCTTTTTTGTAATAGCTTTATGGTTAATACCGTACACCACTGTTTGATCAGCTTCTTTGCATGGAGCTGAAACAATTACTTTTTTTGCCCCAGCTTCTATGTGTTTATATGACTCGTCTCTTGAATTAAATTTTCCAGTACATTCAAATACAATATCAACCTTTTCTTCATCCCAAGGACAGTTGATAGGATCGCTCTCGTGATAGCATTGAATTTTATCTTTACCAATAATGATCTCATCTTTTGTATGTTTAATATTAAAATCAAACCTACCGTGAATGGTGTCTCTTCCTAATAAAAAGGCACTTGTTTCTGGTTTAGCTCTATTGTTAATTGCTACAACTTTTAATCCTTTGTATTTATTTTCATAAATAGCTCTAAGGACCATTCTGCCAATTCTTCCAAAACCATTAATTGCTACTCTCAACACTTTTTTAACTCCTTAATTTTAAAGCTTCATTAACTATATCATCATCAGTTAATTTAAAATATTTATAAACATCTTTATAAGGTGCACTTCTACCAAAATCTTCAATGCCAAGTGTTACACCATCATTTCCAACATATTTTTTCCATGACATTGGATGAGAAGCTTCAATTGAAATTTTTAATTTAGTCTCTTCTAATATCTTAGATTTATATTGTTCAGATTGAGCATCAAATAATTCCATTGATGGAAAAGAGACTACCTTGGAATTCAGGTTTTTTTGAGCTAATTTCTTTGAAGCTGAAATTGCAATTTCAACCTCAGAGCCACTTGCCATTAAAGTTAGGTCAATATTTTCTGAACTTCTAAATATTTCATATGCTCCAAGTTCACAAAGGTTTTCATTTTTCATTTGGTCTCTTGGTTGAGAAAGGTTTTGTCTCGTCAAAGATATCACCGTTGGCTTATCTTTGCTGTTAAGTGCAATATCCCAACATTCTATTGTTTCAGTGGTATCGCATGGTCTTAATACATTTAGATTTGGAATTGATCTTAAGCTACTCAAATGCTCAATGGGTTGATGCGTTGGGCCATCTTCACCAAGACCAATAGAGTCATGTGACATAACATAAATGACTCTTTGTTTCATCAAAGCAGATAATCTTATTGATGGTTTACAATAATCACTAAAAACTAAAAAGGTTCCTCCGTACGGTATTAAATGACTGTGAAGTGCGAGACCGTTCATAACAGATGCCATTGCATGCTCTCTTACTCCATAGTGAATGTAATTACCTTTAAACTTGCCTGGTGAAATAATTTGTTGGTGCTCTGTTTTAGTATTGTTTGATCCAGTTAAATCAGCAGATCCACCTATAAGCAAAGGTAAGTCCTTGGTTATATTTTTTAATATATTTTCAGAAGATTTTCTTGTTGCCAATGGTTTCAACTCTTTAGCAGCAGTTTCTTTTGAATGATTTATAATCGATTTAATCTTTTTCTTAATTGTTTCTTCTTTAAAAGAAAACTTATTTGATTTTTTTTCTTCAACTTTACCTTTTTTTCCAATTTCTCTCCAAGCTTTTAAAATATGTTCTGGAACTTCAAATGGCTCATATGACCATTTTAATTTTTTTCTTATTAATTTAATTTCATCATCACCCATTGGACTACCATGCGCAGAAGATTTACCTGCTTTATTTGGTGAGCCAAATCCAATTTTAGTCTTGCATGAAATTACAGTAGGTTTTTTTGCTTTTTGCACTTTCTTGAGTGCTTTAAAAATTTCTTTTTCTTTGTGACCATTAATTTCTATAAAATCCCAATTATAACTTTCAAATCTTTTTTTATATTTATCTGACACAGCAAGATTTGTTGGACCATCAATTGAGATTGAATTATTATCAAACAGCATGATTAAGTTTTTGAGTTTTAAATGACCAGCTAAACTCATGGCTTCGTGGCTGATACCCTCCATTAAACAACCATCACCAGCTAAGACATAAGTTTTATGATTAAATATTTTTTTTCCAAATTTTGCTTGTAGAATTTGTTCAGCCAAGGCAAATCCTACTGCATTCCCAATACCTTGGCCCAATGGACCTGTAGTTGTTTCAATTCCAGTTCCATGTTCATATTCAGGATGACCCGCACATATTGAATTTAATTGTCTAAAGTTTTTAATATCCTCAATTGTAATGCTTTTGTAACCCGTAAGATAAAGCAGAGAGTATAAAAGCATAGATCCATGACCTGCAGACAAAATAAATCTATCTCTATTTTCCCAGTTTGGATTCTCAGGATTAAATTTTAAAAAGTCTTTAAATAGGACTGTGCAAACATCTGCCATTCCCATCGGCATACCTGGATGACCGGAGTTAGCTTTTTGAACAGCATCAACTGACAAAAAACGAATAGCATTCGCTAAATCATTATGTGAGTATTTTTTCATTAACAAATTATGTAAGACTTAATTTCTCGAAATTATTATTACTTTGTAGTATATTTATAAATAATAATATTCGTTTTCTATGGATAATTTAAAAGAAAAAGAGCAGAAATTACTGGAGTCTTTGGTCAGATTAGACACCATTACCGACTTAGTTGTTGGATCAAAGAAAAAGATTGTAGATCTTCAAGAGGTAAAATCAAAATTAGAGACTGAAAAAAATGATCTTACGGTTAAGTTATCCACACTTGAAAACGAAAACGAAGGTCTAAAAGCAGAGCTCCAAGAGCTTGAGAACAAAATGAACAGCGATGATGTTTCAAATGAAAATTTAAAAGAAAAAATTTTGAACATGGAAACAGAAAATGCAGAGTTAAAAAAATCTATAGCGAAATTAGAGGAAGATTTAGAAACCTCAAGATATAAAGTAATACAAGCAGAGAAAAATAAAGATGAAGTTTCAAAAAGACTTGATGAATTAAATCAAGAAGCAAATGATTTATTAGGATCTGATGAATGGTAAATGTTAATGTAAATTTTAATGGTAGAGACTACCTTCTCGCGTGTGAAGAAGGGCAAGAAGAAGATCTTCAAAAATTAACAGAAGAACTTGGAAAAAAATTTAATCAATTAAAAAAAGATCTTGGCAATTTAGGCGAAGGAAAACTTCTTTTAATTACGGCAATTCAAGTTATCGATGAATTATATACCCTGAAAACATCCTTAAAAAAATTAAAAGATCATTCAAGTGATCTTGAGAGTAAGTTTAAAGAAATTAAAAATTTATCTATTAGCTATAAAGAAGATAGAGATAAAGAAGTCGAGGAATTAAAAGTCAAGCTTGATGAATTAAAAAAAACGATTGAGGAAAATCAAAATAATTATACGCAGATTTTGAATAAGGCGAGCGAGTCTATAAATAGCTTCATCACTAAAGCTGTTTAATTTTAATGAAAAAAAAAATTAGAGATAAGTTTTTAAAACTTAGAGAAAAAAAATATTTTGATCTTGATAAAAAAAATCAAAGCTTTTTTTCTAATCAAATAACAAAAATTTGTAAAAATCATAAAGTTAAAAAAATTGGATTTTATTATCCTATTAATTATGAGGTAGATATTGTTTCTATTATTTCTAAAATTAAAATTAAAAATTTAAAACCTTTTTTACCAGTAGTAGAAAAAAATAACAAAATGAGCTTTAGAGAATGGAAAACACTAGAACCATTTTATGTTAATCGTTTTGGTATTTTAGAGCCAAATAAAAAGAATAAAAAAACAAAACCTCAGTTAATCTTAACTCCACTTGTTGCCTTTGATCAAAATAAAAATCGCTTAGGATATGGTAGAGGATTTTATGATCGTTTTTTAAATCAGGTTTCGAAACAAAAAAATATTATATCTATTGGTATCGCTTTTTCATTTCAGGAGGCAAAAAAAATTCCTTCAGAAAAACATGATAAAAAACTTGATTATATTTTAACTGAAAAGAACTTAATAAGTTAATGAACTTTTTATTTTTAGGCGACATAGTTGGAAGAGCAGGGCGCAATATTGTTATTGAAAAATTGAAAGATTTGATCGATCAATATGAAATAGATTTTGTCATTGCAAATGGTGAAAATTCGGCAGGGGGTTATGGTATTACTGAAGAAATTTGTAATAATTTATTTGATGCAGGAGTTGATGTCATTACATCCGGAAATCACATATGGGATCAAAAAGAAACCATGAACCATATTATAAAGGAAAACCGATTATTAAGACCTATGAATTTTCAAGAAGGAACACCAGGACGTGGATTTGAAATTTTTGAAAAAAAAGGTTTTAAAATTGGCGTGATGAATATCATGGGTAATGTTTATATGAAAAAATGTGAAGAAGTTTTTCCATACGTAGAAGAGCAAATAAAAAAAATTAATTTAAAAAAAGAAGTAGATTTTTTAGCTGTAGATTTTCATGCTGAAATTACTAGTGAAAAACAAGCTATGGGTCACCTTTTAGATGGAAAAGCAACTTTTGTAGTTGGCACTCATACCCACACACCCACTCTTGATTTTAGAATTATGGAACACGGAACGGCTTATCAAACAGATGCCGGGATGTGTGGAGATTATAATTCAGTCATAGGTATGAATAAAGAAAATGCCATTTTAAAATTTTTTAAGAAAAAAAGTGATAGACTTGTTCCTGTTATTAAAGACGCAACTATTTGTGGCATCAAAGTAATAGCGGATGATAAAACAGGCTTAGCAAAAGATATTCAACCTATTATGGTAGGTGGAAATTTAAAATATAATAATTGATATGGCAGGACATTCGCATTGGGCAGGAATTAAACATAAAAAAGGAAAAGCTGACAAGCAACGTTCAAAGCTTTTTTCAAAATTAAGTCGAGAAATTACAGTTTCAGCAAAACTTGGTATGCCAGATCCAAGTATGAATCCAAGATTAAGATCTGCAGTACAAGCTGCAAAAGAAGCAAACATGCCAAAGGACAATATTGATCGGGCGATTAAGAAATCTCAAGGTGGTGATGAAGCTAATTATGAGGCTATTGTATATGAAGGTTTTGGACCATCAGGAACTGGCATTATTGTAGAGGCGCTAACAGATAACAAGAATCGTACTATCTCAAATATAAGATCTATATTTGAAAAAAATGGCTGTTCATTAGGAAGTGAAGGTTCAGTTTCATATCAATTTGAAATTTGCGGCTTAATTCGAATAAAAAAAGATTCATGTTCAGAAGATGAGATATTTGAACAATCAACTAATTATGGTGCAAGTGATTTTAAAGTGGAAGGAGATTTTTATGAAATTTTTTCTGAAAAAAATGATCTCCATACATTACAAATTGAGCTGGAAAAAAAGTATGACCTTAGTTTTTGTGGAATAATTTATAATCCAAAAAATACTATAAAAATTGACAAAGAGGGTTTTGAAAAAATTATTAATTTTATTGATGCTTTAGAAGAGGATGATGATGTTCAAAAAGTTTACTCAAATTTTGAAGTAGATCAAAAAATATTGGAGGAAATGTCATCTTGATCGTATTTGGTATTGATCCTGGAGTAAGTGGTGCGCTTAGCATTTATGAGAACAAAAAACTCAAAGAAGTCATTGATATGCCTACAATGAGTGAAGGAAAAAAAAATAAAAAACAAATTAATGCAGCTCAATTGTCGTTAGAGATTAAACAAAGAATTAATGGATCATCAGAAACAGCAGTAGTCATTGAGCATGTGACAGCTATGCCAGGACAGGGAGTTACTAGTATGTTTAATTTTGGACAATCTTTTGGGGTGATTAAAGGAATATGTTCGGCTTTAACCTTGCCCATTTATTTTGTAAGGCCTGTTAAATGGAAGAAGCATTTTAATCTTATTGGTTCTTCAAAAGATGCCAGTAGAACAAAAGCGATAGAATTATTTCCAAGTTTTTCAAATGATATGGCCAAAAAAAAAGATGCTAATAAAGCTGATGCTATTTTGATAGGAAGATATTTTTTAGATCATTTTAATAATGAAGGTTTTCATGGATAAAGCATTTACCTATAAAACAAAAATTTATTACGAAGACACAGATGCGGGTGGGATTGTCTATTACGCTAACTATTTAAAATACTTTGAAAGAGCTAGAACTGAAATGATTTATTCTTTAGGTTACGATCATAAAAAACTCAATCAAAATGACGTTTATATTGTCGTAAGATCGTGTCATACAGATTATGAAAAGCCTGTTAAATTTGAAGAAGAGGTTAGCGTTGTCACTAAGTTATCTAAAATTTCACCGGTTAGAATTAATTTAATTCAGTCTGTAAATGTGAATAGCGAAACTCGTGTAATAGCAAATGTTGAACTTGCAGTGATTGATCAATCTGGAAAACCCAAAAAGATGCCAGAGGATCTATATAAATCTTTCAAAAGTTGTATTTAATTACAAATATCAATAGATCATTGTCATATTAATGACAATTTTCAAAAATAGGAATTTATAAATATGGAACCACAAGTAGGAGCCGCAGCTTCCGCAATTGCTGCAGCAGATTTTTCTTTTTGGACTCTTTTTACTAGAGCTGATTTTATCGTTAAATCTGTAATTATTATGTTAATTGCAGCATCAATCTATTCATGGGCACTAATTTTTGAAAAATATAAAGTATTTAAAAAAATATTTAAAAGTTCAGAAGAATTTGAAGAAGAGTTCTTAAATTCTAAATCTGTAAAAACTTTGTTTGAAAAAACTAGCTCAGATACAGATGATCCAATGACAGTAGTATTTAGATCTGGCGCTAATTATTTAATGCAAAACAAAAGTCAGTCTCAAGCTGTTTTGACTGAAAAAGTTAAAAGAGTGATGGATGTTGCAATTGATAAAGAAGTTGAAAAATATGAAAATAAATTAACTTTCCTTGCAACAGTGGGTTCAGTTGCACCTTTTATTGGATTATTCGGAACAGTTTGGGGAATTATGAATTCCTTTCAGTCAATCGCAATTTCTAGAAATACTAGTTTAGCAATTGTAGCACCAGGTATTGCCGAAGCATTATTTGCTACAGCTTTAGGTTTGTTAGCAGCAATTCCAGCAGTTGTTGCTTATAATAAATTTACAAGTAGTTCTCGAAAATTTACTCAAAAATTAGAAAACTTTACACAAACTTTCTTATCAATAATTTAATGGGTGTTAATCTAAATAAAAGTTCTTCAAGATCCAATTCCCCTATTAGTGAAATAAATGTTACTCCATTTGTGGATGTTATGTTAGTTTTATTAATTGTATTTATGGTGACCGCTCCTATGCTTACAGTTGGCGTACCAGTAAACTTACCCGAGACTAATGCAGATTCATTGCCTGATGATAATGAGCCTTTAACAGTTTCAATTAATGCAAAAGGAGAAATTTTTGTACAAGATACAAGAGTTGGTTATTCTGATTTAGTTCCAAAACTTCTAGCCATATCAAAGAACAGAACTGATACTAGAATATATGTGAGGGGTGATAAAAATTTAAATTACGGACGCGTTATTGATATTATGGGTAATTTATCAGGAAACGGTTTTACAAAGGTCGCATTAATTACTGAAACAAAACGTTAATATGTATAGAAGTTTATCATTATCTATACTTTTTCATGCAGGAATATTTGCGATAACATTTTTTACATTACCTTTTATTGTAAAAAAGCCAATCGATGTTCCACCAATCATATCAATTGATCTAATACAAATATCAGAAAAAACAGCATTACCATTTGCTCCAAAAGCAAGGGAAATTATTGAAAAAATTAAGGAAGAAAAAGAAAGAGTAGTTACAAAACAAGCGCCACCAAAGATTGTGAAAAAAGAAAAGCAAGACGCTGTTCCTATGCCCGATCAAATTAAGAAAAAGAAGCCTAAAGAAACTGACAAACAAAATCCTGAAGAAGTTAAAGATGAGATTAGGCAGTCATCTGAGTTTGAAAAAAAAGAGCTTTTTGATCCTAATAAAATTGCTGCTTTAATTGATAAATCTAAAGAAGAAACTGCTGATATTCAACAAAAGCAAAGCTTAGAAATTACACAGGATCAAGATTCTACTGTTAGTTTAGATAAAGGTCTTACTATTACACAAGAAGATGCCATAAAGGCGCAAATCTTTAAGTGTTGGAACATCCCACTTGGTTTGCCTTATGATGAGGATTTAACTGTAAGAGTGAGGTTAAAATTAAATAAAGATGGGTCTATAATGAGTTCAGAAATTTTAGATCACGTTAGAATGAACAGACCGGGACAAGGATTTTATAAGGTTTTAGCAGAAAGCGCACTAAGAGCAGTAAGATTGTGTAATCCTTTAAAGATGCCGGCAACTGGACATGATAAGTGGAAAGATTTACAACTTAATTTTGACGCAAAAGAAATGTTAAGAGGATAATTGTGAAAAAAATATTAGTAACTTTATTTTTAATTCTATTTACCAGTAAATCTTTTGCTGTAGTTACAATTGATATTACAAGAGGAAATCTTGAACCACTGCCAACTGCGATATCAAATTTTTATATTGATAATCCAGAAAAATTTTCTGAAAAAATTAAATCATTAAAATTAGAAGAAAATTTACCAAAAGTGATTAAGGGAAATTTAATGCGCTCAGGTTTATTTTATGTTTTAGATAATAAATCTTACATTCAGCAACCAAAATTATCTCATTTAAAACCTAGATTTGAGGACTGGAGATTAATCAAAGCTCAAATCATGGTTTCAGGCAAATTGAGAATTGATGATAAAGGAAGATTAAGAGTAGAGTTTAGACTGTGGGATGTAGTCTCAGCAAAAGAAATTGAAGGACTTGCTTTATTTGCTACACCATCGTCCTGGAGAAGAATTGCTCATATTATTTCTGATAAAATTTATCAAAGACTTACCGGTGAGGAAGGATATTTTGATACTAGAATTATTTATGTTGCGGAGAGTGGTCCAAAAACACAACGTGAAAAAAAATTAGCTATCATGGATCAAGATGGTGCGAATAATAAATTTTTAACGTTAGGAAATGAACTTGTGCTTACACCAAGATTTAGTCCAAATGGAAAAATGGTGACTTACATGTCTTATTTTAAAAATTTACCGAGAGTTTATTTATTAAATATTGAAACTGGGATTCAAGAAGTAGTCGGTGATTTTCCAGGAATGACTTTTGCACCAAGATTTTCTCCAGATGGAAGAAAAATTATTATGAGTTTTGCAAGAGATGGTAACTCAGATATTTATACAATGGATATTGAGTCAAGGCGTGTCGAGCAGATAACATCTAATCCTGCAATTGATACATCGCCATCATTTTCACCTGATGGAAGATTTATTGTGTTCAATTCAGACCGAAGTGGCTTTCAACAAATTTATACCATGAGAAGTGATGGAAGAGGTGTCAAAAGAATTTCAAGAGGAAAAGGTTTGTATGGAACTCCAGTTTGGTCTCCAAGAGGAGATTTAATTGCATTTACAAAAATTCATAAAGGAAAATTTTATATCGGTGTTATGCGAACCGATGGAACAGGTGAAAGATTGTTAACACAAAACTTTTATCAAGAAGCACCATCATGGTCACCAAATGGAAGAGTATTAATTTTCTATCGTGAAACAGCTGGTGGAAAAAAAGGACAAGGATCTAGTGCAAAGTTATGGGCTATTGATATTACTGGCTACAATGAGGTTAAAATTAAAACTCCAACTGACGCATCAGACCCATCTTGGTCTGGTTTATTGTCAAAATAGGCGAATTGAAGGTTTTTTTTATTAATCTAGGGTTGAAACTCGTTTTCAATTATGTAGAAGTGAGATTAATAAAATTTAAATTTTAAGAGGATATATGTCATTAACTAATATTAGAAATTTCGCTCTTGTAGCAGTTTTAGGTTTTTTAGTATCTGCCTGTGCAACTGGCGGAAAAAAAAGAACGTCAAACGATTGGTACACTGGAACAGACACTGTAAAATTTTTAGCAGCTGGTGTTCCTGATAGAGTATTCTTTGCAACTAACAAATCAGCTTTACATACTGCATCTAAAAGCACTTTAAATAAGCAAGCAGCTTATATTAAGTCTTCTGGAATTAGTGTGGTAGTAGAAGGTCATGCCGACGAAAGAGGTACTAGAGAGTACAACTTAGCATTAGGTGAAAGAAGAGCAAACGCTGTAAGAGATTATTTAATGTCTCAAGGTGTTAGCGGAAGTAACGTGACTGTAATCAGTTATGGTAAAGAAAGACCTGTAAACCCAGAATCTTCAAGACTAGCATGGTCTCAAAACAGAAGATCTGTAACTGTAAAAGCTAAGTAATCAGTTTACATAAGGTTTAAAAGATTAATTAAAGACCCTGTCTAAACGCAGGGTCTTTTTTTTGCCAATTTTTTAGGTATTACTTAACTTAATGAGATTTATTATTTTTATTTTTTCATTCCTATTAATTTTTTCTACTGCCAAGGCAGATGAAAAATTAAATCAAGTTTTAAAAGAACTGCAGCAAATCAAAAAAGATATGCAAACTTTGGAAAAAGCAGTTTACTCACAAAGCTTTAAAGGTTCTGGAAAAACTCAAGCATCAGGTTCGCTGGAAGGTGCTTTAACCCGACAGCTTGTAAAAATAACAGAGCTTGAAGAGCAAATGCAAAAACTTACTGCTAGTCATGAAGAAGTTATGTTTTCATTTGAACAATTAAATGAAAGACTAAACAAAACGCAAAAAGATAATGAATTAAGATTATCAGATTTAGAAACAGGTAATGTTAAACAAGTTACAAAAAAAACAAAAACAAAACAATTTCCTGGAACAGACAAACCTCAAAATTTAGGTAACATGGTGGTTCAAAAAGAACCTGAGCAACAACAAACAAGTTCAATTAATCCTGCAAGTGTTGTGAAAATTGAAGAGCCAGAAGTTAAAGAAATTTTACCAAAAAAATCTCCTGAGGAGCAATACAAATTTGCAACAAGTTTAATTAAAGTTGGTGATTATGATCAAGCCGAATTAGCTTTAAGAGAATTTGTTAAAAAAAATTCAAAACATAAACTCGCTGGAAACGCACAATACTGGTATGCAGAAACTTTTTATATCAGACAACTTTATCATGATGCAGCAGCAGCTTACCTTGATGGATATCAAAAATATCCTCAAAGTTCTAAAGGACCGCAAAATTTATTAAAGCTTGGAGTCACATTATCTGAGCTGGGTGAAAAAGACCAAGGTTGTCAGATGCTTGATGGTATAACAAAACAGTATCCTAAAGCTAAACAGTCTGTTATCCAAAAAGCGAAGTATGAAAAGAAAAAATACAAGTGCCCAAGCATTGGATAAAAGCTTAGAAAATATATTTCCTCATTTTAAAAACTTTTTAGACAAAAATTTAAAAGAAAAAAAATTTGTTATTGGGGTATCTGGTGGACCAGATAGTATGGCTTTAGCTTATTTGTCCAAAGTATATTCTATTGATCGCAATAAAAACTTTGAATGCATAATTATTGATCACGGAGTTAGAAAAAATAGTGATAAAGAAGCCAAAAAAGTTAAATCATCTTTATTAAAACATAAAATAAAATCTAATATTTTTAAGATAAAATTTGAGAATTCTAGCAATTTTCACTCTGAAGCTAGAGTTAAAAGATATGATAAAATCATTGAATTTTGTAAAAGAAAAAAAGTTAAAAAAATTCTATTAGGTCATCATCTAGATGATCAAGTTGAAAATTTTTATATCAGGTTAAGTCGAGGTAGTGGTTTAACAGGACTCTCACCAATTAAAAAAGTATCAAAATATAAGAACATTTATTTTTTAAGACCATTTTTAAATACTAAAAAAAATGAATTAGTTAAAATTGCTAAAAAAAACTTTAGTTTTTTTGTTAATGATCCATCTAATTTTAAAGATAAATACTTAAGATCCAGAGTAAGAAAATTAAGAAATTTTATGGAAAAAGAGGGTCTTGGCGATCAAAGACTTTTAAAAACCTTAACTAATTTAGACAAGGCAAGTGAGGCATTAGAATTTTATTCTAATCAAGCTGTAAAAAAATATATTACAAACAAAGGAAACGTTTCTAGTATTTCAAAAAAATTATTTAAAGAGCCTAATGAGGTTATTTTTAGATCTATCTCTTCTTTTTTGGCAAAAAATAAGAATTATCCTCCAAGAGCCAAAGGTATTGATCGCCTAATCACAGATTTATCTAAAAATAATACTAACAAAGTTACTCTTGGCGGTTATGTTTTTGAAAATGGCCTTAATTTAGTCAAAGTAAAAAAAGAAAATAGAAAACGTTGATAAATAGGACCTTTTTGATCTTGTTTAAAACGAATTAATAATTACTTTATATTATATGAATATTAAAAATCTGATGATGTGGGGTATCATTGCCCTTTTGGTTTTAGGTTTGTTTAATCTATTCCAAAATCCAAATAATACATCATCTAGAGACCTTCCATTTTCTACCTTTATCACTGAAGTAGATAAAGGTAACGTAACTTCAGTTGACATTAGAGGAAGTGAAGTTTCCGGAACTTTTTCAAATGGAACAAGGTTTAAAACTTATTCTCCAAATTATCCTGAACTAGTTCAAAAATTAACTGATAAAGGAGTAGCAATTACTGCAGGACCATCCGAAGATAGTATGCCATCATTCTTTGGTGTTTTATTGTCATGGTTCCCAATGTTATTATTAATTGGAGTTTGGATTTTCTTCATGCGTCAAATGCAAGGAGGAAAAGGTGGAGCGATGGGTTTTGGAAAATCCAAAGCAAAACTAATGAATGAAGTTAAAGGCCGAGTGACATTCAAAGATGTTGCAGGAGTTGAAGAGGCTAAAGAAGAATTAGAAGAGGTTGTAGAATTTTTAAAGGATCCAAGAAAGTATCAAAGACTTGGTGGAAAAATTCCAAAAGGTGCTTTGTTAGTTGGACCTCCAGGTACAGGTAAAACTTTAATTGCAAGAGCAGTAGCCGGTGAAGCTAATGTGCCATTCTTTACAATTTCAGGATCAGATTTCGTAGAAATGTTTGTTGGGGTTGGAGCATCACGAGTAAGAGATATGTTCGAACAGGGAAAGAAAAACTCACCTTGTATTATTTTCATAGATGAAATTGATGCAGTTGGAAGAAGTAGAGGTGCAGGACTTGGTGGAGGAAATGATGAAAGAGAGCAAACATTAAACCAATTATTAGTTGAGATGGATGGATTTGAAACAAATGATGGAGTCATTTTAATTGCAGCTACAAACAGACCTGATGTCCTAGACCCAGCCCTATTAAGACCTGGAAGATTTGATAGACAAGTTATTGTCCCAAGACCTGATATTATCGGAAGAGAAGCAATATTAAAAGTACACGCAAAAAAAATCCAAACAGGACCAGATGTAGATTTAAGAACAATTGCAAGAGGAACACCTGGGTTTTCTGGAGCGGATTTAGCAAATATTATTAACGAGTCAGCATTACTTGCTGCTAGAAAAAATAAAAGAATTGTTACCATGATTGATGTTGAAGAAGCAAAAGACAAAATCATGATGGGAGCAGAAAGACGTTCTAAAGTCATTACAGAAGATGACAAAAAATTAACAGCTTATCATGAAGCAGGTCATGCGATCGTTGGATTAAATGTAAAAATTAAAAATATTAAAATGCATAAAGCAACAATTATTCCAAGAGGAATGGCTGGCGGAATGGTAATGTGGTTACCTGAAAAAGATGAAGATTATCAATCAAAAGATCAATTTGAAGGAATGATTGCCATGGCAATGGGCGGAAGAGTTGCTGAAGAAAAAATATTTGGAAAAGATAAAGTCACAACAGGCGCAGGTGGTGGAGGAAGTTCTGATATTGGAAAGGTAACACAAATAGCAAAAGACATGGTGACAAAATATGGAATGTCCGAAGAACTAGGACCAATTGCTTATGGTGATAATGAAGAAGAGGTATTTCTTGGAAGATCAATTACTAAAAACCAAAGTATGTCGGAAGAGACTGTGCAAAAGATTGATAAAGAAGTTAAACGAATTGTGTTTGAAGGTTATCAAAAAGCTCAAAAGATTATGGAAGACAAAATTGATGATCTACATAAACTTGCAAAGGCTTTGATGGATTATGAAACTTTAACTTTTGATGAAATCTCAAATATTTTATACAAAGATACTTATCCAACTAGACATTCTGATAAACCAGATCAAAATCAAGGTAGTGGTAAAAAAGAATCTGCTCTAGGCTCAATTGGTTTAAAGCCAAAGCTTACTTAATCAATAAACGATGCAAAAAATTTATGTAAGACCCATAAGTATGTCTTATGGTTCAGACGCCAGAAAATTGATTAAATCAAAACAGGCCTTACCCATATGTGCAAATAAAAACTTAGCTTTTGGTAAAGTAGAAATCACAACTCGAGGTAAAAAAAACCAAATTAAAACAATAAATATAAGTCAATTAAGAAATTTACCATCCAAATTAAAAAAAGAAGTTTTAAAAAAAATTAGAAACATCACTCAAAAAAGAAAAAAAATATCAGGTATAAATCTTGATACCTTCAAAATTTTTGGCGTTTTAAATGTTACACCAGATAGCTTTTCAGATGGTGGTAAATTTAATAAATTAAAGCAAGCAATCAAGCATTCTAAAGAAATGATAAATCAAGGCGCTGATATCATTGATATTGGTGGAGAGTCTACGCGTCCAGGTGCAAAACTTATTTCAGTAGAAAATGAGAAAAAAAGGGTATTACAAGTTATCTCAAAAATTAAGAAATATAAAATCTCAATCGATACAAGAAAATCACAAGTTATGGTTGCTGCAATAAAAAAAGGTGCAAAAATAATTAATGATGTTTCTGCGATGGATTTTGATCCACAATCATTAAGCGTTGTAGCCAAGTTAAAAAAACCAATTATTTTAAATCATTCTCAAGGAACGCCAGATATTATGCAAAACAATCCAAGCTATCAAAATGTGCTTTTGGATATTTATGATTATTTTGAAAATAAAATTAATCAATTAACCAAAAAAAAGTTTTTAAAACAAAATATTATTTTAGATCCAGGTATTTGCTTTGGTAAAAATTTGGATCACAATTTAAATCTTATTTCTAACATTGGTTTATTCCATGCTTTAGGATGTCCAATTATGTTAGGACCATCAAGAAAAAGTTTTATTGGCAAAGTTATGAAAGATAAAGATAGTAAAGATAGATTAGGTGGTACTTTGGCAGCAGTCATAACAGGGTATAACCAAGGTGTGCAGTGTTTTAGAGTTCATGATATAAAAGAATCTTATGAAGCACTAAAAGTTCAGGAGGCTTTAAACTCAATTTAATGAAAAAATATTTTGGAACAGATGGCATCAGAGGGAAAGTAAACCAAGGTTTAATTAACGGTGAAAAATTCTTTAAATTTGGTTTGGCCGCGGCGACCTATTTTACAAATCCAAAAAAAAATAAACCCGTTGCTATTATTGCAAAAGATACAAGGTTATCAGGTTATACTTTAGAGCCTGCATTAGTATCTGGATTAACCTCTGCTGGAATGAACGTTTTTACTTTTGGTCCTATGCCAACCAACGCACTAGCGATGATCACAAAGCGTATGAAAGCAAATATGGGCATCATGATTACCGCATCTCATAACCCTTATGATGATAATGGTATGAAACTGTTTGGCCCAGATGGAATGAAGTTATCAGATAAAATTGAAAAAAAAATTGAAAAAATTATAGATACCAATACTCAAAAGCACCTTATCAATGCAGAAAAATTAGGAAGAGTAAAAAGGTTAGAAACGGGTACTGATCTATACATTGATATTATAAAGAAAAATTTTCCAAAAAACTTTAATCTTAAGAAACTAAAAATTGTTTTAGATTGTGCAAATGGCGCAGGTTATAAGGCTGGACCTAAATTACTTAGATCTCTTGGTGCAAAAGTTATTACCATTGGAACTGAACCTAATGGATTAAATATAAATAAGAATTGTGGATCAACTTTTCCAAATAAAATTCAATCAGCGGTAAAAAAATATAAAGCTCATATTGGAATAGCACTTGATGGAGATGCTGACCGGATTATTATTTGTGATGAAAAAGGAAAAATTATTGATGGTGATCAAATTATTGCAATGCTAGCTACAAGGTGGAGAAAAAAAAGATTACTCAAAGGCGGGGTTGTTGGAACTTTAATGTCTAACTATGGTTTAGAAAAATATTTTAAAAATCAAAAAATTAAATTTAAACGTGCAGATGTTGGAGACAGGTATGTTAAAGAAGTGATGAAAAAAAATAACTTTAATTTAGGCGGAGAACAATCTGGACATATTATACTTGGAAAGTTTGCAACAACCGGTGACGGTTTATTAGTTGCTTTAGAAGTTTTATTTAGCTTAAGAAAATCAAAAAAGACAAGTAACCTATTTAACTTGTTCAAACTTACTCCTCAAATATTAGAAAATGTAACAGTAAAAGATAAAAATATTATTAATTCTCCAAAATGCAAAAAGGCAATTAACCAAGCTAATCAATTAATGAAAGGTCAAGGAAGGATGCTGGTTAGAAAGTCTGGAACCGAACCTAAAATTAGAATTATGGGTGAGTCTGATAATAAAAAATTATTACAAAAGTGCATTTCAATTATTAAAAAAACAGTTCATTAATGAAACCAAGAGCAAAGATTTTAATTATCGCAGGATCCGATTCTTCTGGTGGTGCCGGAATACAAGCAGATATAAAAACAGTTTCTGCAATTGGTGGTTACGCGATGACTGCAGTAACAGCCATCACAGCTCAAAATACAACTGGTGTGAAATCAATTGTTGCCATACCACCAAAAGAAATTGCACACCAAATCATGTTTACAGCAAATGATATTAAACCTGATGCTATTAAAATTGGCATGCTTCATTCTGTTGAAGTGATTAAGCAAGTTATTAGTTGCTTAAAAAAAATTAAAACAAAACATATTATTCTAGACCCAGTGATGGTCGCAAAAGGTGGGGCTAAATTAATTAATAATAAAGCAATTCAGTTTCTAGAAAAACAAATGATCAAACATGCATATTTGATTACACCTAATATTCCTGAGGCAGAAGTTTTATCAAATATGAAAATTAACACGCCAGAAGATATGATTTATGCAGGGTCAATTTTAATTAATAAAGGAGCAACGAATGTTCTAATTAAAGGGGGCCATTTAAAAGGTAGTTTTGTAAGAGATGTTTTGATCAACAAAAAAGAGATTAAAGTATTTAAAAATAAAAAAATTAATTCCAAAAATACTCATGGAACTGGCTGTACATTATCAAGCGCAATTACAACTTATTTAGCATGTGGAAAAACTATAAACAAAGCATGCGAACTCGGTATCAAATATGTTAATCAAGCTATTGGATCTAAGATTAATTATGGAAAAGGTCATGGTCCAATTAACCATCTAACATCTGTTAGTATAAATAAAGAGTTTAAGTAAGTATGAAGAATGTGGTTGTCGTAGGTTCGCAGTGGGGAGACGAGGGCAAAGGTAAAATTGTAGATTGGTTGTCAGATCAAGCAGATGTTGTTGTTCGTTTTCAAGGTGGTCATAATGCAGGACACACACTAGTTATTGATGGCATCACTTATAAATTAAAACTTTTACCTTCAGGAATTGTCAGACCAGGCAAGATTTCAGTTATTGGAAATGGCGTTGTAGTTAACCCTTGGGCACTATTAGAAGAGATTAAGTCTATTCAAGATCAGGGCGTTAAAGTAACAGAAGAAAATTTAATTATAGCTGAAACTGCTAATTTAATTTTACCTTACCACAGTGAAATGGATGAAATTAGAGAAGATGCTGCTGGAAAAGGAAAAATTGGAACAACACGAAGAGGAATAGGTCCTGCTTACGAAGATAAAGTGGGAAGACGAGCAATTCGTGTCATGGATTTAAGATCTGAAAGTAACCTAGATCAAAGACTAGATATTGTACTACAACATCACAATGCAATTAGAAAAGGGTTAAATAAAAAGATTTATGAAAAAGAAGAATTAAAAAAAGAACTCATGAAGATTGCACCTGAGATTTTAAAATATTCTCAACCCGTATGGAAAAAAATTGATGAATTTAAATCTGAAAATAAAAAAATATTATTTGAAGGTGCGCAAGGGATTTTACTTGATGTTGACCATGGAACCTATCCGTTTGTCACGTCATCTAATACCGTAGCTGCAAATGCTGCAACAGGATCTGGCTGTGGACCAGATACCATTGGTTATGTTCTTGGAATTACAAAAGCTTATACGACTAGAGTGGGTGAGGGTCCTTTTCCAACCGAACTTGAAGATGCTGATGGAGAAAAATTAGGAAAACGTGGACATGAATTTGGAACAGTAACAAATCGAAAAAGACGTTGCGGTTGGTTTGATGGAGTGCTCGTTAGACAAACCATTAAAGTTGCAGGTATACATGGCATAGCATTGACTAAACTTGATGTCCTTGATGATTTTGATGAAATTAAATTTTGTGAAAAATATGAACTTGATGGAAAAGAAATTGATTATTTCCCAGCAGCTGTTGAAGATCAAAAAAAAGTAAAACCAATTTACAAAACATTTAAAGGTTGGAAATCTGAAACAAAAGGAATTAGAAATATTGAAGATCTTCCAGATCTTGCAAAAATTTATGTTGGTGCTGTAGAAGATTTTATTGGTGCAAAAATTTCAAGCATTTCAACAAGCCCTGAAAGAGAAGATACCATTCTTCTCGAAAATCCTTTTAATAATTAATTTACAGAAATTAGTTTTTGGTCTTTTGCTTGTTCAAGCATTTCTTTTTGTAGTTTTTCAAATGCTCTATTTTCAATTTGTCGAATTCTTTCACGACTAATATTATATTTTTGACTTAATTCTTCTAATGTCTTTGGCTCTTCATTTAATCTTCGATCAAATAAAATTTCTTTTTCTCTTTCATTTAAAATAGACATTGCTTTATCTAATAAGGCTTTTCTTTTATTAGTTTCTTGGCGGTGTGCAATTTGTAACTCTTGATCAGCATTTTCATCTACTACCCAGTCTTGCCATTCCGATTCACCTTCTTCACCAGAAATGGTAGAATTTAATGATGCTTCAGGACCTTTCATTCGCTGATCCATTGAATTCACTTCATCTTCAGTCACATCAAGTCGGTTTGCAATTTCTGTAACTTGTTCTGGCAAAAGATCAGTTTGGTCTGATCTCATAATTTGGTTTTTCATTTTTCTTAAATTAAAAAATAACTTTTTTTGTGCAGCAGTTGTTCCAATTTTAACTAAGCTCCAGGATCTTAAAATATATTCCTGCATAGACGCTTTAATCCACCACATTGCATAGGTTGCTAATCTAAAACCTCTTTCAGGATCAAATTTTTTAACAGCAGTCATTAATCCGATATTACCTTCAGAAACCAATTCACTCATTGGAAGACCATATCCTCTGTAACCCGTTGCAATTTTTGCAACCAATCTCAAGTGAGAAGTAACAAGTTTATGAGCAGATTCTTTGTCACCTTTTTCCCTCCAATTTTTAGCTAGGATATATTCCTCTGCTGCATCCAGCATTGGAAATTTTCTTATCTTTTGTAAATAAGAGTCAAAACTCCCGTCAGGAGATAAAACAGGAAGATTAGTTTTACTTATTTCTTTACTCATGCTGTATATGTAATTTTTAATTTCAAACCTTCAAGGCTCAATTTTTTAGTGTTTCCAGCCTATTTTTTAATTTATTTAAATCATCTGGCAATTCTGAGGCAAAGAATACCTCTTCATTTGTTGTTGGGTGAATAAATCCAAGAGTATGAGCGTGTAGGGCTTGTCTTTTTAATGATTTTAAAATTTCTTCAAATTCTTGATCAATACCTCTAATTTTTTTTATCTTTTTACCATAAGTTTGATCTCCTAAAATTGGATTACCTTTATGAGACATGTGAACTCGAATTTGATGAGTTCGTCCTGTCTCAAGAATACATTTAACTAAACTAATATCTGGAATTTTATTTCCTTTAAAAACTTCTAGCGTTTCATAATTGGTTATCGCATCTTTACCTCTAATCACATCTGCACTCATTTTTTGTCGGTTAGTTTTATTCCTACCAATCAAGGTTTCAATTTTTCCATGAAGAGGTCTAAGAATTCCATAGACAAAAACTAAATAACTTCTTTTAATTGAATGCTCTTCAAATTGTTTTGCAATAAAGGCATGTGCTTGATCATTTTTAGCAACAACTAATAATCCACTGGTATCTTTATCAATACGATGAACTATACCCGGTCGATCTTCACCGTTCATACCTGAAAGATTATTTTTACAATGATAAAGCAAACCATTAACCATCGTATCTTCATAATTACCCGCACCTGGGTGAACAACCATTCCAATAGGCTTATCTATGATAATGATATCTTGATCTTCAAATATAATGTTAAGGTCCATTTTCTTTGGAATAAGATTAATGGTTTCTTCTTTTAAATTCTCAAATTCGATTTGGTCTCCTGATTTAACTTTATGAGATGGATCTTTTAAAACTTCACCATTTAGTTTAAGGAGCTCAGTTTTTATAATTTTACTAACCTTTGATCTACTAATTTTTGGATATTGTTTTGCTACAACTTGATCAATTCTTTTTTGATCAAAATTTTCATCAACTACAAAATTATAGTTATTCATCTGAGTTAAAGTATATCTTATATAAACAAAAAGTTTATAGAATTTGACTTAGGAAAAGTTTTGTTCGCTCATTCTCTGGGTTATCAAAGAAGTCTTTAGTCTTTTTAGCTTCAACAATATTACCTTCGTCCATAAATACGACACGGTCTGCAACTTCTTTTGCAAAACCCATCTCATGTGTTACCACACACATTGTCATACCGCCTTTTGCTAAATCAACCATCACATCCAAAACCTCTTTAATCATTTCAGGGTCTAATGCAGATGTAGGCTCATCAAAAAGCATAATCTTTGGTTCCATACAAAGCGCTCTAGCAATAGCAGCTCTTTGTTGCTGTCCACCTGATAACTGTCCCGGAAACTTTGCAGCCTGATCATCAATTTGAACTTTTTTCAAATAATCCATAGCTAAAGCTTCAGATTCTTTTTTTGTCTTTTTCTTCACCCAAATTTGAGCAAGTGTACAATTTTCTAAAATAGATAGGTGTGGAAATAAATTAAACTGTTGAAACACCATTCCAACTTCACTTCTAATTGCTGAGATATTTTTTGTATTCTCATCAAGGGTCATGCCATCTGCTATGATTTCACCTTTTTGATGTTCTTCTAATCTATTGATGCATCTAATTAATGTAGACTTTCCTGATCCAGAAGGGCCACAAATAACAACTTTTTCTTTCTCGCTAACCTCAAAGTTAATATCTTTTAGGACGTGAAAATCACCGTACCATTTATTGACTTGTTTTAATTGAATTATGCTTTCCATTATCCCTAGTTAGTTGTTTTTAATTTTCTCTCTATACTTAAACTATATCTGCTCATAGCGAAACAGAAAATCCAGTAAACTAAAGCTACAAATACATAACCTTCTGTTGCCATTCCAAGCCATGCAGGATTTGTTTTTGCTAAATTTACCATTCCTAAAATTTCAAGTAGTCCAACCACAAAAACTAAAGGTGTATCTTTGAATAGTGCAATGAAAGTATTTGCAATTCCAGGTATCACTAATTTTAAAGCTTGTGGAAGAATAATAAAGATATGACTTTTCCAATATCCCATACCAATTGCTTTTGATGCATCATATTGACCGCGACCTACAGCTTGCAATCCACCTCTAACCACTTCAGCCATATAAGCAGCTTCAAACAAGGTAATTGCAATAATAACTCTAACTAATTTATCCATATTAGTTCCAGCCGGTAAAAGAAGCGGGAACATAACGCCTGCCATAAATAAAACTGTAATTAGAGGAACCCCTCTCCAAAATTCAATAAAGCCAATTGAAAAATATCGCACTACTGGAAGATTTGATCTTCTCCCCATTGCCAAAAGAACGCCTAATGGGAAACAGAAGATGATTGCAAATATTGATATAACGAGTGTTAAAAATAATCCTCCCCATTCCCTTGTATCAACTGGCATTAAACCAAGAAAGCCACCAGAAAAAAGCATTAAGGATAAAATTGGAAAAGGAATAACTAAAAATAAAAATAGATATTTTTTATATTTTTCATTTAAAAATCTGTAGACAATAATTGATACTACTAAAAATCCAAATGGAAGATTGATTCTCCAAATTTCATCATTTGGATACATTCCATATAAAAATCTATTAAACCAAATTTTTACAAATACCCAGCATGCTCCACCTGAAACACATTCTGTTTTACTTTCACCTGAAAAAGTTGCACTGATGAACATCCAATCAAGTAGTGGTGGAATAGTTAGATAGATTAAATAACTAATTGATATTGTAAGAAATGCATCAATCGGTGATGAAAAAAATTTCTCTCTAATGTAATTTAAAGTTTTATTCATATTATCTTTCTGTCAAAGAAACCTTTTTGTTGTACCAATTCATAAAGATAGAAATACTTATACTTAACGTTAAATAAGTAAGCATCGTGATGGTTACAATTTCAATTGCTCTACCTGTTTGCATTAAAGCTGTTCCAGCAAAAACTAAAACAATATCTGGGTAAGCAATAGCAGCTGCAAGAGATGAGTTTTTAGTCAGATTTAAATACTGGTTAGTCGTTGGTGGTATAATAATTCTTAATGCTTGAGGAATGACTACTAATCTTAAAATTTGAGTATTCGTTAATCCAATTGATGCTGCAGCTTCTTTTTGCCCTTTATCAATTCCTAAAATTCCAGCTCTAACGTTTTCTGCAATAAAAGTTGATGTATAAATTGATAACGCAAAGGCTAGGGCTAAAAATTCTGGTATAATTGATGATCCTCCAATGTAGTTTGCAATTCCCATTTTAACTTCAAGTTTTGGATGAGAAAACTCAACACCAACGCCAAAAATAAATATTACTAATGTTGGTAAAATAATTAAAATTCCAAGCGAAATTAGAAATTGAGGTAATTGTTTTCCAGTATTTTCTCTTAATCTTTTGGCATAGGCATTAAAGAAGTAAATGGAAATAAATGTAAAAATTAAACCGTAAACTAAGAAACTTAAATTTGTCCAGATAAACTCTGGAAAATAAATTCCTTTGATATTTGCATAGATAGAGTCAAAAAATATAATCGAATTTTCTGCCTGAGGTAACAAACGAAGTACGGTGAAATACCAAAAAAAGATTTGAAGTAATAAAGAAATATTTCTAAAAAACTCAATATAAGAAGTCGCCAATCCTGATGCTAAAGGATTTGATGAAAGTCTTAATATACCAAATATAAAACCAAGAATGGTTGCAAATATAATTCCAATAACAGAGACTAAAATTGTATTTAATAAACCTACTAAATAAGCACGACCATAAGTCATACTCGAGTCAAACTCGATTAAACTAAACTGAATATCAAAAGATGCTTTGTTACTTAAAAAACCAAACCCAGTATTAATACCTCTTGCTGAAAGATTTGAGCTTGCATTGAATGAAAAATAAGAAATGACTGATAAAACAAATATAATAAGAATTGCTTGTGGTAATAAAAATTTTACTCTTGGATGATCATTTAAGTACTGATCAATTTTTTCTAAATGATTTTGAATAAAAGACATTTTAGGTAGATTAAAAAAAAGGGCTGGAAAATCCAGCCCTTTTTTAAATAGTGTTTTATCTAACTGGTGGTACGTAAAGTATTCCGCCTTTAGTCCATAAGTTATTTGGACCTCTGTCAGGTAAAATACCAGTATCAGCTATATGTTTTTTATAGCTTTCACCATAGTTACCAACTTGCTTGATAATTCTATAGCTCCACTGGTTATCTAAACCTAGGGCTTCACCATTTTTAGTACCTTCAGCACCGACTATTCTTTGAATAGCTGGGTTTTTGCTGTCTTTCATAGAGTCAATATTGCCTGAATTTACACCGTACTCTTCAGCTTCAATCCATACATTTAATGACCATCTAACAACATCTTCCCATTTAGCATCACCTTGTCTTACAACAGGGCCTAAAGGTTCTTTAGAAATTGTCTCTGGTAATACAACGTGGTCACCAGGTGCAGACATTTTAGTTCTTTGAGCTGCTAATCCTGATTTATCAGTTGTATAAGTATCACATCTACCAGCATCATAAGCTTGTACAACTTCGTCCGCTTTTTCAAATACTACAGGTTCATATTGAACTCCTTTAGATTTAAAGAAGTCAGCCATGTTAAGCTCAGTTGTTGTACCAGTGTTTGTACATACTTTTACACCGTTTTTAAAATCATTAACTGATTTTATTCCAGTTGCTTTTCTTACCATGAAACCTTGACCATCGTAGAAGTTTACACCAACGAATGTTAATCCGATTGAAGCATCTCTTTCTAATGTCCAAGTTGTGTTTCTTGAAAGTACGTCGATTTCTCCAGCTTGTAATGCGGTGAATCTTTCTTTAGCACTTAAAGGTGTATACTTTACTTTATTAGCATCACCTAAAACTGCAGCAGCTACTGCTCTACAAACGTCTACGTCGATACCTGTCCAGTTTCCTGATGCATCAGCATTAGAAAATCCTGGAAGACCTTGTGAAACTCCACATTTTACAAAGCCCTGACTTTTAGTAGTATCTAAAGTACTAGTTGTTTTTTTAGCTCCACCGCCGTCGCCGCAAGCTGTTAAAACAAAAGCTAATACTGATAAACTACCAATTGCTTTCATTATGTTTTTCATTGTTCCCCTTTTAATTTAAATTAAAGATGGCTTAAGATAGAAAAATCTAAGTTAAATTACAATTATTTAATTATCCCAGTTATGAATTTGGGATATAACAAAAACAATTAAAGGTTGTATTTATTTAATTATTTTTTGAGTAATGCGATCAAAAATAATTGCAATGAGAACAATTCCAAGTCCACCAACAAAAGCTTGCCCAATATCTAATCGTCCAAGACCAACATAAACAGTAAGACCAAGCCCACCCGCTCCAATTAAAGCTGCAATCACTGCCATTGATAATGACAGCATTAAAGTTTGATTTACTCCAGCCATGATTGATTTTAAAGCAAGTGGTAATTCAATTTTATAAAGTATAACAAATTTACTACAACCAAGTGCACGACCTGCATCTTTAACGCCTTTCGTTACTTGTCTAAGTCCAAGATTTGTTAAACGAATAATTGGAGCTAGAGCAAAAATAATAATTGCAATTACGCCTGGTGTTAAACCAACACCAAATAGCATCACAACTGGAATTAAATAAACAAAACTTGGAATAGTTTGCATTACATCTAAGATAGGACGCAAAATAATTTCAAATACATTACTTCGTGATGCAGCGATACCAAGCGGAATGCCAATTAAACAACAAAATAAAACAGCGGTCACAATCATAGCCATGGTCGTCATCGTTTCTTCCCAGATATCAAGAAGATCAATAAAAACTAAACTTAAAAATGTAAATACTGCAAACTTGATTCCATTAGTTTTATAGGCCGCAAAGACAAAAAAAAGGATAACAATTGGCAATGGAACAAAATTAAAAAGACTATCAAGTGAATCAAGTGTGCTTTCAATAGGCACAGATATTTTTTTAAAGACTGGTCGCTGTGCAAACAACCAGTCTTTAACATATTTTTCAATCCATTCAGCTAATGGAACATAGCCGTAATTTGACGGGTTTAAAAAATCCAATTTGAATTACTTCTTTGCTTTTGCAATCCAGCTATCAAATGTACTTTGGTTCGCTTTAATCCATTCTTTTGCATGACGACGAACATCTCTTTCACTTTTTTCACCTTTGTTCATCTTCAAATTTTGAGCAGAAATATCTGCTAATGGAATCGAGGCAACTTCTAGAAATTTTTTAACTTCTGGATTTTTTTTTAAGAAAGTCGTATTTGCAAATGGTCTAATATCATCTGCACCAAAACCCATATTGATTTTAGATTTTGTTGCATTTGCAACTTTAACAGCTTTAGTATCTTTCATAGGAACTTCAATCCAAACAACGTCTTTTCCTAATTTAAAAGCTCCAACCGTCCAGTTTGGTGTCCAAGTATAAAATAGAATTGACTTTCCATTTTTATATCTTGCTAATGCATCAGCCATGGACGCAGAATACTCTGCTTTAATGGGGTTAATAAAATCACCCAAACCCAGTTCTGCAAATTGTTTTGTAATTCTTTTTTCACAACCCCATCCTGGAGGACATGCCACCATATCGGCTTTTCCATCTCCATTTGCATCAAATTGTTTTGCATGTTTTTTAATATCTAATACGCTCTTGATATTTAATGCATCAGCAGTTTTTTTATCAATTAAGTAACCCTGTAAGCCACCTTTTTTCATGACATATCCAACAGCTTTAACTTTGCCTTTAACGTTTTTATCTTTCAGATAAGTTTGATGAGTGCCTTCCCAGCCATTAACCCAAAGATCAGCATCACCAGATGCAGCTGCTAAATAAAAAACTGAAGGTTTGATGGCCTGAGGTTTTTTAACTTTGTATCCCAGCTTTTCTAATCCCATTTTATAAACTTCAGCTTGGAAATATCCTGTATCCCAGTTTGCTTTTGCCATCTTAATGGACTTCGCATGCCCACTGGCGGCGAATGATACAACTGTTAATATATATAATACTATTCGTAGTAGTTTCATTTTAAAATCTCCCTATTAGTTGATTTTAATAACTAACAAACATCAACTATTGATGTAACCGTATACAACCAGAAAGTTGCATTTAGCATATCTTGTGGTTTCAAAGATATTTTTGGAACATTTGTAAATTTTTATAGGACTTTTTATTTTTGGCGCGCCTGCAAGGAGTCGAACCCTGAACCTCCAGAGCCGAAATCTGGCGCTCTATCCAGTTGAGCTACAGGCGCATGAAATAATATTTATCAATATTTTAAAAATTATTCACCAATATTAACCAATGTTCCATTTCTTTTAGCGCTAGAAAAGGATTTGTAAAATATTGAAATAGCAAGGGTGAGGTAAATTAAATTTAAACCAATCGCATAATAAATGTTTGTAAAAATGACCTTTTGATTAACAAGGATATTTCGTGTTTCTTCAAATATATGAGCAAGTGGTAACCCAAGTGCGATAGGCTGAACCCAACTGGGCAGTATCTCTACAGGATAATAAATACATCCAAGTGGTGCTATAAAAAATAAACTTGCCCATGCTACATTTTCAAATGATGGACCAAACCTAACAAGGCCCGCAGTAACTAAAAGTCCAAGGGTTACACCGAATAAATAAAGGCTAAATAATAAGAGTACTAATGGGATGCCTAGTTCAAATATAGATATTCCAAATAATGGAATTGCAATCAGTGCAGCTGGAACCAACCCAATCATGGTTCGAATTAAAGCAGATGAAGTTAATGCCATGATAATCTCAGATATTTTAAGAGGGGAGACAAATAAATTAATAATGTTTCTACTCCAAATTTCCTCTAAGAAAAGCATATTGTAGCTAATACTTGATCTAAATAAGAAGTCATAAAGGATAGCAGCACTTAATATGACACCAGTAACATTATTAAAATAATCACTGTGCATCGTAAAAAATTTAGAGACAAAGCCCCATAGAATAATCTGTACAGTTGGCCAATAAATGAGGTCAAAAATTCTTGGGAAAGATGACCTGATTAAATAAAAATGCCTTAGCATTAATGATGAAGATCTTTTAATGTTCATTTTTCTGCCTCACCAATTTTAAAAACACTTGTTCTAAATTTTCTCTTCCGTGTTTATCAATTAAATCTTTTGCTTTACCATGATCAATAATTTGACCTTCTTTCATCATTAAAACATAATCACTTAATCTTGTGACTTCATCCATATTATGAGAGGCCAAGAGAATACTAATATCATTTTCTTTTTTATACTTTTCTAAATAACTTCTTACATAGTCACCGGTATCAGGATCTAAACTTGCTGTTGGTTCGTCAAGTAGTAAGATCTTTGGATCATTAATTAAAGATTTTGCTAAAGATACTCTGTTTTTTTGACCCGATGAAAGTTCACCTGTTCTTTTATTTAAAAAAGGTTTTAAGTTTAAATCTTCTATCAGTTGATCAATTTTTTCTTTAAAATTTTTTATTAAATACATTCTCCCATAAACTTTTAAATTTTCTAAGACAGTGAGTTTTTTTGGAAGCTCAACATAAGGTGATGCAAAATTCATGATATTTAAAAATTGATGATCTTTGTAATTTAATTCTTCTTCATTAATAAATATGTTTCCTGATGTTGGAGTAATTAATCCAAGTAACATTCCAATGGTTGTTGTCTTTCCGCAACCATTTGGACCAAGGAGTGCCAAAGTTTCACTTTGATTAATTGAAAAATTAATTCCTTTTACAGCTTCAATTGTTTTAAATTGTTTTTTTAAGTTTTTAACTTCAATTGATTTCATGATGATGCTCTTTTTAATCTGTCATTTATTGCTATTCCAATACCCTGATTTGGAATTTTTGTAACAGATATCGTTTTATATTTTAATTTTTTAATTTGTCTTAACTTTAGATAAAGTTTTTTTGCACATTCATCCAATGATTTTGATTTTGAAAGATAGAATATATTTTTCCCTTTTAATTTTGTTTTGCCAAATACAAGCAAAGCACCACCTGGTTTTGGTTTTTGTTGATTTAAAAAAACAGGTATACCAGGAGAGTAATGTTTTTTAAGCTGCCCTGGAGATAAAATTTCTTTAGATATATTTTTTGTAACATGCTTTATGACCTTTTGAATTTCATGCTTTGTTATTTTACCAGGACGTAATACTTTAGGTCTTCCAACAAGATTTACTACAGTAGATTCAATTCCAACCTTTGATTGTTTCCCATCTAATATGAATTTAATTTTTTTTCCAAATTCATCAAAAACATCCTTTGATGATGTAGGGGATACATGATTACTGATATTAGCACTTGGCGCTGCTAGAGGTGTATGAGTAAATCTTATTATTTTTCTAAAATGTATGTTTGCAGGAACCCTACATGCAATGGTGCCATTTTTATTCATAAGTTTTTTTGAAATTTTAGATTTCTTTTTTAACTTTAAAACATAGGTAATGGGTCCTGGAGAAAACTTGCGATATAGTTTTTGAAGATATGCATTTTGCTCGGTTTCTTTAAGGATAGATTGAAGGCTATCAAAGTGAACAATTAATGGGTTTTTCTTTGGTCTTTTTTTTAAACTGTATATTTTTGTAACAGCGCGATTTGAATATGCATTTCCAGCTAATCCGTAGACTGTTTCAGTTGGTAATGCCGCGATGCCATGGTTTTTTAATATCTTAGAGCACTTTTTTAAATTTTTACCAGTAGGGCTAAAGATATTTGAATAGTTTTTCATTTTGAAATATTTATTATGCATCAAAGTTAAAATCTATAAATGAATAAAGCAAACAAATACGCTGATATTGAAAAAATGTCTTTTGAAAAGGCAATGGCTGAACTTGAGACAATTGTTTCTGATTTAGAAAATGGGTCAATTGAGCTGGAAGAATCTATTGAAAAATATCAACGTGGCATCCAGTTAAAAAAACATTGCGATCAAAAATTAAAAGAAGCAAACATGAAAATTGATCAAATAGAAATTGATAAACATGGCAATGTTACAGAAAAACCATTTGTAAGAAAAAAAAAATAACAATTCATGTCTAATTTTCAGCAAGAGCTAAAGCTTACTGCAGATAAGGTTAATACTTTTCTTAAAAGTTATTTCAAGAACCAATCTGCAGATAATAAATTATACGAAGCTATGGAATACGGATTATTCTCTGGAGGCAAGATGATTAGGTCTTATCTTGTTCAGTCTGCGTGTAAAATTTTTGATATTGATGAAAAAAAATATATTCCAATTGCTTCAGCAGTAGAGTGTGTTCATAGTTATTCTTTAATTCATGACGATTTACCTTCGATGGATAATGATGATTTTAGAAGAGGAAAGGAAAGTACGCATAAAGCGTATGGTGAGTATACTGCAATTTTAGCTGGAAGCTCTTTGTTAACCCTAGCGTTTGAAATGATATCTGATCCAAAGTTTGAAATTGATGAAGATATTAAAATTAAAATCATTCATGCTTTATCATCTTCATCCGGACATCTTGGAATTGCAGGAGGACAATTTTTTGATTTAAGTTTAAAAAAGAGTGAAGTTGATAAAGAGACCATCATCGATATGCAAAATAAAAAAACTGGAGCACTCATGGGTTTTTGTACAGAAGTTGCACCATTACTTTCTCATAAAAATGAATTAGCAAAAACATTTAGAGATCTTGGAATTAAAATAGGTTTATTATTTCAAATTGCAGATGATTTTTTAGATAAGTATGGAAAATCTGAAACTTTAGGCAAACCTACTCAACAAGATGAGAGTAAAGGAAAAAATACTTTAATTGTTCATTTAGGAGAAGAAAAAACCAAAGCACTTATTGCTGATTTAAAAGCTGAAATTACAAATCAATTAAGTTCTTTTTCTCAAACAGATGAATTATTAAATTGTATTAATTTTATTATTGATAGAAAAAATTAATTTTCTCTAAGTTCTCTTGGAAGTTTAAACTCAACGTTTTCTTTAATAATTTCTATATCTTGAACTTTAATATTTCTGATTTCTTTGATTTGATCTATTAATCGATCAACCAAAACTTCAGGCGCAGATGCTCCAGATGAAACTCCAATGCACTTAGATTTTTTAATTAGATCAATAGGTAATTTAAATTCTTGGTGAACAAGATAACTTTCTTTGCTTCCATTTTTTTTAGCCACTTCAACAAGTCTTTTTGAATTTGAAGATTGCTGACTTCCTACAACAAAAAAGACATCGCATTTTGCTGCAATATTTTTAACTGCTGCTTGTCTATTAGTTGTTGCGTAACAAATATCACTTTTAATAGGCTCTTTAATATTTGGAAATTCTATTTTTAGAGCATCAATAATATCTTTAGTATCATCAACGGATAGTGTTGTTTGGGTAATATAAGCTATTTTTTCTTTGTTAAGTTTGATGTTTTTTATATCTTCAATATTTTCTATTAATGTAACTTCTCCTGTAGGCAACTGACCCATAGTCCCAATCACTTCAGGGTGATTTTTGTGACCGATAAGAATAATTTGGTAACCTTGTTTATTTAGTAATTCTGCTTCTCGGTGTACTTTTGAAACTAATGGACATGTTGCATCAATAAACTGAATATTTTTTATTTCAGCGTCTTCATAAACTTTTTTTGATACACCATGGGCTGAGAAAATTACTGGTCTTGTTTTATCTTCAATTTCATCAAGCTCATCAACAAAGATGACTCCTTTGTTTTGTAAGTTTTGGACAACATGTTTATTGTGAACGATTTCATGTCTTACATAAACTGGTGCGCCAAACTTTTGCAAACTTTTTTCTACAATTTCAACAGCACGGTCAACTCCAGCACAAAAACCTCTTGGAGCACAAAGTAATATATCTAAATCTTCACTCATTATTTTTTATCTAAAATTTCTAATAATATATGAGGAAGCGTAAGTGAAGCCAAACCAATAAAAATTGTTTTAATGATATTTTCATCGAGTTTTTCACTTAATAAAAAGACAAATAATACTGCAGCTAGTGCCGTAATACATGTTAACGGGACCGCTTTAACAGAAAATAGCTTTAATCCATTTTTTATATCCTGTTTATCTAGTTCTTTTGCAAGTCCAATAATGTGTTTAGAAGAATGAAGAAAGCAAAAGTAAAGTGAAAAGGCTAGGATGAGAGGCAAATAGACAAATGATAAAGTGATCAACAAAACTTCAAGCAAGGTTAATACGAGGTGATTAATACTATCTTTAAATAAATAAATTAAACCTGCAACCAAACATATTAAATTAACAGAGAATAAAGTAGATTTATAAGGAACGAGTGCCTCATAATAATTTTGTGGAACCATTAAATATTCAAAAAATAATGATGTATTTTCAAAACTATAATGAAAGGACAATGTAATAATCAAAAAACCTTTTAAAAAACTTACTATTGTAAAGATAATGCCATTATCCTCTTTAAAAAAACTAAGATCCTCTTCCCCAAAATGATAACCAGCAGTTATTAAAAATAATAATAAGGTCACTGGCGGAAAGGTAACCCAGCTAATAATGACGATTAAACCTAGAATAATATATCCTGGAAAAAATAAGATAGACCATGCTTTATTAAATTTTGGCTCCAAAATTCTTTTTCCACGAATATGATCCAGTGCACCATGCGATACTCCAAGCACAAGAATTAAAAAGAAACAAAAAAATAGTAAGGTTAAATCATCTTGAATGAAGTTATTGGTAGTTAATATGTATGAGAGAGATCCAAATATGGAGAATATAATAAGTAATATATTTTGAATTTTGTTTAATGGCATATGACTAATTAAATAAATTTTTTAAAAATAATAGTTTTGGCATCTTAGATATAATTTTCATATCATCTAACCAGCTTCCTTCACTAGATAAAAATCTAATTACGCTTTCCTGATTATTTTGATCAAAAAGTCTAAAAAATATATCAGGCATTTGATTTGTGTGGTTCTTTAATACTTTAACAAACAATTGATCTAAAAATTCATATTTAGCTGAAATTGGTCTTTTGAAACTTAATTGATCTAAAGCATTGGCAATGATTTTAGAATGTGCTTGTATGTATGGGAATGCATACCCTGTGCTCATACGATTTATGTTTCCTCTAATACCGATATCAACATAACCCGTTTCATTTTTTGATGATCTTCTGAACATTGGAATTGCACCAATCTCTTCACGAATAATATTAAATTGATTGATACCAAGATCATTTTGAATGTACTGATCAAGTTCATCAACATACTTTTCTTTATTTAATTCATTTAATTTTGATAGCCAGGTTGTCTCAATTAAAGCCCGATTATTTTTAAATGGTAGAATGTAAAAAAAATGAACGCCTTGTTCTTTTTGTTTAAAGTCCATTAAAGTTAATTTATTTTTATCAAAAGCGTTTTGATCTGTTTCAATAGTAAGACCATAAAAATGTTGATAAAGATTTCCCATTTTAATTTCTGGTACACGGCTATCAAAAACTAATTTACTTTCTATAACTTCGTTATTATTTTTAATCTGAAAAACTTCTGAAGTTTTTTGAATGTCATTAATTTGAAATCCTAATTTGAGAACAAATTTATCATTTAAATTATTTTTAATTTTTTCATAAAATTTTAAACTATTAATCGTTTGATAGGGATATTTTGTTTGGTTAAATATTTTTATTTGCTCTTTGTTTTTCACTTCAAAATCAGACCATTGTTTTTCTAAACAATCTTCAAAGTCATGATCATTTGTTTTCCAAAAAGACCATGTACGATCATTTTGAAATTCAGTTTTAGAATCTACAATGATAACTTTTTTATTCTGATTAGTTTTAGAAATTTGATGGGCAAGAGATAATCCTGCACATCCTGCTCCAATAATTGCAATATCATAAATCATATTTAGAAATAATTTGAATGAAGCTGATGGGTTAAATGAACAGGTTCTTTTGATTTATATTTTGTAAATATATTTGAAACTAAGATTAAAAGTTTTTCAAAAGTATTTAAGTAAATTCGTTGTTTCAAAAAAAGTGTTTTGTTTTTGATAATTTTTTTACCAATAGAGTTATAGAGTACTCCAGCAATTAAAATACTAAACTTATTTTTTTTAGGTATATAATAAATACCTTCAAAGCCACTTTGATAATATGTTTCAGCAATATCTAGTAATTGTTTTGTTAAATTAAAAATTAATCCATCATTTGTCCCATTAGTAATATCAGTTGGCTTAAAATTTTTTGGCAGCATATCTTCTGGAATATAAATCCTCCCATTTTGTGCATCTTCTTTAATATCTCTCGATATATTTGTAATTTGCATTCCAATTCCAAGATCTATAGCAAATTTCCAGGCATTATGATCAACTGCACCAAGGATCTTTGCCATCAAACCTCCAACAGTACCAGCAACTTGATAACTGTATTTTATTAGCTCACTCAAATTTTTAGGTTGTTTGAAATTAATGTCTGATGAGACACCTATAATTAAATCATCAATAAATTTTTGATTTAACTGATATGTTCTTTGTAACTTTTTAAATTCCTTATTAATTAGGTCCTCTGGATCTTCTTTTTTATAATCTGTAATTAAATCATTAAGCTTAGTTTGTTGATCTTCCTCATCAGCCGCATCATCAAGTTGTCTGCAAAAAGCATATAAAATTGCTGCATCATTAAGCGTTTTTTTATCAAGTAGTAAACCTGCAAAATAAAAAGACTTTGCATGTTTTTTCAAAATATCTTGAGCAGTATTATTCATCATTTAAATATCAAGGTGATCTAAAACTTTAGCAGAGGATAATACTCCTGGAATACCTGCTCCTGGATGCGCGCCTGCTCCTACAAAATATAGATTATCTAATATCTCAGATTTGTTATGAAACCTAAAGTATGCTGATTGCGTAAATACGGGTTCAATTGAAAAACCAGATCCGTATTTAGTATTTAATTCTTTTTCAAAATAATCTGGAGTAACAAAAATTTCTGCTTCAACATATTTAGATAACTCTGGCATACAAGTTTGTTCTAGTTTTCTTATCACTTTATCTTTAAAGGCTTTGCCTTCTTGTTCCCAGTTTATTTTAGATTGATTGTTGGGAACTGGTACCAAGACATAAAAACAATCTTTTCCAGCTGGCGCCATGCTTTGATCGGTTGCTGAAGGGCGGTGTAGGTAATAACTAAAATCATCATCAAGCGTTTTGGTATAAAAGATTTTGTCTAACAATTGTTTGTGGGACTTACCAAGGTAAATTGTATGGTGTTCAATATTTTCATATTTTTTTTTTGTTCCAAAATAATAAACATATAATCCCATTGAATATTTTAACCGATCAGTTTTTAAATTAAATAATTTGTTATTAATTTTTGGATGTATTAATTCATCATAAACTTTAGGTGGATCAGCATTACAGACAACACTATCAATTTCTAAAACATCATTATTCTTTAAGACTATATTTTTAACTTTTCTATTTTCATGATTTATTTTTACAATTTCTTGTCCTTTGATAATTTTTACACCCACTTCATTCATTAATTTCTCAAATGCACTAATAATATTTCCAGTACCTCCCATAGAATAATGAACTCCCCATTTTCTTTCTAGAAACAAGATCAATGCATAAATTGAAGTTGTGCTGTAAGGGTTACCACCAACAAGTAATGGATGAATCGTAAATGCTTTTCTGAGTTTTTCATTTTTAATAAACGATGAAATGAAAGTAAAAACTGAATTATAACTTTTAAGTTTAAGTAATGCTGGAATTTGTTTGAGCATAAACCATACTTTGTGAAAAGGTTTGTCTGCTAATTTTAAAAATCCAATATTAAATATTTTTTCAGATTCAATTAATAACTTTTCAAATCCTTTTTTGTCATTTGGATCAATTTTTTCTATATCTTGTAACAGTTGGTTTAAATCTTCACCGTAATTTAATTTAGATAGGTCATCAAATATGAATTGATACCAAATTTTAAGAGGAACAATGTTTACATAGTCTTGATATTTTTTATCAAACAGTTGGAAAAGTTCATAAATTAATTGAGGAGCAGTGATAACAGTGGGTCCAGCATCAAAAGTGTAGCCATCTTTTTTAAAAACTCTTGCACGTCCACCAAGATCATTTTGTTTTTCAATTAAAGTAACTTCATGACCCTTTGCTTTCAGTCTTAATGCAGCAGCAATGCCACCAAAACCAGATCCTATTACTGCAATTTTTTTAACTTCACTCATTTTGAACTATCTAAAAAGTATATTAAAAGTTGCATTTTTTCAGGAAAAAAGCGTCTTTTTGTGGAAATTAATGTTTTTTAAGGGTTTTAATGAACGCAAATATAAGTATAAAGTGTCGCATCTAAAAGCGACTCCAATTGGTTTCGCTTTTTTTTGTTTAAACAAAAAGGAGAAATATGAAAAACGTAATACTACAGTCAAATGACTTCACTGGAGTTACTTTCTGGTTGATTTCAATGACTATGTTAGCAGCTACTGTTTTCTTTTTCATCGAAAGAAATTCAGTAAAAGCATCTTGGAGAACTTCAGTTACGTTATCTGGTCTAGTTACTGGTATTGCATTCGTGCACTACATGTACATGAGAGACGTTTGGGTAACAACTGGTACTTCACCAACTGTATTTAGATATATCGACTGGTTACTAACTGTGCCGCTATTGATGATTGAGTTCTACTTCATCTTATCAGCAGTTAAAAAAGTTTCTGGTGGTATTTTCTGGAGACTATTAATCGGTACTTTAATCATGCTAGTAGGTGGTTACCTAGGAGAAGCTGGTTACATCGGCATCAACTTAGGTTTCATCATCGGTATGGCTGGATGGATCTACATTCTATATGAAGTATTTGCAGGTGAAGCAGGTCAAGAAGCGAAAAAATTAAAAGGCGCTGCTGCGAGCTGTTTCGAATTCTGTAAGTGGATCGTTACTATCGGTTGGGCGGTATATCCATTAGGTTACCTATTTGGTTATATGACTGGTTCAGCGGACGAAGTTTCGTTAAACATCATTTACAACCTAGCAGACTTTATTAACAAGTTGATCTTTGGTTTAGTGATCTGGCATACAGCTAAGTCACTTACTCCTGCATCAGCAAAGTAATAAGGCTTAGAGCTTAAATTAAGGCCCGCTTCGGCGGGCCTTTTTTTTTATTTATTCCAATAATTTTCTAATCAGTTAAAATAAACTTATGTCAAAAACTCCACTGCTGGATAAAATTAATTATCCTCATGACCTTCGTTCTTTTGATAAAAAAGATCTCACAACATTAGCAAAAGAATTGAGAGAAGAGATGATTGATGCTGTTTCTGTAACAGGAGGTCATCTTGGAGCAGGACTTGGTGTTGTTGAACTGACTTTAGCCATCCATTATGTATTTGATACTCCAAAAGATAGATTGATCTGGGATGTTGGGCATCAAGCGTATCCTCATAAAATTATAACAGGTAGACGTGATCGTATACGAACTTTAAGACAAGGAGGCGGGCTATCAGGATTTACCAAAAGATCTGAGAGTGAATACGATCCTTTTGGAACTGCACACAGTTCAACCTCTATTTCTGCAGGACTTGGAATGTCTGTGGCTAGAGATTTAGATGGTAAAACAAATAATATAATCTCAGTTATTGGTGATGGAGCCATGAGCGCGGGTATGGCTTATGAGGCGATGAATAACGCTGGATCTATGGATTCAAGATTGATCGTGATTTTAAATGATAATGATATGTCGATTGCACCACCAGTTGGAGCGATGAGTTCATACCTGGCAAAATTATTATCTGGGAATAAATATATTGGTTTTAGAGAGTTCTTTAAAAAACTATCAAATAAGTTTCCAAAATCTTTAAAGAAAAGCATTGGTCAAGCTGAGGAATATCTTAGAGGACTTGCGGTTGGGGGAACTTTGTTTGAAGAAATGGGTTTCTTTTATGTGGGTACTGTTGATGGTCATAACTTTGATCATCTGCTTCCTGTCCTAGAAAACGTTAAAAATTCTAAACACGAAGGTCCTTTTTTAATTCATGCTATTACAGAAAAAGGAAAAGGCTATAAGCCAGCAGAAGACTCAAAAGATAGATATCACGGGGTAACTAAGTTTAATGTTGAGACAGGTGAACAGTCTAAATCAAAATCTAACATCCCGTCATATACTTCAGTCTTTGGAGAAACTTTAACAAAGCATGCTGAAAAGGATAGCAAGATTGTAACTGTAACCGCGGCAATGCCATCTGGAACTGGAGTAAATATTTTTCAAAACAAATTTCCAAAAAGATCTTTTGATGTAGGGATTGCTGAGCAACACGCGGTGACTTTTGCTGCAGGACTTGCAACAGAAGGATATAAACCTTATGCAGCAATTTATTCTACATTCTTACAACGTGCTTATGATCAAGTGGTTCATGATGTAGCTATTCAAAAATTACCAGTTCGATTTGCAATTGATCGTGCAGGATTAGTTGGAGCAGATGGCCCAACGCATGCAGGTGCATTTGATATTACATACCTATCAACACTTCCAAATTTTATTGTAATGGCGGCAAGTGATGAGGCAGAGCTTGTAAGAATGATCAATACCTCAGTTGAAATTAATGATGCACCGTGCGCATTTAGATATCCAAGAGGCAATGGCATTGGACTAGAACTACCCGATATTAATGAGACCATTGAAATTGGGAAAGGGAGAATAATCCAAGAAGGATCTACTGTTTGCATTTTAAATTTTGGAACAAGATTAGAGGAATGTAAAATAGCTGCCAAACAACTTGATCCAAAAGGAATTACAACTACCATAGTTGATGCAAGATTTGCAAAACCGCTTGATCAAGATTTAATTTTAAGATGTGCAAGAGAACATGAAATGATAATTACCATCGAAGAAGGCTCTATCGGTGGCTTTGGTTCGCATGTGTCACATTTATTAGCTGAAAAAGGTTTTTTTGATAAAGGTTTGAAATTTAGATCAATGACTTTGCCAGATATATTTATCGATCAAGATACACCTGAAAAAATGTATGACATAGCAGGTCTTAACGCTAAACAGATTGTAGAAAAAATTGAGAACGTTTTTTTTAATAAAGATGGAATTAAGATTATAAAATAATCAAAATGAAAAAAATTATTACTTTTTTTATAGCATTTTTAGTTTTCAAAACTGATTTATTAGCAGATACCACTAAATTAAAAGTTGATGGTCGAGTTAGGTACTTTACAACTCTCGTTGATGATCTTGGAACACGTTATGATGATACAAGACCAGGACCTGCTTTAGATTTACATTTTACCTATCCTTTAACAGATAATTTATCTATTAAGAGTTTTAATAACGTTATCAATTATAATGACACGACTTCTGGTGATGAAACAATGAATACCGAGTTTAACCAAAGATTAGGATTATTATATAAGAGAAAAGGCACTATATTTTATCCGTATGGAAAAATACTTTGGCATGATGAAAATCCGGCAAAACAAGTCGATAATTCTCATTTAGGTATCGTTATTCAACAATATTTTTCAAAAGATGTATTTATAAGTGCTGATTATAGAGAAGAGTTATCAAATGGTGCAGTTTTAGCTGGAGTAAGACACTCTCAAAGAGTATTTGATTTAAGGTATAATAAAAAAAACCTTACAAGCATTTCTGATTATCCTGTTCATTTAAAACTTGGATATGCTGAGGGTGTGAATTTACGAGGAGTGAAATCAATTAGATTTGATATGGATGTAACAAAGCGTTTAGAGCTTTCTGTAAAATACGTAGATAATATGGGAAAAGGTCCAATTTCCTCAACTTTAGACTCTCAAAACCAAGACTTCTTAGTTGGTAGTATAGGTTACAAATTCTAAAAATACTTTAAACCCATTTTAGGTTTTATTTTCCCATTTTGAGTTGTAAAATCCCATTTTAAGTTTAGCAATACTTGATCTGAGGGAGAACTATATAAGTGAGCGCGTTAAAAAATTTTACAGGTAAAGAAACATTAGTTCAGTCCACAAAAGATCCTGAAGGAGATATTTCAAAAGCCGCTTACGCATTTCAAGTTTTTTTAACTGATTATTACAGAAGAGTTAAAACAGATTACAATTTAGACTTTGATACATTCATGATTATTGTAGTGGTACTTCAGCACGGAATTTATGAGGCAAGAAAAATGAAAGAGGCAAATACAAGTTTGGATCAATTAAAAAAAGATATTCAGCAAACTCAATTAGAAGGTTTTTTTAAAACTAAAAATCGAAAACTTGGAATTAACAGCATCTCAAATGTATTAGAAATGCCAGAAGAAACAACAAGAAGAAAAATCGAGAATTTAGTTAAAAAGGGAATTTTACAAAAATCAAAAGTTGACGGCATAATTGTTGGTAAAGAGTTTTTGAAAATTCATTCTCCATTTGCAGATAAAACAATTCAAAGTTTTAAAGCATTAATTCGTCAATTAAACAATCTTGGTATGATTGATGATTTTGTAAAAGAAAAAATATAATTTTTTTATGAAAAAATATATTTATGGGCTATTTGATATAGCCAATTCACCTTTTCAGGTATTAATTATCAGTCTTATTTTTTCACCTTACTTTGCTAACCAAATTGTTGGCGACCCACAGATTGGTTCTGCCTATTGGCAATGGACTGTTGGACTCTGTGCGATTGTTGTTTCTATTGTTGGAATTAAATTAGGATCATTTAGTGATCAAATTAAAGGTGGAAGAAGAAATTTTTTTTATATTTCAACTTTACTTTGTATTTTTTCAACTTTTTTTTTATGGAGCTGTGCTCCTGGTACTGAGAATATTTTTAAATGCTTAGCTATTTTTTTTATTGCTAATTTTTTCTATGAGTTATGCCAAATGTTTTATAACTCATACTTATTTGATTTTTCTGAAAAAAATAATCGAGGTTTTGTATCAGGATTAGGTTTTGCTCTAGGATTTATTGCAATCATTCCATTATTACTTTTATTAATAAATTTATTTATTTTACCAGAGCAAACTTTTTTAAATTTAGATAAATCTCAGTTTGAACATGTTAGAGTTGTGCCAGTTGTAGTTGCTATTTGGTTTTTAATTTTTTCTATTCCAATATTTGCCTTCATTCAATTTACAGAACCTAGACCTGTCACAAAAAAAGAAGATGTTCAGCCTTTATTAAGTTTAGTTTATCATGAAAAAAAAATAACTAATCTTGGAAACTTTTTGATCGCGAGATTATTCTACGCTGATGCAATCATTGCAATACAAATTTCTTTTGCAATATTTACTGTAAAAGTTTTAGGTTTAACCGTTAAAGAAATTTTTCAACTCGTCATCATCACATCCGTCATCCAAGCTTTAGGATCATTTATTGGCGGTTTATTGAATGATAAAATTGGAAGTAAATTATTAATACAATATTCTTTATATGTTGTTTTATTTGCGATAATTGGACTTGTTTCTTTTCAGGAAAGAACAATTTTTATTATTATATTTCAAATAGGTGCTTTTTTCTTTGGTATACTTCAAAGCGCAAGCCGTGTCTTTATGACAAGTTTTGTAAGCCAAAGTAATCTTGGTCAAGGTTTTGGATTATTTACTTTGGCATCTAGATCAACAGCAATACTTGGTCCAATTATGGTTGGAACGATTACTTATTTCACTAGTTTAGATGTTGGTTTCTTATCAATTGTGGTTTTAGTGTTAGCTGGTATCATTATGTTAAGAAGAGTTGATGTTCCTAAGAGTTATTAACAACACCTTCTGAGGTTGTATTTTTGAATCAAATTAGAATCAAAACAGAATCAAAACGAGAACATTTGATTAATTAATAAGGTAAAATGTGAGTAAGTTACTGCCTCAATACGCCTGTAGAATATAAATTTAAAATATTTAAAAAACTGCCGTGGAACAAAAAAACCTCGAATTTGATACTATTATTGTAGGGGCTGGTAGCGCAGGTTGTTTATTAGCTAACCGTTTATCAGCGGATCCAAATCACAGAGTACTTCTTGTAGAAGCCGGTGGCCAGGATGATTGGATATGGATCAAAATTCCAGTTGGATATTTATATACCATTGCAAATCCAAGGACTGATTGGTGCTTTAAAACAGAGCCAGATCCTGGCTTAAATGGAAGGTCAATTCATTACGCTAGAGGCCGAGTTTTAGGTGGATGCTCTTCTATTAACGCTATGATTTATATGAGAGGCCAAAAGAGTGATTATGATTTATGGAACCAAGCAACAAATGATCCAACGTGGAATTGGGGGAGTGCTTTAGAGACTTATAAATCGATAGAAAATTATTTTGGTGGTGAAAATGAGTGGCACGGAACAAAGGGTGAGATTAGAGTTGAATATCCAAGAGTGAGCTGGCCAATACTAGATGCATGGAGAGATGCTGCTGATGAAAATGGTATTCCAAAAATTGAAGAGTTTAATCGAGGGGACAATGAGGGGTGTGCTTATTTTCACATGAACCAAAAAAAAGGTGTCCGTTGGTCCATGTCAGACTCTTTTTTAAAACCTATTCAAAATAGAAAAAACTTAACCATCATGACCAAGACTCAAGTTTTAAAAGTTTTAACAAGACAGAAAACTGATGAGACCAAACAAAATCAAAAATATAATGAAAGAGGATGGGCTAATTCTAAAATTGAAACTTATGGCTTAGAAGTTTTAAATCAAAATCAAAAATTAAATGTAACTGCTAAAGAACAAGTCATTTTATCTTCTGGTGCAGTTAGCACTCCACATCTTTTGCAAGTATCAGGAATAGGATCAAAAGATTTAATAAATAAAATTAATGTTGAGCATGTTCATGAGTTACCTGGTGTTGGAGAAAATTTACAAGACCATCTACAAATTAGAACAGTTTACAAAGTATCAAACTGTAAAACGGTTAACACCATGTATAAAAATATATTTTCAAGAATGATGATGGGATTAGAATATTTATTTTTTAGAACTGGACCATTGACGATGCCGCCATCAACATTAGGAGCTTTTACTAAAAGTGATGAAAGCCAACAAAGTGCAAATCTTGAATGGCATGTGCAACCTCTATCACTTCCAAAGTTTGGAGAAGACTTGCATCCATTTAATGCAATTACACCTAGTGTTTGTAATTTAAGACCAACATCACGAGGTTACATTCATGCAAAAAGTTCTGATCCACTTGAATACCCAAAAATCATGTGTAACTATTTATCTACTCAAAAAGATCTAGATGTTGCAGTAAGTGGATTAAAAAAAACAAGATCAATTATGAAAAGCAATGCTTTAAAACCTTTTGCACCTGAGGAAATGTTGCCAGGTCCAAATTTAAATTCTGAAACAGAGCTTCAAAATGCAGCTCGTGATCTTGGAACGACAATTTTTCATCCTGTAGGAACATGCGCGATGGGTGAGGTTGATATTAATGGAAATGCAAAAGATCCAATGACTGTATTAGACTCTGAGTGCAGACTAAGAGGAATTTCAAAATTAAGAGTGATTGATGCATCTGTTATGCCATCAATTACATCGGGAAATACCAACGCACCAGTGATGTTAATTGCAGAAACGATTGCTAAAAAGATTTTAAGAAAAAATTAACTACTTGATAGTCTTTCACTCATTCCAAGTGAAGCTTCTGGAGATATAATTCTAGCTTTTATTCTAAGTTTTGATTGTTTAATATTTACTTCGTTTTGAAGATTTCTAATTTCCTTTAAAACATTTTCTAATTGTTTTTGTTTATCATTTTCACTTTCAATTTTTAAAATCTCTTCTTTTTTTGATTGAAGCTCTTGTTGTTTTTTAAAACCATCATCGTAAACTTTGTAATATTCTTCCCAAATAATTTTAGTCTCGCCTCTTTTATTATGGATTAAAATAGCTAGGTTATTTTGACATTTTTCGCATTTAAGCTTTTTCTTAATGGTAAAATCCTGAAGTGTTATAAAGTCATTTTCAAATGTTAATCCATTTACAGTAGTAAAATGTAGTTTTGAGCAGCAAGGACATTTGAAAAATTTCATACAAATGCATTAAACCCAAAACACATTTTTAACACAATATTATCCACACCCAGTTTAGGGTTTTTATTTGTCAGATTGGGTTAGGCTTGATCCCATGGATTTTTGATTTTTTTTGAAACTTTTTTTGCTCGAGCAGGTTTTCTTCTCACTCCTCGATTGAAGAAGAGAATTGCGATGGCTCCGAAGATAAAACCACCGATATGAGCACCATAAGCAACACCACCACCTGTACTACTTGTCGCAGCTGAACTGATGAACTGAAGAACAAACCAAAAACCTAGAACAAAAATTGCTGGGATCTTTATGATCTGGGAGAAGAACCCAAGAGGGATTAAAACGAGCACCTTGGCCTTGGGATGATTAACAATGTATGCCCCAAGTATGCCTCCAATAGCACCACTTGCACCAACCATAGGAATAGTAGACTCTGTATTCATATAGCCTTGTGTTAAAGCTGCAGCTACACCTGATAAAAGGTAAAAAATAATAAACTTGGTTTTCCCAAGTTCATCTTCAATATTATCTGCAAAGATCCACATATAAAGCATGTTGCCAATAAGATGCATAAATCCTCCATGCATAAACATTGAGGTAAACAATGTCGCCATAGGTGTAACTCGGTAAACTTCACTTGGAACTTCAAAGTTATGAAAAAAGGATGCAGGGATAAATCCCCAGGAATAAAATATTGCTCCACTATCATAATTAGGAGATGAAAGTTCTAATAAAAAAATAACAACGCAAACTCCAATTAAAAAGTAAGTAATGATTGGGGTTGAGGATGTTGGATTATCGTCTTTGAGTGGGATCACTTATTTTCCACATTGTGCTTTATGCATCAAGTAATGATCTAACAAAATACATGCTAGCATCGCTTCACCAATTGGAACGGCTCGAATTCCAACACAAGGATCATGTCTTCCTCTTACAGAAATTTTTGTATTCTTTCCTTTTTTATTTACAGTCTCTCTTGTGTTTAAAATAGATGAGGTAGGTTTTACTGCAAATGAACATATGATTTCTTGTCCAGAAGAAATCCCACCTAAAATTCCACCAGCTTTATTAGATTTAAATTTTACTTGTTTACCAGATGCTCTCATTTCATCTGAATTTAATTCACCTGATAACGATGCTACTTCACTTCCTGCACCAATGTTTACAGATTTTACTGCATTAATACTCATCAAACCTGCTGCAATATCTGCATCAAGTTTTGAATAAATAGGAGCACCAAGACCAACAGGAATACCTCTTGCTCTTAGTTCAATCATTGCGCCACATGAACTTCCAGATTTTCTAATATCCATGAGGTAATGTTCGTATATAGAGACAACATCTTTATCTGCAGCAAAGAATGGGTTTTTACTAATTTGTTTATCATCCCAATTTTCTGGATTTGAAAAAACTGGACCCACTTGCGTCACTGCTCCAACAATATTAAATTTTTTTCCAAGTTTTTGTTCTAAAACTTTTCTTGCAATTGCACCCGCTGCAACTCGTGCAGCAGTTTCTCTGGCAGATGATCTTCCTCCACCTCGATAATCTCGAATTCCATATTTTTTAAAATAAGTAAAGTCAGCATGACCTGGTCTGAATTTATCTTTGATATCACCATAGTCTTTTGATTTTTGATCTTCATTGTAAATCACAAGTGAAATAGGCGTTCCTGTAGTTTTACCTTCAAAAACACCAGATAAAATATGTACGGTATCACTCTCTTTTCTTTGCGTTACAAATTTAGATTGCCCGGGTTTTCTTCGATTAAGTTCTTTTTGTATATCACTTTCTTTTAAAGGTATGTTTGGAGGACATCCGTCAACCACACAACCAAGAGCAGGACCATGAGATTCACCCCATGTTGTAAATCTAAATAATTTCCCAAAAGTATTGAATGACATAAGGGTATTATATAGGTTAATTTGGCTTAATTATGAATGAAAAATTAGGACTAGATCCAGCCTTTTTAAATGAAGAAAATCCATTTGATTTATTTAAAGCATGGATGGAAGAAGCAAAAAAATCTGAACCTAATGATCCCAATGCAGTGAACGTCGCTACTGTAGACAGCGCAGGTCAACCCGATAACAGAGTAGTGTTGTTAAAAGGTTTAACCGATACCAGTTTTATTTTTTATACCAATCTTGAGAGTAAAAAGAGTAAAGATTTAAAGGGAAATCCAAAGGCTTCGATGTGTTTCCATTGGAAATCCTTGCTTCGTCAAATTCGTATTCAAGGATCCGTTGAGCTTGTTGATAGCAAAACAGCTGATGAATATTATAATTCTAGACCATACGGTAGTCGTATTGGAGCTTGGGCATCATCTCAATCTGAAGTGATGAAACACCGTGATGAGTTTGAAAATAAAATTAAAGAATTTAAAGAAAAATACCCCGATGAAAATAAAGTTCCAAGACCAGCGCACTGGTCAGGTTGGGCACTAACGCCTTATAAAATAGAATTTTGGAAAGATGTCAAAAACAGATTACATCAAAGATTGTGCTATAGTCGAATAGGGCAGGCGTGGTCTAAAGAAATACTTTACCCTTAAACAATTTCAATCCAATATCCATCCGGATCTTTGATAAATGCAATATTACTCATGCGTCCGTCCGCAGGTTTTTTTTGAAATGTAACTCCAAGTTTTTCAAAACGCTCGCATGCTTTGATTACATCAGGAACTCTAAATGCTATATGTCCAAATCCTCTTGGATCTTTATTTCCATCATGATAAGAAAAGTTTTGATCATCTTCAGTTCCATGATTATGTGTAAGCTCTAGAATAGACTTTTGACTAAGTACCCAAGACCTTCTTTCATCATCAGTTTCTGGAATATCTTTCACTTCATTTTCATCGAAAGTACCTAAAAAATATAAAGAAAATTTTGCTGCAGGAAAATCAATTTTTCTTAATAATTTCATTCCCATAATCCTGGTATAAAAATCTATAGACTTTACAGGATCTTTTACTCTGATCATCGTATGATTTAATCTATAATTTTGAGTTTCTTGATCGGGTGTTTTACAGTTTCCTTCTACTTCATTAAACATATGCGCTCCTATTTATCGTTTGCTTTTTTTAATCTTAAAAAAATTTTATTAAGATTATTTTCTAATTTTTTAAAAAATTTATCTTTAATTAATCGTTTTAATAACTCTTCATTAATACCCCCTTTAGTTTGAAGAGACTTTATGGAATTTTTTAAAATAAATTTTTTGTTATTTAATTCAAATAACATTCCAGTTAAAAAGGTATTAATATATTTATTGGCATCTTCATTTCTTACTTTATTTTTTAACAAATATTTTTTCATTATTTGAATAATAGATACATAAGTTGCCATAAATGAAGACATAACCCAAAAATGATTGTTTTGGTTTTCATTCTTTGCAACAACAACTGTTCCAATTTTTTCAAATAAATTTCTAATAAATTTATGATTTGGATAAATAATAGTTGGGCTCAACCCATCTATCGCCATTGGTAAAGGCGCCGCTTTAATAATTGTTTTTACTGGATAACATATTTTTTTTAAGCTTTTTATATCCAGTGTAGAAACAAAACTGACAATAATTTTATCTTTTTTGAATTGTAATTTTTTTATTTCTTTTTTTGCAACTTTTGGAAGCAGGCTAATAAAAATAATTGAAGATTTATCTACAATTTCTTGATTTTTATTATGAACTTTAATTTTTTTTGATTTTTTCTTTAAAACTGATGAGTTTTTAACGGACCTTTTAGAAATATTAAATTGCTCAACCCTAGCTTTTGACTTAATTAGGCCTTCAATGACAGCAGTTGCAATAGTTCCTGTACCTAAAAATCCTAATTTCATAAATATAGTATTAAACTAAAGACAGATGTTATCCAATTATAAAATACCTGGATTTATACTCGTGGCTCTTGGTGGATTGTTTTTAAGTTCGGGTGGCACTTTGTTTAAACTTTTTGAAACTAATGATGTTTGGACGATATATTTTTGGAGATCTTTTTTTTTCACCCCCGCGGTAATTATTTTTTTATTTTTTACATCAAAAGGTAACATTATTCCAAAATTTAAAAATTTAGGATTAATAGGTATTTTTTGTGCCGCTTTATATGCGACTGGTAGTGGGGCTTATATGTTTGCAATGAAACATACAACAGTTGCAAATGTATTATTTATCATAAGTACTCAAACTTTTATGCTTGCAATTGCTGGTTATTTTTTTCTTAAAGAAAAAATAAATTTTTCAACATTTGTCGCAATCATTTTAGCAGGAATTGGGATTTATATTATGATTGGAACTAAAATTTCAAATGGCACAACGTTAGGTAATGCTTTAGCATTTATAACACCAATCTGTTTCACGACAATTGTAATAATTATAAGAAAATATAATCAAACCGATATGGTTCCTGCAGTTGCTCTTTCAGGGATTTTTTGTATGTGCGTGGGTTCAATTATGACCAAAGATTTAAGTATAAATTTTCATGATCTTGTTCTAGCTTTCTTATTTGGTTCTTTACAATATGCTCCAGGCTTTATCTGTTTAACATTAGGATCAAGGACAACAGAGTCTGCAAAGGTTGGAATTTTTGCCTTTACAGAGGCTATCGCTGGACCAGTCTGGGCCTGGATTTTTATAAGCGAAAATCCTTCTCTTGGAGTATTTGTTGGTGGTGCAATTATCTTTTGTGCTTTATTATTAAAAACGTTTAAAAAATAAATGATAAAAATTGCAATTATTGGCGCAGGATTTTCAACTTCGGTACTTTCTTGTTATTTAAACGAAAAAGATATCAAAATTTTTGAAAAAGCAAGAGGACCAGGAGGTAGATCTTCTACAAGGAAAGTAGATGATATTGGAGTGTTTGATCATGGTCTTCAATATATTTCACCTAAAGATAAAAAGTTTTCAGAATTTTTAAAATTAAATAAAAGTGTTAAGCAATGGGAAGGAGACTTTGTTGAGATTGACAGGAAAGTCTCTGTTTTACCTCCATCTGAAAAATTAATTGGTATCACTGGCAATAATGATTTTGTAAAATCAAATATCAATTTAGATCAATGTCATTTCAAAACTAGAATTGAAAAAATTGAGTATCAAAATGATCACTGGAAACTTATTGATGATAGTTCAAATGAGCATCTTGCAAAAAAAATTATTTTAACTCTTCCTCAAGAACAAACGAATATTTTAATAAAAGATTTAGATTTAAAATTTGAGATAAAGGAAAACTTTATGAAGCCATGTTTTACTATCATGCTAGCTTTAAAAGAGTCTCCAATTTTTAAACATTCAGGCTATGTAATTAAAAATAATAAAATTATATCTTGGTGTGCAAATGAAAGTTCTAAATTTAGAGATTTAAACAATAAGGATCTTACATTGTTAACTCTTCAAACTACAGAAGAGTATGGTTTTACGAACTTTAAAAGATACAGGGAAAACAAAGAGCATATCTTAAATGAAATTTTGAGTGAATTTTTAGATATTTTTAAAATTGATGATTCTGAGGTGATTCATAAAAACATTCACGGTTGGCTATATGCTTATTCTGAAAATCAATCTTCTGAAGTTTTTTGGGATGATAAAAAATACATTGGCATTACTGGTGATTGGTTTACAGGCGGAAGAGCTGAAAATGCATGGATTAATGCGAAATTATTATCTGAAAAAATAAATAATTAAATCTGGGAAGCAAACCCATTTATCAAAACGAACCTAAATTACCCTCACAACTATTGCGTTATTGTATTCAGATAGGTAAAAGATAGTGTGATTTTATACGGGAGAGTCTGTTAAATCAGCACCGAAGGAGCAAAGCCCAGGAAACTCTCAGGTAAATGGACCGTATATAAAATAAACTCTGGAAAGCGGATTAAAGTCCCACCGAAGGAGCAAATCTCTCAGGTAAATCGACAGACGGGCATATGAACAGAGTTTATTAATGAGTCAAAACGCAGAAAAAATTACAGATTTAAAAACAGCGCTTTACGATTTTCATGTATCCGTTGGTGGAAAGATGGTTCAATTTGCGGGATATCAAATGCCAGTGCAATATCCTGAAGGCATTATGAAAGAGCACTTACATGTAAGGGCTAATGCTGGAATTTTTGATGTTTCCCATATGGGTCAATTCTCAATCTATGGAACTGAAGAAGAGTATTTGCCTTTAGAAAAAATAGTTCCTATTGATTTAAAATCATTAAATAACAATCAATCTAAGTACACTGTTTTGATGAATAAAGATGGTGGTATTGACGATGATTTAATTGTCACGAAAGTTGAAGGTGGACTAAATATAGTTCTTAATGCGGCTTGCAAACATCACGATATTAAAAGAATTCACGAAGTAATTGATCCTTCAAAAACTAAATTACATGAAGACTTATCTTTAATTGCAATACAAGGTCCCAAAGCTGTTGAAATTTTAGATAATATCATTCCTGGAGTTTCAGCTTTAACTTTTATGAACGGATCAAAGTTTAAATTAAATAATGAAGATATTTATGTCACGCGTTCTGGATATACTGGAGAAGATGGTTTTGAGGTATCAATAAAAAATTCTTTAGCTGAAAAATTTTGCAAAACGTTGTTAGAAGATCATAATGTTAAACTTATTGGTTTAGGAGCAAGAGACTCTTTAAGATTAGAAGCTGGTTTATGTTTATATGGCCACGATCTAGATACCAAAACTACACCTGTAGAAGCAAGTTTAACTTGGGCTTTATCTAAGAAAAATAAAGAAGAAGGAAATTTTTTAGGTGCTTCAATTGTAAAAGATCAAATCAAAAATGGTGCTTTAAAAAAGAGAGTAGGTATCAAACCTGAAAAAACAATCGCAAGAGAAGGTTCAAAAGTTTTTAAAGGTGATAAAGAAATAGGAATTGTAACAAGTGGTGGATTTGGACCAAGTGTAAACGGACCTGTTGCAATGGGTTATGTATTAAAAGAATTTTCTAATGAAGGAGAAGATTTAGAATTAGAAGTGAGGGGAAAAAGGCATGCTGCAAAAATCTTTAAGATGCCTTTTTATAAAAAAAGTTACGTAAAATAGAAAGGAAAATTATGGCTGAAAAAAAATATTCAAAAAAACATGAGTGGGTTGAACTAGATGGAGATACAGCAACGATTGGAATAACAAAACATGCAACTGAGCAATTAGGAGATATTGTTTTTACTGAGGTTCCAGATAAAGGAAAAACATTTGAAGCTGGAGGAGAGGCTGCGGTTGTAGAGTCTGTGAAAGCAGCAAGTGATGTTTATTCACCGATTGCTGGCGAAGTTACAGAAAGTAATGAAGCAATAGTTTCTGACCCTTCTCTTGTAAATCAAGATCCTGAAGGAAACGGATGGTTTTTTAAAGTAAAGGTGACTAATCCTGAACAAATCAATGAATTGATGAGTAAAGATGATTATGACAAATTTGTAACGGAGAACGCTTAATGGCAGATAACAGGAACAAAGAATTTATTAGAAGACATATTGGTCCATCATCTTCAGATCAAAATAAGATGTTATCTTATTTGGGATTTAATTCTTTAGACGAATTTATTAAAAAAATAGTTCCTGAAAAAATTTTAGAAAACAGTGCTTTAAATATCGATTCACCTATTTCTGAAAATGCAGCGCTTCAACAATTGAAGCAAATCGCTAGTCAAAACAAAATTTTTAAAAGCTTTATTGGTATGGGTTATTACGGAACCTATACGCCAAATGTAATTTTAAGAAATTTATTAGAAAATCCAGGTTGGTACACATCTTACACTCCATATCAACCCGAAGTAGCTCAAGGAAGATTAGAGATGTTATTAAATTTCCAACAGATGGTTACTGATCTTACAGGTATGGATATCGCAAATGCTTCACTTTTGGATGAGGGAACCGCGGCCGCTGAAGCTGTAGCCCTTTGTCAAAGAGTAGATAAGAGCAAACTTCACAAAATCTTTATATCTAAAAATTGCAATCCTCAAACTATTGATGTTGTTAAAACAAGAGCAGAACCTTTTAATCTCGACGTTATAATTGGAGATGATGACAATATAGATAAAGTAGAAGGAGATTTACTTTGCTCAATTTATCAATATCCCAATACTTATGGAGAAATAAACGGAGCGGAAACTTTTATTAAAAAAACTCAAGATAAAAATGGAAAAGCTATTCTAGTAACAGATTTATTAGCTTTAACCTTATTAAAGCCTCCTGGAGAGATGGGCGCGGATATTGTTGTAGGAAACTCTCAACGTTTTGGTGTTCCAATGGGTTACGGTGGTCCTCACGCAGCATTCTTTGCAACTAAAGATGAATTTAAACGCGCAATGCCAGGAAGATTAATTGGTGTATCAAAAGATAGAAATAATGATCAAGCTTTAAGAATGGCTCTTCAAACAAGAGAACAACATATTAGACGAGAAAAAGCGACAAGTAATATTTGTACAGCCCAAGCATTATTATCAATAATGGCAGCAGCATATGGAATTTATCATGGTCCAGATGGCATAAAACATATCGGAGAAAGAACAGCAAAATTCGCAAATGCATTTGCAGATATTGTAAAAACAAAATTTGAAATTTTATCAGATCAGTTTTTTGACACTGTTACAATAAACACAAAAGATAAAACGCAAGAGATTTATGCAAAAGCTTTAGAGTTTAAAGTCAATTTAAGATTAATAGATCAACATGCACTGTCAGTTTCTTTTGATGAAACAACAGAAATTAAAGATTTAAATAATCTTTTAAAAATTTTTGGTTTAAATGAACAAATCGATAGCATTAATAATGTAAATATTTCTTCAATTGAAAATTCACTTCAAAGAACCTCTAAATTTTTAACTCATGAAATTTTTAATTCATATCATTCTGAGACAGAAATGCTTCGATATTTAAAAAAATTAGAAGATAAAGATATAGCATTAAATCGGTCAATGATTGCACTTGGATCCTGCACAATGAAATTAAATGCTGTTGCAGAAATGATACCAGTAACATGGCCAGAGTTTGGCGGTATTCATCCTTTTGCACCTTTGGATCAGGCTAAAGGTTATTCAAAAATGTTTGCTGATCTCGAAGATATGCTTACAGAAATTACAGGATTTTCTGGAGTATCTTTACAACCAAATGCAGGAGCACAAGGCGAGTATGCAGGATTGATGGTGATTAGAAAGTTTCATTTAAGTAACGGAGATAAAGATAGAAATATTTGTCTGATACCAAGTTCAGCACACGGAACTAATCCAGCAAGTGCACAGATGGCAGGTATGAAAGTTGTCGTCGTTAATTGTGATAAAGACGGTAATGTTGATATTGATGATCTAAGCAAAAAAGCTGAAGAAAATTCAAAACAACTGGCAGCTTTAATGGTTACTTACCCTTCAACACATGGGGTATTTGAAGAGCATATTAAAGAGATTTGTGATGTTATTCATTCGCATGGTGGTCAAGTATATATGGATGGAGCAAATTTAAATGCTCTAGTAGGATTGGCAAAACCTGGAAAGTTTGGACCAGATGTTTGTCATATGAATCTTCATAAAACTTTTTGTATACCTCATGGTGGCGGTGGACCTGGAATGGGACCTATTGGTGTTGGAAAACATTTAGAGCCATTTTTACCAAATCATGTTCTTGTTAATTCTGGCCCTAAAACTGGAATGGGATCTGTGTCAGCAGCACCTTGGGGAAGCGCAAGTATTCTACCGATTTCATGGATGTACATCAAAATGATGGGAGCAGAAGGTTTAAGATTAGCAACTGAAGTTGCAATATTAAACGCAAATTACATGTCAAAAAAGTTAGAGACTTCTTATCAAACTTTATACAAAGGAAAAAATAACCTGGTAGCCCATGAATGTATTTTGGATTTTAGACCAATAAAAGCTGAGTCTGGAGTCTCTGAAGAAGATATAGCTAAAAGATTAATAGATTATGGTTATCATGCTCCAACAATGTCTTGGCCAGTTGCAGGTACATTGATGATTGAGCCAACTGAAAGTGAAAGCTTATTAGAAATGGATAAGTTTTGTGATGCGATGATTAATATTAGAAAAGAGATTAAAATGGTTCAAAACGAAGTTTTTGATAAACAAGATAATCCACTTAAAAATGCACCTCATACGAATTTAGAACTATCATCTGACTCTTGGACACATAAGTATACAAGAGAGCAAGCTGCATTCCCGCTTAGCTATTTAAAAGCCAATAAATTCTGGCCACCTGTGGCAAGAGTAGACAATGTTCATGGCGATAGAAACTTGATTTGTTCATGCCCATCTATAGATAGTTACCGCGACGAAGAAGCGGCCTAATGAAATTAGAAGTATTATACAATCCAGGTAACGTACTGTGTGATTATCTAAAAATGAAAGATGATCATAAATTTATATTTAGAGTTTTTGTTAACTTAACTTACTACGGTCATATTTTAGGTCTATTAGCTTTATATTATTCTAAGCACTTTAGTTTTTAATGATTAAAAAATATAAGAGCTTAATCTTAATATTATTAGTCACCTTTTTTTCATCATCAATTGCAGGTTATGTTACAAGAATAAATATTGATCCTTGGTACCAATCATTAAATCGTTTGCCAATTTCTCCACCTGATTGGATTTTTGCCCCTGTTTGGACAACACTTTATGCGTTCATGAGTATTGCGATTTGGATTGTTTATGAAAAAACGAAAGTGAGCGAACCAAGTTTTTCAAAAAAAATTATAAAAATTTATTTTTATCATTTAGTGATTAATTTAACATGGAGCTTTGTATTTTTTTATTATCATTTAATTTTTGCTGCTTTTATAAATATTATATTTTTAATTATAGCGATTAGTATTTTAATGGTTTTATATTTACCAAGATCAAGAATATCTTTTATACTTATGGTACCTTATTTACTTTGGGTAATCTTCGCTTCAGCTTTAAATTTTGGATTATATTTAATTAATTAAGTCTATTTACAATATAAAAAGATAATTCTTGTAGTTTTTCTACAACAAAATTTTTTTCAAAAACTGATAGTGAGTCAGAGGCTACACTCGAAAAGTAATCAGCTCTTTTTTTGCAAGTTTCAATAATTTGATATTTATTTATCAATTTTAATGTTTGTTCAAAGTCATTTTCAGATCTTACACTTTGAGAAAAATACTTTTGTAGCACTTCTCTCTCTTCAGGAGTTGATTTTTGAAATAGTAAAATGATTGGTAATGTTATTTTTCCCTCTAAAAAATCATTTCCAATTTTTTTTCCAAATACCTTTTCTTTTGATGAATAATCTAGAATGTCGTCTGTAATTTGAAAACAAATTCCTAGATTTCTTCCATAAGACTCTAGTGCTTCTTTTTCTTTATTTGATCTATCATTGATACAACCGCCAACGCGCATTGAAGCACCAAATAAAGATGCTGTTTTTGCAGAAATAATATCTAGGTAATTTTTCTCAACCATATCAACTTGTTTTTCAAATTGTAATTGCATAATTTCACCTTGTGCGATTTCAGACGATACTGATGACAAAATTTTTAAAACTTCTTGTGATCCATCATCTACCATCATTTCAAAACATCGGCTAAGCAAGTAATCACCTGCTAAAATTGAACTTTTGTTTCCCCAAATTGCATTGGTTGTTTTAAAACCTCTTCTAGAATCGCTTTTGTCAATTACATCATCATGTAATAAAGTGGCATTATGAATGAGCTCTACACAAGCTGCTAAATTAATATGTCTATTACCTTTGTAGTTAAATATTTCAGAAGAGCATATTGTTAAAAGTGGCCTTAGTCTTTTGCCACCCGTACTCATAAGGTGAGTTGCCATCTCCCCAACAAGTTCGACATGGCTCGACAGTTTTAACTTAATATGATCATCGACCTTTTTCAGCTGATCTTGATATGCCGATTTAATTTCCTCAAAAGGGTTAGTTTTTATCTTTTTAAAAGGTAATACGTTTAAAAGCATATGTGTTATTAGCTTATTTAATGATGATTTGTTAACAATGAAATGACGCAGTTGTAATAAGCACTTTTAATTAAATTACCAATAAATATAAGTATTTTTTATATTTATGATTTTTTCAAAAAAACCACAAGTTGCACACATTAGATTAAGCGGAGTTATCGGAAATGTTGGACGATTTCAGCAAGGCATGAGTCTAAGTAGTCATGAGCAAATTATTAAAAAAGCATTTAATCAAAAAAAACTATCTGCTGTAGCAATCTCAATTAATTCACCAGGTGGATCGCCAGTACAATCTCATTTGATTTATTCGTTAATCAGAAGATTGGCTGAAGAAAAAAAAGTAAAGGTTATAACGTTTGCTGAAGATGTGGCTGCATCCGGAGGATATATGCTTGCTTGTGCGGGTGATGAAATTTATGCGAACCCCAGTTCGATTGTAGGTTCTATTGGAGTTATATATTCATCATTTGGATTAAAAGAACTCATTAAAAAAATTGGTATTGAAAGGAGAGTTCATACTGCAGGTAAAAATAAAAGTACTCTAGATCCTTTTATGGATGAAAAGCCAGAAGACATAGAACGATTAAAAAAAATACAATTAGATTTGCACGAACAATTCATTAGCTTAGTAAAAAATAGTAGAAAAGATAAAATCTCATCTGATAAAGATGATCAATTATTTACTGGTGAATTTTGGTCAGGTATTCAATCTAAAAAATTAGGATTAGTTGATGGTCTTGGTAATATGGAAGATGTTATTCAAGAAAAATATGGAAAAAAAGTTGTAATTAAGAAATTTGATAAACCTGAAAGCTGGTTAAAAAGAAAATTATCAAGTCAAATTTCAAACCAATTTTCAAATATTGCAGACGAAATTGAAACAAGATCATTATGGAATAAATTTGGACTATGATCAAAAAGAAAAACTTAGTTAAAAAAAAAGTTAAAACGAAAGTTAAAAAACAGCCAAAAGTTAAAAAATTAAAAAAAAAAGTTCCCTATCTAACTTTTCAAGAAATTATTTTTAAACTGCAAAAATTTTGGTCAGATCAAGGATGTGTAATTTTACAACCATATGATATTGAAGTAGGCGCCGGTACATTTCATCCAGCAACTACATTAAGATCACTCGGGCCAAAACATTGGAAAGCAGCGTATGTTCAACCATCAAGAAGGCCAACAGATGGACGTTATGGAGAAAATCCAAATCGTCTTCAGCATTACTACCAATTTCAAGTAATCATAAAGCCTTCGCCAGAAGATATTCAAAAGTTATATTTAAAAAGCTTAACGACTCTTGGAATTATTTATAAAGATCATGATATTCGATTTGTTGAAGATGATTGGGAAAGTCCAACATTAGGTGCTTCAGGACTAGGTTGGGAAGTGTGGTGTGATGGAATGGAAATTACTCAGTTTACTTATTTCCAACAAATGGCAGGATTTGAGTGCAAGCCTGTGTCATCAGAAATTACTTACGGTTTAGAGAGAATTTGTATGTATATTCAAAACAAAAATAATGTTTATGATCTTGATTGGAATCATGAAGGTGTCAAATACGGAGATGTATTTTTACAAGCTGAAAAAGAATTTTCAGCATATAATTTTGAACACGCAAATACAGAAAGCTTATTTGACCAGTTTAATAAAGTTGAAAAAGAGTCAAAAGATTTAGCAGAAAAAAAACTTTGTTTACCAGCTTACGACCAGTGTCTAAAAGCTAGTCACTTATTTAATTTATTAGATGCAAGAGGAGTGATTAGTGTTGCTGAAAGAGCTAACTATATTACAAGAATTAGAACTTTAGCAAAAGCATGTGGAGAACTCTGGATTGAAAAACAATAATGTCAGATTTTTTTCTAGAACTTTACTCTGAAGAAATTCCACACGGCTTACAGATTCATGCTAGAAAACAAATTCACGAATTAATATTAAAGGAATTAAATGAAAATAATATTAAGTTCAAAGGATTTGATGTTTTTTCTACTCCTAAGAGATTAATAGTTTTTATTGAAAATATTACTTTAAATCAAAAAATAGAATCTCAAGAAGTGAAAGGACCTAAAATTGGATGCAACGATCAAGCACTTGAGGGATTTTTGAAATCTAAAAATGCACTAAAAGAGGATTTAATTCAAAAAAATACAGATAAAGGAGAATTTTATTTTGTAAAATTACCAGCCAAAACTTTACTGACTTCTGATATTTTAAGAAAAAAATTACCTTCAATTCTTCAGACTATTAACTGGAAAAAGTCAATGAGATGGTCTGATCATGATTGTTTTTGGGGAAGACCTTTAAAGTCCATACTGTGTTTACTTGATAATCAAGTTTTAGATTTTAGTTTTTTTCATATTAATTCATCAAACTCTACTTATGTGAACGGGCCTTTTGAAGATAAAGAAGTTAAGATTAGAAATTTTAAAGATTATAAAAAAAACTTAGAAAAAAATAAAATTGAAATCAATCATATAAAAAGAGAGTCAAAAATTAATATTGAGTTAGAGAAACTATTAAAAAAAAATAAATGCTCTTTAGAAATTAATAATGCTTTAGTTGATGAAGTTACAAATTTAGTAGAAACACCAGTAATTTTAAAAGGTAAGTTTGACCCAGAGTATTTAGTATTGCCAGATGAATTATTGAACTTAACAATGGTTAATCATCAAAGATATTTTCCCATGAAGTCAGAGCAGGAAAATAAAATAATAAATTCATTTTTATTTGTTGCAAATAATTTTGATAATAAAAATTTAATTACTAAAGGAAACGAAAAAGTAATTGATGCAAGATTATCAGATGCTAAATTTTTTTGGGATAAAAATAAAAGGCAAAATTTAGTTAAACAAGTTACTAAATTAAATTCAATAGTATTTTATCAAAAGCTGGGTACGCTTTATGACAAGACTCAAAGAATTCGTCAGTTGAGTTCTGTGATTGCCGATACCATTGGAGCAAACAAAGAAGATACAGAAATTGCTGGTTCAATTTGCAAAGCAGATTTGGTTTCTGATTTAGTAGGGGAGTATCCAGAGTTGCAAGGTACTATTGGAAGATACTTTGCATTAGAGCAAGGTTTTAGCCAAGAAATTAGTAATGCTATTCAAAATCACTATTTACCTCTTGGCCCAAGTGGAAAAGTTCCAAAAGAAAAAATTTCAATTGCAGTTGCAATTGCTGATAAGATTGACACTTTAATTGGTTTTTTTGGAATTGATGAAAAACCAACAAGTTCAAAAGATCCTTTTGCTCTAAGGAGAGCTTGTCTTGGTGTTTTAAGATTAATCACTGAAAATAAAATTAGTTTGTCTTTAAAAGAGATATTAAATAATTCAAAGAATCTTTACCTTGCTCAAAATTACCAATTAACAAATGAAAAAGTTATAGAGGATCTTTTTCAATTTTTTATTGAAAGATTTAAAATTAATTTAAAGGACAAAGGTGCAAGATTAGATATTACCAATTCAATTTTAGAAAATAACAGGTCAGATGATTTTTATTTAATTATGAAAAATATAAATGAACTTTCAAAATGTTTAAAAAAATCCCAAGGCCAGGATGCTATTTCAATTTATAAAAGATCAAAAAACATTTTAGATCAATCAAATCAAGAAGAAGAGTTTTTTGGAAATCCGGATAATGTTTTATTTCAACACCCTTCTGAAGATGAAATACTTATTAAATTAAACGAAGCTAGAGATTATTTTACAACTCCAAGTCGACTAAGAGATAATGAAAAAACTATAACTTTATTGTCAGAGCTAAAACCTATGACGGATAATTTCTTTGATAATGTAAAGGTCAACGATGATAATCAACAGGTAAGAAAAAATAGGCTAGAATTATTAACTCTCTTATGTAAAACTTTTGAAAAATTTACTGATTTTTCAAAATTAGATGGATCTTAAAAATGGCAACTTGGGTTTATAATTTTAGCAAGACACCAAAAAAAGACAAAACTGGTTTAAAAAATTTACTAGGTGGAAAAGGTGCAAACCTTTCCGAAATGATAAAAATAGGCCTTCCTGTGCCACCAGGTTTTACGATTTCTACTGAAGCATGTAATGAATTTTATAAAAGAAACAGAAAAAATCCAGTCGGCTTAGACAAACAAGTAAAGTCTGCGATCAAAGATGTAGAAAAGAAAATTGGTAAAAAGTTTGGAGATAAAAAGAATCCACTTTTAGTATCTGTAAGATCAGGAGCGAGAGTTTCTATGCCTGGTATGATGGATACGGTTTTGAACTTAGGTTTAAATGATGAAACAGTTCTAGGTTTAGCCGCTAAGACTAAAAATGAAACGTTTGCGTATGATAGCTACAGACGTTTTATTCAAATGTATAGCAATGTTGTTCTTGGTGTTGATCATCATAATTTTGAAGATTTAATTGAAAATTATAAATTAACCAAAGGTGTAACATTAGACACTGATTTGGATGCAGAAGATTGGAAAAAATTAATTAAAGATTTTAGAGATGTTATTAAAAGAGAAATCAAAAAAGATTTTCCTCAAGATGTATATCAACAATTATGGGGAGCGGTTGGAGCAGTGTTTCAATCATGGAGAAATCAAAGAGCAAAGACTTATAGAAAATTAAATAATATTCCAGAAGAGTGGGGAACAGCTGTAAATGTCCAGTCAATGGTTTTTGGAAACATGGGGGATGATTGTGCAACTGGAGTTGCGTTTACAAGAAACCCATCAACTGGTGAAAAAAGTTTTTATGGTGAATATTTAATCAATGCTCAAGGTGAGGATGTTGTTGCTGGAATAAGAACACCACAAAACATTACTAAAAAAGCAAGATTAGAAGCAAAATCAGATGCCTTATCAATGGAAGAAACAATGCCAAAAGTTTATGGGCAATTGGTTCAAATTTATAAAAAATTAGAGAAACACTACAAAGATATGCAAGATATTGAGTTTACAGTTGAAAATAAAAAACTGTGGATGCTTCAAACACGATCTGGAAAAAGAACGGCAAAAGCTGCAATTAAAATTGCAGTTGATATGGTGAAAGAAAATTTGATCAAAAAAGATGAAGCTCTTTTAAGAATTGATCCTAAAATGCTAGATACTTTGCTTCACCCTACTTTAGATCCAAAAGCAGAAAAAGATATTATAGCAAAAGGATTACCAGCTTCACCAGGAGCAGCATCTGGAAAAATAACTTTTTCAGCTGATGATGCTGAAACTTTAAAAGCTCAAAATCAAAAAACAATTTTAGTAAGATTAGAAACATCACCTGAAGATATTCATGGTATGAATGCAGCTGAAGGAATTTTAACTTGTCGTGGAGGAATGACCAGTCATGCTGCGGTTGTTGCACGAGGTATGGGAAAACCTTGCGTGTCTGGTACTGGAACCATTCAGATAGATTATCAAAATAAAGAATTTAGAGTTGGTCAGAGAATATTCAAGGAAGGTGATATCATTACGATAGATGGATCGAGTGGAGAAGTGATGTCAGGAGAAGTAAAAACTATAAAACCAGATATCTCAGGAGACTTTTCAAAAATCATGTCTTGGGCTGATAAGACACGGAAAATGCAAGTTAGAACTAATGCTGAAACTCCTTTGGATACAAAAGTTGCAAGAGAGTTTGGAGCAGAAGGTATTGGTTTATGTAGAACTGAACATATGTTTTTTGATGAAGAAAGAATTTTATATGTAAGGCAAATGATTTTATCTAAATCTAAAGAAGATAGAAGCGAAGCTTTGAGTAAAATTTTACCTTTCCAAAAAAAAGATTTTTATGAAATATTTTCTATTATGAAAGGTTTGCCTGTTACTATAAGATTATTAGATCCTCCACTTCATGAGTTTTTGCCAAAAAGTGACAAGGAAATTTCATCTGTAGCGTCTTCTTTAGGAATTTCAGAAAAGGAAATTAAAGATAGAATTTCTGATCTTCATGAAGAAAATCCAATGCTTGGTCATAGGGGTTGTAGATTGGCTATTTCTTATCCAGAAATTTATGAAATGCAATGTGAAGCTATTTTTGAAGCGGTAATACAGTGCAAAAAAGAAAAAATTAAAGTTTTACCTGAAATTATGATTCCACTTGTTGCGACAGGTCAAGAATTGGAAATTTTAAGAGAACTTGTAGATAGTAAAGCAGAAGAAATATCAAAAAAATATAGTCAAAAACTTGATTATATTGTTGGAACGATGATCGAACTTCCAAGAGCAGCACTAAATGCATACGATATTTCTAAACATGCAGACTTCTTTAGTTTTGGAACAAACGATTTAACTCAAACAACTCTAGGAATTAGTAGAGATGATGCTGGAAAATTTTTAGATGACTATGTAGATAATAATATTTTTAAAATTGATCCATTTGTAAGCATAGATGTGAATGGGGTAGGTCAATTAGTTGAGCTTGCTTGTAATAATGCAAAGAAAAATAAATCAAAAATTAAATTGGGTATTTGTGGTGAACATGGTGGAGACCCAGACTCAATAATGTTCTGTCAAAAAGCAGGATTAAACTATGTTTCTTGTTCACCATATCGAGTTCCAATAGCAAGACTTTCTGCAGCTCAAGCATGTATCTTGTCAAAAAAAAATTAATTAAAATTCTAAAGAAAAATCAAAATTTTTAACTGAGTGAGTTAGATAACCTAAAGATATTCGATTTACTCCAGTTTTAGCGTATTGAATAATATTTTTAGGGTTAATGTTACCCGAAGCTTCTGTTTGAATACTATTTGGTATCAATTTTAAAGCTTTTTTTAAATTTTTTGGTGAAAAATTATCTAATAATATTCTTTGTATTTTTAAATCAATAATTTGTTTTAATTGATTAGTATTATCAACTTCAACATTAATGATTTTTTTATTTTTGTTTTTTTTAACAACTCTAATTATTTTATCTCTAAATTTTATCTTATCTAAGTGATGATTATCTTTAATAAAAATTTCTTGTTCTAAATTATATCTATTGTTGTAGCCACCCCCAGCTTTGACCGCCTGTTTTTGAAGATATCTCATCCCTGGCAATGTCTTTCTGGTGCAACAAATCTTTGTTTTATATTTTTTTGTTTGATTCACTAATTTTCTAGTTTCAGATGCAACTCCGCTCAAATGGCCAAGGAAATTTAAAATAGTTCTTTCACTTTTAAGTATTGATTGTCCCTTACCTTTTAAATTAATAATTTTATTACCCCTTTTGATTATTTTTCCATCTGACTTAAAAACTTTTATTTTTATTTTTTTATCTAGGATTTTTAAAATTTTTTTCAAAATATCTACCCCAAATACGACCCCAGTACCTTTAGATACAATATTAACTGAAGCAACTAGATGATTGGGGATTGTTAATTTAGATGTAATATCTTGATAAACTTTATCTTCTTGAATGGAAAGATTGATTAATTGTTTTATTTGTTTTTCACTCACCAAGATTATCTGCCAACAGCAATCATTTTTTCAATTGCACCACGAGCTTTTAAAATAACTTCTTGATCTATTTCAATAAAGTTATTTTCTTCTCGTAACGATTTTAAAATACTTTGAAGTGTAATTTTTTTCATGTGAGGACAAAGATTGCACGGTTTAACAAAATTTATATTTGGGTTTTCAACTTGAATGTTATCGCTCATTGAGCATTCAGTAACTAAAAAGATATCTTTAGCTTTTGTATTTTTAACATAATCAATCATAGCACCTGTAGATCCAGTATAATCTGAAGCTTTTATGACATCAGGAGGGCATTCAGGATGTGAAACAACTTTTAAATCAGGATATTTTTTTCTAAGTTCCAGAATTTCTGTATCAGTAAATTTTTCATGAACCTCACATTTTCCCTTCCATGAAATAATTTCAACTTTAGTTTTGCTCGCAACATATTTTGCTAAATATTCATCTGGTAAAAAAATAACTTTATCTACATTAAGTGACTCAACAATCTTAACTGCGTTAGCGGAGGTGCAACATACATCTGTTTCTGCTTTAACGTCCGCAGATGTATTTACGTAAGTCACAACTGGTACTCCTGGATTTTCTTCCTTTAATTTTCTTACATCTACCGCAGTAATGGATTCTGCTAATGAACAACCGGCTGACAAATCAGGAAGAATTATTTTTTTTTCAGGCGACATAATTTTTGCAGTCTCAGCCATAAAGTGAACACCGCACATTAAAATTTTATCTGTTTTTACTTTTGCACCATCAATTGCCAAACCAAGCGAGTCCCCGACAATATCTGCAACACCGTAAAAAATTTCTGGAGCTTGATAGTTGTGGGCTAAGATTGTGACATCTTTTTCTTTTTTAAGCTTATTAATTTCATAAATATATGGTGCCATGGTTGGCCATTCAATTTCAGGAATTGAGCCTTGAATTTTTTTATATAGTGAGCTTGTTTTGCTCTCTATCTCAGGATTAAACTTTAATTCGCTACTCATAACTAAACATAATATTTATTTAAAAAAAAATATTTAACATTAATGTCACATTTTATATTCTGAATACAGTAAAAAAGCGGTCATGCTGGAATTGGTAGACAGGCACGGTTGAGGGCCGTGTGGGTTATCCCGTGAGAGTTCAAGTCTCTCTGACCGCACCATTTTAATTCATCCAACTAGGTTTAAAAATTTTAACTTTAACATTATTTTGTGTAATTAAATCTTTCTCACAGAATTCATTAAATTTTAACATTTTAATCATTGCAAAATTTGGATCTTCACTAATTATTTTTCCTACAATTTCATTATTAAAAAATAAATCTTCATTAACAATAAGTTTTGCTTCAGAGTTAATTAAGAAAATCTTTTTAGATATTTTTTCTTTTAAATTCATTCTAGCTGTATTTTCTTGCCCAACAAAACAACCTTTAGAAAAATCCAATGCATTCAACTCTTTCATGTTGAGTTCTAAAGAAAAACACTGTCCTTGTACTTGATTAAAAACATTATCAATTAATCCATTTGAATTAATTGCTTTCTTATAATTATCCTCATTTTCTAACTTAACATTTAGATTTTGATCTTTTTTTAAAATTAAATATTTGCCAAAATTAGCAATTCTAGGGTCTTTAAATTCCAAGGCGGAGTCTAATTTAATAGTCTCATCTGTTGTAAATATTACATTGTAAGCATTTTCTTCTTTGATCTCTATTTGAGATCTTAGTTTATAAAAATTTAGTTTTTCAATAAGATCATTTAATAAAAAGTTATCTAATATTAAAAGATGCTGATTATTAGTTTCGGTTATAAAAAAGTGACTGATTACTTTCCCTTGGGGTGATAATAAGCAAGAATAAATAGAGTTGATAGAATTAATTTTTTTTACATCATTAGTAATGATATTGTTTAAAAAAGTGCCAGATTCATCCCCAGTTATAGAAATTACACTTTTGTTTTTTAAGTTAGTTGTATAGTTAGTTCTCATTACTTTAATTATGTCATTATTATTAAAAAACGGCCAAGTTTACTACAAAGATGAACTTCAAAATTTAGATATTTTAATTGAAGATAATCAAATAAAAAAAGTAGAAAAAAATATAAGTGATGGCGCCAATGAAGTGAAAGATTGCACTGGTCTTACCATATTTCCTGGATTTATTGATACACATGTTCATTTTAGAGAGCCAGGTCATCCAAAAAAAGAAACTTTAGAAAGCGGAAGTCGAGCTGCAGTTTTAGGTGGTATCACGGGAATTTTTGAGATGCCAAACACCTCTCCAATTACTGACAATAAAGAAATGCTAGAGGATAAACTTACTAGAGCAAAAGATAATATGCACTGCAATTATGCTTTTTACTTTGGAGCTACAAATGAAAATTCAGATAAGTTAGGTTTTTTAAAAGGTTTTGATGGTTGTTGTGGTGTAAAAATGTTTGTTGGATCATCAACAGGAGATCTTCTAGTTAAAGATGATTTTTACATTGAGCAAGTCATAAAAAATTCACCAAGAATTGTATCTATTCATTCAGAAGACGAAGATATGCTTTTAGCTAGAAAAAATATTATAGAAGAGGGAAATGTTAAATCACATTACAAATGGAGAAGTGTTGAATGTGCAGTATCATCTACAAAAAAATTAATTGCTTTTGCTAATAAACATATGAAAAATATTCATATTTTACACATTACAACAAAAAATGAAGTAGATTATTTGAGAGATAATAAAACAGATTTTGCAACTTTTGAAACTACTCCTCAACACCTAACTTTATATGCGCCAGATATTTATGATCAATTAAATACCTTTGCTCAAATAAATCCTCCGATTAGAACAAAAGATCATCGTGATGGAATATGGAAAGGTGTAGATGATGATTTGATTAGTATTATTGGGTCAGATCATTCACCGCACACCAAGGAAGAAAAGAAACAACCTTATCCAAAAAGCCCGTCAGGCATGCCAGGTACACAAACTATTGGATTAATTATGACCGATTATTTTTTAAAAGGAAAAATTACTTTAAAAAAATTGGTAGATCTTTTGTGTGTTAATCCATGTAAAATTTTTGGCATTAAAAATAGGGGAGCGCTTAAAGCTGGTAATGTTGCAGATCTTACAATTTATAAATTAAATGAAAAATTTACTATCAAAGATGAATGGATAGAGAGTAAATGTGGCTGGACACCTTTTAATGGTACGACTGTTGATGTTACTCCTTACGGTACAATCATTAATGGAAAAACAACAGTTTGGAATCAAGAATTGATTGAAAAAGGTTTTGGCAAACCTTATAGCTTTAACTAACTTTTTCTTTATTTAATTTATTTATTTCAGATTTTAGTTGATCAATCTGATCAGCCAGTTTTGAGATTTCTGCATCTTTTTCTGGATTATTATCAGGTGGGGGCGTTTCTTGCTGAGTTTTTGAATTAGAGTTCTGGTTAAAGTAACTTTGAAAATCAAATGGATTAAATTTCATTATATTTTGAAAACCATTATTAAAAAATTTATTTGCATCAGCAAAATTCATCACATTATTTAAAAAACCAAACATTTCTGAAGATCTATCGTTTTCATAAAAAAGAATAATTTGTTTTAAAAACTCTTCAGGAATTAAATTCGTCCCAGTAGTTTCTCTTTCCAAAACAATTTGAGTTAAGATACTTGAAGTAATATCTTTTTTAGATTCAACATCTTTGATTTTAAATTGTTTGCCCTGCTTAATTAAAGCAACAATATCTTCTTGAGTAATATAAGAGCTGGTTTCAGTATTATATAATCGTCTGTTTGAGTATTTTTTGATTTCAATCATTATTTTTCTAATACGTATTTTCCGGGAGCTTTATATAGTTCTTTGAAATTATTTAAATTAATTTCATTGATATCTTTTAAATCACCAGAATATTTTTTTAACCATTCGGTCCATTTAGGCCACCAAGAACCCTCAACTCTTTTTGAGCCTTCTAACCATTTTTCAGAGTCTTTTTCTAATTTATTGTTCTCGAAGTAATATTGCTTACCTGGTTTTGCACCTTTTCCCTGAATAATACCAGCAATATGGCCAGAATTAGCAAGAGTAAATTCTATATTACTTTTATATTGAGATAATCCCATGAAAACCGATTTCCAAGGAGCAATATGATCATCAGTTGTTGCTACATGGAACATTGGAGTAGAAATTTTAGACATATCTAAAATGTTTCCATTAAAATCATATTCTTTTTTAACCAGTAGATTATTTAAATACATTGATCTTAAATAATCACTATGAAGAACCTCTGGAATTCTAGTTGAGTCACTATTCCAATAAAGCATGTCAAATGCAGTGGGCTGACTACCTTTTAAATAATTATTTATTACATAATTCCAGTAAAGATCGCCTGGTCTTAAAAAGTTAAAGCATGCAGCCATATCTTTTCCATCAAAGTAACCTTTGCCCTTCATTTGTCTTTCAATCATATTGATCTGTTCTTCACTAATAAACACACCAAGATCACCTGGTTCAGTAAAATCAACTAAACTAGTGAAAAAAGTAGATGATAAAATTTTATATTTATTATTTTTTAGATTAGCCATATGAGCAAGAACCATAGATGTTAATGTTCCGCCAACACAGTATGATGCAGTGTTTGCTCCTTCAGCACCCGTTTCTTTGCATACAATCTCTAATGCTTTTAATACACCATCATTGATATATTCATTAAATCCAAAGTCTTTACTATCCGATTTAGGATTTTTCCAAGAGATTAAAAAAGTATTTTGATTACTCTCTAATAAATATTTAATCATAGATTTTTTTTCATTTAAATCCATGATGTAAAATTTGTTAATGAATGGAGGAATAATCAGCATAGGTTTTGCAAACTGCTGTTTAGTCTTCGGAGTGTAATGAATTAATTCAAATACATTATTTTTAAAAATTACAGACCCTTTAGTGTTTCCAATATTTTCTCCAACAGTAAATTCATCAGCTGTTTGTGAGATAAACATTTTGTTTGGATGTTTTAAATAATCTTTTCTAAAGTTTTCAAAACCTCTTACTAAGTTTTGGGCACCTTCTTTTATAGTTTGGTTTAAAACTTCAGGATTGGTTGCAACAAAGTTAGTAGGTGAAAAAGCCGCGTTAATTTGGTTTGTATAAAATTTAATTAATTTTTTTTGTTTAGGATCAATATGCTCCAATGAATCAACAATGTTATCCATCATACGAGATGTTAAAAGATAGAATTGTTTAATAAAATCAAAGAAAAGATTTTCAGACCATTCAGGTGTTGCAAATCTCTTATCTGTCTTATCTGGTATCGCTACTGGATCAGCGGGCTTATTAGATAAACGTGAAATAAAGTAAAAGTTTAATGATGTAATTTCTTGTATCCATTTATTGATATGTTGATAGTAAACATCTGGTGCGGTAGTCATTTTACTCGAAATATCAAATAAAGAGTTCGTAATTTTTGATGTTGTTGGATTAATTAAATTTAAAAGATCAACCGGGGTAAAGTTTTGACCGTTTGTTTTTCCATTAGTTTTTTCTGATTTATTATTTGAATGATTAGTTGTCGAAATATTACTTACAAAGTTATTGTAAATTTTTAGGTTATTTTGAAATATATCATTAAGTTGATCAAAATTTGGTGTTTGAATTTGAGCAAAATCTACGGTCTTATTTTCTTTCTTCATATATTAACCCTTTAATCTTTAACTTTATTTAATTTGTTTTTATGAGCAATTGCAACATATTTTTTTACATTGCAATATATTATTGTGCCACGCACATAAAAAAAATTAAATAAATTCAATAACTTATAAAATTATTTAATTTTATCTATTGATATATTGCGCATCGCAATATATATGATCCTCAATTATGAGTAACAACAACAAAAACAAGGAGAACAATATGTTCAACGCTAACAATCCATTTGAAATGTTTGATTTTCAAAAAGTATTATCAGCAGCTAAATTACCAAATGTAGATCTTAATTCATCTAGCTACATTGACGCTCAAAAGAAAACTCTTGAAGCGGTTGCTGGTGCATCTAAAGCTGTTTTCGAAGGTGTAAACGCTTTCGCAGGCAAACAAGTAGAAATCTTAAATGCAGCTATTTCTAGCGCAAAAGATGCTACTTCTGAAGTTGCAAAAGGTAATACTCAAGAATCAGCAGCTAAATCAATTGAATTAGTTAAAAAAGCAATCGTGGAAGCACAAAAAAACGTTGCTGAATTATCTAAAATCAATGAAAAAACTGCTCAAGAAGCATACCAAATTCTAAATACTAGATTTTTAGATGGTTTAACTGAGCTTAAAAAAGTTGTTTCTGAAGAAACTGCTAAAGCTACTGTTAAAGCTGAAACTACTAAAAACTAATTTTAGTAATTATCTACAAGGTTAGATTTCTCTCCCCTAATTTATAATCTAACCTTGTAGTAACAACTTAAAGTATTATAAGCATTTTCTATTATGATAAAAAGATTAGCATTAGTTACAGGTGGTACAAGAGGAATTGGAGCGGCAATAGCTGATAAATTACAAAAAGATGGTCATGAAGTTATCTCAACATACATCGGTCATCCAGAAGCAGCAGAAAAATATTCTAAAGAAACAGGTATTAAAACATACAAATTTGACGTTGCATATTTTGAAAGTTGCAAAAATGCAATAGATCAAATTCAACAAGATTTTGGAAGAACTATTGATATCGTAATCAATAACGCAGGTATTACAAAAGATAGGTTCTTACACAAGATGGCAGTTGAAGAATGGGATGCAGTTATAAAGACAAATTTAAATTCTGTATTTAACGTAACAAGAAACGTTATTGAAGGAATGAGAAAAAATGGCTGGGGTAGAATTGTAAGTTTAAGTTCTATCAATGGTGTCAAAGGTCAAATCGGTCAAGCAAACTATTCTGCTGCAAAAGCAGGTTTAATTGGTTTTACAAAAGCTATTGCTCAAGAAAATGCAAATAAAGGAATTACAGTAAATATTATCGCTCCAGGTTATGTTGGAACAGATATGGTTAAAAAAATTGATCCAAAAATTTTACAAGGTATCGTTGGTCAAATTCCGGTAGGAAGATTGGCTGAACCTAGTGAAATTGCAGCTTTAGCAAGTTATCTTTGCAGTGAAGAAGCAGGATTTATTACGGGTGCTACCATGAATATTAATGGTGGTCAGTATATGCAATAATTTTTAAATCAAGGAGAAGAAAAAAATGTCAAATAAAGAAATAGTAATCACAAGTGCTTTTAGAACTGCAATTGGATCTTTTGGAGGAAGCTTATCTTCAAAATCAGCTCCAGAGTTAGGCGCAGAAGTCATTAAAAAGTGTTTAGAGCACTCAGAAATTAAAGGCGAAGAAGTTGATACTGTATTTATGGGTCAAGTTTTACAAGCTGGTTCTAAACAGAACCCAGCAAGACAAGCTGCCATTGCTGCAGGAATTCCAAATGAAACAATTTCTTGTACAGTAAACCAATTATGTGCTTCCGGATTAACTTCAGTTGGATATGGTTATAATTCTATTCTTTTAGGTGAAGCTAAAATTGCTGTATGCGGTGGACAAGAAAGTATGAGTAATGCTCCGCATTTGGTTAATATAAGAAACGGAATTAAAATGGGCCCTGGTACACTTGAAGACTCAATGATTAAAGATGGCCTAACTTGTGCGATGAATGATTATCACATGGGTGTGACTGCTGAAAACGTAGCTGAAAAGTATCAAATTACAAAAGAAGACCAAGATGCTTTTGCTGCAGCTTCTCAAAGAAAAGCAGTTGAGGCAATTAAAGGGAAAAAATTTAAAGATGAAATCGTACCAGTAAAAATCAAAGTTAAAAAAGATGAAATAACTTTTGATACGGACGAATATCCAAAAGACGGTGTAACAGTTGAGAAATTAGCCAAACTTCGTCCAGCTTTTAAAAAAGATGGAACAGTAACTGCAGGAAACGCATCTGGTATTAATGATGGTGCTGCAGCAGTAGTTTTAATGACTGCTGAAGAAGCTAAAAATAGAGATATTGAACCAATTGCTAAAATTGTTTCTTGGGCTGTATGCGGTGTTGACCCTTCAATTATGGGAACAGGTCCAATTCCGGCTTCTAAGAAAGCTTTAGAAAAAGCGGGTTGGGGTGAAGATCAGTTAGATTTGATTGAAGCTAACGAAGCATTTGCTGCTCAAGCGATTGCAGTCAATAAAGAATTAGGTTTCACACCTGACAGAGTAAACGTAAATGGCGGAGCGATTGCATTAGGACACCCAATTGGTGCATCTGGTGCTAGAGTTCTTGTTACTTTACTTCACGAAATGCAAAAGAAAAAAGCTAAAAAAGGTTTAGCTACTCTTTGCGTTGGTGGCGGTATGGGTATCGCCATGTGTGTTGAAAGAAACTTTTTAAATCATAAATAATAAAATTTTAAAAAGAGCGATAGTTGATGTGTAATAATATTTATTACGTAACTATCACTCTTTTATTTTTATTCATCGGCTTATCTTTTAATGCTGCTTACACAAGACGAAAATCTGGATTAGCAGTTGGAGAAGGTCAAAATGAGAAATTAATTAGAGCAGTAAGGGCCCATGGAAATTTTTCAGAATTTACTCCAATGTTTTTAATCAGCTTAGTTATAGTTGATCAACTATCAAAAAATTGTGATTATGTTGCTTGTTTAGGATCAATATTTGTTCTTGGTAGAGTTTCTCATGCTTTAAGTATGTTTTTAAAAAAAGGTATTTTAAGAGTTATTGGTATGGTGATGACCATGATACCTCTGGTAAGTAATTTAGTTTATTTAATTATTTTGATTGTCTAGAGTATTCCTGCGGATTTAAGAGAGTCTGATATTTCTGTTAATATTGCAGGATCATCAATCGTTGCTGGCATCTTATATTCTTCTTTGTCTGCAATTTTCCTCATTGTGCCTCTTAATACTTTTCCAGATCTAGTTTTTGGAAGTCTTTTGATTACAATTGCAGTTTTAAAAGCTGCAACGGGTCCTATTTTTTCTCTAATCATTTTTACACATTCTTTTTGAATATCTTCTGGTGTTTTTGTAACGCCTGCTTTTAACACTACCAATCCAACTGGCATTTGACCTTTGAGTTTATCTGCTATTCCAATAACTGCACATTCTGCAACATCAGGATGTTCAGATAGAACTTCTTCCATAGAACCCGTTGATAATCTATGTCCTGCAACATTAATAATGTCATCGGTTCTAGACATAATCCAAACATAACCATCTTCATCAATATGACCTGCATCGTATGTTTGGTAATATCCAGGATAGGTACTCATGTAATTATCTTCGTATCTTTTGTCTGCGTTCCAGAGTGTTGGAAAAGTGCTTGGTGGCAAAGGAAGCTTAACACAGATATCACCCATTTCTCCAGGTTTTGCTTCGCTGCCATCTTCTTTTAAAACTTTCACATCATAACCTGGAGCCGGTTTTCCAGCAGATCCGTATTTCGTATCGAATAATCCTAATCCTTTAAAGTTACCAGAAATTGTCCAGCTTGTTTCAGTTTGCCACCAATGATCAATCACTGGTTTTTGTAATAATTTTTCTGCCCAGTGAATAGTATCTGGGTCTGCTCTTTCCCCAGCTAGATACAAAGCTTCAAAGTGAGATAGATCGTATTTTTTAAAATACTCACCATTTGGATCTTCTTTTTTAATTGCTCTAAATGCAGTAGGAGCAGTAAATAGAGTTTTAACTTTATACTCTGAAATTATTCTCCAAAAAGCACCAGGATCTGGTGTTCCGACAGGCTTTCCTTCAAAAACTACCGTTGTACATCCATGGAACAGTGGACCATAAACAATATAAGAATGCCCTACAATCCAACCAATATCACTAGCTGACCACCAAACATCACCAGGGTTAATGTCATAAACATTTTGCATCGTCCATTTTAATGCAACAATGTGACCTGCTATATCTCTTAATATTCCCTTTGGAACTCCAGTCGTTCCAGAAGTATATAAAATGTATGCTGGATCATTTGCATCACACTCAACACATTCTGCATGATCAGCTCCATCAATAAATTTATTCCAATCAACAAAACCTTCAGCTAAATCAATTTTGTGAGCATCTCTTTGAAATATTACAACTTTTTCAACTTTATGTTTTGCCTCTTGTAAAGCGCCCTCAAGTAGTGGTTTATAGTCTACAGTTCTTCCCGGTTCTAAACCACAAGATGCAGATAAAATAACTTTTGCACCACTATCATCTATACGACTTGCAAGTTCATTTGATGCAAATCCACCAAACACAACACTATGAACTGCACCAATTCTTGCACAAGCCAACATAGCTTGAATAGCCTCAGGGATCATTGGCATATATATAATGACACGGTCACCTTTTTTTACACCTTGCCTTTGAAGTCCACCTGCAAGTTTTGCAGTAGCATCTCTTAATTCTTTATATGAAAATTTTTTCTTCGTATTAGTCATTGCACTATCAAAGATTAGTGCAGTCCTATCTCCATTTCCTTCCTCAATATGCCGGTCTAAAGCATTGTAGCATGTATTAATTTTTCCACCTTTAAACCATCTATAGAAAGGTTCTTTTTCGCAGTGAACAACTTTGTCAAATTTTTTAATCCATTTGACTTGATCAGCAGCTTCAGACCAAAATTCATCTGGATTTGATAGTGAATGATTAAATGTTTCTTGATATTTGCTCAATTAATTTTCCCTTCTAATATTTTAATTAAAAATAAAATTAAAATCAAAGATAATATGTTTTACACCGCAACATTAATTGTGCCCAAAATTAAAGCTTTTTTTATAAATCAAATTATCTTTTTTATATTTTAAACCAAATTTATAATCTTGAGATAAAAACATTGCTCCATCAAGATCAAGTACGTTGCAATATTTTGCAAATCGAAGAGAGGGTATAATTGATAATGAACTACTCACCATACATCCTAAAAATATTTTTAATTTATTTTTACGAGCATATTTTATTGCTTTCATAATATCTTTCTCAGTTCCAAATTTATCAGGTTTAATATTTACCCATTTATAAATTTTTTTAATATTTTTATTATTTTTATTTAAATGAAAACTTTCATCTGCGCACAAAGGTAAATCGCTTTTTAGCAGATGATCTTTGTTTGATTTCAAGGGCTGCTCTATAAATAAAATATTATATTGTTTTAATTTTTTTTCATTTGCTCTTAAAAAAGATAGTGACCAACCTTCGTTAGCATCAATTATAATTTTACTTTTGGTAGAATGTTTTTTGACAATATCTAGATAGTTAAAAATATTTTTTTCATTTAGTTTAATTTTTAGATATTTAACATTTTTATATTTGATAACTTGTTTCTTAAATTTCTTTTCATTAACTATAGGAATAGTTATTGCAGTTTTGAATTTTGCGTATTTTACAATTTTTTTAAAAGGAATTTTTTTTTCTTTCAATTTTAAATCGTAATAGGCATTTGAAATTGCATTTCTTAGGGACAAAAATTTTATTTCATTAAGATTATTAATATTTTTATTACTTTTTAAAATTTTTGTTATTTCTTCTAATTTATCACCATATCGGGTGTAAGGAACGCACTCTCCGTGTCCAAAAATATTATTTTTTTCTACTTTAATTTTTAATGTTTTTATTGATGATTTTGAGCCTCTAGAAATTTTAAAAGCTTCTTTTAGTTTAAACTTTTTATTTTCATAACTGATGGTATAGCTTTTGTACTTCATTGTTGTTTTATAAATATCTATGAATATAAAGTCCCTATGCCAAAAGTCACTTATATCGAGCATAATGGAACTCAGCACGAAGTTAGCGTTGAATCAGGGCTTTCTATTATGGAAGGGGCAGTTCAAAATGGTGTTCCTGGAATTGATGCAGATTGTGGGGGAGCATGTGCGTGTGCGACTTGCCATGTTTATGTTAAAGAAGAATGGCTAGATAAGTTATCAGAGCAAAGCGATAGTGAAAAAGATATGTTAGATTTTGCTTTTGAAACCAAAAGTAATAGCAGGTTAAGTTGTCAGTTAATATTAGAAGATAAGCACGATGGTATTGTGGTTAATCTTCCAGAGAAACAAGGTTAGATGATTAAAACAGATGCAGTTATTGTAGGAGCAGGTCCAGTTGGTTTGTTTGCAGTATTTGAACTTGGAATTATGGGTTTAAACGCTCATGTTATTGACAATCTAGATAAAGTTGGTGGCCAATGTATTGAGCTTTATCCTGATAAACCTATTTATGATATTCCAGCATTACCTGAGTGTACGGGTGAAAGTTTAACTAAAAATTTACTAAAACAAATAGATCCATTTAAAACAAATTTTCATTTAAACCAGCGTGTAGAAAAATTAGAAAAGAAAAATAATTTATGGATTGTAACGACTAGTGATCAAAATCAATTTGAAACACCTAATATTATTATTGCTGCAGGCGTTGGTTCATTCGAGCCAAGAAAACCTCCAATTAAGGATATTGAAAAATTTGAAAAAACAAACTTGTTTTATTCAGTGAAAGATAAAAATAAATTTAAAGATCAAACCGTTTGTATCTTTGGAGGAGGAGACTCTGCTTTAGACTGGACAGTTGAACTTTCTAAAATTTCGAAAAAAATTATTTTAGTCCACAGAAGAGAAGAGTTTAGAGCTGCACAACATACAGTTAACCTTGCTAGAGAGTTAGAAAAAAATGGAAAAGTTGAAATATTAACTAACTATCAACCAGTTAATTTTGATGGCAATGATAAAATAGAAAAAGTTGTATTAAAGCATGATAATGGAGATCAAAAAGAAATAGCCACTGATAGCGTATTAGCTTTCTTTGGCCTTAAAATGGAACTTGGTCCAATTGCTAATTGGGGTTTAGACTTAGAGGCAAAGTCTTTAAAAGTTAATACTGAAAATTTTGAGACTAATGAAAAAGGAATATTTGCCATCGGAGATATTTGCACCTATCCAGGAAAATTAAAACTTATATTAAGTGGTTTTCATGAAAGCGCTTTATGTGCACAAGAATGTTTTAAAAGAGCAAGACCAGATGAAAAATATGTTTTTAGATTTACAACATCATCTAGCGATATACAAAAAAGATTAGGTATAAAATAATGATTAATTTTTTTAAATCACTTTTTTATTCTAAAGAAACCAAAGAAATTAATATAATTTTTCCAAGTAAGCCTAATATTTTTAATTGTAATGCTGATGTAGAGTATGATGGTAACTTATTTTTTAACGGTACTATAAATGGAAACTTAACATGTAAGTTTCTTAAAATTGGACCAAACTCTTTTGTTGCTGGAAATATTAATTCAGATTGGGTTTTTGTTTTAGGTGAGGTTAAAGGTGATATTATTGCAAATAGAGTTGCAATAGGTCCATCCGCAAAGGTCCATGGCAAAATTTCCTACAACTCTATAAGTATCGAACCTGGCGCAACTATTCTTGGAAATTATTTTAAAAGAAAAGCTTCATAATTTTTATCCACATTTCAGTATCGTTTAGGTGTAAATGTTCTCTATTTGATTCTGTTCCGATTCAGCTCTGGACTCAAAATACAACCTATAATTTAGTTGAAATATTTGTAAAAAAAGAACAAAATAAGAACATGAAAATTCATGAAAAGTTACCAATTATTCTTCAAAAGGTATGTGCTGGATTTCCTTCCCCTGCAACAGATTACTTGGAGGACGAAATAAATCTTAATGAAGAATTAATTTCAAACAAAGCATCAACTTTCTTAATAAGAGTTTCAGGATATTCAATGGTTGAAGACCATATTTATGACGGAGATGTATTAATCGTCGATAAAAGCCTTAATGTTAAACACAACTCAGTTGCAGTTCTTAATTATCAAGGACAACTTGTAGTTAAAAAAATTGTAAAAAAAAATAATAAATTTTTTCTAATTTCTAAATTAGGTGATCATAACCATTTTATTGAAATTACCGAAGATAATGAAACCCAAGTTTGGGGAGTGGTAACTTATGTCATACATAAAGTTAAAAAATAAAAATTCAAAAAAAATAGCATTAGTTGATTGCAATTCATTTTATGTTTCTTGCGAAAGACTCTTTAACCCAAGAATAAATAACCTTCCTGTTGTTGTTTTATCTAATAATGATGGCTGCGTTATATCAAGATCAGTAGAGGCAAAAAAAATAGGAATAAAGATGGGAGAGCCTTATTTTAAAGTTAAGCATTTAGTTAAATCTCATAAAGTACAGGTATTTTCTTCTAACTATGCACTATACGGAGATATTTCAAGAAGAGTAATGAATATTCTAAAAAAGTTTTGCCCAACAATTGAAATATATTCAATTGATGAAGCTTTTTTAGATTTAAGTTTAATAAAAGATGAGAATCTAGAAAATTTTATTAGTGAATTAAGATTTATAATATTAAAATGGACAGGCATCCCTGTAAGTATTGGTGTTGCAAAAACAAAAACATTATCAAAAGTTGCAAATCATATTGCAAAAAAAGAAAAAATCGGAATTAAAAGTTTTATTTTGAATAATGAAAAAGAAATTGATGATTTATTAAAAAATTTTCCAATTGAAGATATTTGGGGGGTAGGTAGAAAAATATCTAAATTATATAAAAGCAATAATATTAAAAGTGCTTATGATTTAAAAGATACAAGCAATGCATGGATAAAAAAAAATACAAATGTTCTTGGTTTGAAAACAGTTATGGAGTTAAGAGGGATAAATTGTATAGGGTTTGAGTCTAATTCAAATCCAAGAAAAAATTGTTGTGTATCAAGATCATTTGGCAGAAAAGTATTAGATTATGATACATTAAAAGAGTCTATTGTTGCACATTGTTTAAATGCTGCTGAAAAAATTAGAGTTGATAGGCAAGTTGTAAAATCAGTAATTGTTTTTATAAGAAATAGTCCTTTCGATAAAAGTGAAAAGTTTTTTTCTAGATCTAAAAAAGTAGATCTGCCAATACCTAGCGATGATAGTATTTTGTTAACAAAAGTTTGTATTCAATCTTTAAAAGAAATATTTTTAAAAGGTCCTCGTTATCAAAAAGCCGGTGTGATTTTTTCAGGATTATCAAGAAAAGGAAAATATGATGAAGGTTTATTTTCATATCAAAAGAAAGAAAAGTCCCAAAGTTTAATGAAAGCAATTGATAAAACAAATTTTAAATTTGGAAGAAATATGATTACAGTTGCAGATACCGGATTTTGTAATAACTGGAGAATGAGAAGGGGGCATTCCTCAAAGATTGATACTTCTAGTTATGATTTCTTACCGACTATAAATATCAGATAGGCTTTTAATATTATTAAGGCAGTTATTTAATTTTTTAATATCATCATCTAAAGCCAAACAAATAATAAAAAACAAAAATATCCAACCAGCTAATGATGGGATAAGAAAATAAGCAGAAGAATAATAGGCAAGCAGTCCAAAAATAAGAATTACAATGACTACCCGAATAAATATATTCTCTCTAAATACTGTTGAAATTCTAAAAGAATGTAAAAGAAGTGCTAAAATACTCATTTTTGAAGGCCCAAAATATCTCTCACCTCTAATAGATTGAATGGTAGAAAATTGAGTAAAATGCTTGGTAACGGCACCAGAGAAGCTTAACCACACAGATCCATCAGATAAAAGTTTTGAAACAGCATTTTTTGATAAACACGTATAATTACCAAATTTAATAAGCTTGCCAGTAATAAGATGAGTAAAAATTTTATGAATTGAGTATAAAAATTTAAATAAAAAACCTTCACTTCTTTTTACTCTGGTAGCAGTAATGACTTCAGGTTGTGTTTCTTGAACTTGGTTAAAGAAATCTTTTAATTCCTCAGGCCTATCTTCTCCATCACCATCCATTGGAATGATGTAATCATATTCTAAATTTTCTTGGCAATATTTTAGGCCAGTTGCAATTGCTTTTCGATGGCCACCATTTTTAATTAAATTAATAATTTTTACAGAATTAATTTTTGAAAATTGTTTTTGATTATTATCAAAACTTTCAGTTGAAGCATCGTTAACAATTACAATGTCAATAGTTTGATTATTTATCTGTAAATCAATATTTTCAATTAATTTAAAAACAGATTGCCAATCATTAAAAACAGGAATTAAAATAATATATTTTTTCATTTATTTATAATTGTCAGATATCAATTCTTTTAAACTAAATGAGACAGGTCCATTTTTACCTTCTGCTGATATTATTATTAAATTGATATCTATAATTTCACATTTTGGTCGGTATTTTAAATGATAGCAAAGGTTACCAGCAATCCATTCATTACCAGCTACACTTATAACATTATTATATTTTAATTTTATTAAATTTCTTTCAACTACTTTAGCAATTTCTTTTCCTTTATAATCAGTTCTTTTATTAGTTTGTGAAATAGAAACATAGCCGTATAGAAAAGGAGAAAGTAAAAATAAAAAAATAAAAATGTAGTTAAAAGACTTAAGTTTGTTGTTAACTATATGGTTTTGAAAGAGATAAATAAAAAAAGTCCCAATAAATAAATAGAATGGAGTCATCCACATTGTTCTAATTTTTGCACCCATAATCACAGAGGTAAGAAATATTAAGGCAATTGGTAATATTGTAATAGATAATAAATATAAAAGATTTTGATCTTTAAAAGAAAAATTAGTTTTAAGATTTTTAGTTAAGATAAACAAAAGAATAAAAAAAGGAATCAAAATTCCAATTTGTTTACCTATAAAAGTTAGTGGTAAAATAATGTGGTCAAGATAACTTTTAATTTCTCCTGTTCTTTTTAGACCGTAAATGATTGTAATATAATCATTTTCAGTAAGCCAAATTAAATGCGGAGTTAGAATTAACAAAAATATAACTCCTGGAATGATATAATTAATTTTAAAATTATTTTTTCTTATATAAAAAATGTAAAAAATTTTTATTCCAACTAATAAATAAAAAAAAAGATATTTTGATAAAAATCCAAGTGCAGCAACAATACCAAGAATAATATAATCTTTTTTAAGATTATCTTTTAAGCATTTGTAAGCATAGTAACCAGTCATTGCCCAGAATGGTAACATACATACATTCACATTGAACTCTGGAGTAGTGAAGTTGTAAAAATAAATTCCTTCTAATAGCAAAACAGATAATAACGCATGCTTCTCAGTATTAAGAATTTCTTTTGATAATTTAAACACAAAGCAGAAGGCAGTTACCACGAATAATTGACTCAAAAGATAGTAAGCCCAATCTTGAGGACCAAAGATTTTATAAAATATTTCAACTGCCAAGGCACTTAGAGGAGGGTGTTTGTTAAATCCCCAATCTAGATTGCTGCCCCAGGCTAAAGCTTCAATAGTATCAAGAGGTAAATTATGATTTGTAATACTTGGTATTAGTGTCCAAATCACCAAATGTGTGAGTAAAAAACAAAAAAAAAGTCTATTAATTGCCATTATTTAGTTTTTATAATTATTCATATTAATTGACACTAAAAATATGAAACATATATTCCACCGGTTAATTTAATTATGCCAACTAAAATTTCAAAAACTTACGTGCCATTAGCAAAAGAAAAGTATATGTGCGCTAAACATAAAGCTTTTTTTAGAAAAGTTCTAGCTGAGTGGAAAAATGATTTAATAGAACAGAATAATAGAATTATTTTTGGTAATGACGATGACAACGCTGCTTCGGCAGATGTGGTAGATCAGGCCACATCTTTCACAAGTAAATCAGTTGAAATGAGAACTGTAAATCGTCACAAGAAACTTATGAAAAAAATAGATTCTGCTCTTCAAAAAATTGAAGATGGAACTTACGGTTATTGTGAAGAAACGGGTGAAGAGATTGGTTTGAAAAGATTAATCGCAAGGCCAATTGCAACAATGACTGTCGAAGCTCAAGAAAGACACGAAAAACAAGAAAAAATCTACGCTGAAGATTAGACTTTTGGAACGAGCTCACCTCTATTCATAAAATCATAACCTCTGATCACTGCTTTTCTTTTAGAAATCAGTTTATACCATCTACTCAAGTGCCTGTGTTTTTTCAATCCAATATCATGCCACTCATGCCTTGCGATCCATGGAAATGTTGCAATATCAGCAATACTATATTTACCACCTGCAAGATATTTTGATTTAGATAATCTTCTATCTAAATCTTTATAAATTGTCCTAGCAATTCTAAAATACCTCTCTTCACCAAATTTACTTTTTCCCGAATTATAATGATGAAACTGGTGATGTTGCCCAATCATTGGACCAATGTATGCCATTTGCGCCATTAACCATTGTAAAATTTTTAATCTATCTTTCTTATCATAAAATTTTTTATATTTTTCACCAAGATAAATAAGTATTGCACCTGACTCAAAAATAACTTTTTTTTCTTTGATATCTTTTAATACAGGAATTTTGTTAAATGGACTAATTTTTGAAAATGACGGTTTAAACTGTTCACCTTTCATAATATTAATTTTTTTAACTTTGTAATTAAGCTTTAATTCTTCAAGCATTATAGAAATTTTTTTACCATTCGGGGTATCCGCGCTATATAATTCAAACATAATTTTCTATCTAAATATAAAGTGAGAGTGTATATACCATAATAAAACTATGAAAATAAAATATTATTACAGTGTTGCATCACCATTTGCATATTTAGCAATAGATAGGTTTATTAAACTTGTAAAAAAATATAATTTGCAGGTAGAAGAAAAACCTTTTGACCTAGTAGGTAAAGTTTTTCCAAATACAGGAGGATTGCCTGTTCCAAAGAGACATCCATCTAGACTAAAATATAGATTAGCAGAAATCGATAGAATTGGTAAAAAATATAATATTAATATTAACTCTCAGCCAAAATTTTTTCCACCAAGTGATCCGCATATTCCAGCAAAATTTGTAATTGCTGCTATTGAAAAAGGAAACCTACTTACATTTGGTAGAGAGTGTTTAAGCTATTTGTGGGCAAAAGAAAAAGATATTTCAGATTTAAATGTAATTAAGGAAATTTGTAACAATCTAAACCTTAATTTTGATGAATTAAAAAGTTTATCAGAAAATAATAAAATTATATCAAAATATGAAAGTAATTCTAATGATGCAATTAGCGAAGATGTCTTTGGAGCCCCTTCTTTTATTTTTAATAACGAGATTTTTTGGGGGCAAGATAGGTTGGAATATTTAGAAGATAAATTAAAATAATGAAAAAAAATTTTTTAATTTTTTTCATATTAATTTTTATATTTAATAATAATTCTTTTTCAGAAGATTTATATAAAACATTAACTAGCACTTATTTAGAAAACAAGGAGCTTAATTCTCAACGTGAAAAAACTAAAGCGGTAAATGAAACTTTAATTCAATCTTATTCTATATTTAAACCATCTATCACCGGTTCTTTAAGTAAAAGTGATTATTTAAATGAGGGGCAAAAAGATGCAGATGGTAATAATTTAAGTGATAGTAATTTACAATCTGAAAAAAAATCAATTAAAGTTGAGCAAAAAATTTTACAAGGTATACCAAAATCATTGGCGGCAAAAACAGATGTTCAAATTGCAAAATTAGAATTAAAAAAAGTTGAGCAAAATGTTTTGTACAAAGCAGTAGATGCTTTTACTTCAATACTTGCTGCTGAAAAAATTTTAAAAATAACTGAAGATAATTTAAATTTATCTGACAAACAAGTTGAGCTTGATAAAAGTAGATATGAAAGAGGTGCAATAAAACTATCAGATTTGGCACAATCAGAATCATCTCTTGCGGATGCAAAAGCAAAATTTATTAGGGCAAGAAATAATTACCTAGTAAATGAACAAAACTTTATAAATATAGTAGGGTACAAACCAAATAATTTAAAAAAAATTAATGGTCTAGATCTAAAATTACCAGAAAACCTCAATCAAGCTTTAGAACTATCATCTAAAAATAACCCTGATTTATTAATTGCTAAATTAAAATTTCAAAAATCAGATTATTTGTTAAAGGATGCATTAGAAATATTTGCCCCAAAGGCATCAGTGTCTTATGAAGTTTCAGAAAACGAAGATATAAGTTCTTCGATAAGCGCCAGAGATCAATCTCAATTTGAAGCTAAAGTTGAAATTCCTCTGTACTCTGGTGGTAAAAACTATTCTTTTTATAAAGAGAAAAAAGCATTAAAAGTTAGTAGTAAACTAGATTTTGAAGATGCAAAAAATAAGAATAAAAAAGATTCAGTAAATACTTGGTCAGAATATCAGTTAAAAAAAAGTGAGCTTGAGTTAGCTAAAGCGCAATTAAAAGCTGCGGAAATTGCTTATGAAGGAATAGTTCAAGAATATGAAAGTGGAGCAAGAGATACCTTGGATGTTTTAAGTTCTAGGTCACTGTTATTAAATGCTAGCTTAAATTTTGCCAATGTTGAAAAAGAAGAGGTGCTATCAAGATTTAAGCTTTTGCAAATTACAGGAAATTTAACTTCGCTTTATTTACAACTCGAAACAAAACAATTAAATCCAAAAACCAATTGGATTAGACATATTTTTTAGTTAAATTTAATAAAATCAATAACTTATTTAAATTATTGTAAATGAGAACAAAATATGTACATTTTTTGTATTGAGTCGTTTAAAAAAAATTAAACAAAAGGATACAAAATGACAAAAGGTAATTTGAAAGTGGTAAATAACCCAAAAGAATTAGATGAGAAGCAAAAAGCTTTAGAAGCAGCTATCGGGCAGATAGACCAAAATTTTGGAAAAGGCTCAGTAATGAAACTTGGTCAAAAAGATCAGGCATTAGATATTGAAGCTATTTCAACAGGTTCTTTAAGTTTAGATATTGCTTTGGGAATTGGCGGATTGCCAAAAAGCAGAATAGTGGAAATTTATGGACCAGAATCATCTGGAAAAACTACTCTAGCTTTACAAGCAATAGCTGAAGCCCAAAAAGCAGGTGGAGTTTGTGCGTTTGTAGACGCAGAGCATGCATTGGACCCAACCTATGCAAGAAAATTGGGTGTAGATACTTCTGAATTATTAATATCTCAACCTGATACAGGGGAACAGGCGTTAGAAATCGCGGATACATTAGTTAGATCTGGCGCAGTATCAGTTTTAGTTGTTGATTCAGTTGCAGCCTTAACACCAAGAGCAGAATTAGAAGGTGACATGGGTGACACGCATGTAGGTTTACAAGCAAGATTAATGAGTCAGGCTTTAAGAAAACTTACAGGAAGTATCTCTAAATCTAATACTATGGTTATCTTTATTAACCAAATTAGAATGAAGATTGGTGTAATGTTTGGAAGTCCAGAAACAACTGCAGGCGGTAATGCTCTTAAATTTTATTCTTCAGTAAGATTAGATATTAGAAGAATTGGTGCCATTAAAGAAAAAGATGAGATTATTGGTAATCAAACAAGAGTGAAAGTTGTCAAAAATAAAGTTGCACCACCATTCAAGGTAGTAGAGTTCGATATAATGTACGGTGAAGGAATTAGTAAAATGGGTGAATTAATTGACCTGGGTGCTAAGGCAAATATTATCGAAAAAAGTGGTGCATGGTACTCTTATAAAGGAGAAAAGATTGGCCAAGGGAAAGAAAATGCAAAGCAGTATTTAAAAAATAATGTGAATATTGCAGCTGAAATTGAAATGGCAATCCGTGCAAATGCTGGGTTAATAAGTGAAAAGCTTGAAGGTAATCCTATCACTAAAGAAAAAACTGAAGAAGTTAGTGAAGTTACTGATAAAGCAAAATCAGTTGATAAGAAAAAAGATTAAATAATTAACCATCTCTTTGGGCGCTATCTATAAATGATAGCGCCTTTTCCATTACTAGACATATACAGTAAAAGTTGTAATTATCTTAGAAATGAAAAAAACTCTAAGAGATACAAGAGGAACTTTTAAAAATTTTTTTGAAAAAAATGACCACAAAGTAATAAGTTCTAGTCCACTAATTCCTCAAAATGATCCGACTTTAATGTTTTCAAACTCAGGCATGGTTCAATTTAAGAATGTTTTTACAGGGATTGAAAAAAGGGATTATAATCGTGCTACTACTTCACAAAAATGCGTAAGAGCTGGTGGAAAACATAATGACCTTGAAAATGTTGGATATACACCAAGACACCATACTTTTTTCGAAATGTTGGGTAATTTTTCTTTTGGTGATTACTTTAAAGAACAAGCGATAGCATATGCCTGGGAATTGATAACTAAGGACTTTGCTCTACCAAAAAATAAATTATGTGTAACTGTGTTTTCAGAAGACCAAGAAGCATATGACTTATGGAAAAAAATTGCAGGTTTTAGTGAAGATAAAATAATTAAAATTACTACGTCAGATAATTTTTGGTCAATGGGTGAAACTGGACCTTGTGGACCATGCTCAGAAATTTTTTATGATCATGGTGAACATTTATATGGAGGTCCTCCAGGCTCAAAAGACGAAGATGGAGATCGCTTTATTGAAATTTGGAATTTAGTTTTTATGCAATATGAGCAAGTTTCAAAAGATAAACGAATTAATTTACCAAAACCATCTGTTGATACTGGTATGGGTTTAGAGAGAATGGCTGCAGTATTACAAGGTACCCATGATAATTATCAAATTGATTTGTTTAAAAAATTAGTTGATTTAAGTGCTGATATTACAAAAACACAAGTTAACAAAGATACTATTCCAAGCCATAGAGTAATTTCTGATCATTTAAGAGCTTCATGTTTTTTAATTGCAGATGGATTGATGCCATCAAATGAAGGTCGTGGATATGTGTTACGAAGAATAATGAGAAGAGCAATGAGACACGCAAACACTTTAGGTTCAAAAGATCATGTTCTGTCAAAAATGATAGATCATTTAATAAAAGAAATGTCTTCAGAGTATAACGAGTTAGATAGAGCTAAAGATTTAATAAAAGAAACTATAATAAATGAAGAAGAAAAATTTCAATCAATGCTATCAAATGGAATGAAAATTATACATGATGAAAAAAATAAAATTAAAAACAATACATTAAGTGGAGAAGTTGCATTTAAATTATATGATACTTATGGCTTCCCATTAGATTTAACTGAAGATTATTTTAAACCTTTAAAAATTAAAGTTGATATCGATAAGTTTAATCAATTAATGGAAAAACGAAAACAAGAAGCAAGAAAATCTTGGAAAGGTTCTGGTTCAGATTCAATTGATAAGGTATGGTTTGATCTAAAAGATAGGTATGGCTCGACAGAATTTCTAGGCTATAGCTCTGAAAAAACTGAAGCAAAAGTTAGTTCAATAGTAAATCAAGATGGAAAAGAAATTTTAAAAGCTAAAGAGAAAGATAAAATAAACATAATAACAAATCAAACTTGCTTTTATGCAGAGTCTGGTGGTCAAGTTGGTGACAGTGGAATAATTAAAACTGAAACAGGAATTGTTGAAGTAGAAGATACGCAAAAGTTTTTTGGCTCTTTGTTTATTCATATTGGTTTTGTAAAAGAGGGGTACATTGAGAAAAATCAAGACTCTTATTTAGAAATAAATCTTGAAAGAAGGGAAAATATTAAATCAAACCATTCTGCAACACATTTACTTCATGCAGCTTTGAGAGAAGAACTGGGTAACCATGTTGCTCAAAGAGGTTCTTATGTTGGCCCTGATCGTTTAAGATTTGATTTTAGTCATTCAAAACAAATAAATTCTGAGCAACAAAAAAAAATAAATTCTAGAGTAAATCATTTTATAAATAAAAATGATAAAGTGGTTACAAGGCTAATGTCTCCAGAAAAAGCAATTAAAGAGGGTGCAATGGCACTATTTGGTGAAAAATATGGTGAAGAAGTTCGAGTTGTATCTATGGGTAAAAACAATGACAAAATATTTTCACTAGAACTTTGTGGCGGTACTCATGTTGAAAATACAGGAAAAATTGGACAATTTTCAATTATAAATGAAAGTTCTATAGCTTCAGGTGTTAGACGTATTGAAGCATTAAGAGGTGATCAATTAAAAACTTACTTAGAAAACAAAAATCTATCCCAACAAGAGAATTTAAAGAAAAATAAGTTAAAATTTGAGGAGATTATTAGTCAAATTAAAAAATTAAAAGGTGATTATAAAAATTTTTCAGATTATCAAAATGAAAGACAAATTAATGAAGCTATAAATTATTTAAATAAACTTAGAGCCAAAAACATATTAGATGATAAAAATAAAAATATTATTACCTTAAGTTCTAAAAATGGAATTGAGGTAATTAACCAGATATTAATAGGACTATCATCAAAAGATATCAGAGGTTTAGTTGATCAGGGAACAAAAACAAAAGATAATACAATAATATTTATTATTTCTCTGGAAGATCAAAAAACTTCAATTGGTGTAGGTATTTCTCAAAATTTAACAGACAGATATGATGCTGCAAATTTTGCAAAAAAAATATCCATTTATCTAGGTGGAAAAGGTGGTGGTGGAAGAAAGGATTTTGCACAAGCAGGTGGAGGATCGTCTACATTAGAAAAAGTTAAAGAAGCCTTAAATAAAATATCTGAGGAAATCTAATTTAACTTTTTTTGAAGGTTTTTATCTAACGCTTCAAGAAATTGATTTGTAGTTAAAAACTTTGAATTTTTGTCTATTAAGATTGCAAGATCTTTTGTCATCTCCCCGTTTTCTACAGTCTCTATACAAACTTCTTCAAGTGCATTTGCAAATTTAGTTAATTCTTCATTTCCATCTAATTTGCCTCTATGCAATAAACCTCTTGTCCAGGCAAAAATAGATGCAATTGGGTTAGTTGAAGTTTCTTTACCTTGTTGATGCTGTCTGTAGTGACGTGTTACTGTTCCATGAGCAGCTTCTGACTCTACTGTTTTGCCATCTGGTGTCATTAGAACACTAGTCATTAATCCTAAAGAACCATAACCTTGAGCAACAGTATCACATTGAACATCACCATCATAATTTTTACACGCCCAAACAAATTTTCCTGACCATTTTAATGCACATGCAACCATGTCATCTATTAATCTATGTTCGTAAGTTAAATTATTTTTTTCAAATTCTGATTTAAATTCTTTGTCAAATATTTCTTGAAATATATCCCTGAACCTTCCATCATAAGCTTTTAAAATTGTATTTTTTGTCGACATATAAACAGGCCATTTTCTTTGTAGTCCGTAATTCATCGAAGCTCTTGCAAAATCCCTAATTGAGTCATCAAGGTTATACATTGAAAGTGCTATTCCAGATGAAGGGAAGTTGAATACTTCATGTTCAATATTTTGAGAGCCATCTTCTGATTCCCATTTTACGATTAATTTTCCCTTTCCAGGTACTTTAAAATCTGTTGCTCTGTATTGATCACCAAATGCATGTCTTCCTATTACAATTGGACTTGTCCAATGTGGGACTAATCTTGGAACATTTTTACAAATAATTGGCTCTCTAAAAATTGTACCACCTAAAATATTTCTGATCGTACCATTTGGAGACTTCCACATTTTTTTTAACTTGAATTCTTCAACTCTATCTTCATCTGGAGTAATAGTTGCACATTTTACACCCACATTATACTTTTGTATTGCTTTAGCGCAGTCAACTGTAATTTGATCGTCTGTTTTATCTCTGCTTTCCATTCCCAGATCAAAATATTTTAAATCTATATCTAGATATGGTAGAATTAATTTTTCCTTAATAAATGACCATATTATTCTAGTCATTTCGTCTCCATCTAATTCAACTACAGGATTTTTAACTTTGATTTTTGCCATTTTGTTAATAAAAAGTGGCTTATATATAAATTAAAAAATCAATCAATCATAATGTTAGATATTTTATTACCAAAATTACACAAAGAAGGACAAAAATTTTTAACAATAAGTTTAGTAATTACATTTATATTTTTATTGTTTTCAAAGTTTTTAGGTTTGATTGGAATTATAATATCAATTTGGGTATTTTATTTTTTTCGAGATCCTGAAAGATTTCCAATTCAAGATAATAATTTTTTATTAGCTTCAGCTGATGGAATGATATGTCAGATCGAGGAAGGTGTGAACGGTCCAATAGAATTTTCTTTAGAAAATGAAAGATTTACAAAAGTAAGTATATTTATGAATGTTTTTAATTGTCATGTAAATAGATTTCCAATTGATTGCAAAGTAGATGAAGTATTTTACAAGCCTGGTCAGTACTTGAATGCTTCACTTGATGATGCCAGCCTAAAGAACGAAAGAAACCTAATCAAAATTACTTCATCCAATAATGACAGTATTATACTTACACAAATAGCAGGTTTAGTTGCCAGAAGGATAGTTTCTTATTGCAATAGTAATGACGAATATAAACAAGGACAAAGTTTTGGTATTATTAAATTTGGTAGTAGAGTTGATATGTTTTTTTCAGATCAGTTTAGAATTTTAGTTAAAAAAGGGCAAACAGTAGTTGGCGGTGAAACATTAATAGCAGGCAGAAAAATATTGTCTGTTAAAGCTTAAATGCAAAAAATTGACTTCAAAATAGCATTACCAAACTTAATTACTATTTTAGGTTTATGTCTAGGATTAAATTCGCTTAAATTGGCCTTCGAGGGAAATTTCGAAAAATCAATCACTTTTATTGTTTTAGCTGCAATTCTAGATGCTCTGGATGGTAGAATAGCGAGGTTGATAAATGGGACTTCTAAATTCGGTGCAGAGTTAGACTCGTTGACAGACTTCGTTAATTTCGGAGTTTGCCCTAGCATAATAATTTATTTTTGGATTTTAAATAACCTAACTTTTTATGGATGGATTGGATCTTTAATATTTATTGTGGCCTGCTGTTTGAGGTTAGCTCGTTTCAATATTGACATAGGTATTAAAGACGGAAAAAATGATTGGCGAATAAATTTTTTCTCAGGAGTACCTGCGCCTGCTGGAGCAGGATTGATTATGATGCCAATGATTATGACTTATTCTGATTTTGGCAATTTGATTAATGAATACATAAACAGTAAGTTTGTATTAATTTTAATAATTTTCATATCTTTTTTAATGATTAGCAAAATTCCAACTTATGCATTCAAAAAAATTAAAATTTCAAAAAGTACATTTGTATTACTAGCTTTAAGTTTTGTATTATTTTTCGGCTTGTTATATAATAAAATGTTAGAAACGCTTACATTTGCAGGATTTATTTATCTGTTATCAATTCCCGTAAGTTTTGTTCATTTTTTAAATTTAAAAAAAACAAAAGATAAAAGTTTCAAAAAGGGCAATAGTTTGATTTCAGATGAAATTATATAATCAAAAAACAGCAATAGTAACTTGCGCAGATCATAATTATTTTGAATTACTGGAAGAATTAATAGAATCGATATTAAGGTTCGAGGATAGCAAATATTTAAGTATTTGTGTAATTGATGGCGGCTTAACCAGTGAGCAAAAAGAAAAAATAAAAAATAAAGTTTTTTCAATAAGAAATTTAAAGCACGATCTTATCGGTTTTGAAAAATACGAAAAAAAACCTTATTTTGCAGGCTTAGTCTCAAGACTTTATTTAAGAGAGACATTTCCTGAATTTGATAAATTTATCTGGATTGATTCTGATGCATGGCTCAACTCGTGGAAAGCAATTGAATATTTAATAGAAGCATCTTCAAATGATAAATTTGCTGCCGTTGCTACAGCTGACCGTCATAATGAAAAAGTTTTGAACTTTAAATGGTTTTTTAGGTCAATTGGTATGATGAAAAGTCAAAATTTTAAACACGCTTTATCTTCAGGTTATGGCCTAAATATATCTAGAAAATTAGCTTTAAAACCTCATGTTAATTGTGGTGTTTTTGCTTTAAACTCAAATAGTAGTTTTTGGGATGTTTGGCAAAGGCATTATAAGTTAGCTGCATTAAGAGGACGTTTCTTTGCTTCTGAGCAGTTAACAATGAATATTTGTATTTATCATGAGAATTTAAAAACTGAGTTATTACCTCATTTTTGTAACTGGATCCCGAATTTAAAAAATACTTTATGGGATGAAAATAAAAATTGTTTTGTGGAACAATATTTTCCCAATAATGAAATCGGAATCATGCATTTAGCTGGAGGTTTTTTTGTTGGGAAAAAAGATATGAGATACAATAAAAATCTTAAAATCAAAATTTCTACATTGTCAGGAAAAAAAATTTACAAATCTTTACGATATAGCATTGATTAAATTTAAAAAAAAAAATCTTAGCGGTAGTTCAAAAAGGTGGATACAAAGGCACTACAATGATGATCTTGTCAATAAAGCAAAAAAATTAGGTTATAGATCAAGGGCAATATTCAAGTTAGAGGAGATAAATAATAAATTAAGTTTTTTAAATAAAAATAAAAACATAATAGATCTTGGAGCTGCACCTGGTAGTTGGTCACAATATTTATCAAAACAAGGTTTTAAAAATTTACTAGCTATTGATATTCTAGAAATAAATAAATTACCTAATGTAAAATTTATCTTAGGAGATTTTACAAATGAAGATATAAAAAAAAAAATTCTCCAAGAATTTGAAGAAATTGATATTATATTATCTGATATTGCCTCAAACACTACAGGTAATAAAAAATTAGACTCATTTAAAACAAATTCTATCTGTTTAGATGTTCTTGATTTTGCTAGCAATAATCTCGTGAATAGCGGATATGTCCTTGCTAAATATTTTAATGGAGAACTAGATAAAGAAATAATTGAATTTTCTCGAAAATATTTTCGAAAAAATAAAATTATAAAACCTAGATCTAGCAGAAAAGACTCAAAAGAAATGTATGTTTTCGCTCAAAAATAGTAAGAAGTAAGTATTTGACAAAAAAATTCAAATATCATAATTACATATATGGAAATATCCAAAGCCTATACATTTGATGATGTCCTCTTAATTCCGCAGAAAAGTAGCGTTCAACCAAGTAGTTGTAGCACAGCAACAAATTTATCGAAAACTATAAAACTAGAGGTGCCAATTCTATCAGCAGCCATGGACACAGTTTCAGAGTCGAAAATTGCTATTGCAATGGCTCAATTGGGAGGTGCCACATGTTTGCACAAAAATATGTCTATAGATCAACAAGTCGAGGAGGTGTTGAAAGTTAAAAAATATGAGTCAGGAATGGTTATTAATCCAATTACTATTGGTCCAGATAATTATATTGCAGAAGTAAAATTAATAATTAAAGAAAAACATATTTCGGGTATACCTGTGGTTAATAATCATAATAAAATTCTTGGTATAATCACTAATAGAGATCTCAGATTTAGCAGAAATGATAAAGCTAAAGTTAAAGATCTTATGACAAAAAATGTAATTACTATTAATCAAGGGTATTCAAACAATGAAGCAAAAAAATTATTGCATAAACATAGGATAGAAAAATTAATTGTTACTAATAATCAAAATCAATGTTTAGGTTTGATAACAGTAAAAGATATTGAGAAATCAGAAAAATTTCCTTTAGCTTCTAAAGACAAAAAAAAATCATTAATAGTGGGAGCAGCTGTTGGAGTTGGTGATGATGGATTTAAAAGAGCTAAATCTCTAATCGCTGCAAATTGTGATTTTTTAGTTGTTGATACTGCACATGGTCACAGCAAAGCAGTATTAGAGGTTGTTAAAAAAATAAGGAATTTAAATAAGAAAATTACTTTAATTGCTGGAAACATTGCAACAGAGGAAGCCGCGATTGATCTTGCAAAATTAAGAGTTGATGCTGTAAAAGTTGGAATTGGACCAGGCTCAATTTGCACAACTAGAGTTGTGGCAGGTATTGGGTTCCCGCAATTTTCTGCGATTTTAAACGTTAAAAAAGCTTTGAAAAAATTTAAAGATGTAAAAATAATAGCGGATGGTGGAATAAGGTATTCAGGTGATATTGCTAAAGCTATTGGAGCTGGAGCTGATGCTGTTATGATAGGATCATTACTAGCAGGTACAGATGAAACCCCCGGAGATATATTTTTTTATCAAGGGAGATCATATAAATCTTATCGAGGTATGGGTTCCATAGCTGCAATGTCAAGAGGTTCAGCAGATAGATATTTTCAACAAGATGTTAAAGATCAATTAAAACTTGTTCCAGAAGGTATAGAGGGGCGTGTACCTTATAGAGGTCCAGTAAAAAATATCATAGATCAACTAACTGGAGGTTTAAAGTCATCAATGGGTTACTTGGGAGCAAAAAATATTAGTGAATTTAAAAAAAATGCTAAATTTGTTGAAATATCAAATTCAGGCATTAAAGAAGGACATGTTCATGATGTTCAAATTACCAAACAGTCTCCAAATTATCCTACTAATGAGTAAAAAAATTTTTGCTTTAATTATTTTAGTTTTTTTCAATTGTAATGTTACTGTTAAATCAGAGGAAAGTTCAAAATTTTTGAATCAAGGTAAAAAAAATTTTGAAAAAAAAAAATATGAAGAGGCTCAAATTGATTTTGAGAAATATATAGTTAGATACCCCAAGGATTTTAATGGTTATCTATATTTATCAAAGATTTTTAAAATCAAAAATCAGAATGATAAGTATGAAAAAAATTTAAATACAGTTTTGCTTTTAGAACCGAAAAATGAAGAGGCTTTATACATGATGGTATTAAAAAAATTGACTGATGGTGATTATGACTTAGCTACAAAAAAATTTGAAACTTTTAAGCAATCTTGCAAAAAACTATGTGCGAAAAAAAATGAATTAAATAATTTAATTAAAAAATCTAAAAGTTGATGAGCAAAAATAATGTTCAAAGAATAATAATAGTTGATTTTGGGTCTCAGGTTACACAACTAATAGCTAGACAAATAAGGGAGCTCGGGGTTTATTGTGAATTAATTAATTATAAATTATTTAATAAAAATAAACTCATTGATAACACAGTAAAAGGAATTGTTTTATCTGGAGGTCCCAAATCAACATTACACAAATCTGCTCCAACAATTAATAAAAAATTAATAAATTCCGATATTCCAGTGCTAGGAATATGTTATGGCCATCAATTAATTTCAAATTTATTTGGAGGAAAAACAAAATATTCAAAAAAAAAGGAATTTGGCAGTGCTGAATTAATTGAGATAAAAAAATCTAAATTAACATCTGGTTTTTTTAAAAATAAAAAAAATATAGTTTGGATGAGTCACTCTGATTCAGTGCAAAGCAAACCAAAGAACTTTAATGTAGTAGCGAGTAGTTTAAATTCAAAATTTGCAATCTTAGAACATAATTTGAAGAAAATATATTCTACTCAATTTCATCCTGAGGTTTTTCATACAAAAAACGGTAAAATTATTTTCTCAAATTTTTTATTTAATATTTGTAAAGTAAAAAAAGAATGGACTGATAAATATAAAATCTCAAAAATGATTAAGTCTATAAAATCATCGATAAAAAAAAACGAGAAAATTTTATGTGCTTTATCTGGTGGAGTAGATAGCAGTGTACTTGCTCATCTTCTGTTTAAAGCAGTAAAAAAAAACCTTATATGTGTTTATGTCGACACTGGACTAATGCGCTTGGGAGAAACAGAGGAGATAAGCAGGATTTTTAGTAAAAAATTTAGGAAAATTTTTTATAAAATAAATGCTAAAAAAGTTTTTTTAAATAATTTAAAAAATATTCATGATCCCGAAAAAAAAAGAAAAATTATTGGAAATACATTTATTAAAATCTTTGAAAATTTTACAAAAAAAAATAGAAATATTAAGTATTTAGCACAAGGAACACTTTACCCTGACTTGATTGAGAGTAAGAGTTTTTCTGGTAGTCCAACATCAATAATAAAATCCCATCATAATGTAGGAGGATTACCTAAAAAAATGAAGTTAAGATTGATTGAACCATTTAATGAAATGTTTAAAGATGAAGTCAGAAAAATTGGTAAATCTTTAAAGGTAAATAAATTCTTGATTAATAGACATCCTTTTCCAGGACCTGGATTAGCCATAAGAATTCCAGGAAAAATAAGTGAGTATAAAATTAATATCTTAAAGAAAGCAGATAAAATTTTCATTGAAGAACTAAAAAAAAGAAAAATTTATGATAATATTTGGCAAGCTTTTGCAGTATTAATTCCGATTAAAACAGTAGGGGTAATGGGTGATACTAGAACCTTTGATTATATTTGCGCTTTACGAGCTGTCACATCTCAGGATGGTATGACTGCAAATTATTATAATTTTAAAAATAAAGATCTTTCAGAAATTTCAAATAAAATTGTTAATGAAGTAAGAGGAATAAATCGAGTTGTATACGATATTACATCAAAACCCCCAGGAACAATCGAGTGGGAATAACTATGAAAAAAATTGTTTTTAAAAAAAAACCAATTGTTTGTCTTACTGCATATAATAAATTTTACGCAGAATTAATAGATGAATATTGTGACTTAATATTAGTGGGGGACTCTTTAAGTATGGCGTATTACGGATATCCCTCTACTAGATCCATTACAATTCAAGATATGATTAAGCATGGTAAATCAGTAAGGCAAGGAATAAAAAAATCTATAATGGTAGTTGATATGCCGTACGGCTCTTACATTACGAAAAAACAGGCACTTAAAAATGCAAAAAAAATAATCAAAGAAACTAAATGTGATGCAGTAAAATTAGAAGGCGGTACTGAAATCCAAGATATTATAAAGAATTTGGTAGATAATAAAATTAATGTAATGGGTCATATTGGTTTGCTTCCGCAAAGTGTAAAGAGAAAAAAAGATTACAAAGTTAAAGGCAAAAACAACAAAGAGATAAAGATAATTATTGATGACTTAAAATCTATAGAAATGGTAGGTGCATTTTCAATAGTTCTTGAAGCTGTAAATTTAAATGTTGCCAATAAAGTCATAAAAGAAAGTAAAATTCCTATTATAGGCATAGGAGCTTCAAAGAATTGCGATGGACAAATTTTAGTTTTAGAAGATATGCTTGGATTATTCGATAAAGTGCCCAAATTTGTAAAAAAATATATGAATTTGAGAAGCCAAATCAAAAATGCTGTTCAAAAATATTCCAATGAAGTGAGAATAAAAAAATTTCCATCTTCTAAAAATATATATATTTAGATGCAAAACGATATTGAGACACAAATACAAGATAGTTTAAAAAATGATAGAATTAAATTATTCTATAAAGATAATAAATTAAAAATTTTATGTGTTTTTTTTATAATTCTAATTTTTCCAATAATATTTCAATTTTATAATCTTTACAATTTAAAAAAAAATGAACAACTGATTTCAAGATATATTCAAGCCGAAACATTAATGTCAACAAATGAGCGTAAATCTATAGAATTACTTAATAATTTGAAAAATGAGAGCAATGAAACAGTCCAGCTATTATCTATTTTAAAATTGACAGAATATTATATTGCAAATGGTGATAAAATTAAGGCATTAGAAATATTAAAAGAAAAGAAAAATTATAATAATGAATTGTTAAATGAGATTAATGAAATAAAGAGAATAATTGTAGAATTTGACTATATCAATGAAAAAAAAATACAAAATTTTTTTATAAATAATGAAGAATATTTTAATTTGATTAAAAAGAAACTTATTTATGATTTTTATATTAAATCAAACCAATTAAACAAAGCAAAACAATTTTTAAATTGACCATAATTAGAAAATTTTTTTTTGTAATAATATTTTTTTTTATTTTTTCATGTTCAAAAAATGACAGTGATTTAGTTGATATTGATTCTTTTTTTAAAGATGGAAAAAAAATTGATCTTATAAATTATAAAAATCATTTTAATACAAATGTATCAAAAATTAAAAATTTAAAAATCTCCAATAGAGATGTTTTTTTAAATTGGAATCAAGAAAATTACAATATTCAAAACTTAATAGGACCATCTGAAATTAATATTTTCAAAAAGAAAAAAATAACCGCAGGTAAATTCAAAAAAATTGTTTCTTATCAAAACAAGTTAATAGTTATTACTAGTACTTCAGAAGTACAAATATACAATCAAGATTTGAAAAAAATTTTAACAAAAAAAATTTATCAAAAGAAAATTTATAAAAAATTTAATATTGACCATAGTGTAATTATTTATAAAAATAAAATTTTTATCTCAGATAGTTTGGGTGCAATCTTTTGCCTTTCTATTGATGATTTAAAAATTATTTGGAAGAAAAATTTGAGCGTACCATTTAAATCCGATATAAAAATTTATAAAGATAATATTTATTTGATTAATAGTAATAGTAAGCTTTATTCAATAGACTCAAGAAATGGAAAAATTAATTGGAGTTTTGAAACTGCTTCTAATAGTATTAAAAGCAAATCTTCTTATCAAATAGCAATTTTTGATAATAACTTATATTTCACAAATGATAATGCTGAAATATTTTGTTTAAACTTAGATAAAAAAAAAATCACGTGGTCTTTAACTTTTGAAACGCCAGCATTTAAAAAAGTACCTTTGGTTTTTAAGTCAAGCCCAATTTTAATTGACGATAGTGAAAATTTAATTATTTCTACAAATTATGGTTATACTTACAATATAAATGCTCGCACAGGATCTATTAACTGGTCAAAAGAAATTTTTTCTTTAAATAGATTTATTTCAACTAAAAAGTATTTATTTTTTTTAAATTTTAATAGATTATTTATAATTGATAAGAGAATAGGTGAGATTGTTTATAATAATAAGATAAATATCAATCATAAAAAAGAATTATTTTTTAAAGATTTGATAATAGGTAAGAATAATATTTATTTATTTAATACAAAAGGTTTCTATTTGAGTATTAATTTAGAAAATTTTAATTCATATTCATTAAATAAATTTACTCATGGTTATAAAAGCCTTTTAATTTCAAAAAATAATTTATTTATTTTATCAAATAGCGTTATTGCAAAATATTGATGAGTCATAATATTAATATAGCTATTATTGGAAAACCTAATGTTGGAAAATCTACAATTTTTAATAAATTGATTGGAAAGAATGTTTCAGAAGTAAGCCATGTTTCAGGCACCACTGTATATCCAATCATTTCAACACAGGATTATAAGAATTTTAATTTAAATTTAATAGATCTTGGTGGATTAAAAAAAAAAAATAAATCATATGAAAAAATACAAAAATTAATAACAGCTGAAACATTAAATCAATTAAAATATGCTAATATAATTTTATTTATTGTTGATGGAAGTGATCTTATAACGAAAAATGATAAACAGTTATTTAGGTTAATTTTAAATAAATTAAAAAATGTAATTGTTATAATAAACAAAACTGATTTAATAAAAAATAATTTAAAAAAAAAAGAAGATTATTTTAAATATTTTTTTGAAAAAAATTACCCTAATATTTTACTAAAACCTATTTTTATTTCTGCTTTAAAATTAGTAAAAAAAGAATTTTTATTAAAAAAAATATGCGAAGTTCATCAAAGTTCTACTAAGTTATTAAATAATAAAGATGTGAATAATGTTTTGAAATCCATATTGAGTCATCATCAGCCTGCTTATTCAAATAAAGCCAGACCTAGCATAAAATTTCTAAGACATGTAAATTCTGATCCAATGATATTCAAAGCTTTTGGAAATAAATTAACATCTCTAAGTAAAGAATATAAAAATTACTTCATTAAACAATTACTTTTAAAATTAAAAATATTTAACCAAGTAGTAGTAATTAAATATTTAAATAATAAGAATCCTTTTAAAAAAATTAGTTAGACTCTAATATTGCTAAGTAAAGAAAGCTGGTTATTTTTTTCAAATTGATTTAGCTGATCAATTGGTTGCACAGGGTAGTCCCCCGTAAAGCAATGATCTGTGAATTGCGGATTTTTATTGTCTCTTTTGTTAAAGCCAAGAGCTTTATACAAGCCATCTATACTAAGAAAGTTTAAAGTGTTTACTCCAATGATTTTTCTTATTTCCTCTATGCTATGATTTGCAGCAATTAAATCTTTAATGCTTGGTGTATCAATACCGTAATAGTCTGGATATTTAATCGGTGGACTTGATATACATAAATGAATTTCCTTTGCTCCAGCACTGAACAACATATCTACAATTTTTTTAGAGGTTGTTCCCCTAACTATTGAGTCATCTATTAATATTAATTTTTTATTTTTAATAATTTCTTTATTAGCATTATGTTTTAACTTAACACCTAATTGCCTAATTTGTTGTGTTGGTTCAATAAAAGTTCTTCCAACATAATGATTTCTTATAATACCCATATCATATTGAATTTTTGATTTATTGGAGTATCCAATAGCTGCTGGAATTCCAGAGTCTGGGACTGCAGAAACTAAATCTGCATCAATTTTATTTTCTTTTGCCAATTCTTCTCCCAGTTTTTTTCTATATTCGTGAACTGCTTTACCTCCAACTATACTATCTGGTCTTGAAAAATAGACGTACTCAAATACACATGGTCTCGATTTTACCTTTGGAAATGGCTTGATACTTTCAATACCATTTTTATCGATAACCACTATTTCTCCATTTTCTATCTCCCTAACAAATTTGGCCCCAATAATATCAAGTGCGCATGTCTCTGATGCTAAAATATATGCTTTATCAAGTTGACCTAAAACCAAAGGTCTAATCCCATAGGGATCCCTTACACCAACTAATTTCTTATTTGTCATAATAGTTAATGCATATCCACCATGGACTTGAAATATAGCATCTATAATTTTGTCGATAGTTTTTGTTCTTTTTGACCTAGCAATAAGCTGAACGAGCGTTTCTGTATCAGAAGTAGATTGAAATATAGCTCCTTCTTTTACCATTTTTTCTCTAATACTAATTGCATTAGTTAAGTTTCCATTGTGAGCTATGCCTAATCCTCCAGTGTGAAGGTCTGCAAAAAAAGGTTGAATGTTTCTAATTAAGGGAGCACCTGTAGTTGAATACCTATTATGACCAATTGCAGTATGTCCTTTTAATTGTTCAATAATTTTAGGGTCTGTAAAATTATCCCCAACAAGACCTCTTCTTTTTATTAAATAAAAGTTTTTTCCATCAAAAGAGTTTATTCCACACGCTTCTTGCCCTCTATGTTGTAGCGCATGTAAGCCGAGAGCCACTAATGCAGATGCTTCAGGGTGATTATAAACACCAAAGACACCACATTCTTCTTTTAATCTATCTTCCACGAAACCTTAGTATAATAAAAATTATAAAATGTCATATATACATTAATTTGTTTTATTTAATTTTATCTAATTTTTCTTTACTTTTATCTAGGTATTCATACCTTTTTGGGAATGTCTCAATCAAAAGTTCATTTCCCCAAATAATATAGTTAAAAGTTAAACCTTTATTCAAATAATCTGGCCATCTATCACTAGGATGCAAAAAGTTTATAATAGTAAAGATGGACACAAAATAAATATACCCTTTTACTATTCCAAAAATAAAACCAAAAATAGTATCGATAGAACCTAATCCTGCCCATTTGATTGTTTTCTTCAAACCTTTATTAATTAACAAAACAATAAATAAAGTAATAAAAAATATGACACTACCTAAAATTATATCCGTCATAAGTTCAGAAGAAATTATATTATCTAGATAAGGTCTTAGAATTGGAAGTAAAAATTTAACAGACAAAAAAGCAATAATCCATTTTGAGAAAGATATTAAACTGGCAACAAAACCATTTCTAATTCCTGAAATTAAATTAAATAGAATGTATATTATTAATATAGTATCCAAAAGTGTTACTACTCCTTCAAAAATTTCAAAAAAAGAGTCCATTAATTTGTATAAAATTTATTTAGTAAATTAGGTAACAATGTTAAAACTAAAAATAATGCAGTCAACATTGCTAATCCAGTAAATAATCCAAAATAAATAGTAGGAATAAAGTTCGATAATACTAAAATCGAAAATCCAAATATAATTGTAAAAGACGTACTAATTATTGCCTTACCAACAGACTGGTGACAATTACTGGTTATTTGTTTACCATCAATATTGTTATTTTCTTTTTCAAATTTAAATCGATAAATGTAATGAATGCTATTATCAACAGCAATACCAATGGTTATTGCTGCAATAGTAATAGTCATCATATCTAAAGGTATATTCAAAATACCAATAAAGCCTAGCACAAAAGTAGCTGCAATAAAATTTGGAACTATGCCAATTATTGAAAGTTTTATTGATCTAAATAGTACAAAAAACATCACAAAAATTCCAGCCATAACTATTCCCAAAGTTTTAATCTGAGAGTCAAATAAGCTCTGTAATAAATTATTAAAAATAATCAAAACACCAGCTAATTTAAACTCATCACTATTAATTTTAAATTTTGTTTGAAGGTCATTTTGAATTCTATTTATTAATTCTTTTCTTCTGAGATCTTTTTTAGAATCTTTAATCCTCATGGTAATTCTTGCTTCATTGTCTTTAATTGAAATATAAGGTTTAATTATTTGCTCTTTAATATTATTAGGCAGCTTTTCATATAGAACACCCATTTCAAGACTTCCAAGTTTTTTATTATTATTTAAGCTTTCAGCTATACTTAATATTGACGAGAAAGATAAAACTTTTCCTATTTCAGGTTGGTTTTCTAAATACTTATGTATATTTACTATCTTGTCTATCTTGTCTCTCGTAAACCAATACTTTGAATTATCATTTTGTGATATTTGCCCCCCAAGAAAATCATCCTCTTTATTTTCATTAGATCCTAAAAAACTATCATCATCGTTATCATTTAATTTTTTGGTTTTAAATTTTAATATTATCTCCAAAGGGGTTGTTCCTCCAAGCTTTTCATCAATATTTTTCATGCCTTTATAAATTTCAGTATCTTTGTCAAAATAATTTATAAAACTATTCTCAACTTTAAGATTAGATATTCCTACAAATGAAATAATGATTAGGAATAATGAAGTTAAATAAATGAATTTATTTTTATTTGATATATAGAGAAAAATTTTAGCAATTTTAGAGTCCGACGATTTTAAATTTTCTGAAAGAGGAGGTTTGAAAATTTTTATTAATGTAGGAAGAAATAAAAAAGTAGTACTGAAAGAAATAAACAATCCGATTGTCATCATCCATCCAAAGTCTATTACAGGTTTTATTTCACTAAATACTAAGGATAAAAATGCACATATTGTAGTTAGAACGGCATAAAGGATAGGGAAAAATATTGAATTAGAAGTTTGTTTAATTCTATAATTTGTTCGTTCTTTCAATTCTTCGGAATTATAATCACCTATATCTACTTGCATGTATCTTACTAAATAATGAATATTCATAGACATAGTTAAAATTAACATCAGTGCAATAAAGTTTGACGATATAACAGTCACTTTCCATCCAGCTACACTTAGAAAACCAATCATTAATGTAATCGCAAGTAAGCAATTTAATAATGGAAAAATTACCCAATTTATGTTTTTAAAAACATACCAAAGAGTAAAAATAATAAATAAAAAAACTCCAAAACCAAAAATAATAATATCATTTTTTATAAATGAGATCATATCATCAGCAATCATAGGTATTCCGCTCAATCTTATTTCTGCATTTGACTGATAGTTACTTATAAGTTTTTTTATTGAGGCGTTGTATTCACTAATTTTATTTGATTGTTGTTTTTGTAGTCTTTTTAATTTTTGATTAATCAATTCTAAGTCTTTTTTATTTATTTCCTTTGAAAGTAATAATTTAGTTTTTTTATCTATAGCGTCTAAGTAAGGTTTATTGTCTTTAAGGAAAGCTACAATTCCAAATGTTTTAGAGTCTTCACTTATAATTAAATTTTTATAAACAGGACTTGTAGTTAATTCTTTTATGGCCTTATCGGTGTTAATGTTATCACTTGTGATGTACTTTAGGTTTTTTATTCTATCCATCAAAGGTTCATTTGTGGATTGAAGTAAAGGAGCATTGATTACCGATATAGTTTTGCTAATCCATCTAAAATTATTTATTTCTAAAACTAATTTTTCTAATTCTTTGATTGTTTCTTTTTTATTTGAGTTATTAGGCGTGTAGGTAATGATAAAAAATTCTTCGGATTTATATTTTTTATTAAGTTGTCTTAAAAAAATTAAATCAGGATCATTATCTATTAACAGCGTATCTGCAGATGCATCTAATTCAAAATTTTTAGATTGATAGATTGAAAATAAAAATAATGTTGTAAAAATTAATAGAATATAAAAAGGATATTGTAGAATTTTGTTATAAAATTTTCCAAACATTAATTTTTATAATTTCTTAAATATCTTTTTGATATACAGGTTATAATTCTATATGGGATTGTACCTGTAAGATTTGCGAAATTATCAATGGTAAATTTATCGTTGTACACTTCTACAAAATCTCCAACTTTAATTTTGTTTTTAATTTGAGTAATATCTAATATGATGAGATCCATAGACACTCTGCCTATCATAGGAATTCTTTTATTTTTAAAATGAACATAACCCTTATTTGAAAGTCTAATACCAATGCCATCAGCATAACCCATTGGAATTGTGGCGGTTACAGAATTTTTTTTTGCTCTAAATGTTCTTGAATATCCTGCAGTCTCACCTTTTTTAAGATTATTAATCTGAATAATAGGAGCTCTAAGACTAACAACGTGTTTAATTTTTTTATTTAAGCTTTTACTTCCACCATAAAGATTTATTCCTGGACGTACTAAATCATAATGATACTTTTTGCCTAAAAATATACCACCAGATGCAGCTAAGCTATATTTATAACCTGGTAAGTTTTTTTTTATTTTTTCAAATTTTTTTCTTTGTATTTCATTAAATCCATTTTTTTTGTCACCAGCACATGCCAAATGACTCATAATTATAACTTCTTTAAATTTATTTATTTGCTCTTTTAGTTTTTTAACTTCTTGGATTTGATTTTCTTGTATTCCCAATCGACACATTCCAGTATCAAAATGGATTATTAGTCTTTCTTTTTTTTTATTTTTAGTAAATTTTAACCATTTCTTAAGTTGTGAAATAGTATTTATGACTGGGTTTAGATTATATTTATATAAAATATTTTCTTCACCACGATTTAAGCCATTTAGAATGTTTATAATTATTGATTTAAATTTTTTTCTAATAAAAATTCCTTCATTGATATTTGCGACAAAAAATCTTTTACAGCCTGAATTTTTCAAAGTAGTTACAATTTTATTATGTCCACCAAGTCCATAACTTGAAGCTTTAACTGTTCCACAAACTTCAGATTTTTTGCAAAATTTTTTTATTGTTAAATAGTTTTGCTTAACTGCGCTTAAATTAATATCTAAAGTTGGGGTAGAATATTTCATTTCTATTTGATGGTTGGTATATATAATTAATTATATAAAAAGTAACTAATTTTTAATTACTGGCATCCTTAAATTTAGTAAATGCACTCTCAAATTCTAACTTGATAAGTCCAGTAGGACCATGTCTTTGTTTGCCAATAATTATTTCAGCTTGATTATGAACCTGGTTCATTTTTTCTTGCCATTCAACATGCTCTGCAGTTCCTAATTTTGGCTCTTGTTTTTCTAAATAATATTGCTCTCTGAATACAAACATTACCACGTCAGCGTCTTGTTCAATTGATCCAGATTCTCTCAGATCAGATAATTGTGGTTTTTTGTCTTCACGCTGCTCTACTTGTCTCGACAATTGTGATAATGCCAATACAGGTACATCAAGTTCTTTGGCTAAAGCTTTTAAACCTTGCGTTATTTCAGCAATCTCTAAAACTCTGCCTTCATTTCTATAGCCTGAAGATTTCATTAATTGTATATAATCAATTACAATTAAGTCTAATCCTTGCTTTCTTTTTAATCTTCTAGCTCGATTGCTTAGTGCTGAAATTGTAATTGCGGGAGTGTCATCAATATGTAGTGGCAAATTTTCTAAATTTTTAGAAGCTTCAATGAATTTTTCGAAATCTTCTTGATTAATTTTTCCTCTCCTTATGTCATTAGATTTTATACGAGATTGTTCAGATAGAATTCTCGTTGAGAGTTGTTCAGACGACATCTCCAGTGAAAAGAATGCAACTGATGTTTTTTTGTTTTGTTTTTGAATATTTTCTGCTGCGTTAAATGCAATATTTGTTGCAAGAGCTGTTTTACCCATTGACGGTCTGCCTGCGATGATTATCAAATCTTGTTTATGAAGCCCACCTAATCGATCATCAAGATCTGTTAGTCCAGATGGCACACCAACTATGCCCTGGTCATTTTTATATGCTGCAGTTGCCATATCGATTGTTTCTTTAAGCGCGTCCTTAAATGTAACAAAGCTTCTTTGAAATTCTCCTCTTTCAGCGATTTCAAAAAGTTTTCTTTCAGTATTCTCTAAAATATTTGTACCAGTAATTTCTAATTCTTTGTTTTTACTATCCTCAAGAGTTTCTTCGCTAATCTTTATTAATTGTCTTCTGATATAAAGATCAGAAAGAAGTTTTGAATAGTGTTTAATCTGATTTTTAGTGGTTGATACTTTTGTTAACTTCAAAAGGTATTCCACTCCACCAATTTCTGTTAATTCTTCATTATTATTAAAAAAATTTTTAATTGTTACAGGGTTTGCAAGTAATCCTTTAGAAATTAAATTTGAAATAATCTTATAAATTTTTTGATGAATAGTATCATAAAAATGACCTTCATCTATTTCGTCTGTAATCTCATCAAACAACTCATTATTTTCAAGTATAGAACCTAAAATTGTTTGTTCAGCTTCAATATTTTGAGGTATTTGATTATTATTTAACTCTAAATTAATTAACTTTGAATTCATGAGTGCTCAATATACTCATAAAAAAATTTTTCATTTTAAAAAAAAAATTTTTAGTGTGGAAAAGTTTACAATTATTCTTTAGATATTACTTCCAATAAAACTTCAGATTGAACTTCTGCATGAAGGTTTACTATAAATTTATATTCACCTTTTGATTTAATATTTGAAGCTAATTCAATTTGCTCTGCTTTTATTTCAAGATTTGAGGTATTTAAAATTTCATTACAAATTTCCTTGATAGTTATCGAACCATAAAGGTTTCCATTTTCCATAACTTCTTTTTTTACTGTAACTTTAATTTTTTTTAATTTTTCTGAGATTTCAATAGCTTTGGTTTTTTCAATTTCATTCTTTTTCATTATTTCTGCTTTTTTTGTTTCAAAGTGAGCAACATTTTCTTTGGTCGGTAGTAAGGCTTTACCTTTTTTTAATAAATAGTTTCTTCCAAAACCATCTTTGACGTTTACCTTTTGACCAATGGTTCCCAATTTTTTTATATTTTCTAATAATATTACTTTCATGTTTAGTTTCCTACGTAGGGCAATAAAGCTAATGCTCTTGCTTTTTTAATTTCTCTTACAAGAATTTTTTGTTTGCCATGCGATACATTTGTAATTCTTGTTGGTAATATTTTTGAAGAATCAGAGATATATTTTTTTAATAATTTAATATTTTTATAGTTAAGCTCCTCGATACTTTTTTTTGCTAATGGGCAATTTTTTTTACCGATCTGGGACAGTTTTGAAGATAAACCAAAACCTTTTTTTTTCTTAAATTGTTTTTTTTTCATTTAGTTATTCTCTATAGCTAATTCAGATTTGTCTTTTGGAAGTTTTTTAATTTTTATAGACAAATATTTTATTATTTTATTGTTAAATTTTTCAAATTCTTCAATTGCTTTAATTGTTTTGTTGTCACCTTCTAAATATAAATTTCTATAGTGTCCTTTATTATTTTTTTTAATTGGATAGGCTAAGTTTCGCAAACCCCAGTCTTCTACTATGCAGATTTTGCCTGATGATTTAACAAGAATCTCTTCAATTTTTTTTTCAATATTCTCTAAGTCTTTTTTATTTGCCTCAGGTGCAGCAATGTATGTATGTTCGTATATATTCACAATTATAATTATTTAATTTAAAAAAATGGTTTGATATAAGAGTATTAATTTTAATTCAATAGATATATTCTTTAAAAAATGACTAAATGTATAGTTTTTCCAGGCCAGGGGTCGCAATATTTAGGAATGGGAAAGTATTTAAATGAGAATTTTGATGTATCAAGACGTGTATTTGATGAGGTAGATAATGCATTAAATCAAAATCTTAGCAGGGTTATTTTTGGAGAAGATATTAATAAATTAAATTTAACTGAAAACACGCAACCTGCAATTATGGCTGTAAGTATTGCCACTTTTGAAGCATTGAAAAAAGAAAAAGGTATTTGTATCAACAATTTTGACTTTTGCGCTGGTCACTCACTGGGGGAATATAGTGCCCTGGTTGCCTCTGAATCGATTAAACTTTCTGATGCAGCAAAAATTTTAAAAAAAAGAGGTCAAGCAATGCAAAGTGCTGTACCGATTGGAGAAGGAAGTATGGCAGCTGTTTTAAATACCGACATAGATAATCTAGAAAAATTTATTTTAGAAAAAAAATTTCAAACTATTGAAATTTCAAATGATAACTGTCCTGGCCAATGTGTTATAAGTGGAGCGAAACAAGAAATTGATAAAATGGTGATTTCATTAAAAGTAGAATTGAAAAAAAAATCCATACTTTTACCTGTAAGCGCTCCATTTCATTGTAAAATGATGAAACCTGCAGCTGAAGAACTAAAGAATTATATTGAGGATTTTCATTTTAAAGATCCTAAAATTCCTTTAGTATCTAATGTCAGCACAAAAGCTGAAAATTTAAACAATGAAATAAAAAACCTTTTAATTAAATGTGTTTACTCAAGAGTAAAATGGAGGGATACAGTCAAATTTTTTTCAAATAACAAAATATCAAAAGCTGTAGAATGCGGCCCAGGAAAAGCTTTGACAAACATGTTTAAAAGATTTGATTTTGAAATTAAATGTTTAAAAATTGACAATTTGGAAGATATTAAGAATTATGAATGATTTAAAAAATAAAAAAATTATTATTACTGGTGGCTCTAGAGGCATTGGACTATCAGTGTTATCAAAAATTTACGAGCAAGGTGCAGAAATTTTAACCATTGGTTCTAACTTAAGTAATTTGGAAAATTTAAAGAAAAATTTTTCTAATATCAAAATTGAACAGCTAAATTTAAAAAATCAAAAAGAAGTTTTAAACCAATTTCCAAAATTTATAGATACTCTTGGTGGATTAGATATTTTAATTAATAATGCAGGAATTACTAAAGATAACTTAACTTTAAGAATGAAGGAAGATGAATGGCAAGATGTTATTGATATTAATTTGAATTCAGTTTTCTTTACCTGTCAAATTGCTATTAAGGCAATGATTAAAAATAAATCAGGATGTATAGTTAATATAACTTCCGTAGTTGGGCATACTGGTAATGCTGGCCAAGCAAATTACACAGCATCAAAAGCAGGCGTGGTCGCAATGACAAAATCATTAGCAAAAGAGTATGCAAAAAAAAATATTAGATTGAACTGTGTATCTCCAGGTTTTATATCTACTGATATGACAAAAGACTTAAAGGAAGAATATAAAAATGAACTTCTAAAAAATATACCAATTAATAGATTGGGCACAGGGGAAGATATTGCAAATGCTGTAATATTTCTGTGTTCTGAAAATTCTTCATACATTACTGGTGAGACAATTCATGTGAATGGTGGGATGTATATGGCTTGATTAAGTTCAATTAATCATCTATTAAAATATTATAACAAAAAGGAGAATTTATGAGCGAAGTAAGAGAAAAAGTTAAGAAAATAATAGTTGATCACTTAGGCGTGGATGCTGCAAAAGTGACTGATGAGGCAAGTTTTATTGAAGACCTAGGAGCTGATAGTTTGGATACTGTTGAATTAGTAATGGCTTTTGAAGAAGAATTTGGATCTGAAATTTCAGATAGTGAAGCAGAGAAAATATTAACCGTTGGTGATGCGGTAAAATTTATAGAAAGTAATTCTAAGTAATTTTTACCTTTGCATTTTGGACTTTCTATAATTATTTCTTCTCCGTCTGGTGCTGGAAAAACAACTATTACGAAAAAGATCTTAAAAAAAATTAAAAAATCTCAACTTTCTATCTCTTGTACTACCAGAAAGCCAAGAGATGGAGAGAAAGATGGTGTAGATTATTTTTTTGTATCAAAAAAAAAATTTATAAACTTAAAAAAAAATAATAAATTTTTAGAAGATGCAAAAGTTTATGACAATTTCTATGGCACTCTAAAAAGTCAAGTTTCAAAAAAAATAAAAGATAAAAATATTGTTTTATTTGATGTTGACTGGCAAGGAGCAAAATCAATTAAAAAAAAAATAAAAAAAAACTGTTATTCTTTTTTTTTACTTCCCCCAAGTCGAGAAGTTTTGAAAAAAAGATTAATAAAGAGGCATCCAAATGACCCTATTAATGCATTAAAAAGGTTTTCCGCAGCCAAAAAAGATATCGCTCACTGGGTAGAATATGACTTTGTTTTTATTAATGATAATTTAAATGAATGTTCAAGCGCTATTATAAAAAAAATAAAAATGTTACTTGACGAAAAAAAAAGAATGTCAACTATTTATAAAAAAATTAAAAATCTATAATTTTTCTGTGAATTTATAATAAGTTTCTCTATCAAGATTTTCAGGTCGTAAATCGAAAAAAATATCAAATCCTTCTTTTTTTATCTGTTCTTCAGTAAATATTTTTTTTATTTTTTTTTGATTTTTTTTTCTTCTATCATTAAAAAAAAGTGATGTAATTTTTTCTAACTTATTTAAATTATTTTTTGAAATTCTATTTTTTTTTAAAGGCGTAAATTGCAAAACTGTAGCATCAACTTGAGGCATAGGGAAAAAATTATTTTTTTTTATATCAATTTTTTTTTTTATACTAAAATAAGCACCTGCGAGTATTGATATTCGTCCAAATTTTTTTGTATTTTTTTCTGCAATTATTCTTTCTGCAAGTTCTTTTTGAAACATTAAAGTCATACTTTTTATGCGATTGTTGGTATTTTGAAATTTAATCCATTTAATTAATAATTCTGATGATAGATTAAAAGGTAAATTTGAAATTATTGTAAATTTTTCATCTCTAAAAAAAATCATCTCATCAATTTTTAATGCATTTGCATGATATAAATATTTTGAAAATGAAGTATTTTCATATTTTTTTATTAAATCTATATCAATTTCTAGTGACACAAATTTTTTTGGATTTTTTAAAACTATTTTTTTAGTAAGAGCGAGATTTCCTGCTCCAATTTCTAAAATATTATTATTTTCTATTTTTTCAAGTTGTATAATCTGGTCACACAAACCTTCATTGTTTAAAAAATTTTGACCAAATTTTTTTTTAGGCATTAATACTTTTCACAAAATTTTATACATTCTATAAAGCTTGTATTATCAATATTTTTTGTTTTATTTTTTAAATTTATACCTGTCCCATGATCAGGAGATAATCTTATAATTTTTTTACCAATTGTAATGTTAATTCCGTTAAATTTATTTTTCATTTTAAAAGGTATCAAAACTTGATCATGATACATTCCTAAAAAAACCTTATTTTCAGTGTTAATAAATGCTGTATCTGCTGAAACGGGACCTGATATATCTATTTTTTTTTTTTTGAAAAATTTAACAACTGGTTTGATACAAGTATTATCTTTTGAAATTTTATTAGTATCAATACTTGCATGAGGATTTAATCCTAAAACTATTATTTTAGTATCTTTAAATTTTAAAATTTTTTTGTAAAAGAAAATTATATTTTTAATAGCGTTTATTAAAATTTTTTTGTTTATTTTTTTATGTACATTTTTAATCTGTTCATGAGTAGTGAGGGGACAAACAGAAAAATTTTTATTAAAAAGTAACATATTCTCATTTTTTTTTTTATCAATTTTATGAGAAATAAACTCGGTAAATCCTAAAAATTTATTTTTTAAAAATTTTTTCTTATTTAAAGGCATATTAATTAAATATTGAATTTTTTTTTTATCAAATAGCTCCAAGCTTTTATCGGTCAAATTATGCAAATATTTTAAATAATTTTTTTGTTGAAGCTTTATATTAAAAAAATTGATTTTTTTAATTTTTGAAATTTTTTTAAATAATTTTGGAAATAATTTAGAGTCACCTAATAAATAAATTTTTTTTAAATTACTTTTCTTCAATTTATTAAAAGAATTAAGCAATATTTGCTCATTAATACTATCTGGATCTGTAAGAATTATACAAATGCTTTTCATTAATAAAATTCAATTAAGTATTTATTCTTTATTTTATCAAAATAACCTTTGGAAATAATTTTTAACTTTTTTTGTTTTTCAAAATTTATAATTTTTTCTCTATCTATCTTATTTTGCATTTTATTTTTAAGGAGAGATTCAATTTCATTAAGATTAACCTCTATTTTATTTTTAAATTTTAAATAAATTAACTTTTCCCACTTTAATGAGATTTCTAATTTTTTTCTTAATTTTTTTCTTATATCGTTATTAAAGCTTAAATTTTTACTATTAATTTCATTAATAATTAATGACATTTTATTTTCTATGCTGTCTAATTGATTACTGTTAAGCTTAATTTCTTTGGTTTCTAATTCCTTAATTTTTTCATCTATAAATTTATTAAGTATTAATTTTTGTGATTCAACTGATATTTTTTTATTTTCAATTATTTCTAATAATTTTATTTCATTAAAAAGATCAAGATTTGTTACCGACGTATTATTTATACTTGCCAAAGTCATGATTTCTAAATTTTTGGCATATATAATTTTATTAATTAATATGAAAAAAATTATTATATAAAATAAAATTTTTTTCATATTAATTAATAAAGTTTGTTAAATCCGGAGCAAAGCTATCTGAAAAAGGTTTAATTATTATACTTAAAATTAAAGTTTTGGAATTTGTCAGATCTTTATCATTATAAAATTCTTTTGATAAAGTTAAAGCTGTTACTATACAATCGTTCTCGTAATTAAGTGAAAAATTCAGATATTCAGATTTATTAGTTAAAAGATTTTTTTTACTTTCAAATCCTAAATAATAATTTTTTTTCAAAAGAGTTTTTAAATTAAATAAACCTGATCTATCATTTCCAATATGATTATTTTTTTCATCGTATGCGAGCGAAAAGTTAAAATTATTAAAATTACTGTTTAAACTAATGTTGTTTCTATTCAATTTTTTTAAATTATTATCTAAGTTATATTTATAATTAAATTCAATAAAATCTTTTTCAAAATAATTTAAAAAATTTATTTTATTGTTCTGCTTATTAATTTTTATATTCTCGTCTCCAAAAAAAGAAAACTTAGCAAATCCAGCAAAATCTGAAGAACTATTATTTAATGATGATTTAATAGGCATATTATCCAACCTGTTACTTCTTATTACCTGGCCAATACCAGATGTTAGGCTATATATGGTGCTGTTATTCTTTAATTTACTTTTTCTTTTGTATGAATACTCAATTCCATGCCCCATGCTTGAGCCAACTTCGGGTAAGTCTAAGTTGTTTGTTCTGTTCATTGAATAAATATCCGCGTAATTAAGTATTTTTTCATTTTGTAAAGCATTTTGCATTGATCCAGTAGTATACTTTATAAAAATTTTTGGAGTTAAAGTTTGATAAGAATTATTGTTAAATTTTACCAAAGGTAATGAGTTATTTAATGCAAGAGTTAAATAATTATCAACGTTAGTATTATCTTTTTCTCCCGTGACATTGTCATTATAAATATTTTTGTTAAAAATATTTGCTTTTAATTGAGTTCCCAAGCCAATTTTTTTATAAGGAAATAATTTGCTTTCTAAATTTAATAAATTTCTAATTTTAAATTGTTTTTGATCTTTTGAAAACTTTCTACCTTGAAAATAGTTTGTATAATTTATTTTAAAATTTTCAAATTTATCAAAACTGTTTGAAAATAAGCCATCTGGAAAATAATATGTATATTTTTCAGTATCCGAGATATTAAGATTCTCAAAGATTCCAGCTTTCATTTCTAATCTTTTTGTGTTTTTGTATGAGCTGATTTTTAAGCTATTCTCAAGAGTTCTAATATCCTCTTTAAATAATTTTGTATTAATTTTATTTACTCTGACAAAATTTTCTTGTGAAATTCTCTGAATTTTTAAATTAATTTGATTGTTATCTAGATTATTTTTATTAAAATTTTTGTTGTATTCTGCAAATAAATAGTTTCTTGATCCTTTAGTTCTTCCTGTCTTATTAAATTTTTTATATCCACCCGAGTATCCAGTTTCTAAATTTAAAAAAGAATTTTTAAATACTTGTCTATAAGAAGCTTGAATAGAATTTTTTTCATTAAAATAATAAACTGGAGTTAATGTTAAATCTTTATCATCAGATATAGCCCAAAAATACGGAGTTCTGATTGTCCTTCCTAAATTTGATATACTTTTTATCAATGGAGGAAGAAAACCACTTTTCCTTTTAACACTCGGATCTGGATGAGATATGTAAGGACTGTAAAGAATAGGAATATTTTTAATCTTCAAAAAAGAATTTTTATGTTTTATTAAACCTTTTTTTTTATCGTGTATTACTTCTTTACTTTTTAATGACCAAGTTGGGCAGAACTCTTTATTTTTATTTTTTATCTTTGAACAAGTAGTGTAATTTGCATTGTTTAATTTTGTTATTTGGTTTTTATTATTAGTATTAATCTCTGCGGCTTCAAGATAAGATCCATCTGCAAAATTGACTTTACTATCTTCTCCATAGCCATTTTCTTTTAGTTCAAAATATTTAAAAAAACTAAAGCGGTATTTATTTTTTTTATTATCTATAAGAATTACGTTTTTATTCGCTTCTACTGTTTTTAAATTAATATCATATTTAAAATTAACTGCTGTTAATATATTTTTCCCATCTTGATATTTGGAATTATTAAATGTTTCTATTAACTTTTTTTCTTTATGATAAATTATTTTATCTGAAGAAACTGTTGTACCTTCCTTATTTTTTGCAATGGCATTACCGGTTGCTACTATTGTTTTATTATTATTTAAGTATTGAAATTTTTCAGCTTCAATTTCAAAAAAATCTTCAGAGTGAGCGTAATCGCATTGAAAAAAAATTAACCCAATTATGATTAGTTTTCTAAAATTTTTAAAATTATTCATTTTCTTGGTTTATTAAATTATAAATTGAAAGTAATAAAATTATTATTACAGGAACCCATACTGACAATATTAAAGGTATTTTACCACTTTTGCCAATTGCAATTGATAAATCTGATAAAAAATACACCACAATTCCTGATAAAATTCCAAAAAAAGCGTAAATGAAATTATTAAACTGATAGCCGATTTTAATAGTAAAAAATGTTGCCAAAATAATCATCGAAAAAAGCAAAAATGGTAATGACAAGTATTTATTTAGTGTAATTATTATGTCCTGGCCGTAGTAGCCCCTTTCTCTAATTTTACCTAATTCATCCTGAATATTCCATATTGAAAAAGTATTAGCATTAGAAAAAAAATTTTTAAGGCTATTCAATTCAATCGAAGTATTAAAGTTTTTAATTGAGTTTATTGATTTTCCTTTTTGTGTAATTTCTCGTGAATTAAAAATAGTCCATTTTTTTTCTGTTATTTTTACCTTTTTTGAGTCTATTCGCATTTTAAAATTATAATTATCATCAAATTCGTAAATTGTGACATTTGAAAGTTCATTAAATATTTGATTTGAAATTTTATCGCTTCTAATTATAAAAATTTTATTATTATTTTTTTCTTTTAACCAAAGTCCTGTATTGCTCATAATTATTAAGTTATCGTTATTAGTATACTTTTGTTTTACGGTCTCATAATACTTAGATAATTCAGATGAAACAGGAGTTAATATTAAAATTATTATCAAGCCACAAAAAAAAGAAAAGCATGCAGGAATAATAGTAATAAAATTCTTTGAAAAACCAGATAAACTTAATGGTGTAATTTCATTTGATCTAAGCAACTTTGCAAAGAAAAAGATTCCAGAAAATAAAAAAATAAATGGTGAAATATTAATTATTAAAGTTGGCGTTTTAATTAGGCTTAAAATAAAAGTTTTTAAAAAAAAATTACCTGATGTTACTTTTTCTCTAAAAAAAATAATTTCTTCTATATAAGTTGAAAGTATTATTAGTGATACAAAAATAAAAAAAAAAATTGTTAAAGATAATGAAAACTCTTTGATTAAGTATTGAATAATTTTTTTTGGGGTATATCTTTTTTTCATTTTACTTCACTGTTTATTAGTTTAACTAAGCTCAAATACAAAAATATAATTGAAAATATAATTAAAAAAAAATATAAAATTGATAATTTTATACTTTCCCCACTTAATCCAATTAATATTTGATTTATAATTAAAGATAAAATAACAGAGGTGTATATTAATAATTTATATTTTTTTAAATTTATTTTTTCATTATTGGAGTACAGTAAGAAACCGCATGCAACACATACTAATATAGTAAATAGAGGGCTGATTATTCTTTTATTAAATTCCTCCCTTATTTCGTTTGCCTTTTTGTTTGCAGATCTTAAATTTTGAAATAGCCAATATGTACTTCTTTCACTGAATTTTAAATCTATAATATTTTGCAATTGATATTTAGAAAAATCAAAAATAGTATTTTTAAAATTGATAGTATTTATATTTTCATCAACTTTTTCATGTGTTATACCATCATATAATTTTAAATAACTATTACCGTCACTCGATATAACCTCGCCTCTTTTGGCTATAATCGTTCTTGTTTTTTCATAAATAAAGACACCATTTAAATTTCCTTTTTGATCATTGGCATCAACATAAATAGTTAGGCCTTTGAGAGGTGAATTGAAATTTTTTTCTTTTACTAATGAGTTAATCAAACTAAATTTTGATTGTCCAAGAATTTGCCTACCTTTTGCCGAAAATAAAGGTGTAATATATACTGACAATATTAATTGAAATATTATTGCAAGTAAGCCAATTATAAATGAAACTTTTATTATTTTCTTTTTACTGATCCCAGAAAACCAATAAATATTAAGTTCTTTAGAGCTTTCAAGTTTGGCGTATAAGAAAAAAAAAGATAAAGCAAAACTTAGTAAATAAATGTTATTTAGTATTTTAGGATAATTAAAAAAAAGGTATAGAGAATATACTGAAATTGAATTACCAAATTCAGTAATTAACTCAAGTAGCCTTGCAGCTTGCGTCATCCATATTAATAATGAAAACGATAAAGAGATAATTAAAAATATTTTAAAATATTCTAAAATAATATATGTGAATATCTTGTTTTTAACCATTTAAAGTGTATTAACCTTTTCATATTTAAAATGATTTCTATTTCAACAAAATATAGCAAAAATCAGGATTTTAGAGCAATATTGACTAACAAAAAGTCAAATTTGAGCTCTATTAAATCAATAATTGATTTGAATGCAGCTAGAGAACTAAAAGACAAGGCTGCTAAAAATAAAAAAGGATTTACTTTTGTTTCTCAAATATCAAAATCTAAATTTAACAATATATTTTTTTTTAATGTTGATGAGAAAAAACCAGAGTATATTTATCAAAGTCTAGGTGGTCAAATTGTAAGCGAGGCTATTAATTTAAAAAAAGTTTCTATTGAAATATTAATTGATACATTACCTGATAAAATCAAGAATGACATATCAATAATACAAAATATATTAATAGGGGCATTTTCAAAGAATTATTCTTTCAACGATTATAAAATTGAAAAGAAAAGCAAAAATATTTTAAATTTTAAATTAATTTGTTCAAATAAAAATTATATATCTAAGTGTATCAAATATGCAAAATGCATAAATGAAGGAGTTTCAGAGACAAGAAATTTAGTTACAACGCCTCCAAATATTTTAAATCCAAAAAACTTTGCTAATCAAATATCAAAACTTAAAAGTACAGGTTTAAAAATTGAAATTTTAGATGAAAAAAAATTAAAAAGTTTAGGTATGAATGCGCTTCTTGGTGTAGGTCAAGGTAGTCAAAATAAAAGTTATGTAGCGATTATGAAATGGAATGGGAAATCAAAAAACTCAAAACCATTATGCTTCGTAGGAAAGGGTGTTTGTTTTGACACTGGAGGTATCTCTTTGAAACCAGCAAGATTTATGGAAGAAATGAAGTATGATATGGCTGGAGCTGGTACAGTAACAGGTTTAATGAAAACACTAGCACTAAGAAAAGCTAAAGTTAACGCAATAGGAGTTGTGGGATTGGTAGAAAATATGCCAGATGGAAATGCACAACGGCCTGGCGATGTTGTGAAATCTTATAGTGGAAAGACTATAGAAATATTCAACACTGATGCAGAGGGAAGATTAGTTTTGGCTGATTTATTAACTTATACTGAAAAAAGATTTGAACCAAGATTTATAATTAATCTAGCTACATTGACTGGGGCAATTATAATTTCTTTAGGAAACGAATATGCTGGACTTTTTTCAAACAATGATCAGTTAGCTGAAAGAATAAACAAAGTGGGCTATAAAGATAACGAAAAGGCCTGGAGGTTACCTTTAGATAAGCAATTTGATCAGTTGATAGATTCACAAATCGCAGATGTTCAAAACATTAATTATTCTGGCGGGGCAGGCTCAATAACTGCAGCTCAATTTTTGCAAAGATTTATATTAAAAAAAACTCCATGGGCTCATTTAGATATTGCTGGTATGGCATGGACAAAAAAAAATACAAAAACTATTCCAGTTGGTGCAACTGGCTATGGTGTCAAACTTTTAAACAGATTAGTGGAGGAATATTATGAGTGAACACACATTGTCTTTAATTAAACCAGATGCAGTTGAGAGAAATTTAATAGGTAAAATAATACAGGTTTTTGAAGAAAACGGACTAGTTGTTGAAAAGATGAAAAAAATTCATGTTGATATGGACTTTGCAAAAAAATTTTACTCTGTTCATTCTGACAAACCTTTTTTTAATGACTTGTGTAGTTACATAAGTTCTGGTCCATTAGTGGCGATGGTTTTAAAAGGGGATAATGCAGTACAAAAAAATAGAGAATTAATGGGCGCAACTAATCCAAAAGATGCAAAACCTGGTACAATTAGAAATCTTTATGCAGTTTCAATTGATAAAAATTCAGTTCACGGATCAGATTCTGTTGAAAATGCAAAAATTGAAATAGATTTATTTTTTAAAGACTAAATTATTTTTTCAATAGCCTCAGCATAAGCTTTGTGTTCTAATTTTAAAATTTTCTTTGCTAAAGATATTGGATTATCTGATTTTAAAATTTTAACTTTTTTTTGAATAATTATTTTGCCAGAGTCTAGTTTTTCATTTACATAATGGACAGTACATCCAGAAAACTTGTGTTTTGCCTTGATAGCTCTTTCGTGAGTATTAAGACCTTTTAATTTTGGCAGTAGAGAAGGGTGAATATTTATTATTGTTACACCTGCTTTTTTAATAAAATTTGGAGATAGTATTCTCATAAACCCAGCTAAGCATATTATTTTTATCTTATTTTTTCTAATTAACTTTAAAGCTCTATTTTCAAAAGTGGAAAGTTTTTTTTCAATAGAATAATTTTTAACCTTATTTTTTTTTGCAAAATCCAATCCTTTTGCATTTGATTTATTAGATAAAACAAGGCTAACTTTGTATTTACTTCTTTTAAGCTTAGAATTTTGAATTAAAGCTTTTAGATTTGAACCTCTTCCAGAAATAAATACAGCTACTTTTGATTTAGAATTTAATGTCACCATTAAAAATAATTTTTTTATTATTTGAATTTATAATTTTACCAACTGGATAAGGTTTATATTTTTTTTTAAAGAAACTTTGTACTTTTTTAAGATTATTCTTATTTATTATTAGACAAAATCCCACACCACAATTGAATGTTTTTAGCATTTCATCATCAGAGATATTACTTTGTTTTAAAAATTTAAAAACTTTTAAGGTTTTTATTTTGTCTAAGTCTATCACAGCAGTCTTTCCTTTTGGTAATACTCTTGGTAAATTTTCAGTGATACCACCACCTGTAATATTGCAGCATCCATTTAATAAATTTTTTGAGTGGAGTTTTAAAACTTCATTTGTGTAAATTTTTGTAGGTTCTAATAATTTTTTAATAATATTTTTATTTTTAATTTTTTTTAATTTTAATACATGTCTAACAAGTGAAAAACCATTTGAATGTAACCCAGAAGATGGAATAGCTAGAACTAAATTATCTTTTTGTATTTTTTTTCCGTCCAAAATTTTAGATTTATCTACTACCCCAACTGAAAAACCTGCCATATCAAACTTATTATTCGAATATATACCTGGCATTTCAGCTGTTTCTCCTCCAGCTAAATAACACTTTGAAATTTCACAGCCTTTAGCAATTCCTTTTAATAACTTTTTATATTTATTTTTTTCAACCTTTCCTATTGCGATGTAATCTAAAAAAAATAATGGTTTTGCACCTTGAACGATTAGATCATTAACGCACATCGCTACCAGATCTATTCCAATTGTATCAAATTTATTTAATTTATTTGCCAACTCTAATTTAGTACCTACGCCGTCAGTAGCTGAAACTAAAACAGGATTTTTAATTTTGTGAGGCTTTAAATCAAATAAGGAGCCAAAGCCTCCAATATTTTTAAAACCAGATATTCTTGACCCTTTAATTTTTGTTTTATTAGATAGGTTTGATATATATTTTACCAATTTATTAGTATTTGATGTATCAACTCCACTCTGCTTGTATGTTAAGGTCTTTTTATGCATTTATTTAAAATATTTTTAACATTGATGTTTGTAATATTATTCTCTGTTAAGGCAAACTCTAGTATTTATATTGTTGATAATTATTCTTTTAAAACATCACTAAAAAAAATAAAAAATAATAGAAATAAAGTTATTGAGGATATAAAGAAAAAATCATTAAATGACTTTTTAAAATCAATTACAGTTCAGTCAGATTATAAGAATATTAAAAAAATTAATAATTATCAAAATTATTTTAAATATTTTATTGTCAAAGATGAATTGAAAACAGACAAAGACTATGAAGTTATTTGCAAAATTGAATTTGATAAATTTAAAATTGATGATTTATTAAAATCACAAAATATAAAATATATAAATTTTAAAAGTGATCCTGTTCTAACCATAGTTGTTGAAAAGAAAAATAATGAAATAAATTATTGGTTAAATGACAGTTTTGAAAAAAACTGGAGTAAAAAATCAAATAATCTTATTAATGCGTTTCCTCCAAATGGGGATTTGACTGATATTAATTTTTTAAAAGAGATAGACTTAAAATCTTATCAAATTACCAGAATTGACCGATTAACAGTAAACTATGGTGTTAGAGATTTTATATTTATAGTTTTAGATCATGATTTAGATAAAGATAAAGAGAATGTTTTTGTCAAATACCAATTTAATGAATTAAAATTTTCCAATAAATTTAAACTTAAAGAATTTAACCAAAAAAATATTGATGAATTGTTTAATAAATTAATTATAGAATTAAATAATTCATGGAAAGAAATTCAAATCTTATCACCATTAAAGAATAATAATTTTGTATTTCATTATACTTTAAAAAAATTATCTGATTATGTTGAAATTAAAAAAATTTTAGAAAAAAATAAAAATACTATTTCGTTGAATGATATCGAGGTGACAAATAGTAAATACTCAGGAAATTTAGTTTTTTCAGGTTCCAAGGTCAATTTCATAGAATCTTTGGCAGAATTTAATTTAATTGTTGAAAATAAAAATGGAAATATAAATTTAAAAAAAAATGACTGAGCAACGTATATTTAATTTTAATAATACTAAAAATTTTTTTGAAGAGAACTTAATTAGAGATGCATCAAACAGCAATGTATTAAATTTCCTAGATAAATTTCCAAATTGGGAAACCAAATTAATTAATATTGTTGGTGAAAAAAAATCTGGAAAATCATTTATCTTACAATTATTTAGAAAAAAAAATCAATTTAATTATATAAGTAACAAAGAAGATTTTGAAAAGAAATATGATGAGCTTTTTCTTGTTGATAAACTTATTTTAGATGGTTTTCAAATTAATGAAGATAAGTTTTTTTCATTAATAAATCATTTTATACTTCATAAGAAATATTTAATTATATCATCAAGAGAACCTTTGACTATGTTAGAAATCAAATTACTAGATTTGAAATCAAGATTGAAAGAGTTTTTATTAATTGAAATACAAAATCCAAGCGATGATCTTATATATTCTTTAATCTTAAAATATTTTTCTGATAATCAAATTGTTATAAAAAAAGATTTAGTAGAATATATTGTAAAAAAAATAGATAGGTCATATTCAAGTATAGAAAAATTTTTAATTAAACTAAATGATCAGAGTATAATTAAGAAAAAAAAAATAGATTATAAATTAATAAATGAAGTTCTTAATGAAACGGCTTGAAATCTTTGATAAGGAATTTCTTTTTACCTGTAATAATTTTTTCATATAAATCATAAAAAATTTTATTTCTCCATTTTGAATTTTTTTTAATACTTTTATATTCAGCAATATCAAATTTAGATGCAATCAAATTCTGATCAATTGAATATTTTTTTGAAACTAAAAATCTAAAAAATTCTAAACTCTTAATTTGAATTTCATTATTCTCTTTTTTAATCCTTATTTTTGAAAGTTTTTTTAGTAAATTAGCAATATCTTTAATTTGATTTTGAGAAAAAATTTTATTTTTTTTAATTGTATGAAAAGATTTATTTTTAATTATTGTAATGATTTCCTCATCTTTTAATATCCAGTTTTTTGGTAAGTTTTTTTTCTTACTTAAATCATCTCTTATTTTAATAAGGTTTATAAAATTTTTATTATTATATAATTGAATACCTAATTTCTTTTTAAATTTTGAATTAATTCCATTATTATTTTTTATTTTTTTCAATATTAGAGAAAATTCTTCTCTAGCAAAATTAAGTTTTTTTTCTTTTTTTAGCAATTTGCTTTGTATTAAGTACATTTTTTTTAAATATTTCACATCACGTTCTAAATATTTTATTTGAGAATTTAGCAGTGGTCTTTTCAACCAATCTTCATTCTGATGTTTTTTATCCAAAACTTTTTTGAAATACTTTTTTACTAAGTTTGCATATGAAATATTTTTATCCAATCCTAAGAATCCACTTGCTATTTGAGTATCGAAAAATGGTTCAATATTCACATTATGATTAAGAAAAATTTCTATATCTTGCATTCCCCCATGTATTATTTTGATCTTTTTCTTTGATTTAAAGATTTCTCTAATGGTCTTGATTTGATCTGGAAATTTTAATAAATCAAAAATGAAAATTTTTTGTCCATCAGAAATTGTAATTATTGATAGCTTTGAATAATAAGTTTTTTTTCTTTCAAATTCAGTATCAACACATAAACAATTTTTTTTGTTAAAATATTTTTTGAATAATTCTAATTTTTTTTGATTATTTACAATCATTATATTTTCTTGTTTTTTGTATTTTTTGTATATATTAGGATTTATCCTAAATGATAACTTATAGAACACATACTTGTGGAGAATTAAATAAATCCCATAAAGATAAAAATGTGATTTTATCTGGATGGATACATAAAAAAAGAGATCATGGAAATTTACTTTTTATAGATTTGAGAGATAATTATGGCATCAGTCAGTGTGTAATTGAAAAGGGTCATAAAAATTTTTCAAATATTGAAAAAACTTCATTGGAGACAGTTGTTAAGATTGAAGGCCTAGTTTTAGAAAGATCAAGTGAAACTATTAATAAAGATTTAAAAACTGGTGAAATTGAAATATCGATAAATAATTTTGAAATACTTGGATTGGCAAAAGAATTACCATTACCGGTATTTTTAGATGAAGATTATTCCGAAGATATTAGGTTAAAGTATAGGTATTTAGATCTAAGAAGAAAAAGAATTCATAAAAACATTATCTTAAGATCAGAGGTGATTTCATTCATAAGAGATGAAATGAAAAAATTTGGTTTTTTAGAATTTCAAACTCCAATTTTAACCTCATCAAGTCCAGAAGGGGCAAGAGATTTTTTAGTTCCAAGTAGATTAAACCCTGGAAAATTTTATGCGCTACCACAGGCTCCACAACAATTTAAGCAACTTATAATGGTTGCTGGTTTTGATAAGTATTTTCAAATTGCACCATGTTTTAGAGATGAAGATGCAAGAGCCGACAGAAGCCCGGGGGAGTTTTATCAATTGGATATCGAGATGTCTTTCGTTAATCAAAATCAGGTTTTTGATATTTTAGAAAAATTACTTTCAAGTGTTTTTGAAAAATTTTCTAATAAAAAAATAATTAATAAAGTTTTTCCAAGAATTCCTTATGAACAATCAATGCTAAAGTATGGAACTGATAAACCAGATTTGAGGAACCCATTAGTAATTTTAGATGTAAGTGAGATATTTAAGCGTGAAGATGTTAAATTTGAAATATTTAAAAAACTAGTCTCTAAAGGAAATATTGTAAGATCAATTGTAACTAAACAAACAGTAGAAAAACCCAGAAGTTTTTTTGATGGAATTGATAAATGGGCAAGAAGTGAAGGTGCATCTGGTTTGGCTTATTTTTCTTTTGAGGAAAGTGATGGCAAAATTTCTGGTAAAGGCACAATTGGTAAATTGTTTTCAGAGGACTCGTTAAAAGAAATCATGAAGATTACTGATGCTGAAATTGGAGATAGTATATTTTTTGCATGCGGTTCTCAAAGCGAAGTCGAAAGAATTTTATCCCTTGCCAGAACAAAAATTGCCGAAGATTTAAATTTGATTAATAATGACGAATTTGCCTTTTGTTGGATTATTGATTATCCAATGTATGAATTCGATGAAAAAACGAAAAAAATAACTTTCAGTCATAATCCATTTTCTATGCCGCAAGGTGATATTGAAAATTTAGACTTTGACAATCCTCTTAATATTAAAGCTTACCAATATGATATTGTCTGTAATGGAATAGAATTATCTTCTGGTGCAATTAGAAATCATAAACCAGATCTAATGTATAAACTTTTTTCAGTTGCCGGTTACTCAAAAGAAGAAGTAGATAGAGAATTTTCAGGTATGATAAATGCTTTTAGTTATGGAGCGCCACCACATGGAGGCATAGCTCCAGGTATTGATAGAATTATAATGTTACTTGCTGATGAGAAAAATATCAGAGAAGTTACCATGTTTCCTATGAATCAAAATGCACAAGATTTAATGATGAACGCACCATCATCAGTTAAAGAAAGTCAACTCAAAGATCTAAATATTAAAACAATAAAAAAAGATTAGGCTTTTTTACTTTTAATATTTAATCTCACATTTGTAAGATCTACTAACTTTTCTTTATATTGATTTCTTACAAACCCCTTACTTGTTACATTTTTAAGTACATCAAGAAATTTGGCTTCTTCTGGGCTTGAGGCTTCCGAGGATTCAGCTTTTTTAATTGATGGAGTATGAGCCAAATCTTCTCTACCCAAGTAAGAGATTGCTAATTCCCTAAATATATAATCCAATATAGAGGTTGCGCTTAGTATTCGGTCATTACCATGAACTTTACCAGATGGTTCAAACTTAGTATCAATGAACGCATCAACATATTCTTCTAAAGGAACTCCGTATTGCAGCCCTAGTGATATTGCTATAGCAAAATTATTCATCATTGATTTTACAAGCTCACCTTCTTTGTTAGTATCAATGAAAATTTCTCCAATCTTACCGTCTTCATACTCTCCAATATGCAAGTAAACTTTATTGTCATCAATTGTCGCTTTTTGAATATATGCCTTTCTTCTATCAGGCATTCTTCTTCTGAAATTAAAATTCTTGTCGTTTAAATTATTTTCTATACCTGAGCTTTTTGGTGCTTCATTTACACTATTTTGAATTAAATCTTTAAGGTCTTCAGTTTGAGCCTGTTTTGAATTATTTTTAACATCCCCTATAGCTTTAGTTTTTCTTTTATTAAATTTAACATCAATAATTTCAAATTTTCCATCATCCCTTTTGTCTATTTCTTTTAGAGACTCGTTACTTATTTCATTCAGTTTATGACTTATTTTAAAAAGACACGTATAAAAACTTTCAGCTACAAATTTACTCATATTTTCCTTTAAGAATCGTTAATATTAAAATAGTTTTCTAAGTGACTCTTTGTTATAAGTCCATTTAAAAAAAAACAACTTTCAATTGTGTTAATGAATTTATTTAAAATTATTTTTTCTTGGTGGAATGGACAAACATTTGGAACATTCTTGCAAACTCTGGTTTATGGAAACATGGTCGGGAAAGATCATTATGGAAATAAATATTATCAAAATAAAAATGATACAAAAAGATGGGTTATTTATAACGGTACAGTTGATGCCTCATCAATACCTCCTGAGTGGCATTCTTGGCTACATAAAATAATTAAAACTACACCAGATCAGGTCAAATTTAATAATTTTAATTGGCAGAAAGAACATAAAAAAAACCTCACTGGTACTAATCAAGCTTATGTTCCTCAGCATGAAAAAAAATTGCCCTATAAAAGATGGCAACCAAAATAATTATATTTATTTATTTATTTTTTTTTAGCTTTTCATCATTTGGAAATGAATTAGTTAAGGTTTTAAACAATGATAATAATTATGCTGAGATAAAAATTATTGATAAAATAACCTCAAGATTAACCACTGAAAAAATTAAGTTAAAAACTTTAAAAAATATTAAAGATTTTGAAATTTTTATTAATAAGTGTGTTCTTGATACCAGGAAAGGGTTTTTAGAAACCTCTGCTTTAGTGCAAATTAAAGATGTTAAAAATCAAACTAAAGACAGGGTTTTTTTATTTAATAATTGGATGTTTGCCTCAAATTCATCAATTAATGAAATAGAGCATCCAAATTACGATATTTCATTAAAAAGTTGTAACTAATTTTTATTTAAGATGTCTGATTTCGCTAACCAATTAACGTCATAATTGAAGCTTAAAAAATCTTTATGTTTTAATATTTCTTGATGCAAATCAATTGTAGTATCAATACCTGATATGACAAATTCATCTAAAGCGCGAAGAGATCTTGCCAACGCTGACTCCCTGTCTCTTCCATGAGAAATTAACTTTGCAATCATACTGTCATAAAATGGTTGCACAACATACCCTTGATAAATTGCAGAGTCTACTCGAGTTCCTGGCCCCGAAGGGATATGACAGGATGTTATTTTACCAGCACTAGGTTGGAAATCTTTTTTATAATTTTCTGCATTAATTCTGCACTCAATTGCATGACCATTAAAACTTATTTGTGATTGATCTAGATCTAAATTACCAGTTGAAGCTATTTCAATTTGTCTTTTTACTAAATCAACACCAGTTACAGCTTCAGAAACTGGGTGCTCAACTTGAAGTCTTGTATTCATTTCTAAAAAGAAGAATTCACCATTTTCATAAATAAACTCTAAAGTACCTGCGCCTTTATAGCCAAGTTTTGAAATACTATTTACAGAATTTTCTAAAAGTTTGTTCCTCTCCTCAGTTGTTAAAACAGGACTTGGACTTTCCTCAACTAGTTTTTGATATCTTCTTTGAACTGTACAATCTCTCTCACCTAGATGAACAACTTTTTTTCCATCGGATAAAATTTGAACTTCAATATGCCTTGGATTTTGGAAGAATTTTTCAATAAAAACTTCATCATTGTTAAAAAATTTTTTAGCCTCACTTTTTGCATCAATTACATTTTTTTCTAAATCTTTACTTTCATAAACAATTTTCATACCCTTTCCACCGCCACCACCGGCGGCTTTAATTAGCACTGGGTAACCAATTTCTTCTGCCATTTTTTTAGCTTCGTTAATGTCCGTAATACCTATATCCGAACCTTTAATTGTTGGCAGACCTAATTCTTTGGCAATTTTTTTTGCTTCAATTTTATCACCCATTTTTTTTATTAAACTTGAAGATGGACCGATAAAATTAATTTTGTGATCTTCTAGGATTTTAGCAAACTCATAGTTTTCAGATAAAAAACCGTACCCAGGATGAATTGAGTCAGATCCTGTTAATTCATAAGCGGATAATAAATTTGGAATACTAAGGTAACTATCACTTGCTCTTGGTGGCCCAATACAAACACTCTCATCAGCCAGTTGAACATGCATTGCATCTTTATCTGCTGATGAATGTACAGCTACACTTTTAATACCAAGTTCTTTGCAAGCTCTTATTACTCTTACAGCAATTTCACCGCGATTTGCGATGAGTATTTTTTTTATCATTTAATTTTGATTAATTCTTGATCAAACTCAACAGACTCACCGTCATTAACACAAATCTCTTCCACAATACCATCTTGTGTTGAAGGTATATGGTTCATTGTTTTCATTGCTTCAATAATTAGAATTGTATCTCCTTTTTTTACTTTTGATCCAACAGTAACAAAAGGTTTTGCCCCAGGCTCAGGTGCAAGATAAGCTGTACCTACCATTGGACTTTTTACTCCATTAAATTTTCCAGAAGACTTTGTTGGAGCAGAAGCTAAATTGTTTGATGAAACTACACTTGGTACTGACAATGTACCTTTTCCTACTTTGATACTCTCTTTTCCATCAGAATAACTTAATTCAGTTAGATTAAGCTCATCTAAAATTTTAACTAATTCTTTGATTTTATCTTTATTAATTTTCATCTATGATATTTTTCACACCTTGCAACGCTAATTTATAACTATTAATTCCAAGACCGCAAATTATTCCATCAACTACATTACTTATTAATGATTTATGCCTAAATTCCTCTCGTTTATAAATATTAGAAATGTGAACTTCTATTTTAGGTATATTTAAACTTTTTAAAGCATCATGAATTGCCACTGAGGTATGGGTAAAAGCAGCAGCATTAATTATTAATCCATCTGATTTATCACATTCTTGAATTTTGTTCACAATTTCACCTTCTACATTAGACTGAAAAAAAGATACATCTAGCTCAAGTTTTTTTGCATAGTCTTTAATTTGGTTATTTATATCTTCCAATGTAAGATTACCGTAAATCTCTGGTTCTCTTTTGCCCAAAAGATTTATATTTGGTCCGTTAATAATTTCTATTTTTTTTGACATTTTATTAATTGAAAAATATTAAGCCTTAATAATGCATATTGTTTTAAATGGCAAAAAATTTTCAATCAATGAAAAAGATACAATCAATATCCTTTTAAAGAAAATTGATATTAAATCATCAAAAGTAGCCATTGAAGTAAATAAAGTTGTTATTCCAAAGGAAAAATATAGAGATTTTAAGTTTAAAAAAAATGATAAGGTTGAAGTTGTTACTTTTATAGGGGGTGGTTAATGAAAGATTTATTTAGAGTAGGTAAGTACAAATTTAAATCTAGATTAATTGTTGGAACGGGAAAATACAAAAATTTTTCTGAAACGGCAAAAGCTATTAAAGCTTCTGGAGCTGATATGGTTACAGTTGCTGTAAGAAGAGTTAACATTACAAATAAAAAAGAACCACTATTAATGGATTACATCAATCCAAAAAAAATTAGATACCTTCCAAATACAGCAGGGTGTTTTAATTCTGAAGACGCTTTAAGAGTTTTAAGGTTAGCAAGAGATAGCGGGGGTTGGAATTTAGTTAAACTTGAGGTTTTGGGAGATCAAGAAACTTTATACCCTAATATGGAAGAAACATTAAAGTGCGCTAAAATTTTAGTAAAAGAAAAATTTGATGTGATGGTTTATTGTTCAGATGATCCCATTGCTTGCAAACAGCTTGAAGAAATAGGAGTAGCAGCAGTGATGCCTCTTGGATCTTTAATTGGATCTGGGCACGGTATTCCAAATAAAAATAATATCAAACTAATTAAAAAACGCTCTAAAGTTCCAGTAATAGTTGATGCAGGAATTGGTTGTGCATCTGATGCAAGTATTGCAATGGAACTAGGTTGTGATGGGGTTTTAGTAAATTCTGCAATAGCTAAAGCAAGCAAACCAATTTTAATGGCAGAGGCTATGAAATTAGCAGTTGAAGCTGGGAGATTATCTTATTTATCTGGAATTATGGAAAAGTCTTTCTTAGCTAAAAACTCAACAACACATAAAAGAAAAATTAAGTAATAAAAATTATTTTTTTGTTTTTTTCTTTTTTGTATTCTTATATTTTTTATTGCCTCTAAATTTCTTGTTTTTTTTAGTATCTTTTAGATCTTCAGGCTCTTCTAATTTAATTGAAATCTCTGAATATGTATCCAATATTTGATTTTTATTATTTAAGAAATTTACCTTAAATTCTCTTGAGAGAAGATTTTCGTTTTTTGTAAAAGTGGTTTTGAATTTGAATTTTTTTGCAAAAAAATCAATCTCATCATTCATATTTTCTTTCATGTAAAGAATGGTTTTTGGTGATAATTCAACTTCTACTTTTTTGACTTTTGGAATATCAAATATTTTTTCTTCTACTTTTCTAAGTATCTTTTCACAAAAAGACTCTTTTGATAGTACAGTCTCCCATTTAATATAGCTTTCTCTCAATCTTTGTCTTGTCATTTCAAGTAATCCAAAATTACTTATCCTTCCAACTTGTGTCCTAGCTTTATCTGATCTTAAAGATTCTTTCATTTTTCTTTCCACTAATCTTCTGTTGGAGTAATTTTCCATATCAATAAAATCGATAACTATTAAACCGGCAAGATCCCTTAGTTTTGCTTGTCTAGCTACTTCTTCAGCAGCTTCAATGTTTGTAGCAAGTGCAGTTTTTTCAATATTCCTCTCTTTTGTTGCTTTGCCTGAGTTAACATCAACTGAAACTAAAGCCTCTGTTGGACTGATAATTAAATAACCCCCAGATTTAAGAGTTACTCTAGAGTCATAAATTTTATTTAAATATTTTTCTATCCCTGTTGAATGAAAAAGTGGAATTTTATTTTTATGCTTTTTTATTTTTTGCAAAGAATCTTTTGCGATTATATCCGCATAATTTTTTGCTTTTTCATAAGCATCATCACCATCAATAATTATTTCTTCAGTGTCGTAGGTTAAAAAATCTCTTATAGATCTATAGATCAAATCTCCTTCTTCGTGAATTAAATTTGGTGCATTTGATTTTAAAGTTTTATCTTTAATTTTATCCCAAATGCCTATCAAAACTTCTAGGTCATTTTTTATATCGTTTTGAGTTTTTTTAGCTCCAGCAGTTCTTACAATTAAACCCATAGATTTTGGAATTTCTAGTGAGTTAATGATTTCTCTTATATGTCTTCTATCTTGTGAGTTAAAAATCTTTCTAGATATACCGCCACCTTTTGCAGTATTTGGCATCAAAACAATATATTTTCCCGCAAGCGAAATGTAAGTTGTAAGGGCCGCTCCTTTTTTTCCTCTCTCTTCTTTTACAATTTGAATTAAAATTACTTGCCCAGGTTTAATGACTTCTTGAATTCTATATCTTTTTTTCCTTTTACTTTTGATTTTTTCGATTTTTTTATCGAGCTGGTTCTCATTTAGAGCATTGTTGTTTTCGTTATTTTCTACCTCCGAAATTTCATTACCTATTTGGTTTTCTTCGTTAGTGTTGGATTGGACATCTGATTGTGCACTTTCATCTAAAGCTTCTTGATCTTCAATCTGGTTTTCTTCAATATTTTCTGTTGCTTTGTTTAATTCTTCTCTAATTTCCTCCTCTTCTTGCTTCAAAGCATCCTTGTCAGACTGTGGTAGTTGATAATATTCAGATTGAATATCGTTAAAAGCTAGGAACCCATGACGCTCATTGCCAAAGTCAACAAAAGCTGCTTGCAAAGATGGTTCTATTCGACTTACTTTTCCTAAGTAAATATTTCCTTTTAGTTGCTTTTTATTGATGTTTTCAAATTCATAGCCATCAACATTACCGTTATTTGTGATCGCAACCCTTGTTTGCTTCTCTTGCGAAGCATCAATAAGAATCTTTTTATCCATAATAAATCTCTCTTAAATTTTAAATTTGTTTGCATTGTTTTTTTGATAAAATTTTTGAACATAGTAATAATTGCCATATTTATATCATTTAAATATTATTTAAAGAAAATTTATGGGAAATTACTTAAATAAGATTATTGCTTTATTTCTGATCTTTTCATTTTTAGGTCTTTTTTTAATTTTTTCCCTGTTTTGGTATTTTTCAAATGATCTACCAGATTTTGGTTTTTTAAAAACTTATAAGCCACCAGTATCTACGAAAGTTTATGATATTCATGGAGATGTGATCGCAGACTTTTCTAGAGAGCGAAGATCTTTTGTAAAAATTGATCAAGTTCCCAAGAGAGTAATCAATGCATTTTTATCAGCAGAAGATAAAAATTTTTATGAACACCCTGGTATAGATGCAATAGGTATTACAAGAGCGGTAATAAAGAATGTTCAAAACATAATTTCAGGAAATAGGTTAGAAGGCGCTTCTACTATTACTCAGCAAGTTGCAAAAAATTTTTTACTAACCTCTGATGTATCACTTGCAAGAAAAGTAAAAGAGGCAATTTTAGCTTTTAGAATTGAAAAGGTATTATCAAAAAAAAGAATATTAGAATTATACTTAAATGAGATTTACCTAGGAGAGAGATCCTATGGAATAGCATCTGCTAGCATGACATACTTTGATAAATCAATTAAAGATATTAATAATGCTGAAGCTGGTTTATTGGCATCACTTCCTAAAGCCCCAAGTAAATATAATCCATACAGAAATTTTAATGCGGTTAAGGGCAGAAAAGATTGGGTTTTAAAACGTATGCAAGATAATGGTTTTATATCCAAGGAAGAGTTGCAAAAATCTTTAAATTATAAAATCAAATTAAAAAAGAGAGATCTAAATATAGATACTTCACCTGCATTTTTTGTTGAAGAAGTGAGAAAAAATTTAATAGATCAGTATGGAGATAAAAAACTTTATAGACAAGGCTTGTTTGTAAAAACTTCATTAAATAAAAAAATTCAAGAAGTTACAAGCTCAGCATTAAAAAAAAATATTATTTTATATTCCAAAAGACACGGTTGGACTGGACCTTTGTATAAAAACTACACTAGAGAAAAATTTAACCAACTAAAAAAAAATGAAAAACTTAAATCAAGAGATTTTAAATTAGCCTTAGTAGAAAATATCGATCAAAATAAAGCTAAAATTTTTACTGATACAGATAAAGAAGGAATTATTTTATTTGAAAATACTAAATGGGCAAAAAAAAGAATAACCCAAGATTTACACGAAGGTTTTCCAAAAAATATGGAAGATGTTTTTAATGTTGGTGATGTTATTTATGTTAAAAAATTAAAAAAAACCAATTTATGGTCGTTAGAACAAATTCCAAAAGCAAATGGAGCTGTAGTTGTAATGAACCCATGGAGTGGTAGAGTTCTTGCATTATCTGGCGGTTTTGATTTTAACTTAAATCAATTTAATCGAGTTACGCAAGCCGAGAGACAACCTGGTTCGGCATTTAAACCTTTTGTTTACGCAGCAGCTCTAGAAAACAATTATAAACCAAACTCTGTAGTTCTTGATGCTCCCTTTGTTATTTATCAAAATAAAGATGAATACAAATGGAAACCTAAAAATTATTCTGGACGTTTCAACGGAAAGCAACTTTTTAGATATGGAATAGAAAAATCAAATAATCTAATGACTGTTAGAATAGCAAATGACATTGGATTAAATAAAATAAACAATAAAGCAAAGCAGCTTGGTATTTATAAAAATACGGCAAATATTTTATCTTCGTCTTTAGGATCTGGAGAAACAACACTTTTACAAATTACTTCAGCGTATGGCTCTTTTGTTAATGGGGGAAAAAGATTAGAGCCAACATTAATTGATTTAATTCAGGACCGAGAAGGAAAAACTATTTATAAAAATGAAAAATTATTTTGTTTAGGGTGCAACGATAGTTTTGAAAATGAAAAACCTCCTTCAGTAGAAGATAGGTATGAACGGGTATTTAATGAAGATGTTTCTTATCAAATGGTTAATATTCTAAAAGGAGTTGTTGAAAGAGGAACTGGAAAAAAATTAAAAAAACTCAAACTAGAGCTTGCAGGTAAAACAGGTACAACAAATGATAATTTAGATGCTTGGTTTATTGGATTTACACCCGAGTTATTAGTTGGAGTTTATGTAGGTTTTGATGAACCTTCAACTCTTGGAAAAAAAGAAACAGGATCAAAGGCAGCGCTCCCTATTTTTTATGATATTATGAAAGAGCTAAAACCAAATAATTTTATTCCTTTTTTTAAACCACCAGAGACGATTAAATTCGCAAAAATAAATTCAAAAACTGGAAGAAAGTTGTCTAAAGACCAAAGAAATTCTATTAACGAAAGCTTTAAATTAGATACAAATATCAATAGCTATAATTCTAATCAAATTTTAAGAGAATATTAATGTTGGAAGAAAAAAACACGCTGTCAAAGTTGGATAATTCATTAAAAAATATCCGGGGGTATCTTTGACCAAAATTCACTTGAAGAAAAATTAAAAGTATTAGAAGCAAAGTCTATTGAAGAAAATTTTTGGGATGACAACCAAAAAGCACAAGAGATATTAAAAGAAAAAAACACAATTGAAAAAATTGTAACTGAATTTAAAAATCAAAATCAAATTTACAACGACTTAAAAGAATTTATCGTATCCTTAGAAAAAGAATTTGATGAAGAACTTTATTCTGAGTTAAAAAAATCTTTAAAAGAATTAACTAAAAAAATTAAATCTCTAGAGGCAAATTGTTATTTATCAGGTGATGCTGATAAATTTGATTGTTATTTAGAGGTTCACGCAGGAGCAGGAGGTACAGAAAGTCAAGATTGGGCTGATATGATCAGAAAAATGTATTTAAAGTGGTCAGAAAAAACTGACCGATCATGTGAGTTAATTAGTGAAAGTAAAGGTGAGGAAGCGGGCATTAAATCTTCTACAATCAAAATTTGCGGATTAAATTCTTTTGGTTATTTAAAAAACGAAAGTGGAGTTCATCGATTAGTTCGAATATCTCCGTTTGACTCTAATCAAAGGAGACATACAAGTTTTGCAAGTGTTTGGGTTTATCCAGTAATTGATGATAAAATTGAAGTTGAAATAAAAGAAAAAGATTTGAGAGTTGATACATATCGCTCAAGTGGCGCAGGTGGACAACACGTGAATACAACTGATAGTGCCGTTAGAATAACACATTTACCAACTAAGATTGTTGTTCAATGTCAAAATGAAAGATCGCAACATAAAAACAAAGATACTGCAATGAAAATGTTAAAATCAAGATTGTATGAACTTGAATTAAAAAAAAGAGAAGAGTCAGCTCAATCTGCAGAGGATAGTAAAACTGATATAGGTTGGGGGCATCAAATTAGATCTTACGTTTTGCAACCTTATCAACTTGTTAAAGACAATAGAACAAATGTTGAAAGCACAAGCCCAGACGATGTGCTAAACGGTGAAATTGGAGAATTTTTAGAATCAGCTTTAATTAAAATAAATTAATGAAACTATTTTTTAAAATACTATCAGCTTTAATTTTTATAATATTTATTACACTAGTTGTATTATCTTATGGAATATCAACAGATAAATTTAATAATAAAATTATTACCCAGATAGAAAAACGTATTCCAAATTTAAAAGCTAATTTTAAAGAAGCTAATATTTCATTAGATATTTTTACACTAGGTTTAAAAATAAAAATTAATAAACCTGAAATATTAGTTAATAAGCAAAGTATAAATTTAAAATCTTTTACAATTTTTTCAGATTTAAAATCATCTTTTGAAGAAAAATATTTGTTACAAAAAATAGAAGTTGATTTTGATGATAATAAAATATTGAATTTAAAAAAAATATCATTAATTAAAAAAGTACCTGTTCTAGATCAAACAAAGTTTTTAGACGGTATTGCAAAAGGTAATCTAATTATTGATCAGTTTCAAAAACAAAAAGTATCAACCACGTTTACAGGTGAATTAAAAAATGTTTCAATTGATATTTACGAGGATATTCCTTTTGTCAAAGATTTGACCGGTAATATTGATTTTGAAAACAATAAAATAGTATTATCTAATATAATTGGGGTTTTTGGAACTTTTGGTATAAAATCTGATGAAGTCAGTTATTCAATTGATAACAGAGAATTACGCGGTAATATTAAGATAGACGGTCAGTTAAAATCTTCTTTAAATTTGAATAAAATTTCCACTAGTTTGCTAAATTTAAACTTAGAAAAAATCAAAGACATTGGTGGCCAATTAACATTAAACTCCAATTTAGACATACAATTGGATAATAATTTTAAAGTTATAAAAGATAAAACCCAATTTAATATAAATACTACTAATCTTAATTTTAAATATAGCGATCCATATGAGTTTGATTTTAAAAATATTAATTCTTTAATAAAATTTGATCGTAAAGGACAACTTGTTGCTAATGGTGATTTTGTCCTAAATAATAAAAAAAATAACTTTGCTGTTAACAGAAAGAGCTCAAAAGATTTTTTTGATATTAAATTAAATGGTGAAATTAATTTAAAAGAAACATTTTTTAAAAAAAATGATTTTTTAATTAAAGATGATCTAAATTATAATATCAAAACAAAATTAAAAGATTTTAAAAAATTTAATATCGAAACTTCACTTGATTTAAGTAATTCAGAGGTTGATTTATCACTTTTTAATTATACTAAAAATAAAGGTGTTAATTCAAAATTAAATTTTGTTTTTTATAAAAATAATAAAAATATCAAAATTTCAAAATTAAATTTTGTTTCTAAAAATGACCGAATAAATATTCAGTCCATATATCTTGATGAAAAATTTAACTTAAAAGATTTTGATAATATTAAAATTAATTTAGGAGATAATAATAAACTTCGTGTTACTAAGAATAAAAGAAATTATTTAATTAAAGGTGAAAAATTAGATTTAAGAAGAGTTTTAAATCAAAGAGAAAGAAATAAAGATATTGAATTTAATTCAATGATTGACGGATCTTTAAAAGTAGATTTAAAAAAAATTTTTTTACCTAGCGCTTCTTTAATCAATTATAAAAATACCAGTTTGGTTAAAAGGGGAACTATTACAAAACTTAATTCATTTGCTAATTTTGATGATCTAACCACCTTTTCTCATGAGGTTAAAAATAATAAAGCAGGTAACAAAGAATTAATTATCAGAAGTGACAAGGCAAAGCCGTTTTTATCAAATTATGAATTTTTAAAAGGTTTAGATAAAGGAACGCTTGATATTAGAAGAGAGACTTTAAGTAAGGATTTTTCTGTAACTGAAATAAAGATAAATGATTTTTATTTAAAAGAAATGCCAATACTTACAAATATTTTATCCATTGCGTCATTAACTGGTGCCTTAGATATTTTAGAAGGAAAAGGAATTTTCTTTAAAGAAGCATACTTAAAGTATGAATTACGAAATAATGAGTTAAAAATTATAGAATGTTATGGAACTGGTCCTTCTCTTGGATTTATTATTGAAGGAAGAGTTGGCGCAGATAATTTTACAAGTTTATCAGGCAGTCTTGCACCAGCAAATACAATTAATAATATTGTAAGAGGCATACCTATAATTGGAAAAGTTTTAACTGGTAAAAAAGGAGACGGTATTTTTGGAGCAAGTTTTAAAATCAAAGGTACAAAAGAACTTAAAACTGAAGTTAATCCAATAAGAACTATTACACCAAGATTTGTACAGAGATTTTTAGCTGTATTTAAAAAATAATTATATCGCTTTAATTAAGTGATGCTTTTTTTTACCAAATGACAATTTAATCGTATCTCCACCCAGGTTATCAATAGTCAATGTTTGGTTTTCATCATTTATATTTTCATTGTTAATTTTATAAGCAGCATTTTGAAAGTTTCTTTTAAAATCACTATTTGATGTTGCAAAACCAATTTTAATTAATATTTCTTTGAGAGAAATTCCTTTTTCTAGTTCACTCTTTTTAATCTCTAAAGTTGGAAGATTTTCATCAAAACTTTTATCATCAAAAGTTTTCTTTGATGTCTCCAATGCTTTTTCAGCCTCTTCTTTACCATGCAACATTTTTGTAGCCTCATTAGCTAAAATGATCTTAGCCTCATTGATATTTGCACCATCTAATTTGGACAATTTTTCTATTTCTTCTTCAGAAAGTTCAGTAAATAATTTTAAATAATTAATGACATCTCTATCATCTGTATTTCTCCAAAACTGCCAATAATCAAAGGAAGATAAAAGTTCTTTATCTAGCCAAACTGCACCTTTTTCAGTTTTGCCCATTTTAGCTCCTGAAGAAGTTGTGATTAGAGGTGTGGTAAGACCATAAGCTTCTTTTGATTTTGTTCTTCTAATAAGCTCAACTCCATTTACAATATTACCCCATTGATCAGAACCACCTATTTGCAATAAACAATCATGTGTTTCATAAAGCTTCATAAAATCATAAGCTTGAAAAATCATGTAGTTAAATTCCAAGAAGCTTAAAGATTGCTCACGATCAAGTCTAAGTTTTACGCTATCAAAAGTAAGCATTTTATTAATTGTAAAATGCTTTCCATAATCTCTTAAAAATTCGATATAATTTAAATTTTTTAACCAATCTTTATTATTTACATAAACTACTTTGTTATCACCTTCATTTGATAAAAAACTTGAAAACACTTTTTTTATGCTAGTTACATTTTGCTTAATCACATCCTCAGTTAAAATTTTTCGACTTTCTTCTTTCCCAGATGGATCGCCAATAAGTGTAGTGCCACCCCCTAATAAAACTACAGGGGTATGCCCAAGCTTTTGCAATTGTCTTAAGCACATAATTTGGAGAAGACTACCAACATGCAGAGACTTTGCTGTACAGTCAAACCCAATATAAAAATGAATTTTCTTATTACCCAGTAATTTATTTAATGCTTCTTCATTCGTACATTGAAAAAAATAACCACGATTTTTAAATATATTTAGCGCATTCACTGTCATTTTTTTTTGAATACAGTATTTAATGACTATTTTAAAGTTATAAATATGAGCAAAACCTTCAATTCTATAGGTACTATGTCAGGAACATCATTTGATGGTATTGATGTCTCTTTGGCCACAACTGATGGAAAAGACGTTTTTCATAATCATTATAATTTATATGAAAAGTTTAATAATGAATTAAAGAATAATCTTAAAAAATTAAAAAATAGCATTAAAAATCCTGAAGATTTAATTGAAATTAAAAAAACAAAATTATTTACACAAACAGAAGACAAAATTACCAATCTTCATATTAAACTAATAAAAGAATTAATTTTAAAGAGCAAAAATGAAGTTAATCTAATTGGGTTTCATGGGATTACATTATTTCATGATGCAAAAAAACAATTTACTTATCAGTTAGGAAATACTGAAAAATTATCAAAAGAACTTAAAGTACCTGTTGTTTACAATTTTAGACAAAATGATCTTAAACATGGAGGTCAGGGCGCACCCTTAGCACCCGTTTTTCATGAATTTATTTTACAGCAATTAAAAAATAAAAACTTTGATGCAATAGTAAATATTGGGGGGATATCAAATATTAGTTACATTCAAAATGATAAATTATTTGCAACTGATATAGGTCCTGGAAATTGTCTTTTAGATGAATGGAGTAAGCTGTTTTTTAATATTGATTATGACAAAGATGGCGAGAAGTCATTAACGTCTAAACCAGATTTAATTGTTGCTAATAATTATATTGATCGCTTTAGTTTTAATAAGAATACATCTTATGATTTTAATGATTTTTCTACTTCAGAATTTAGAAGCCTAGAAAAAGATGTTGGACTTGCAACCTTGTCTTATATTACCGCAAATTTAATTTTGACTTTTGTAAATGAAAAAAAAATTAATAATGTTTTAACTTCAGGTGGTGGAAGAAAAAATAAAGCTATTATGAATTATTTAAAGGATAGAGCATTTGATATTGATGAATTTAATTATGATGGAGATTTTATAGAGTCTCAAGCTTTTGCATATTTAGCTGCAAGATCAGCAAATAAATTACCAATAACTTTCCCAGAGACAACTGGAGTTACAAATCCTATAAGCGGTGGTGAGATTAAAACAGTCTAGACTCTTTTTTGATATAACCGTCAATACAATCAACTAAGTCTTTTTCTTTACCTGTAAAAAAGTGATTAGCACCTTTGATTTCATTAAAATCAACAGTAATATTTTTTTGACTAACTAATTTTTCTTTTAGAACAATCATTGTATCTTTTGGTACAAGCTGATCTTGGTCACCATGAATGACAAGACCTGATGTAGGACATGGTGCTAAAAAATTAAAATCAAAAATATTGGGTTGAGGTGAGATTGAAATAAATCTAAAAATTTCTGGTCTTCTCATTAATAGTTGCATTGAAATCAGTGCACCAAATGAAAATCCAACAACCCAACTTTCATTTGAGTTTGCATTATTTCTTTGAATAAAATCTAGTGCCGCTGCAGCATCTGATAACTCGCCAAGACCATTATCAAATTTTCCCTCACTTTTTCCAACACCTCTAAAATTAAACCTACAAACTGAAAAACCATTTTTTAAAAATGTGTGATATGCATGATATACCACTTTGTTATTCATCGTGCCGCCATACTCTGGGTGAGGATGTAAAATGACTGCTAAAGGTGCGTTCTCTCTCTTACTTTGAACGTATTTTGCTTCTAATTTTCCGTCAGGGCCGTTGATAAATATTTCAGAATTGTTAAGTTTCATACTATAGTTGTAAATTAAAGAAGGTGGCTTATATCATAAGTAACCTTTAAAAATAAAGTTTTTTCGAAGGGGAATTAACTAAATTTAGGGATTAAAATGAGCGCAAGCGATGAAATAATACAACAGTATCAAGACAGGTCAGAATATGATCATGGCTTCGTAACTGATATTGATACTATTGAAGTTCCTAAGGGTTTATCTGAAGAGACGATAAGATTTATTTCCAAACAAAAAAAAGAACCCCAGTGGATGTTAGACTGGAGATTGAATGCCTACAACAGACTACAAAAAATGGAAGAGCCTGATTGGCAAAAACCAAAGTATCCAAAAATTAACTACCAAGATTTATATTACTATTCTGCTCCAAAGAGTTTTAAAGATGGACCAAAATCTTTAGATGAAATTGATCCTGAAATTAAAAAAACTTATGACAAACTAGGTATTCCGTTAGAAGAACAAAAAAGATTATCAGGTGTTGCTGTTGATGCCGTATTTGACTCTGTTTCTGTCGCAACAACTTTTAAAGATAAGTTAAAAGAAATTGGTGTTATTTTTTGTTCAATCTCAGAAGCAACAAGAGAACACCCTGAACTTGTTAAAAAATATTTAGGTTCAGTTATCCCAGTTACGGATCATTTTTTTGCAACATTAAACTCCGCAGTCTTTACCGATGGATCATTTGTTTACATCCCACCAGGTGTGAGATGCCCAATGGAGCTTTCAACATATTTTAGAATTAACGCTCAAAATACAGGTCAATTTGAAAGAACACTTATCATTGCAGATAAAGATAGTTATGTATCTTACCTTGAAGGTTGCACGGCACCGATGAGAGATGAAAATCAACTTCATGCTGCAAATGTAGAACTTATTGCATTAGATGGCGCAGAAATAAAATATTCGACTGTTCAAAATTGGTATCCAGGAGACAAAGAAGGAAAAGGGGGAATTTATAATTTTGTAACGAAAAGAGGAGATTGTAGAGGAAAAAATTCTAAAATCTCATGGACACAAGTTGAAACAGGATCTGCAATTACTTGGAAGTATCCAAGTTGTATATTAAGAGGTGATAACTCCCAAGGCGAATTTTATTCTGTTGCAATAACAAACAATTTTCAAAAAGCAGACACGGGTACAAAAATGATACACCTTGGAAAAAATACCAAAAGTAAAATTATCTCAAAAGGAATTTCTGCTGGACAAGCTGATAACACTTATAGAGGTTTAGTTTCAGTTCATCCAAAAGCAACGGGATCAAAAAACTTTACCCAGTGTGACTCTCTTTTAGTTGGAAACAAATGTGGAGCTCATACCGTACCTTATATTGAAAATAAAAATTCCTCATCAGAAGTTGAACATGAAGCAACAACTTCAAAAATTAGTGATGATCAATTGTTTTATTGCAGACAAAGAGGCTTAAACCAAGAAGAAGCAGTGAGTTTAATTGTAAATGGTTTTTGTAAAGAAGTATTACAGCAATTACCAATGGAATTTGCAGTTGAAGCTCAAAAGTTAGTTGGAATTAGTTTAGAAGGAAGTGTTGGTTAATGATTGATATTAAAAATTTAAAAGTAAGTGTTGAAGATAAAGACATTATTAAAGGACTAAATCTTAAAATTAACAAAGGTGAAGTTCATGCCATCATGGGTCCAAATGGATCTGGAAAAAGCACATTATCTTACGCTTTATCAGGAAAAGAGGGTTATGAGGCAGAAGGAGAGATTAATTATAATGACGAAAATATATTAGAACTTAATACCGAAGAAAGAGCCCAAAAAGGAATATTTTTAGCATTTCAATACCCAATTGAAATTCCAGGAGTTTTTACAAATAATTTTTTAAGAACTTCACTTAACGCTGTGAGAAAAGCAAAAGGTGAAAAAGAATTAAATGCAGTTGAATTTTTAAACTTGGTTAAAGAAAAATCTCAAAAACTAAAGATTGATAAAGAAATGTTATCTCGACCACTTAACGTTGGATTTTCTGGTGGTGAAAAAAAGAGAAATGAAATTTTACAAATGTCATTACTTGAGCCGAACTTTATTATTATGGATGAAACTGACTCTGGCCTTGATATTGATGCATTAAAAATCGTATCAAATGGTGTTAATGCAATGAGATCACCTGAACGTTCATTTTTAATTATTACACATTACCAAAGATTATTAAATTATATCAAGCCTGATTTTGTCCATGTGTTCTCTGATGGAAAAATAGTTGAAAGTGGTGATTGGAAATTAGCGTTAGAGTTAGAAAATGATGGTTACGCTAAATTTGTAAGTTAAATGAACGATTTAGAAAAACTCAAAAATCATTTTGAAGGATTTAAAAACTTAGAATTCATTAATTCTGAAAGTGTACAATCACGTGTTGATGCATTTGAAAGATTTTGTCAAAAAGGGGTTCCAAGTTTAAAGCAAGAGCATTGGAAATATTCACCTTTATCCAAAGACCTTATTCAGTTTAAAAATTTAAAGTTTTCTTTAAATCAGGATAAATCTTTTAACGACACTCACTTTGAAAAATTTGATCATTATAAAGTTTTGTTAAAAGATGGAGTGCTGATTAGTGATGATATTAATGAAGAAGGTTTAGAAATTACTAAATATAAACAAGATCAATTTTATGAGATTAAAAAAAATCAGATCTTAGATTTTAATAATGCATTCTTTACACCTGGATTTGAAATTAAAGTAGATAGCAATGCAAATATTAAAAAACCCATAGTCATTTATAATTATTTTTCAAAAGACTTTGATGGAAACAATATCAATAACAAAAATTTTATTTATCTGGATAAAAATTCAAAAGCTGAAATTTATGAGAAAAATATTTTTGAAGATGAAAAAGATTTATTCTTTACTAAAAATTTAGACATTGAATTAGAACAAGATGCTAATTTAGTAAAATATTATTTGAATAGTACAAATAATAACAAAACAATTTATAATTTTATAAGATCAAAGTTGAAACAAAACTCTGAATTTGAAAAATTTAACTTTTCTCACAATGTGAGTTCTTGCCGCGATGAAATCATTGCAGATTTGAATGGAACAAATGCATTCGTATCACTAAATAACATTCAGCATTTAAGTCAAAAATGTTTTCATGAAATTAAATGGGAAATTAATCATAATGAAGAAAACACAAGAAGTTCTCAGTTTGTAAAATCTGCACTTCATGATGACTCTGTTGCAGCATTTCAAGGAAAAATTTTTGTCGATTCAAAAGCTCAAAAGACTGACGGGTATCAATTATCAAGAGCATTATTATTATCAGACAGGTCAAAATTTTTATCTAAACCTGAATTAGAAATATATGCTGATGATGTAAAATGTTCTCATGGTTCATCTTCTGGAAGCATTGATCAAGAGTCTATTTTTTACTTAAGATCTAGAGGGATTGATGAACTACAAGCAAAACGTATGATGATTGAAGGTTTTTTAGCTGAGGTCATTAATAAAGTAAAAAATGAAGATGTAAGAAATATTTTTTACAATAAATTAAATGAAATTAATAACGCCTAGAAATGATAGACGTTAAAGACCAGTTCCCAATTTTTGAAAAAAAAATTAAAGGTAAAAATTTAACTTACCTTGATAGCGCAAACTCATCACAAAAACCAAAATCAGTTATTGATAAAATGAATGAGTTTTATTCATATGAATTTGCAAACGTTGGAAGAGGTATTTATCAGTTAGCATCTAATGCTTCTGAGAAATATGAAGAGACAAGACAAGAATTAAAAAAATTTATTAACTGTAAAGATGATGGAGAAATCGTTTTTACAAAGAACTCAACAGAATCATTAAATTTAATCGCTCATTGTTTTGGAGAAAAATTCATCAATGAAGGAGATGAAATTATATCAACTGAACTTGAACATCATGCAAATTATGTTCCGTGGCACTTTATTAGAAAAAAGAAAAACGCAGTCATTAAATTTATCCCAGTTGATGATGATGGAAATTTACTGATCGATAAACTTCCAGAATTAATTACTGATAAAACAAAAATTATAGCTGTAACACATATGTCAAATGTAACAGGTACAATTGTTGACATAAAAAAAATTAAAGAAATTGCAGATAAACATAATATTCCAGTTTGTGTTGACGGAACACAAGGTGCTGCTCATTTAAAAACAGATATGCAAGAACTGGGGTGTGATTTTTACGCTTTTTCAGCTCACAAAATGTATGGTCCAACAGGACTAGGTTTACTTTATGTAAAGTACAAGTGGTTAGAAGCTTTTGATCCTTTTATCGGAGGCGGTGGTATGATTGATTTTGTATCAAAAGATGATGTTGCTTATGCAAAAGGAGTTTGGAAATTTGAAGCTGGAACCATGCCAACTGCGGAAGTCGTGGCTTTAAAGGAGTCGATTAATTTTATTAATCAGATTGGAAAAGAAAAGATTTGTAAATATGAAGATGAATTAAAAGATTTTGCTACTGAGACACTTAGAAAAAATAATGCAGTAGAGTTTGTTGGTTCACCTAAAGAGCAAGGAAGTGTATTTTCATTTAATATTAAGAATATTCATTCTCATGATGTGTCCACTATATTTGATCAAGAGGGTGTAGCAGTTAGGGGAGGACATCATTGCTGTCAAATTTTACATGACAGGTTAAATGTGAATTCATCAGTTCGAGTATCATTTGGGGTTTATAATAATAAAGATGACATTTTAGTTTTAGATGAGGCTATTAAAAAATGTCAGAAGATTTTTGGTTAAATGAGTGAGATTGGAATTTATCAGCAGACCATTTTAGAACACAGTAAAAATCCGCTTAATTTTAAATCACTAAAAACTTGTACCCACCAAGCTAACGGTAACAATCCTCTGTGTGGAGACAAGGTTGAAATATTTACAAATATTAAGAATGATATTAATGATGAAATTTGTTTTCAAGGGGCAGGGTGTGCAATTTCAATTGCATCAGCTTCTATTCTAACAAAAGTTTTAAATAAAAAGTCAGTACAAGACTCAAAAAATATCTTAGAAAATTTTATTAAAATGGTTGAAAATAAAGAGTTTAATTTTGATTTATTAAATAATGAGGAAAAAACATTATTAATGACTTTTTCTGAATTACAAAAATTTCCAATGCGCTCAAAATGTGCAACGATGAGTTGGTCTACCTTTAATGCTGCTTTGAATCGTGATAATTATAATACAGAGGCCAAATTATGAATGAGCAAGATACAAAATTAATGGATAAAATTGTTGAGAAATTAAAAACAGTTTATGATCCAGAAATTCCAGTTGATATTTATGAACTCGGTTTAATTTATGATGTTAAAATCGATGGAAAAAAAGCTTCACTTGATATGACATTAACCAGTCCGCATTGCCCAGTTGCTGAAACTTTACCAATGCAAGTAAGACGAACTGTTGAAGAAATTGATGAACTTGAAGAAGTAGAAGTTAAAATTGTTTGGGAACCACCTTGGGATAAAACTAAAATGTCAGAGGCGGCAAGATTGGAATTAGGATTATGAGTTCAATATTAACATTTTCAGATCAAGCAAAAACAAGACTTAAAGAAATCATGAGTTCTGAGGAATATAAAAATGCTTTAGGTTTGCGTATATCAGTTAAATCAGGAGGTTGTGCTGGAATGACTTATGACATGAATTATGTTGAACAACTTGTTGATGGAGATGAAAAAATTGAAGTTGAAGGCGTAAATGTTTTTATTGATCCTAAAGCAATTATGTATCTCCTTGGTACTGAGATGGATTATAAAGTCGATAAATTTACATCATCATTTGTGTTTAATAATCCAAATGAAACTGAACGATGTGGATGCGGTGAGTCTTTTAAAATTTAAACTGTTCAGCTAAGTTTCTTTCTTTTAAGCCAAACTTCTTGTTATAAAGTAAAATAAATTTTTTATTTTTATTTAATTTAATCTCCACAGTTTTTATATATTTAACCTCAATATTATCAGCAACTGCATTGACCGGTCTTTTTTTTGAATCTAGATTTTTAATAATAATTTTTGACTGGTTAGATACAATTGCACCCCTCCAACCTCTTGGATTAAAAGGACTAATAGGTGTGACCGCTAAATACTGACTATCTAAATTTAAAATAGGCCCTTTGGCAGATAGGTTATAAGCCGTACTGCCCGCAGGTGTTGCCACTAATACTCCATCACCAACAAGCTCTTTAATTCTTTTTTTCTTATCAAGTTGAATTTCTAATTTAGTTGTTTGTCTACTGTGTCTAAAAATGGATACTTCATTTATGGCTATTATTTTTTTTGTTGCGTTTGCAGTTTTGATTTTTGCTTCTAGTGGATACAAACTTATTGGTGATGATTTTTTTATTTTTGAAATAATATTTCCAGCGCCATGTTTATTTAAAAGAAAACCTCTGTTACCCGTATTCACTCCATAAAAGGGTTTATTGTATTTTTGAAGTTTCTTTAAGCTATGGAGCATAAAACCATCTCCACCAATGACGACAATATAGTCACAGGCAGCAGGAGTAGAATTTGAATGAGATTTTATTAATGATTGTCTGACTTTTTCAGCTTTTTTAGTTTTATCAGCAATTATATGTAAATTTATAGACTTCATTATTGGTATCAAAATTTGTTATAACATATTCGAATTAAAAATATGAAATCATTTAAACAGGCATTTGAAAGCTTTTGCAAAAAAAACAGCATTAAAAAAAACAACGAACAGCTTGATTTAGTTGAAAAATTTGAAGAATTCGATGCCATTATTAAGCAAGATAAAACACTGTTAAAAAAATTGTTTTCAAAAGCACCTGCTCAGCTTGGTTATTATATCCATGGCGATGTTGGAGTAGGTAAGACCATGATCTGTAATGAGTTTTATCAGTACTTAGATATTAAAAAGAAAAAAACTCATTTTAATAAATTTATGATTGAAGTGCATGATTATCTTCAACAAAACCAAAAAAATGACAAAGCAGAAAATTTACTTACTCAATATGCAAGAGCATTAAAAGAAAAAATAGATTTTCTATATTTTGACGAGTTCCAAGTCACCAATATCGTTGATGCCATGATTTTAGGAAAGTTATTTGAAAGTTTATTTGATGAAAAAATATTTATCTTAATTACTTCAAATATAAAAATTAATGATCTTTATAAAGATGGGTTGCAAAGAGAACAATTTTTACCCTTTTTAAAAGTGATTAAAGAAAAAATTCATGAGCACGAACTTAAAGGCGACGTTGATTTTAGAAAACAAGATGTCACAAAAATTAACCGTTTCTTTTACCCAAATGATAAAAAAGCTTTATCAAGTATTAATCAATTATTTAGAAAACTTACAAAGGATAGAAAGAAACTACAAAAAGAAATTATTATTAGAGGAAGAAAGTTTCCACTTGAACAATTTTATGATGGTGTAGCAAGGTTTGATTTTAAAGAACTATGTGATCAAAACCTTGGTGCAGAAGACTACATTGAGATTGCAAAATTTTGTAAATTTATCATCATTGAAAACATTCCAAATTTTCACGAAGGAATTGCAAATCAACAGCAACGTTTCATTACTTTGATCGACGTCTTTTATGAAAACAGAATAAAATTAATGGTAAGTTCAAAAACTTCATTAGAAGATATTAGTTCTGCTAGTGCATTAGAGTTTGTCTTTAAAAGAACTAAAAGTAGATTATATGAGCTTACATCACCAATGGTGACTTAATTTATTTTGTAATTTGGTTTATAAAATTAACTATTGGGTTTCCTCTTTTTAATTTAATTAAATTTTCAATTTTATGATTAAGCAAAACTCTTGTTCGAAATACATTTTCAATTATTCTTTCAATTTTAAAACCCATCTCTTGATCATCCTCAACTAACCAACAACAATCCTGATCGGCATAATACTTTGCATTGTGATATTGATGATTATCTAAAGAGTTTTTTAATGGTACAGCAATAAAAGGCTTGTTTGCACTTGCAAGTTCAGACAAAGTTGATGAACCTGATCTACAAATAACAATATCTGCTTTTTTAACAAAATCTTCAATCTGATTAGAAAAGGTAAATAACATAAAACTGAATAAAAGTTCTTTATCGTTAATCTGTGATGATTTGATATTTCTCTCATAAAACTTTCCAACTGTTGAAAGTTGATCTTCTTGAACTTGCTGACTAATCGATAAATTGACTTTTTTTCTGGATAAAGACAGAAATTTTTCAGGAAGCTTTTCACCAAATATCTTTGCACCCTGGCTACCACCTAAAATTAAAACATTTAAAGACCCACCATCTTTAACTGTAGTTCCATATAATTTTCCTTCTTCATTAATTTTATTAAATTGAGATCTAACAAGCTGACCCACATAAACCATTTTATCCTTAAACTTTTCTGGAAATGAGGAAATAAGCTCATATCCAGTCAATAATTTATAACAGTAAGGTAAAAAAAATTGGTTCACTCTACCTAAAACAGAATTGGTTTCATAAAGAAAAAACTTAATCTTTAAAAACCTTGCGATCATTAATACTGGAAACGAAACATAACCACCCGATCCAACCACGACATTTGGTTTATAAAAAAGAATGATAAAAAAACTTTTAATTATTGAAATTAAAATAATAAATGCTGATTTTATAAAATGTATAAACCCTTTTTTTCGGTAAGGACTCTCTGCTGGAATAATTGTTAAATCATCAACCTGATCTAAATATTTTATGGCTCTACTATCTGTAATAATTTTAACTTTGTGGTTTTTTTTTAACTCTTCATAGAGTGCAATCATTGGAAAGATATGACCACCCGTACCACCTGTACAAAGAATAATTTTTTTCATATCAATCTTTTTTGAATATTGTTTCTGGCAACATTATGTTGATTATTTAGCCAGTTTAATCAAGAAATCTAATAAATTACTCAATCCACTTTGGCGTTGAGCAGTGAGAAGCTCCATAATACCAAGGGGTTTAAAGTCTTCTATAGACAATTTTGAAATTTCCTCAGCGGACTGATTGTTTAAAATATCAATTACAAATTTAGTTGTCCCTTTTGTAATAAAAGCATCTGCATCAAATTGATATTTCATATTTCCATTATCTTTTTCTCCAACTACCCAAAGATTAGATGCGCATCCAAATATTTTATTTTGATCAACTTTATATTTATCCTCTAAAGCACCAGCTTCTTTAGCAAGATCAATTAAATACTGAAGTCGATCTGTCCCTTCTAATACAGAAATTTCATCACCTTTTGCTTTAATTAAATCTTTAATCATGAATAGCTTTTATGACAGCATTGAAGGGTAGTGCAATACACTCTTTTCTAGTTTTGTGATCTTTATGAGTTAAAAAATCTAAATCTTTAATTTGTATTGGCAAACCTACTGTCTCACCATTAAGTTTTTTTTTGATTGCATCAAGAACATTTTCTAACCCAAGTTTATGCATTTTAGCTAAATGATTAGCAAGAATAGCTGCTGAGGCTTGAGTGAAGATACAAGATTGAGTCTCAAATCTCATTTCACTGATGTTTTTATTCACTTCAACTGAAATTTCATCACCACAAACTTTATTTTTTGACTTTGCTTTTAAAGGAAATTTATTTTCTAAACCAAAACTTTCTGTGTTTGCTGCAATTTGAATAATTTTTTTTTCATTCATGGTTATTCTTTATGAATTGTTATAGATTAAAGTATTATTAATTAAAATATATGAATTTTAGTATTTTATCAGATCCATCAAATTTAAAAATAGTTAGAGATTACCTTAAATCTTTTATTAAAGAAAAAGGATTTCAAAAAGTAGATCAAGACAGCGTTATTCTTGCAACGGATGAAGCGGTTCAAAATGTTATAAGGTATGCATATAATTTAGAAAAAGATAAAAAAATTGACATAACTTTTGAAATTAAAGATCCAAATTTAATTATTCAAATTAGAGATTATGGTAAACAGGTTCCAATTGAACAAATTAAACCAAGAGAACTAGTCGATGTAAAACCAGGAGGACTTGGCGTTCATTTTATTAGAAATATTTGTGAAAAAGTTGATTACCAGCACATGGATGATGGCGGCGGAACCAAGCTTACTTTAACATTTTAATTATTCTTGCTTTAAAACTTTTGGCTCAGAACACTGCATGAAATAGTTTTTACCTTGAATTGCAGATTGAAGAACTGTGATTTCTTTTTTACCAATATCAAAGGTTACAGTAGTTTTGAATTTATTAAGTTCACCTTTGGCCTCTATAAAGCTTGGAGTTTCTTTTTTAATTTCAAATTTAACTTTAGTTTTTTTGCTATCCTGTTCATATAAAACAATAGCTTTTCGTTTGCTTGAATATACCCATTTTGTTGATCCTTTTTTATTTGAACAATCTATTCCATAAATATTAGCAAAAGATTGATTGCTAAATAAAAGCATTGTTATTAAGATAAGAGTTAATGAATAAAAGAGATTTAAAAGTTTTTGCATTAGCTTTTTTTGCGTTTTTATTTGCAAGTTTTATTTACAATAACTTTAGCACAGAAACAGTTGCTAAAGGAATAACATTTAAAGAAATTACAGTAAAAGTTGTTGGCAATGTCCAACTAGATTTAGATTGTAGTGGTTCTACATTACCTAAAGCAACTACGGATAATCGGGGTAGAGGAGAAAATACTAAAAATCAATGTAAGGGAAAAGGTACTTTTACAGCTGAATTTCCTCAACAACGTTTTGTTGAAAAACCCGATATAAAAAAATAATTATTCAACTAAGCCTTTTTGTTTAAGGCCTTCTAAACATTTTTCCATCGTAAACATTCCATCTTTAGCAGATGTTTGAAGTGTTGATGGAATTTGTTCAACTTTTCCTTCTCGAATTAAATTTCTTATTGCAGCAGTTCCAGTCATAATTTCATGACAACCTATCCTTCCACCGCCTTTTCTTTTTAATAATTGTTGAGACATGACTAGTCTAATTGATCCTGCAAGCATTGTTTGAGCTTGTGTTTTTTGTGCGGCAGGAAACACATCTAATATCCTTGTAATAGTTGAAGCTGCATTACTCGCGTGAAGCGTTCCAAAAACTAAGTGGCCTGTTTCAGCAGCAGTTAAGGCTAAGGAAATAGTTTCTAAATCTCTCATCTCACCTACAAGAATAACATCAGGATCCTGTCTTAGTGCAGACTTTAGTGCTCGTGCAAAGCTACCTGTGTCTTTTCCAACTTCCCTTTGCGAAATAATACTTTTCTTTGCAGGGTGAACAAATTCTATCGGATCTTCAATGGTAATAATATTTTCTGCTCGGTTTGAATTGATTTGATCAATCATTGCAGCAAGCGATGTCGATTTACCAGATCCAGTTTGACCTGTAACCAAAACCAAACCTGTTTTATGAGTGATGGCAACATGTGCTGCTTCAGGTAATCCAAGTTTATTAATATCAGGAATTTCAGTTACAATTTTTCTAAGCACCATACTTGGTCCATAAGAACAATAATAGCCGTTGGCACGAAACCTCTGTCCATCAACAACAATTGCAAAATCTAAATCTCCATTATTGATTAAGTAATCAAATTGAGATTTATCTAATGCTTTTTTCCAATAACTTTCTAAATCTTCTCTTCTAATAACGTTTTCATTAAAAACTTTTATTTCACCGTTTTCTCTTATGGCAATAGGTTGATTCGATCTGATATGAATATCGGATAAGTCGTATTGCTTAGGTAAGTCCCGAAGTAAGTCTTCTAACATGACAGTCTAAAACCTTTGATTAACAACATTAATTTGAGTCTCAAGAATCTAGCATTACCAATAAAAGCATTGAAAATAAACACTAATTAACTAAGGTTACATTTACAACGCATAGTTGATTTGTTTTTAAATAGAGATGGCTAACATAACTGAACTATTAAATAAAAATTTAGAACCTATTTTTCAAAAATTAGGAAAAATCTCATTAAATGGAGAAAAAATTTTAGGTGTTGCGTTTAAAGATAACGAGATTCAATTAATCGAACTCATTTACAAGAAAAAGATTTGGCAGGTTAAAGACTATACCTATCAACAAATTGCAGGAATTGGAAAAGACCAAGATATTTATTCAGCATCAACTTATTTAAGTGATCAAATAAAAAACTGTTTAGATTCTATTGATACAAAGACAAAAGATGTTGCAATTACTTTAGGCAGGTTAAGTTCAACAATTTATAATCTTCAAATTCCACTTATGGATCCAAAAGATTTAGCAGAAACTGTTAGTCTTGGTGGATTTTGGGAACAGTTTGATGAAACACCTGAAAGTTTAGAAGAATTTGAAACTAGTTATCAAATCATTTCATCTAATGAAGAGTTAGGTGTGATGAATGTCACTTTAGTTACAATTGAAAAAAAATTAGTTGAAGCTTATGTCAATATTTTTAGATTAGCAGGATTAAATCCAATTATAATTGATATTAATCCAGCTTCACAAATAAATGCTTTATATGCTTCACTTGGAAAAGAAGGGTTTGATAGCCCGGTTGCAATTTTTAATTACAGTAAAGACAATAGTTATTTAACGGTTGCATCAAATAAAGGTTTAAATATTTCAGATATTAATATCGTTGAAGCAGATCAGGTTCTTTTAGATACAATTGAAGAAGTTGATGATGTTACCACTGAATTTTGGGATGAGATTTTTGATCGTCTCGCATCACAAATCAAACAAGGTTTAGTTGAGTTTGAAACTCAGCATGAGTGTGAGCCGATATCTTTAATCAATGTTGTAACCGATAAATCTAAAACAAAAAATTTATTTACAGGACTAGAGAAACAACTTGGTGAAGTTGTGATCAAAACTTATGATCCTGAAGAAAGTATTACATTTGGAGATGATGAAAAAAAATATCTTGATGCACTTCCAAATAAATCAAAAACAATTAATTGCATTGGAGCAGGTTTAAGAAAATTAAATGCGTACAATGTAGCAAACGAAAGTCAGATGTATGATTTTAATTTGTTACCACGCGCTGAACAATTAAAAGTGAATAGAAAAGCAAATTCATTTTCAAAATATTGTTTTATCATGAGCTTTTTAATATTCTTTTTTGGTGGGGTCCACTTAGTAGCAGGTAGCCTTTTTAAAATTTTAGATAACTCTTCTGAAATAGCTAAGCTTGCTGGTATTACAAAAGATGTTCAGTCAAAGGAGCAATTAATTCAGGCATACCAAGGTAAAGTTGGAAAAATTACTGGTCAAGTTACAACTTCAAAATACTTTGGAGAAAATAAAAAAACAACAGCCGAACTAATTGCATCTCTATCATCTAATGTTCCTAAAAATGTTAGACTGACCAAGTTTGAGATTAGCGATAAAAGACAAGTTGAAATTGATGGAATAGCAAAAGATGATCAATCTATCATTCAAATGATAGACAAATTTTCTGAAGCAGAGATTGTTAAAGAAGCTAAACTAAATAACGTTGTTAATTTTACTGAAGAGGACAGGAAACAGCTTTATAGTGAGAGAGGAAAACCTGCACCAAAGACTTTTCCAAATGAAGATATTACGAAAAAATTTTCAGCAACAATAGCAATGGCGCCGATTGAAGGTGAAACGTTTGATAACTTTAAAGTTTTAGACAAAATTATTAAAAAGAAACGGTAGAAATGAGCAAGTTTATAATCATATTTATTTTATCTTTTTTTATTACAGGTAAATCTTTGTATGCAAATACTGAAGACCCTTTTACTAGAAGCTTAGGGGATGGTACCGAAGTTGCTAAAGACGAAAGCGCAACCTCATCCGAGCAAACTGTAGAAAACAACGGAAATCCTGAACCACAAGACACCATGTCTCAAGCTCAAGCTCCACAACCACAAATGCAACAGCCTGTAGTGCAATCTACTTCAGATAAAATTGATCCAATTGGAAATATTTTAGCACCCGATCCTTTAATTGCTTATGATCTTGTTGAATATACACTCAAAGGTACCGCGCTTAACACGACAGATAACTTAGATATGGTTGCTTTTAACCGTGAAGGTTCAGCGCAAAAAATCGATTATGGTAATATTAAAACCACCCATATTGTTAATCAGAATGATACTATAGATAGCATCGCTAGACAGTACGGTTATGCGCCTGAAGAGTTAAAAATTGCAAACTCGATTGTTCCAGGATCAAAATTAATCATGGGAACAAGAATTACTCTACCTGCAAGAATCCACAAAGTTCAAAAAGGTCAATCACTAGAAATGATTGCTGAAATTTATAATTTAGATTTAAAAGATTTGATTGGTTTTAATAACTTAATGCCAGGAGATGAGCTTAAACTTGGTGAGAGATTGCTGTTACCTTTTTATGTTTACAGAACTAGCACTGAAGAAACAATTGAGCAAATTGCACAAAAGTTCAGAAGAACTAAAGATGAAGTTTTAAAAATTAATAACTTATCAAGGAATGATAAGTTAAACAAAGATCAATACGTTAAAATACCTATTTTTGTAAATCCAGTTTTAAATGTTGAAGTGATGAAAACAAAAAGAGGTTTGTTAAACTACACAATCAATCCAAAAAATTTAGCGATTATAGAAATTCGTGGAAAGCAATTTATGGTTAGAGAAGGTGACAAGCTTGGAAAGCAGGGTGGTAAAATTGTTAAAATTACAAATCATGAAATGAAAGTTTTAGAAAACTATGAGGAGTTTTCATTCCAAATCAACGCTCCTATTGTCAGACAAGTCGCATCAATTCCACAAGCTCCAATGGCACCGTCACCAACTGGAGCAACACCTGGAGCAACACCTGGACCAGGAGCTGCAACTCCAGCTCAAGCAGGAGCAGAGGGTGCACCATCTGCAGAGTCACCTGCGCCTCAAGAGCAAGCATCGAATGAAGAAAACTCAATTACAAATGTAGAGGATCTATTTAGATAATGAGAAAGATACTTGTATTAACTTTGTCGCTACTTTTAGTCTTTACCGCTTCTTGTGGAAAGAAAAGACCAGACATGGCTTACAAAGATAAAGAGAAAATTACCAAACAAGATATTGAAAATTTTAATGTTAAAAAATCAATTACAGAATTAAAAAAAAATTCAGATCAATTTGCTAAAGATGCAAAATCTTTTAGATCAAAATCTAAACCAACATCCAAAAGAAGAATTCCTCTAGATCAACCCGTAGTTCAAGAAGCATCACTTGGACCAAAAGATATTATTGATTTAAATTTACCTGTAAAAACATTAGAGACAGTTCCAGTTACATTAAAATTTGACTCCATTAATATTAGATCCGCATTAAAATTATTTTCTAGCATTGTTAAAAGAAATTTAATTATTGGTGATGAGGTAACAGGCACGATTACAGTTGATTTTCAAGACATTAAATGGGGATCAGCAGTGTATGCAATTTTAGAAATGAATAATCTTGTTATGTTGCATGACCAGTCTTCTGGAATGCTGAGAGTTCATACAAAAAAGAAATTTATAGAATTAGAAAAACAGAAAATCGATAATACAAATACTATTAATAAAAACTTAGATTCTCTTGGAAGCGATAGTGCCTCTACAACTCCTGCAAATACAGCAACAGATGCAACTGGAGATCAAGCTCAAGCAGAAGAAGAAACAAGAACAGAAATATTTAAAGTCTTTAACCAAACATCACAAGATTTAGTAACAAGTTTGAATGCTGTAGTTAACGGATTAACAGTGACAAATGATGCGATTAACAATCAGCTTATTGTCACTGGTACAAAACAACAGTTAGATCAAACAGAAATGTTATTAGATAAAATTGATATTGAGAGAAAATCAGTGATGATTGAAGCATTTATTGTAAATGCTGAAGATGGTTTTACAAAAAAGTTTGATGCCAATTTAGAAGCTGTAAGTGCAGCTGGAGGAAACTGGAGAGCAGGAGGGCAAGATGGTATTGGAACTATGGTTGGTGCATCTAATCCTCAAGGAAATAAGTTAGCAGTTGGTACTCCGGACGCTTCTGCAGACACTGATCTTACTGCTCCAACGTTACAAGGTGGAGTTTTTATTTTGGCCAGACTTGGTAGAGCTAGACTTGGTGCAACAATTGCTGCATCAGTATCAGACACAAATTCAGAAACGATTTCAAATCCTAAAATATTTGCAATTGATGGTGAAAGAGCAACAATTAGTCAAGGAACTCAGCAAGTAAGATCTGTTCCTGCATCTGGAGGAGATGCCGGTGGTTTTGAAACGTTAGATTTTACTTTAAACTTTGGAGTGACCCCAACTATCATTGGTGACAAAGTTAGATTACAAATCACTTTAGCAAACGATTCTCTTGGATCAGGAGGAACAGATTCTAATACACCTAAAAATACTGAAAACGTAACTTCTACTGTAGTGTTAAATGCCGGAGATGTTGCTGTATTGGGTGGTGTTTATAAAAATACCAAACAAGATGATATTATTTTTGTCCCTTTGTTACATAGAATACCAATTTTAGGAGAGTTTTTTAAAACTAAAACTAAAAATGATACCAAGTCCCAGCTGTTAATATTTGTGACCGCTAATATTGTATAAATTAGCTAAATCTTTATATTTTCTTTATGCCTTCAATTTCACCAGAAATTAGTTTGAAAGTAACCAACCTGTTAAAAACCATGGGGAAGTTGTCCGACCCCATGATAGCAGAAGCTAAAAAAAAATATGATGGGAACGGAAAAGCCCCATTAGGTATCCTGCATTATTTAATAGAAGATAAAAAAGTTACCGAAGATGATATTATTGCGGCGATTTCAAGAAACTACGCATTAAGAAAAATTCAACTTACTGAACAAACTGTAAAAAAAGAAGCGTTAGCCAAACTTCCAAAAGAATTTATTCAACAAAACGAAATCATTCCATTTGATTTAGTTGGTAAAATTTTAAAAGTTGCAATTTTTGATCCAACAAAATCAACGCTTGCTAGTAAAATGAAAAGTATGACGGGATGTAATATTGAAATCTATGTAGCAAAACCATCTAATATTGAAAATGCAAAAAAATTCAAAGTTGTTGTTGAAGCTTTAAAATCTTCAAGCGGTACAGATCAACCTGCAGCAAAACCAAAACCCATGGCTCAAGGAATTAAAATTCCCGGAGCAAGAGGAGCTAAGCCAGCAGAGGGCGATGTGGTATCGTTTGTTGATGCAGTTTTGTTAGACTCCTTTAATACTGGCACTTCAGATATTCATATTGAACCATATCGTCGAGGTGAAGCTAGAATTCGTTTTAGAAAAGATGGTGTTTTGCAGGAACAAGTTCAATACAAAGATTTTTTGATGTCTAACTATAACGCTATTATTACGCGTTTAAAAATTATGGCTGGCTGTGATATTTCTGAAAGGCGTTTACCGCAAGATGGTAAACTTCAGTTCAAAAACCCCAAACCAAAAAGTCAAGATGATGAAGATATTGATGTGAGATTTTCTTGTCTTCCAGCAAAAGAAGGTGAACGAGTGGTTATGCGTTTGCTTGCAGCTGGACCTGATCTTGGTTTAGAGCAAATTGGTTTGGATCCTGAAGATTATAAAAATTTAGTGAGTGCAATTTCTGCGCCTCAAGGCATGGTATTGGTGACTGGGCCAACAGGAAGCGGTAAAAGTACAACGCTTTATGGCTGTATAAAAAAAATAAATAGTCCAGGTAAAAATATTATGACCGCTGAAGATCCAGTGGAATTTTACTTAAAAGGAGTAGGTCAAGTTCAAGCCAATGAAGAGATAGGTTTAACATTTGAAAATATTTTAAAATCTTTTTTAAGACAAGATCCAGAAGTGATACTGGTTGGAGAGATCAGAGATAAAAATACAGTTAATATTGCAATTAAAGCTGCGCTTACTGGTCACTTATTATTAAGTACACTTCATACTAATGATGCAGTATCAACAGTTGTAAGATTAACCAACATGGGCGTTCCAAATTTCATGGTTGCTTCTGCTCTTACATTAATCGTAGCACAACGTCTTGCTAGAAAGTCATGTCAAAATTGTTTAGCGGAAGATGATCAAGCTTCTGAACCTAGTTTATTAAAACTTGGTTTTAAACAAGAAGAGCTTTCAACGTTTAAAGCAAAAAAAGGACAAGGTTGTGATCAATGTAACAATACTGGTTACAAAGGTAGACAAGGTATTTACGAAGTATTGAAAAAAACACCTGAATTAGAGTCTGCAATTTTAAGAGACGCAAGAGGAGATGAATTATTAGAGGTTGCAAAAAAAGGTGGATTTAAAACTATGCAAGATATAGGTCGTGGCTTTATTAAAAGCGGAGTGATTGATATCCATGAATATTCAAGGATATTAGTTACATAGTCTATGGCAACATTTGCATATTCAGGTGTTCAAGCTGGTAAAAGAATTAATGGAGAAATTAATGCTTCAGATCCAAAAGCAGCATCTTTAGCGCTTAGACAAAAAAAAATTATTGTTACAGGTATAAAAAAGGCTTCTGCTCAAAAAAAAGAAGTTAATCAAATTCAAGATATTCCAGTTAGTAACGCTCCAATTATTTTCAAAGGTGGTCAGATCTATTTAAATTTTGGACCATGGGCAACCGTTCCACCAAAAGAACTTTTGCAATTTACAAAAAAAGTATCAACGATGATTAAAGCAGGTCTTCCAATTTTAGAGTCAATTATGATGATTAGAGACCAAACAGTTCATATGAAAATGAAAATGACAGCTCATAATATTGTTAAAGATTTAAATTCAGGAATGAATTTGACCGACTCTTTTAAGAAACACCCTAAAATATTTGATAACATTTATATTAATATGATCTCAGCGGGTGAAGCCAGTGGTAAGCTAGATGAGTTTTTAATTAAGTTAGTTGAGCTTTTAGAGAAGAACCAGAAAATTAAAGCAGGGATTAAAAGTGCACTTTTTTATCCAATCATGCTTCTTACCGTTGCAACTACAATTACCATATTCATGTTATGGAAAGTTGTTCCCGTCTTTGAAAAAATGTATGCGAATATGGGTGTTAAATTACCTGGCCCAACTCTAATTATCGTCGATGCCAGCAGATTTATTGCAGATGGTGGAAACATTATGAGAATTGCAATTACAATATTTGTTGTCAGATTTATTTATAAATTTTTATACAATAATATTGAAGGCTTTCGGCACATGATGCACAAAAGGTTTTTGAAATTTCCTTTATTTGGAGATTTAATTATCAAATCTACAGTTTCCAGAATGTGTATGATTATGGAAAATCTAACACGAGCTGGGGTAAGTATTATTGAAACTCTAAGAATTGCCCAAACGGTGACAACTAATTTAGTTTTTGCTTATGCTATTGAGAGAATTTCAAAAAAAATTGTTACTGGTCAAACGTTGTCTGAACTTTTAAAAAATGAAACACATGTATTTCCATTAGCTTTGTCTCAACTTACTGCGGTTGGTGAAAAAACAGGAAATATGGAAGAGATGTTTAAATCTATTGCTGTATATTATGAAGAAGAATTTGATGGTGTTGTTGCCGCTTTATCATCAATTATTGAGCCTTTAATGATTGTTGTGATTGGTGCTATTATTGGTTTGTTAATGGTCGCTTTATACCTTCCGATATTCAGTGTTGGTCAAGCAGTTGGTTGATTTTTTTTATCCAAAATAAAAGATACAATGATTGAAATTAAAGCAGCTCCAAGTCCAGTTGTAACGGCTTCTGTATAGTGATTTCCAAAGTGCGTTGGATGAGTGAAATAATCAATTATACCTGTAGCAATAAATACATAGCCAGCTAAAAAATATTTATTCTGCATAAGTTTAGAGGTCAGTAATGTAACTAATGCAAAGCCTCCTGCGCAAACTAAACCTACCTTTGAAGCGATTATGAAATGTTTCATTGAGATTAATAAAATTTTGCCTGAAACCATATTGACCATACAAGAAAAAGTTACCATGAGGTAAACACGTAAAAAAAACTTAGTTTTTAAAATTGACCAATTCATTATAAAAACCATACTATATTAAATATGAATCGCAATGGTTTTAGTATTCTTGAACTTTTAGTTGTTATTGCAGTGGCATCCATTGTGGTTGGAATAGGTCTTCCAGCAATTAATAATTTTGGTGTAAGTGAAAACTATCAAGGCGATATTGCGGTTGTCAGATCACAATTTAATCTAGTTCGTCAAATGGCAATGGAGGATGGCAATGCTTACCGTATTAAGATTGTGAACAATGATACAGACAATACATCTGAGTTAGAAGTATATAAAGATGAAAGCTTAAATCGTTTTAATTCAGAATTTCATAAAGATTCGTCTCCACCTTGTTCAAGTTTTTCTGGTGTAGGAAGCAACGGAGCCAAAGTTGATGATCTTACGAAAGAACTCGAACATTTTACGATAAAAAAATGTACTTCACTTACAGGTAACTGTACCGCTGTATCTGATGCAAATAATTATTTTTGTATATTGCCTAATGCAACAATGCCAGAAAATGCAAGAGGATCAATAACAGCATCTAACCGAGCAGGGGGCAAATCAGATTTTTTAAACGTTTATTCATCTGGTTTTTTTAATATTGGGAGTAGAATTGATTAAAAATAAATTTAAAAAACAAAAAGGTTTATCCATTGTTGAAGCCATTACCGCTTCGACAATTCTTGCAATTTCGGTTGTTGTTTTCATGACATTGCAGTCTGAACAAGAAAAGCGTTTTACTCTTCTCAGAAAATTTGACAAAGCAGCTTATGCGGTTGATTTAGTTTTCGAAGAATTAAATGCTGTTTATGCTCCAAAACCAAATCAATATGGTGATCCGGTTGTTTTTCAAAATACCAATCCTTCTGGAGGAGCCACACAATCAATTGTGATTAGTGCTTTAACATCACTTCCAGATATAGGAGACCGTTTTGTGATAGCTGGAGTACCTGGTACTTATGAAATTACAGCTGCTACAAGTTTAACAAATACAAGATCAACTTTAACTGTAAAACGATCAGATATTCCAGATACATCACCAAATTTAAGTCTAGCTACAAATGCAGTGGCTAATGCAAAATTAACTTTTACTTTAAACGCAAATGGATCGTTAGATCCATATGATGATTTAGATTTATTAAAATACCAAGATGGAACTTACAAATCTTCTTTATCCTCTAATGTAGTAACCAGTTTAGAAAAATGGGGCGCATTGTTAAATACGCATTTAGGCCGTGCATTAACAAATGATAAAAGATTAATTGAGGTTGGCGAGGTTACAGTCAATGTTCCAGTTGATGATAATAACGATGGAGTAACTGATCAAGTAAGCGGAGTAGATCAATTTACATCAGTTACCAAAACACAAGTTACCATAACTATTAAACAAGATAATATTACAGAAGTGTTTAGGAGGCATTATACCAATGGTTCTTAATCAAAATTTTAAAAATCAAAGTGGTATGTCACTAGCTGAAGCATTAATGGCAGTGGTCATTTCAACGATCGTCATGGGAACCGCTTATTTCATTTACAATAATTTCCAACAAACATTTGTCAGACAACTCAATCATAGCGTTATTAAACAAGAAGTTAGATTTGCGGTTCATTCACTGCAATTAGATTTAAGAATGGCAGGTTATAAACATATTGATTCAAGTGATAATATCTCAGATGCAAATGCAATTCGTTTATTTGATGCCTCAAACAATGCAGTTACAGATGGAAATGATGCAGATCGTGTTTCAGCTTGTTTTGATCATGAAAATAATGATGGGACGGTTCAAAGAAAAATTGTTGAATATGAAATTGGAATAGAACAAACTGGAGATACGGACAAAACAATACTAAAAAAAAGGATCTATGACTCAGATAATTGCACTTTAAACAATGATGATACAATGCCAATTAGTTGGGAGCCTGTTGCAAAACATTTCAAGAAATTCAAAATTCAAAAGAAAAATAATATTTTAAATTTTGATATTGAGCTCGAAGATCCAGGTGAAAAAATTATTGAAAAATACAGTGCTGCTGCATTTATGAGGAACGTGAGTTATTAATGAAAAAAAATGAAAAAGGATTTGTTCTTGTTTTTGTTATAGCTGTCGTTGCTGCACTTTCTTTAATGACAGCATCGATGAATTTTTATTATGATAATGCATTAAAATCGACAACACGTAACAGTGTTTACCAGCAAATTAAATTAGCCTCAGAGTCAGGAGTACAAGCTGCTAAGAACTGGTTGCTCACTGAAATGAATAAAGATCAGTTTTCTTTACTTGATATTCAAAATACTTCACACATTGATAACTCTAATAACCAATGCCTAAACCGACATGGCTATACAGATAGTACAAAAGATGTTCATTTTACAAAATGGATAAAAGGAAATTTAGGAACCGATTCAAAGTTTGCAGGCATTCAGTATGAGGTTTTTGTTCAAAGGTATGCCGATAACATTAGATCATTGTATTTTGGAGGATTTGGTCCAGGAGGCGCAACTAATGGACTTGGAGAGTCACGATCAGGTGCTTATGTAAGAAAGTTTAAAGGTTTTCCTGATGATCAGTTTACAGTTGAAATGTGGGTTTATAACGACAAGGATGATGTGAATTATAACATGCATGCTTGGGAGTATGGAAGATACTGGGATGTTGTTTTAAAAGTGATTAATAATAGTTCTTACGATCATAAATATTCTCCAAGAATTGGAGCATATGAATTATCGTCAACGGATCCAGCAAATAATTTAAATGTAGTGAGAAAACAATGGACACATCTTGCCTGGGTTTGGGACGGAGGATCTGGAACAGGTAATACTAGAATATATCAAAACGGATCATTAACTGGTACTTGGAACGCAAGTTTTACAAATAATGACACAAGTTATGGAACAGACGCAAGTGGATCCAATTTGTTGCCAAATCAAAATGATGATGGTGATACGAGTGTAGATTATTTACCATTAGTTATTGGTAATGGGCTTAATGGTTTTGATGAAGGGACGACAGGAGATACGGTTACTACAGCAAAAAACAATGGTGTAGAGTTTCAAGGTGTGCCTTGGCTAGGTAATATTACAGAAGTTAGAATTTGGAGCAATTCAAGAACACAATCAAACATAGCTGATAATTATAGAACAAGGTTAACAGGATCAGAACCTAATTTAGTGAGTTATTATAAATTTAACGAAGGCAGCGGAAGCACTGTGAATGACAACGCAACAAAAGCCGATGCTGATAAAAATCATTTAACTGTCATGGGTTTAAGTTTAACAGGTGATAATCAAACTAAATGGCAATCAACATTTGCAAAATACCCTTTGGTAACTGATCATGATGTTGCCCCATCCATTAACGTTCCGCCAGGTGAGGATGTTGCATATTATAGAATATTATCGTGTGGTCGAGGACCAGAAGGACAACTCATACCATTAGAATCTATTGTTTCAGCCCCTGTAGTCAAAGGGGATATTGGAACCGAAGGAGAGGTTGGAACTACACTTGCAGATTATGGTTTTACACAAACTCAAGTTCCCAATACTGTAGAATTTAATTTTTTCACTGATGGTTCTTCAAATTCAATTTATATGAATAATGAGGATCGTATTCATATAACTAATGTTCCAACTGGATGGACGGTAAATCAAGCTTTTGATGGTAATGCGACACCGCTTCGAATTACGCCACAAGCTGGAATTACTATGGATCAATTTAAACAGGGTTTGACTAATGTTTTTTATGACAGTTGCGGTAAAGAGCATGACTGTAGTAACAATCCAGAAACTTATACTCCAGGAGTAAGAAGAGTTAGAGTTCAGCTTAATTATACAAATCCAGCTTTAAATGAAACTCACGGATTTACAAAAAATCTTTCTGCTAGAGAAAAGGTAATTTTAACCCCGGTATCTTGGAGAATTAGATAAATTTTGTTAAACTAATAACAATGAATCAAAAAGGTTTTTCACTTGTCGAACTTCTCGTTGTTGTTGCAATAATCGGTGTTTTAGCTGGGGTTGGAACTGTGGGTTATGACCGATATGTAGAAAGTACAAAACGCAAAGTTTTAGATCAAAACTATGAAAAGATTTTGAGAATGATGGAAACGGAAGCTACTATTGTAAGAAATGAATTAGGTAGCGCTGTAGATGAATATAATGTTGACGGTACTGCAACTGGGAATAAAATTACAGGTGATACAACTTGTCATCAATTTTTAGTTTCGATGAAAAAGTTTTTAAACAAAGATAATGAAGCATTTAAAAATCCATATAGACCAGATAAAACAAGTATAACAGTTGATAATGGTGGATGGACAACTCATCAACCAGGAATGATTTCTTTTTTTTGTTATAAGTCGAGTGGAGGATATGGTGCTGGTGGAGGGTGTCCAATGATACAAGCAAGATTTAGAGTGATTGTTTATTACGACCCAAAAAGTAAAAACGATAATGTAAACCCTAAGTATTCACATAAATCAATTGGCAGGTTTATAAATAACGTTGCATCTGCCCAAGCAGATTGCGGCTGGAACCAAACTGATCATGGTAATTGGCACACTGGAGCTGATGCGATTGATACTGATGCGGCGTATACTCCAGGAAGTTAAAATAAATTTACAAAAAAAAAAAATACTATATTTACAAGATATGCAAAAAGGTTTCTCTTTAGTTGAACTTTTAGTTGTTGTTGCAATTATAGGTGTCTTAGCTGGAGTTGGAATTGTTGGTTATGATCGTTACGTTGAAAATGCTAAACTAAAAGTTTTTGAGCAGAATATACAAACTATTTTAAAAGCAGTTGATTTTGAATATACAGTTGTTTCAAACGAATTATCCTCTGCTATGAATGAAATTGCACCTGATGGCACAGCGACGGGTAATAAAATTTCATCCAACTCAACTTGTGCACATTTTGTTTTTTCAGTGAAAGAACATTTTAAAGATATGGTGAATCCATGGTTTCCAAATAAAAAAATGATTACTGTCGATTCAGAGTACCGTGGCCAGCACAAAAAAGGTATGGTTCAAATTATGTGTAATCGTTCAACACCAAGTGGAAATGGTTTTAGAAAAGGGTGGAACTGTCCAGTTGAAAGTTCTAATTTTCAAGTTTATGCACATTATAGAGATGGAACAACTTATGCATCAGAAGGATATACTGAAAGTGGGGATGCATCAGAATTTATAGCAAGGTCAAATGCGGACCAATCGATTATTGGAATTTCATATAACAGAGGTTTGACAAATTTGACTAGAGCAGGTTACACCTCATCACAAATTTGGGATAACAATGGAGCCACAGGTTTTGCTAACGGCCCATTCATGCAACCAGCAGCAGGACAGACACTATGCGGAACAACAAATGGTGGAATTGCTTGGGAGATAGGTACAAATTATATGATCTCCACAGATGCTGATTATTAATTAATTTTGTGAAATTAAAAAAAACATCAACGCAGTTAGTTGAAGAAGCACAAAAAGAAGTAAAAATTTTAACTCCTCAAGAAGCTAAAGACCTATTAGAAAAAAATAATCCCAAACCTCTACTTTTTGATATTAGAGATCCAAGAGAGCTAGAGAAGACTGGTACAGTAAAAGACGCAATTAATATGCCAAGAGGAGTTATTGAGTTTTGGTTAGATCCTGAAAGTCCTTATTATAAAGGCTATCCATTAGAGACACCAAAAATATTTTTCTGTAAATCAAATTGGCGAAGTGTAATTGCTGTTAAATATCTCCAAGATGAAATGGGAATAGATAACATTTCAGTTATTGAAGGAGGTTTTGTAAACATGATTAAAGAGGGCGTATTTAAAATCGAGCTATTTAAAATTTAATCTTATCTTTTAGATTTTTACAAATTCCTGTATAAAAAAGTATGACAAAAATTCTTTTAGTTGAAGATAATGAAATGAACCGAGACATGTTATCTAGAAGACTTATTAAAAAAGGTTTTGAAGTTGATATGGCGGTAGATGGTGAAGAAGGTTATAACAAAGGAAAGTCTCCAGATTATAATGTGATTTTAATGGATATGAGTTTACCAAAAATGGATGGATGGGAGATTACGCAAAAATTGAGAGCAGAAGGAATAAAAACACCAATTATAGCTTTAACTGCTCATGCATTAGAATCTGATAAGAAAAAATGTTTAGACGCTGGTTGTGATGAGTTTGATACTAAGCCAGTTGAACTTCCAAGATTATTAGAAAAAATTAATAAATTTATATCTTAATGGCAGAGCTAATTTTCATATCTTTAATTGTTATTATTCTAATTTTTTTAGTTTATAGAATTGAAATTGGTCTTAGAAAAATTCTTTATGTTGTTGAAAGAAATGGAAGAAATATTCAAGACATTTTAAAAAAACAACAGCGCAAAGAAGGTAATATTGGAACAGATATAGATTCTGATATTTAATTTTTTTCGATAACTAAATTATTTACCAGTTCTTTAATTGCTTTTTCTCCAAGATCAGTTTTTTGAATAATTAAAGATACATCTTTTTCGATATTTATTACTTCATCAGAATTTAAATCTTTCGCAGTAAGCACAATAATTGGAATATCTTTTAATTGATTATACTCTTTAATCCTTGTTAAAAATTCAAATCCATCCATTACTGGCATCATCAGATCTAAGATAATTCCATCAACCGGTTTAGCGTGAAGCTTTTCAATCGCATCTTTACCATTATCTGCTTCTGAAAAATTAAAGTTATAATCTTTTAAATGTCTTTTTACGATATCTCGGTTATCTTTTAGATCATCAATAATCATAATGTTGTTATTTTTCATTTTTTCTTTTTGCTTTGTAATTGCATCAATTAATTTATTTCGGTCGACCGGTTTTTTTAAATAATCATCTGCGCCTAATCCTTTTGCAGTATTATCATCATCTAACATAGAGATCATAATCACAGGGGTATCTTTAAATTTTATATATTCTCTTAGTGATTTAAGTGTTTCCCAACCGCTTTTTTTAGGCATCATAATATCAAGAGTAATTAAATGAGGATTTTTTTGATTTGCAATTTCTATTGCTTCATCTCCATTTGAAGCTGTTAAGACAATATACCCTTCTTTTTCTAAGTTTCTTTTAATTAAATCTCTTGCTGATTTATCATCATCAACAACTAGAATTACTTTTTTTCCAGTTTCAATTTCTTCATTATTTTTTACATCCTCTGCAACACTCTCAGATGTTGATATATTTTTTGGAATAGTGACAGTAAACGTTGATCCTTTTCCAATTTCACTTTCAAGCTTAATAGATCCACCCATCAACTCACTAAATTTTTTAACAAGAGATAATCCTAATCCCGTTCCACCATATTTTCTTGTTGTAGAGCTATCCGCTTGTCCAAATTCTTCAAATACTTTTGCAGCTTTATCTTTTTCAATTCCAATTCCAGTATCTTGAACATAAATACTTAAATAATTGTTGTCGTCTTTATGAGTTTTGTAGCCCAGTGTAATTGTTCCATTTTCTGTAAATTTTGCAGCATTAGAAATTAAGTTAAATAGAATTTGTTTAATCTTAACACTATCACCCGTTATACCTTGAATGCTTTCATCTTTTATAATTTTTAAAGTGTTTCCATTTTTAGTTACAAGTGCTTCACTTGTATCTGCTACTTCTTGAGCCAATGAAGCAAAATTAATTTCATGAATATCAAGCTCCATTTTTCCAGCTTCAATTTTAGAAATATCTAAAATATCATTAATTAATTGAAGCAAATGTTTTCCAGCAGAATTAATTTTTTTAAGATCAGGAATATATTCTTGGTGTTGATTATCTGTTGCATCTTCAGTTAAAATTTCACTGTAACCAATAATCGCATTCATCGGAGTTCTAAGCTCATGACTCATATTAGCCAAAAAAGCACTCTTTGCCTTGTTTGCTTGTTCAGCCTCTTCTTTTAATCCACTTACAATTTGTTTATCTTTTTCTCTTCGAATGACATCTGACTCAACGGCGTTTACCATTTCATTAAATGATTTAGATAATTCACCTATTTCATCTCTTGTCTGAACTCGAGCTCTTTCACTATAATATCCAAGCTTAATTCTCTCTGAGACTTCAATGAGTTTTCTTAATGGTTTTAATAGGCCTAAAATCAAATAGGTTGTTAAAGCAAAAGCTAGTAACAGCGCGACCAAAACTGCAGATGACATATTAATGAATAAGCTTCGAATTGGACCAAATAGTTCACTGGTCTGCATTTCAGTAACAAGAGCATACTTAATATTTTTAAATTCAAATAAAGTATAAGATGACAAGACTTCTTTATTTTGAATGTTAGATGAAACTCTTATTCCAGTTTCACGATCAAAAGCCATATCAACAGACTCGTTTTCAACTTTTAAAAGAAGGTTTGAGGTGGTTAAATTTCTAATTCTATTTATATTTTTTTTATTATCTTGATCGGTAATAGATTTAAAAAATGTTTCTTTATCTTGGATGTATAATCTTAGGTCTGATCTTAGTAACAAATCTTCACCAACAAGATAAGAATTTCCAGTAAGACCTAGGCCAATCTTTTTCCATTGATAATTGTTAGCCATCACTCGATTTAAATTGTCAGCTTTAATTTGTGCAGCAAATACTCCACTAAAATCACCATCTGCAGTAAAAATGGGCGCCATTACAAATGCAGCAGGCGCAAAGTATGAGGGGCCGTATCTTTCAAAATCTGTAAAATAAACTTCAGGCTCTTTAAACGCGTTGCTTTCGTATTCATTTACAATTTTTTTTGCCATTTTAGCAAAATTTGTATCTTTATGAGGGCCGTCTTTTAAACTTGTAGCATAGTCAGTTTCTTTAAATACCGAATACACAATTTGTAAATTTTCTTTAGAGATTAAAAAAACATCATAAAAATTATTTGAATCTTTAAATTTTTTAAATCTATCATGATATTTTGGATGAGTTACCAAGTTATACTTTGTACCATCGTTTAAATAATAAATTTTATCTTTAAAACCCATCGGGTGATCAGGGTTATTTAGATAGGCGTTTTGTAAATAAAGTGTTTGATCTTGCTGTTCTCCAAATGCGTAAGCTACTTTTAAGAAAAGATCTAACTGGGTTTGATCTACATCTTTAAATTCATTTTGGATTCTAAATTTGTACTGATCTTCGTAAAAAATTCTTACATTTTTTTTTAAATCTTCTTTTTGAAATTCTGTAATTTTAATTTCTTTGTAAGATTTTTCAAAATCACTCAAAGCCATTTTTGTATCAAGCGATTGGCTTTTTGATAAAATTAAATTTTCTAAACTTTTATAGTATTCATTAAGCGTTTCTAGCTGTCTATCTCTTAGGTTATTTAGTAAAGAAGATTTTTCATTTTTGACATCATTAGAATATTGTACGAAAGTAAAAGTTCCAAAAACAAGTATCGCCATCATTGATATCAAAAACACCAATATGGATAGCTTTTGATATAAGTTGATTTTTATTTTATTTAAAAATTGCATCAGTTTTTACTTAAATAAATATTTTTAAAAGAAGTTTCAGTTTTTGTTTTTGTATTATCGGTATCAACCATTAAGGCAATTGATTCTAAGTAATCAATATCGATGTTCCAAAATTTTTGAATATCATTTCTTAAATCTATTTTGTGTTTTATCCAATAAAAACCTGGATCATGGTAACCGTTTAAGGCAACATCATATGATTTGGTAAACAGGTTGTTATATGGACTTTTCCAATGAGTATTTTTTAAATTGGTATTAGAAAACACGTAGTTTATAAAATACTTGTTCCATGGCATCACCCCATCTTTATAAGTGAGATAAACTCGAGCTGGAAAATCATGAAATTTTTTCTTTGTCTCATCTGTATTTTTGAATTTTTCAACTTTCCATTCAAAATTTAAATAACGATAACCTTGTTTTCGTAAATTAATATTAATATCGTAAAATAACCCAGATGCCGAACTACTAGATTTATGGGTAATGATAACCTCATCATCTAAGCTTTTAATTCTGCTAATTTTATTTTCACCGTCATAGTTTTTTATTCTGTATTCCTTGATGGGTTTATCAAACAAGATGAGGTTTGATGCAAAAGCAATGGTACTAGATAAAAAAAAGATAGAAATAGTGAGTACTTTAAGCGCTCTTAACATTGTTATTCTTTATATTAATTTACCTATTTTTTTAACATTATAATCTAAATTTTTTTTAGATTATTAATCAATTATGTTAAGTATCATTGCATATGTCTTCAATTGATAGAAATAATATAGAAGCGCTTAAACAGCGTTTATTAGAGCCATCAAATATTATTTTATCATATGCTAATATTTTAAATGAAAAAAGCGTCTCCCAATCACTTGAAGAGTTTGATGATGAGTTAAATAAAATTATTGATGCATCTAAAAAACTGATCGATGAAATTAATCATGCAGTTTCAGATGATGTTTTAAATTTAGAGTCTAATGAAGTTTTAGAATACCAAAAAAAAACGAGGCATGATTTAAGGAATGTTATTAATATTATACTTGGTTACAGTGAAATGATTTTAGAGGATCTTGATCCATCACATCAAAACTATCCTGATATAAAAAATTTATTAGAAGAGACAAAAAAATTTAATTCGAATTTAGAGCAACTTGTTCAATTAAACCTATCAACGCAAGAACAAAAAACAAATTCTGAAGAAAGTGAAATTTTAAACAAACTTGCATCGATGATTAAGCCTTTGGCTAAGCAAGATAAAAATAATTTGATTACAGGTAAAATTTTAATTGTTGATGATAATAAAAGTAATTGCGAAATGATCGAGAGACAATTGAAAAGAGAAGGACACAAAACAATGACTTGCTTTGATGGGGTAGAGGCAATGAATGAACTTAATAAATCTGATTACGATACTGTTTTGCTTGATGTATTGATGCCTAGAAAAAATGGTTATGAAGTTTTAATGGAAATGAAACAAAGTTTTAAACTTAAAGATATTCCTGTCATAATGATCAGTGGTTTTAAAGAAGAAGATACAATTGTAAGATGTATAGAAGCTGGCGTTGATGAATATTTAACTAAACCAATTAATAGTACATTGTTAAAAGCAAAAATTTATTCTTCTTTAGAGAGAAAAAAATTTAGAGACCGTGAAAAACATGATTTACAAGTTGCTGCAGATGTTCAAAAAAGTTTAATTCCATCTGAAGCTTATTTTCCAGATAATTTTTATGCAAGTAATATTGCTGCAAAAGGTGTTTCCGGAGATTTTTATGATTGCATTGATATTGATAGCGATCGATATGCATTTATTTTAGCTGATGTATCAGGCAAAGGAATGCATGCTGGAATTTTAATGGCAAAAACTTCTGCACTTTTTAGAAGTTTAACTAAAATAGAAAAAAATATTCAAAAAATTGCATGGAGAGTAAACAAGGAATTATGCGAAACCTCATCCCAAGGAATGTTTGTAACCCTTGTCATGGGAATTTATTACAAAAAAATCAAAGCTATCGAATTTATAAATGCTGGACACGAGCCAGTCATGATTGCAAAAGATAACGGTTCATTTGTTGATCTCGAGAGTAAATCTCCTCCAATGGGAATGATGGAAATTGAACTTAATGACTTTGTTTTACAAACTTATCATCCAAAAAATGAAAATGCTCTTTTTTTAACGTTTACAGATGGAGTAACAGAAGGAAAAACTTTATCAGGAGAAGAGTTTGGAAGAGATGGAGTAAAAAATACTATAAATCATTTAAAGCATGACTCTATTAAGTCTGTCATCAAATCAATCAATCAGTCATTAATTATTGAAAATCAAAAGTTGCATGATGATATTACTATTTTAGGTATTGAAATCTAAAACTAAAATTAATAAAAATTGAAGCATGGGTAATAAAGGTTTTTCACTAGTAGAATTATTAGTTGTTGTTGCAATCATTGGTGTATTAGCTGGTGTTGGTGTTGTTGGATACGACAGGTACGTAGAAAACACCAAACGAAAAGTTTTAGAACAAATGCATAATAACATTGTTCGTGCAGTTGAAACTGAATTTACAATATTATCAAACCAACTTGGATCTGCGATGAAAGAGAGAGATAACATGGGTAATTGGATCCAAAGAGATGCCGATGGTACACCAACGACTTCTGGTGTTACTGAAGCTACAGCTTCAAAGGTTGGAGAATTTACAACCTGTTACAATTTTGTTTGGTCATTAAAAAAACATTTTGAGACGAGTGAAAAAGGTTTTGAAAATCCATGGGTCAAAGGAAAAAAAGCAATAACCATTGATACTGAGGGAAGAGCAAATCATAAAAAAGGTCATATTCAGATGTATTGTTATCTAACAAACGGTGGTTTTGGTTCAGGATCAGGTTGCGCCATTAGTTCAGGAGCTGCAGCTGCTCGAGTTCATACTTATTTTACAGACAGAGGTTCACAGGGAACTGGTCCAAATCCAAAAGAAATAGTTGCGTACATAGGAGGTGGAAATTTTTCTACAAATTGGCCACAGAAAAAAGCCGACTGTGGTTGGGCTGATACCTCAGCCAATACCGATCCTACTTATGGGGCTTGGAAAGTTACAAATGCTATTTTGTCTGAAGCAGATTATTAATTGTTAATTTTATAAAATTATATTATTTAAAACAAATGAGTCAAAAAGGTTTTTCATTAGTAGAATTATTAGTTGTTGTAGCAATTATTGGTGTATTAGCTGGAGTTGGAATTGTTGGTTACGATCGATACGTTAATAATGCTAGAATTAAAGTTGCAATACAAAACTATGAAACAGTCTCAAGAGCAGTTGGTTTCGAGTTAACTGTCGCTAATAACGAATTATCAAGTGCAGTGAATGAGGTAAATTCAAGTGGTACAGCAACTGGAAATAAAATTAGTTCTTCAACAACTTGTAATGACTTCTTATTTAGTGTTAAGGAACATTTTGCAGAATTTAAAAATCCTTGGAATCCAAGTTTAGAAGCTATAACCGTTGATACAGTAGGGCAATCAGCTCATCGCCAAGGACAGATACAACTCGTTTGTTATTCAATGTTTGGAAATTTTGGTAATGGCGGAGGCTGTCCAATCGGTATGGACGCTTGTAGAGTTTTAGTTATAAATTATCTTAAAGATAGAGGTAGGTGGAATACGACAGATGGATTATGCGGGGGAACAATGATGCCTGGAACAACTGATTTAACTGAAACACAATCAGATTGTGTCTGGATAAAATTTTTTGGTGGAAATAAAAGGGCAACACAAGCCGAGGCCCAAGCAGACTGCGGAAACCCCACACCGTGGTATATTCAGAATAATACAATAGCAGCAGACGCCGGAGGTTCTTGTGGCGGATCAAGCGGACAACCTTGTTCTTAAAAAAATATTTGATGTTTAGGAAGAATGTACAAATCATTTCAAAAAGGATTTTCTTTAGTTGAACTTCTTGTTGTTGTAGCAATCATTGGTGTATTAGCTGGAGTTGGTATTGTTGGTTACGATCGATACGTTGAAAATGCTAAGCGAAAAGTTTTTGATCAGAATGTGCTTACAGTTTTAAAAGCGATAGACTTTGAATACACAGTAGTAGCAAACGAATTATCATCAGCTATGAATGAAATTGATACTGATGGAACCGCTACAGGAAATAAAATTTCATCCGAAAGTACCTGTGGTCAATTCGTTTATTCAGTTAAAGAACATTTTAAGGATATGGTGAATCCATGGATACCATCAAAAAAAATGATTACTATTGATACTCAAGCTCAAAATTTACACAAAAAAGGTATGTTTCAAATTGTTTGTCACCGTGGTGGTGGATTTCAATTAGGATGGAACTGTAAAATACAAGACTCCATGTTTCATTCAATTGCATATTATGAAGATGGTTTGGCTGGATCTGATAGAACTGATACTAATGCTTTAACTGGAGGAAATGCAGTTTCAAACGCAACCGGTGTAATGCATTCAGAATGGTTTAATAGAGGTTACGTTAATGTTCCTGTCGCAGATCGTTTTAATGCATCAATGCCATTTATGACTGTAGCAGCCGGACAAGCTTTATGTGGATCTGATGGATGGACTAATCCCGCAATAAGCATCTCAACTGATGCAAGTTATTAATTAATTTTACTTTTTAAATTATTGTAAGCGTTTTTAAATCCCAAAACAGAAGTTTTGATGACAACGGGTTTTTCAGAAAAACCCTGTACCGCTATTTCTAAAAAACTTGATTCTTCAAATCCTTTTTTAATTTTATCAAAAACAGCTAACGTTATTTTATCTTTTGTATTATTATTTAATGTTGTAATACATCCGAAAGTTTCACATTTTGAATATGGAATGTTCAATTGATTTTTTCCATCAAAACGAAGTGCAATTCTTTTTTGCAAATTCACACCAAGCGGAACTACAACTAAAAGGCTTTCTTTAATTTTACCTGATTTGTTTTTAAAAGCATTATAAGCAAGAGTATATTGAAGATTAGTCTGGTTCACTTTTAATGTTTGCAGCATTTCACATTGTTCTTTCTTTTCAGCTTCTACACATCTAACAGTCCATGATTGAAACTGTTGGGTTTTGATTTTTGGCGGTTCTTTTGCAAATGATATTGTTGAAGTAATTCCTAGAAATAAAATAATAAAAAAATAAGCAAAGATTAAATTTATAATAAATTTTGAAATATGATGATTATACATTAAATAATCTATATAAAATTAAATTAATAATTCAAAGTTAAAATTAGGTGATATTTTTAAAAAAAACTTTTTTATTTAAAACGTATGTTTTATTGATTTTTTTTATATTATCTTTTTCAAATTGGGTATTTGCAAAAGATGACAGCACTCAGACTATAGATAAAGATACATCTTTAGTATTAGACAAAGATCTTTCTTATATAATCAATAAAGGTTTTACATTATCAACTGCTGGTGACTCAACACATAGTAATGTGATTAGCGGACAGGGTAATTTGCTTATTTCAAAAAGTGATACTGTGACCTTGGGTGGAAGCAATACTCTTACTGGACTTATAACAGTTGAAGGAACATTAAGAGTTACGAGCAACGATGCACTGGGTAGTACTGCAGTTGGAACCACGGTGTCAAATAGCGGTAGTTTAGAATTATCTGGAGCAATCAAAGTAAGCGATCCTTTAACTTTAAATGGAACAGGAAATAAATCAGGTGGTGCCCTAAGAAATATTTCAGGTAATAATACTTTCGAAGGCGCAATCTCTCTAGGAGCAAACTCTAGGATTAATTCAGACTCTGGAACTTTAAATTTAAATGTTACTAGCGGGAACGCAGTCACAGGAACTTACAATTTATTTTTTGGTGGATCAGGAAATATTACAGTTTCAGATCCAATTGCTACCAGTACTGGAACTTTAACCAAAGATGGTGCAGGGACTTTAACTTTATCGGCAACAAATACTTATTCTGGAACCACAACAATAAGCGCCGGTACCTTGAAAGTCTCAGGGAGTTTAAATGACTCAACTGCAGTTACTGTTGAAAGTGGCGCAACGTACACACTTGGATCAAGTGATACTGTTGGATCTTTAGCTGGTGCTGGAGCAATTTCTCTAGGCTCCAATACACTAACCGCAGGTGGGGATAATACATCAACTGAAGTTTCAGGTATTATTTCTGGCACAGGAGCATTAACTAAATCAGGTACTGGAACTTTAACTTTATCGGGCACCAACACTTATTCGGGATCTACTACGATTAGTGCAGGAACACTTGTTATTAACGGTTCTGGATCTATTGATTCAAACACAATAGAAATTGATTCAGGCGCTATATTACAAGTTAATGTTGCTGACAGTTTATCCTCTGGAGCGACTATAACTGTAACAGGTACATTTGATGTTAATGAAAATAATACTATCTTAAAATTAAATGGAGCAGGCTCTACTGACATTGCTTCAGGAAAGACATTAACTGTTGCTTCCTCGTCTGGTTTTACTGGTGAGTTTACAGGTTCAGGAAAATTAGCTTTTAGTGGTGGAACTACTACTTTAAAGGCATCCAATTCTCATTCTGGCGGAACAGATATTTCTGGCGGTGTTGTTATGATAGAGGATGATACGGCAGTTGGAAGTGGAAAAATTACTTTAACAGGTGGAAAGTTATCAAGTAATAATACGACAGCAAGATCACTTGATGAAGATGTAGATATTCAAGGAACAATTGAGCTAGGGGACTCATCCAACACTGGCGCTTTAACTTTAGGTGGAACCAATCGATTAACTGGCAATACAACATTAACAAATGATAGTGCTGTAAATATTGCTGCATTAAGTGGTTCATCAGATTTATCCAAATCAGGATCAGGCACATTAACTATAACTGGTGATAGCGCCTATACAGGAGCCACAACAATTTCTAATGGTAAGCTTCGAATTACTGGCAGAATTGGTTCATCAGGTACTTATACCGGAACTGTTGCTAACTCTGGTGAATTTGAAATTAATTCATCAGACGATCAAATTATGACAGGTGTTATCTCGGGCACAGGTACCTTGAAAAAAGATGGTTCGGGAACTTTAACATTAAGAGGTGTTAATACTCAAACTGGATTAGTTACAGTTTCTGGTGGATTACTTTATGCAGGTACAGCAGCTGATAACGGTAAAACAATTGTTGCAGGTGATGTAAGAGTTAACGGAGGTACTCTTGGAGGGGGTGGTACAATTGGTGGAAATGTCAACGCAAGTGGTGGTTCATTAGCTCCAGGAAATAGTATTGGAACATTAACTATTGATGGAGATTTAACGCTAGATTCATCATCAACTACAAATATCGAACTTGATGCAAGTTCAGCAGATAAAATTATCGTAAATGGCACAATTGATTTAGATGGAGCGTTATCTTTAACTGTAACAAACGCAACCTATTCAGACACTACATATACAATTATTCAAGGCGGAACACTTTCAGATGGAGATACGTTTGCAAGCTTAGTAGGAGGAGATAGTTCTAATTTTAATGGAGGTTCAGCTAGCCTAAGTTATGATTATGACAATAACCTTGTTAAATTAGTAATAACTGCAAGCTCAAGTTCTGGAAGTGTAAGGTCAAATACATCAACAAATAGTTTAAAAACATTGGCAGATATTTTTGACAACTCAACAGCATCAACACTATCTTCTTTAAAAACTTACTGGGTATCCAATTCTGGTGTTGTCGACTCCGAATTAAAAGAGGCAAAAGGAACTGTGCTTGCCACAAGCCTAGTACAAGCTCAAAAAACACATAATGCTTTTCAAAAGGCAGTGAGCAATGTGACGAGCATGGGAGCCTCATCACCGGTTGGTAATTTTACAAGGTCAGGAAGCTCGAATTTATCCTTAGCTGAGCTTCAAGAATCTGGACTATACGGTGATCGCAATAACTGGTCTGAGCATTATGATTATTCAGATACATCTGTTTTAGGTTTTTTAAAGAATAATAAAAACAAAACATTAGTAAGTGCCTTTACATCAAATGATAGCGCAGCATTTATTAGAACTTATGGCGCTAAGACAAAAAGAGATAATATTGGATCTGATTATACCGGATATCAAAATGATACGTACGGTATTTTATTTGGAGAGCAATATAAAATGTCGGAAGGTAATTTTAATGGCTATTCGTATGGATTATCTGGATCTGATACAGATTATAATGATAGTTATGGTGAAAGCAGAACATATTCAGCTCATTCAAGTATTTTTAAACAAATAGATGAAAAAGATCATGCTGTGAATTTAATTGCAGGTGGATACCTGTCTCACACATCTTCAAAAAGAAATGTTAGCGTTGGTGGCGGTATTGTAAATGATACATACAAATCTAGCACCAATGATTTTGGCGTTAATGCTTCTGCTCAGTATACAAAAAAAATAAAACTTGGTGGATGGCAACTATCTCCATCAATGTCTTTACAAGGTTCTTATGAATTTAAAGATGATATTAACTAGTCAGGTGGTGATTTAGCGTTAAATGTTAAAAATGAAAATCTTATTACATTAAAACCCGAGCTTGGATTTTCACTAGATAGAAATTTTTCGGATAATATAGACGTTGTTGATCAATTTAATTTTTCTATTTTTGCAAGCCAAGATCATTATATTGATGGAACAACCTCATCTGCCAAATACACTTCTGACAGTACAGCATTTAATATGAATGCTCCAAAAGATCATGAAGAATACGTCTCAGTTGGTTTAGGTTATAATTTTATTGATAAAAAAAATGACAGCAATCTTATCGCAAATATTTTTCACACCGAAAGCACTGATAATGATTTAAAATCAAATGTTTTTTCAGTCACTTATAGAAAACTATTTGGTAATTTTGGAAAAGGTAAAATTCCACCTGTTATTGTTCAGTTACCAAATAAGGATAAAGATGAGGATAAGGGTGTAGTTGCAAAAACTATTGAAAAGGTAACCAAGACATTAGTTTATAAAAAACCAATATGTCGACCCGGTCAGGTTTATAAAAATGACAGATGTACCGCAGATGAAGCAACGCTACAATTAGTGGCAGCGAAATTGCACCAAATTCAAAAAGTTGAGCCAACACTTGGTTTAATTGCTTTAAGGTATTATGTTGAGTTCACAAAGTTCATACCTTTAATTACTTTTGTCATGTTTATTATTCTTATCTATGAGATAATTAGAATGTTAGCTGTAAAATTGTATAGAAAAAAAATGTTTAACCGAAATTTTGAATAGCGGTTTCAAGATCTTGTTTTTTTAACATCATTAAATCAACTTTAGTCTTGTTTTCTTGTTTACCAAGTCTGACAGCTTGTTGTTGAAGTGTAGCTTCGAAAAAACGTCTGATATCCCTACCGTTTGAATATTTTTCACCAGTAATTGAGATGACTTTTTTACAGCATTCTTTTAATAAATTATTTGCATCACTTTGAATTAAGTATTGGTTGTCTTTCGTAAATTTATAAAAAATTTGATAAAGATCTAAATCATTATAATCTTCAAATAAAATTGTTCGTTTAAATCTTGAGGCTAAACCTGCGTTTGCATCAATAAAGCGGTGCATTTCTTTTTCATAACCTGCAACAATGACAATTAATCTATCGCGGTAATCCTCCATATATTTTAGCAGTTCATCAATTGCTTCTTGTCCAAAGTCATTTGGATCATCTGGTTTGACCAAAGTATAAGCTTCATCAATAAATAAAACATTATCAATTGCACTGTTAAATTTGTCTGCCGCTTTAACAGCCGTTTCACCTTTTTGAGCTACAACCAAGTCACTTCTTGTAATCTCAATTAATTTTCCACCAGAGATTAATCCAAGCTCTCTAAATATTTTTGCTAAAATTCTAGCAACTGTCGTTTTACCTGTTCCAGGATTTCCAGAAAAAATTAAATGATTTGAAATATCTGGAGAATCGCTCAGGCCAGATTTTTTTCTCTCAGCAGCTGTTTCAAGATAAGCAACCAAAGATTTAACTTCATCTTTTACCTTTTTTAGACCAGGTAAAGACATAATTTCTTTTATATTTTGTTCAACAACTTCGTTCATGAATGATTTCAGTAAAAATCAAATATTGATATACATTATTTGATGGTATTTTTAAAAGTAATTTTATTATCCTTATCACTTATATTATTATCTTTAAGTGGTAATGCCGGTGAGCCTGGAACAGAACAAACTCAGCAAATTGAAAAAGATAAAAATCTTGAAAATCAAAAACCAGTTGCAAAGAAAAAGAGTATTAAGCAAAAGTTAGTTAATACTGATATTCAATTACCCAAAAATCCAATTGATACCATTTTTCTTCAACCGCTAGGCAAACCCATAGATCCAAGATATGCAAATTTATCTGGAAACTGCATACCTGCTCAAAAAAATTATGATTGTAAAATTGTAGTTCCTAAAAAAAAATCAACTCACTTTAATAAATACCATTATTATTTAAATGCTAACAAACACGTTTATGGAGTAATCGCTTTTAGGGATCATAGAATTGGAAACGTAGATCATTGTAGATCTTTAATAGGTGAGTGGAGAGAATATTTTAATAATTTTGAATTTGAAACAAAAACCAAGGAAGAAAACATGGATCAACTTGTTTTGACTACTAGCGCAATTAAACCATCAGAAATTTATATGAGTTGCTATCCAGAGTCATATAGAGATATTAAAAGTTATTTTTCCTTAAAATTATTTATTGATGAAAATTAGTTTTTATATACTAATTTTTATAATCTATTCCTTTCCATCTCTGTCTAACAATAAAGCTTTTTATGAAGGAAGAGCAAAGTTTATAAAAGAATATATTACAGAACTTAAAGCGTTAAGAAAAAAGGATCCCGATTATAACGGAGCAATTGCGGAATCTCTTACCGGTTCTTTTTTTCAAGCATTAGATAAAAAATCTCAAGATGAAGTTGAAGTTCAAGCAATTAACACATGTAAGAAAAATAACAATAAAGGATGCAAAATTAGATTTAGAGGTTTGGCACCTAACCCTGAATATAATCGATTTGCCGTTTTTGATAAAAGCAAAGGAAATTTAAATGTTGGCATGGAAGATATCCCTTCAAATTTTATGTTATCTCATAAAGGAATTTCATTTGTTTTTTCAACATCTGATTACCAAGGTAAAGATTTTACTTGTGCAAAAACCACTAAAGACAATGATTTTATTGTTGATATGATTGTATCGCAAATTGATCTTTATCCAAATTCCTTTTTAGGAAAAGCTGGATTAAAGTTTGTTTTGATATGTGGTGATATTAAAGCATTGGGAAGTTCGCCAGAAGGATTGGCACCTGCTCACTATGATCAATCTCCAGGTGTTTTTATGCTGTCAGTTCAAAAAATAAAAAAACAAATCGATGCTGGTCAACCTCAGATTATTAAACATATTTTTCATCATGAGTATTACCATGTTATTGATAGCACCTTAACCAAAGCTGTAGTTGATGATGATTGGGTTAAGATAAATAAAAATCCTTACAGTAGTGAAAACTTAAAAGCCAATGTGAATGAGGTGTTGTCAGATGGAAGAGGGTTTGTAAGTCACTATGCAAAAAACAATGAATTTGAAGATAAAGCTGAAGTGTTTGCTTATTTAATTACTAAGAATAAAAAAATGCGAGATGTTATGACAAAAGACGTCATCATCTTTAGAAAAGCAAAACTAATGATTCAAAGAATGAAGACATTATCAAGTGATATTAATGGAAGTTTTTGGACTAAGCTTCAGAAGTAGTTTCAGTTTCTTTTCTAATCTCAAAGATATTATTAACTAAAGTTTCACACTCATTTTTTAAATTTTTAAAAACTTTTTCCCAATGGTGATCCGTTTGTCTAAATAATCTCATATTGTCATACCAAACACTATCTTCTTTGTCTAAAAACCATCTCCAGTCAGGAACTTTTGACAATAATACCCATGTTTGCGTTCCAAGAGAACCCGCAAGATGCGCAATAGATGTATCAGTAGTAATGACTAAATCTAAATATTTTAAAATAGCAGTTGTATCTAAAAATTTATTTGACCCTTGATCAATTAGAGGATCATAATCAATAATTTGTTTTTCAAATTCATTTGTTTGTATCTGGTTTCTTGCATATCCTTTTTGTAATGAGATGAATGATGCATTTGGAATTGATAATATATCTTTAAACATAGATAGGTTTACACTGTTGAGGTGATCTCTTGAGTTGGTTGGATCTCCCTGCCAACAAAGACCAATTTTTATTTTTTGATCTACCCCAAGCAACATTTCCCATTCTTCAAGTTTACTATCATTAACTTTAATATCTGTTGGCTGAGGACATTGCTCTAATATATTTGGCGCTAAGATTTTTGGTAGATCCAATAATGGAACCCAGTAGAAAAAATTATCATAATTTTGATCAGGTAATACAAACTCATCAATTTCAGTTATATTTTCAAATAAGTGTTGCATTTCCATTGGACAGCTAAAAACTATCTCACAATCGAGCTGTTTTAAAAGCGGGATATATCTTGAAAATTGAATAATATTTCCATAACCACTTTCACTGCAAACCAGTATTCTTTTACCAGCCAAGGGTTCTCCACGCCAAATTGTTTTCTTTTTACTTAAAATATTTTTTAACAATGGATCGCTAAATATTCGTGAATGATAACGATCAAATCCATCATTAAAATTTTGATTTAATAAATGCAAAGAACCTAAATTTGAGTTTGCACGAGTAAATTCTGGACTCAGCCTTAAAGTTGTTTCGTAAATTTCTTTTGCTCTTTCAAAATTTCCAGCATGAAACAGGGTATTTGCAAAATTAAAATGCGCAATTGATGAGTCTGGCTTTATTTTTACCGCTCTTTCATGACACAGTACGGCATCATCATATTTTTTCTGAAGATAAAATAAGTTCCCAAGGTTACTTAAAATAAAGTGATTATTAGGGTTATTTGTAATTGCATTTTGATAAACTTTTATTGCTTCATCAAAATTCTTATTTTTTTTATGCAGTAGGGCTAGATTAAGGTAAGCAAAAACTTCTTTAGGATTAATGTTAATTGCATCTTCATAACACATAATTGCTTCCTCGGTGTTATCCATTTCTTGCTGAGCTAAGCCTAAAGTAATGTACGCTTGAGTATACAAAGGATCTTTTTCTATGATTTTTTTCATTAATGCTTCTGTAAGTTCATAATATTTTAAATAATAAATGTTCTCTCCGAGTTTATATAAAATATCCTTGTTATTTTGATCTCGTTGTGAAGCATCAAGATAGTACCAAATCGATTTTTTATAAAAGTTTTGGTTAAAATAAATATCACCTAAAAGTTCATAAATTTTTGGATTTCCAGGTTGTTTGTTTAGTAGAACCGAAGCTCTACTTTCTGCATAAGTGTATTTTTTACTTTGAATTAAATTTTTGGTTTCTTTGATTTCAGAGTTAATTAATTCCATGCTTATTACGAATCTCTTAAAAAGATCATAAATGATTATAATAGGAATTTGTAGAAAGTATCACCAATCAAAATGTATAAAAAAGCGGCCAAAGTAATAAAACAGCCATAAGGAATGGGATAACGCTTGTCTTTTTTGATTATCGTAAGTGGGATTGCCACGATTAAGGCTGTAACTGATGAAAAAAACATTACAAATAAAATCGATTTTAAACCAAGCCAAGCACCAATCATCATCATTAATTTTGCATCTCCAAGACCCATCCCTTCAATTTTTTTATATTTATAAAAAAACCATCGGATCAAATAAAATACACTAAAACCTATAATCAAACCTGCAAATGAATCTGCAATCACAACACTAAATGGATTGAGTATTAGTGCAGATAAAACAAAACCCATAACACTGAATGGCAGGGTAAAAATATCTAGAATTAAATATTCATTTAAATCTGTAAAAAATATGATGACCAGTGAAGATAAAAAGATTGAAAAAAATAACGCATTTAAAGTTAAGTCAAATTTTGAATAACTAAATACAAAAATAAAAGCGGTTATAATCTCTACTAATGGATATTGAAAATTTATTATCTTTTTACAAAAATGACATTTACCCAATAAGAAAATAAAACTAACGAGCGGTATATTATGATACCATTTAAGCTTGTTATTACAATTTGGACAAGCTGACGACTTTAGAAATATATCCTGATCTTTTGGTAATCTTAAAATACAAACATTAAAAAAACTGCCAACGATGAGGCCAAATAAAAAAAGGTAGGTTTCAACTACCACTTAAAACTATCTTTTGAATTTAATTTTGTCATCCCCGTCATCATCACGACTAACTTGAGGAGAAATATTGTCATTAGTAGAATCTGCTGCGGGCGTTTCTTCAGTGACTGCGGCTGGAGCTTCTTCAGCAGGTGCTGCAGCTGGTTCATTGCCTGTCATATCGATATTATCACTTGCTGTTTCTTGAGGAGCCGCTTCAGGTTCAGGTGCTGGAGCTGATCCCGCATCTTTACCACTTTGGCTTTCAATTTTAAAAATTTTATCAAGATGAGCTAATTTGATAACTTTCATGACTTCATTACTCACATTAATTAGGGCAAAAGGTTTATTTGTTTTTTTTCCAGTTTGCATCCCTTCAACTAATGAAGCTATTCCAGAAGAGTCAATGTAACTGACCTTTTCAAGGTCAACGGATACAGATTTACATTTTTCAAATAATTCCTTGATATTCTCTCTAACTACTGGTGATTGATCTAAATCAATCTCCTGACCTAGTTCTAAAATACCATTATCCCCATTGATTTTTTGTTCGATAGACATGTGATAAACTTTATACTATTAAACTGTAAAAACAAGATTTCTTATGATTATTGATTGTATCTGTGGTTTAAAAAAGTTTGAAGTTAACGCTGACCAAATACCAACCGAGGGTCGCCAAGTTAAATGCGGAGTGTGTTCTAAAGAATGGTTTTATAAACCCAGTGGAAATGACTCTACACTTGAGCTGAACCAAACCAATATTGATAACTCAACAGAAATTAATAATGATATAAGCATTCCCCAGGCAACAGAAGAGGCTATTTCTGCCGCAGAACAAGATCAAAAAATGAATTTTTCTTTTGATGATGATGATAACACGATGCCATCCAAAAGTGAGATGGATGAAAATTTAGAAAAATTTAAAGCAGAAAGAAAAAAGAAAAAAAAGAGCTCTCTATCTCAAGGCGCAAGAACAAGGATGCTTGTTTATTTGTTAATTCTTTTATTATTAGCTCTAGTCACTGTTAGCATTCCTTATAAAGATAGTGTCTTAGCTGTATTCCCAGAATTATCGATTGTATTTGAAGGTCTAACGCCTTTGTATGAGGCAATTTTTAAATAATTAATTATTTTTTTGCTCTTTAAGTTCTTTCAATCTTTTTTCACGAGCAAGCTTTCTTTCTTCAGCTTTTTTCATTTGTTCAATAAATCTTTTTTTATCTTTAAATAGCTTTTCTTTTTTTTCATATACAATTACATTGATAACGGCATTAACCTTTATCTTAGATGATGTTGGCGTTTCTCTAATAATGGTCTCTTTATCAAAATTTATTCTAAAAGGTGTTTGGGCGATGTCTTTCTTAAAATTAACATAGTTGGTATAACCAGATAAGACTTCTAAATTAATACTATACATTTGGTAGTCCCTGACCTTAGTAACAGCTCCTTCGTTAATTGTTGTAATAAACACATTATTTTTGCCAGCTAATCCTGAAATAGAGTTTTTAAAGCTCTGAAATTCCATAGGAGACATGATCGTCTCTAAAGATTTAATATATTGATACTCCAAATCTTTAGTTTCTTTTCCGATTTTTGCCATTTCAGTAATGATTGTTTTTGATTTTTTTTCTGCGCTTTTTCCAATTCTAATTTTTTGTTCTTGTGATCCTTTAAGGCTAATGGTGTAGATCTCTAAAATTAGTATTAAAATGATTGAAAATATGAGTACAGAAACGCCAATGACAATTTTTTTTGAATGATCTTTTAAAGTTTCATCTTGAACTGTATTAGTTTTATTTTTTTTTGATCCAAACACTTAAATTACAACAATCCTAAATTAACTTTTTTCATTATTTTAGCGCATAGTTGATTTGAAGATTCTATGACAAATTTTTCTACATAATCGATTTGATCTTTTTGCAGAGTAGGATTTTCGTATCGAGATTCATAGACTCTTTGCGTAGCTTTGATTAAATCCTCAACATCTAATTTGCTATTGTTTTGCATAATGTAACGCTTTTGTTAAATTTTAACTATTGATTCGTAATATATATGTTTGAAAAGAACAATTCTATTAAAGAAATACTCAAAGAGGCAAAAGAAAAATTGTCTAAAGACAACGCTTTAACATCAGAGAAGGAAGAGTTTAATCAAAAAATATCAAAAGCTTTAGATGGGAATGTTCTGGTTTTAAACAAAATCTATGGGAGCGATTCGAAAGATAATATTGATCAAAGATCTAAAAAAATAACTGAAATAGTAGAGCACCAAAGTGCCTTACTGTTAAATCAAGAAGTATCCAGTGGAACAGAGTCTGCTCTATTATTAAGTAATGAAGTTCATGAGAATGAAGCACTTATTTTAAATAAAGAGGTAGCGGGTGAGGGGACATTATTATTAGATAATGAATATGAAGGACCGTACTCAGATGAATTAAAAGAAATACATCGTGAAATAGATGAATTAAAAGAAAGATCAGAAGAAAAAGATCCTTTCATTGAAAGAATTGAGCAGCTTGAAGAAAAACAGGTCACATTATTTAATAAAGTTGATCAAGCAATAAATGAAATTCAGTCTAAGGACCCTTCGGAGGAAATTGCACTAAAATTAGATATTTTTAATAATCAAATTAATAATGAGATTGATGAAAAGATATCTAAAATTAATGATCAAAATAGTATTTTTGAGGAAAGATTAACTCAAATAGAAAGCTCATCAGAAAATTTAAAAAATAGTATTGAAAACTTAGATTTTAAAATTGAAGAATTATCAAATAATTTAAATGAAAGTTTAAACAACAATATTCAAGAGCAAATATCACAACTTGAACAAAGTAAAGTTGCTCAAGATGAAAAGATTAACTTTAAACTTAAAGAGTACGAGCAAAATATCCAAAATCGCTTTGATGTCATTGAAGGTCAAATGAAAACTAGTATAGACCAGCTGCACAAGTATTTAGAAGAGGAAAAAATTAGAAAAGAAGAAGAAAAAAAGAACGATCCAGAATATCAATCAAATCTAAGACTCAATAACATTTATAAAATTATTGAAATGCAAATTAGCCAGTCATTAGTAAATAATATGTCTGGTCAAAATTCTTCACCTGCAATGCAATTTCCAACGCAAGTTTCACAAAACACAACTCCAGTTCAAATTAATAAGGAAACTGAAAAAAGTAATGAAATTTTAGATAAATTGGAACTTTTAAGTCAGCAACTATCCAGCAAAGTTAAAATTGATGATCAAGGAATTAAGGAGATGTACAATCTTACAAATTCCAAAATTGAAAAGATGCAACAAAAACTGGAAAGTGCAGTTACAGAGAATAAAAATAATAGGGAGCTTATTGAGTATTTCAAATCATATGAACTAAAGAACTTAGAAGGACTTAACTTTGATCTTACCCAGGTAAAACAGTTTGATGATTTAGATCAAGCAAAATCATTTCTTGAAACATTAATCATAAAAGAAACCCAAAATTGGATTAAAAATAATCAGAAAAATATTGAAGAAATTTGTAAAAAGATCATATACAAATAATCTTCATGAAAAAAAATTCTGGTTTTTCTCTTGTTGAATTACTTGTTGTTGTTGCCATTATTGGTACTTTAGCCGGAATAGGTATCGTTGGATTTCAACGATATGTAGAATCCGCAAAACAAAAAGTTGCACTACAAAATTTTGATACCGTTATTGATTTTTTTTCAACTGAACTAATTATTCTAAATAATAACATCCAAGATAAATCTGCATTAATAAAAGTAAATAATGCAAAATGGACTAAAGAAACTCATAACTTAGATTCTTTCTTGAATGGTGCATCCAAATATCATGATCTTGGTTTTGGCCTAGCTAATTTTAAAAACCCATTTGAAAATCGTACCATTAAGCAGGTATATTCATTAAGTTTTCCAGATGATGCTAATGATAGTAACGTTACTCAAAAAGGAAATATTGTATTTCGAGTTCACCCTGATTTTCCTACCGATGGTTCAAAAATTCAAGGCGAAAGAAAATTTCAGGTAATTTACTATTCAGCAGATGGTGTAATTGACGAAACTAATACTAAAAATTTTACTTTAAAATAAATTTAAAAGAAAAATTTTATAATATCTTTTATGTAGCTGAACAGGGCGATAAAAATAGTAATCTTTGCCAAAATAGCCCAATATTTTTTACCTTGATGTTTATTAGCACTACGCCAAATACCTACTGTTGATATGACTGAATAAATTAAAAATATTATGCAAACAAATATAATAATTATCTTTTGATAAAACAAAGGGGGTATAAACTTTAAATTTAATAATGCATCTAATGCATTATCCTGACAAAGTAGAGAAAATGAAATCAAAAATATAAAGAAAAATAGAGGTACTATGTTTCCAAAAAACCAATAGGATTTACCAAGAGTATAGTCACCTTGCCACAGTTTTTTAATAAAAAACATAGTGTTTTGACCTTTTTTTTAATAAAACTGAATAATATTTCGTTGCATTAAATGACGACATTATTTAATAAAATCCTTAGTTAACTAAATAAAAACGGAGAATATATATATATGAACAAAAAACTAGAAAAAGGTTTCTCACTAGTTGAACTTCTAGTTGTTGTTGCAATTATCGGTGTTTTAGCAGGTGTAGGTATTGTTGGATATCAATCATATACCGAGTCAGCTAAAGAAAAAGTTGCCGAGGCAAACTTCAACTCAGTAGTAAGATTTTTTGAAACTGAAATGACACTTTTGAATAATGGTGTTCAAGATGCCTCTGGTGCTTTATTCGCAATTGATGGTGTTGCAACTGTTACAAGTTCAACTTATTCAAGCTGTGGATCAACTGCATTTACTAGAGGTAACTCTACTAATGGAACTGTACTAAAATTAAAAGGTGCGGTTGCTTGTCATTTTGGAACTCAAGATGGTGGTTTAAAGTTTAAAAATCCATTTAAGTCATCCCAAACAAATGCTGTTGTTGCAGTAGTTGGAACTGGTAATGGTGCTGTAGGTTTATACCAAAAAGGTACTATTATCATCAGACAACAACAAGCAGGTGAAAACGGTAACGCATCAACTTACACTCCTTCAGCTGATACTGCGACTGCAGGTAGATTAGCGGTTGTTTATGTAGGTAAGAATGAGACAGCTGCACCAGCATTATCTGCTCAGACTACAGCAAATGGATATATTACAAAATATATTAACTTAGATTAATAAATTTATTAATTGAGTATAAAAAAGCCCCTTTAACGAGGGGCTTTTTTTATGAGCGATATGTTAAAAAAATTTAATTTAAGACAGTATCTTATTAATTTCATAATAATAAATTTATTATTTTTTCCTATTGCATTTTATCAATTTGAAAGACCCTTTATTAGTTTAGAAAGTTTTATTTTTGCTTTATCTGGCAAGCTTTTGATTTTTGGTTTTGTTTATGAGGCTATAGTTGTTTTTTTTTCAAGTTTGCAAATCACTCCAGAATTAATTTTTTTTTCTTTTTGGTTAAACAATTTAAATTTTGATTTCATCTCGACATTTACCGAAAGCTATACACTTGCTATTTTACTAATTATAATCTGTATCTTCTACCGATATCATCCTAAGTTAAAATTATCAGTTCGATTAACCAGGTGCATTAAAGCTCTTTTAATTTTTTGTATCATTTTAGTTACTCTATTAATTTTAAATCGCCCAATGATTAAATGGTATTTTAACGACGTTAGTGACATAAAAAAAATAGGATCCATTACCCTTAATTTAATTCATAATGTTAACTATCAATCATCAATAAGGAACGATTTAATTAGCTCTGATTTTTTAAATGAGAAATTTGATATTAATTCGGTTCAATTAAAAAAATTTAATAAGATTTATATTGTTGTGATGGAATCTTATCCTTTATTTGTTGATAGTAATATTAGAAATAAACTGAATAATTTTTTATTAAACGATTTAGATAAATATAAGGTTAAAAAACAATACAAAAATTGGTACCCAGATCTTTCTACTTTGGGCCAAGAATTTTATATGTTTTGCGGAAAAGTGCCTGGTAATCTATCTGTTATTTTGGATGCAAAAGATAATCTTAACGATATTTTTGATCAAAATGATTGCTTAATTCATCAATTAAAAAAAGAAGGGTTTAAAATTAATTTTATTCACTCTTTTAAATCTGATTTTAACAATCGAACAAAATACAAAACCTATTTTGATAAATCTTATTTTTTTAATGATTTATTGAATAAAAAATTTGAACCTAAATGTAACTGGTATGAGCCTGGAATATGTGATTATGAAATTTTAGAAAGATTTGACGATTTATTTGATCTTAATCAAAATCAAACTTTATACTATTTTTTAACTTTAAATGGTCACGTCATACCGCAAGATTATTTTATAAAAAACAAATCTGAAAAAGAAGATTGTAGTCATCCTGCTCTTAATTCCAATCTCATGTGTAAGGTTTATAATAATCAAATACAATTTAACAAAAGTTTAAATACATTTATAAAAAAAAATCTTAAACGTAATGAAATTGTAATAGCTATTGGTGACACGCCCCCTTACTTTTTGCAAAAAAGTATGAAAAAGTTAGTTATTAATGATTATGTTCCAGTTTATGTAATAGAAAAAAAATAAAATCTTTTAATTTTCATAACCTTTTTTTGATGTATTGAGCAATTTGTGAATTAAAAAATCACTGACAATTCTTTTATTCATAACTTTAGTATAATGCTCATTATAATTGGGATAATCTCTCAATGCAGAAACTCCAAATCCAAAGTTAGAAGTATTTGAAGGTAAAAAACCCATATCATCTAAAATGGTTGGCGCTACATCAAAATGATTTATTTTATTTCTATAAAATTTATTCTTATTATTCATTTTAAAATAAACATTTCGATCTAAATGTTTTGAAACTGTAAAATCATTACGATCAGACATGATATGATCACCCATGATTACTACTGTAGTATCTTCTAAAACACCTGATTGTTCTAAATCATTAAAAAAGTCGTAGATAAATTGACTAGAACATCTGTAAGCTTTTAATAATTTTTTAAAATAAGATCCTTTTTCCAAAAGTTTTTTGTAATACTCGCTTTGCGAAACGTCATAATACTTATTAGTAGTTAAATTTTCTTTTAGTCGATCATTGCATCTTGGCGAGACTGTATAAGGAAAATGGGTATCAGTAGTAATAATTGTAACGTTAAAAGGCTTTTTGCTTTTGTGCAATTCTTTAATTTTTTGTAATGCATGATTTAAAAGATCATCATCTTGGACACCCTCAGCCCAACCAGTCAACCTTTCTTTAGGCAATCCTTCATCTAATATTTTGTCACGATCATAAACTTCATAAAAATGTTTTTTTTTAAATGTGCTAAATCCATGAAAGTCACCTGGAACTGTAATGTAAAAAACTTGCTTATAGTTATATTTATTCAAAACATCACTTAAGCAGAGTAATTCATTTTGTTTTAACAAAGTTAAATTCATAGATAATGCAGGGTAAAAGGGTAGTGAACATTGACTAGAAACTACGCCACCGATACTAAATGCTGTTGCAGGAGCGTGTTTGAAATCGTCAATATAATTTCCTTTAATATCGTCTATTTTTTGAATCGGGTTTTGAATATCAAATGATCTAATCTGGTATTCCAAAGATTCTGTGTAAAATAAGATTAAATTCTTTTTATTTTTTGGTTCTATGAATTTAATTTTGTGAGGATTTTGATAAAGTTTTTTATGTTCTTTTAAGTTTTTGTTAACAATAAAAAAGTCAAGAAAATCCAATTTATATAAGTAAAAACATAAACCGATTATTAAATAAAATTTATAATTTAATAAAAATTTATAAAATTTTGATAAAATAAATTTTAATAAATTAAATCTATGATTTTGTAGCAGGTTTTTTAATATAGAGTTTGATTTTGATTTCTCTAATAAAAATAACCATGTGATTGCCATGATGAATGGATAAATAATGACTTCTTTTATGAAAAAATATTTAAAACTAGAGGGAACATTTTTAACCCCATCATACTTTACTGTGATATTATACAAAATCTCGATATAATTTGTTCGATCTCCAAAAAAATCTTTTACCCAAATTACTTTTTGGAAAAGTGCAAAAGCTAAAAATAGAAATAGAAAATTGATGAAATATTTTTTTAAAAATACTGCCATATAAAAGCTGGTGGTATATTATTGAAAATAATGTGTCTTTTTTTATTCTTAAATTGAATATTTTGAAACTGATTCAAATATCGGTAACCTAATATAATAAACCAATCGATTTGTTTTTTTTCAATATGTTGGTTGATGATATTTGTAAGTTCTGATTTGATGTTTGTTTTCATGAGTGGTATCGATATCAAAAGTCCGTAATTATTTTTTATACTTTTTAAATATTCAATTCCACAACTTTTGATAATTTGATTTTTTTTGTATTTTTGCTTTAAAATTTCACACAATTCTTGATCACGCTCAACAATTGTTAAATCCTTGTTTTGAATATATTCAGACAAGACTCCAGTACCGCCACCAATTTCAATAACATTTTTAGTTTTTGTTGAATTAATAATTTCTGCAATTTTTTTGGCAGACTGCCGAGATGAAGGTGTAATCGCACCAATATTAAGCGGATCCTTTATAAATTTTTGAAATATTATGTTCAATTTTTTATTATTTTAAAGTTATGTCTATAAAGCATTGTCATAGAATGTTTAATTTCACTATCTCGTTTTATTCGATATGCATAATAAATCAAATGAAGCTTTAAAAAAATTAATTAAATTTAATTTTTTTTTATAAAAAATGCTTTCTTCGTAAATGAGTATGATTTTTTTTATTTTGTCATTTAAATCCTTATTTTTTAACAGATATTGATGCGTATGATGAAAGTTTATTTTTAAATTTAATTTTCTTGAAATAAGAAAAAAAAGGATGTCACTATAATTGTCTTTTTTAAACATGATAAGTAATACAAAAATAATAAGTGATGCAATGATGATAGAAAAGATAGAGTTGGCAAGGCTTAATATAGTCTCTTTATTTAATTCTTTAATTTTCGAGATGAGTTCTTTTCTTTGATTAGAGTCATATTGAATTAAGTAATTTGTCCATTGATAGTCAAGATATCTAATCCAAAGGTTAACACCTTGCTCATTGAAAAACTTTACAAATTGATTGTCATTGGTTTCAAGATTATTTTCTTCTCTTGCAAAACTGTTAATTGTATTTTTAATTCTTTGCGGTGGAATAACTTGAGTGGGGTCAAATCGAACCCAGCCAGTATTTTCAATCCACACCTCAACCCAAGAATGGGCGTCTTCTTGAGAAAATGTATAGAAGTCTCCAAGTGTATTATAGCGACCACCATAAAAGCCTGTGACAATTCTTGAAGGAATATCAGCTGCTCTTAATAGTAAGGTCATCGTACCAGCATAATATTCACAATAACCCTCCTTTGTTTCAAAGAAGAATTTAGAGTAATTATTACCAATAGGTTCAGGCCTTAAATTGTAAAAATATTCTTGGTTTTTGAAATGATTAATTACAAATTCGGCAAACTGAATATTAGATTTATTTTTTCTATTTTCTTTTGCCCAGTTAATTAATCTTTCATTCACTGTACTAGGTATTTGTCTATAGTAACTTTTTTCTTCAGTTGTTAATGATACTCTAGGTGAAATACTTTGCGCAGAAAAAGCAAATTTCTTTTTATTATTTATAATTTGCCCAAGTCGGTAATTTAAAGAATAGGTATTAAATTTTGGGTCGTAAGTTTTTGGGACTGTGTAATCTAAGGTTGGAATCCATTTTTTTCCGTGATCAAATAAAATAAGATCATATTCTAATTGATTATTTGAACGTTTGATTATTGGAGTTTTGTTATTAAAGGTAACTTTTGTATCAATGCTTCTCCAGTTTTTTAATTGATCTAAAACTTCAAAAGTTTTAACTCTAAAATAAAGCTGATTTTGATTAACTCTTTCAAAAAACTTTGCATTAAATATATCTTCATCCTCAAGCGTGATTTGTTGAAATGAGCCTAGTGAAATTTTATCAGGAATTCCAAGGTTATTTGATTTATTAGCAAATAAACTAACCTTTACTTCTGCTCTTGGGAAGAAAAGATAGGTAAGAATAATAATAGGAACTGTAAATACACTAATAAGTACAATTCGTTTTAAGTTTTGTATGTTTAGAGTGATGAGCTCTTTTTGATTGATTAAATATAATAAAATAATAGCTGTAATTGCAGATGAACCGCTAATGATACTGCTTAATAAATTTTGGTTATTAATCAGATTTGAGATGGTTACAAAAATGGATAGCGCGACAAAGAAAAAATAATCTTTTTTCTTTGTTTCTAAGAACTTAAATAAAAGAAGAATATAAAGACAGTTAATAAAAAAATCCTTAGTGATCGTATAATCTTCAAATACAAACTGAATTCCCATCAATATAATTAAAGATGGATGCCTGACCAAGGCATGAATGATGATGTTCTTGTATTTAATAAATAAAACTGTGATTGTAATTGCAAGAACATATAAAAAGTTTTCATATTCAAGCTTTTGAAACATCAAGGCAAGTTGAGAGAGAATAATAAATACTGATAATTTGAAATAAATATTCATTAATCAGTCTCCGCAATAAGTTTTAAACAGTGCTCAAAGTGTTTTTTGTTATCTCCAAAATCAGAGGATTGATCTTTTATTTTTATGGCAAAAATTTTATTTTGCTGAAGACATTCTTTTAATAGAAAAACCATAATACCAAGTTTTTTTTCATGATCTTGAATTGGGATTTGATTATAATCTATGAGTATTTTCTTAGACTCTGACTTTGATTCAAATTTTTTAATATAAAGTTGATCCTTGCTATTAGATATTTTCCATGCAATTTTACTCTCACTCATTCCTTCTTGGAACTGATCTATACCATCAAAATCTTCACTAAAATCTGATTTATATTTTAAAGTCTCAACTAAAAAATGATTTAGATCTTTAAAATACATTATAGGTGAAGGGTAGACGTAGAACCTTTCTTTTAGCTGAAACCAATTCCATGCTTTTGTAATTCCAAATGGAAAAATGGTTTGGATTTTAAGCAAAGGATAATCATAGCAACCTCGTTTTAGAAAAGGGTTGTTAAATGCTATGACATTGGAGCCAGTATTTAGATTAAAAGTCTCAGACTTTAAAACATCTTTGTTATCAATAATATTAAGGTTAATTTTTTTTTGTTTAGAACTATTATTTATAACTAATTTTAAAGGCTCTTTTCCATTGCTATCAATAATATTTTCATAGTCTTTAATTTGTATATGGTTCAGGTTTTCATAAGTAATTAAAATTGAAAGAAAGAATAAAACCGAAAGTGTAACTAGGATAATTAACCCAAGGTTAATTTGATAAATTGTTGATGCAATAAGAGCGGTGATTAAAAATAATCCTAATTGAAAACCATCTTTTGTTGGAAAGATGTAAATGTTTTTTCTATTGATACTTGGATCTGGATATTGCTTTAGTTTTCTTCTAATGATTTTGAAATAAAAATGATTTAATGCTTTAGAAATCATTAACGAGGTACAGGTACTTTTTCGATAATTTCTTTTTGAATATATCCCAAAATATCAACTCCAAAATCAACATTTTTAATTCTATGTTTTAATATGTAAGGAAATGTTTTTTGTACCTCATCAAATGTGACATATTTTTTTTCATTTAAATAAGCCAAAGCTTTTGAGATTTGAACAGTATAAAGAAGAGTTCTAGTTGATAAAATTGTTTCAAATTTAATTTTTTTAGTTTGTTCAGTTAAACTTTGAATATAGCTAATTACAATATCATTGCATTCAATTTGGTTAACTTCATTCATTGTTTTTTGAATATCAATATTTAATAAATTAATATTTTGGTTATTACTTTTTTGTTTTAAAATTTGTTTTTCTTGATCGTGATTTAACTTATTCATTGAAAATGAAATCATAAAACGATCAAGCTGAGATTCGGGTAATGGATAAGTACCAACTTGCTCAGTTGGGTTTTGCGTTGCTATAACAAAGAATGGTTGTGGAAGATTGTGCGTTGATCCATCAATGGTTACAGATTTTTCTTCCATTGCTTCCATAAATGCACTTTGGCATTTTGGATTTCCACGGTTTAATTCATCTGCAAGAATAATATTAGAAAAAATAGGACCTTTTTGAAAATTTGGTTCATTGTTAATATATTTAACAAAGCCATTAATATCAGATGGTAACATATCTGATGTAAACTGAATTCTTTTAAAATCTAAACCTAAACTGTTTGCAATAAGTTTTGCAAAAGTTGTTTTTCCAGTTCCGGGTTGGTCCTCTAACAAAATACTTCCACCAGCAATAATTGCTGCCATTGATAATTCTATTTTATCATCATTACCTATTATAAATTGATTTAAGTTTGATTTTATCGATTTGATCATTTTGTCTTATATTTTAGTTTAATTGCGATTTTAGCTCTATAGTCTTTTTTTACTTTATCTAGTTCTTTTTGGTTACTTGTTTTTAACTGTTTTATTTTTTTAATAAACCATTCTTCCTCTTTTTTTGTAATTTTTTGATTTTTCTTTCTAAATTTTAGCCTCTCTTCAATTCCATGTATTTCATTTTCCAAATCAATATTTCTTTCTTCAAGGTCACTTAGTTCCTTCCATCTTAATTCATACGTTTTTGAAGATTTTTTTTTAAGATAGATATTATTTTGAGAGCAGTGATTGCAGATTTTTTTAAAGATTATTTCATATTGATCTTGGTAGATTGATTTTCTTAGAATTTTAGGCGTCAAAAAACTAGTTTGTTTTTTGTTACAACACTTGCAAAAATACTGCTTAATCATTGATAGTTATTTATTTTTTTTCTTTATTTATCTCAACAATTCATTTGTATTTTTGAGAATTTAATTATAATAATCGCCACGTGCCCAAATAGCTCAATTGGTAGAGCAACTGATTTGTAATCAGTAGGTCGGGAGTTCGATTCTCTCTTTGGGCACCATCTAATAAAATCCTTCACTTTCCCACATGACTTTATAAGTTGGACAAACGAACCCAAATTAACCGCTTTATTTAATACTTTTTTATTTTTAATTAGTAATATAAAAGTAAAATTATGGTCAAACAAATTACAGCTTTAGAACTTAAAGATTTAGCAGGTAAAGAAGGTCACTATTTAATTGACGTTAGAACCCCGGAAGAATGGGATATCGTTGGAAGGCCAGATGGTGAAGCATTGGGACTTGTTACTCATTTTGTATCATATCAATTCCAAAAAGGTGAAGAAAGAGAGCTCAATCCAAATTTTGAACAAGAAATTGATAATTTAAATTTAGATAAGGATAAAAACATTTTTTTTATATGCAGAAGTGGAGCACGTTCACAAAATGCAGCAGAAATTTTTGAAAAAAAAGGATTTAAAACATTTAATGTTTCAGATGGGTTTTTAAGATCAGATACAGTTTATAAGTCTTCTTGGAAGGCAGATAAATTACCAATTAAATAATTATATTCATTAGTAAAATGAATTTTGAACAATTTATAAAAAGTAAATTTAATTTTATAATACTTTTCTTATTAGGTGCTTTACTTTCTTTTTCATTGCCACCTTATAATAATATTAGTTTTTGTTTTATTATCTTTCCTGCACTTTTATATCTATTAAAAACAAACGAGCTTAATCGCCCAAAAGTTTTCTTTATTTATGGTTTGAGTTTTGCTTTTGGTTATTTTTCTTTTTCTTTATATTGGATTAGTTACTCTTTAAATTTTGACCCTGAAGTTTTGGTTTTAAAGCCTTTTGCAATTATTGGTTTACCTTTTGTCTTGTCATTGTTTTATGGATTTGGTTTTTATATTTTTAGACGTTTTTTTAAGTTTGGTTTTTTCTTTATATTAAATTTTGCAATCATTTTAGCTTTAACAGAATACATTAGATCTTACGTTACAGGGTTTTCATGGAATTTATTTGTCTACGCTTTAAGTGATGAAATACAAAGTATTCAGATTTTAAATGTTATTGGGACCTTTGGTTTAAATTTTATATCCATTTTTTTCTTCTGTTTTCCATATTTATTTTTTTGTGAGAACAAAAGAAAGTCAGTGAACAGAATGTTAATTTTTATTTTAATAATTGGTATTAATTACATGTATGGTACTGGAAGACTTCAAATTAAATTAGAGACTAAAGATCAAGAGGTTGTAGTTGTGCAACCTAATGAGGGTTTAATTGAAATATCATCTTATCCAGATGATTATTTAAAAAATTTAATCAAAATTAGTAAACCTAATGAAAAAAAAAATAACTCAATTTTTTTATGGCCTGAGGGCTCGTATTCTTTTGTCAGTAAAAATAATTTTAAAAACATAATTAAAGACAAATTTAAAGATAATCAAAAAATTATATTAGGAGGAAATACTGAGGATGAGCAAGGCAAAATCTACAATGCCTTCATAGTTTTCAACGCAAGTGGTGAAGTGGTTAATGAATACCGTAAAATTCACCTTGTTCCTTTTGGAGAGTTTATTCCTTTTGAAAATTTAATTGCAAAACTAAATTTAAAAAAAGTTACTTTTGGTTACCAATCGTTTTCAAAAGGAAAAAATAGAAATCAAATTAATATAAATGGAAATTTGATATTACCACTTATTTGCTACGAAGTTATAGATACCGGTAATTTAAATATAAATAAAAATAATTACGATGTAATATTTAATTTATCAGAAGATGCTTGGTTCAATCGATCAATTGGTACATATCAACATTTCTCTCATTCTATTTTTAGAGCAATAGAAGAGGGAAAACATATTTTTCGATCAACTAATCAAGGATTGTCAGCCAGCATAAATCCATACGGTGTTTCATCAAATATTTCTTCGCCTTATAAACAGTCATCTTTTGTCTCTACTTACAAAATCCTTAACAAAAAAACTCCATTTCAAGTTATGGGTAATTTAATGTTTTTGTTTTTAATCTTACTAGGTTTTTTGATACAGTTATTTTTGAAAAAATATTTTAAATTAAGATGAAAATTCATACATTAGTTTTAGGATTTGGTGTTGCAAGTAATGCTTACACTTCTTTATTAGATCATAATAAAACTAAAACTTCTGTAATCGGAAGTCCTTTTGATCGAAAAAAAATTAATATCTTAAAAAAAACAAGAAAAGATAAGTCGCTTAAATTAAAATATTCAAAAAATATTCATTTTTATAATGAGGATGAAATTAATTTTATCAATCACAATAGTATTAATTTAATTTTAGTCGGAACAAATACTAAAGGAATTGATTGGGCGATTAAAATTTTAAATAAATTAAAAATAGATTGCCCAATTTTATTAATTACTAAAGGGATTGCGCAACTTAAAGGAAAACTAGTACCAATAAGTGATTATTTTTTTACTAAATGTTTTAATCATAAAATTATTATGTCTGCTGGGCCATGTTTGGCAAAAGAATTGATTAATAAAGCCCACACAAGAACTTTGTTTGCATCTAGAAATACTTCGTATGCACTTTATGTGAAAAAGATTTTAGAAAATAAATATTATCATCCTGAAGTTTCAAGAGATATTCAGGGAGCTGAAATATGTGCTGCAATAAAAAATATTTATGCAACCGTCATTGGTTCTGCGATGGGTCAGGTTGGTGATTTAGTTAAAAATAAAAAAGAAAATTTTTTTAATTCTTCATCAGGTTTATTTGAACAATCATTGAAAGAAATGAAATACATTACTGAAAAGTTTGGTGGAGATTCTGAAACTGTTTTTGGTTTAGCTGGAGCTGGCGATTTATATGTAAGTGTTCTTGGCGGAAGAAATGCAAAATTAGGTTTTTATTTGGGACAAGGGTATTTGTTCAAATCAATCATTAAAAAACAAATGAAGGGTATTACTGTTGAAGGGGCAGAGGTTGTTAAGTCAGCTGGTAAGAAAATTTTAACTTTAGTTGGCCAAAATAAGTTACCGTTATTAAAAGCCCTATTAAACTCAATTAATCGTAACAAAAAACTTAAAATCGATTGGAAACAGTTCACAATTTAGATCTTAAAGGTCAAAAATACACATTTATCCAAGCTTGATTATCTATATAAACATGCTCAAATGTTATTCGATTTTTTAAGAGATTACGCAACTATTTTAATATTCCTATTCATTTCTATTGGTCTTGGATTTGCTTTTATTGTTGTGAATTTTTTATTTTCTCCAAGCAATCCTGATCCAGAAAAACTTTCTGCTTATGAATGTGGCTTTGAAGCATTCGATGATGCAAGAATGAAATTTGATGTTAGGTTTTATCTAGTAGCAATTTTATTTATTATTTTTGATCTTGAAGTTGCGTTTTTATTTCCATGGGCGGTCTCTTTAGGAAATATTGGCTTACTAGGTTTTTGGTCGATGATGTTCTTTTTATTTATTTTGACCGTAGGTTTTATTTATGAGTGGAAAAAGGGAGCATTAGATTGGGAATAGTATGAGTGCAGTGTCAAAGTTAGATCAGATTCCACAAGAGTTTAGAGAAGTTGCAGAAGAATTTTCTGAAAAGGGTTTTGTTACCATTGCAAGTGACACTTTAATTAATTGGGCGAGAACTGGATCATTACATTGGATGACATTTGGACTTGCGTGTTGTGCAGTTGAAATGATGCAAGCATCAATGCCCAGATATGATCTTGAAAGATTTGGCGCAGCGCCAAGAGCATCACCAAGACAATCCGATGTTATGATTGTAGCAGGAACTTTAACAAACAAGATGGCACCAGCTTTGAGAAAAGTTTATGATCAAATGCCAGAGCCCCGTTATGTTATCTCAATGGGCAGCTGTGCAAATGGTGGTGGTTATTATCACTATTCTTATTCTGTAGTGAGGGGCTGCGATAGAATTGTTCCCGTTGATATTTATGTTCCAGGATGTCCTCCAAGTGCAGAGGCTTTGTTATATGCAATATTACAATTACAAAAAAAAATAAGAAGAGAAGGATCTTTACAACGATAATGAAATCATTAGATGAAGTGAAAACTATCATTGAAGGAAGTCCAAATTTTAGATTTGCTAAAATTGAAATTCAAAATGATAATTTAGTTTGTCACTGTAATGCAGATCAATTGATTGATAATGTTGTTCAATTAAAAAGACATTCAGATTTAAAATTTAGACAACTAGTCGATATTCTTGCAGTAGATTATCCAAATAGAGAAAAACGTTTTGAAATTATTTATTTATTTTTAAGTCATGAAAATAATTTAAGAATAAGTATTAAAATTGATTTAGAGGATCAGCAAAAAATTCAAACACTAACCAATGTATTTCCTTCTGCAAACTGGTTGGAAAGAGAAGTTTTTGATATGAATGGCATTGAGTTTATTGACCATCCTGACTTAAGAAGAATTTTAACAGATTATAACTTTGAAGGTTTTCCTCTAAGAAAAGATTTTCCTTTAACTGGTTATAAAGAAGTGAGATACGATCCAGAGACGAAAAAAGTAGTTTACGGTCCAGTAAAATTACAACAAGCTTATAGAGATTTTGATTTCAAAAGTCCTTGGCAAGGACCTGATTACATTAAAAAAGAGCAAGAAAAGAGTGGGGAATAATGTCCAAAGAATTTAAAACAGTTAATTTAAACTTTGGACCTCAACACCCTGCCGCGCACGGTGTTTTAAGACTCATTTTAGAATTAGATGGAGAAGTAGTTGAAAGAGCAGATCCACACATTGGATTGTTGCATAGAGGAACTGAGAAACTTATAGAACATAAAACGTATACTCAGGCCGTTCCATATTTTGATAGACTGGATTACGTAGCACCGATGAACCAAGAGCATGCATTTGCGCTTGCTGTAGAAAAATTACTTAATATTGACGTTCCAATTAGAGCCAAAAGCATCAGAGTAGCTTTTTGTGAAATTGGTAGAATTTTAAGTCATATTTTAAATATCACCACACAAGCTTTAGATGTTGGAGCGCTAACACCTTCTCTTTGGGGGTTCGAAGAAAGAGAAAAATTAATGGTATTTTATGAAAGAGTTTCAGGTTCAAGATTACATGCTAATTACTTTAGACCAGGTGGAGTTCATATTGATTTACCAACTGGATTAGACAAAGATATTTTAGAGTTTTGTAAATCTTTCCCAAAAGTAATTGATGATTTAGAAAATTTATTAACTGATAATAGAATTTTTAAACAGCGAAATGTTGATATTGGAATTGTTTCTGTTCAAGAAGCTTTAGATCATGGTTTCTCAGGAGTTATGATTAGAGGTTCAGGCATACCTTGGGATTTGAGAAAATCTCAGCCATATGACGGTTATGAAAACTATGAGTTTAAAGTACCGGTTGGAAAAAATGGAGATTGCTATGACAGATACCTTTGTCGTATTGAAGAAATGCGAGAAAGTGTAAAAATTATAATTCAAGCTCTTTCTAATTTACCAGATGGTCCGATTATGACGTTAGATACTCGAGTTGGACCTCCCAAGAGATCAGATATGAAAACTTCAATGGAAGCATTGATCAATCACTTTAAACTTTACACTGAAGGTTATAGTGTTCCAAAAGGCGAAACTTATGCAGCTGTTGAAGCTCCAAAAGGTGAATTTGGAGTTTATTTAGTAGCTGATGGAACAAACAAACCTTATCGTTGTAAAATTAAAGCACCAGGTTTTACACATTTACAAGCAATGGATTATTTAATTAAAGGCCATATGTTAGCTGACGTTCCAGCGTTACTCGGATCAATGGATATTGTTTTTGGAGAAGTTGATCGATGAGCGGAAAACATGTAGCCAAAAATCAACCTTCATCTTTTGCTTTTACAGATGAAAACAAAAAGAAGATTGAAGAAGTTTTAAAGAAGTATCCTGAGAGTAAAAAAAAGAGTGCGGTGATGCCTCTTTTATATATTGCTCAAAGACAAAATAATAATTGGATACCACTTGCTGCAATTCAATTAATCGCAGATATGTTAGAAACTACATATATCAAGGTATATGAAGTCGCTACCTTTTACACAATGTATAATCTAGCACCTGTTGGAAAATATTTTGTACAAGTATGTACAACAACTCCATGCATGATTAGAGGATCAGGAAAAGTTGTTGAAGTATGTAAAAAACATATCTCTGAAAAACAAGGGCATTTAAATAAGGAATTAGATAGTTCATGGATAGAAGTTGAATGCTTAGGAGCTTGTGTTAACGCTCCAATGGTTCAGATTAATGATGATTATTTTGAAGATTTAAATGCTGAAAAAGCTGAAGCTATAATTAAAGGTTTTAAAGAAGATAAATTGCCAAATATAGGCTCTCAATCCGGGAGAAAAGGTTCTGAACCAATTCAAAACCGTACAACACTATTAAATAAAAATGCTTAAAGATACAGACAGAATTTTTAGAAATTTATATGGAGATGAAAGCTTTAACCTTTCTAACGCTTTAAACCGAGGTGATTGGAAAGATACAAAAGAAATTATTGCAAAAGGAAAAGATTGGATCATCGATCAAGTAAAAAAATCTGAATTAAGAGGAAGAGGCGGTGCAGGGTTTCCAACTGGAATGAAGTGGTCTTTTGCTCCAAAAGAACCAACTACTGATAGACCCCATTATCTTGTTATTAATGCGGATGAGTCTGAGCCAGGAACTTGCAAAGATAGAGATATACTTAGATATGAACCACAAAAATTAATCGAAGGTTCCTTGATAGCTGCATACGCTGTGGGAGCTAAAGCTTGTTATGTTTATATTAGAGGAGAGTACGTTAACGAGGGTAAAGTTTTACAACAAGCTATCGATGAAGCTTATGAAAAAAATCTAATTGGAAAAAATGCTGCTGGCAGCGGTTGGGATTTTGATATGTATATTCATTTCGGTGCTGGCGCATATATTTGTGGTGAAGAAACTGCATTGTTAGAGAGTTTAGAAGGTAATAAAGGTCAGCCAAGATTAAAACCACCATTTCCAGCATTAGTTGGTTTGTATGGCTGTCCAACAATTGTAAATAATGTGGAAACTATTGCTGTTGTACCTACAATTTTAAGACGCGGACCTGAATGGTTTGCATCTTTTGGAAGACCTAAAAATAGAGGAACAAAAATTTTCTGTATATCAGGTAATGTTGTTAATCCTTGTAATGTTGAAGAAGAAATGAGCATACCGTTAAAAGAATTAATTGAAACTCATGCAGGTGGTGTCATAGGTGGATGGGATAATTTGCAAGCTGTAATTCCAGGCGGGTCTTCAATGCCATTATTACCAAAAAAAGTTTGCGATAATATTTTGATGGACTTTGATGCTCTAGTAGAAGCTAAAAGTGGAATGGGAACTGCAGGAATAGTTGTGATTGATAAATCACAAGATATTGTTTCTTGCATTTCAAGAATTTCAAGATTTTATAAACACGAAAGTTGCGGTCAATGCACACCATGCAGAGAAGGCTCTGGTTGGTTATGGAGAATGATGGAAAGAATTAATAGAGGTGATGCTGAAATACACGAAATTGATATGTTATTAGAAGTTACAAAACAAATTGAAGGACACACAATTTGTGCATTTGGTGAAGCATCAGCTTGGCCAGTTCAAGGTTTATTAAGACACTTTAGAGAACAAATGGAAGAGAAGTGTTCAAACTTAGCTAATAGAAAGATTGCTTAATGCCAAAAGTAACTGTTGATGGAATAGAAGTAGAAGTTGAAGCTGGGTCGACAGTATTGCAAGCGTGTGAAGCTGCAGGAAAAGAAATTCCAAGATTTTGTTATCATGAAAGATTATCAATAGCTGGTAATTGCAGAATGTGTTTAGTTGAAATGGAAAAATCACCTAAACCTGTAGCATCATGTGCGATGCCTGTAATGGATGGACAAGTAATAAAAACAAATACTCCAATGGTAAAAAAAGCAAGAGAAGGGGTCATGGAGTTTTTATTAATTAACCACCCATTAGATTGCCCGATTTGTGATCAAGGAGGTGAGTGCGATCTTCAAGACCAGGCATTTAATTATGGGGGCGGTAGATCTAGATATGAATTAAACAAAAGATCTGTAGATCAAAAATACATGGGTCCTTTAATCAAAACCCATATGAACAGATGCATTCACTGTACTAGATGCGTTAGATTTTCTGAAGAAGTAGCAGGGGTTTCTGAAATAGGTGCAATCAATCGCGGTGAAAATATGGAAATTACAACCTTCTTAGAAAACACAATTGAATCTGAAATGTCTGGAAATGTAATTGATTTATGTCCCGTTGGTGCGCTGACTTCAAAACCTTATTCATATGAAGCAAGACCATGGGAGCTTAATAAAGTTGAAACTATCGATGTTATGGATGCTGTTGGTTCCAATATTAGAATGGATTCAAAAGGCTGGGAAGTTAAAAGAGTTTTACCAAGAATTAACGATGAAATTAACGAAGAATGGATATCAGACAAAACCCGTTATGCTTGTGACGGTTTATTAAATAACAGAATAGATACACCTTACATTAAAAAAGATGGAGAACTTAAAGAAGCATCATGGAAAGAAGCTTTAAGTTTTATAAATCAAAAATTAGAAAATAAAAAAACTTTTGGTGGACTAGTTGGTCAACTTGTTGATCTTGAAACAAGTTATGCTTTTAAAAAGTTATTTAAGAATGTTTTTAATTCTGAATTAGTTGATTTTAGACAAAAGGATATTTTATTCGATACATCAAATACTTTTAATTTTAAATTTAACACAACAATAAGTAAAATTGATGAAGCTGATTTTATATTATTAGTTGGAGCAAATCCTAGATTAGAAGCTACGATAATAAGTTCAAGAATTAGAAAAGCAGTTAAATCTGGATGCAAAGTATTCTCAATCGGAGATCCTGGAGACCAGCATTATAAATTTAAGGTTATTGGTAATAATATCTCAATTTTAGATGATTTGGTATTTGGCAATATTTCAGAATCAAAACTATTAAAAGAGGCAAAAAATCCTGTAATTATAATAGGTGAGAGTGTTTTAAAATCTGAAATATCTAAAAATGTAATTTCTTCAGTTCAAACCTTATTAAAAGATATTAATAAACTAGATGGCTTTAATATTCTTCACCAGTCTGCATCAAATGTAGGTTCATTAATTTTAGGTTTGCAAACAGAAAATTTGCAGAAAGTTTATGATGCTGATGTTTTATATTTAATAAATGCTGATGAAGTGAATATAGATAAAAAAAACAATCAATTTATTATTTACCAAGGTTCTCACGGTGGTGAAAATTCTAAAATTGCTGATGTAATTTTACCAGGTGCTGCTTACTCAGAAAAAAATGGTTCTTTTGTAAATTTAGAAGGAAGAGTGCAAAGATCTTATAAAGCCAGCTACCCTCCAGGTTTTGCAAAAGAAGATTTTGAAATATTTAATGATATTGCAAAAAGTAAAGGGTCTAATCATGGTTATAGTTCTTTTGAAAATTTAAGAGAGGAAATGATTAATGAGCATAAATCTTTGAGCATTTATGATGAAATTCAACCATCAGATATTGAAAATTTAAATATTGAAAGACATGTTAAAAAAGACCATTTAATTGAAATAAATAATGTCGATTACTACCAGACTAATATTGTAGCAAGATCTTCTCAAACAATGAATGAATGCAAGTTAGCTAAACAACAACCAAGAAAAACTGGAACAGAAAATTAATGTTAAACGATTATTTAAATATCATATTTTTTGATGTCTTAAAAATTATGTTTTTACTCGTACCTGTTCTTATTGCGGTAGCAATGATTGTTTGGGTAGATAGAAGAGTTTGGGGTTTGGTTCAATTAAGAAGGGGACCAAATGTTGTAGGACCTTTTGGTTTGCTTCAAACAGCAGCGGATGCTTTAAAATATATTTTTAAAGAAATTATAATTCCTGCTGGTGCAAACAAAGTAATATTCATTTTAGCCCCAGTTGTTACGATGTCATTGGCCTTATTGGCATGGGCAGTAATTCCATTTGGTGAAAATATTTATGTAGCTAATATTAACGTTGGTATTTTATATTTATTTGCTGTCTCATCACTTGGTGTCTACGGAATTATTATGGCTGGTTGGGCCTCAAATTCAAAATATCCTTTTTTAGGAGCGTTAAGATCAGCTGCGCAAATGGTTTCTTATGAGGTTTCGATAGGTTTTATTATAGTGACGGTCTTGTTGTGTGTTGGATCTTTGAATCTAATTGATATCGTGGTTGCACAAAAAAAAGTATGGTTTGCAATTCCACTTTTTCCAATGTTTGTAATTTTTTTTATATCAGCTTTAGCAGAGACGAATAGACCACCATTTGATTTACCAGAGGCAGAAGCAGAGTTGGTTGCTGGTTATCAAACAGAATATTCCGGTATGATGTATGCTCTTTTTTGGTTAGGTGAGTATGCAAATATTTTATTAATGTGTGCCATGGGTTCTATATTATTTTTAGGAGGGTGGTTACCTCCAGCAGATATTTTTCCATTAAATGCAATACCTTCTCCTTTATGGTTAGTTCTAAAAATTCTTTTATTGTTCGTTGCTTTTGCATTAATTAAAGCAATTGTTCCTAGATATAGATATGACCAATTAATGAGATTAGGTTGGAAAGTTTTTTTACCCGTGTCTTTAGCTTGGGTAATTCTTGTGTCAGGTTTTTTAGTTTATTTTAAAATGTTGCCGGTGAATTAATATGAAATTTAATAGATTATTAAAAACAATATTTTTAAGTGAGTTTGTTAAAGGGTTATATTTAGCAATCAAATTCATGTTCAAGCCAAAAGCAACAGTTAACTATCCCTTTGAAAAAGGTCCTATTAGTCCAAGGTTTAGAGGTGAGCATGCTCTTAGAAGATATCCTAATGGTGAAGAAAGATGCATAGCTTGTAAACTTTGTGAAGCTGCGTGCCCGGCTCAAGCAATTACTATTGAGTCAGAGCCTAAAGATGATGGTTCAAGAAGGACCACGAGATACGACATTGATATGGTGAAATGTATATATTGCGGTTTATGCCAAGAGGCTTGTCCAGTAGATGCAATTGTTCAGGGACCTAATTTCGAATTTACAACTGAAACCAGGGAAGAATTATACTACACAAAAGAAAAGCTTCTCGAAAATGGCGACCGTTGGGAATCTGAAATCGCAAATAACATTAAATTGGATAAACCTTATAGGTAATTATGTTAGCGCACGCTTTAATTTTTTATTTATTTTCTTTTGTAGCAATCATTTCTTCATTAGCTGTAATTTCCTCAAAGAATACTGTTCATGCCGTTTTTTTTCTTATTTTAGATTTTGTTAGCATATCATGTTTATTCATTATGATGGGCGCTGAGTATCTGGGTATGCTTACATTGATTGTTTATGTAGGGGCGGTAGCTGTTTTATTTTTGTTTGTTGTTATGATGTTAAATGTAAACTTTAAAGAACTTAGAGCTGGTTTTTTAAACTATCTACCTTTCGGTTCATTAATAGGTTTGGTTCTATTGATCGAAATTGGAATGATGATTGGAACATGGAAATATAGAGACAGTTTTATTAAGACTTCTGAAATTCAAATTAATAATAACTTAACCAACACTGAGTCAATAGGAAACGTATTATACACTGACTATATTCATTATTTTCAAATTTCAGGATTAATTTTATTGGTTGCGATGATTGGTGCAATTTTATTAACCTTTAGGCAAAAAGAAAATTTAAAAAGACAAAATATTACCAAGCAAGTTTCTAGAGAAAGAGATGATGGTGTTTCATTAGAAGATGTTGAAAGCTTTAAAGGAGTTAAATTAAATGATTGATATTTCTTTAGGCCATTACTTATTTCTTGGCGCTGTTATTTTTACCATAGGTATTGTTGGTATTTTCCTAAACCGAAAAAATTTAATTGTGATTTTAATGTCAATTGAATTAATTTTAATTTCAGTAAATATAAATTTAGTTTCTTTTTCAGTTTATTTGCAAGATATAGTTGGTCAGGTTTTTACAATGTTTGTTTTAACGGTCGCAGCAGGTGAAGCTGCTATTGGTTTAGCGATATTAGTAGTATTTTTTAGAAATAAAGGAAGTATTCATGTTGAAGACATCAATACTTTAAAAGGATAGATCGTGGCTTATACAATTATTTTTGCACCTTTGATCGGTTTTTTAATAGCAGGTTTATTTGGAAGAAAAATTGGTGATCTAGGTTCACAGATTATTACAAGTTCATTAATTTTTTTATCAGCTATAATATCTTGTTATTATTTATATCAATTCATAATTGGATCTGATGTTTTAAATTTTGTTATTTTTAATTGGATTTCATCAGGTCAACTTAATTTAAATTGGTCTATCTATATTGATACACTTACAGCTGTAATGTTGGTAGTTGTAACATCAGTCTCATTTTTAGTTCATGTATACTCAATTGGTTACATGAGTCATGATCCAGATAAACCGCGTTTCATGAGTTATCTATCCTTATTTACATTTGCAATGTTAATGCTGATAACTTCAGATAATTTTTTACAATTATTTTTTGGATGGGAAGGCGTTGGGTTAGCTTCTTATTTGTTAATTGGATTTTGGTTTAAAAAACCAAGTGCAAATGCTGCTGCAATAAAAGCATTTGTAGTTAATAGAGTAGGTGACTTTGGTTTGGCAATTGGAATATTTTTAATTTACAAATATACAGGCTCTTTAAACTTTTCAGAAGTATTTCAGGCAGTTCCAAGTTTACTCGATAAAAAAATTAATTTTATAGGAACAGATGGAAATTTAATTACTTATATTTGTGTGTTTTTGTTTATAGGTGCAATGGGAAAATCAGCTCAACTTTTCCTCCACACCTGGTTACCAGATGCTATGGAGGGACCTACACCAGTTTCAGCATTAATTCATGCAGCTACAATGGTTACTGCAGGTGTATTTTTAGTAGTAAGATGCTCACCAATTTTTGAATTTTCGCCTTTTTCACAGAGTTTAATTGTAACCATTGGTGCTTCAACTGCTTTTTTTGCTGCCACTATTGGTCTGGTTCAAAATGATATTAAAAAAGTCATAGCTTATTCTACATGCAGCCAGTTAGGTTATATGTTTTTTGCAGCAGGTATAGGCGCTTATCATATTGCAATATTTCATTTGTTTACTCATGCTTTTTTTAAAGCATTATTATTTTTGTGTGCAGGTTCTGTAATTCACAGCCTGCATGAAGAGCAAGATATTCGAAAAATGGGAGGGATTTATAAAAAAATTCCATACACATATGCTTTTATGGTTATAGGCACTCTAGCCATAACTGGGTTTCCTTTTTTATCAGGATTTTATTCAAAAGATGCAATTTTAGAAGCTGCCTATTTCTCAACTAATAGTATGGGTATGTATGCAACATCAATTGGTGTTTTCACCGCTTTGCTAACGTCAATTTATTCTTGGAGATTGATTTATAAAACATTTCATGGAAATTATAAAAATGAAAGTTATGAATTCGATAAAGTTCATGAATCACCTCCAGTAATATTAATTCCATTATTTGTATTAACGATAGGTGCAATATTTGCAGGCTTTGTATTTAAAGATATATTTATTGGTACTGACCATCAAAATTTTTGGAAATCAGCTATATTTTTTAAAGAACAGTTTGAGCTAAAACATCCTCCTTTATGGTTTTTATTATTTACTCCAATTTCTGGTGTTATCATAATATTCGCTGCTTATTATTTTTATGTTAGAAATGAAAAAATTTTAGAAAATTTAAAACAAACACATAAGCCATTATATAATTTTTTACTTAATAAGTGGTACTTTGATGAATTGTATGACTTTTTATTTACAAAACCTGCTAAAGCAATTGGTTCATTTTTTTGGTCAAAGGGTGATGTAAAAATTATAGACGGTTTTGGACCAAATGGATTTGCAAAGATAATAAAAATTTTATCTGATCGTGCTGTATTATTTCAATCTGGCTACTTATATCATTATGCGTTTGTCATTTTAATTGGATTAACAATTTTATTAACTTATTTAATAATATGAATGAAATACCTATCTTAACTTTAACAACATTTTTACCTCTAATTGGTGTTTTCTTTTTGCTTTTTTTAAAAGGGGAAGAAGAATTTGTTAACAGAACATCAGGTTATATTTCTTTATTAACAAGTGGAATTGTATTTTTAGCTTCAATTTTAATATTAAATAATTTTAATTATAACAATCCTGACTTCCAATTTGTTGAGCAACATGACTGGATATTTAATTTTGTAAATTACAAAGTTGGAATTGATGGAATTTCTTTATCATTTATATTGCTAACAACTTTCATCACTCCAATTTGTATTTTAGCAACGATTAATAGTGTTAAAAAAAGATTGAGAGAATTCTTAATTGCCCTTCTTTTAATGGAAACAATGATGATAGGTGTCTTTTGTTCATTAGATTTATTTATTTTTTACTTATTTTTTGAAGCTGGTTTAATTCCAATGTTTTTAATTATTGGAATTTGGGGCGGTGAAAAAAGAGTATATTCTGCGTTTAAATTCTTTTTATATACTCTCTTTGGATCAATATTTATGTTGATTTCAATTATCTATATTTATTTTGATGCAGGAACTTTGGATGTTGAAAAACTATTAAATATTCAAATTAATAAAGATTATCAAAAATATTTATGGCTTGGTTTTTTTGCATCTTTTGCAGTCAAAACACCAATGTGGCCAGTTCATACTTGGTTACCTGATGCACACGTTGAGGCGCCCACATCTGGATCAGTAATTTTAGCTGCAATTCTACTTAAAATGGCGGGTTATGGTTTTATAAGGTTCTCTTTGGGTTTATTTCCAGATGCATCAGTTTATTTTGCCCCATTGGTTTTTGCCTTAAGTATTATCGCGATTATTTACACATCTTTGGTTGCTCTTGTACAAAAAGATATGAAAAAGTTAATAGCATATTCATCCGTTGCCCATATGGGTTTTGTAACAATAGGTATTTTTGTATTTAACAAACAAGGCATTGAAGGAAGTATATTTCAAATGATTAGTCACGGAATAATATCATCTGCCTTATTTTTATGCGTAGGTGTAGTTTATGACAGGATGCATACAAGAGAAATCTCAGAATATGGTGGTGTTGTAAATATAATGCCAAAGTATGCAGTAATGTTTATGGTATTTACATTAGGTAGCTTAGGTTTGCCTGGAACTAGCGGTTTTGTCGGTGAGATTCTGGTTTTAATTGGGTCTTTTAAATACAATTATTGGATTGCATTTTTTGCAGCAACAGGTGTCATTTTATCTGCCTGTTACAGCTTGTGGTTATATAGAAGAGTTGTGTTTGGAAAAATCACAAATGAAAAAATTCAAAATTTAACTGACTTAAACAAAAATGAGTATTTAATATTAACGCCATTATTAATCATGACTATTGTTTTAGGTTTTTATCCTGCTTTAATACTTGATCTAATTTCATCAAGTGTTGACAAGGTTTCTAGTAATATGACGGATTATATTAAATTGGCTGGAGCTGTTAAATAAAATGATAGAATTACAAAATATTTTTCCTGAAATTTTTCTAACGCTTTCACTTTTGTTTTTATTGGTTGCAGGCGTATTTTTAAAAAATTCTTTTTCGTTAATTAAAAAAATAACCATTATATTATTATTAATTTGCATACCGCTTGTATATGTTAATTACGACAATCAAATTTTGATTTTTAATAATAACTATTCAATTAATAATTTTTCAAATTTATTAAAAATAATTATTTTAATTTCTTCAGCCTTTTCATTAATTTTTACTGGTCAATATTTAAAAAGATTAAAGATAGAAAAATTTGAGTATATGATACTGATTTTATGCTCAACATTAGGAATGTTTGTAATGGTGAGTACAAACAATTTAATTGGCCTATATTTAGGTATCGAGTTACAATCATTATCATTATATGTACTCTCTTCAATTGACAGAAATTCTTTAAAATCCTCTGAGTCTGGTGTTAAGTATTTTGTTTTAGGAGCATTATCATCAGGATTATTTTTATATGGCTGTTCATTGATTTATGGATTTACCGGTTCTACAAATTATTTCATTATTAACGAGAATTTTACTGTTGAAAATATTGGTTTAATATTTGGTTTAGTTTTTGTTATCGTTGGATTAGCATTTAAGGTTTCTGCTGTACCTTTTCATATGTGGACGCCAGATGTTTATGAGGGTTCGCCAACTGCGGTTACAGCGTTTTTTGCTCTTGCCCCAAAAGTTGCGGGTATGGGTGCATTTATTCAAATTTTATTTGTTGCTTTCGGTGGAGCTTTTGCTGAATGGAAAACTATTATTATATTTATATCAGTTGCATCAATGATCTTAGGATCAGTAGCCGCAATAGGTCAAACGAATATAAAAAGATTAATGGCTTATAGTAGCATTGGGCATATGGGTTATGGTCTAGCGGGTCTTGCTACAGGATCTTTATCAGGCATTTCTGCAACATTATCTTATATTTTTATTTATGTAGTGATGAATATTGCGGCTTTTACCTCAATTCTTTTTTTTAGTAGAGATAAAAAATATTGTGAAGACATAAGAGATTTAGGAGGGTTATCAAAAAACCATCCAGTAGTTGCTGTTTGTTTTTGCATTATACTATTTTCACTTGCAGGCATTCCACCTTTAGCTGGATTTTTTGCAAAGTTTTACATCTTTAAATCTGTAATAGAGTCAGAAATGTATATTTTGGCCGTGATAGGTTTGTTAAGTTCGGTGATATCAGCTTTTTATTATCTAAGAATAATAAAAATTATGTATTTTGACACTGAACAAGAAAAATTTGATGATATATCTGGACTTGGTATGAAATTTTCATTGTTTTCATCGTCTTTTTTAATTTTGTTCTATTTTATAAATCCATCTTTTTTAGTTAATATAACTGAAATAGCATCTAAGGTTTTTAATTAAATTTGAACTTACCACACATTTCTTTATTGGACAAAACAAATAGTACAAATGAATTTTGTATTAATTTAATTAAGAATAACATCTCAACAAATGGTATTGTTTCTGCAGAAATCCAAACAAATGGAAGAGGACGATATGGAAATAAATGGATTTCAAAAAAAGGAAATATTTTTTTAAGTTTTTATAAAAAAATTAAATTACAAAGAGATATTATAAAATATCAGTATAAAGTTTTAAAAATAGTAAAAAATTTTTTAATAAAAAAAGGCTTAAAAGAACAAAATATTAAAATTAAAGATCCTAACGATATTCTGATAAATAATAAAAAAATATGTGGAATATTAGTTGAGAGTTATAAAAATAATAAAAGTTTATTTGTAATAGCTGGAATTGGGCTTAATTTAGCCTCGAGTCCTAACTTAAAAAAATATAGAACTACATTTTTAAATAAATATTTAAAAAAAAAGGTTAACAAGTTAGACTTTTTAGAATTTATAAAAAAAAATTTTAATAAATTATAAAATGATTTTATTATTTGATATTGGTAATACGAGTATAAAATTAGCTTTATACAACCCTAGAAATGATAAAATTACCAAACCAATCTCTTTACTTACATACTCAAAAAAAACTTTATCATTCATTAAATCTTATTTAAAAAAAAATAATATTAGAGTGATATTTTCAACTTCCGTTGTTCCAAAAATTTTTAATATTATAAAATCATTTACTTCTAAGCAAAATATAAAACTTTATGAATTTAATGATAAAAAAATTACCAAATCAATTAAGGTTAATGTTAAAAAAAAATCTCAAGTTGGTTCAGACCGAATTGTAAATTCTGTAGGCGCTTTAAGCTGTTACAACAAAAATTGTATTATTATTGATTTTGGTACTACCACGACATTTGATATTGTCCAAAAAAACAATATTTATCAAGGAGGGGTTATTGCACCAGGTATCGAGCTAGCCTTGAAAGCTTTAAATCGATTTACAGCAAAATTGCCTTTGGTAAAAATTACTAAACAAAAAAACGTCATTGGAAAAGATACAATTGCAGCTATCAAATCAGGTGTATTCATTGGATATACTTGTTTGATTGACGGCATTATTAATAAAATTCAAAAACAATCCAAAAAAAAATACCTTATTATTTTAACTGGTGGTTATTCAAAATTATTTAAAAAATCCCTAAAGTATAAAACAATTGTAAATCAAGACATTACCCTTTATGGACTTGTTAAAACTATTAAACAGAATAGAGAAATTTTTGATGAATTCTAAAGAAGAAATTTTGTTTTGTCCTCTTGGAGGATCCGGTGAAATTGGCGCAAATATGAATTTATATGGTTTTGGTGAGCCTAATAATCATAAATGGTTAATGGTAGACTGTGGCATTACTTTTGCAGAAGAAAGCGTTCCAGGGATTGATGTTATAATTCCTGACCCAGACTTTATTTATCAAAATAAAAATAATTGTGCTGGAATTATAATAACTCACGGTCATGAAGATCACATAGGCGCCTTGACACATGTTTGGCCAAATTTAAAAACTAATATATATGCAACACCTTTCACGGGTGCATTAATTAGAGAAAAATTTAAAGAAAAAAGAATTAATATAGATGAATATTTGAAAATAATTCCTTTAAATGGAAATATAAATTTAGAATTTTTAAAAATTGATCTTGTATCTTTAACGCATTCAATTTTAGAGCCAAACGCATTGTTAATTGAGTACAAGGGTAAAAAAATTTTTCATACCGGTGACTGGAAATGTGATCTTAATCCAATGATGGGTAATAATATTAATGAAAAAAAATTAAAGGAAATTGGAGACAAGGGGATATTAGCAATGATTTGCGACTCAACTAATATTTTTACTGAAGGAAGATCTGGTTCAGAAAAAGATGTTAAAGAAAGTATGCTTAGAATTTTTGAAAAACAACAAAAAAGAATAATAGTAACAACCTTTGCTTCTAATGCTGCTCGAATGCAAACTGTATTTCAATGTGCTGAAAAAGTTGGAAGACATGTGAGTTTAGTTGGTAGGTCTATGCATAGAATATTTAATACTGCAAAATCTTGTGGGTATTTTTCTGATATCAAACCACCATTAGATCCAAGAGATACTAAACAAATGCCAAGGGAAAAAATTGTTTATCTTTGTACTGGAAGCCAAGGAGAACCAAAAGGAGCAATGAATAGAATTTGTAACGAAACACATCCTGATATTAATATTGCGCAAGATGATACTGTAATTTTTTCATCAAGAATTATTCCAGGTAATGAAAAAAAACTTTATTCAATGCACAACATTTTAGTAAGACGAGGTATAAACGTTATATCTGAAGAGAACGCATTTATTCATGTATCTGGTCATCCTGGCAGAGAGGAAATGCATGAAATGTATGATTGGATTAGACCAGAAATTTCAGTACCAGTTCATGGTGAGCACCGTCATTTAAAAGAGCACAACCTTTTTGCAAAGGAAAAAAAAATAAAGCAACCAATGTTGATAGAAAATGGAGATGTCCTTAAGATTTTTCCAAATAAAGCAGAGATAATAAATAAAGTAAATTCTGGTAAGCTCTTAGTCGATGGTAATAGGTTAATTGATGAGGAGTCTCCAGCTCTAAAAGAGAGAAAAAATATTTCATATAATGGTTTAATGGATATTAATTTAATAATTTCAAGAAATGGCAATGTAGAAAGATCTCCTTTAATAAATCTTAGAGGACTTCCATTGCATGATCAGGAATTAAATGAAATTAAATATGAATTAGAAGATAAAATATTAGATATTTGCAGAAGCTACTCTCTGAATAATAAAAAACAGGAAAATAATCTTATTGATAATTTAAAAAACTCTCTCAGAAAAATTTTACAATCTAGATTATCAAAAAAACCTTTTACTAATATAAATTTAATTCGTTTATAATGTCCATTACAGGATCAGTTGTTGTTTTTATAATTTTATGGTGGCTTATTTTATTTATAATTTTACCTAGAAATATAAATTCACAACATGAGAAAGGAAATATAATTGAAGGTACCGATCCTGGAGCACCTATCAACCCAAATATTGTTAAAAAATTAGTTATAACTACATTTATTACGTCTTTATTATTTGCGATCATCTTTTTTTTGACTTATTTTAATATTTTAAACATTAGAGAAATTTTATCTTAATGAAATTATCAAATTATTTTTTACCCATTTTGAAAGAAAATCCCTCAGAGGCTAAAATTAAATCTCATCAACTAATGTTAAGAGCTGGTATGATAAGACAGTCCGCCTCAGGTATTTACTCTTGGTTACCAATGGGCTTTAAAGTTTTAAAAAATATTGAGCAAATTGTTAGAGAAGAACAAAATAAAGCTGGAGCTATAGAATTATTAATGCCAACAATTCAGTCTGCAGATATTTGGAAAGAGAGTGGTAGATATGATGACTATGGTAAAGAAATGCTAAGAATTTCTGATCGGCATGAAAGGGATTTGTTATATGGACCAACAAATGAAGAATTAATTACTCAAATTTTTAGAGATAATATTAAATCTTATAAAAATTTACCTTTAATGCTTTATCACATTCAATGGAAATTTAGAGATGAAATAAGACCAAGATTTGGTGTTATGAGATGTAGAGAGTTTCTAATGAAAGATACTTATTCTTTTGATGTAGATAAAGCTACTGCAGAGTTTTCTTATAAGAAAATGTTTTTATCATATCTTAAAACTTTTCAAAAATTTGAACTTAATGCAATTCCTATGAAAGCAGAAACTGGACCAATAGGAGGAGACCTATCTCATGAGTTTATAATTTTAGCAGATACTGGTGAAAGTCAAGTTTTTTTAGATAAAAATTTATTAGATATAGATGTTAATGAAGTAGATTATTCAGAAAAAAATATCAATGAAATTATAGAAAGGTTTTCCAAATTTTATTCAGCTACAGATGAAAAACATGATGTTAATGAGTTTGAAAATAACGTATCCAAAGAAAATCAATTAAGGACGAAAGGCATTGAAATTGGTCACATCTTTTATTTTGGTGACAAATATTCAAAATCTATGAAAGCTTTAGTTAATAATAAAGAAGGAAAAAATATAAACCCTCAAATGGGCTCATATGGAATTGGTGTTTCAAGGTTACCAGCAGCAATTATTGAGGCAAAATATAATGGTACTTTTATGAAATGGCCAAAGACAGTTACTCCATTTAAAGTAGCAATTATTAATCTCGGCAAAAACGGAGATGAAGCTGATCAAAAATCCAATGAAATATATCAGAATTTAATTAATGCTAATCTTGATCCAATTTTAGACGACACATCTGAAAATCCATCAAGTAAATTTAAAAACTTTGATTTAATTGGAATTCCATATCAAATTATAATTGGATCAAAATTAAAAAAAGATGAATTTGAATTTAAAGAAATTGGTGAAGAAAAATTAATTCTATCAAAAGAAGAAGTTATTAATAGGTTAAAAGAAATCTATAACATTGATAAATAAAGCTGAAATTTTAATTATCTCAAGATATCTAAAACCAAAAAACAAAGATGGTTTTTTAAGAGTCATATCTAATTTTTCTTTTATTGGAATAATGCTGGGTGTAGCGACATTAATTATAGTAATGTCTGTTATGAATGGCTTTAGAATAGATTTGTTAGACAAACTTCTAGGGTACCAACCGCATATTTCATTTCAGTCTAAAGGAAAATATAATTTAGAAAAAGAAAGCATCATAAACCTTGCTAAAAAAAATAATTTTAAAATATCAGATCTTAACTTAGTAAATAATTCTGAAGCATTAATTCTTACACAAAATAAAAATTATGGAGTTTTAGTAAAAAGTTTTTCTAAAAATGAGATAAAAGATATTTATTTTCTAAAAAATTCTATTGTTAAAGGAAAAGTAAATGAAAATGGAATTGGGGTAGGATTAGAATTGGCAAGCAAATTGTCTTTAGGTGTAGGTGATAATCTAACCTTATTATCAAATAATACAGAAACAACTCCTTTTGGTATTTTGCCAAGACAATTTAATTTTAAAGTTAGTTTTATATTTAATACTGGAATGTATGAATTTGATAATAACTTTTTAATTTCAGATTTAGATCAAAGTAAATTTTTTTCAAATAAAAAAAATGAAATTGAAATAAGAATAAATAACCCTGATAATTCAAATAACTTTACAAGTATCTTAAAACAAAAATATAATGATCGTCTCATATATTCATGGGTAGATAGTAATAAAACATTTTTTGATGCTCTAAAGGTTGAAAGAAATGTAATGTTTATTATTTTAACTTTAATTATAGTTGTTGCAGCTTTTAATATAATTTCGGTATTAACCATTTTGATTAAAAATAAATCTAAAGAAATATCGATTTTAAGATCAATAGGTTTTAGAAAAAATTCAATACTTAAAATTTTCCTACTAACTGGTACAACAATAGGTTTATTAGGAACGACCCTTGGTGTTATACTCGGTATTTTTATATCTTATTATCTAGAAAACATCAGAAGTTTTTTGAATAATAATTTTAATATTAATATTTTTCCTTCAGAAATATATTTTTTAAGTGAATTGCCATCTTATATTAATTATGACTCTGTTTTATTGATTTCAATTTTTTCAATTTTAATTGTTTTTATTGCATCCTTATTTCCTGCTTTAAGCGCCTCCAAACTTGAACCAATTAAAAATTTAAAAAATGAATAAAAGTTTTTTTCAAATTAAAAGTTTAAAAAAAAAATTTATTGATTCGACTGATGAAATTGTAGTTTTAGATGATATAAACCTTGATTTAACAACAAATAAATTGGTAGCATTAACAGGGCCGTCAGGTTCTGGAAAATCAACATTTATTCATTTACTAGGATTGTTAGATATACCCGATAGGGGAGAATATAATTTAGATACTTCAAAGAATTTATTTAATTTAAGTGATAAAGAAAAATCTGACTATAGAAGAAGAAATATCTCAATTGTTTTTCAGAATTTTAATTTAATTTCAGATTTAACCGCATTAGAAAATGTGATGCTGCCCAATCTCTATACGGGTGAAAGCAAATCTAAATCTTTAGAGTTGGCTAAAAATTTATTAACAAAAGCTGGTTTAGAAAATAGATTAAATCATACACCAAAGGAATTATCAGGTGGAGAGCAACAAAGAGTTGCCATTGCTAGAAGCTTAATAAACAAACCCAAGCTTATATTAGCAGATGAACCAACTGGAAGCTTAGATTCAAAAAATGCAGAAGTAATTTTAGACATGTTTATAAATTTTAAAGATGAAAATTCTTTAATATTGTTTGCAACTCATAATAAATCACTTGTTAATAAGTCAGATTTAGAATTAACAATTTCAAATGGAACTGTTAATTTTAATTAATGTCTGCAGAAGTAATTAATTTAAAAATACATTCCCAGTTTTCAATTTGTGAAGGTGCAATAAAAATTGATAAATTGGTTAATTACTGCAAAGAGCATAGTATTACAGCAGTAGGACTTTGTGACTCTGAAAACTTATCTGGAGCTTTAGAATTTTCTTCTCAACTTAAGAAGGAAGGCATTCAACCTATAATAGGAACAAAAATTTATATAAAAGAAAATGTAGATGGAAAAACAACCTACGGAACAGTATCCCTGTATGCAAAAAATCAAATTGGCTATAAAAATTTACTAAAACTATCTTCTAAATCTTATCTTGATCTACAAGAACATGACGACAAGCCAAATATTAATTTAAATATATTAAAAAAATATCATGAGGGTTTAATTATACTAATTGGTGGAAGTTTTAGTTTTTTTTCAGATTTATTAGTAAAAAATAAAGATGAATACTGCTTTAACGAGGTAAAAAAACTTAAAGATATTTTTACTGATAATATTTATATTGAAATTCAGAGACATAATGAGCCTCATGAAAAACAGCTCGAAAAGAAGTTAATTAAAATATCATCTGATACAAGCATACCTTTAATTGCAACCAATGAAGTATTTTATCTGGAACAAGATTCGTACAATGCCCATGATGCTTTTATTTGTGTTGGTGAAAAAAATTATGTTAATGAAAAAAACAGATTAAAATATTCTAATCAGCATTATTTTAAAAAAACAAATGAATTTGAAATTCTTTTTGCTGATTTGCCTGATGCCCTCGAAAATAATAAAAACTTTAAATACAGGTTTAATTATTTTCCAAAAAAAAGTAATCCATTGCTCCCATCATTTTCTGAAAATGGCAAAGATACTAATCAAATATTAAAAGATAAAGCAGAAAAAGGTTTAGGAGAAAGACTAGATAAGTACGTTTATCCAAGGCTTGATGTAACTGTTAATAGAGATGAAATTAAAAAAAATTATTATGATAGATTAAATTATGAAGTTTCAGTAATTTCAAAAATGAAATTTTCTGGATATTTTTTAATTGTATCTGATTACATAAATTGGGCTAAATCAAACAATATTCCTGTTGGGCCGGGGAGAGGATCGGGCGCTGGATCACTTGTTGCCTGGTGTCTGTCTATTACTGATTTAGACCCTATCAGGTTTGGTTTGATATTTGAGCGTTTCTTAAACCCAGACAGAATATCAATGCCAGACTTTGATATAGATTTTTGTCAAGAAGGTCGTGATGAAGTTATCAATTATGTTAAAGACAAATACCCTAATAAAGTTGCACAAATCATCACTTTTGGAAAACTTCAAGCTAGAATGGCATTACGAGATATTGGTAGAGTATTAGGCTTACCTTATGGAAGAGTAGATCAGCTTTGCAAAATGATACCATTTGATCCGTCGAGACCATTATCTTTAGCGGAGTCAATTGCAATAGAACCAAGATTACAAGAAGCTGAGAAAAATGATCCAGTAATAAAAAAATTAATTAATTATGCTTTGAAACTTGAGGGATTATATAGAAACGTAGCTACACATGCAGCGGGAGTTGTTATTGGTGATAGAAATTTAGATGAATTAGTTCCTCTTTACAAAGATTTATCTTCAACCTTGCCAATTCCTGTTACTCAATTTGATATGAAATCATCGGAGGACGCTGGTTTAGTTAAATTTGATTTTCTCGGTTTAAAAACTTTAACAGTAATAAAAAAAACTATCGAGTTTATTCAAAAAGACAAACCTGATTTTGATATAAGTAAAATCAATTTAGCAGATCAAAAAACTTTTGAACTCCTTAGTTCTGGAGAAACTATGGGTATATTTCAACTTGAAAGCTCCGGTATGAGGGAGGTTTTAAAGCAATTAAAACCAAACCAATTTGAAGATATTATAGCATTGGTAGCATTGTATAGACCTGGCCCAATGCAAAATATTCCAACTTATATTTCTAGAAAACATGAAAAAGAGGAAGTTGATTACATACATCCAAAATTAGAAAATATTTTAAAGGAAACATATGGGGTAATAATTTATCAAGAGCAAGTAATGCAAATTGCTCAAGCGTTATCAAGTTTTAGTGCAAGTAAAGCAGATATTTTAAGAAAAGCTATGGGTAAGAAAAAATCAGCAGAAATGGAGCGTCAAAAAAAAGATTTTATAGATGGGGCTGTTAAAAATGGTATTTCAAGAGATCAGGTTATTTACATTTTTCAATTAGTAGAAAAGTTTGCACAATATGGTTTTAACAAAAGTCATGCTGCCGCATATGCATTAATCGCTTTTCAAACAGCATACCTTAAAACCCATTATCCAATATATTTTTTTTGCGCTTCCATGAATACAGAGCTATCAAATACTGATAAATTAAATTTATTTTATGAAGAATTAAAAAGATTAAAAATTGATATAAAGCCACCAAATATTAACTTTTCATATGCAGAATTTTTACCTCGTGATAAAACTATTTATTACGCATTATCGGCAATAAAAGCTGTTGGTTATGACGCTATTTCAAAAATTGTGGGTGAGAGAGAGAAAAATGGAAAATTTAATTCAATTTCTGAATTTTTAAGCAGAGTAGAAAGCAAAAACTTAAATAAGTTACAACTAGAAGGGTTAATCAAGTCTGGTTCGTTAGATATTTTAGACAATAATAGAAAAAAACTTTTTGAGAATGTTCCAGAATATATAAAACAATCAAAATCCTCTGATAAAGTTAGCGAAAACGAACAAGATCAATTATTTTCAAATGAAATAGAGAATGATCAAACTAATATAAAAGAGTTTAACGTATTAGATTGGGACAAAAATGAAAAAATAAAAAAAGAATTTGAGTCAATTGGTTTTTTTGTTGGAGAACATCCGTTAAAATCAAACCTTCAAGTATTAAAAAAATATAACGTATACTCATATCAAGAATTAAAAAATAGCAATGCTATTAAAGATGTAATGATTGCTGGAACATTAATTTCAATTCAAGAAAAAAAAACTGCGAAAGGAAATCCTTATGCAATTATTAAATTAGTTGATCTCAGTTCAATGTATGAGCTTTTCATATTTTCAGAAAAATTAGTAGAAAATAGACACAATCTTGTTGTCGGCAATTCTTTTTTAGCAAAAGTTAAGAAGGAGACCAATAAAGATAATATTGAAAGAATTAATTTAGAAAATATATTTTTTATAGATGATTTAAAAAATCAAACAATTGATCAAGTAAGTTTTAAAATTGATAATATCAAGTCTTTAAATGTTATTAAAAGTAGATTGAATGAGAAAGGTTCTTCAAATGTAAATATTATTTATAAGGATAAAAATTCTAAAGAGTATTCTTTTAAACTTCACCATAAATCAAATGTTAGGCCATCTGATATTGAGTTCCTAGAAAATTACCAAATAAAGGCAATTTTTTAATAAATTTTCAGTTGTAATTTTAGCATTCAGTTATATAAGCCACATAAAAAACGCACAGAGAAAGTGGCTTTATGCCCCCGGTCTGCATATGCAGTAGCTTCTCTGGAGGATTAACCGGAAAGGATAAAATGAACTTACCAGAAGTAACAGTAAAAGACCTGTTAGAGGCAGGTGTACATTTAGGTCATAAGACTTTTAGATGGAATCCAAAAATGAAACCTTATATTTTTGGAGAAAAAAACTCTATTCACATCATTGATTTGTCAAAAACATTAGAGCTTTTAAAAACTGCTCTATTAGAATTACACAAATCTGTATCAAGTGGCGGCAAAGTATTATTTGTTTCTACCAAAAAACAAGCTTCAGAACTCATTGCTGAGGTTGCAAAAGAAACAGATAATTATTATGTAAATTTTAGATGGTTAGGAGGAATGTTAACCAATTGGAATACAATTAGTAATTCAATAAAAAGATTAAAAATTCTTAAAAAAAATTTATTACAAGAAGATTCTGGTTTTACAAAAAAAGAGTTAATCAAAATGAATCTTGAAAAAGAAAAATTAGAGAGATCTTTAGGTGGAATTTCTGAGATGAAAAAACTTCCAGATATGATTTTTGTGATAGATACAAACATTGAGTCATTAGCTATTTTGGAAGCTAAAAAACTTCATATTCCTATCATCGGAGTATTAGATAGCAATTCTGATCCGGATAACATTGATTTTCCAATTCCAGGAAATGATGATGCACGTAGATCAATTAACCTTTATTGTGATTTAATAAAAAAAACTATTTTAGATGCAAAGAAAAATATCAAAGTTTCTGAAAAAAAAGAAAAATCAATTGAAGATTCAAAAGATCAAAAATTGAGCAATAAAAAGGAAATAAACAAGGAAGATAAAAATGTCAGTGCTTGAGAAAGTTAAAGAATTAAGAGAAGTTACAGGAGCAGGTATGCAAGATTGCAAAAACGCTCTTAAAGAAAATAATAACGATATTGATAAATCAGTAGAATATTTAAGGAAAAAAGGTGTTTTAAAAGCATCTAAAAAAAGCTCAAGAGATGCAGCTGAAGGATTAATCATTATTGGTGAAAATCAAAATAATTTTACTTTAACAGAAATTAATACCGAAACTGACTTTGTTGCAAAGAATAATGAATTTATAGAATTTTGCTCCAAGGTGTCCGAAGTTAGTTTGAATGCAAATAGCTTAGATGAATTGCAAAATCAAAAATTAAATGATTCTACCATTCAAGAGTCTATTGTTAATCTAATTTCAAAAATTGGAGAAAACATTAAATTAAGGCGATTTGAAAATATTAATAAAGATGGAAAAAAAATCAGTTATTATATTCATAATAAATCGAGTGATTTAACAGGAAAAATTGTATCTGCAGTTAAATATAAATCAAATAAAGATGAATCAAAAAGTTTTGCAAATAATATATGTATGCATATAGCTGCAATGTCACCAATGGCATTAGATGAAAAGAACTTAGATAAAAATTTTCTTGAAAGTGAAAAAAAAATAATTGAAGAGCAGCTTAGTAAAGAAGGAAAAAAACCTGAGATAATCGAAAAAATTATGACTGGAAAATTAAATAAAGTTATATCAGAAAATACTTTGTTAGGACAAAGCTGGGTTGTTGATCAAGACATAACAGTAAAAAAAGCTATTGATAAATTTAATAAAGATAATTCAGATAATTTTGAAATAATTAGCTATTATAAGTTTAAAGTAGGTGAAGGTATTGAGATTAAAAAAACTGATTTTAGTGAGGAAGTAAAATCTTTAGCAAAATAAAAAAATGACTACGGATAGTAGATTAAAATCTTTCGAAAAAAAAATGGAAGACTCAATTATTTCTTTAAATAAAGATCTTTCAACCATAAGAACTGGAAGAGCGCACTCTTCCATGTTAGATTTGATAAAAGTTGAGGTTTATGGACAATCCATGCCAATTAATCAGGTTGCCACAATAAGTGTTTCAGACCCACAAACCTTGGCTATTCAAGTTTGGGATGCAAATAATGTCAAATTTTGTGAAAAAGCAATTAGGGAAAGTGATTTAAATTTAAATCCTATTGTCGATGGTCAATTACTAAGAATACCAGTTCCAAAATTAAATGAAGATAGAAGAAAAGAATTATCAAAAATTGTTAGTCAGCAATCTGAAAAAATTAAAGTTTCTATCAGGAATATAAGAAGAAGTGGAATGGATTTTTTAAAACAAGAAGAAAAAACTAAGAATATTAGTGAAGATGAAAGTAAAAAATTATCAAATGACTTACAAAAAATTACTGATGATTTTGTTAAAAAAGTCGAAGTAAAAATTAAAGAAAAAGAAGAAGAAATTCTTAAAATATGAAATCACCTAATCATATTGCCATCATAATGGATGGTAATGGAAGATGGGGCTTAAAAAATTTTAATAATAGATTATTAGGCCATGAACATGGAATTAAAAATGTTCAAAGCATTGTAAATTATTGTTTAAAAATAGGGTTATCTCACTTAACTTTATTTATTTTATCAAGCGATAACCTAAAAAAAAGAAATAAAAAAGAAATATATAATTTATTTTTACTTTTAGAAAAATATTTTTATCAAAATATAAAAAAATTTATAAAAAATAAAATTAAAATTAATTTTATCGGTGAAAAAAAAAAAATACCAAAAAAAACTATCACGCTAATAAAGAAATACGAAAACAAAACTGATCTTAAAAATAAAAAATTAACAATTAATTTAGCTTTTAATTATAGTTCAAAAAAAGAGATTATAAATTCATTTAAAAAAATGATTAAAAATAAAAAAAAAATTAATGAAATTAATTTTGAAAAATATTTATACACATTTAAAAGTGGGAATCCTGACTTTATTATTAGAACAGGCGGTTACAATAGATTAAGTGACTTTCTGTTGTGGCAATCTTCTTATTCAGAAATTTTCTTTTTAAAAAAATTATGGCCGGATTTTAATATATCTGACTTAAAAAAAATAATTAATAAATTTAAAAAAACCAAAAGAAATTTCGGATCATGACAAATAATTTTCTATTAAGATTCTTGTCTGCATTAATTATTGGACCGTTAATTATATTAATAATATATTTTGGTGGAAATTATTTTAATCTATTTTTAATTTTTCTTTTAATATTAGGTCTTTTTGAAATTTTAATGGTTAAAAATAAAAAAGTTTCGTTATTAATTTTTTTAATATTCATTTTATTTTTATATTCTTGTTATCAGTTAAGAAGTTTACCCAATGGAGATAGTCATTTATTTTTAATTATAATAATAACATGGTTATCAGATACGGGTGGTTATATTTTTGGTAAATTTTTTGGTAAAAAAAAAATAAATTTTATAAGTCCAAATAAAACATATGCTGGCTTTATTGGTAGTATAATATTATCATTTACTAGTTTTTTTTATATTAATTTTGCAAATTTGAAATTTTTTGCATCAATAATTTTAAATTTTACATTTATTTTAATAGCATCAATTCTGGTGATATTAGGAGATTTGCTCTTTTCTTATTTTAAAAGAGAAAGTAATATTAAAGATTTCTCAAACTTTATTCCTGGCCACGGTGGTTTATTTGACCGAATTGACGGTATGATAGTATTAACAATTATTTATTATTTATTTAATTAAATTTATGAAAACTATAGCTATTGTAGGCTCGACTGGATCCATAGGTGAGACATCGTTAAAAGTTATTTCAAAAAATAAAAAAAAATTTAAATTAATATTTTTATCTGCCCACAGAAATTATAAAAAATTAATTGCACAATCAAAAAAATATAATCCTAAAAATATATTTTTAACAAATGAAAAATTTTATAAAAAGATTAAATCTAGAAAATTAATTAAAGTAAAAAATATTTTTAATAATAGTAATAAAATTGATTATGTAATATCTGGAGCTTCTGGATATGATGCTTTAGATTTAAATATAAAATTATTAAAAATTTCAAAAAAACTTCTTATTGCTAATAAAGAAACAATTATTTGCGGTGGTGATATTTTTTTAAATTTAGCAAAAAAAAATAATTGTAAAATTATTCCAATTGATTCAGAGCATCATTGTATAGATTTTTTTATGAATAATTTTTTACAAAAAAAAGAAATTATTAAAAAAATATATCTAATTGCTTCTGGAGGACCATTTTATGAAAAGCAAATAAAATATAATGAAAAAATAAAAAATGTAATTAAACATCCTGTTTGGTCTATGGGAAAAACAATTTCTGTAAATTCTTCTAACTTTTCGAATAAAGTTTTAGAAATGTTTGAAGCAAAAATATTATTTAATTTGCCTCCTGAGAAAATTGACATTTTAGTTGAAAGAAAATCTATGGTGCATGCTATTATTCAGTTAGAAAATAATATTTTTTTTCCAATAGTCCATTATCCAAAGATGGAGATTGCAATTTCAAACTCATTAAAAATTCAATTTAATGAAAATAAAAATTTAGATAATATATCTTTAAATTTTTCAAAACCTAAAAACAATAAATTCCCACTAGTGCATCTTGGTCATAAAATATTAAAGAAATACTCCAATTCTGGCATGATTATTTTTACTGTTTTTAATGAAAGATTAGTCGATTTATACTTAGCTAAGAAGATAATGTATGGAGATATAGTTGCAAATTTAGTAAAATTATTTAATAAAAAAACAATTATTGCAAAATCAAAAATTAAAATAAATAGCATAAAAGACATTAAATCTATTTTGAATTTTGCAAAAAACTATAAATTATGAAATCTTTTATCAAAATTATACTTTTAATATTTATTATTTCTACCGATGTTTATGCTATCGAATTTAAAAAAATAGAAATAGTCGGCAATAAAAGAATTTCCAATAATACAATAATTGATATCATAGATTTTAAAACGAACAAAGAATATGATTTAGATGATATAAATAATTTTCAAAAAAAACTTTTTGAAACTAATTTTTTTAAAAATTTAAAAATCAATACAGATAACGAAACTTTAAAAATTAGTGTTTTAGAAAATCCTTTAATTGATTTTTTTTATATTAATGGAGTTATAAATAAAGAAAGAAGAGAATTATTCTATGATAATCTGATCTTGGGATCTAATAAAATTTTTTCTAATCAATCATTAAATAAAGATATAAATTTCATTAAGGAAACATATGCAGAGTCCGGTTATAATAATGTGGAAATAAATCCTAGAATTTCATTACAATCTAACAATACATTAAATTTAGTCCTGGATATTAATAGAGGTCAAAAGTTAAAAATAAATAGAATTTATTTTATTGTTGATCAAAAATATTCTAAATCTTTATTACTTGATGTGATTTCTTCATCAGAATATGGGTGGTGGAAATTATTTTCAACTTCGTCTAATTTTATTCAAAAACGTTTAGATTATGATATTTTTTTATTAAAGAATTTTTTCTTAAATGAGGGTTACTATGATGTTCAAATTACAAGTTCAAATGTTGATCTTATATCACAAAATCTTGTTGATTTAACTTTTTCAATAAATTTAGGTTCTAAATACAATTTTGTGTCTTCAAAAATTCAAGATAATCAAAAATTGTTATCAAATGAATTTAGAAATAATGTAAATGAAATATTAAAAAATGTAATTAAAGGCACCTTTTCAAGAAAAAAATTACAAAAAGCTAATGACAAGATTTATAATTTGATAAATTCTCAAAAATTAGAATTCACAAACTTTAATTTAGATACAATAAAAAACGGAAAAAATATTGATATAGTTTTGAATTTTTACAAAACAAAAGACCTTTATATAAATAACATAAACGTAACTGGGAATACAATAACAGAAGAAGAAGTTATTAGAAGAAATTTATTATTTGCTGAAGGAGATAGTTTTACAGAATTCAAATTAAATAAATCTATAGACAAATTAAAATCAACTAGAATATTTGAAGATATTAATACTAAAAAAGAGTCAAAAAGTGAAAATTTAATTGACTTGAATATAAATGTAAAAGAACAACCCACTGGTTCAATCAGTGCTGGAGTTGGAGTTGGCACAGATAGCAGCAATATATCTACAGGTTTAGAGGAAAAAAATTTATTTGGTAAAGGAATTAATTCTAAAGTTAACTTGTCACTTGGTACTGAAAAAGTAAGTGGTATAGCCAACTTTTCTGTACCTGACTTTAACAACACTGGAAATACATTAGGTTACGATTTCTATGTAAGGAGAACCGATTATGAAAATGCTGGTTATGAAAGTACAGTAGCAGGAAATGGCGTCAGTATAGGTTACGATATATATGATGATATAGGATTAAATCTTGGAATTGGTTTTGATAGAGATAAAATTAACACGAGTACATCTGCATCAGATTTATATAAATCCAGAGAGGGTACTTACATGACTTACAAAGCAAATTACGGTATTTATACCGATAAAAGAAATCGAACTTTTTCACCATCTTCAGGTTATAAAATTGGAATTGGACAAACCTTAGGAATTCCAGGAAGTGATATACCCTACATTAGCAATTATTTATCTGGCACATATTATTATCCATTAACAAAAGATTTTATTTTGAATGCAAAAGGAGGAATTAACACAATTAATTCTATTAATGACAAAGATATAAAGCTTAGTGATAGAAAGTTTTTATCTAGTAAATATTTGAGAGGCTTTGAAAGTCAAGGTATTGGTCCAAAAGATGGAAAAGATCATATAGGGGGAAACTATTCATCATATTCAAGTATATCCTCAACATTGCCGAATTTTACTCCAGAAAAATGGAATACAAATACTATAATTTTTTTAGATGCTGGAAATGTATGGGGGGTTGATTATGATAGTAGCAAAGATAGTGACAAGATCAGATCTTCATTTGGTTTATCTTTGGACTGGATTTCACCGTTAGGTCCCTTAAGTTTTACATTTGCTGAAACAATTAGTAAGGCACCTGGGGATTTAGAGGAAAGTTTTAATTTTCAATTAGGAAGTTCATTTTAATATTTAAATTCATGTCTTTTTTTAAAAATAAGGGACCTTTTGATATTAATTTTTTATTAAAAGATACGTTATATTCAAAGAAAGATATAAAAAGAAAAAAATGCAAAGTTAAAAATATATCAATTTTAAAAACCGCAAAAAAAAACGATATTACTTTTTTTGATAATATTAAATATATTCAAGATTTAAAAAATACACGAGCATCATTTTGTTTTATAAAAGAAAATCATGTCAAATATTTAGATGAAACAAAAACTGCACCAATAATATCATCTAATCCACTGCTTGATTTTATATTAATTTCAAAAAAATTTTATCCTGATGCAACCAAAGATATTTTTAATTTTAAACAATATAAAAAATATAAACATTTAAATAAACAGGGAACTTTTATAGATAGTTCTGTTAAAATAGGTAAAAATTTCGAAATAGGTATAAATTCTACTATTAAAAAAAATGTTATAATAGGTTCAAACGTTAAAATTGGTTCTAATTGTGTAATTTCAAATGCTATCCTAGAGGATAATGTTACAATTAATGATGGGACTGTAATAGGTAAAATTGGTTTTGGTTTTAAATTAATTGAAAAAAGTTTAAATTTTATACCTCATATAGGATATGTTAAAATTTGTAGAAATGTATATATAGGTTCAAATTGCTCAATTGATAGAGGATCATTTTCCAATACAGTGATTGGTAATAATACTATGATAGATAACAATGTACATATTGCTCATAATGTTAAAATAGGTTCTAACTGCATGATTGCAGGACAAGTAGGTATTGCTGGAAGTACTTCATTGGGAAATGGGTGCATGATTGGCGGACAAGCTGGAATATCAGGTCATTTGCAAATTGGAGATAATGTACATATCGGTGGACATTCAGGAGTGCTAGATAATTTTCCAGACAATTCTAAAATTATTGGGTTTCCTGCTATTTCAATGAGAAAATTTATTAAAAGGTATAAAAAATGATAGATCAAAATATGCCATGCATTAAAACTTCTCAAATTAAAAAACTTTTACCTCATAGAGAACCTATGTTGTTAATAGATAATCTTTATAATATTGATCCAATGAAATCTGCAATTGGTCATTTAAAAATAACTACTGATAAATTTTATGTCCAAGGTCATTTTCCAGGACAACCAGTTATGCCGGGTGTTATGATAGTAGAAGCTTTTGGGCAATCTGCCGCCGCTTTAGCTGCTTACAGTCTTGATCCTAAAGTCGTAGAAGATAAATTAGTATATTTAATGTCTGTTCAGAATGCTAGATTTAGAAAACCAGTGATGCCACCCTGCGATCTATATTTAAAATGTAAAGTTGATAAGATTAAAGGTAAAATTTGGAGATACAAAGGAGAAGCTTATTGTAATAATGAAAAAATGGCTGATGCAGAATGGATGGCAACCATAGTTGATAGAAATGATTAGCTCAAAAGCTTCAATTCATAAAAAAGCTAAAATTGGCAATAATGTTAATATTGGAGATTTTTGTTCAGTTGGAGAAAACGTAACAATTGGAGATGATTGTAATTTAATTAATTCTGTTAATATTCAAGGTAATACAAATATAGGAAAGAATAATACCTTTTTTCCATTTTGTAGCATAGGTACAAAACCACAAGATCTTAAATATAATAATGAGGAAACTCATCTTGAAATTGGTGATAATAATTCTTTTAGAGAATATTCCAATGTTAGTATAGGCACTGAACAGGGCGGAGGTATTACTAAAATTAAAAGTAACTGTTTATTTATGGTCAGTTCTCATGTTGGTCACGACTGTATTTTAGGTAACAATTTAGTTGTTGCCAATAATGTAGCTATTGCTGGTCATTGTGTATTTGATGATGATGTTATTTTAGGTGGTAACTCGGCTGTTTTACAATTTACTAAAATTGGCAAAGGTGCGATGATTGGTGGTATGACCGGTGTTGACAAGGATGTTCTCCCTTATTCTTTGGTAAAAGGGAATAGATCGTATTTTGAAAATATTAATTTGATTGGTTTAAAAAGAAAAGGTTTTAAAAATAGCGAAATTGAACAATATAAAAAAATTATAATTGAGTTATTTAATTCAAATAATTTAAAAGAATATATTTCCAATATTAAAAAAGAATCAGAATTAGTTAGCACCTTAATTAATTTTATTGAAAATAAAAATCCTAATAGAGATATTTGTAGACCATTGAAATGATAGCAATATTTGCTGGATCTGGACATTTACCAAAAGAAATTTTTTCATCATTACATTTAAGTAAAAAAAAATTTATAATTTTAAATTTATCAAATAAAAACTATAAAAATTCTATAAAAATAAAACTTGGCCAATTTGGAAAAATTATTAAAATTTTAAAAAATAATAAAGTTAAAGAAGTGATTTTTGCGGGTTATGTTAAAAGACCTAGGCTTGAAGATATGAAATTAGATTTAAAAGCAATTTCATATTTACCAAAATTATTAAATGCTTTTAAAATGGGAGACGGTAATATCTTAAATTTAGCAAAAAGTATTTTAAAAGAGAATAAAATAAAAGTTATAGCAAGCCATAAATATACAAAAAATCTGCTTTTAAATAAATTGATCACAAAATCTAAGCCAAACAATATTGACTTAAAAGATTATAAAAAAGGTAGTAAAATTTTAAAAGCTTTAAGCAAATTTGATAATGCACAAGGTGTAATTATTGATAACGGTTATATATTAGCAATTGAAGCTGCAGAGGGCACTGATGAAATGTTGAAGCGCGTAATAAAACTAAGGCCTTATAAAAAAAAACCTTCAGGTGTTTTGATAAAGTTGCCCAAGGAGAAACAAAGTTTAAATTATGATTTACCCACAATTGGCTTTGATACAATTAATTTATGTGTAAAGCTTAAATTAAAAGGAATTTTCCTAAAAAAAAATAAAAATATTTTTTTAAATCAAAAAAAGTCCATTGATTTAGCAAATAAAAATAATTTATTTATTTCGCCAATGAAATGAAAAAAAAAATTTTTATAATAACTGGAGAAGTTTCTGGCGATATATTGGCCGAAAAAATTATATACAATTTGCTGAAGCACAATATTGAAATTCAAGGAATAGTAGGAAATAAATTAAGAAGCAAGGTTGTTTCAGGACCTTTTGATAATAATGAAATTACCTTTTTTGGTATAGTTGATGTTTTAAAAAATATTTTTTTTATAAAAAAAAAAATTAATCAAGCCGTTGATTATATTGAAAAATTTAAACCTGATTTGGTCTTTTCTATAGACTCACCGGATTTTGTTTTTCAAGTTATTAAAAAAATTAAGTCTAATAAAAAAATTAATACTAAATTTTATCATTATGTAGCCCCAACTATTTGGGCTTGGCGAGAACAAAGAGCTTTTAAAATAAAAAGAATGTTAAATAAAATTTATTTATTATTTCATTTTGAAAAAAAATATTTTGACAAATATCAAATTGACAATGAATTTGTTGGGCATCCTTTTTTTGAAAACTTTAATGAGAATTTATCTGAATACAATCCAGAAAGTAAAATTATATCTTTTTGCCCCGGTAGCAGAATTAGCGAAATAAATATTTTATTTCCAATATTTTTGAAAATTATGGTTATATTAGGCAAAAGTTTCACTTATCATTACGCTGTTACAAAAAATACAGAGAATATTATTAAAGAAAAATTAAATAATTACAGAGAATATAATTTAATAATTAATTCTAACGATAATGAGAAGGATTATCATTTTAAAAAATCAATAATTGCAGTGGCTAAATCTGGGACAATAAGTTTGAATATTTGTAAATGTCAAATTCCATTTTTAACAATTTATAAATTTAGTTGGTTAAATTATCTTTTAATAAAACCATTTGTTAAAGTAAAGTTTGTAAATATTGTAAATATTATTGCAAATAAAATGATTATACCTGAATTTGTTCAAAATAATTGTGACGCAAACAAAATAAGTTCTCATCTTAAAGATTTAATTACTAATAGAGATAAATTAGTGAAAATGATTAAAGATTATAATTTAGTAATTAAAAAATTTTCAAATAAAGATACTAATAAAAAAATTGCTAATGATATTTTAGTTAACTTATAAAAAATTATTACCTGTTTGTCAGGTCTACAAACTCCCTTGGTTTTGCGCCGGTATAAAGTTGTCTCGGTCTACCTATTTTTGTAGATTTGTCTAACATCATTTCTTTCCAATGCGCTAACCAACCTACTGTTCTTGCCAACCCAAATAACACAGTAAACATAGTAGTTGGAAAACCCATTGCACTTAAGGTAATTCCAGAATAAAAATCAATATTAGGATATAATTTTTTCTCAATAAAATAGTCATCATTTAATGCTATTTTTTCTAATTCTTTAGCTACCTGAAGTAATGGATCGTCATTTTTTCCAACCTCAGTTAAAACTTCATGACATGTTTTTTGCATCACTTTAGCTCTAGGATCATAATTTTTATATACCCTATGTCCAAATCCCATAAGTTTAAATGGATCATTTTTATCTTTTGCTTTTTTAACATATTCAGGAATGTTTTTTACACTACCAATTTCTTTTAACATATTCAAAGCAGCTTCATTTGCCCCTCCATGCAATGGTCCCCATAAAGATGTAAAACCAGTAGATATTGATGCAAATGGGTTGGCCCCAGAGGATGCAGCCAATCTTACTGTAGATGTTGATGCATTTTGTTCATGGTCTGCATGTAAAATGAATATTTTATCTATAGCTTTAGCAAAGGTTTTGTTAATCTTATATTTTTCTGCAGGTACAGCGAAACACATTTTCATGAAATTCTCAGAATATGACAATGAATTATCAGGATAAACAAACGGTTGACCTAAACTATATTTAAATGCCATTGCCGCAAGTGTGGGAATTTTAGCAACTAATCTTCTTGCAGAAATTTTTCTTTGCTGCGGATCAGAAATATTAGTCGAGTCTGGGTAAAAGGCTGACATTGCAGCAACTACAGCAACCATAATAGCCATTGGATGAGCACCTCTCCTAAACCCATTAAAAAAGGTATTTAATTGCTCGTGTACCATTGTATGATTTTTAATTGCATCAGAAAATTCAATCCATTCATCTTTCGAAGGAAGTTCACCGTACCAAAGTAGATAAGCTACCTCTAAAAAATTACTTTTATCTGCTAAAGCATCCATAGGGTACCCACGGTAAAAACACTCACCTTTGTCACCATCTATGTAAGTAATTGATGATTCGCAACTACCTGTAGATGTGAACCCAGGATCATAAGTAAAATGGCCAGTTTGGGCATATAGTTTAGAAACGTCTAAAACTGAAGGACCAACTGAACCTTTTTTAATTGGAAGATCTATATCTTTATTATCTAATTTTAGTTTAGCATTTTCTGACATTCCGGGATTTAATATCAGTTTTGATATTGATTGTCTAATTTATATGATAGTTTATGCGATTGACTGCTTCATTTATACCCAGTATTTTGATGATATCTTTAATACTAGGTGCTTGCGTTAAACCTGTTAGAATTAATCTTAAAGGCTGACCTAAATCTTTAAATTTAATATTATTTTTTTTGACAATATTTTCACTAATATTTGATATTTTTTCATAATCATAGGAATTTAATTTTTTAATTTCTTCTAAAAATTGATTGAGATAAGTCTTATTTTTAGAATTTACTGCATTTTTAATTTGTTGATAATCAAAGATAAAACTAGAGTTAACATAAATATCCTCAAGAGTTTTTGCTTTATTTTTTAAAATATTTATATTTTTAGTAATTATATCAATTGAATTTGAATCTAAGTTTTTTTTATAAAATTTTGTATAAAGTATAAAATTTTCAATTAAAATTTTTTCATCTAAATTTTTAATATAAAATTCATTTAGAGACTTTATTCTTTCAAAATCTAATTTTGATGGTGATTTACCAATATTTTTTAAATTAAAATATTTTATACTCTCTTCATCACTAAATATCTCTTTATCTTTATATGACCAACCCAATCTTAAAAGATAATTTCTTAAAGCCACAGGCAATATTCCAATTTTCTTATAATCTTCAGTTGTTGAGGCATTATCTCTTTTAGAAAGCTTTTTTCCATTTTCAGAGTGTATCAATGGTACATGAAAATATTTTGGTATTTTCCATTTCATGTATTGAAATATTAAAATCTGTTTAAGTGCATTTATTTTATGATCATCTCCGCGTATTACATGAGTGATATTCATTAAATTATCATCAACAGCAGCCGATAAATTGTAAGTTGGAGTATTATCAGATCTTAATAGTATGAAGTCTTCAATTGTATTTGTATCTATCTCAATATTACCTTGGACGCCATCATATAAAGTGATTTTTTTATTTTTTTCTACTTTTAACCTTATTACATATGGTAAGTCTCTATTTTCTTTTAGCTCTCTACATGTTCCGTCGTATAAGTAATTTATATTATTACTTTTGGCTGTTTCTCTTTTTTTATCTAGTTCATCTTGCGTACAATAGCATTTGTATGCAAAATTATTTTCATATAATTTTTCTGCTATATCTATATGTTTTTGGATATTTTTTGATTGATAAAAAGCTTTGTCATCAAAATTAATTCCCAACCAATTCAGGCTATTAATTATTTGATCTTCATATATTTTTTTAGATCGCTCTTTATCCGTATCTTCTATTCTTAATAAAAACTTTCCATTTTGATTTTTAGAATACAGATAATTAAACAATGCAGTCCTGGCGCCGCCGATATGAAGTTCTCCTGTAGGAGAGGGTGCAAATCTAGTAATAACCATATTTTGATATGATGTTTTTATAATAATTAATTAGAAATTTCTATAAAGAGAAACCAGAATACCTTGAATTTTTACTCTTTCTGGATTAAAAATTCTAGTTTCATAAGCAGGATTTGCGCTTTCTAGTGCAATTGAATTTGTTTTTTTTCTTAATCTTTTTAATGTAGCTTCGTGATCATCAATAAGAGCAACAACAATTTTTCCATTTTCTGCGGTGTTTGTTTTTTTTATTATAACCGTATCCCCATTATTAATTCCAGCATTTATCATGCTGTCTCCTTCTACTTTCAGTCCATAAAATTCATCATTTTTGTCTGATAGATTTGGAGGATAGGGTATATTTTCCGATGAATCTTCGATTGCTTCGATAGGTAGTCCGGCTGCAATTTTTCCAACTACTGGTATATATTTTTTTTCTTTTTTTATTTCCTGTTTGTCTAAACCACCTGAAATTACACTTGGAGTAAAATTGTTATATAAGTCTTTAACACCTGCATTTTCAGGTAACTTAACAACTTCTAATGCTCTAGCTTTATGAGCCAATCTCTTCACAAATCCTCTTTCCTCTAAAGCTGATATCAATCTATGAATCCCTGATTTTGATTTTAGATTTAGCGACTGTCTCATTTCGTCGTACGAAGGTGATATTCCGTCGTTTTTCAACTTCTCGTTGATATATATCAGTAAATTTTTTTGTTTTTTAGTTAACATAGAACAAAACCTAAACTTTTTTTGTTCTATAAAAGTTCTTTTAAAAAAGCAATATCAAAAAATATAATAAAATCAATAATTTATTTAACTAAATTTTTAAAACACTCAGAAATTGAATCGGATTTTATTAGTGATTCACCAATTAGGAAATTGTTTATGTCAGTCTCATTTTTAATTTTTTTTATATCTTCGTTCGAATGAAAACCACTTTCAGAAATAATTATTTTATTTTTTAAAACACTTTCAAACTCTTTATAAATTTTAATTGTTGTATCTAAAGTAACATTAAAGTTTTCTAAATTTCTATTATTTATTCCCAATAAAACATTTTTATAATTTAATGCAATTTCCATTTCCTTTTCGTTGTGAATTTCAAGAATACTATCCATTCCCAATTCATCAGCCGATGCAATTAATTCATTAATCAAAGTGCTGTCTGATGAATTAATAATTACCAATATGCAATCTGCTCCATTTTTATTTGCCTCAATAACTTGATAGGGATCAATGAAAAAATCTTTATTTAAAATTGGGATATTAAATTTTTTTTTAATATCTGTTACAAATTTTTTATCTCCTAAAAAATATTTTTTTTCAGTTAATACCGATAAACATGCTGCATTACTTGTAATATATTCTTCAGCAATTTTTAAGTGATTAAAATTATCTTTCAAAACACCTTTTGATGGGCTAGCTTTTTTTATCTCAGCAATAATAGCTATTTTATTGTTTTTTTTAAATTCATTTAAAGATTTACTAAATGCATTATTTTTGTTTGAAACTTTTTTTTTTATTTCAGTAAGGGGGGTATTTATTTTATCTAATCGAACTTCTTCATATTTATCATTAATAATTTTTTTTAAGATATTCATTTTTTAATTATATTTAAATAATCAAAAACTTTTTTTGATTTGATATGTTCTTTTGTGAAAATAAAAGCGTCTTCAATTTTATTATATTTATCTAGAACAATTAATCCTGCAGCTGTATTTAATGAAACTATTTCTAGTAAAGCACCGTCTTTACCATTGAATAAGTTTATAATTTGTTTAGAATTATAATCAGCATCATCTCCAACTATTTCATTAAAATTATATTTTTTATCAATTATTTTTTCAGGGTCTATTTCAAATGATTTAATTTCATTATCATTTAGTTCATAAACTTTTGTTTTATTAAAAATTGATATTTCGTCTAGACCATCATGGCTGTGATACACCCAGGCTTTTTTTAAATTAAGATTTTTTAATACTTTTATATATTTTTCCAAGATATTGTCCGAAAAGACTCCTATGCACTGCCTATTAACATTTGCAGGATTACATAGTGGTCCAAGTAAATTAAATATAGTTCTTTTTTTTAAGCTTTTTCTTACATTAGCAACATTTTTCATTGCAGAATGAAAATTTGGCGCAAACATAAAAGCAAAATTATTTTCTTTAATAGATTTTTCTACTTCTTTAGCATTCAAATTGATTTTTATACCAAGCTTTTCCAATACGTCAGCTGAACCTGATTTAGATGATACGCTTTTATTGCCATGTTTAGCAACTTTATGACCCATACTAGCCAGAACTAAAGCAACTGCTGTTGAGATATTTATTGTATTTTTTCCATCTCCGCCAGTACCACAAGTATCTATAACATCACCTTCTAAGTTCACTTTCAAAGATTTCTCTCTCAGAACTTCAGCTCCTCCAGTTATTTCCTCAACAGTTTCTCCTTTTTCTGAGAGGTTAACGAGGATTTTTTTTAAATCTTCATCTTTAATTTTTCCTTCCATTATATTTGAAAATAAACATTTGCTCTCATCTTTTTGCAGGTCAGTTTTGTTTATTGTTTTTTTTATTATTTCTTCAATTTTCATAATTTTATAAAGTTTTTAATAATTTGTTGCCCATGTTTAGTTTTATAACTTTCTGGATGAAATTGAATACCATATAATGGATAATTCTTATGTTCTATTGCCATAATTATCTTATCAGTAGTTTGAGCGGTAATTTCAAAAGATTGATCAAGTGTTTTTTTATCAATTATCAAGCTATGATATCTTGTTGCATTTATAATTCTTGGAATTTTTTTAAAGATTTTGCTTTTTGTATTTAATATTTTAATTTTACTAATTTTTCCATGCATTAACTTTTTAGCTTTGATTATTTTTGCCCCAAACGATTGGGCTATTGCTTGATGTCCTAAGCAAATTCCAAGTATTGGTTTATTTTTAAAATAATTTTCTATTAATTCCAAACATTTTCCAGCCTGGCTTGGATTTCCTGGCCCTGGAGAAATTACAATTTTATCAAAATTTTTTATTTGTTTTATTTTAAACTTGTCATTTCTGAAAACTTCAACTTCACATTTTATATTTTTTAGATAATGGTAAACATTGAATGTAAAGCTATCATAGTTATCAATTAGTGCTATTTTCATTTTGAAGCTTCGAGTAAGGCCTTAGCTTTATTGATTGTTTCTTGGTATTCTTTAGTGGGGACACTATCAGCTACAATGCCTGCACCGGCTTGTACATAAATTTTATTATTTTTTACAAGAGCTGTTCTTAAAGCAATGCATGTATCCATATCACCATTAGCTGAAAAATAACCAACGCCACCTGCATACAATTTTCTTTTTTTATTTTCTAATTGATCAATGATTTCCATGGCTCTTATTTTTGGCGCACCAGACACTGTTCCGGCTGGAAAACCAGAAAGCAAGCCGTCAATTAGTGAAATATTTTTTTTAAATCTCCCCACAACATTAGAAACAATATGCATAACATGTGAATATTTTTCTATTTTAAATTTTTCATCAACTTTTACTGTATTATCCTCAGATACTCTACCTACATCATTTCGTCCAAGATCTAACAACATTAAATGCTCAGATATTTCTTTAGGGTCATTTAAAAGATCTTTTGCAAGTTTATTATCTTCATCTTTGTTTTTTCCTCTTTTTCTGGTGCCCGCAATTGGCCTTATGGTTATTTTTTGATCTCTAACTCTTACTAATATTTCAGGACTACTGCCAATAATCTGAAAGTCTTCAAAATTAAAAAAGTATAGAAATGGCGAAGGGTTTGTAACTCGAATTTTTTTATAAATTTCCAGCGGATCTTTTGTTAATTTTTTTTCAAATCTTTGACTTATTACTACCTGAAAAATATCTCCTATAGATATATATTTTTTTGCTTTATTCACCAGTTTCAAAAACTCTTTCTTGGTGAAATTTGATTTTATTTTTGAATAATAATTTTTTTTTATTTCTATTTTATTATAAACTTTAGATGTTTTGAAATCTTTTAATATTTCTTTTTTAAGAAAATTTATTTCATTTTTATAATTTGATTTATTATTAAAATTTAATTTTAAATAAAACATCTTATTAGTTTGATTATCATGAATATAGATAAAATTAGGCCTGATTAATTGTACATCAGGTATATTTAAATCATCTTTATTTTTATTGGGTATATTTTCGTAATATCGAATTATATCGTACCCTAGATATCCTGATAACATCATTGACATTTTAGGCAGGCTAGAGGGTAATTTAAAATTAAAATCTTTAATAAATTTCTCTAAAAATAATTTAGGCTCTAATTTTTTTTTTATTTTTTTATTATTAAGAAAAATATTTTTATTTATTATTTTGAGTGTTAAATCTGGTTTGAATCCGAAAATCGTATACCTACCTCTAGTTTTTGCTTTTTCAACAGATTCAAATATGAATGAATTTTTTTTTCGAAGAACATTGTTTATCAAAATATCTATTTTATCAATTGGGGTATTTTTTTCAATTATATATGTAATAGAAAATTTATTTTTTTTTTTGAATTTATTAAATTCAGTTTTTTTTTGAGAAATCATTAAAAACTATTTTTAACCTGATTTAAAACTCTTTCATTTAAATTTATAGGATATTTTTTAATTAAATAAGCATCAAGGTCTCTTAAAATTAAAGTTTTAAATTCTTGTTTTGTTTGATTTTTTAGTATTTTATCCAAGTTATCAATTTTATTTTTATTTTTAGATATTTTTTTTATTTTTAAAATATAAATTTTGTTTTTTTCATTAATGCTCAATACTTTGTTTTCTTCTGCACTAAATATTTGTTCGATACTCTTTTGAGCAAATATTTTGTTATTATCTAATATATTTTCAAAAAAAACATTTTCTATTTTTAAGTTATATTTTTTTGCTGAAATTTCAAAAATATCATCATCATTTGATTCTGTTATATTTTTTGCTAATATTTTATTTTTTTTATAGTTCAAGATATTTTGAATTTCTTTTTTAATTCCAGTTTCTAACTTTACTTCGTAATCTTTAATAATATTTTTTAAATGTACTAGGTATTTAACATTTTTTATTTCAATTATTTCCGTTTTAAAATTTTCATTTAATGAGAATAGAATTTCTGTGAATTGTTTCTGTTCAGATAATAGACGATTTTTGTTTATACCGTTTCTATTAATTTTTTCTATTAGTATGGTTTTTATGTTATATTTTTTTTTTAAATCAATATAGTTTAAATTGTTTATTACGTCATTTTCTATACTGTTTAATAATTTGTAAAATTGATCGTTTTCTTTTTCAAAACCAAGAGTTTTATAATCTAATTTTGCAACTTCTCCTTCTCTTAATTCACCCAAGGAGAATTTTTGTTTATTTTGATTGAAATATTTTTCTATTTTTTCATCAGTAATTTTTTCACCATTTTCAATTTGATAAAATTCAACTTTAACTTGCTTTAAAAATTCGTTTTCTATTTTTTTTAAATGATAATTTGTTGAAGAAATACCGTTGGTAAATAATTGTACAACTAAATTTTTAATTAATTCTTTTCTAAGATATTCCTCTAACTTAATTACATTTAAATTATTCAATAGTAGATATTTTTCATATTTTGTCCTAGAAAATTTTCCATCTTCATCTTTAAACTCTTCGATATTCTGAATGTAATATGCAAGTGCGTCATCATTAATAACTATCCCCATGTCTTCTGCAAATTTTTCATATATTTTTTCAGCTAAAAGATTATTCAATATCAAAGAATGATCAATATCTGCTAATTCAGTTTTATTTTTTTGATTTACATAGTTACGTGCAGATTCGATATAATCTTTTGTATAAATTTTTTTATCTTTTATTTCAGCTATAATGTTTTTATTTCCATCACTAAACAAATCGCCCATTCCCCAGGCACCAAAAACAATAATAATTATTCCCGTTATAATTGTGATAGCTATTTTTTTTGTTAGGCTTTGCATTTTTTCTTGATATGTGAATGTTATTTACCTTAATAATGTAAAAATGTATTCAAAAAAGTATTTTATTGCAAACTGGAAAATGAACGGTGAGCCTAAAGACCTTAACCGAATATATAAAATTGAAAAATTTTTAAAAAAATTTAAAAAAAAATTTAATTTAAACTGCATTTTCTGTTTACCATTTACCTTATTGGGTTTGATCAATGATAAAAAAATCTCTGTTATAAAAATCGGGTCACAAAATATTACTGCTTCATCAATCGATTATGGAGCATTTACAGGATCTGTGAGTGCTAAAATGGTAAGACAACTGGGTTGCAAATACACAATTATAGGTCATTCGGAAAATAGAAATGAAGGTGAAACAGACAAAGATATAAATAAAAAAATTGAGTTTGCTTCAAGCAAAAATTTAAAAGCCATTTTGTGTGTTGGCGAAACCTTAAATGAATTTAAAAATAAAAAATCTTTTAATAAAGTTAAAAGCCAAATTTATTCAGCATTTAAAGATAATAAAAGGCACTTAGGAAATATAGTCATTGCATATGAACCAATTTGGTCAATCGGCACAGGCATAATTCCGAAGAAAGTATATTTGGACAGTTTTTTTAAAAAAATTAAAGATTTAATTAGAAAAGATTTTAAAAAAAATGTTCCAGTTTTATATGGAGGTTCAGTTTCATCAAAAAATATATCAAGTTTAAAAAATATAGACTTTTGTGATGGATTTTTGGTTGGTGGTGCATCTTTGAAAACACAAAATTTCATTGATATTATTAAAAAGTATTATACTTAGTCTGCGTGGAAAATATAATTTTAACCGTACATGTGATATTAGCCTTTTTATTAATTGGCTCTGTGTTAATGCAAAAATCTGAAGGGGGCGCTCTTGGAATAGGTTCTTCTGGCAGCGACTCATTTATGTCGTCAAGAAGCGCAGGTAGTTTTTTAACGAAATTCACTTCTGTAGTTGCAATTATGTTCATAATCACAAGCATTACACTCACAGCAATGCATAGAAACGATGCAAAGAATAGTTCTGTTATAGATAAAATAGAGAAAAAAGAAGATAACTCTCCAAAAATACCAAAATCCAAATAATAAAGAGTTTTACTATTTATATATTTAAAATATAAAGACCTTCCATGGCGCGTTATATATTTGTAACTGGCGGTGTGGTATCTTCCCTGGGAAAAGGTCTTTCCTCAGCTTCATTAGGCTACTTACTCAAAAGCAGAGGGTATAAAGTAAAGATTAGGAAACTTGATCCATATTTAAATATTGATCCTGGTACAATGAATCCTTTTGAGCATGGAGAGGTTTTTGTTACTGATGATGGAGCAGAAACAGATTTAGATCTAGGTCACTATGAGAGATTTATCGATATAAATCTTACATCGCTTGATAATGTCACAACAGGTAAAATTTATTCTCAAATTTTGGAAAAAGAAAGATCTGGTAAATATTTGGGCAATACTGTTCAAGTAATTCCTCATGTAACAAATCAAATTAAGGATTTCATAAAAGCAAAAACTAGTGGATATGATTTTGTTATATGTGAAATTGGTGGAACAGTTGGAGATATCGAAAGCCTTCCTTTTTTAGAAGCAATTAGGCAATTTTCAAACGATATTGGAAAAGATAAAAGTTTATTTGTTCATTTAACTCTTGTTCCATACCTAAAATCCTCTGAAGAGATAAAAACTAAACCTACGCAACATTCTGTGAAAGAATTGAGAAGTTTGGGAATACAACCGGATATTATAGTTTGTAGATCAGAAATCCCTTTACCAAAAGGTCAAAGAAAAAAAATATCTTTATTTTGTAATGTTAACATTGAAAATGTTATTCAAACTGTAGATGTTAAAACAATTTATGAAGCACCAATTAGTTTTTATAAAGAAAAATTTGATTATCAGGTTTTAAAACATTTCAATATAAAAAACAAAAAACAACCTAATTTGAAACCATGGTACAGGACTAAAAATATTATTTTAAATTCTAAAAAAGAAGTAAATATTTCTGTTGTTGGAAAATATGTTGATTTAAAAGATGCATACAAATCTATTGACGAAGCTTTAATCCATGGTGGATTAGCGAATGGTATTAAAGTGAATCTAAACAAAATAGATTCTGAAAAATTAAAGAAAAATCAAATTAAAAATAAATTAAAAAAAGTAGATGGTATTTTAATACCAGGAGGATTTGGGAAAAGAGGTACCGAAGGTAAAATACAATGCATAAAGTTTGCAAGAGAAAATAAAATTCCATTTTTTGGTATTTGTTTTGGAATGCAGTTATCGCTAATTGAATTTGCTAGAAATGTTTTAAAATTAAGAAATGCAAACTCAACTGAATTAAACAAAAATTGTATACCAGTAATCGGATTGATTGAGGAGTGGTATAAGGATGGCATGTTAAAAAAAGGTGACTTAAAGAATCTGGGTGGAACAATGAGGTTAGGTTCATATGAATGTAATCTTAATGAAAAATCTATGGTTAAGAAAATATATAATTCAAAAAAAATATATGAAAGACATAGACATAGATACGAAGTTAATATTGCCTACAAAAACAAATTTGAAAGCAAGGGGTTAATTTTTTCTGGATTATCAAATAATAATAAATTAACTGAAATTATTGAGCTAAATTCTCATCCGTGGTTCGTGGGTGTACAATTTCACCCCGAGTTTAAATCTAGGCCACTTTCTCCACACCCTTTATTTGCATCTTTTATAAAAGCCGCTAAAAACAAAAAGTAAATGAGCAAACAAATTAGTTTAAAAAAATTTAATGTTTCAAACGATCTTCCTTTTTTCCTAATTTCTGGACCTTGCCAGCTTGAAAATAGAGATCATGCCATGTTCATGGCAGAAGAAATTAAAAAAATTACTGATAAATTAAAAATAAACTTAGTTTATAAAACCTCTTTCGATAAGGCTAATAGAACAAGTTTAAAGTCCGAAAGAGGCATTGGTTTGGATAAATCTATTAAAGTATTCGAAGAAATTAAGAGGAATTTTAATTTACCAATTTTAACTGATGTTCATTCACCAGAACAATGTAATCAAGTTAAAAGTGTAGTTGATATTATCCAAATCCCGGCTTTTATGTGTAGACAAACAGATTTGTTGGTTTCTGCGGCAAAAACAAATTTAATAGTAAATATTAAAAAAGGCCAGTTCTTAGCTCCGTGGGATATGAAAAATGTAATAAAAAAAATATCAGATTCAAATAATGATAATATTTTAGTAACTGAGAGAGGAGTATCTTTTGGCTACAATACTTTAGTTTCAGATATGAGATCGATATCTATATTAAAAAAAGAACAGTACCCAGTTATATTTGACGCTACACACTCAGTCCAACAACCTGGTGGAAAAGGCGATTCAAGCGGTGGGGAAAGAGAGTTTATTTATGATTTATCTAAAGCCGCAATTGCAGTAGGGGTTGCGGGTCTTTTTCTGGAAGTTCATGATGATCCAGATAACGCACCTTCAGATGGACCAAATATGTTAAAATTATCTGATTTAGAAAATTTTTTAAAAAATATAAAAAAAATAGATGATTTGGTTAAACAAAACAGTTTTTGATGACAAAAATAATTGAGATTAAGTCAAGACAGGTATTTGATAGCAGAGGTTTTCCAACTGTTCAATCAAATGTAAAACTCGAGGACGGTTCAATTGGAACATCTATAGTACCATCCGGTGCATCAACTGGTAGTTACGAGGCTTGTGAGTTAAGAGATGAAAATTCTAAATATCTGAATAAAAGCGTTTTTAATGCAGTGGAAAATGTGAACAATTTGATTAACAATCATCTAAAGGGAAAAGATTCTTTAGATCAAGAAAATATTGACGAATTATTAATTAATTTAGATGGTACAGATAATAAATCTAAATTAGGAGCAAATTCAATTCTATCTGTTTCTATAGCTAATTGTAAAGCTGCTGCTCAAAGTCAAAAAAAAGAAATATTTGAGTATTTGTCAAAAGATAAAAAATATAAATTACCTTTTCCATTAATGAATATTGTTAATGGTGGCGCACATGCAAATAATTCCCTGAATATTCAAGAATTTATGATTAGACCTGATGGAGCAGATTCTTTTGAAGAATGCATGCAGATAGCTTTTTTAACAATACAAAATTTAAAAAAAATACTTGAAGCAAATAAAATGAATACAAGCGTAGGTGACGAAGGTGGTTTTGCCCCGAATTTAAATTCTGATGAAGAGGCAATAGATTTGATTTTAGAGTCTATAAACAAATCAGGATTTAAACCAGGTAAAGATGTAACTTTATGTTTAGATGTTGCTTCCAATGAATTATATGATGGTAAAAATTATTCAATTATAACTAATAAAAAAATTAGTTCAGGAGAATTAATTGATTATTATTCATCTTTAACAAATAAATATCCTATAAAATCAATTGAGGATCCAATTTTTGAAGATGATTGGAGCTCGTGGTCGAGTTTAACCAAAAGACTAGGTGAAAAAGTTCAAATTGTAGGTGATGATTTATTTGTAACTAATCACAAAAGGTTAGACAAAGGCATTGAAGAAAAATCTGCGAATGCAATCTTAATTAAATTGAATCAAATAGGAACCGTCAGTGAAACTTTAAAAACTATATATTTAGCTCAAAATAATAACTTTAATACAATTATCTCTCACAGATCCGGTGATACTGAGGATACTTTTATTTCTGATTTAGCAGTCGCCACAAAATCTAATCAAATTAAAACAGGTTCTCTTTCAAGATCTGAAAGAGTTTCAAAATATAATAGATTGTTAAATATTGAAGAAATTCTTAAGAATCCTGGGATGTCAGCAATATAATGATAAAGTTTTTTTTATTTTTTAAGAATTATAAATTTATAATTATTAATATCTTTTTAATAATGTACTTTGTAATTAATTTTTTTGATGGAAATAGAGGTTATTTTTCTTTTCAAAATAAAAAACTTGAATATCAAAGTTTAGTTGAAGTTGAAAAAAATCTTAAAATTAAAAACCAACAATTAAAAGAAGAAAATGAAGCATTAACAACAAAAATAAATCTCGAATTTATTGACGAAATATATAGAAAAAAATTTTTAGTTGGAAAAAAAGGGGAAAAGCTCATTATAATTAAATGAAACCAAGGCATCCAGAAAAGATTAATAAACCAATAAATCCTATACAGAGAAAACCTGATTGGATTAGGGTAAAAATATCGAATTCTTCAGTTTATAATGAAACTAAAGAAATAGTAAAAAGTAATAATCTTCATACAGTTTGTGAAGAAGCAGGATGCCCCAATATATCTGAGTGTTGGAGCAAGAGACATGCAACTTTTATGATTATGGGAGATACTTGCACCAGGGCTTGTGCTTTTTGCAATGTTAAAACAGGATTACCAAATGCTCTAGATCGCAAAGAGCCGTTAAGAATTGCAAAAGCAACGAACGATTTAAATTTAAAACATGTAGTTATTACTTCTGTTGATAGAGATGATTTAGAAGATGGTGGAGCAGAACATTTTGCTCAAACAATTTTAGAAATAAAAAAATTAAACCCAAATACAAGTGTTGAAATTTTAACACCTGATTTCTTAAGAAAAGGCGATGTATATAAAAAAATCATCTTAGCAAAACCTGATGTATTTAATCACAATATTGAAACCGTTCCTTCTAATTATACAAAAGTAAGGCCTGGATCACGTTATTTTCAATCTATAAACTTACTAAAAGAAGTAAAAGATTGTGATGATAAAATATTTACAAAATCTGGTTTAATGCTTGGTTTAGGAGAAAGTGAAGACGAGTTGTATCAAGTTATGGATGATTTAAGATGTGCCAAGGTAGATTTTTTAACTTTAGGACAATATCTTCAGCCAACTGAAAGGCACTATCCAATAAAAAAATTTATACCCCCTGAGGATTTTGAAAAATATAAAAAAATTGCTTATTCAAAAGGTTTTTTATTAGTATCCTCAAGTCCTATGACAAGATCTAGTTATCATGCTGATGATGATTTTCAGAAATTAAAAGAAAAAAGACAAAATAACCTTATTTAAATTGCCTCAGAAAAAAATAGTTAAAAAATTTAATTATCCAATTGAGCTAATAGAAAAGTTAATACTTGATATAGATGAATATAAAAAATTTTTACCCTGGTGTAGCGACTCAAGAATAGTATCAAAAAAAGAAAATGAAAAAAACATAGTTATTGTAGCAGATCTTGAAATAGGCTATTCTTTTGCAAAAGATGTTTATACTAGCAGTGTAAACTTTGATAAAATTAAGAAAAAAATAATAGTTAAATCAATAAAAGGTCCTTTAAAAAATTTAGAAAATATTTGGTCTTTGAAAAAAATTTCAAATAATAAGTGTGAAGTATCTTTTTCTATAAATTTAGAACTCAAGAATTTTTTGTTAAATAAAATGCTAACTTCAATGTTTGATATTGGCTTTGATAAAATATTGAGATCTTTTGAAAATAGAGCTGATTATTTACACAAAAATTAGATTATTTGATCCAGCAAATTAAATGCAGTATTTACAGTTTTTTTTTGAATTTTATTTCTTTCTAATTTTTTATTAAAATTATACATATAGATTTTATAGATTTTTTTAAACTTGATACCGATATAAACTAATCCTACTGGTTTCAATTTGCTACCTCCGCTTGGACCTGCAATACCAGTCGTTGATATACATATATCAGTTTTGGATATTTTAAAAAGATTTTCAATCATATCTTTACATATTTGTGAACTTACAGCTCCGTATTTTTTTAAATTTTGTTTTTTAATTTTCAGTAGTTTTTCTTTTGATTGATTTGAATATGTGACTAATCCAAGATTAAAAATATTTGATGAATTCGGAACTGATGTTATTTCACTAGCAATCATCCCTCCAGTGCATGATTCAGCAACAGAAATAGTGATTTTATTTTTAATTAACTTATTAATAATTTTTTTATTGATCATAAATATAATTTAATAACATAAATTATTATAAAACTATATATTCCAGCAATTATATCATCACCAATAATTCCAATTGGCCCTTTAATTTTTTTATCAAAAATATTTGCAGGATATATTTTTAAAATATCAAAAAATCTAAAACTTATAAACGATAATAAAATTAATAATAAATTTCCATCACAAATTATCAATGGAATTAATTGTCCAATAAATTCATCAATTACAATTTCTTTAGGATCATCTTTTGAAAAGTTATTTAGTGTTTTTTGTAAATAAAATAATGAGTATAAAAAAACTCCAATAATTATAATTACAAAAATCAAATTTGAAAAAAAATTATAAAAAACAAAATAAAAGATAATAGTAAATATACTGCCAAAGGTACCAGATGCAGGTAACTTGCCTATATTAAATAGTGTAAAAATTAAATAATTAATATTACTAAGCATTTTCTAGTGCTGAAATTACTTCACAAGCCAGTGCTTTATTTTTTCCGATTATTCCAAGTTTATCTGTTGTTTTTGCTTTTATGTTAATTTTATTTGGTTTTACAAAACAAAGCTTGGAAATATTTTTTTTAATTTTTTCCTTATAATTTTTTAAATTAGGTGATTGCAAAATTATATTTAAATCAATAGAGGAGATTTTTAAATTAATCATTTTTAGTTTTATTATAATTTCTCTTAATAATTTGGTCGATCTAATATTTTTGTATTTTTTATTATTTGGAAAAAGTGTACCAATATCACCCAATCTAGCCGCACCCATAAAACTATCTATTAATGCGTGTAGAAGACTGTCCCCATCACTATGACCAATAGCACCATACCTTGAGGGTATTTTTATACCACCAATATATAAATTATATCCTGGTGACATTTTATGAATATCATATCCAATTCCAAAAAATTTTTCTTTTGAACCTAAATCTTTAATATAAGTTATTTTTTTATTTTGCTCCTCTCCATCTATTATTTTTATTTTTTCATGGTTAATGTAAAATAAAACTGAATCATCAGTAATTTTTTTATCTATATTTTTTTTGTGAAATTTTTTTATTTTATCTAATTTAAAACCTTGGGGCGTTTGTATCAATTTAATTTGATTTCTATTGACATATGAATTTTTATAAATTGTTGTATCAGAGCTTTTAATAGTTGGTATAACACAATCATTTTTTTTTAATTGTTTTATTATTTTTTTAATTAATTTAATTGATACATCAGCTCTTGCTGCATCATGGATTAAAACATGAGAGTAACTATTTTTAATCTTTTTAAGACCATTTTTAACGGAGTCACATCTATGTTCCCCTCCATTAAAAAAAATAACTTTTTTAGTTTTTTTTATAATTGCGCTGTATTTTTTTTGATATTTCTTATTTATACCAACATGGATTTGCTTAACTTCTTTGATTTCATCAAATTTTTTTATACTATGGTTTATGAGGATATCTTTTTTATAAAAATGAAATTGTTTAGGAATATTACTTTTAAATCTAGAGCTGTTCCCCGCGGCCAATATAATTACTGCTAAATTCATGAAGTATATATTAAATTTATTATCGAATACATATTTTTTATCAACTTTATTTTTAGCATCAATTGCATTGGGTTTTGTCTCACTTCAAACATTTATTGGAACTGGATATTTTAGATTAAGTCAGTTTAATGTTGAAATTCTATTAATTTTAAATTTATTTTTATTATTAGTTTTAATAATTTCTATTACAGTTAAAGTTTACAAAAACTATCAGAAAAAAAAATCAAAAGAATTAGGTGGAGAAACTAGCAAAAACTTAGTTTTGTCTTTTTTGCTTATATCTTCATTACCTTCTTTGTTAATTGCAATTTTTTCAATTATTATATTTAATTATGGTATTCAAAATTGGTTTGATCAAAAAATTTTATCCTTAGTTAACAATTCGAGAAATATAGCTGTCAATTATTTAAATGATTATCAAAAATCAATTGTTAAAGATTTAAAACTTATAGCTAATGACTTGAACAGAAATAAGAAAATACTTTTATCTGATAGCAAAAAATTAAAAAATTACTTAATATTTCAATTAAATTTTAGAGATGTTGAAAATATATTTTTAATTGACAAAAATGGAAAGCTAATTGAAACGCCAAATAACAATTATATTTCTCCATCTAAAAATATGTTGTTACAAGCAAGTAACGGAAAACCATTAATTATTTCAAATGCAGTAGAAAAGAAAACATACGCATTAATAAAATTAAATAATTACAAGAATTTATATTTATATTCATTTCAGAATGTTGATGCAAAAATTAATTCATTTTTAAAAGAGACTGGTGATGCATCAACATATTATTATCAAGTCAAAAATAATACCTTTAAAATACAAATTACCTTTTTTGCAATTTATATAATTTTCACTCTTTTACTTGTATTGATGTCTGCAATTTTTGGAATTAATTTTGCTGCAAAAACAACGAAACCTCTCAATAATTTATTTAAAGCAGCTAAAAGTGTAGGAGAGGGTAATTATAATATAAGTTTAGAAAAATCAAAAAATGAAGATTTTCAAAATTTAAATTTAATTTTTAGCGATATGGTTTCTCAGATAAAAAAACAAAAACAAAAAAATATTTTATCTGGACGTTTTGAAGCTTGGCAAGTCATTGCAAGAAAATTAGCTCATGAAATTAGAAATCCATTAACACCTATTCAATTGTCGTTAGATAGAATTAAATCTAAAATTATTAATGATGATAATTCAAAAAAACACCTTTTAATAATTGATAACCAAATTAATGCTATTTCAGAACTGGTAAATAACTTTTCCGACTTCGCAAGAATGCCAAAGCCAGTTTTTGAAAAAAATAATTTAACAAAAATTATTTTAGATACTTCAGAAACATATAGATTAAACTACGAAAAGATTAAATTTGTAATCAACAATACAATTAAAAATGGTGATATTTTTTGTGATAAAAATCAAATTAGTAGAGTGATGATAAATATTTATAAAAATTCAGTAGAGTCTATCGAGGAAAAAAATTCTAATGGAGAAATAATTACCAATTTATCTGAAGATAGAAATTATTTTTTAGTTACAATTTTTGATAATGGGGTAGGTTTTAAAGACTCTGGTAATAATAAGCAGGATGAGCCTTATTTCACAACAAAAAAAAATGGAAGCGGATTGGGTTTGTCAATAGTGTCAAAAATTATACACGAGCATAATGGACAAATTTTTTATGATAATAGAAATGATCAAGAAGGGGCATTTGTAACAATTACACTTCCAAAATTAAATGAAAAAAATATTAATAGTTGATGATGAAAAAGATATAAGGTTCATTTTAAATGAAATCTTAACTGAAAATCAATATAATGTAGTTTCTGCTGGAACCATCAAAGAAGCTGAGAATATAATCATTAATGATCATTTCGATCTTGCATTATTAGATGTTCTTTTAGATGAAAAATCTAGAGATGGATTGTATTTACTAAGTCAAATTAAAAAAAAAAATAAAGATATCCCAGTTATCATGATGTCAGGCCATGTAAATATTCAAATTGCAGTAAATTCTGTCAAAGATGGAGCTTTTGAATTTTTAGAAAAACCTTTTAATCAAGATAGATTATTAAATTTTATCAAAAGGGGAATTGAGTTTTCTGAGCTATCAACTTCTAAACAAAATTTACAAGAAAATATTTTTAAATCTTTTGAATTAATTGGCCAATCAAAAGAAATTTTAAAAATTAAAGAAGAGATAAATAAAATTGCAAATTCTGATGGTAGAATTTTAATTGAAGGACCTAGCGGTAGTGGTAAAGAATTATTAGCAAGAGAGATACATAAAAGTTCTAAAAGAAGTGATTTTGATTTTGTAATCTTAGATTCTTCTAGAATAAATTCTAAAAATTTTGAAGAAAATATATTTGGAATAGTTAAAGAGGGCACTGTTATCAAAGGTCACTTGGAAAAAGCAAATAATGGCACTTTATATATTGATAATATAAACGAATTACCACTTGACGCTCAAAATAAATTATTAAGAGTGATTACTGACCAAAGGTTTAAAAGGCTAAATGATACACTAATTGTAAAATCAAATTTCAGAGTTATTGCTTCTTCATCTGAAAATTTAAAACAGAATACAATAGATGGTAGTTTTCGAGAGGACTTGTTCCACAGATTAAATGTTATTTATTTTTACTTGCCACCGCTTATTGAAAGATCAACTGATATACCATTACTAATCAATTATTTCTTTAAAAAATTTAAAGGCGAAAATTATGATTATAAAAATAAAATTAAAAATATTGATTTATTTTATGATTATAATTGGCCAGGAAATATTAGGGAATTAAGAAACTTGGTTGAAAGAGTAGTAATTTTAGGTCAAGATAATGTAGATAAAATAGAAAAATTAGTATATAATTATTTTAATTCTAATTTAAAAGTTGATAAAATAAATTCATCAAAATCAGATTTAACATTAAAAGAAGCAAGAGATAATTTTGAAAGAGAATATTTAATAAAGCAATTGAAAATAAATGATGGAAATGTTTCAAAAACAGCAAAATCAGTCGGAATGGAAAGGTCAGCCTTGCATAGAAAGCTGTCATCACTAAATATTAAATACTAGAAAATAATGAATATTATAATTTGTGGCGCAGGCCAGGTCGGTTATTCAATTGCTAACCAATTATCCCAACAAGGGCATTCTATAACTGTAATTGATAAAGCTAGTGCCGATATTCAAAAAATAAATGATAATTTGGATGCTAAGGGCATAGTTGGTATTGCCACCTATCCAAGTGTTTTAGAATTAGCAGAAGCAAAAAATGCAGATATGATAATTGCAGTAACCAGAAATGATGAAACTAACATGATTGTTTGTCAAATAGCACATTCTCTATTTAATGTTTCTAGAAAAATTGCAAGAATAAGATCAAAAGAATTTTTGAACCCAACTTATAGCAATTTATTTAGCAAGAACCATTTACCAATAGATACAATTATATCTCCAGAGTTCGAGGTAGCTAAATCTCTTTTAAGAAAAATCGAAGCTCCAGGCGCAATAGACAGTTTTCCGTTTGCAAATGATTCAATAAGACTGATTGAAATAAATATCGATAACAAATGTCCATTGGTTAATACACCTTTGCAAAAGCTTACCGAGTCTTTTTCTGACTTAAACGCTAATGTAGTTGGAGTTCAGAGAGAAGATAAATTTATAATATTAAAAAAGAAAGATATTTTAACTGAAAATGATAAAGCTTTTATTTTAACTGACTCAAGTCAAGTTGAGAGAACCATGAATGTTTTTGGTAAGAATGAAAAAATTTCTGACAAAATATTAATTATAGGAGCCGGTAATATAGGTCTTGATCTTGCAAAATCTTTAGAAGACCTCCCAAGCAATCCAAGGATTAAAATAATAGAAAAAAACGATGAAAGAGCTCAATATGTTGCCAATGAACTTAATGAAGCAATGGTAATTAAGGGTGATGGTTTAGATGAAAACATCCTAAAAGAGGTAAATCTTGAAGAAATTGATACAGTTTTATGTATTACCGATGATGATGAGGTTAATTTAATGAGTGCTTTGTTATGCAAAAAGAAAGGTATTAAAAGAGTCATAGCAATTGCAAATAGTCACAATTATAGTTTGTTACAATCATCTTTGAAAATTGATGATATTGTAGACCCAAGAATGACAACAGTATCTACAATTTTAAAACACGTTCATAAAGGAAAGATTGATAGCGTATTCACCCTTGATGATGGTGAATACGAGATTATTGAGGCAAAAATTTTAGAGAATTCTGAGTTGGTTAACAAATCTATTGAAAAATCTTCTTTACCAGAAGGCATAAAAATTGGATTAATTGCACGAGAAAAAAATATAATTGTACCAAATAAAAAATTTGAATTTAAACTTAATGATAAGGTTATTCTTTTGTCTTCAAGAAGTCAGCTTAAAAAAGTTGAACAATTATTTCGTATAAGTGAATATTATTAACATTTTAGATGAATATAAAGGCAATACTTTACTTTCTAGGTAAATTAAATTTATTAATAGTTTTTTTCAGCATAATTAATTTAATTTACTGTTTATATTTTAATTTTAATCTTAATATTCATGTTTATTTGATTACTTTAATTTTTTCTTTGATATTTTTCTATTTATCTAAAAGGATTAAATTTAATGAGGAAAATCTAAGATCATATAACCTAATTTCCCTAACTATTCTTGGTTGGATTATTCTGCCCTTAATCGTTTCAATACCATTTTGGTTGGGTGGCTATGAAAATTTTTTAAATTCCTATTTTGAAACGCTTTCAGGATTCACATCTTTTGGTGCATCTGTTTTTATAGAAAAATTAAATTTTTTAGATTCTCCATTGCTACTTTGGAGGGCCTCCACACAATTAATGGGTGCTATATTTTTTGTAATTACTATTATTCTTGTACTTGGAAATAAGGAAATAAATCTTTACCCAATTAAGTTTATAACGAAAAAAAAAGAAACTGTTTATTTTTCAATTAATTTTGAAAGCATTTTTAATAATACTTGTTATGCTTTTGTAATTTTATTTTTAATCTCTTTATTTTTTTTAAACTTTACTAATTTAAGAATATTAGACAAATTTACTTTATCATTAACAATAATTTCTACTGGTGGTTTTTATATTTCTGATTTAGTTTTATCAAATAGTGATAAGTTAATTATTTCTTTTTTATTAATTTTATCTTCTTTAAATATTTTTTTAATTTTAGGTTTATTTAAAATAAATAATACGTATACTTTTTATGAAGATAGATACTTTTTATTAGCATATATATTTTTTTTTATTACTTTAGTTTTTTTTACTAATAATATTCATTATTCAGATTTATTAGTTATTTTATCATCCTCTATATCTAATTCTGGTTTAAACCTTTCCAACAGTGATAGTAATAATTTTGTTTTTATATTAATATCAGCTTCTTTTTTGGGAGGTTGCTTAATATCTTCTACATCAGGTTTTAAAGTTTCAAGGATATTAATAATATTTAATAAAATTTATTCTGAATTAATTAAGCTTTTGACACCTTCTGCAGTAGTAAATTCTACAATTTTTAAATCAAATGAAAAAATTAAGTCGAAAGATTTTTATTCATGTTCATTATTATTATTTTTTTATATTTTAATGTTTGTAATTTATTCTTTTATTTTGACATTAGAAAATATAAAGTTTGAAGACAGTTTTTTAACTGCCGTTTTATTAACTTTTAATACGTTGCCTTCAAATATTTTTGTATCAGAAGACATAAATTTTACTAATTTTTCTAATTTAACAATAATTTTTACTTGTATTATGCTCATATTATCTAAAGTCACTCCGTTAAGCATAATTGCATTAGCAAAATATAGATTTTTAAAATAAAAAATGTTTGAAGTTTTGATAAAATTTTATATTAAACTTTTAAGCGCCCTTAGCTCAGCTGGATAGAGCAACGGTTTTCTAAACCGTGGGTCCCGTGTTCGAGTCGCGGAGGGCGCGCCATACAAATGTTTTATGTGTATCTTTTAATTAGTTTAGATGATTATAAACATACATATGTTGGCTACACAGATAATCTCAACAAAAGACTAAATCTTCATAATTGTGGCAAGGGTGCTAAATTTACTCGTGGCAGAAAATGGAAAGTTATTTACTCTAATAAATATAAGTCTAAGTCAGAGGCTATGAAAGAAGAGATGAAATTAAAAAAAAATTACAGATTGAGAAAAGAGATAAAGCAAAAATTTATTTCAGCCAGTTAGGTGCCTTAAGACCTTTACTTTCTAAAAATTTTTTATTGTAAAGTTTTGATGCATACCTTGAACCATAATCACATAATATTGTAACAATATTTTTATTTGGACCGATTTTTTTACCAAGTTCTATTGCACCAGCAACATTAATTCCAGAAGACGTACCCAAGCTTAAACCTTCATTTTTAAGTAAGTCAAAAATAATATCTAGAGCATATTGATCGTTTATTTGAAATGCTTCATCAACCAAAGAATTCTTAAAATTTTCAGTTATCCTTGATGTACCAATACCTTCAGTTATTGAAGATCCTGTCGCTGATAACTCATTTTTTTTTAAAAAATTATATAAAGAGGATCCCAAAGGATCACTTAAAGCTGTTATTATATTTTTATTAAACTTCTTCAAACCTTCAGCAGTACCTGCTAATGTACCTCCTGTGCCAACCGAGCAGGTAAATGCATCTACTTTATTTTCAGTTTGTTTTAATATTTCTTGTGACGTAGTTTCTATGTGAGCTAATTTATTAATCGTGTTATCAAATTGATTTGCCCAATATACTTTTTTTGAATTTTTTTTAGATAGTTCATCTGCTACATTTTTTGAGTATTTTACATAATTTTTTGGATCCGAGTAGGGCACTGCCTCCACCTCTATTAATTCTGCTCCTAAATTTCTAAGTGCATCTTTTTTTTCCTCTGACTGGGTATTTGGAATTACAATTTTTGTATTTATACCGTAGAAGTTTGCAACCATTGCTATACCAATCCCTGTGTTACCAGCTGTTCCCTCAACAATGGTACCACCTTTTTCTAATTTATTATTTTTTAGCGCGTCTTTAATAATATATAGCGCTGCTCTGTCTTTTACAGATTGCCCAGGGTTTAAAAATTCAGCTTTTCCGTAGATATTACATCCACTTATTTCTGAGGGTTTTTTTAAATAAATTAATGGTGTATTTCCAATAAGATCTATTACAGAGTGATTTTTCATTAGTTAATTTTTTTTATATAAAATTGTGTAACATCCGTATGATCCAATGAAAAGCCTGTTTCACAGTAATCTAAATAATAATTCCATAGACGATTAAATTTATCATCAAAACCTAAATTTTTAAGTTTTATCCACGAATTATTAAAATTTTTTTTCCATTCCAAAAGTGTTTTTGAGTAATCATGTCCAAAAGAAATTTTATGATATATTTGAAATCCATTACTTTTAAAAAGTTTTGCCAAAATAGTTTTTGTTGGCAACATACCTCCGGGGAATATATATTTTTGTATAAAATCTACATTCCTTAAATATTTAGAAAAAGAATTTTCGTTTATTGTAATAATTTGCAAGCATGCAGTCCCCTTTGAATTTAAAATATTATTAAGTTTTTCAAAATACTTTTTCCAATATTTTTGCCCAACAGCCTCAAACATTTCAATTGAAACAACATTTGAATATTTATTATTAATTTCTCTGTAATCAGTAAAAAAAACATTGTGATTATTGTTATTTACAAAATCATATTGATTTTTACTTATTGTATAGCCATCAATTTTAGTATTTGGATTGTAATTTTTTAAATTGTTAATAAATCCACCCCAACCACAACCAATTTCACATACTTTATCATCATCATTAATATTTAAATTTTCACATATAGAGTCATATTTTTGAATTTGAGCGTCTTTTAGTGTGATGTCTTTACCTTTAAATAAAGCAGAAGAGTAGGTCATTGTTTCGTCGAGCCACTCTTTATAAAAATCATTACCTAGGTCGTAATGAAAACTAATATTTTTTTTTGCCTGTTTAATAGAATTGCTTTTAAAAATAAAATTTACCTGTTCCAGGATTTTGTTAAACAAAGTTGGCGTATAACGGTTTTTTTTAAGTTGTTGATTTTTTAATAAAATTTTGAGCAAAGAGTTTAAATTTGATGTTTCCCATTTATTTTCTATATAGCCTTCTGCAAAACCTAAATCACCCCTAAGAACCAAATCTTTATATAGAGATTTGTCCTTTACAATGATGTTAGACTCAAGATTACCTTTATTTCCTGAGTAAATTTTTTCTAAAATATCATCAAAATTAAATTTTACCTTTCCCCATAGAATTTTTTTAAACTCTTTATCAACTAAATTTTTAAATAATCTGATCATGAGTAACTATTGGTATTAGTAGCTATTCTTTTTTTAAAATTAAATTTAGCTTTTTTTAACAAGATTTTAATAGCTTGATAATGTATTAAAATAATAATTTTTTGAGCATAAAACAGTCTTTTTAAAGCAATATTTAACAAATTTTTGTCATTTAAATTATAATTTTTTAAAAACATTCCAGTTTTAAGAATTTCATTATTTTTATAAGCGTCGATTAATATTTTAATTTTTTTTTTATGAATATTTAATTTAAAAAAATATTTCAAATCCATTTTTAAAAAAGGTGAAACATAAAGTTTTTTATTTATATAATGTGTTATATTTTTATTATTTCGTATTTTTTTAAAATACATATGCTTTTCTCCATGGGTGTTTCTTACTTCATATATTACAAATTCAATTTTTTTTTTGTAAACGACAAAATAAATTGAAATTGGATTAAATATATAGCCTAAAAATTTTGGAGATGTTAATAGGTAAATATTGTAATCTTTATTTTTCTTGTATTTCTTATTTATCATTTTTATTAAAAATTCGTAAAGTTTTTGGTCATAGTTGCCGTAATCTCTCAAATTAATACTGAAAATATTAAATTTATTTATCGATAAAAATTTAAGGTTTTTAAGTTTATTAATTTTTTTTAGATCAAAAATAACTGAGCAAATATTGTAAGAGAAATAATTTTTGAATGGTTTTATTCTCGAATGAAAAACTTTATTGTCACAAACATAATTACCTAACATTAATTAAATTATAGACATTTATTGCAGAATTTAAACCATCTTCATGAAAACCATATCCTAACCATGCTCCCGTGAACCAAATATTATTTTGACCCTGAGCTTTTTCCGAAAGTTCTGATATTGTTTTCTTTGATTTTAAAAAAATAGGATGTGAATATTCAATTTTTTTTATTATTTTTTCTTGGTTAATTTCATTTGAATTTAAAGTAACAAAGATATTTGTTTTACATCTTAAATTTTGTAATAAATTCATCCAATAAGTTAAAACTAATTGTTTTTTTTGATATTTGAAATTCCATGAACTCCAATTGTTTTTATTTTTAGGCATTAAAGATTCATCGGTATGAATGATAATTTTATTTTTCTGATAATTTACTGAAGATAATAATTGATTTTGTTCAAAAGTTTTATTTTTTAATAATTGAAACGTTTCATCTGAGTGTGATGATAAAATCAAATAGTCGTATTTATATTCATTATTATTCTCTGTTTTTATAATTTTTTTCTCTTGGTCTATAATTGTTACTTTGTTATTTTTGACAATATTAAAATTTGTTTTTTGTAATATTTTTTTTATGTACGTATTACTTCCATTTTTAATAGTGAACCAAATTGGTCTTTTAGATAAAATATTATGCAGTCCATGGTTTTTGAAAAAATCTAAAATAAAACAAGCTTTATAGTTTTCTATTTGATTTAAATCTGATGACCATATTGAAGAACACATAGGAAAAAAATATAATTCTATAAATTCTTTTGAAAATTTATTATTTTTTAAAAATCTATTTAATGATATTTCCTCATTAGCCAATTTAGCTTCACATATTTTGGAAAATCTGATTATATCTTTTAAGACTTTTAAATATTTTAAAGAAAAAATATTTTTAATATCTAGTATAGTTTTTATATTTTTTCCCGCCCATTCATAGCCTATGTCTTCTTTTACTACAGAGAAAGACATATCACTCTTTTGATATTCAACATTAAGTTCTTTGAGCAACTTAATGAGATTTGGGTAGTTTTTGTTATTTAAAACAATGAAACCGCTATCGTAATGAATATTATCATTTTTATAATAATGCGTATGAGTATGCCCACCAATATAATCATTTTTTTCAATCAGAGTTATTTCAAAATTATTTCTTAGCAAGTATGCAGAGGCTAACCCAGAAATACCTGTTCCGACTATTGCTAATTTTTTCATTTTTTTGTGAATTCAAATGCTTTTAAAGCCGCTTCTCTCGCCATCTTATGTTCAACGATTGGCTCAAAATAATCTTTTTTTAAATTGAAATTAATAAGTTTTGCTTGTTCCTCTGGCAATTCCCAAGGTTTATGAATAAATTTTTTTGGAACTTTTTTTAAATTAGGTATCCAGTATTTCACAAATTCGCCATTTGGATCAAATTTTTCTCCCTGGGTTATAGGATTAAAAATTCTAAAATATGGAGCTGCATCAGCTCCACAACCCGCTATCCATTGCCAACCTGAAACATTATTGGCTGTATCATAGTCCAAAAGTGTATCTTTGAAATATTTTTCACCTTCGGTCCAATTAATTCTCAAATGTTTTACTAAAAATGAACCAACAACCATTCTAAGTCTATTATGCATCCAGCCAGTTTCATATAGTTGCTTCATAGCAGCATCAACTATTGGATATCCAGTATTTCCTTTTTTCCATTTATCTAAAAATTTTTTATTTTCAGACCAGGGAAATTTATCAAAGTTTTTTCTTAAATTTTTTTTTAACATTATAGGAAAATGATTTATCAAATGATAAGCAAATTCTCTCCAACCGATTTCATTTAAAAATTTTGTAACTCCAATTTTTTTATTTTTTATCTTTGTGCATTCGTCATATATTTTTTTAGGAGAAATTTCTCCAAAAGCTAAATGAGGCGATAGTTTAGAGGTACCTTCTATTGATGGAAAATCTCTATTTTTATCATAGAAATTTATTTTTTCAGAATTGAAATTCTTAACTTTCTTTAATGCTATATCTTCACCAGGAAACCAATATTTTTCAAATTTTTCATACCATTTTTTTTTTGGCAATATAGTTTCAATTTTAGCTTGATTGTTATTTTTTAACGATTTTTTTGATTTGATCAGATTTTTTTTATATTTATAATTTTTAAGATAAATCATTTCAGCATTTTTCCAAAATGGAGTAAAAACTTGAAAGGGAGTATTATCTTTTTTTCTGCACAGATCTGGATTTTGTAACAAATTTGAAGAAAATATCTTATGTTTAATATTATTCTTTTCCAATAGTTTTATAATATTATTTTCAATAGCTATTTCCTCAGGTGAAAATATTTTATTCCAACAAACTTCAGTAATTTTTTTATTTTTTATTATTTTTTCTAAAGAACTACATTCTAAATCGTTTTCAACAATTAATTTAACTCCAATTTCACTTAATTTTTTATCAAAAATTTTAAGTGTTTTATATAGCCACCATTTTTGAGCTGATCTAAATTTATATTTTTCTTTATCATATGAAAAAAAGACAAAATTATCACTTTCATTTGATAACAAATAGGACAGTGCTTCATTATCATTAAGTCTAAAATCATTTCTAAGCCAATAAATAAGCATAATTTTTAAAAATAAACTGTTAAATCAGTAACAAAATCAAGGAATTTTTTACATCTTTTTTACCTTTTTTTTGTTGCCTTGAATATCAAAAAGGTATTTAACATATTCTCAAAGGGAGACATTGGTGAGCGCACAGTTAAATCAACACTTAGGTAAAAAATTAAGATTAAGAAGAACTTCACTAGGATTAACTCAAACTCAAGTAGCAAAAGCAATAAACGTTACATTTCAACAGATACAGAAATATGAAAAAGGAACAAATGGAGTTAGTTCCGCAAGGTTATTGCAATTATCTAGCTTTTTAAAGGTACCGATAAAGTACTTTTTTGAAGATTATCAAGATTTTGCTTCTTCGAATGAGGACAATTCTTCTTCTAAAGATGTAAATTATAGTTTTCTATTAAGAATTTTTAGTGATCTAGAACCACAGCAAAAAGAAAAATTGCTTGAAGTGCTTGGTGAACAAAAGAATATCAAGGAAGCTATTTAGTCTGGCTCCCCGGGCCGGACTCGAACCAGCGACAAAGCGGTTAACAGCCGCTTGCTCTACCAACTGAGCTACCGGGGATCGATAATCGGATTAATATATTATTTTTTATCCAAAACAATATTTTTTTTGGAGGCCACGCCCAGAATCGAACTGGGATACAAGGATTTGCAATCCTCTGCGTAACCATTCCGCCACGTGGCCAATTTTTTGAAATTGTTATTTAAAAGGAGATATATATAAACTCCAATATAATTCAATAAAATGTCTAGTTTTGGTTCATACAATCATAAAAATATTGAGGATAGAATTTATAAGTATTGGGAAAAAAACAAGTGTTTTAAACCAAAAAAAAACAAATCAAAAAAAACATATTCTATTGTAATTCCACCGCCAAATGTAACAGGTAGCTTGCATATGGGTCATGCATTGAACAATTCAATTCAAGATCTTTTAATAAGATTTAATAGAAACAAAGGTATAGAAACACTGTGGCAACCAGGAACTGACCATGCGGGTATTGCTACACAATTGGTTGTTGAAAAGCAATTAGCGGAAAAAGGTATATCTAGGAATGATTTAGGTAGAGAAGAGTTTTTAAAAAAAGTTTGGCAATGGAAAGAAAAATCAGGAAACACAATTACTTCACAGCTTAAAAAACTTGGATCCTCATGCGATTGGTCAAAAGACCGCTTCACAATGGATGAAGGATTATCTAAAGCTGTATTAAAGGTTTTTGTTGATCTGTATAATAAAAAACTAATTTATAAAGATCTTAAGCTCACCAATTGGGATATAAAATTAAAAACAGCAATATCAGATCTTGAAGTTATACAAAAAGAAACTTCAGGAAAACTTTATTATATTAATTATAAATTTAAAAATTCTGAAAAAAGCATTACAATCGCAACTACGAGACCAGAAACAATGTTTGGGGATACCGCGATTGCAGTACACCCTAAAGATGAAAGATACAAAGATTTAATTGGTGAAGAAATTATTGTTCCTATTTCGAAAAGAATTATTAAGATTATTAAAGACGAGTATGCCGACCCTAATCAGGGTTCTGGTGCAGTAAAAATAACTCCCGCACATGATTTTAATGATTATCAAGTTGGAACAAGAAATAAGTTAGAATTTATTAATATTTTAAACAAAGATGGAACATTGAACGAGAATGTTCCAAAAGCTTATGTGGGTCTAGATAGGCTTGATGCGAGAAAAAAACTTGTTCAAGAGTTAGAAGAATTAAACATTTTAGATAAAATTGAAAATATCAAACATACCGTTCCCTATGGTGATAGAAGCAATACTATTATTGAACCTTTGCTTACTGAACAGTGGTTTGTAGATGCAAAAAAACTTGCAAAAGATGCAATAAAAAAAGTTAAAAAAAAAGAAACAAGTTTTTTTCCAGATAATTGGAAAAAAACATATTTCCAATGGATGGAAAATATTGAGCCATGGTGCATCTCTCGTCAACTATGGTGGGGTCATCAAATTCCAGCATGGTATACACCTCATGGTCATATTATAGTTGCCAATGATCTTAAAGAAGCTCGCAAAATTTGTAAAAAAAAATATAAAAAAATTTTAGACCTTAAGCGCGATAAAGATGTTCTTGATACATGGTTTTCGTCGGCATTATGGCCATTCGCTACATTGGGTTGGCCTAACAAAACTTATGAGTTAAAAAGATTTTACAAAACTTCCGTATTAGTTACTGGCTTTGATATTATTTTTTTCTGGGTAGCTAGAATGATGATGATGGGGTTACATTTTATGAAGGAAGTTCCATTTGAAAAAGTTTACGTTCATGCCCTAGTTAGAGATGAAAAAGGACAAAAGATGTCTAAATCAAAAGGTAATGTAATTGATCCATTAACTATAATAGAAGAATTTGGAGCAGATGCTTTACGATTTACTTTAATATCAATGTCTTCTCCTGGCAGGGACGTTAAACTCTCAATTGACAGAGTAAAAGGGTATAGAAATTTTCTAACAAAAATTTGGAATACATTTAATTATTGTTCCATGAACAATGTTTTTAATATTAAAAAAAGTAAAATTAAAAATATAAAAAACCCAGCTAATCAATGGATACTTTTCACATTAAATGAAAATAAAATTAAAATAAAAAAACTTATTGAAAACTTTAGGTTTGATGAAGCGGCAAAGGAGCTTTATTTATATATATGGAATTATTTTTGTGATTGGTATATCGAATTTTCAAAACCTTTATTAAATTCAAAAGATAAAAATTTAATTTTTGAGACAAAAAATGTATTAAATCATGTTCAGAAAGAAAATTTACTTCTTCTACATTCATTTATTCCTTTTGTAACTGAAGAACTTTGGAATTTGTCAGGTTTTAAAAAAACTGAAAAAAATGACTTAATAAATCATCATTTTACAAAAGATCTAAAAAGTAAATCATCAAAAAATATAAAAGATGTTTTATTTATTATTAATTTTATTAATGATCTAAGGTCATTTAAATCAAAAATGCAAGTTGCACCTGGAAGTTTAGTAAGAGTTGGAATTCAATTTTTAGATAATAACCAAAAAAAAATAATAAAAAAAAATGAAAATATTTTGTGCAAGATTGGTAGAATTTCTACGCTAAATACTAATGATGACGACAAAGGCAACATAAAAACATTATTGGCCGGTAAGCAATTTGTTGTAAATTTCGGGGATGAGATTGATATAGATAATCAAATAAATATTTTGGAAAAAAAACTAGACTCTATACAAAAACAAATATCTTCAAGCGAAAATAAATTAAATAATGATAATTTTGTAAAAAAAGCGCCTAAAGAAATTGTTAAACAAGAAAAAAATCTTTTAGATACAAATAAAAAAGAATATATAACACTCCAAGAAATATTAAAAAGTTTAAAATGAAATTTGATAAATCTAAATTACCAAGCAGACACACAACAGTAGGACCAGATAGAGCTCCTCATAGATCTTTTTATTATGCTATGGATCTAACTCAAGAAGACGTGGCTAAACCATTTGTTGGTGTTGTATCAACATGGAATGAGGCAGCTCCTTGCAACATAGCCTTAATGAGGCAAGCGCAAAGTGTAAAAAAAGGTGTTCACGATAATCATGGAACGCCAAGAGAGTTTTGTACAATCACTGTTACAGATGGAATTGCTATGGGTCACGAAGGAATGAAATCCTCTCTAATTTCTAGAGAAATAATCGCTGACTCTACTGAGTTAACAGTACGAGGTCATTGTTACGATGCATTAGTTGGTTTAGCTGGCTGTGATAAATCTTTACCAGGTCTAATGATGGCTATGTGTAGATTAAATGTTCCAAGTGTTTTTATGTATGGCGGGTCAATATTGCCAGGAAAATTTAAAGGTAAAGACGTTACAGTCTTAGACGTTTTTGAAGGTGTTGGTATGCATGAAGCAGGAAAGATGTCAGACAAAGAACTTGAAGAACTTGAGCTTGTTGCTTGCCCATCAGCTGGTGCTTGTGGAGGACAATTCACCGCAAATACAATGGCATGTGTGTCTGAAGCTATTGGCTTAGCATTGCCATATTCATCTGGAACACCAGCTCCATATGAGGAACGTGATAAATATGCAATTGAAAGTGGTAAACAGGTAATGGAATTATTAAAGAAAAAAATTAGGCCAAGAGATATTGTTACTATTGAAGCTTTAAAAAATGCTGCAGTTGTAGTTGCAGCAACTGGTGGATCAACAAATGCAGCACTCCATTTACCTGCAATAGCAAATGAATGTGGTTTAAAATTTGACATCATGGATGTTGCCGAAATTTTCAAAAAAACACCTTACCTTGCAGACTTAAAACCAGGTGGAAAATACGTTGCTAAAGATTTATTTGAAGCAGGTGGTGTGCCATTACTTCTCAAAACATTGTTGGATGGAGGATACTTAAATGGTGATTGTTTAACAGTAACTGGAAAAACAATGAAAGAAAATTTGAAAGATGTAAAATTTAATGATGATCAAGATGTTGTTAGACATCATTCAAATCCAATAACGCCAACTGGTGGTGTAGTTGGTTTAAAAGGAAATTTAGCAGAGGGTGGTGCTATTGTTAAGGTGGCAGGAATGAAAACATTGTTGTTTAAAGGCAAGGCTAAATGTTTTGATTGTGAAGAAGATGCTTTTAAAGCGGTTAAAGAAAAAAAATATAACGAAGGTGACGTAATTGTAATTAGATATGAAGGACCCAAAGGTGGACCAGGCATGAGAGAGATGCTTTCAACAACAGCTGCAATATATGGACAAGGCATGGGCGAGAAGGTTGCGCTAATTACAGACGGGAGATTTTCTGGCGCAACAAGAGGTTTTTGTATTGGACACGTTTCCCCTGAAGCACACGTTGGTGGAATGATTGGATTGTTAAAAGATGGAGATGAAATTGAAATTGATGCAGAGAAAGGTACAATTAATGTTAATTTGAGTAATGATGAAATCAATAACAGAAAATCAAATTGGAAACCTAGAGAATTAAATTTTGGAAGTGGAACTTTATGGAAATATGCTCAAAGTGTTGGTGATGCAACAAATGGAGCTGTTACACATCCAGGTAGTTCACAGGAAAAAAAATCTTACGCAGATATATAATGAAAGTTTTGCCAGTCATAATATGTGGTGGTGCTGGTACAAGGCTTTTTAAAGAGAATAGAGATAATTTACCAAAGCAATTTATAGATTTTGGTGGTTGGACAATGTTTCAAAAAACATTAGATAGAATTAATTCAAAACTTTTTTTACCACCAATCATAAGTACAAATGTTAAATATTTAAACTTGGTCAAAAAACATTTAAAAAAAAACAAAATCACTAACTATAAAATTGTTCTAGAACCAAGCAAAAAAAATACAGCACCTGCAATTCTTTCTCCTTGCTTGTTACCCGAAATAGCCTCTAATCAAATTATTTTATTTTTACCATCTGATCAGTTAATCGAGGAAAAAAATAAATTTAATCAAGAAATTAAAAAAAATTTAAATAAACTTTTTTATAAAGATATTTTTGTTTTTGGTATAAAACCGAAAGAGCCATCGGATCAATTTGGCTATTTTTTTAGAAAAAAAAATTCAATAAATGTAAGTAAGTTTATAGAAAAACCTTCTATTAAGAATGCAAAAAATATAATTAAAAAAGGTGGTTTATGGAATGCTGGTATTTTCATGTCTACTAAGGAAAATATTATTTATCATTTTATGAATGAGCAAAATAAACTTTTTAAAAATTGTTTACTATCCGTTCAAAATTCAAATAAAAAATCAAATAGTATATTCTTAGAGAGTTATACATATAACAAAATCAAACCTGTTTCTTTTGATTACGCAATTCTTGAAAAAATTAGTAATATAAAATCAATTAGATTGAATATAAATTGGTCTGATCTCGGAAGTTGGAAATCTTTATTAAATTTTTACAATATTAATAAGAAAAAATACTTTACAAAAACCAATCTCTTTAAAAGACCCTGGGGTACCTATAGAAATTTATTTAAGGGAAAAAACTTTTTAATTAAAGAGTTAATAGTCAATAGTAAGGGATGTTTAAGTTTGCAAAAGCATAGACACCGAGAAGAGCATTGGTATGTCACTGAAGGACATCCAGAAATTATTCTAAATAAAAAAACTTTAAAACCCAAATTAAAAGACTTGGTTCATATACCCAAAGGTTCTATTCATAGAATACATAACAAACTTAAAAAACCAGTTAAAATTATCGAAGCTCAAATCGGTAAAATATTAAAAGAAACTGATATTATTCGTATTGAAGATGTTTATGGACGTATTAAAAATTAACTCGAATAGGTGAATGATCAGAAGGTTTATTCAAGCCTCGTGTAAACTTATCTATTTCAACATTTTTAATTTTAGAACAAATGCTATCAGTTATTAAAAAGTGATCAATTCTCAACCCTTTATTTCTTTGCCATGAACCCTGAGTATAATCCCAGAAAGTATACTGTTTATCCTCGGTATTAAATAATCTAAAACTATCTTTGAAACCAAGGTTTAGTATCTTCCGAAATTCTTTTCTAATCTCCAATCTATATAAAGCGTCATTTTCCCAATCTTCTGGATTTCCTACATCATTTGAATTTGGAATTATATTAAAATCACCACCGATAATGATTCCATCGTAATTATGAATTTCTTTTTTTATAAAGTTAATAAAATTATTTAACCACTTAAGTTTATAAGGATATTTGTCTGTATTTACGGGATTGCCATTAGGTAGATAAATACAAATTAATTTGACTAATTTTCCTGCTATTTTTATATCAGCAGCTATCAATCTAGATTGTTTATTGGGGTCTTTAAAACTTTTATCAATATTTAAGAGTTTTTTTTTAGAAATTATTGCTACTCCATTGTAAGATTTTTGTCCAAATACATAACAATTATAATTTTTTTTTTCAAAAAAATCGTTTGGAAACTTGTCATCTTCACATTTAATTTCTTGAAACATTATTATATCTGGATCAATTTTGTCTAAATATTTTTCAATATTTTCTGTTCTTATTCTTACGGAATTAATATTCCAACTTGAAATAATCATAGTGAAAACGATATGCCACATCCACAAGATGCTTTGGCATCAGGGTTTATGACCCTGAATGACTTACTCATTAAATTTTGTTCATAGTCTAATTTCGAGTTTTTTAAAAAATTATGACTTGTATCGTCAATTACAACTTGTTGAATTTGCAGATCTTTATCATTAGTCTTGTTATCTATGGTAAAGTTATATTTAAACCCTGAGCAACCGCCACCTTCTACTGATACTCTAAAAAAAGATCCTTTTGGCTCTTTTTTAAGCAGTTTTGCTATTTGTTTTTTTGCATTTTCTGTTATTTCAAATGTAGTCGTCATTTTATTTTTATAAATGAATAATAAATATATTTACTCTAATTTGGCATCATTTGCATCAAAAGATGATAATTTTCTAGGAAGAAAATATCCATGTTCGCCAACTTTATACAGAGGCGAATTTCAAAGAGATCGAGACAGGGTAATACATTCTAATTCATTTAGAAGACTGAAATTTAAAACACAAGTTTTTGTTTATTATGAAGGTGACCATTTTAGAACTAGGCTTACACATTCTCTAGAAGTTTCTCAAATAGCCAGATCTATCGCGCGAGCATTAAATTTAAACGAGGATCTTTGTGAAGTGATAAGCTTAGCTCATGATCTTGGTCATACGCCATTTGGGCATGCTGGAGAATTAGCATTATCAAACTGCATGAATAGCGATTGTTTTGATCATAATATCCAATCATTACGTATACTCATTTTATTGGAGGATACTTATAAAGAGCATAAAGGATTAAATTTATCTATTAATTGTTTAGATGGATTGCTTAAACATAATGGTCCAATAACAAACCAAGAATTTTTTAGTAATCAACTGCCTGAAATTTTCAATTATAATTTAAATTTTAAATCTTTAGGTAGTTTAGAAGCACAAATAAGCGCTTTAGCAGATGATATTGCATATAATTGTCATGACATAGATGATGGTTTGAGAGCAAATTTATTTAGTATAGATAATTTACTTGATTTAAATTTTATCAATGAACTTTTTGAAAATAATAAAAATATTCAAAAGAACGAAATTGTCAGAAATTTATTAAATAATCTTGCTACGGACTTAATAGAAAATTCAATGAATAAAATTCAAATAAACAAATTAAAAACAATAGATGATGTGTATAATGCTAAGGAAGCAATTATTAATTTTTCAGATAGAGTACAAAAAGGTTTAAACGAAATAAGAAATTTTTTGAAAGTAAAAATGTATAATCATAATTCTGTTAAAAAATGGAATTCCAAGTCAGAAATGATTATTGAATTTTTATTTAATTATTTTAAAAAAAACTATGATAAATTACCAAATTCAAATTCGTTGTTTAGCAAAGACAGAAATATAGCAGATTATATCTCTGGAATGACCGATAAATTTGCTCTGAACATTTATGAAAATATAAATTAATTATGAATATTTTTGATTATTATAAAAACTTATTTTTAAAAATTATAAAAGATATTCCAATTGATAAATTAATAATAAAAAAAATCACTGTAGAGACGCCAAAGCAAAAGATATTTGGTGATATTTCTTTTAACGCTCCATTAATTTTAGCGTCTTCTTTAAAAAAACAACCTATGCAATTAGCTAATGAAATTAAAGAATTAATACAAGCTGCTAATAATGATTTTGAAAAGATAGAAGTAGCAAAACCTGGTTTTATAAATTTTAAATTTAAAAAAGAAATTTTTTTAAAATTTATAAAAATAATTGATAAAAATTATGGAAAACCAGCCTCTACTAAATCAAATAAAATTAATATTGAGTTTGTATCCGCAAACCCTACTGGTCCTCTGCATGTTGGGCATTGTAGGGGAGCAATATTTGGTGATGTATTAAGTAATTTTTTAAAATTTTACGGTCACAATGTAGTAAAAGAATATTATATTAATGATTATGGCAATCAAATCTATCTATTTGTAAAATCTGTTTATTTTAGAATAATAGAGTTGCAAAAGGGAAAAACTTTTCCAGAAGATCAGGGCTTGTACCCTGGCGAATACATAATTGATATTGCTAAAGATGTTTTAAAAAATATTAAAAATGAAAATATATCTAGTTTTGATGAAACTATATCAATATTAACGCCTTACGCGATCAAGTCTGCATTAGATATAATTAAAAAAGATTTAGATTTAATGGGTATCGTTCATGATAATTTTGTATCAGAGAGTGATATTGTTAATAGGGACATCTTAAGTGAAGCCATTGAAAAGTTAAAAAACAAAGGAGACGTATATACTGGGGTATTGCCTAAGCCAAAAGGTGATGCTGAAGATTGGGAACCACGAGAGCAATTATTATTTAAATCTTCAAAGTATGGAGATGACGTTGATAGAGCATTACAAAAATCAGATAATACTTGGACATATTTTGCCAATGACGTAGCCTATCATTATGACAAGCTCAAACGTAACTTTGATCATTACATAAATATACTTGGCGCTGATCATGCAGGTTATGTGAAAAGACTATCTTCAGCGGTAAATGCATTAAATAATAATAAAACATTTTCGATTAAGCTTAGCCAAATTGTTAAACTTTATAAATCAGGTAAGCCGTTTAGAATGTCAAAAAGAGCAGGTGATTTTATTTTAGCAAAAGATTTAATTGATGCTGTAGGTAAAGACTCAGCAAGATTTATGATGGTTTATAGAAGTTCAAATTCTCAATTGGATTTTGATTTTGATTTGGTAACTGATACATCTAAAGATAACCCAATATTTTATGTACAATATGCATGTGCAAGGATCAATTCTTTATTTGATAAATCAAATTTTAATATTGAAAAACCTATCACTGATGCAAAATTAGAAAATTTAAAATACGAAACTGAATTCAATCTTATAAAAAAAATTGTAGAATGGCCTAAAATAGTAAATTTGTGTTATCAAAATTTAGAAGTTCATTACATTCCTTATTATTTGTACGAACTTTCTTCTGAGTTTCATGCTTATTGGAATGCCGGAAAAGAAAATAATGATTTAAAAATAATTGGACATTCTGATAAAGAGCTAATTAACTCTAGACTGTATTTACTGCAAAAATTATATTTAGTTTTAACTATAGGTTTAAATATTTTAGACGTTAAAGTTTTAAAAAAAATGTAATGAAGTATTTGAAAGTAATAAATTTAATAATATTTATTTTGTTCTTCTATTTTATAATTAATTTTTATTTTTCAGAAAATTTTTTACAAATAAAAAATAAGAATAGAAAAAATTTTTCAATTTATTTAGATAATCAAATTAATAAAATTAAGGTAATTAATACCAAAAAAGATTTTAAAGAATTTCAAGATAATTCAAAATATTTCAAAAAAAATACAGAGGAGAAAAAATTTTGGCAGCTTTTAAAAACAAAATAATACCTGTTATTTTTGGACTTCATGGTCAATTTTTAAATAATGATGAGATTAAATTAATAAAAAATAATAAAATTTATGGTTTTATAATTTTTGAAAGAAATATTTTAAACCTAGAGCAATTAAAAAAACTTATTAAACATATAAAGTCTATTTCTCCAAATGATCCGCTGATAATGATTGATCATGAAGGTGGACGAGTAAACCGTTTTAATAAAATATTTTCTCAAAAAAAATATTCTGCAGAGTATTTTGGTAAACTTTATTTAACTGATAGAAAAAATTTTTATAAAGAAACTTCTAATTTTATAGATTTTAATGTTGGTATTTTTAAGTTTCTTGGCATTGATACAGTTGCCTATCCTGTTGCCGATTTAAAATATAAAAAAACACATAAAGTCATTGGAGATAGGTCTTTTTCTAACAACCCTAAAATTGTTAACAAATTATGTGAATATTTTATTGAGAAGTACCAAGATAAGGGAATTAATTGCATTGCAAAGCATGCGCCTGGCCATGGTTTAGCAGTTGTTGATAGCCATATTAAACTTCCGATTGTAGAAGAAAATAAAGAAAATTTATTTAAAAAAGATTTTTTATGCTTCAAGAACCTAAGTTCAAAATTTCTAATGATAGCACACATAAAATATATTTTTTTAGATTTTAAAATAGCAACTTACTCATCGAAAATTTTAACTTTAATCAGAAAAAAAATTAATTTTAAGGGCTTAATAATGACAGATGATATTTGCATGAAAGCTTTAAAAGAAAATCTTAAAAGCAAAGTTACTCAACCTTTGCTTGCAGGTTGTGATATTATTTTGCATTGTAATGGTAATATTAATGAAATGAAAAAAATAATAGGTATTCTTAAAAAATGGATGAGTCAAAAAATATAAACACTTTAGAGGGTAATGATCCTAAAACTTCGTATGTAAAAAATAGTTTAGAGTTGAGTATAGATAATTATGAGGGTCCGTTAGAATTATTACTTGATTTAGCTAAAACTCAAAAAGTAGACTTAATGCAAATTTCAATTGTTCAATTGGTAGATCAATATATTTCATACGTTGATAAAATTAAAAAAAATTTAGAAATAGCAGCTGACTTTTTGGTAATGGCTTCATGGTTAGCTTATTTAAAATCTAGGTTGTTATTGCCAGAGGATGATGATGAGGAATTTTCAGCCTCTAAAATGGCAGAAAAACTTAAACTTCAATTAAGAAAATTAGAAATGATAAGATTACTTTCAGACCAGCTCATGACAAAAAAACAAATGGGGGTTGATATTTTTTTTAGAGGAATAAAGGAAGGTATTAGAGCAAAGAGTACACCAAAATATTCTGTATCTTTATATGAATTAATTAAATCTTATGCTGATTTTAAAAGGAGAAAAAACTTTTCATCCATAAATATTACAAAGTTAAAAACATATACTATGGAGGAGGCAATTAAGAAAATTACATCAATGTTCTCTAAATTAAAAGATTGGTGTGAATTAAAAGATATTGTTCCACAAGTATTTAAAGCAAAAAAAAATCTAAGAAAAACAGGATTTGCTGGATCTTTTGTTGCAGGTTTAGAACTTGTAAGAGAGGGTGATTTATTAATAAAACAAGAAAAATTATTTGATAAAATATTTTATAAGGTGAAAAATGAAAAAAAATGAAAAAAATTTAATTGAAGCAATATTATTTTCTGCAAGCGAACCATTAGATGTTGGTACAATTAAATCTAAAGTAAAATCGGGAACAGATGTATTAAAAATTCTATATGAATTGCAAAAAGATTATGAAGATAGAGGTATTAGATTGATTAATTTAGCAGATAAATGGTCATTTAGGACTTCCGACGATCTTTCTGGAAAATTAAAAAAAGAAATAATTATTCAAAAAAAATTGTCAAAGGCTGCTATAGAAACTCTTGCTATAATTGCTTATCATCAACCTGTTACAAGATCTGAAATCGAAGAGATTAGAGGTGTATCATTCAGTACTGGAACATTAGAGATATTGTTTGAATTGGGTTGGGTAAAGCCCAATGGTAGAAAAGAAATTCCAGGCAAACCATTATTATATGTAACAACAGATAAGTTCTTAAATCACTTTAATATTAATAGTCTTGATGATTTACCAAATTCAGATGAACTTTTGGCGGCAGGCTTAATTGATAGCAGGGTAGATAGCTCAATTTTTGGTACTTCAAAATTTATTGAAAGCGATCAAAACGAAAACAAAGAAAATATATATTCTAATATCGATGATATGATTTCTGATACGCTGGACGAAGAAAAATAACTTCTTGTATTTATTTTTTTAATTAACTATAATTGTAATTATGAGCATTGGATTTTGGCAAATAGCAATTGTTGTAGCGTTAGTTGTTTTATTATTTGGAAGAGGAAAAATATCTGAATTAATGGGGGATGTTGCTAAGGGCATCAAGAGTTTTAAAAAAGGGATGTCTGACGATCCTGAAAATAAATCTATTTCTAATAACGATAACAATAAATCAGAAAGTTAATACATGCCTCAGATAGGTTGGTCTGAGCTTTTAGTGATAATAGTACTAGCTGTACTAATAATTGGACCAAAGGATTTACCCGTTGTTGTAAAAAAAATTACCTCATCGATAAAGAAAATAAAATCATATGTATCTAATATTCAAGAAGATATTGAAAATTCTGTAGATTTAGAAACTGAAATTGAAAAAGATAAGAAAAATAAAAATAAATCATAAAATTTATGACAGAAAAAAAGTCTACGGTTAGTGAGCATTTAATAGAGTTACGTAGTAGACTACTCAAATCTATAATTTTTTTAATAATAACATTTATTGTTTGTTATATTTTTTCTGACAAAATTTATAACTTCTTGGTTGATCCATACGCCCAAGCAGTCAAAGGTGACGGTAATAATCGTAGATTAATTTTTACAGCCTTGCATGAAACGTTTTTAACATATTTAAAACTTGCTTTTTTTGCTGCATTCTTTTTTTCATGCCCTTTAATTTTAATGCAAATATGGAAATTTGTTGCTCCAGGACTTTATAAGGATGAAAAATTAGCTTTACTACCATTTTTAATTGCAACACCTGTTCTATTTTTGCTTGGAGGAATGCTTGTCTATTATTTGATTATGCCATTAGCCATAAAGTTTTTTTTATCTTTTGAAACAACAGCTATAAACGGATCGTTACCAATTCAGCTAGAAGCAAAAGTTAATGAATATTTATCTTTAGTGATGCGCTTAATCCTAGCTTTTGGAATTAGTTTTCAATTACCTGTTTTTTTAACTCTCTTAGCAAAAGTAGGATTCATCACTTCTGAATATTTGAAAACTCGAAGAAAATATGTTGTTATTATTATATTTAGTATGGCTGCAATTTTAACTCCACCAGATCCTATAACGCAAATAGGTCTAGCTTTACCTTTGCTGCTTCTATATGAGATATCTATTTTTACAGTAAAATTTGTCGAGAAAAAATAATGTTAAATATTAAAGATATAAGATCAAATCCAGAAAACTTTATTCAGAATCTTAAGAAAAGAAATATTGATGACCCAGAAAAAATTATAAACAATATTTTGGAATTAGACAAAACTTATAGAAATTTTTTAGAACAAAAAGAAAAGTTGTTAAATGAAAGAAATACAATTTCTAAGGAGTTGGGAAAAAATAAAGACGATCAAAAAAAATTTAATGAACTAAGTAATAAAGTTTCAATGATAAAAGAAGAAATATTTAAATTAGATAAAATTACTGAAGAAAAGATCTTGTCTATAAATGAAATCCTAATGTCATTGCCAAACTTGCCACATGAGGATGTGCCAGTGGGAACTGATGATAAGCAAAATATTGAGATAAGAAAAGAAGGAGAATGCAAAATTAGTGATAAAATTATGCCACATGATGAAATTGGGGAAAAGATTAAAAAAATTGATTTTGAAACAGCAGTAAAAATATCAGGTTCAAGATTTGTTATTTTGAAAGAAAATCTTGCAAAATTAGAACGGGCATTAATTAATTTTATGCTGGATATTCATACTGAAGAAAATGGATATACAGAATATAGCGTTCCAGTAATTGTTAATGAAAAATCAATGTATGGAACTGGTCAATTGCCCAAATTTAAAGAAGATCAATTTCAGTTGAATAATAATCAATGGCTGATCCCAACGAGTGAAGTTAGTTTGACGAATATGGTTTCCGAAAGCATAATTGAATATGAAAAATTACCTTTAAGATTTGTAAGTTCAACCCAATGTTTTAGAGCAGAAGCGGGTGCTGCCGGTAAAGATACTAAGGGAATGATCAGACAGCATCAGTTTACTAAAGTTGAAATGGTATCTATTGTTCAACCAGAATTTAGATTTAAAGAACTTGATAGAATGGTTGAGTGTGCTGAAAAAATATTAAAAAAATTAAAACTTCCATATAGAGTGATGCTTTTATCATCAGGTGATATGGGATTTAGTGCTGAAAAAACTTTTGACCTTGAGGTTTGGTTACCATCTCAAAGTAAATATAGAGAAATTTCAAGTTGCTCATCTTGTGGTACTTTTCAAGCAAATAGGATGAGAGCAAGGTATAAAACTTTAGATAAAAAAAATAATTTAGTAGCTACTTTAAACGGATCTGGTTTAGCAGTTGGCAGAACAATTGTTGCAATTTTAGAAAATTATCAAAATACTGATGGATCAATTTCTGTTCCGGAATGTTTAAAAAAATATATGGGCAATGTTGAGACTTTATAATGGCGGAGAGGGTGGGATTCGAACCCACGAATGAGTTGCCCCATTGCCGGTTTTCAAGACCGGTGCTTTCAACCGCTCAGCCACCTCTCCGAAAAAACGACTTATAAATTAACCATATAAAATTACAACAAATGACTTGGCCTTTTTGCTATGATAATATTAATTATGCGTCAGTTGTATTTGATTCTCTCCCTATTATTAATTTTCTCATCTATATCTAAATCAGATGAAAAATTTAGCACATGGTTAGAAAATTATAAAAAATACGCAATTAACCAGGGTGTTTCCAAAAAAACCGTAAATGAAGCTTTTAAGAATACAAAACTTTTAAAAAGAATTATTACTTACGATAGAAATCAACCAGAATTTATCGAAAAAACAGATGTATACGTTGCGAAAAGAGTGAATAAACAAAAAATAATTTATGCAAAAAAATTAATTAATAATAATAAAAAGCTTTTAGATAAGGTTGAAAAAAAATATAAAATTCCAAAAAACTATTTAGTAGCATTGTGGGGCGTAGAAACAGTTTTTGGTAAACATAAAGGTAAAGTTGATATAATCTCAGCTTTGGCAACTTTGAGTTTTGATAAAAGAAGATCTAAATATTTTTCCAATGAACTTATAATTCTTTTAAAGTTGATAGATAGGCAGGTCGTAAACATATCGGATTTAAAAGGATCCTGGGCTGGTGCACACGGTAACTTTCAATTTATGCCCTCATCAATTAAAAATTATGCAATTGATTATAATCGAGATGGTAAAATTGACCTTTACACTTCTTTGGAGGATTCTTTTGCTTCAGCAGCAAATTACTTAAAAAAAATTGGATGGGATAAAAATCCTTGGGGATTAAAAGTGAAACTGACAAAAGAAATTAATAAAAAACATTTTACATTTGATGCTAGAAAACTTTCTGATTCAAAAAAAATTAAAGACTGGATTAAAATGGGTGTTGTATTACCAGATAGCTATAAAATTAATTTAAATACAAAAGCAAAATTAGTAAAACCCGATGGAGAAATTTCTGATGTATATATGGTTTTTAATAATTATGAAAAAATTCTCAATTGGAATAGATCACTTAGATTTGCAATAACTATTGGTATTTTTTCTGATTATTTGAAAGATGCATAAAAGAATTTTATTTATATTTTTTTTTTTTATTGTTTCTTGTTCCAATAAATATCAAGTGTATGAAAAAACTGGTTTTGCAGGTATATCCAAAAATAATAAAATAATTTCATACTTACAAAAAGATAGTCTGATCAAAATTACAAACAAAAATAATAAAATTAGTAAAGTTTATAAAGTAGACGAACAATTAAAATCAACTGATTCAAGGATTATTTATTTGCCAGAAATTGTATATAATGAAATTAGCTTGAATAGAGAATTTCCACTTGTTCTTGTGCAATCTATGAGAGAGAATAAATCATTTATTGCAAAAAAAGCAAAAACTTTTGATGAAGAAAAAAATATTAATAAAAAAGTTAATATAGAAACCATAGAAGTTTTGAAAATTGATAATGAAAAAGTTATAACAAAAAAAATTTTTTTAGATTTTGGTCCATTTTATTACAAAACTTATTCTGAAACATTATTTAGGTTATTAAGTTTGAATATTAAAAATAAAAAATTAATCTATAAGGATTATGCTCCTAAAAATCATATTATTTCGATTGGTCCATTAAAAAACTTAACGGAATACGATAATATATATTTAAAATTAGGAAAAATTGGTTTAATCGGTTTTAATATAAGAGTTCAATGATAAAAAAAATTTTCATAATTTGTTTTCTATTTATATCTGCAAAATCAAGTGCTTTAGAAACAAGCGCAAAACAAGCTTATCTAGTTGATGTTTTATCTGGAGAGGTTTTGTTTGAAAAAAATAAAGAACAAAAAATATCTCCAGCTTCGATAACAAAAATTATGACAGCAATTGTTGCCTTTGATTTAATCAAAAAAGGAGATTTGAAATTAGAAGAAAAATTTAAAGTATCAAAAAATGCTTGGAGAATGTCTTCAAAGGGATTTTCTTCAATGTTTATTATGCCTAATGACAGAGTAAGCGTTGAAAATTTATTAAAAGGAATAATTATAGTATCTGGTAACGATGCCTGTATCGCTTTAGCAGAAGGAATTGCGGGAACAGAAGAAGAGTTTGTAAATATGATGAATAGCATGGCTGAAAAGATTGGTTTATCCAATACTAGATTTGCAAATTCATCAGGTATTTATGATGGTAATAATTATTCTACAGTTGAAGATATTGCTAAAATGTCAATTTATTTAATAAATAACTTTCCAAATTTGTATAAGTACTATTCTGAAAAAAAATTTACTTGGGACAGAACCGGTGGGGCGCCTATTACACAAGGAAATAGAAATCCAATATTATACAAAGATATGGGTGCAGATGGTATAAAAACAGGTTATCTTAATAATTCTGGATATTCATTAGCTGCAACAATTAAAAAAAAAGATAGAAGAATACTCAGTGTTGTAAGCGGAACAGATTCTAAAAATGCGAGATCCAGAGAAACAATTAAATTACTTAGTTACGCTGAAAACAGATATGATTTATTAAAAATTAATAGAATAGACAAAAGTTATGAAATCAAAACATGGAATTTGAAGCAAAAAACTCTACAATTAGAACTTAAGAACGATATTTTTGTAACGATACCAAAGAGAAAAAAAAATAAACTAAAAATAGAAATTGATCACGAAAGTGATATACTTTCTAAAGTACTGAATAAAGGCACACCTGTATCTAAATTAAATATTTATTTTGATAATAATTTAATAAAATCAAAAATCCTTTACTCTTCAACGAAAACTGAAAAAGAAAATTTCTTTGTAAGATTTTTAAATTCTGTAAGTCATTTGATATGGGGTTAAGTAAAGGGAGCTTAATAACCTTTGAAGGTATAGAAGGTAGTGGAAAATCTACTCAAATAAATAAAGTTTTTAAATTTTTAAAAAATAAAAAAATTAAATGCATTAAAACTAGAGAGCCTGGTGGAACAAAATTGGCTGAAAAAATTAGGAGATTAATTATAAATGACTTGCAAAACAATGAAGACAAATTAACTGAATTACTGTTACTTTTTTCAGCTAGATCAAATCATTTTTTAAAAATAAAATATTTTCTAAAAAAAGGTTACGTGGTACTTTGTGACAGATATATAGATTCTACATATGCATACCAGCATTATGAACAAGGGCAGAGTATTAAACTTATAAATTTTTTACAAAATCAAATTGACAAAGATAGCAAGCCTAAATTAACGTTTTTTATAGATATACCAGTACAAACTTCAAAACAAAGGGTTCACAAAAGAGGCAGGTTAGATAGATTTGATAAATATAGTGAAAAAAAATTAAATAAATTGAGAAATAGTTTTTTAAAATTATCCAAAAAATACAATCGTATAATCAAAATAAATGGTAAAAAAAATAAAAAAGATATTAAAGACGAGATCATTTATCATTTAATAAAAAAAAATGTCATTAAAAATATCAAATAAAATTATAGGTTTTGATAGAGAGTTTAAATTACTCAAAAGTCTTTTTGCATATAACAAACTACCACAAAATATTATGTTTCAAGGAATAGATGGAATCGGTAAGTATACTATGTGTTTAAATTTAATTTGTAATTTTTTAAAAATAAATCCCAGTGACCCTGAAGAAAAATTAAACAAAGATACAAATGTTCTTATTTTAAATAGTGAGTTAAACAATTTTGAATTTAAATTAGATGATACGAATAAAATAATAAATTTTTGCCAATTAAAATCATTAGATGAAAAGCCAAAATTTATAATAATGAAAAATTCTAATTATCTAAATACAAATGCAGTAAATTCATTGCTAAAAATAATAGAAGAACCAAAAGAAAATGTTTATTTTTTATTTACTTGCAATTCACTTAATCAAAATATAGACACACTAAATTCAAGGTTTTTTATTAAAAAACTTTTTCTAAATAATAAATTTTATAAAGAAATTATAGATAACTTTTCTACTTATAATAATCTTGAAAATATAAGTGATAATTATGATTTACAAGATTCACCAGGTATTTTTCTTAGAAAATATTTTTATAATTTAAACCCAAATTTAGAAAAATTAAAAAAAAATAACCAAACATTATTTTATAATATAATTAGTGACAAACTGTTAAAAACATCAAGCAATAATATAAAAATATTAAAAAAACTTAAACTTAATTTGTCATTAAATAATGACATTAAAAAAATAATAAATAAATTTATTTAATGGATAAAAAATTTTTCATAACCACACCGATTTATTATCCTTCTGCCAAACCTCACATGGGGCATGCGTATTCTAGTATCGCCGCAGATGTGATAGCAAGATTTAAACATATCCAAGGATACGATGTAAGATTCCTTACAGGAACTGATGAACATGGCTTAAAAATCCAAAAGGCTGCTGAAAGCGATAACAAAAATCCCAAAGATTTTTGTGATGAAATATCTGAAACATTTATAAATTTAACAAAAACTCTTAATCTTAGTAATACAGATTTTATTAGAACAACTGAAAATCGACATAAGGAAACCGTACAAAAGCTTTGGTCCGTTTTAGAGAAAAATGATCAACTATATTTATCAAAATATGCAGGCTGGTATTCTGTTTCAGATGAAGCTTATTATTCAGAAGATGAAATAGATGAGATTGAAGGTAAAAAAATCGCAAAATCTAGTGGTAGTGTTGTTGAGTGGATGGAAGAAGAGAGTTATTTTTTCAAATTATCTGAATGGGAAAAGCCATTATTAGATTTTTACAAAAATAATCCAAATTTTATAAAACCTGAAAGTAGAAAAAATGAAGTTGTAAGTTTCGTTTCAAGTGGTTTAAAAGATTTGTCAGTTTCTAGGACCACATTTAATTGGGGTATACCTGTACCAAATAATAAAAAACACGTGATGTATGTTTGGCTGGATGCTCTAACTAATTATGTGAGCTCCACAGACTATTTTAATAATCATAATGGTTTTTGGCCTGCTAACGTTCATATTATTGGAAAAGATATTTTGCGTTTTCATGCTGTTTATTGGCCAGCTTTTTTGTTGGCTGCTAATTTGCCCTTACCAAAACAAATATTTGGTCACGGATGGATTCTTTCAGGGGAAGAAAAAATGTCAAAATCTAAAGGTAATATCTTAGACCCAATTAAGTTGATAGAAGAATTTGGATCTGATGAGATAAGATATTATTTAATGAAAGATGTTATTTTTGGCCTTGATGGAAAAATTAATTTAGAAAATTTCAAAACCACAATTAATGACCTAGCTAATAATATAGGTAACCTTTCGAATAGAATATTTACCATTTTGCAAAAAAATTATGAATGTAAAATTCCACATGTTAGTAGTAATCATACAGTAAATAGTTCATTGATAATTGATATTAAAAAATTAATCAAATTTATGGACAACTATGAAATTCATAATTACGTCAAAGAAATACATTTTTATTCTTCTGCTGTTAACAAATATGTTAATGATAATGAACCATGGAATAAAAAAACTAACTCTGATCAAAATATTCAAAATATTTTATTTTCATCGTTATTTGCTTTAAGAAATATTTTTATACTTCTCTATCCAATCATGCCCAAAGTATGCGAAGTATTCTTAAAAAATATGAATATAAATAAACCTTTATTAAATTTAGTTAACACAGACTTAAAAAAAGGTGAACAAATTTCAAAACCAGATCTTTTATTTAAGAAATACGATTAATGTTAATAGACTCTCATTGCCATCTATATTATGAGCCGTATGTAAACAAGATTAAAGATACACTTGATACCTGCAAAAAATATAATGTACGTAAATTATTATCTATTGGGGTAGATATTGAAACATCAAAAAAAAATATTGAATTAGCTAATTTATATAAAGAAATTTTTTGCACTATTGGAATTCATCCAAATGAGGTTATTAACGCAAGCGAGGCAAATTTAATAGAATTAAAAAAAATATTTAAGAATTCAAATAAAATTTTAGCAATTGGCGAAATAGGTCTAGATTTTTTTAGGAATAAAAATATTATTGAGCAAGAAAATTTTTTTCATAAACAAATTAAAATTGCTTTAGAATTAAATTTACCAATCGTTATTCATTCAAGAGAAGCAGAGGAGTATACAATTAAAATTTTAAAAGATTATCAAAACGAGAACCTAAAATTTGTTGTTCATTGTTTCACAGGAACAAAAAAATTTGCAGAAAACATTATTAAATTGAATGGTTACATATCTGTTGGTGGTATTTTAACTTTTAAAAAATCTGAGGAATTAAGAGATATTTGTAAAGATTTTCCACTGGAAAAAATCTTGATAGAAACGGATAGCCCTTATCTATCTCCAGATCCGCTACGGGGCAGGGTAAATTGCCCCTCTAACGTGAGATTTGTTGCAGAAAAACTGGCTAGCGTGAAATCTTTAAATATTGATGAAATTGAAAAAGTAACAGAGAATAATTTCAATCAGTTTTTTTGTACTCAATGATAAAAAAAAATATTCTAACTATTTTACCACTTACTGAAAATTTTTCTAAATCAAAAGCTGGTGCAGTTTCTTTATTTATAAAAGATAATGACAAATATAGTAAATTTAATAATTTTGTAGTCGGAAGTACAAAACATAAAGATATTATATCAAATAATTATAAAAATTTTAACGTATCTAGAAATTTGTTTTCTCTAAGCAAAAATACAAATTATTCAAAGCAAATTTATAAATTTATTGTTAGTAAAAATTTTGATTTAATTGAAGTGCATAACAGGCCTCAAATAGCATCATATTTGATAAAAAAAGGAATTAAAAATGTTTCACTTTTTTTTTGCAACGATCCTTTAAGTATAAGAGGATCAAAGTCCCTTTCAGATAGAAGTTTTTTAATAAAAAAATGTAATAATATTTATTTCATAAGCAATTGGGTAAGAAAAAAATTTTTTGAAAAAATTAAATTAAAATACCCTAAAAATATAATTTACCATGGTTGTGATTTAACACTAAAAAAAATGAATAAAGAAAAAATAATAATTTTTTCTGGAAAATTAAACAAATCAAAAGGTTATGATATATTTTGTGAAGCTGTTATTGATATTTTAAATAAGTACAAATCATGGAAATCTTATGTAATTGGTTCAGAACCAAGGGAAAAATATAATTTTCAACATAAAAGATTATTACATAAAGGATGGTTGAAACATGAAAAAGTTATCAATTATTATAAAAAATCTTCAATTTCAGTTGTTAATTCAAACTGGGAAGAGCCTTTTGGAAGAGTCGCAGTTGAGTCTGCTGCTACTGGAAACGCTATAATAATTACAAAAAAAGGTGGATTACCTGAGACAACAAAAATTAAAGTGTTTTTAGAAAAAAATGATAAAAAAAGTTTATTTAAACAAATTGCAAAATTAATAGACAATCCTAAATACCTAAGGTCTTTACAAAAAAAAACACTTCAAAATTTTTCACATAAATCAAAAGATATAATTTTGCATCTTGATAGGTTGAGGGATAAAATGTAAATCTTAAAATTCTACTTTATTGAGAGCATTATTTTTAAACAAATTACTCTCTTGAATATATCTCCTAACCATCTGAGTAGATTTGTGACCCGTCATTGCCATAATTTGACGTTCTTCAGCTCCTGATTCAGCTGTAGATGTAGCAAATCCTGATCTTAAACTATGGCCAGCATATTTTGTTGCATCTAGCCCTGTTTCGTGAATATATTTTTTTACAATGAGGGCTACGTTTTTATCAGACATTTTAAAAATTAATTTATTATCTGGCTGATAAATTTTAAGATAATCCATCCAATTTCTTAATGAAATAACTGGACAATATTCATTATTTTTAAAATAGGGGATAGCTTTTATCAATCCTTCACCTGACTGATCAGTTTTAGATTTTTTTACAAATATTTTTACACCCTCATTAACGAAATCAATATCTTCAATTAATATAGATACAAGCTCAGACCTTCTAAATGCTCCACTAAAACCAACAAGTATTAGCGCTTTATTTCTAAGCATATCTTTTTTATTTTTTTCTTTATGAATTCTAGATACAATTAATTTTAATTCATTAAGCGTGACTGGTTTTTTAGCCTTTTGGAAAGTTCCAATTTTTCTTTTTATACTAATTAAGTTTTGATTTATAATAGGATTTTTCAAATCAATGTAATTTCCTGACATGTTATGAAAGACTTTAATTGAAGCCAATCTTCTTTTTATAGTACTGAATTTAGAGTCTTTAGACATATGGGTAATATACAAACTTATTGTTTTTGGATTTGCGGGAATTGATTTGAAATTAAATTCGTTACAGAATTTCTCAAAATCTTTAAAATCAGATTTGTAAGCTCTTAGTGTATTGCTAGCTTTTGAGTTTTTAATATTCTCAATAGTTTCAGCTTCTAAATTGCTTATTTTGTTTATAATATTATTCATACTTCCGATAACAATTAATTATCGGAATAATATAATACAACTAATAATAGATGTCAAATTTAAAAAACATTCATATAAATCTATTATGCAGCTTAAAATTGCAGATAAATATATTAAAATTAACCTATTAAATACTGAAACATCTGAAATTATCCAAAAATCAAAGAATTTCGTTTCGAGAATAAGTACCTGGGGAGATGAGATTTACTTTAAAACCCCCATTAAAGGCGTTAAATTAGAGGAAAATACCTCAGATATAATGAAATTTGGAGAAATTGCTTATTGGGTCGAGGGTTGCTCAGTAGCCATTGGTTTTGGACCTACTCCAGCTTCTGTAAAGGACGAAATTCGTTTAGTTTCTAAGGTAAATATATGGGCTAACTTTGATATAAATAATTGGGATGTTAATTTCTTTAAACAAATTAAAGATGGTGATATAGTAGAATTTATTAATTAATTAATTAAATTTATTCAATAAAAACATATATTTATCTTAAATTATTAATTTATTATATTAATATATAGTAAACATAAAATTGATAGACAAAAAAAGGATATTTAATAAATATTAGATAGCTCAAGAGAATATAGCGATTTAGCCATCTCTGTTACTCTTGAGCGTCCTTAAAAAGCTAGATTAAACTATATATTAAGACTTGATGGAACCAGCTGACATTATGAACTTGGATGCTTCTTCAAAAGACATATCTAAATAAATTACATCCTTTTCAGGAACAACAAGCAAAAATCCACTCGTAGGGTTTGGTGTTGTTGGGATAAATATATTAATCATTTTCTCCCCTACTTTATTAGTAACTTCACCAGTATTAACACTAGTGGCAAAGCCAAGAGAATATATTCCTTTTCTTGGGTATTCTATTAAAACCATCTTTTTTTTGTTATTAGCATCTGTATCAGCAAAACTTTTTGTTAATTGAGATAGACCTTTAAAGATAGTTTTTAGAACAGGGATTTTATTAAAAATATTATCACTTAAATTAATGAAAAATTTTCCGACAAAAGTCACTGAAAACATACCAATAAAGATAATAATGATGATTGTAATTAAGATTTCAATCCCAGGAATATCAAATGGTAAATATTGGTTGGGATTTATAGCTTTGGGTAGTAAATCTGAGAATATTTTTTCAATAAAAATAGTTAAATAGATAGTTATTGCTATTGGTATTAAAACTACTATTCCTGCAAAAAAATAATTTCTTAATCTAGACAAAAATGACTTCTTTTGAGTTATTTCTGAATCTGTCATTATATAGTATTACCAGCTGAGTATATTATAAAAGCTAGAATTAATACCAATATTACTATTATTACTTTGTTGTCTAAATTCATAAAAATTATATTATATTAATATTACTATATATTTTAAATGAAAAGAAGAGATTTTATCAAATATTTAACATGTGGATGCTGTGGAATGATGATGCCGTCTTGTTCATCTACACCAATTACAAAAAGAAAACAGCTTAAAATTTATCCAGAGTCTGTAATTAATGCAAATGCAGCAAAAGCTTATTCTCAATTTAAGAAAAAAGCAAAATTAAGCAAAGATATCAAAACTTTAAATATGATTAAAAGAATTGGTTCAAAAATGGAAAAAGCAATTACATACTATTTTGCTAATAAAAATTTAAAAGATCCAACAAAAAATTTTAAGTGGGAATATATTTTGGTAGATGATGACAAAACTCTAAACGCTTGGTGTATGCCAGGAGGGAAAATTGCTGTTTATACTGGTATATTGAAGGTTACCAAAAATGAAGACGGATTAGCAAATGTTATGGGTCATGAAATTGCACATGCTGTAGCAAAACACTCCGTTGAAAGAGCCAGTGCGAGTATGGTTTTAAACGTTGGTACATTGGTAGTAGATATTTTTACAGGTGGAGCAGTAAGCAAAACAAGAAATACAGTTGGAAAAAATACAGGTGTTGATATTTTACAAGTTGGTGTTTTCAATCCTTTTACCAGAAAACAAGAAAGTGAAGCTGATTATCTAGGTTTAGCCTTTGCTTCATTAACTGGCTATAATTTGTACGAAGGTGCTGAATTGTGGAAAAGAATGAAAGAAGAAATGGGAAGTGAAATTCCTCAATTTTTAAGCACCCACCCTTCTCCAACAAATCGTATACGACAAATTAGAAACTGGATACCTCAAATAAGAACTCAATTTCCTAGAATTAAAAATATTTAATTTTTTTTATTTTTTTAAAAGTTTTTTTTAAACAAAGATCACAATATACTTTTTTTTTAGATCTATAATCTTCAATTGTCACCTTAACTGAATCTTTGCATTTAAAACAGTTTAAATAATAAAACATTTATTGATAATTTTGGAATATGAATTTATTGGGAAAAAAAACATGAAAATAATAAATAATTTTTTAATCATTTAATATAGCAGCTTTAGTGTTTGTAGAAAAAAAAATAATTAAAATTATTAAAATTCTAAATTTCATTTCAACAATTTTTTCTTAGCATCTTCAAACTGGTTTTTGCTCAATGTTCCTGATCTATACATTTTTTCTAATTCTTTAAGCTCTTTTACAAAATCGTTATTTTTTGAAGGTTTTTCTTCCACCTCATTTAAAATTTTCAGTTTTTGAAATTTTTTTACTTTAATAGTATTCTCATGATTATATTGAAGTTTATTAAAAAATTGTAATACACCTTCTAAACCCTTTTTTTCATAAGAAGTTACTACAGAAGAATTTTTTTTAGCTATCAATTTATTTTTATCTATAACAAGTGAATTTTTATAAAACTTAGGATTAAAATAATATTGAGCAACTATATATCTCTTTTGATTTAATTTACTGAAATAAGCATGTGTGCTTAATAATCCTATTTCATATTTTAAACCTTTGTCTTTGATGTAACTTTCTATCCTATCTGGCATAACAGAAAAAGAATTCCCAAAAATATTTGAAAATATCACACCAAATGTGTCAGTCTCTCTCTCGAAAGGATAGTTTACTGATAATCTCCAACAATTAAAAGTATTACCTTTTATATAATTTTTAAAATAAATTCTTTCTTTAATATCACACGCATCATCATGCCCAACATAATCTGTGGCATTTTCTCTATTTAAGTAATCTGAAACAATAAAAAGTGCCGACGAAACTATTTCACCATTTGAAACTTTAATAAAGTAATTTTCATGTGAAGAGTATCCTTCTGATAACCTTGTATTTAAAGTAATTATTTTTTTGTAGCCTGAACCAGGTAGATAAAATTTTGCTCTTTTGTCATATTCAAAAATTTCACATTTGGCTGAATAAGTTGCTATTAAAAAAGCGAAAGTAATATAAACTATTTTTTTCATATTATTTGGTGAGCCCTGCAAGATTCGAACTTGCGACCCATTCCTTAAAAGGGAATTGCTCTACCAACTGAGCTAAGGGCCCACAATCATAATTTATACCAGTTTCATGTATTAAAAAAAACCTTATAACACAAGTTTTTTAATAATTTAATTTTTCAAAGTGTTGATTATAGAAATCTTGAAAATTACCGTTTTTGATAGAAATTCTAATTTTTCTCATCAAGTCTTGGAAGAAAGCAATATTATGCCATGAAATTAGTGTTGATGCTAATATTTCATTACAATTAATTAAGTGATTAAGATAATTTCTTGAATATAATTGTGAGGCAGGACAATCTACATTTTGATCTAATGGCTTGTCATCATTTGTATATTTAGAATTTCTTAAATTTAATTTTCCATCCCATGTAAATGCTAAACCAGTTCTGCCAGATCGAGTTGGCAAAACACAATCAAACATATCAATCCCTCTTTTAACTGCCCCTAACAAATCTCCAGGTGTTCCAGTTCCCATCACATATCTTGGTTTATATTTATCCATTAAAGGAGAGATTTCTTCCACCGTTTTGAACATTTCATCTTGAGGTTCTCCTACAGCCAAACCGCCTAGAGCATAACCATCAAAACCAATATCAGTTAATCTTTCTAAACATTCTTTTCTTAAATCGTTGAAAATACCACCTTGTACTATACCAAAAAGCATCTTTTCATTATTAGTTCCAAATTCAATTTTAGATCTTTGAGCCCATCTAATAGACAAATCCATTGAAGATTTTATCCTATCTTTATCTTTTGTGTATTCTGGACATTCATCAAAAACCATAACTATGTCAGCATTTAATTTTTTTTGGATATCAATACTAATTTCTGGTGATAAGAATATTTTTTTTCCATCTATATGAGAATTAAATGTTGCTCCATCTTCACTAATTTTTGTATTTTTTGATAATGACATAACTTGAAAACCGCCGGAGTCAGTAAGAATAGGTTTTGAAAAATTCATAAAACCATGCAACCCTCCTGCTCTTTCTATTCGCTCTGTACCTGGTCTCAAATAAAGATGATAAGTGTTACAAAGTATTATTTGCGAACCGGTTTGTTCTATTTGATCAACGGTAAGTGCTTTTACAGTAGCGGCAGTGCCTACAGGCATAAAAGCGGGAGTGTCTATATTGCCCCTCTTCGTTTCTATTCTGCCTAATCGTGCTCCATTGTCTTCATTTAATAATGAAAACTTAACTGGCATTTAATTGTCTATAGATATTTTTTCAATAATATCGGGTGCGTCTACTGATCCTGAGCCGGGTGCGCCTTTTTTAATTTGATCAACAAATTCCATACCAGAAATAACTTTTCCAAAAACTGTATATTGTCTATCAAGATGAGGATGGGCATCAAAACATATAAAGAATTGGCTGTTTGCACTGTCAGGATTTTGTGATCTTGCCATTGAAAGAATACCTCTTTCATGAGGTATATTATTAAATTCTGCTTTTAAATCTGGTAAATCTGACCCGCCGGTACCTGCCATTGCTGGGTTAAAATTATTTTTAGTATTTCCGTGTTGGACATCTCCCGTTTGAGCCATAAAACCATCAATTACCCTATGGAATGCTACGCCATCATATTTCCCTGCTTTACTTAACTCCAAAATTCTTTTTACATGATTTGGAGCAACATCATTAAATAATTCAATCTTAACCTCACCGTATTTTAATTTTAATGTTATTTTTGAATTTTCCATTGTTTCTCCTTTTGTTACGAAAAATAATAAAAAAAAAACAATTATAATTTTTATATTAAATTTCATTATTAATATTTCTTTTTTAAATACATTAATGCAGGTTTAGGTGCAAATTTAGAAACATTCCCATTAAGAGCGGCAATTTCCTTAACCATTCTTGACGAAATAGCCTGATTTTCAATATCTGCCGTTAAAAAAATAGTTTGTATATTTTTATCTAATTTATTGTTCATGCCAGATAATTGAAATTCATATTCAAAGTCAGCAACAACTCTTAACCCACGAATAATAATAGAAGCATTAATTTTTTTACAATAATTAACAGTTAACATATTAAAGCTTACAACTTTAATTTTATTTTTTATTGATTTAGGAAGCGAGTTTATCGTTTTTTTTACAATATCTATTCGATCTTTTAAATTAAAGAGACATTTTTTTTCATTATTAGTTGCAATTCCAACATACAAAACATCTACAATTTTTGTTGCTCTTTTGATTATATCTAAATGACCAAAAGTAATTGGATCGAAAGTACCGGGGTATAATGCAATTTTTTTATTCATTATTATCAGCTAGCCTAACTGCAGTTACAACTTTTTCATCCGACGAAGTTTTAAATATTCTTACACCCTGGGTATTTCTGCCAGCAATTCTAATCTCACTGACTTTAACTCTGATCATTTGTCCTTTATTTGTAACAAGCATAATGTCATCATCTGCATTTATTGGAAATGAAGCGGCAACATTTCCATTTCTTTCAGTGGTAGAAATATTGATAATACCTTGGCCACCTCTACCAGTTTCTCTAAATTCGTAAGCAGATGATCTTTTTCCATATCCATTTTCAGTAATTGTTAAAATAAACTCTTCTTTTGATTTCATTTCATCTTTATTAGAAGAAATTATATTTGGATTTAAGATTGACAAAGAGATAACTCTATCATTATTTTTTAAATTCATACCTTTGACACCCTTCGAGCTACGTCCTTTAAATAATCTAATTTTTTTACTGCTTACTCTCAAACTTTTACCAAGATGTGAATTTATCATAACATCTTGAGCGCCCTTTAATAATTTTACAGAGACTATTTCATCATCCTTGTCTAATTTCATAGCAATTTTTCCATTAGATTGGATATTTTTAAAATCTTCTAAGTTGTTTTTTCTAATTTTTCCTAATTTTGTTATAAATACAATATCAATCTTTAACCACTCATCTTCATTTTCAGGTAATGGCATAATGGATGAAATGTAACTTTGATTATCTATAGGTAATAAGTTATGCAGTGATTTACCTTTTGATTGATTTGAACCTTCGGGAATTTTCCAAGTTTTAATTTTATAAACAATTCCTTTGTTCGAAAAAAACAATACTGGTGTTAGTGTATTGACAGAAAATAACTGTGTAACAAAATCTTCCTCTCTTGTTACTATACCTATCTTACCCCTGCCTCCTCTTTTTTGAGCTTTTATGTTTGTCACAGGTGTTCTTTTAATATACCCTTTATTTGTTACGGTTACGATAACTTCTTCTTTTTGAATGACATCTTCAACTTCTACCGAGGTTACTTGATCAATTATTTTTGTTTTTCTTGGTGTTGAAAATTTATTTTTAATATTGATTAATTCTTCTTTAATGAGATTTATTAATTCAACCTTGTCATTTAATATTTTTTTTAATTTGATGATTAAATTATAAAGCTCAGATAATTCATTATTAATTTCATCATAACCAATTGCGGTTAATTTTTGTAGCCTTAATTCTAGAATAGCTTTGACTTGATGATCTGATAGTTGATATTTTGAAGCTAGATCTAATTCATTAATTTGAAGAATATTTTTATCCAACTTTGATTTCTCAAAATTCCATACTTTCTTTAATAATGCTGACCTTGCATCACCAGGTGTTTTAGATTTTCGAATTATACTTATAATCTCATCAATATTTTCTATAGCTATAAATAACCCTATTAAAATATGAGATCTATCTTTTGCTTTTTTTAAATCGAATAAAGTTCTTTTGATTATTGTTTTTTCGCGAAAAGTTACAAAAATTTCTATAAATTTTTTTAAATTTAATAATTCTGGTTTTTTTTCATTAATAGCTAGAGTGTTAAAACCAAAAGAACTTTCCAAAGGTGAAAATTTATAAAGTTGATTTATTATAATGTCATGATTAACACCTTTTCTTAACTCAACAACAATTCTGACCCCTTCCTTATTAGACTCATCTCTTAAATCAGCAATGCCTTCTAATTTTTTATCTCTTATCAAAAGTGCAATTTTTTCAATTAAAACTGTTTTGTTAACTTGATAAGGAACTGACTTAATAATAATTAATTTTCTATCACGTGCGCCATCCTCTACATCTATTTCTCCTCTAATTTTTATTGAACCTCTACCCTTTTCGTATCCATTTTTAATTTCATTCTTGCCGAGTATAATACCTCCAGTTGGAAAATCAGGTCCGGGAATTTTTTTCATAATTTCAGAAACTGAAATTTTGTTATTATCCAAATACGCTAATGTTCCATCAATAACTTCTCCTAAATTATGTGGTGGAATATTTGTTGCCATACCAACTGCTATACCACCTGCACCATTTACTAATAAGTTTGGAAATTGTGCTGGCAACACAACAGGTTCAGTCTCTGTATCATCATAATTATTTTGAAAATTAACTGTATTTTTGTCAATATCTGAAACTAAAAACTCAGAAATTTTTGCTAATTTAGTTTCGGTATATCTCATAGCAGCTGCTCTATCTCCATCTAAAGATCCAAAGTTACCTTGGCCTTCTAGCAATTTTGTATTCATTGAAAAATCTTGTGCTAATCGAACGAGCGCATCATATACAGCTTGATCTCCATGAGGATGATACTTACCTATTACGTCACCAACTACTCTCGCAGATTTTCTAAACTGTTTGGACCAATCATAACCACCTTTATACATCGCGTATATTATCCTTCTATGAACGGGTTTTAATCCGTCACGAGCATCCGGTAATGCTCTAGAAACAATTACACTCATGGCATAAGACAAATAAGAGGACTTCATTTCGTCGCTAATATTTCTATTACCTAGATTTTTTGATGACATTTATTATTTTGATCTAAAAAGGTACTTCATCATCTAAATCACTTGATGAAACATTGTTGTCAGACGGCAAAGAACTGGTATCTTGATTCATGCTACCTTCATCAATTTTATTATTACCAGTTGAACCACCAAGCATTGTAAGAGTGGAGTTATATCCTTGGAGTATAACTTGGGTGCTATATTTTTCTTGCCCGTTATTATCTGTATATTTTGTAGTTTGGATCTGACCTTCTATATAAACTTGAGCACCTTTTTTAAGATATTGCTGCACTACATTAACCAAACCTTCATTAAATATTACTACCCTATGCCACTCAGTTTTTTCTTTTCTTTCACCGGTATTCTTGTCTTTCCATGTTTCTGAGGTAGCCAAACTAAGCCTAGCAACATTTTTCCCATTTGACATTTGCTTTATTTCAGGATCGTTGCCCAACCTACCAATTAGTAATACTTTATTTAAACTGCCAGCCATAATTTTATGTTTTTTAGTGATTTAAATTGATTTATTTTTAACATATATCAGTGCAAGATATAACTAATTATTAAATAAATCATCAACAGGCATGCTTAAAAACATAATAGTTAAAGGGGCTAAAGAACATAATTTAAAAAATCTCTCAGTTGAAATACCAAGGGAGAAATTAGTCATTATTACCGGTTTATCAGGCTCTGGAAAATCATCGCTAGCATTTGATACAATATATGCCGAAGGACAAAGACGATATGTAGAAAGCTTATCTGCATACGCAAGACAATTTTTAGATAAAATGAAAAAACCTAATGTTGAATTAATTGAAGGTTTATCGCCTGCAATTTCAATAGAACAAAAAACAACTTCAAAAAATCCAAGGTCTATAGTTGCAACAGTTACTGAAATTTATGATTATATGAGAGTCTTGTACGCAAGAGTTGGTATTCCCTATTCTCCGTTTACTGGCAAAGAAATTAAATCTCAAACAGTTTCTGAAATTGTAGATAAAATTTTAGATTTTCCAAAACCATCGAGAGTTATAATTTTTTCACCAATAGTTAGAGGAAGAAAAGGTGAATATAAGAAAGAATTACAAGCTTTAAAAAAACAGGGTTACGAGAAAGTTAGAATAGACGATAAAATTTATGATTTAGACGATGTGCCATCTTTAAATAAAAAAGTTAAACATAATATTGATGTTCAAATTGATAAATTTACAAATAAAAAAGATGAAATCAAAAGAATATCTGAAAGTATTGAATCAGGTTTAAAGCTTTCTGATGGCCTTATCTATGCTGAATATAAAAATGAAAACTTACCTAAAGAACATCAAAAAGTTGAAAAAATTACTTTTTCATCAAAATTTGCATGTCCAGAAAGTGGTTTTACGATTGAGGAAATTGAACCAAGATTATTTTCATTCAATTCACCATTTGGCGCATGTACTGAATGTGATGGTCTTGGAATGGATTTATTTGTTGACCCTAAATTAGTAGTACCAAATGATAAAGTTACTTTAGCAGATGGTTGTATCAAACCTTGGTCAACAAGTTCTTCTTTATATTATGCTCAAACATTATCATCATTAGCCAAACATTATAAATTTTCTTTAAATGACCCCTGGAAGAAAATCTCAAAAAAAATTCAAGATATTATTTTATATGGTTCTGATGATGAGGAAATCAAATTTTCATATGATGATGGTTATGGAAAATATTCTAGTACAAAAACATTTGAAGGAGTTATTGCAAATTTAGAGAGAAAGTATTTAGAAACTGAAAGTGACTGGAAAAGAGAAGAAATATCTCAATACCAAAGTGAAAAAGAATGCTCTTCTTGTAATGGCTTTAGATTAAAAGAAGAGGCACTTTGCATTAAGATTAATAAAAAAAATATCAGTGAAGTTACAAAATTATCAATAAAAGAGGCTAATAAATGGTTTTTAGATTTGCCCAGTATTTTAACAGATAAAGAAAATGAAATAGCCAAACATGTTTTAAAAGAAATAAATGAACGATTGAAATTTTTAGTTAATGTGGGCTTAGATTATTTAAATTTATCACGTTCATCTGGTACTTTATCTGGAGGAGAGTCTCAAAGAATAAGGCTTGCTTCACAAATTGGTTCAGGGTTACAAGGTGTGCTTTATGTTCTAGATGAACCATCAATTGGTTTGCATCAAAAGGATAACTCTAAATTGTTAGAAGCATTAAAAAGATTACGAGATCTTGGAAATTCTGTAATAGTAGTAGAGCATGATGAAGAAGCGATGTTAAGCTCTGATCATATAATAGATATAGGTCCCGAAGCAGGTATTAATGGCGGAACTGTTGTTGCACAAGGAAATATCAATGAAATAAAAAAAAATACAAAAAGCATCACTGGTGATTATCTTTCTGGAAGAAAATATATATCAATTCCCAAAAGTAGAAGAACTGCAAAAAATGGAAGATTTCTCCAAATCACTGGTTGCACAGGAAACAATCTACAAAACGTTAACTTGCATATACCACTAGGTACTTTTACATGTGTAACAGGCGTTTCTGGGAGTGGAAAATCAACAGCAGTACTTCACACATTATATAGAGCTTTAAATTTAATGATAAATAAATCTTACTCAAGACAGATGCCACAACCATTCAAAGGTATAAAAGGATTTGAGTATTTAGATAAAATTATAGATATAGATCAATCTCCTATCGGAAGAACACCTAGATCAAATCCAGCCACATATTCTGGGGCTTTTACACCTATTAGAGATTGGTTTGCTGGTTTGCCAGAATCTAAAAGCAGAGGATACAAGCCCGGTCGATTTTCATTTAATGTAAAAGGTGGTAGATGCGAAGCATGTGAAGGAGATGGTGTTATAACCTATGAAATGCATTTTTTACCAGATGTTTTTGTGCAATGTGATGTTTGTAAAGGAAAAAGATATAATCGTGAAACATTAAGCGTAACTTTTAAAAATAAAAGTATTGCTGATGTACTAGATATGAGTGTTGATGAAGGCGTCAGTTTTTTTGAAAATATTCCAGTTATTAAAGATAAATTACTCACATTGCAAAAAGTAGGACTTGGTTACATGAAAATTGGTCAACAAGCGACTACTCTATCTGGTGGTGAGGCACAAAGGATAAAGCTTGCTAAGGAATTGTCAAAAAGGTCTACAGGAAGGACTATCTATATCTTGGATGAACCAACAACAGGGCTACACGCTCATGACATAAAAAAATTATTAGAAGTTCTTCAGGCTTTTGTCCAGAAAGGTAATACTGTTTTAGTTATCGAACATAATATGGATGTTATAAAAACTGCAGATTGGTTAATAGATATGGGCCCAGAAGGTGGAGATAATGGTGGTCAAATATTATTTCAAGGAAAACCTGAAGATTTAGTTAAAATTAAAAATAGTTATACTGGTGAATATTTAGAAAAAATTATATCTATAAATAAGTCTAAATTAAAAAAGTCTGCTTAAGGTGTTTTATCTACAACTTCATTCCAATCTCTTTTAACATTAAGAATTAATATTAAAGGTGCTGCAATGAAAATTGATGAATAAGTGCCCACAATAACACCCCAAATTAATGCAAAAGAAAAACCTCTCAATATTTCACCACCAAAAAAATAAATAGCAATTAAGGCTAATAAAGTAGTAATTGAAGTTTTCAAAGTCCTTGGCAAAGTTTCGTTAATAGAAATGTTTATTAGATCTAAAAGATCGCTCTTATCATCTTTTTTTAAATTTTCTCTTATACGATCATAAATTACAACCGTATCATTCATGGAATAACCAACTATTGTTAGAATAGCTGCTATTATAGAAAGATTAAATTCAAAACCAATTATACTAAACGCACCAAGAGTTAACACAACGTCATGTAACAAAGCTAAAATTGAACCTAAACTAAACTGCCACTCAAATCTAAGCCAAATATAAAAAAGCATTAAAATTAATGCAATTAAAACAGCATATATACCGCTTTTAGTTAACTCTTCGCTAATTTTTGGCCCTACCATTTCGACTCTTCTAAAATTGATAGTTTCTGTCAAACTTTTTTCTAATTGTGTTTTTATATTTGGTATGAAGTCACTTTTTCCACTTTTCTGTTCAAAAATTGCTAAGAAAGTTTGATTATTCCCAAATTCTTTGACTTTTACATCGCCTAATTCTTGTTGAATAAGAGCTTCTCTAATATTTGTAGCTGAATATTTTTTATCAAATTGCATTTCAATTACCGTTCCACCCTTAAAATCAATTCCAAGGTTCAAACCTTTTGAAAAAAAAGAGATAAAAGAAATAATCATAAGCAAAAAAGATAATGAGTAAAAATGCTTATAAAATCTTAAAAAAGAGATATTTCTATTATAAATGTTAAACATTATATTTGAATCATTTCCCCTTTTTTTGACTTAACATATAAAGCCACAAACAATCTACCTAGGGTAAATGTTGTAAATAAAGAAGTGATTATCCCAACTGCTAAAGTAACGGCGAAACCTTTAACTGGACCACTACCTATAAAATATAATACAATTGCAGCGATTAAAGTTGTTATATTTGCATCTAAAAGTGTAGTTAAAACTCTTTTGTAACCATTATCAAATGCAATCATAATATTTTTTTCAATTAATAATTCTTCTTTAATTCTCTCATAAATTAAAACATTCGCATCAACAGCCATTCCAACTGTTAAAATAATTCCCGCTATACCGGGCAATGTTAATGTAGCTTCAATTAATGTTAAGATTCCTAAAAGTAGAACTAGATTTACTAAAAGCGATATATTGGCAAAAATACCAAATATTCTATAGTTAATTAAAATATAAATTATTACTAAAACAAACCCTATTATTAGTGACATAATACCTTTGTCTATACTTTCTTGGCCAAGGTCTGGACCCACAGTTCTTTCTTCAATGATAGACATTGGTGCAGGTAGTGCGCCTGACCTTAGAACAATTGCTAAATTATTAGCCTCCTCTACACTAAAACCACCTGATATTTGGCCACTGCCAGCTGTTATTGCATCTCTAATTACGGGTGCGCTAACCACTTGATTGTCAATTACAATTGCCAATCTTCTACCTATGTTATTTTTAGTTGCATAAGCAAATTTTTTGGCGCCAAAATTATCCAATTTAAAATTTACGACAGAGCTATTGTTTATATTATCAAAACCTGGTTGAGCATCTGTTAAATGCTCTCCAGAAAGTACCAATTTTTTTTCAACATTAAATTTTTCTAACTTACTTTTAGAATCCAAAATATCAAAGCTATTACTATTGGCGTCATTATTTGCTAAAAATTTGAAACTTAATTTAGCTGTAGTTCCAATAATTTCTTTTATTCTTTTTGGATTTTTTATTCCCGGTAATTCAATTAAGATTCTTTCATCACCTTGTGCAATAATTGTTGGTTCTCTTGTACCTAGCTCATCAATTCTAGATCTGATAATTTCTAAAGATTGTTCCATTGCATTTTTTTTAATTCTTTGAAGATAAGCCAAGCTAAAATTTATATTTATAATATTGTCATTAATAACGAATTGCAGCTCTTTATTTGTTTCGTCTACTCTGGAATTAATATCTTTATCATTTAATAATTTTTCAATTTTATTTTTGTTTTCAAGATTTATCTGAAAAGAAATTGTTTGGGAGTTATTAATTTTAAAGTTTTTATAATTTATTCTTTCTGATCTAATTTTTTTTCTAATATCAAAAGCTTTTGTATCAATTTTTTCCTGAAATAGCGGCTTAGAATCTACCTCTAGTAACAAATAAGATCCTCCTTGAAGATCTAAACCTAATACGACTTTTTTTTCTGGAAATACTTTTGAAGGTGTATTTAATAAATTTGGTATAAAAAAAAATAAACCTATTAAAATTGTTAACGAAATAAAAAAGATTTTTAATCGAGAAAAATGTAACACACTTAATTAATTTTTTGGCTCGGTCTTACTCAAAACTTGAGTGATGGTAGATTTTATTACCTGAACATTTACATTATCAGCTATTTCAACTTCTGCTTTTTCATTATCAATAACTCGAATAATTTTACCAACAATGCCTCCAGATGTAACAACATTATCACCTCGAGTAAGTGCTTCGACCATTGCTTTATGTTCTTTTATTCTCTTTTGTTGAGGTCTTATTAATAAGAAATAAAAAATAACGAATATTAGTATTAGAGGTATAAATTGACCTAATGTTTTTCCATCCATGGCGAAGTATTTAAACTAATGAACAAATAATTCAACCTATAATTATTGTCTTTGCAAGTAACTCTTTATTTTTTTTGTTATTCCAATGTCTTCAATTTGCCGGTTAGAAATATTCATTACAAAATAATCAGTGAGAGCTTTGTCACTAAATTCTAACAATCTCTCAAATTCATCCAAATCAGTAGGTAATAAACTTGAATGGTTATTTTTAAAAAAGCCACCAAGAACCAAATCCATTTCCTTGGTTCCCCTGTGCGATGATCTAAACATTAATTTTTTTACAAAGTCTGTATTGCTCACAATTAAAATAAATATAAAAATAAATAATATATTCAATGAAAAATAGCTTATTTGATCCTGTACTGAAGATAAAAGGCATAGGTCCAAAAATACAGAAGAAACTGGAAGAAAAAAATATTTTTAATAAAGTTGATCTTTTGCTCAACCTTCCTACTGGAACAATAGATAGAAGATTTTGTCCAAAACTAGATCAACTGGAAATAGGAAAAATATCAACAATATTTGCAACACCAATTAAATATAATTTTCCAAGAATAAAAAATTTACCTAGTAGAGTTTCATGCATTGATGAATTTAGTAAAATTGATTTGGTTTTTTTTAATTCAAGAGAAAATTATATTAAACAAATTCTACCTTTGAATGAAGAAGTCGTAATAAGTGGAAAGGTTACATTTTATAAAAACAAATACCAAATTACTAATCCAGATTATATACGCTCAACTGATAAAGGCGCTGATATAAAAAAAATTATGTCAAAATACCCTTCTATTTCAGGTGTATCCGACAAAACTTTACAAAAAATTTACAGTGAGGAAGCTAACAATTTATCTAGAATTGATGAATGGCATGACCTAAATTTTTTAAATAAAATGAAATGGTTATCTTGGCCAGAAAGTTTAAAAAGAATTCACAATCCTGTCTTCAACGAAGATGTAAATAAAAATTCCCCTTATTATGAACGTTTAGCTTTTGACGAAATATACAGCAATCTTTTGATTTTTAATGAAATAAAAAAAAGGTTAAAAAAAATTAAAAAGATACCAAAAAAAATTTCAATGGATCAAATTAATAAAATTAAAAAATTATTACCATTTCAATTAACAGACGATCAAAACAAATGTTTAGATGAAATTATTGAAGACATGAAATCTAACAAAAAAATGATGCGTGTTCTACAAGGTGATGTTGGATCTGGAAAAACTGTACTTGCATTAATATCGTCGTATTTAAATTATTTATCAAATTATCAATCAGCTATTATGGTGCCTACTGAAATTTTAGCTATACAACATTACAAATTTTTTAAAAAAATATTTAAAAATCAAGATATCAAAATTGAGCTATTGTCAGGGAAAACAAAGATTAAAGATCAAAAAAATGTAAGAGAAAAATTAAAAAACAATGAAATAAATATTATCATTGGTACCCACTCTTTATTTCAAGAAAAAATAGAGTTTTTTAATTTGGGTTTGGTAGTTATTGATGAACAACATAAATTTGGTGTCAAACAAAGAATAAATTTATCTCAAAAAGGATCTGATAATACGGATGTCATTTTGATGACCGCAACACCAATTCCAAGAACATTAATTTTAACAAATTACGGGGATATGAATATTTCAACAATAAAGAACAAACCTTTTTCAAATAATAATATTGAAACACTTACCAAGCCTCTAAATAAACTTGATGAGATCATTGATTTTGTAAATAAAAAAATAAATGAAGGTGATCAGATTTATTGGGTTTGTCCATTGATAGAAGAAAGCGAAAAATTAAAATTAACTGCTGCAATCAAAAGATATGATTTTTTAAAAGATAAGATTTCCTGTGATATTGGATTGATACACGGTTCACTTTCAAAAAATGAAAAAGATCAAATTATGGAAAAGTTTATAGATGGAAATGTTAAATGTATTATTTCTACTACAGTTATTGAGGTTGGAATAGATAATCCAAATGCAAATACTATTGTAATAGAAAACGCAGAAAGGTTCGGTTTGGCTCAATTGCACCAATTAAGAGGAAGAGTTGGTAGATCCGGATCAAAAGCTTATTGTTTATTAGTTTATTCATCATCTATCTCGGAAACTGGGAAGAAGAGATTAAAAATTATGAAAGATTCATGCGATGGATTCTTTATATCGGAGGAGGATTTAAAACTAAGAGGATTTGGTGATATAATTGGTTATAAACAAAGTGGAGAAAAAGATTTTACTATAGCAGATCCATTATATCACTCTCATTTATTTGACTTGGCTAAGGATGAAATAGAAAAATTAGATGAAGAGTCATATGCCAAATTTAAAATTTTGCTTAAAATATTTAAAAAAGACAAAGTTTTAAATATTATTGATACTGGTTAAGCTATTTTTTTATATCCGATAGCAGTTTCAAATTCATTTAATCTTTTATAAATCGACCTTAACTCTGTAATTGTTGTCCAATTCTGAGTAAATAATGAAAAACTGCTATGAACTCTTGAAAAAGCATTTGATACTTGAATTACAAAACCAAGTGTAATTGCACCTGTAAACAATCCTGGAGCCATAACAAGATAAGGAACAATTACCATAAATTGATCATAAATATTAATCCATATATCGAAGTAACCGTAATGCAAAAATAAACGATGATAATTAAATTTAATTCCAGTAAATAATTGAAATACAGTGTCGGGTTTAGCATAGTTATCTCTGTCGTCCTCACCGTATACTAATTCTTTTCTAAATTTTGCTTCAACTTTTTGATTGTTGTATTCTAAGCCTGGCAATTTTATTCCAACAAACCAACTGATTAATAAACTTCCTAAACTTGTAGCAAAAGCAATCCATACTAAAGATCCTGGAATATTTTTTAAAAAATCAATTTCAACTTTTTCAGATAAGCCCCATAATATAGGTGTAAATGCAATCAAAGTCATAATAGCTCTAACAATTTGCAATCCAAGACTTTCTACAATTTTTGCAAATCTCATAGTATCTTCTTGTATTCTTTGAGCTGATCCTTCTACTTTTACTCTTCCAGAGGTCCAATAAGGAATGTAGTCAAAAGTCATCGCCTCCCTCCATCTAAACGCGTACAGTCTTGTGAAATATGCTGTAAAAGTTGCCAAAATTACATATGGCATTGCCAAATAAACAAATTCAAAAATTTTATCCCAGAATACAGAAATATCGTTTTCAGTAGGTTTTTGTAAAATATCGTAAAAACCTTTGTACCATTCATTAATTTTAACTGTAATTGTAACTTGAATTAACAAAGACAATATTAAAAATAATCCTCCACCCCAAGACCAAAGAAGCCATTTTTTATTTAAAAAGAAACTTCTTAGCATTTATTACGATAGAAAATTATCTGCGTAAGATTTAATAATTAATTTATTTTTTTTTGGTTCAATAACTTCAAAATCAATATTATTTTTTTTTGCATAGGCTATTGCCTCATCTTTACTTGAAAAAAATAATTTCACTTGAGATTGTGTGTCATTCGATGATACCCAATTCATAAGATGGTCATTTTCAGTCTTGCTTTTATTAAACTCTAATAACCATTTATTCGACTTGCCTTTTCCAGATTGCATTGCAGACTTTGAAGGAATATAAATTTTTGCTTTTTTCATATTTTTATTTAATGGTCGGGGCAGCAAGATTTGAACTTGCGACCCTCTGGTCCCAAACCAGATGCGCTACCAGGCTGCGCTATGCCCCGATTATGACTGTTATATACATATTTTATTTATCTTTTAAAGAATTAAGAATTTCATTTTTAATTTCAAAATGATAATAAATACGACGTGATTACAAAAATCTCTTCATTTTTTAGGTGGTATTTTAAGCACGAAACATCAGCGGGTGTGACACTTCTTGTCATGACTATAATTGCATTGTTAGTGAGTAATTCACCTTTAAGCGATAGCTATTTTAAAGCATTAAAAACTTATTATGGCCTAGGTTTTGGTGATTTTGTTCTTAAAATGTCAGTACACCATTGGATTAATGATGCTTTAATGGCGATTTTTTTTCTATTAGTTGGTTTAGAGATCAAAAGAGAATTTGTAGAAGGTGAATTATCCAGACCAGCTCAGGCTGCACTACCAATATTAGGCGCAGTTGGTGGTATGTTAGTTCCAGCTTTAATTTATGTAGCTTTTAACTATCAGGATCCTTACACAATCAAAGGTTGGGCAATTCCATCTGCCACAGATATCGCGTTTTCAATTGGTGTTCTTTCATTATTAGGTTCTAGGGTTCCGCTATCATTAAAAGTATTCTTGGTAGCTTTGGCAATCATCGATGATATGGGTGCAGTAATAATTATTGCTCTTTTTTACACTACCGAATTAAATATTACTTTTCTTGGTTTAATGTTTTCATGTTTTGCAATCCTTATGATTATGAACAAAACAAATGTAAAATATTTGTCAGTTTATCTTTTTATAGGATTGTTTATGTGGTTCTTTACTTATAAATCCGGTGTGCACGCAACAATTGCTGGTGTTTTACTGGCCATAGCAATACCGCACAAATCAGATAAGTCTCATCACAGCTCAATGTTAAAACATTTAGAGCACACTTTAGCTCCATATGTTTCTTTTCTAATCATGCCAATTTTTGCTTTCGCAAATGCTGGTGTAAATTTTGATGGAATGTCAATAAACCAATTATTTGAACCTGTGCCTTTAGGAATACTTCTTGGGTTATTTGTAGGAAAACAATTAGGCGTATTTGCATTTTCTTACGGTGCAATAAAATTAGGTTATGCTGAAAAACCTCATGGAGCAAGTTGGATCAGTTTTTATGCAGTTGGAGTTCTAACTGGTATAGGTTTCACAATGAGTTTATTTGTTGGAAATCTTGCATTTCCAAATTCAGATGTGATTGATGGTGTAAAGATTGGTGTTTTACTGGGTTCATTATTCTCTACATTACTTGGGTATGCAATGCTGATATCTTGCACAAAGATCAAAAATGCGACTATTTAATTATTTAATTATATTTCTTATATTTAATACTGTATCCTATTCATCCATGAAAACAGCCTATGATTTCAGTTTCAACAGTATTGATGGTGGTAAACTAAACCTTTCAGACTACAAGGGTAAGACGCTCGTTATTACAAATGTTGCGAGCAGATGTGGATTTACAAATCAATATGAAGGTCTTCAATTGATATGGGACGAATATAAAGAAAAAAATGTAGTAGTCATTGGCGTATCATCAAATGATTTTAATCAAGAGCTAAACTCAAAGGAAGAAGTGAAAAAATTCTGTGAAGTAAATTTTGGTATTAATTTTCCAATGACAGATATAACAAAAGTCAAAGGTAAAAATGCACATCCTTTCTATCAATGGGTAAATCAAACCCATGGAAGTAAACCAAAGTGGAATTTTTATAAAATTCTAATCAATAAAGATGGTCAAGTTGAAGATACATTTAGCTCATTTACAAAACCTGAAAGTAAAAAGTTCAAAGCTGCAATTGAAAAAACAATGTAATGGTGGCGGTCCCTAGGGGAATCGAACCCCTCTTTCATGGATGAAAACCATGTGTCCTAACCGATAGACGAAGGGACCTGAACGAGTGTTTTTATTTATTATTAACCTATAATCAATAAAAAAATTTAGTTAATTAATTGAATATCATCAATAATTAGCTCTATTTTTGATTTTCCATTCCATTCATTTAATTTAATTTTTGCTACTAAATTAAATTCTTTCTTAAAATTCATAAGATAATTTCCTAAATCTTTATTCTTTGAATTAAATGATATTGCATCGATATAAAAATTTCCTTTATTTAATACAACTTTTACATGATTATTATTAGTTTCTATTACTTTGCTTACTTTAAATTTTTCAAAGCCAAATATAGGCTCTCTATTTCCTGAACCATACGGCTCTAAATGATTTAATTTTTCAATTAATTCATCATTAATCGCTGAGCTTTCTAGATAACTATCAATTTCAATAATGTTGTTATCTTTATTTTTTTTTAATTTTAAAAAAAGTTTAATGAGCTCATTCTTAAATATTTGAATTTTATCTGATTTTAAACTAAATCCACCAGCCATTGGATGGCCGCCACCTTTTGTAATTATATCTAATTGTTTGCATTTAGTAATTGCAATACCCACATCAAAGCCAAAAATAGATCTTGCTGAACCTTTGCAGTCCTCTCCCTTTTGAGAAATTATAAAACTAGGTTTATTAAAATGATCTTTTAATCGGCTAGCTACAATACCAATTAAACCTTCGTGCCAGTCATTTTTACTTAAAAAAACTATTGGTTCATCATTGTATTTTTCTGCTATAGTTATTGCTTCCTCAACTATTTTTTTCTCTATATCTTTTCTTTTAAGATTTAAACTTTCAAGTTCACTTGAAATCAAATAGGCAGTTTCAGCATTATTTGTTGTTAAAAGGTTATAACCAAGTTCTGATTTACCTATTCTACCACCTGCATTTATTTTTGGACCAAGAACATAACCAACTTCGTAAGTAGACAGTTTTTTTTTAATTTTTGAATAATCTACCAATGTTTTAAGACCTAGATTATTTCTTTTAGATGCAACTTTTAATCCCTGGTAAACAAAAGCTCTATTAAGATCCATCAAGGGAACAACATCACAAACTGTTCCCATCATTACTAAATCAAGCAAATCCAAAAGGTTTGGCTCTTGAACCTTAGCCTTATTGAAATAATAATTTTCTCTTAAAATTTTATTTAAACCTACTAAAAAAATAAATAACACCCCGGCTGCACACAAATAATAATAATCACCAGTTTCATCAATTCTATTTGGGTTAATAATTGCGTTTGCAGCCGGGAATGTTTCCTGAGATTTATGATGATCTATTACAACAACATCAATATTTTTTGATCTTGCATATTCAATTGCTTCAAAAGAAGTTGTGCCGCAATCAAGTGCGATTATTAAGTTTACGTTTTTATTAATAATGTTTGTAAATGTTTTAACAGATGGACCGTAACCATCTTTTTGTCTATCTGGAATAAAAACAAAATGATCTATATTTAATTGCTCAAGATACTTAGACATTATTCCACTCGAAGTTGCCCCATCAACATCGTAATCACCAAAAATACATATTTTATTTTTATTTTTAATATGTCTCGATATTGTTTCTAGACCTTTGCCCATATCCTTAAAATTATAAGGGTTAGGTAAGAAATTTTTTATTTTTGGATTTAAAAAATTTTCAATATTCTTTTGATGGATATTTCTATTAGCTAATAATCTTGAAGTAAGAAAATCTAGATCGTGTTCTTTTGAAATATATTCAGCTAAATTTTTATCAAAATCTTTTAATACCCACTCTTTTCCTTGGACAGAGTGATTACTCATATGTCGTAAGCTTTTTTTACTTTTTTAAAAAATTTTTGCGAATAATGGAGTGCAAATGTTTCTGAATGGTATTTGTTACCATCAATTTTTATACCAGATACTAGTTCTCCGTCTGTAATACCACTTGAACAAAATATAACGTCACCTTTCACTATATCATTAAGAAAATATTTTTTTTTAAAATCAGTAATACCAAGTTTTTTTGCTCTACTAACTTCATCATCATCTTCGATTTTCAATCTAGCCTGAAATTGTCCGCCAAGGCATTTGATAGCAGATGCAGCCAAAACGCCTTCTGGTGCACCCCCAATACCTACATACATATCTACTTCTGAATTTTTAAGTGCTGAGAAAATTGATCCAGCAACATCACCATCAGAAATAAGTTTTAATTTTGATCCTAATGATTTTGCTCCATCAATGAAATGTTTATGCCTATCTCTATCCAGCATGCAGATGCAGATATCTTTTACGTTTTTATTTTTAGCTTTGGCAAGATTTTCAATATTTTTTTTTATATCTTCATCAAGATCAACAATGTTATCTGGTAAATTTGGTCCTACAGAAATTTTATCCATATATGTATCTGGCGCTTGTAACAATTGACCTTCTTCAGATATTGAAATAACTGATATTGCATTTGGTTGGTTGTTAGCTGCAAGTTTAGTTCCATCTAACGGATCAACCGCAATATCTATTTTTGGCTCTTTAGTTTTTCCCAATATCTCGCCAATATATAGCATTGGCGCTTCATCCATCTCACCTTCACCAATAACAACTTTGCCATAAATATTCATATTATTAAGTTCAGTTCGCATTGCATCAACTGCTGCTTGATCTGCAGCATTTTTATCACCTTTGCCTTTTAATAACGAAGATTTGTAAGCAGCTTTAGCGGCTACATCTATAATTTGATCTAAAAGTTTTGGATCTAGCATTATAATTTTTTAAAATCTCTTACTCTAATCATTACAATTTTTTTAAAGAATTTTTTTTGCTTTGATAAAAATTTTAAAACTTTTTGGATATTTAATTCTTTTGAATTATGAGTAATCAACATTATATTTGCATTACCTTTTGACGAAGGTTCTTGTAATAAATTTGAAATACTAATTTTATTTTTTGCTAAACTTGATGTTATTTTTGCCAAAACACCAGGAACATCTTTTGTAAAAAAACGAATATAATATTTAGATTGATGGTCACTAAAATTAAATAAGTTTATTCTTTTTTTAGATGAAGGTGACAAACCAAAAGAAAATTCATCATTGCCAAGCATAATAGATGTTATGTCTGATATCACAGCTGATGATGTAGGACCTTTTCCTGCTCCAGGTCCTTCATATATTGTTCTTCCGATTGGTTGACCATCTACTACAATTGCATTTGTAACATCATCAATGTTGGCAACATCTAAATTGAATGGGATCAAACAAGGATGTACTCTTTGTTTAATTTTATTTTTTACTTTTTCCGCAATAGCTAGTAATTTAATTTTATACCCAAGTTCTTTTGCAAATTTAATATCATCTATCTCAATATTTCTAATACCTTCGACTAAAAAACCTTTATTAATAATTTTTGTACCAAAACCTATTGAGCTTAAAATTGATATTTTATCTGCAGCATCATGACCATCAACATCAGCTGTTGGATTACTTTCGGCATAGCCCAATCGCTGAGCATCTTTAAGAACATTTGAGAAATTTTCCCCTCTTTGCTCCATTTCTGTTAAAATGTAGTTTGTTGTGCCATTTAGAATACCATAGATATGGTGTAGTTTGTTTGCGATTAAACCTTGTTTAATTGACCTGATTATAGGAATTCCACCACCAACTGCTGCTTCAAACAATAAATTAACCTCATACTTTTCGGACAAAACAGATAAGGCATCTCCATGTTTTGCAATTAATGCCTTGTTTGCTGTTACAACATGTTTCTTGTTTTTTAATGCATCAAAAACAATTCTTTTAGCTACACCATCAGCTCCACCAACAAGTTCAACAATGATATCAATTTTTGGATCTTTTGTTATTTCAAAAGGGTTTTTTTGTAGAACACTTTTTGAGAAGGAAATACCTCTTTTTTTATTTATATTTTTAGCTGAAACTTTAATAACATTTAATTTAAAGCCTGTTTTCTTTTGGATATCAGAGGAGTTTTTTTTAATATTTTTGTAAACTTCTAAACCAATATTACCAAGACCAATAATACCTATATTAAAAACTTTCATTAAATTAACCCCAGTTTTTCATCAAATCCAAACCTGATATTTAGATTTTGAATTGCTTGCCCGGCAGCACCTTTTAACAAATTATCAATACTACAGGAAATAATAAATGAGTTTTCTATATTACTCTTGTGGATTGAGATTAATGTTTTATTTGTATTAACTACCTTATCGGTATTAATCATTACAGATTTAAATACTTCAATAAAAGGTTCACTATCGTATTGTTTAACAATTGCCTTATACAGCTCATCTAAATTATGTTGTGATTTAATATAAATGGTAGAAAGCATACCTCTAAAAGTAGGTATTAAATGAGGTGTAAACGATATTTCAATTTTTTTATTAGAAAAAACAGATAAATAATGATCAATTTCAGGCATATGTCTATGCTGTCCTACTCCATAAATTGCAATATTATCATCTAGATTTGGATACTGGTCATTGTTATAAATCTTTTTTCCTGCACCTGAGTAACCTGATTTGCTATCAACAATAATATTATCAGTTTCAATTAAATTGTTTTTAACTAATGGGTAAAGTGGCAACAGAACAGATGTTGGGTAACAACCAGGACACGCTATTAAGTTTTTAGATTTTATTTGATCTCTAAAAACTTCAGATAGACCGTAAACTGCATTTTTCTGCAAGTCAGGGCTCTCATGTTTAATTTTATACCATTTTTCGTAAACAGATATATCTGGTATTCTAAAATCAGCTGATAGATCTGTAACCACAACATGACTTGAAATATTTTTTGCTATTTTATGCAACTCGGCATGCGGTAAGGCTGAAAAAAAAACATCACACTCGTTTATTAATTTAATATCAATTTTTCTTAGATCAGGTAAGTTTTTAATATTTTTTGGTAATTCTTTGTAAATATCTTCTTCAATGCTATTTTTAACAAAAAGATATTTTATATTTACATTCGGATGGTTATAAATTTTTTTAATAATCTCTAAACCAACAAACCCTGTTGCGCCTGCAATTGCAATATTTAATTTCTCGCTCATATTTTTTAAACTTAAATGTGTTTGAATTTAAAACAATAAAAAACTAAAAGAGTATTATCTTTTAGAAAACTGGAACTTACGTCTTGCTTTTCTTTGTCCAGGCTTTTTACGCTCAACCGTTCGAGAATCTCTGGTTAGCATTTTATTTTTTTTAACAATTTTTCTTGTATCTGGTGATGTCACTACTAAAGCTTTTGAAATACCATGTGTTACAGCTCCTGCCTGACCACTCATTCCACCACCTTTTACTGTAGCTACAATGTCATAAATATCTTTTGATTTCGTGATAGTAAGTGGTTTTTCAATAGCCAGTTGGTGAACAGGTCTTTTAAAATACTGTGAAAAAACTTTACCATTAACAAAAATTTTACCAGTTCCTTTTAACATCCACACTCTAGCTACAGCATCTTTTCTTTTTCCTGTTGCATAAATTGCATCTTTTGTGATTTTAATTACTTCTGTGCTCATATTTAATTACTTCTAATATTTTTTTTATTCAATTTTCCAAAATCAATATTTTGTATTTGCTGAGCTTCATGAGGATGTTTCTCCGATGCGTAAATTTTTAATTTAGTTAATTGTTTTTTTGAAAGGGGGCCACCAGGTAACATTCTTTTTACTGCTAATCTTAAAATTTCCTCAGGTTTGTTTTTTTCTACAAAATTTACAGGAGTTCTTTCTTTTATTCCTCCTGGCCAACCAGTATGTTTATAGTATTTTTTGTCGGTATATTTGCTTCCGGTAAATTTAATCTTTTCAACATTTGTTACCACAACAAAATCACCATTATCCATATTTGGTGTAAAGGTAGCTTTATTTTTTCCTCTTAGAATTTTTGAAATTTCCGCAGCAAGTCTTCCTACAACTACATTAGTTGCATCAATGTGAAACCATTTGTTTTCTAATTCGCTTTTTTTAATAAAATCAGTCATGTTGAAGGCTGCTAATTACTGTTTATAAACCGAAGTGTCAATTAAGTTTTGGTTATGATTGGCGTAAAAAAGCCCATAAATAGAAGAAGAAATCAGTAAAATTGATCCCATTTGATGGAAGCTTGCCAGATAAATATTTAGACCACTAATAAGGGTTAATATTCCAAGAATTACCTGTAACGCCAATGCCAAAAAAATATATTTAAACGGTAATTTTAAATTAGATTTTTTGAAATGAGCAAAATAAATTACAATAGAATAAAAAATTATGAAATATGCCAAAAATCTATGGGCTAACTGAACATATGAAGGATTATTTAATATTGAAGGTGTTAAAATTTTTGTCATCATAATATCATCAGCAATAAAGTTTTCGTTCATTAGGGGCCACGTTTGGTAAAGCAACCCTGCATTCAAACCCGATGTAAAAGCTCCCCAAATTATTTGTAATAAAATTAGCAAAATCATAACAATTATTAAAAATGTCGATTTATTTAACTTAATTTTGAAATTTAATTTTTTATTATTAAGCAATGCCCAAAAAATCATACCATAAATTATTATTGCAAGAGACAAATGTGCAGCCAACCTAAAATGACTTACATCGGTTTCGGAAACAAGTCCACTCTTAACCATATACCAACCCATGAAACCTTGAGTTAAAAACAAAGCTAAAACAAAAAATAAAAATGTAGATTTATTTCCATGTATTTGTTTTTTAAAAACAAAATATAGCAAAGGAATACAGAATGTTAAAACAAGAATTCTAGCTAATATACGATGTATATACTCCCACCAAAAAATTACTTTAAATTCATCAATTGACATGCCAAAGTTAATTTTTTGATACTCTGGAATTTTTTTATATAATTCAAAGTATTCAATCCATTTGTGATTTGTTAAAGGTGGTAGAATTCCACTAAAAACTTCCCATTCAGTAATAGATAACCCTGAACCGGTTAATCTTGTTAAACCACCAACCCAAATTAACACAACAAGCAAAATACTTGTTGCAAATAACCAAATAAATATCTTATCGTAATTTTGTTGTATTTTTAGCATTTATTTATGTATATTTTTCTTAATGAAAAAAAAAACGATCAAATTGTCACCTGAAAAAAAATTAGAGAAAATTAGAGAAAATATAGATAAATTAGATTTTCAAATACTGAAGTTGTTATCAAAAAGACGTAAGCAAGTTTTGCAAGTCATTAAGTACAAACCTAAAAATAAAATTGTTGATCCAAAAAGAATTGCAAGCATGATAAAAGTTAGAATATCAAATGGAAAAAAATTAAATATTGAAAGCTTTATTATTAAAAAGATTTGGCTAACAATGATTAACTCTTTTATTCAGCTAGAAAGAAAGAAATATAAATAATATTTGTTATTTGCTATGTGGTGGTAATTTTTTTTCCACAAACCATTCGTGTTTACGAGTAGCAGGATTATATTTTTTCATTTTTAACTTTTCTTTTGCTTTTTCACCTGCGGTTGGTTTTTTAGCATAATAATAATACTTGCTATCTGGCTTTTCTTCTGGAACCAGTCTAACTTTTAATGAACTTTTTTTAGCCATTTAAATATTTTTTTAACTCTTTAATTTTATTTTTTAAATTTATTAATTTGTCTGTGCTTATATTATCATCAGAATAAGTGTCAACTGGGATATTTTTATTAAGAAGGGCTTTCTTTGAACCTTTTATTGTATAACCTTCCTCTTTAAGAAGTTTTTTAATTTTTTTAACATAATCAATGTTTTTTTCTGAATAATATCTTCTACCTTTGTAAATTAAAGAAGGCTTAATTTCTTTAAAATGTTTTTCCCAAAATCTTAATACATGTGTTTTTTTTTTACCTGTTTCAGGGTCTATTAAACCTACAATTTCACACACTTCTCCAATAGTTTTAAATGCACCTTTTGATTTCATTATTTATTAATTTTTTTCGATAAAAATTTAGATGGTTTGAATGTTACAACTCTACGAGAGGAAATTTCTTTCTCCTCTTTTGTTTTTGGATTTCTTCCTATGCGAGCTTTTTTATCTTTAATATCAAAAGAACCAAATAATGAAACTTTTACTTTATTGCCTTCTTCAAAATTTTTAAGGATACTTTCAAAGACTAGATCAACAAATTTGATGCATTCATTTTTAGAAATTCCTAATTCTTTGTGGGTTAAATCGTAAAGATCTTGTCGAGTGACATTATTTGACATTATTATTAATAAAATTGTTTTTAATTTTATTAATAAGATTACCATTTAAAATTCTAAATGACAAATCAAGAGAATTGTAAAAAGCGTATGCATCGGCACCACCGTGACTTTTAATAACTGGAGCATTTAAACCTAAAAAAATAGCCCCATTGTATCTTCTGGGATCTAATTTTTTTTTAATTTCTTTAAATGCAAAGTAACTAAAAATATATCCAACTTTTGAAAAAAATGATTTTGAAAATGATTGTTTTATTTCTGTTGTTATAAAGTTTGCAGTTCCTTCTGCTGTTTTTAATGCAACATTACCAGTAAAACCGTCTGTTACTATAACATGGACGTCTCCATTTTTAATCTCGTTACCCTCTACGTAGCCCCTGTAATTAAAATTTAAATTTTTATTCTTTTCTAATTCAATGTGTGCATTTTTAATTTGCTCATTTCCTTTAATTTCTTCTGAACCTATGTTCAATAAACCAGCAACAATATCATCTTTGTTGTAAATAGCTTTATACAATTCAGAACCCATAATAGAAAACTCAACAAGATTTTTATCTGAGCATTCTACATTCGCTCCCAAATCTAAAACAATGCTATAATTTTTGAAATTTGGCCAAATACCTGCAAGTGCTGGTTTATCTAAACCTTCAATCATTTTTAAGATTAACTTAGAGATTACTAACAATGCACCGGTATTTCCTGAGGATACCACAATATCGCTTTCTCCATTTTTAACCGATTCAATTGACATCCACATACTTGTTTTTTTACCAAGCTTAATAGCATCTCTTACAGAAACATTACCCGGCACTTTATCTGGCGCATGAATAATTTTTGAATTATTTTTATTAATATTTTTATATTTGTTAATTATTTTTTTAATATCGGATTCATTTCCATATAAATTAAAATTAACATTATGTTTTTTGTTTTCTTTAAAAAAAAGATCAACACCAGCTAAAGCTTTTTCTGGTGCATTGTCCCCACCCATTGCATCGACTGCAATGTTGAATTGTTTTGTCATTTTAAATTAATTTTTAGGCTTAAAAATTTGTTTGCCGTTATACATTCCTGTAGTCTTATCTACGTGATGCGAAAGTCTAAATTCTCCACTTTTTTTATCTTCAACTACATTCTTAAAGTCAACAGCAAGATGAGATCTTCGTTTACCTCTTCTAGCTACTGATAGTTTTCGTTTAGGTACTGCCATAATAAATCCAGGGCTTAATTATCATTATATTTTGCATTATCAATAGCAAAATATGTATTTAAAATCTTAATAAAATCATCTTTTTTTTCAATTTTAGAAAAGTATTTTGAAAGTTTCTCAATCTTATCGCTATTGCTTTGTTCAGAGTAGTTTTTAAAATCTATTAATATAGAGTAAAATTTGGTTACTATTATTTTCATCTTTTTATTTACAGACATGTCTCCATAGCCCAATTCTCTTAAATCAATTTCAATTCTATTAAATATATAATCAAATAGTTTTTGATAATTTTCATCATTTTGTGAAATATTATTAAAAATTTTTGATAAAAAAATCAGAAATATCAGAACTTTGTTATTTAAATCATCTAAAATATGATTTTTAAATATATCAGGATTTCTGGAATCTGTTAAAGTTTTATTGTATAGATTTTCTATGTCCATATTAAAAAGATTTTGTGTTGTTTCTTTAACATTATTTTTTGCCTCTTGTACATTAAACAAAATTGATAATGTTCATGGTGTATCTAATTTAAAAAACAAAATTAAGCTAATAAAAATCAATAGTACTAATAAAAACGATATTTCAAAAATATTGGGTCCAGTTCCAATAAAAAATGAAGAAGAAAATAGATGGACATATTTTGAAGTCAGAGAAACAAAAACAAAATATGGAAAAAGAGATATATATATCAACGATTATACTGAAATATATTTTGATAAATATGGTTTAGTTAACAAAATAGAATTTTATGATTTAACAAACATGAAAAACATTAAATTTGCTAAAGATAAGACAAAATCTCTAGGTGTAAAAGACACATTCTCCAAAAACCTCTTAAGCTCAACACGAAAGAGAATGGAGAATGCGCGTAAAAAATATAAATAAAATTACTAGTGAGCAATTATTGCTAAAAGCAATAGAGCAACAATATTTGTAATTTTAATCATTGGATTAACAGCAGGACCCGCAGTGTCTTTGTATGGGTCACCTACAGTGTCACCTGTTACTGCAGCCTTGTGTGCTTCTGAACCTTTGCCTCCAAATTTACCATCTTCGATATATTTTTTAGCATTGTCCCATGCGCCACCACCTGCTGTCATAGAAATAGCAACAAATAATCCTGTTACAATTACACCTAATAACATTGCCCCTAAAGCTGATAATGCAGATGATTGATCTGCAATACCTAATACAATTAAATATACAGCTATTGGCGATAACACAGGGAGAAGAGAAGGAATAATCATCTCTTTAATCGCTGCTTGTGTTAACAAGTCAACAGCTCTAGCATAATCAGGTTTTTGTTTTCTTTTCATGATACCAGGCATTTTTTTAAACTGTCTTCTGACTTCATTTACAACAGCACCGCCTGCTCTACCAACAGCTTGCATTCCCATTGAACCAAAAAGATATGGCAATAAACCACCAATTAATAATCCAACAACAACATAAGGGTTTGATAAATCAAAACTTACTTTGATACCGCTTAATGCTGAGTCTGCTTGAGCAGAAAAGTATTTAATATCTTCAGTATAAGCAGCAAATAAAACTAATGCTCCTAAACCAGCTGAACCAATTGCGTAACCTTTTGTTACAGCTTTTGTAGTATTTCCTACGGCATCTAAAGCATCTGTAGTTTTTCTAACACTTGATGGCAATTTAGACATTTCAGCAATACCTCCGGCATTGTCAGTTACAGGTCCATATGCATCTAGAGCAACAACCATTCCAGTTAATGCAAGCATACTAGTAACAGCAATTGCAATACCAAATAAACCAGCCAACGAATAAGTAGAAATGATGCCAACAACAATAATTAATGCCGGTAACGCTGTAGCTTCCATTGAAATAGCTAAACCTTGAATTACGTTTGTACCATGACCAGTTGTTGAAGATTGGGCAACAGATTTTACCGGTCTATAATCAGTACCAGTGTAGTATTCAGTAACCCAAATTATTAAACCAGTAATAATTAACCCAATTACAGCACAATAAAATAAATCAATACCTTGGAAAGATAGGCTTCCAACTTTGAGAGTATTTTCTAATCCAATAATATTATCTGTTACTGGATACATAGCTATCAAAGATAAAACAGCTGTAGCAACGAAACCTTTATACAAAGCTCCCATTACATTTTTACTTTTTCCCAATCTAACAAAAAAAGTACCAATGATAGAGGTTAAGATACAAATTCCACCGATAGCTAAAGGATAAACCATCATACTAGAATTTCCTGTAAAGAAAATTGATGCTAGAACCATTGTAGCAACAATAGTAACAGCATATGTTTCAAATAAATCCGCGGCCATTCCTGCGCAATCACCAACGTTATCACCAACGTTATCAGCTATAACTGCTGGATTTCTTGGATCATCTTCTGGAATTCCCGCTTCAACTTTTCCAACTAAATCCGCTCCAACATCAGCACCTTTAGTAAAAATACCACCACCTAATCTTGCAAAAATTGATATTAGTGAAGCTCCGAACCCAAGAGCGACTAATGCATCAATAATTTCTCTTTCAGATGAATTTATAGAAACTAATAATTTATAATAAACTGTAATAGCTAATAACGCTAAACCAGCAACTAACATTCCAGTTACTGCTCCAGATTTAAAAGCAATATCTAAACCTTTTGCCAAACCACTTCTACTAGCTTCAGCTGTTCTAACATTGGCTCTTACAGAAATAATCATTCCAACATAACCTGCAACACCAGACAAGGCTGCACCAATTAGATAACCTAAAGCTACCAATGGACTAAATAGTATCGCAACAAGAACTAGTACAGCGGCTCCTACGATTGCAATTGTTTTGTATTGTCTGTTTAAATACGCCTGTGCACCTTCTTGAATAGCACCTGCAATTTCTTGCATAGTATTGTTTCCTGCACTTGCATTTAAAATTTGTTGACTAGTGATCCAACCATAAGCAACAGCCGCGATACCACATAGAACAACATAGTCTAAAATAATTGTTTCTGTTGGGTTCATTTATTATTTCCTTTATATATCCTTGTTAAAAACAGGCTAATTGCCAAAAATTGCAATATAAATCAACTTAATTAGATGAATTTAACGATTTTGCCACGCTATCGAGAACGCCATTTACAAGCCTTTTTTGGTCATTCCCATAAAATTGGGCTGTTACATCCAAATATTGATTAATAACAACTTTAAATGGAATTTTCTCACAAAACTTTAGCTCATAAATCGAAGTTTTTAATATTATATTTAACAAGCTATCTAAATTTTTTTGCTTAATTTCTGCAGAAAGAGATCTGCTTAAAATTTCATTAAGTTGACCTTCTTGTTCAAAATATCCTTTAAATACTTTTTTTATATGCCTGATGTAAGGATCTTTTCCAAAATCAATAACCCCATCTGGATTTTTTGTTTTCTCATAGATTTTTTGAACTAGTTTAGTTCGCGTTCCAGATTTCATTACTTTAAATTTTTTAAAACTGAAATAAGTGCATTCGCTGCCTCAATACCCTTATTTTTTTTTCCAGAAGATCTTATTTTTGCTTGTGCCTGGTTGTTACAAGTTAAAACGCCATTTGATATAGGTAAATTATATTTTATAGACAATTGCATGATCGCACCTGTAATTGCTTTAGATATAAAGTCAAAATGAGGAGTTTTGCCTTTTATTATACAGCCTAATGCAATTGCAGAATTATATTTTTTTGTTTTAATTTTTATATTGATTAATTGTGGAATTTCATAAGATCCATCAACAAGATAAATATCATGTTTAATTTTATTTTTTTTTAAAATTGATACGCAGCCTTTTAAAAGATTTTTACTTATAGATTTATAATAATCAGAATATACGACTAAGCATTTTTTCATTTAAAAATCTCTTGTTTTTTAATCTTAATACCAAATCCATCTAATCCAACTATTCTTTTTTTTGATTTGGTTACCAATATTATATCATTTAAACCTAATTTTTTTATTATTTGAGCTCCAACACCATAATTTCTTATCAAATTAGCTTCAAATTCTCTTTTATTACCAGAAAAATTAATAAAGTTTTTATCCTCTTTCATTACTGAACTTTGAATTATAATTAATGAAAAATTATTTGATTTATTTAAATAAGTAAGAGAATTTCTTACATCTTTATTATTTAAAATGTTTTGTGATAATTTGTCTTTTATTGATAAAACTCTAACTTTGCAGTTTGTTTTATTGGTAATTTTTGAAAAAACTAGATGTTTATTTTTATCTATTGAGTTTTGAAAAATTTGTTTTTCTAAAATATTTTTTTTAAATTTAAATGTTTTTTTAGATTTTAATTTTAAAAAATTTTCTTTTTTAAAACGATATTCTATCAAATCTTCAATCTTAGAAATTTTTAATTTATGTTTTTTTGCAAATTTAAATAGCTGATCTCTTTTTGCCATTGTCCCATCTTCATTCATAATTTCACAAATAACCGCAGAAGGGTTTTTTTTAGTTAATTTGGCAATATCAACTGATGCTTCTGTGTGACCAGCTCTAATCAAAACGCCACCTTCTTTTGAAACTAAAGGAAAAATATGACCCGGTGTAACAATATCTTTTTTAGAAGCATTTTTTTTAATTGCAGTTAAGATTGTCTTTGATCTATCGAAAGCAGATATTCCTGTTGTAACACCTCTTCTTGCCTCGATACTTACTGTAAATGCAGTGCTAAAACGAGAAAAATTTGAACTTGGCATTAATTTTAAACCAAGTTTAGATGATTGCTTCTTGTCTAATGCCAAACATATCAAACCTCTCCCATGCTTCGCCATAAAATTAATTTTTTTTGGCGTACATTTTTCTCCTAAAAAAACAAGGTCCCCTTCATTTTCTCTTCTTTCATCATCAACCAAGATAAAAACCTCACCCCTTTTGGCAGCTTTAAGTAATTTATCTATTGATGTGAATTTATTTAACATTTTGTTTCAAAAATTTAATTAACAAATCATACTCAATATTCACTGTACTGTTTTTTTTTAATCTATTTAAATTTGTTTTGTTAAATGTATGAGGGATTATATCTACTCTAAACATATTATTTTTTATATTATTAATTGTTAATGAAATACCATTCACTGAAATAGATCCTTTTGTAATTAAAAATTTTTTAAATTTAGATTTAACTTGTATCCAAATTTGCCAAGAGTTTTTTAGTTTTGTAAAAGATTTAATTTTTCCAATATCATCAACATGCCCTTGAACAAAGTGACCGGCAATTTCATCACCAAATTTTAATGATTTTTCAATATTAAACAAATCGCCTATTTTGCTTTTAATAAGATTTGTAATTTTTAAGGTTTCTGGGGAAATGTCAAAATATAAATCATTATTTCTTTTTTTTTTACTAAACTTTACTAAAGTTAAACAAACACCATTAATTGAGATTGAAGTGCCAATATCTTTTTTTTTTACCGGTAACCTGCAATCAAATATATAAGAAAAATTATTTTTATTCTTTGATATTTTTTTTAAATTTGCAGTACTTTCAATAATTCCAGTGAACATATTTGGATTTGTAATTCAAAATCAAATCTTGTTCTAGGTTTAATACTTGATTTAAAGGTAATTTATTATTTTTTATAATTTTTTTTATGTTTAGAAGGCCATTTTTATTAAAATTAAGCTTATTTTTCACATGGTATAATTCATTAATACATTTACTTTTGAAGAAATAATTTAATGTAGTAGCTCCACCTTCAATTAGAAGTTTTTTATATCCAAGTTGATATATAATTTTAAGTAAATCGTTAGTTGGCTGATTTAAGTCAAAATAAATAAGTTTAAAAAATTTACCCACTTTTTTAATTTTCGTTTTATTTTTCTCAGAGTGAAAAACATAAGCACCTTTTAAATTATTATTTGAAAAGATTTTTTTATTAAAAAAAAGATTTTTATTTATTATAAAAATTGCAATTTTTTTTTCGATACCATTTAATCTACAATTTAAACTTGGATTATCGTGATTGATTGTATTTTTTCCAACCAGTATAGAGTCAGATTGATATCTTAATAAATGAGCAAACTTTAAAGCTGATATACTTGTAAATAATCTTTTTGATTTATGCTTGCTATAAAAATCATTACTAGATGCTATTTTTGCTACTACATAAGGTTTTTGATTTAAAGAACAATAATTATGAAGAACAGAAGATTTTGAAGGTTGCTTAGCATACTTTAAAGAAATATTTTTTTTTTTTAATAATCTATTTGTTTTTCCTTTTACCCTCTCATCTAAATCTATAGATGATGAAAAAATTTTTTTTACTTTTTTTTTAATTATTAAGTGAGAACAGGAAGGGTTTTTGCCTATGTGGCAGCAAGGTTCTAAAGAAGTATACAATTCATTTATAAAATTTGTTTTTTTGTTTTTTAATAAAATATATTCTGCATGAGGTGATCCATATTTTCCTGTAACACCCAAATGTATATGATTATATTTATCAATGCCTACAGCACCAACACATGGATTTGGAAATGTTTCAAATTGATTAATTTCTGAAAGTTTATTAGCTAAATTAATTAAATATTTTTTTGGTAAATTATTTTTTAACTTGGGCATTAATATTGTCTACAAATTGCTCAAAATCTTTTGCTTCTTTAAAATCAGTATAGACAGATGCAAACCTTACATACCCTACGTGATCTAGTTCTCTTAATCCATCCATCACAAATTTTCCTATCGTCGAAGACATAATTTCATTTTGTCCAAGATCTTCTAAATTACGATAAATTTTGGATACAAATTTTTCTATTGTGTCATTATCGATAGGTCTTTTTCTCAAAGCTGTCATGACAGATTTAGTAAGTTTTTCTCTATCAAAGGGTGATTTCCTTCCGTTTTTTTTTATAACAGTTAGTTCTCTAAATTGAACTCGTTCAAATGTTGTAAATCTTTGCTTACCACATCCACACAATCTCCTTCTTCGTATTGCTGTCCCGTCTTCAGTTGATCGAGAATCTATAACTGAGGTATCTTTTTCTTTGCAAAATGGACAAAGCATAATTTAGTAAATTGGGAACTTCTTACAAAGCTCAATTACTTTTTTTCTAACAGATAATTCTGCCTTTGAATTATCATTTTTGTTATCTTTTAAGCCTTTTAAAACTTCATCAACTAACTCAGCAACTTGTTTGAATTCAGCCAATCCAAATCCTCTGGTTGTGCATGCTGGTGTACCAAGTCTAATACCTGAAGTGATCCAAGGCTTCGCTTCATCAAATGGAATACCATTTTTGTTACATGTTAAATTTGCATTAACTAAAGATCTTTCAGCTTCTTTACCTGTCAAACCTAATGGTCTAAGATCAATAAGCACAAGATGTGTATCTGTACCTCCTGAAAATATTTCATATCCAAGATTTTTTAAGGTTTCAGATAAAATTTTAGCGTTTTCAATTACATTTTTTGCATAAATTTTGAAATCATCCTCTAAAGCCTCTTTAAAACAAACTGCTTTTGCTGCTACGACATGCATTAGTGGTCCACCTTGTAAACCGGGAAAAACTGCAGAATTAAATTTTTTTGAAAGGTCTTCGTCATTTGTCAAAATTATTCCTCCTCTTGGACCTCTCAAAACTTTGTGCGTTGTTGATGTAACAACATGTGCATGATCACATGGGTTTGGATAAGCTTTTCCAGCAACAAGTCCAGAAAAGTGTGCCATGTCTACTAGTAAATATGCACCAACTTTATCAGCAATTTCTCTAAATTTTTTAAAATCAATAATTCTTGAATAGGCACTGCCACCTGCAATAATTAATTTTGGATTATTTTCAATAGCTAACTTTTCAACTTGATCATAATCTAATAAGCCTGTTTTTTTATCAACGCCATACGCGATTGCATTAAACCATTTACCTGATTGTGCTGGGGGTGCGCCGTGAGTAAGGTGACCACCCTGATCTATGCCCATACCTAAAATTGTATCACCTGGTTTTAATAAGGCTAAAAAAACAGCTCCATTTGCCTGAGCACCAGAGTGTGGTTGAACATTAGCATATTTAACATCAAATAATTTAGTTACTCTTTCAATTGCTAGATTTTCAGATTTGTCTACAAATTCACATCCACCATAATATCTTTTGCCCGGATACCCCTCTGCATATTTGTTTGTTAATACTGATCCCTGGGCTTCAATAACAGCTTTGGAAGCAATATTTTCTGAAGCTATTAATTCTAAATGATTTTTTTGACGATCTAATTCTTCTTCAATAGATGAGTAAATTTCAGAATCACTATCCTTTAATGACTTTAAAAAAAAATCTGACTCTGTTTTTAGTTCTTTAGACATTTTTAAATTTTTTCACCCTTCTTAAGTGTCTACCTTTTAAAAATTTTGTTTTAAAAAAAATATCCACAATATTTAAAGCATTTTTTCGTTTTGTCACCCTTGAACCTAATACTAAAACATTGGCATTATTATGCTCTCTAGCTAATTTTGCAGTTGTTAAATTAAAAACTAAGGATGCTCTTATTTTTTTATATCGATTCGCCATAATTGACATTCCAATACCTGAACCGCAAATCAATATACCATATTTTTTATCAGTTATTTTTTTTGATAATTTTTTTGCGAAATCAGGATAATCAACCGAATTTACATTAAATGGACCAAGATCAATTACTTTAAATTTTTTTTTTTCTAAATGATGGATTATATAATTTTTTAAATCATAACCAGCATGATCAGAGGATATTAAAATTTGATTAATAATTTTTTTTTTCAAGATAATTAATATTTATATTAAAAAAAATAAAGCTCAATAAATTGAAAATAATAACTTTAACTTATTAACAACTAAATAGATAAAACCTTTTTTTGATAATATAACAACGGTTTGGAAGAAGAATTTATTATAATTTTTTTTACTTTTAAAAATATAGTAAAATGGTCTCCTGCTTTAATATCTTTAAATTTGTCACATGTTAATGAGAAAATAGATTTTTTTACAATACCTTTAAATTCTGACTGGGAAACATCATTTTTTTTATAAGCTATTTCTCTAACTAATTTTTTTTGTTTATTGCTTAATAAAACTATTATTTGTTTTCTAGATTTTTTGAAAAAAATAAATTTACTAGATTTTATATCCAAACTCCACAATACCATTAAAGGCTTTAAAGAAACTGAAGAGAATGAGTTTATTATAATCGCATTATAATTATTTTTTATATTTTTTGTAAAGACGCATGCTATGCCGCTAGGATATTTTGATAAAGCAGATTTAAATTTATTTATCATACTTACCCCATTTAATTTTATCCCACGCACGTTCGTGAAAGTAATAAATGATAAGCTTTGTAACAACTTCCAAAGTAGCAATAGAGATACCAATTGAAATTTTTCCACTAATTAACCAAGAAATTAAAAATGTATCTATTGATGCTAAAACTCTCCATGAAATTGTCTTAAACAAACTTCTTTTTCTAGATTCTGTTATCATTAAAATATAAAATTATTTTTAAAACCTCGTAGCAACTTTAAATTGTTATCTAGGTTAATTTTTTTTCCAGATTTTCCTCTTTTAGACAAATAAGAATTTATATTTTTTATATTAATTTTTTTTTCATTATTATCAAAGATAGAAAAATTTTTATCCGCTGCGCAAAAACTATGTAATTGAAAACCTTTAGATTTAAAAAGCATTACACCTGACCCCTTTTGCAAATAGGGTATTTCATTTAAATTTAATATCAATAACTTAATTTTAATATTTTCGTTTAAAAACATTATTAAAAATTTATCTTTAATTTCATCAACTAAAACAGAGCCAAATAATGAGTCATTTTTTTTTATGTTAAATATTTTCTTTCCAGATTTTTTATTGCTAATTAAATCATTAGATTTGATCAAAAAACCATTGCCATTTTTTGAGGCAAGAATAATTTTGCTATTCTCATTATAAATAAAAATATCAACTATGTTTTCATTTTCCTTAAGTTTTAAATATGATGATACCGAAACTCCCTTTACTGAACCAAACTTTAAAATCGAACAATCCAATGAATAAGATTTACCAAAATTTGAAAGCAAACATAAAACATCTGATGTTTTGCAATTAACAATAATATTTGCTTCATTTTTTAATTTTTCATCAATAACTTTCAAGTGACCTTTTTTCGCTTTTAAAAACTGATTGCTTATTAAAGAGACATTGATGTTTTCTACTACTTCAAGCTTAGTTTCTAATTCATCTTGTGAAATTTTAGAGAACTTTTCTAATTTAGATTTTCTGGGTCCAAAAATAGAAGTGTCACCAAATTCATTTATAATTTCATAATATTCTTTATTAATTTCTTTTCTTTGTAATGATTTTGAATTTAAAATTTTAGTTAATCTTTTTTTTTCAATCTCTAAATCTTTGAACTCTTTTTTTATATCTAATTCTTCAATTTTTTTTAAATTCCTTAATCTCATTTCTAAAATCGCTTCTACTTGAACTAAAGTAAATTTATATATTTTAATTAATTCTTTTTTTGGTTCTTTGGCATTTCTAATGATTTTAATAATCTGATTAAGATTTTTATATACAATTATAAACCCTTTTAAAATTTCTAGTCTTCTTTTAATTTTATTAAGTTGAAAATTAATTTTTTTATTTAAAATTAAATATCTATGCTTTAATAGTGATTTTAAAACATCTTTTAGATTCATCACTTTTGGTTCATTCTTTTCATTTAAAACATTCATATTTAGAAAAATTTTATTTTTAAGTTCAGTTTGTTCAAAAAGTGAATTCATAAGATCTTCTGGATCAACATTTCTATTTTTTGGTCTAAGAACAATTCTTATTTTTTCATCAGACTCATCTGAGACATGATCTAATAATTTGTTTTTTTTATTAATTATAATTCCAGCCAATTTTTCTATTAATTTTGATTTATTTACTGAGAATGGTATTTCTGTAACAACAATTTGATACAAACCTCTTCCAAGATCCTCTACTTTATAATTTGATTTTATCTCAAAAAATCCACGACCAGTATTATAAGCTTTAAAAATTTCTTTTTTATCTTCATTTAGTATACCTGCAGTTGGGAAGTCTGGACCTTTAATAAATTTTAATAGATCTCTAATTGTAGCATTTGGATGATCATTTAAGTAAATTAAAGCATCGCAAACTTCTTGGGCATTGTGAGGTGGAATTGAAGTTGCCATACCAACTGCAATACCAGATGAACCATTAGCTAAAATATTTGGAAACTGTGATGGTAATATTTCAGGTTCATCCAATTCTCCATCATAAGTTTTTTTAAAATTAACTGTATCTTCTTCAATATCTGCAAGTAAATATTCAGCTGTTTTTGTTAATTTAGTTTCTGTGTACCTCATGGCTGCTGCATTATCTCCATCAATATTTCCAAAATTACCTTGGCCATTAACTAACGGATAGTGAGTGGAAAAATCCTGAGCTAATCTAACTAATGCATCGTAAACAGATTGATCTCCATGAGGATGGAATTTACCAATAACATCACCCACTACTCTTGCAGATTTTTTGAATTGTGACTTGGGACTTAAATTTAGCAAATACATTGCATATATTAACCTTCTATGAACCGGTTTTAATCCATCTCTTACATCTGGTAAGGCACGCTGGGTTATTGTGGATAAAGCATAAGCTAAATATTTTTTAGCAAATTGGTTATGGAGTTCATCTTTGACAATATTTTTATTCATTTAAATAAGTAAGAATTTTTGATCTATTATTAAAGTTAGATATATTAATTACATCAACTAATCTATTAGTTATTGTTTCACTATTTAAATTAAAAATTGATTTTAGATCTTCAATTGTAAAGTCTGGACTATTACCATTTAAAATATTTTTAATTACCGGATCAAATCCCTCTTCGCTTGTATCAATTCCATAACCTATATTTTTTAAAAAATTAAATTCCCAAATCAAATATGATTTTAAACTATCTCCATCTAAAGATTTAATAAACTCATCAAACTCATCAAAACATATAATATGCTTTTGATTTTCTGGCATAATTTTTGAAATCACTTCAATTGAAATAATTAATAAATTTAATTTATTAAAATCATTAAAATATTTTATGGATATATTTTCTATTAATTCAAAAGAAAAATAACCTAATGCATCCTCATTTTTTGAATTATAATTTATTCTTACTTTATTTCCTATTTGCAAATCTGGTTTTTTCTTTTTAGAAGAACTTCCATAAACAACACCGGTAACACAGCCATGTTCTCTAGAAAAAACTTTAGCCAATGACGAATTTTCTTTATTTGCAGATACTGATAGCAAATAACCAATATCACTCCATCTCATTATTATTTAATCTTTGATAATTTAACTTTTAAAAAAAGATTTACTTTTTTTTTCAAAATTTTTTCAAGTTGTGATCTTGAATAAATACCAATATTTTTTATCATTTGACCATTTTTACCTAATACAATTTTTTTATGAGCATCGGTTTTTACGATTATAGTTTGATTCACTGTAAAATACCTTCCTTTCTTAATGCTATCTGTAACAATCAAGGATTTGTATGGAATTTCTTTATGAATATAAAACAATAAAGCCTCTCTTGTAATCTCAGAAAAAAATTTTTCTTTTGAAATTCTTTTAGAAAATTTTAATGACTCTTTTGAGGTATTTTTTTCAATAAAATTGAGTATTTTTTCAGTATTCTTTTTTTTTAATGCAGATATGTAAAAAATATCATCAAATTTATTAATAAAATCTATAGTTTTAATTTTTTCTAATATTTCTTCATTATCTATTTTGTCAATTTTATTAAAAACTAAAATTTTATTTTTAATTTTATCTAAATTGTTTTTTATTTTATCAAGGTGTCTAAATTTGTTATTTATATCTAATATAAAAATTACAATATCTGCCCTTTCCAATCCTTGCATGGCATCTCTGAGGTAATTATCATTAATGTTATCTTTGTAAAAACCTGGTGTATCAATAAAAATCATTTGAGTGTTTTTATAATTAATAGAAAACTCAATATTGAAGTTTGTTGTTTGTATTTTTTTTGAAACTATTGATACTTTTTTATTAGCGAAACAATTTAATAAGGTAGATTTGCCTGAATTTGTGGGACCAGATAAAGCAATATAAGATGTCTTCATTGTTTGATATTTAGATGTTCAATCAGTTTTTTTGCGGCACTAGTCTCCGCATTTTTCTTAGATGTTCCAGATCCAGAAAAACTTTTGGATTGTTCTATTGAAACAGAAACTTTGAAATTAGGTTTATGAGAAGGGCCTGAATTAGATATATACTTATAAACAGGTAGTTTTTTATAAAGTTTAAGAGAATATTCTTGTAGCTTAGTCTTGGGATCAATAACTACTTGGGTTGTATTTTTCAAGTTTTCCCTCCAAATTTTTAAAATAAATTTTTTAGTTTGCTCAAATCCTTTATCCATAAAAACAGCTCCAATAATTGACTCGCACAAATCTCCTAAAATTTTTTTATTACCAGCTTTATTTTGTTTTTGAGCTTTGCTTAAACTTAAAAATTGATCAATTTTTAAAGAAGAAATGACTTTGGAGCATGTTTCTTTATTTACTAATGAAGCAAGTTTTTTATCAAGAACACCCTCTGAATCATTTGGATAATTATCATTTAAATAACTTGCAATTACAAGACCAAGAACTCTATCGCCTAAAAATTCTAGTCTTTCGTTATTATAATTAATATTAACCGATTTACTTTTATGCGTAAAAGCTTGTTCAATAAGATGTTTATTATTAAATTTTATTTCTAAAATCTTTTCTACTTGAGAAATTTCAGATTTTTTCATTAAATTATTTTTTTTAAAATTCTTTCAAAACGAATTGATTGATGCCATTTCCAAAATGTAAAAAAATTTCCAATACTTCCATCATTTGAAAAAAATAAGAATCTAGCCTTGCCGACTAAATTTTCTTTTTTAACGTAACCAACACTCATTAAAAATCTACTATCTTTTGAGCAATCTCTATTATCGCCCAAAAAGAAATAGTGGTCCTTTGGTATTTTATAAGTGTCAGTGTCTGTCATTGAATCATTAATAAAATACGCAATTTCATACTCGCTATTTTTATTAATTTTTTCTCTATATATATTTACATTTATTTTTTCCTGGCCACAAAAAACAGTATCTTTTCTAATAAATTCTTTCTTAACTTTAGTTTGATTTAAATAAAGATCTCCTTTGATAAACTGGACTACATCACCAGGCTTGCCTATTAATCTTTTTATATAGTCAGTTCTATTGTCTGCAGGTGTTTTAAAAACTATTACATCCCCTCTGTCTGGCTCACTATATAAAATTCTTTTTGGTAAAAGTTTTAAACTAAAAGGAAATGAATGCCTGCTGTAACCATAAGAATATTTTGTTACAAACAAACGATCTCCAATTAACAATGTATTTTCCATTGAAGATGATGGAATAAAAAAGGGTTGTATTAAAAGAGATCTAATTATTATTGCTAAAATAAGTGCGATAATTAAAGTTTTAGCGTTTTCAATAATTTTTTTTTTCATGATTAGCTATTTCGATATAATAACTGTAGCCAAAGCAAAAGGATAATCGTCCGAGATAGATATAAAATATTTAGCTTTATTTACTTTTAATTTTTTTAAGACTCGTTTTTCTGCTTTTTTTTCAATTTGAATAGTGGGTTTTCCATTTGATTTATTAATAATAATAATTTCATTAAATTGAATTACTTTGCCAATACCTGTTCCTAGGGCTTTCGAAAAAGCTTCTTTAGCACTAAATTTCTTAGATAAATATTCTGCGGTAATTTTTTTTCCCTTTTTTTCTTTTGAATGAAGAATTTTATCAATAAAATTTTTTTTATTTTTTTTTAAAATTTTCTCTATTCTTTTTATATTTACAATGTCAGTACCCAAACCAAGTATGGACATTAGTTTTTCAATATTCTCTTGAATTTTTTTACTACTTTTGAAAAACCAACAAATAAACTTTCACCAACAATAAAATGCCCAATATTAAATTCGTTTATATTATTTAATTTTTTTAAATAAGTAGCTGATTCATACGTTAGGCCATGGCCAACATTAAATTTCATGGTTGTTTTGTTGCATGCAACTTGACAGTTTTTAATTTTATCAAATTCTGTTTTTATTTTATTTTTATTTCTATTTTTGAAAGCTGACGCAAAAGAGCCTGTGTGTATTTCAATGGCATTTGATCCTAAGTTGAATGAACGTTTTACATCATTAGTTTTTGGATTTATAAACAATGATACTTCGATACCTTTGCTCTTAAGTTTATTGATAATCTTTTTTAAATTTCTTTGGTTTAAATTTAAACCGCCTTCTGTAGTAATCTCTTTTCTTTTTTCTGGAACAATACAAACATATTTAGGCTTTAGTTTTAAAGCAAAATTTAACATTTCAATTGTTGGTGCCATTTCTAAATTGATTGGTTTTTTAATTTTTTTTTTTAAAAAAATTGCATCACTTTTTTTAATATGTCTTTGATCTTCTCTGACATGAATAGTAATTAGGTCTGCTCCATTTTTAATGACTTCATTGGCTGCTTTTGCAATATCTGGGTGGCCTTCACCTCTTGCGTTTCTCAAAGTTGCTACATGATCGATATTGACACCTAATCTCGTTTTCATTTTATTAAATTTTTCTACTGCCAGGTTTGGTAGCTTCAATATTTTTTAAGTGATCAGGTAAATTATTTTCAGAATAAGTTGGAAAATCAAAACTTATCTGTGAAATAATTTTATTAATATTTGATTTACCGCCTGAACGATCAACTATACAAGCATATCCAGCAATATTTGCGCCTAGATTTTCTAAACAACTTGCGCACTCCAAACTTGATTTTCCCGTGGTAATAACATCTTCTAAAATAAGTACTTTTTTACCATTGCATTCAAAACCTCTTCTTAAATTAAATAGATTATCCACTCTTTCTACAAATATATTTGGTACATTTAAAAATTTAGAAACTTGATACCCTACAAGTATGCCTCCTATTGCTGGTGATGCAATAATATCAAATGAAATTTTTTCATTTTTAATTTTTTCTGCTAATGAGTGACATATTTTTTCTGCTAAATCCGCGTGCATCATTAATTGAGCGCATTGTAAATATTTTTCACTTCTTAAACCTGAGGATAAAATAAAATGACCCTCTAATAATGAATTTGTTTTTTTTAAAATCTCTATAGTCTGATCTTCTGTTAACATTAGTTTGATTTTCTATGTCTAATTATTTTGAAATTAATTGATCTGACTTTTAATTCAGATATTAAATTTGTAAAATCTTTTAAATTTTTTATTTCGATATCAAAAATAAAACTTAAAAAATCCTCTTTTTTATCCACTAATTCAACATTAAATATATTACATTTATGTTTTCCTATTAAAGTACAAATTTCACCCAAAGTTCCCGCCTTATGACTCAATAATACCCAAATACTAGACTTGTGAATTCGACTTTCATTTTGAACAGGAAGCTTATCATGCCAGTACCTTCTTATTGAACTTCTTGCTTTACCAGTTTTTGCGTATGACAACCAATGGTAAGAAGGAGATTTTTTTGTAGAACTTAATATTTCTACCAAATCACCATTCCTTAATTGAGTCTGCAACGGTGAAGGTTTTCCATTTATTTTGCAGCCGGTGCAAGTATCTCCCAAATCAGTATGAACAGCATACGCAAAGTCTATGGGTGTGGCTTTTTTAGGCAATCTTATAACAGCGCCATTAGGCGTAAAGCAGAAAACTTGGTCGGCATATAATTGTAATTTTGTATATTCGTAATAATGCTCTGGGTTTTCACCCGACTCTAAAAATTCAACAAGATCACTTAACCACGAATATTCGTAACTATTTTTTTTATCAATATTCTCATTTTTTTTATAAAGCCAATGAGCGGCAACACCTCTTTCTGCATAATCATTCATTTGTTGAGTACGTATTTGAATTTCAACTCTTTGTTTTTTTGGTCCAATAATAGTTGTGTGAATTGACTGGTACCTATTTGACTTTGGCGTAGAAATATAATCTTTAAATCTTCCTGGAACAGCGCTCCACTTACTATGAAATACTCCTAAACATTTATAACAATTAGAAATATTTTTCGTAATAATCCTAAAACCAATTAAATCAGTAATTTGTTCAAGTGAAATTCTTTTTTCGTTTACTTTTCTCCAAATGGAAAAAGGTGTCTTTTCTCTACCAACTACTTCTGCATCAATGCCATTTTCGTTTAAAATATTTTCTAATTCTTTTAAAACATCATTAAATATTTTTGTTCGACTTGGTGAAATTTCTTTTATTCTATTTACAATTAATAATCTTGCCTCATCATTCAATACAGCAAACGACCTATCCTCAAGTTCATCTCTGACTTTGTGCATACCCATTCTTTCCGCAAGTGGCGCATAAATTTCCATTGTTTCTCTTGCAATTCTCTCTCTTTTATCTTGTTTTACAATTGAATTTATTGTTCTTATATTGTGCAATCTGTCAGCAAGTTTAACTAGCAAGACTCTAATATCTTTTGAAGTTGCTAATATTAGTTTTCTAAAATTTTCTCCTGCAGTTAAGTTTTTTTTCTCAACTTCAAGTTTTGAAATTTTGGTTACACCTTCAACTAAATTGGCTATCTCTTCACCAAAATTTGTTTTTACTTCTTCATATGTTGCTTTTGTATCTTCAATCGTATCATGTAATAAGGCTGTTGTAATGGTTGGGCCATCAAGTTTTAACTCTGCTAAAATATTAGCAACTGCCAAAGGATGACTTATATACGGATCACCAGAGTGTCTTTTCTGAGTCTTGTGTAATTCCGCCGCATATTGATAAGCATTTTTAATCATCTTTTCATCAACATAATGATTATAAGATTTTATCTTTTCTATTAACTGCATTTCATCTGGCATATTAAAATTATATCAATTTATATAATTTTTTTAACTGAATTTAACGCTTCGTTATCAAATTCTTTAATAATTTCTTTAATAGTTTTCAAATAAACAGGATGTATCCATAAATTATCCAAATCATTAATTGGTAAAAAAACAAAAGGTCTTTGATGCACATGAGGATGTGGGATTTTTAAATTTTTTTCATCAATAATTAAATCGTCATAACAAATAATATCAATATCCAATGTTCTTGGGCTATTTTTTTTGCTTCTCTCTCTTCCAAGTTTTTTTTCAATCTCTAATATAACTTTTAACAACTCTCTAGGCTGAAGTCTTGTTTCTATTGATACTGCAGAATTGCAAAATAACGGATCAGATTTGTTTGGGTAAGCTTCGGTTTGATAGAGATGAGACCTTTTTAAAATTTTAATTTTATACTCTTGAAGCATTTCATAAGCTGTCTCAATATTCCTTTTGGGAGAATTCTCTTTGAAAGGCAAGTTTGATCCAAAAGCTAAAATTTTCATTAACTTGATTTACGAAAAACTCTTGATTTTTCTCTATTCCAATCTCTTTGTTTTTTTGTCTGTCTTTTATCATGCAATTTTTTACCTTTTGCAATTGCAATGTTAACTTTTGCAATACCTTTTGAATTAAAATATATTTTTGTTGGAACAACTGTAAAACCATCTCTATTAATTTTTCCAATTATTTTATTAATTTCTTTTTTTTTTAATAAAAGTTTTCTCAATCTTCTCGGATCATGGTTGTTATAACTGCTTTGTTTGTATTCGGGTATATATGTATTATGTAAATAAACCTCACCTTCACTATCAAGAGCATAAGAGTCAGCAATACTTCCTTTGCCTGCTCTTAATGACTTTACTTCTGAGCCTAATAATTCGATACCTGCTTCTAAGGTATCTTCAAAAAAATAATTAAAACTTGCTTTACGATTCTGAGCAACGACGTTGCTAGATACATTTTTTTTAATCATTAAATTAAAGCTAGTTTTTTTAAAACTGCTTTAATTTTTTCTTTCGAAGAATTTTCAGCAGTCACAAGAGGTAATCTAACATCTTCGGACATCATTCCCATTAAACTTAAGCTATATTTTGCTGGAACAGGATTGCTTTCAATAAACATTACATCATGCATAGGTAATAATTTTTCAAATAAAGTTTTTGCTTCATCAAAATTACCTGCATTACATAATTTGTGAAAATCTGAACACATTTTTGGAGCTACATTTGCCGATACAGAAATGCATCCGACGCCGCCAAGTTTATTAAATTCAAGTGTATTTTCATCGTTTCCAGAAAGCATAATAAAATCATCACCCATTTTATTTTTTTGTTGAGAAACTCTATTTAAATCACCTGTTGCATCTTTCACACCAATAATATTTTTTAACTCATAAAGCCGAGCCATTGTATCAACGCTCATATCAACTACAGACCTTCCGGGAATATTATAAATAATTATTGGAATACCACAGCTATCATTAATTTTTTTATAATGTTGATACAAACCCTCTTGTGTAGGTTTGTTGTAGTAAGGTGTAACTATAAGTGCTGCATCAGCTTTTGCCTGTTCAGCAAATTTCGTCATCTCCACAGCCTCTTCAGTAGAATTTGAACCTGTGCCTGCGATTACAGGTATTCTTCCATTTGAGGTTTTGACAGCAGTTTCAATTAATTTTTTGTGCTCATCATTATTTATAGTTGGCGACTCACCAGTTGTACCGCAAGGGACAATACCGTTTGTGCCATTGGAAATTTGGAACTCTATAAACTTTTCAAAAGCATTTATGTCCAAATTTTCACCTTTAAATGGGGTAACTAAAGCTGTTATAGATCCTTTAAACATAGTTATAAAATACAAGAATTTATATATAGGTTTATTACATGATTAAGAAAAAAACTATACTAAAAATAGTACTTTGCTTAACGATATTTTTTTTTAATCACGATAATTCATTTGCTAGATTAATTAAACCTGAACCAAAACCTAATGAGTTTAAAACTAATACTTCAAAAATTAATAGTGAATTAAAAGAAATAAAAAACAAAAATGAAGTTAAAAATATTTTTGATAAAAAAGTAACACCAAAAAAAATTGTTCCCAAAAAGATAGAAAAAACAATTTCAAAAAAAACTGATAAAAAACCAGCTCCTAAAATAAAAAAAATTAAAGAAGTCAAAAAAGATAAAGAAGAAAACTTCAATGTAACTAATAATATCTTACCTTTAAAAAAACCTGATGATCTAGGCGTAAACAAAAAAGATTCTAAAATTCTATCTCAGAAAGACTTTTTAATTGCCCAAAAGACATTTGCTCAAATTAAAAGAAAAAGATGGAACTCGGCACAAAAACAAGTTTCAAAATCAAAAGATCCACTTTTAAGAAAATTGGTAAATTGGATGTATTTAAAAGAACCAATTAATCGCGCAACATTTCAGGATTATTCTGATTTTATAAAAAACAATCCTAATTGGCCAAGAATTAATAGATTAAGATATTTGGCAGAACATAAAATTAACTTCAAAGAAACTAAAGCCAAAGAAGTAATAAAATTTTTTAGTAACCAAGAACCCTTAAGTGGTTTTGGAAAAATTAAATTAGGTGAAGCTTTCTTAATACAAGGAGAAACAAATAAAGCTCATCAACTAATAGCTGAGGGTTTTAAAGATGCAAATTTAAGCAGAGACGACCACAGGTATCTTAATAAAAAATTTAAGAATTTATTAACTAAAAATGATTACATTATTAGAGCTGAATATTTAGCTTGGGAACAAGATTTTTATGAATTAAGAAGAACATTAAGATATTTACCACCAGGATATAAAGAACTTTATTTTGCAAGATTTGCGCTAATGACAAGATCGTATGGTGTTGATAGTGCAATTGCAAAAGTACCACCTCAATTTAAAAATAATATTGGTCTACAATATGACAGAGCGAAATGGAGAAGGAAAAGAGGAAGATATAACAGTGCATTAGAAATCATTAACTCTCTACCCAATGACCCAAAACGTTTGGTCAAGCCTGATCTGTGGTTTAAGGAAAAATTTATTATAGCCAGAAGACATATAGATAAAAAAAAATATCAAGAAGCTTATGATTTATTAATTAATCATGGAGTTTTAGAAAGTAGCTTACTAGCAGAAGCAGAGTGGCATGCGGGTTGGTTAGCTCTAAGATTTTTAAATAACCCCAAAGCTGCGGTCGAACATTTTAAAATAATGCATGATGGCGTTAACTATCCAATAAGCAAATCTAGAGGAGCCTACTGGTTGGGAGAAGCTTATGAAAAACTTGGAGAAAATCAAAAAGCAAAACAATGGTACGCATCAGCATCTAAATTTAATACATCATTTTATGGACAACTAGCGGCAGCAAAAATTGAAAAAGAAAAATTTAAAGTAAAAAACAATTTCACATTTTCAAAAGATGAATTTAATAAATTTTTAAAACAAGAGCTTCCAAAAGCTGTGGTCCTTCTAGATGAACTAGATGAGACTCAAAAAGCTAAAGATATTATACGACATCTTGGTTCTGAGGAAAAAACTATCAAAGAGCAAATTTATGCTGGTTTGTTGTCACAAGAAATAAATAGATTAGACTTTGCTATTCAAATCGCAAAACAAGCATCTTATGAAAACAAAAATCTTTTAGAGTTAAATTACCCCATTATCGAAACACCCAAAGTTGTTGCAAAAAAAAATATACTGGATCAATCAATAATTTTAGCACTTATCAGACAAGAAAGTGAATTTGATGGAAGAGCTAATAGCTGGGTTGGTGCAAAAGGATTAATGCAAATTATGCCTGCAACGGGAAGATTGGTGGCTAAGCAAGCAGGTTTGAGCTACTCAAGATCTAAACTTATTGAAGATGAATATTTTAATTTACAAATTGGATCATTTTATATTTCTAATTTAACATCAAATTTAGATGGGGCTTTGTATATGGCATTTGCAGCATACAATGCTGGTCCGCATAGAGTAAAAAGATGGATACAAAGATTTGGTGATCCAAGAAAAGGAAAAATTAGCCCAATAGATTGGATTGAATTGATACCCTTCTCAGAAACAAGAAACTATGTACAAAGAGTCATAGAGAATATTCAAGTTTACAAATACGTAATTAATAAAAAAACAGTAACTAACGATATTGAAAAAATTCTATTTTGAAAAATAATCTTTAAAGGCGTAAGAAATTACCGCGAAAATAGTAATATAATTTAAATAAGATATGTAAAAAGATCCTACATCAAACAAAGGTTTGATAATTTGGTATAGGTCTTTGTAGCTTGTCATAAATGATAGTTGTAGCGTCAAGTAAATCATTGAAGGTACTAAAAAAATTATTGTTACAATAGTTAATAACAAAAATAATTTTGAACCAATTGAATTTAATTCTTTAAAATCATACTTAAAATTAATACCAAGAGCTAATTTCGGCAAAATAAATATTAATTTTAAAGATAAAATAGTCGTAAAAATCCATAATATTAGCAGACCAGAGGCATGTTCACTTTTAATAGTTAAAATATTTTTCAACACAAAATGTATTAATAACGGTGATAAAGCTATAATTGTTAAGGCTAAAAAATTAAAAAAATACTTAATACTCCTTGGTGATAAAAATTCTTTTAAAAATACTATCTTAGACTTATTTAAAATTTCTTCATGAACACAGACACCTATTGCACTTGAAATTATCATTGTAAAAATAAAGAAAAATAAAATAGTAAAATTAGTAGCAATCTCATTAGAGATTAAATAATTTAATATATTAAAGGCTATAGTAATGAAAATCACTGCAGGCAAGCCTTCTTTTAATCTTTTGTCAAAATTTGTAATTAAAAATTGAAAAGAGTTAGCTAACGTTTTTCCAATCGAGATATCTTTTTTCATATTTGTGGCGGACAGGGAGGGATTCGAACCCTCGTTACGATGTTACTCGTAAGGCTAGTTAGCAACCAGCTGGTTTCAACCACTCACCCACCTGTCCTTGAATGTTTTCTAATCTTTTATAATATTTTTTTCAATTAAAAAGGTTTAACTACTACTAGAATTACAATTAAAATTAAAAGTACAGTTGGAACTTCATTAATATATCGAAAATATTTAGAAGAATATTTTGATGGTTCGTTGATTAATTTCTTTCTAATAACTCCTAAATACATATGAAATGCAGACAAAATTACAACTAAGGTAATTTTAGCATGCAACCACCCCTCTGAACCAACATAATGGATTAATCCAACTCCAAAAATCCAAGTCGCAATCATCGCTGGGTTCATGATAAATTTAAGCAATTTATATTCCATTGTTTCTAAAGTTTTTCTTGTATGATCGTGATCTACATTTTCTGCATGATAAACATAAAGTCTTGGTAAATAAAAAAGCCCTGCAAACCAAGCTACAAAAGAAATAATATGCAAAACTTTAATCCACTCGTACATCAATTCCACTCCGCTTTTGGAGGCATTGACATTAAAATAGCCTCAACATTTCCATCTGTTTTTAAGCCAAATAAAGTGCCCCTGTCATACAATAAATTGAATTCAACATATCTGGATCTTTTGTGCATTAATTTTTTCATATCCTCTTCAGTATAAGGCAAATCTTTTTTTCTTTCAGCATTATCGTGAACAAAATTTTTAAAATAAACTCCTAAATTCTTAATAAAATCAAATTCGTTTTCAAAATTATCTTCATTTAAATAATCAAAGAAAATGCCACCTACTCCTCTTGGTTCTTTTCTGTGCTTTAAATAAAAATATTCATCACATTCTTTTTTCCATTTTGGATAATCATATGAGTTTTTTTTACACAAATTTTCTAAACCAGAATGAAAAGATCTTGTTTCCTCATTTTCTGGTAAAGCAGGTGTCAAATCGCAGCCTCCCCCAAACCAAGATTTTTCAGTTGCAATAAACCTGGTATTAAAATGAGCTGCAGCTATTTTTGGATTTTTCATATGCGCAACTATTGAAATCCCAGCAGCCCAAAAATTTGCGCTGTTTTCAGTTCCAGGTATTTTTTTTCTAAATTCTTCACTAAACTTGCCATGTACAACAGAAATATTAACTCCAACTTTTTCAAACACTTCGCCTTTCATAACAGCCATAGTGCCACCACCTCCACCTGGTCTATCCCATGTTTTTTTTTCAAATTTTTTTGTATCTAGAGATTCAAATGAACTAATCATTTGATTTTGTAAATCTTGAAACCAATTCGAGGTTAATTTTTTTTTGTCTTCTATATTTTTGCTCATACCCAACCTTGGAGTTCATTTTTAATTAAGGCTCCAATAAGGTTTATGTGATCAGGCCGATCATTTAAACAAGGAATATAGCTAAACTTTTTTCCACCATATTCTTCAAAAATTTCTCTATTTTCTCCATCTAGTTCTTCAATAGTTTCCAAACAATCTGCAGAAAATCCTGGTGCAATAATTTGAAGGTGTTCTACTTTATCTTTGGCTAATTTTTCCACTGTCTTATCAGTGTAAGGTTGCAGCCATTCTTCAGGTCCAAAACGAGATTGAAAAGTTGTCATGGCAAATTCTTCAGATAGACCCATTTCTTCTCTTACCAATCTTGTCGTTTTACTGCAAAGACAGTGATACGGGTCGCCTTTAGTAAAATACTTCTTTGGAATACCATGGTAACTGAATAAAATTTTATCTGGTTTGCCATTTTCATCCCAATGCTTTTGAATACTATTTGCTAATGCCTTTATGTAATTGGGGTGATCGTGATAAGTTGATATAAACCTCAATGACGGTACCCATCTCCATTTTTGCATTGTATTTGATACGGCATCAAAAGTTGAACCAGTAGTAGCTGCACAGTAATGTGGATACATCGGTAATATGATAATTTTATTACAATGTTTTTTTCTTAATTCTTCTAAGCCTTTTTCTATGCTAGGATTTCCATATCGCATACCTATGGCAAACTCTAACTCTAGGTTTTCTTTTTTTAATAAATCTTGCGCAAGTTTTTTTTGTTTATTTAAAATCACTAAGAGTGGAGAACCTTCATCTGTCCAAACTTTTTGATAATTTTTTGCAGATTTTTGAGGTCTGGTATTCAAGATAATACCATTTAATATTATTTGCCAAATTAACTTTGGCGTTTCAATTACCCTGGGATCAGATAAAAATTCTTTTAGATAAACTCTCAATTCTTTGCGTTGAGGTTTATCAGGTGTTCCAAGGTTAGATAATAAAATACCAATTTTCAATTTAGTACCGTGTTTAAAATCAGGATTTCCAATAAATTTTGCCATTATAATTCTGTTCTAATTTTATCTATAAATAGTTTAACATTATGTTCTGGTGTAGTTTTTAAAACACCATGATCTAAACTGCAAATCCAGCCTACTCTTTTGGCTAGATCTTGATCTTTTATATATTTGATAAAATTATCTAAATGCTTTTTAAATTCGTCAATATCTTCAATAGCAAGGTATCTGTTGGGAAAATTACCTTGAAGAGATAGATCTGTATTTGATAATTTAGAAAAAATATCTTGGTTAGAACCTACAACAGTTAATCTTAAATCTTTTATCGTCTTTAGACTTTCATACTTTTCATCATCAATATCTTTTGTAAAATATCCAATTTTTCCAGAATACTTATGTGCAATTTTCTCAATAAATGGTTTTACGTACTTATTAAATTCATTAAGATTTAAATGTTGAGCTTCAGTATCAAAAATCATTAATATGTCTAAATCTATACCAAATTGTAAATCAATATTCTCTTCGAGAATTTTTTCTATAACAGGTAAAAAATCATTTAATAAATTTGAGTTTGATTGAGGATGTCTTTGTGCAAATTTAAATAAAGTATATGGAGCACCCACAAAACCGATTAAGGACTTATTATCAGGCAAAGTATCTCTGATTAAAGTCAAACCATCTATTTGAAATTTAATGTAATCAGAAAAACTTTGTTTTTTTTCATTATTGAGGATTTGTTCAGTTAAAGGATTAGCAAACTCTGGTCCTGGATTAAAAGCCAAGCCCATCCCAAGATAATCTAATGGAAACAAAATATCACTAAAGAGAATTGCTGCATCAAAATCAAAATCTTGAATCGGACCCATGGTTGTCTCGCAAATAAGTTCTGGTACCTTACATAATTCTTCAAAAGTATGTTTGGTTTTTAAATTTTGATAATGCGAATGATAACGACCTGCTTGCCTCATCAACCAAATAGGAGGAACTTTCTGTTCAATGCGATGTAATGCATTATAAAATTTTTGATTATAGATCTTTGGCAATGTCTCTAGCTCCATAAGTTATAATAAAATCAGCACCAGCTCTATGAATAGCTAATAAACTCTCTTTATACAGTTTACTAAAATCACCAAGTTTGTTTTTTGCTAAATATTGTAAAGAAGCATATTCACCACTTACTTGATACGCCCCTGTAGGTAATTTGGTTTTATTTTTAATTTCTCTGATCAAATCAATAGATGTAATACCGGGTTTTACCATTAAGAAAGAGGCTCCTTGCTTTGCATTCGTTAAAGAACTCTGTATTGCTTTTTTGCGATCGTGAATTGGTAATTGATAAGAAGATCGATCAAATTTTTTTGGAGAAGATTTTGCAGCATTTCTAAAAGGACCATAAAAACTACTAAAAAATTTTGATGAATAACTCATAATTGGAGTTTTAAATTTTTTCTTTTTGAATAATGATCTTAAATATCTTGTTGTACCCTTCATCATATCACTAGGGGCTATGATGTCAGCTCCTGCTTGAACAAAAGTATCAGCTGCAATTCCAAGAGATTTATGAGTTTCTTTTAAGTTTATTTTATTTTTATGAGTAATGCCACAATGTCCATCAGTTGTAACTGAACACAAACATGTATCAACAATCATAACTATTCGTTTACCAAATGTTTTTTTTATTTGAGATAATGATTGGTAATGAAAATTAAAATCTTCTGGTTTTTTTTGCTTAGTCTTTGGAACAATAAAAAAAATAAAATTTTTAACACCTTTTTTAATGTCAGATGAAATAGTTTTTTTTGCGCTCTGAATTGTATGGCTGCAATTGACCCCCAAACCTTTGATAACTTTTTTCGATTTCAAACCCTCTTCAATAAATATAGGTTGTATTAAATTGCTTGCTTTAAGCTTATTAGAATTAATAAAATTTTTCATCTGGCTTGATATACACTCTCTTTAAAATCTTTATAATTAAAAAATAGTTTTAATCTTTTTTTAGGAATTTCTTTTTTTAATTGCTCAAATGTTGAGCCAGGACCACTGCAATGCTGATATTTTGTAATATCTGGTCTAATAGCTTTCGCTAATTTAAATGCTGAATAGCTCATCCAATAAAATACTTTTGCATTAAATAGATTATTTATGGTTTTAGAATTGATTTGAGGAATAAGCTCGTAACCATTAATTTGCTTAGTCTTATAAATTGACATGCTCTTTTTATAGGTAATTTTTTTAATATTTTTATAATTTCGATAATAAATTTCCGGGAGGCGATAATCTTCTCCCAAACCATCAAAGCTACACTGTGCGATTTTATTTTCTTTAGTAACTCTTTTCCAAGTTTGTATTCCACTCGTAATAAAAAAATTTTTATTATTTAAATCTTTAATTGAAAAATCTGGTCTTGTTAAAATGATTGTTGAGTTTTTTATTTTAGGAAGTTTTAACTCAATTCTTGAAAACATTTGATAATCTTTGATATTTTGAGGAAATATAGATTTTGTTTTCTTTATACTTTTTTTATTTAAAATTTTATTGATATGAAATTCTTTATTATTCCTGGCGTCAACTCCTTTGCTAAATAAGAAATTATTATTTTTTATTTCCTCTATGGTAATACCAATATCAAGACCACAGCCTCCACCATATTTTTTCAAAAGACTTCTTTCTTGATTGCAAATAGACTGTGTTTTTTTGCAGTTAATTTTATTTAAAATAGATTTTGTTTTTTTATCATTTTTTAAATATTCAATTGCTATTGCCCCTTGGCTAGCAGCTGTAGGGAAAATTGATAAAGGCAGAATAAATGGTTTAAATTTTTTAAAAAGATTTATAAATTTTTTTGTTTCTACTTTATCTACTTTGTTCCCATATTTAAAAATTCTATCAATTGCAGCTTTTGCCATAAACACTGCATCATATTGATTTTTTAATGTTACTTTTAATAATCGAGTAGTTACATTTCCTCGTATAGTTTTTGTTTTGATATTTTTAACTCCTATTAAATCTTTTAGATCTCTAACAGATGATTTTCTTCTTGGTGATGACGTTCCAATAATTAAGTTTTTTTTATTTATGGATTTTTTTTTAATTAAAAGAAGATCTCTGGGGTCATCTCTTGTGATTGTGATATAATCTGTCTTTGACTTTAAAATTGGTAAATCCTTGTAGGAATGAACGACACAATTAAAATGTTTATTTATAAGCCCCTTGGTTAATGATGTTGTAAAAATTCCATATCCTAAATTTTTCCACGGTGCGTGTCCTTGATTCTTGTCACCTTTAGTTGAATGATATTTGGTTGTAATTTTAATACTTTTAATTTTTTTCTTTAATTCTTGTTTTACGATAAAAGTTTGTATTTTGGCTAAAAAACTAGCTCTGGATCCTATTATTAAAGATAAAGACATTGTTTAATTATACTGTTCTTAAATGATATGATAAGTGCGTCTATTTAGATATTTTAATAGATAATCTAATAGCTATAAACCTATTTATGTCAGGCAACAAAGCTCATAATTGGAAATCATCATACAATTCAATATTTGATCAAAAATTACAGGAAATAAAAAACGAAGGTCATTATAGATACTTCAATGAGATTGAGAGAAAAGCAGGCCAATATCCTAAAGCCCTACACCATAAAGATGGAAAAACTAAAGAAATTGATGTTTGGTGTTCAAATGATTATTTAAGCATGAGTCAAAACACCGAAGTGATGTCTGCAATGAAAAATGCAGTAGATCAATTAGGTGCTGGATCAGGTGGTACAAGAAATATATCTGGCACAACTCGATTTCATGTAGAATTAGAAGAAAAAATTGCAAAATTACACGGCAAAGAAAGAGCCCTTGCTTTTAACTCTGGTTATAGTGCAAATGACTCTGCTCTAACCTCCATATTATCAGCAATTGATAACTGTTTGGTACTAAGCGATGAATTAAACCACGCCTCGTTAATTGAAGGTATTAGAGCAAGTAAAAGAGAAAAGGTAATTTATAAACATAATGATGTAGAACATTTAAAGGCTGTTCTAAAAGGGATTCCTTTTAACAGGCCCAAAATGATCGTATTGGAGTCTGTGTATTCAATGGAAGCAGACTTTGCCCCATTAAAAGAAATTGTTGAAGTTGCTCATGAGCATGGAGCTTTAATTTATTTAGATGAGGTACATGCGGTTGGACTATACGGTGAGAATGCAGCAGGTATTGCAGAACAAGAAGGTGTAGCAGATCAAATAGATATTATTAATGGAACTTTAGCAAAAGCTTTTGGTCTAGCCGGTGGTTATATTGCTTCATCAAACTCTATTATTGATTTTGTAAGAAGTTTTTCTAAAGGATTTATTTTTACTACATCCATGTGTCCAGCAGTTGCAGCGGGGACATTAAAAAGCGTTGAAACTGTTCAAGATAATCCTGAAATTAGATCAAAATTTTTTGAAAACGTGAAATTGGTTAAATCTGAACTCGAAAAAGCTGGAATACCATTTTTAGACTCTGGATCTCATATCATCCCAGTAATTATTGGTGAAAGTAAACTTTGTAGAAAAATAAGTGATTATTTATTAGAGGAACATCAAGTTTATGTGCAACCAATTAATTTTCCAACAGTGCCAAAAGGAACTGAAAGAATAAGAATTACTCCTACTCCAAGTCACTCCAAAGAAGACATTAAAAAGTTTGTTAATGCAATAACGCAAGCTTGGATAAAGTTCATGCCTAAACATGAACAGCTTGTTTCAACAAATCTTCAAGCAAAAAAATAACCCCGCATTACTTAAAACACGGGGTTAAGTTTAATTTTTTTTAGTTAACTGATGGTAAGTCAGCGTTCATTACTTTAGTCCACGCTTTAACAAAGTCTTTAACAAATTTTTCTTTGTTGTCATCTTGAGCGTATACTTCTGCATATGAACGTAAAATTGAGTTCGAACCAAATACTAGATCAACTCTTGTTGCAGTAAACTTTTTGTCATTAGATTTTCTGTCAACGATATCATATGAGTTTTTTCCGGTTGGGACCCATTTAAATTTCATATCAGTTAGGTTTACAAAAAAGTCAGTTGTTAGGGCTCCAACTTTATCCGTAAACACTCCATGCTGAGAACCACCATGATTAGTTCCTAGAACTCTCATTCCACCTAATAGCACTGTCATTTCTTTTGCAGATAAATCCATTAAAGATGATCTATCAAGCATTAACTCTTCAGGCGAAACTGCATAATCTTCTTTTACATAGTTTCTAAAAGCATCATGTATAGGTTCTAATACTGCAAAAGATGCTACGTCAGTTTGATCGTCAGTTGCATCCCCTCTACCAGTTTTAAATGGTACCTTGATATCTACTCCCGCTTCTTTTGCTGCTTCTTCGACACCAACGTTTCCAGCTAAAACAATAATATCAGCAACACTAGCTCCAGTTTTTGAAGCAATGCCTTCCAATACAGGTAATACTTTTGCAAGTTTGGCAGGCTCGTTACCTTCCCAATCTTTTTGAGGAGCTAAACGAATTCTTGCACCATTAGCACCGCCTCTAAGATCAGTTCTTCTATAAGTTCTTGCGCTATCCCATGCAGTGGTAACCATTTGGCTAGTTGTTAAACCGCTTTCTTTAATTAATTTCTTTGCAGCTTCAACATCATAATCTGTTTTACCTGGTTGAATAGGATCATGCCAAATCAAATCTTCTTTTGGAGAATTTGGTCCGATATAGTTCACTCTTTTCCCCATATCTCTATGAGTTAACTTAAACCAAGCTCTAGCAAAAGTTTCTTCGAAGTATTTGTGATCTTTGTAGAATTTTTCTGAAATTTTTCTGTATTCAGGATCCATTTTCATAGCCATATCTGCATCAGTCATGATTGGATTATGTCTTTTAGAAGGATCTGCTAAATCTACAGGTTTATCTTCTTCTTTAATATTAATTGGTTCCCATTGGTTAGCACCTGCAGGGCTTTTCTTTAATTCCCACTCATATTCAAGAAGTAATTTAAAGTATGAATTATCCCATTTATCTGGGTTAGTAGTCCAAGCACCTTCGATACCACTAGTTACTTGTTCAACGCCTAATCCACCACCATCTGCTCTATTCCAGCCTAAACCTTGCTGTTCAACGCCTGCAGCTTCAGGTTCAGCACCTAACTTTGCCGCATCACCATTACCATGGGCTCTACCAACAGAGTGACCACCAGCAGTTAGAGCACAAGTTTCTTCGTCATTCATTGCCATTCTTGCAAATGTTTCTCTAACGTCCATTGCTGTTCTTAAAGGATCTGGTTTTCCACCTACTCCTTCTGGATTTACATAAATTAATCCCATTTGAACTGCTGCTAAGGGATTTTCTAAAGATGATCTGTTAACTCCATCTTTGTCATATCTTTCTTCACCTAACCATTCTTTTTCAGAACCCCAGTAAATATCTTTTTCCGGATGCCAAATATCTTCACGTCCATAACTGAATCCATACATTTTAAGACCCATAGACTCATACGCAATGTTTCCGGCTAGGATCATAAGGTCAGCCCAACTAATTTTATTTCCGTACTTCTTTTTAATTGGCCATAATAATCTCCTAGCTTTATCTAGGTTTGTATTATCAGGCCAAGAATTAAGTGGTGCAAATCTGTGGTTACCAGTTCCACTTCCACCTCTTCCATCAGAAATTCTATATGTTCCTGCAGAATGCCATGCCATTCTAATCATTAATCCGCCGTAATGACCTAAATCTGCTGGCCACCATTCCTGACTGTCTGTCATTAATGCATGTAAATCTTTTTCTAATGCTTTAAAATCTAGTTTCTTAACTTCTTGTTTATAATCATAACCTTCATCCATTGGATTAGTTTTCGTGTCATGCTGATGAAGAATGTCTAAGTTTAAACTATTTGGCCACCATGCCGTTGGAGTATCACCACTCTCTGTTAATGCTCCATGTATAACTGGGCATTTTCCATTTCCATTTGATTTTTTATACTCTGTGCTCATTTTTTCTCCTTTTAATTAAAATAAATTCTTAAAAAATAATTAAAATTTATTTAATTATAATTAAGTAAATTTAAAGTTAAATTTTTATAAAACTTTAAGATCTTCAAGACCTTCAACTAATTCGTGCACACCTTCATAACCAAAGTATACAGACATAATTAGTAAAAATACTGCTGAAGCTCTAAAGAACATCCCGATTGGAATGATTTTTGTTAAACGACTTAAACCATAGTAAGACGCAACTAGCGCAGCCAATCCAATCACAGCACCAAACACAACTGCGTTAACACTTTGAACTCCCGTTGCAAATAAAGCTGCATAGAATAATACTACTTCAAAACCTTCTCTAACAATTGCTAAGAATACCGTAAAAGACAATAACCAAGTTTTTCCTGAATCTATTGCTTTATCTACTTTGCCCTCAACATGTTCTTTTGCATTATGACAAAATAGTGCGCAATAAGCTAACATTCCTGAGGCAATCAACATAACACAACCTTCAAAAATTTCTTCATGAGCGCCTGTCATGCCGTGAATTTTTCTAAAGCCTACTGCCAATAATAAAGATACCAAAACTCCTGCACCCATTCCCCAAAAGACAGCTGGTCTTTGGTGTCTAGCATTCATTTTATCTAAGAACATAAACACTAGCATTGCAATTAACATAGCTTCAAATCCCTCTCTTAGGATTATGAAGAATGAACTCATAAAAGGTGTGGTAAATTCAGTCATTTAATTTTTTTAATCTCTTTGTTTTAATTTTTTAACGTAATAATGAGAATGATTCTCAATGTCAACACTGTTAAGAATTATTCTTAATTACAGGTCAACATGTAGCAGATTCGCTAAAAAAGTACAACTACAGGTAGTTTTTGTAAGATTTATCTCTTAGTTTCTTTCTATCTTCTCTAAATTTTTTGAGGTTTTTAATAGATTTAGTATGAACTCTTTTCCTCCAAAGCCTAAAGGATGATGGTTTTAATGCAGATCTCATGATTTTAATCACCTCAGACTCTGTTTTGCCTGTTTCTCTTTTTATATCTTCAAAAGTTACCCTATCTGCCCATGCAGCCCAAATAATCCAATCTTTAGATTTTTTATTTTTTGGTTGAGGGTTAGATGTTTTTGTTACTGGTCTAGTAAAAGATTTTCGTGTTACCACTATTTATTTTCTTTAAGAAAATTTATCATTGTTTTTGGATCGCTTACATCAAATTTTCCATCTTCGTCTTTAAATAACTTTATTATATTCCCATCTTCAACATACATTGAGTACCTAAAGGAACGCGGCCCCATACCTGAAGCACTTCGATCTGAAATCATTTTCATATCGTTAGTAAAAACGCCATTTCCATCAGGAATAAATTTAATCTTTTTTGCTCCAGAAATTTCCTTCCATTTTTCAATAACAAAAGGATCGTTCATACTTATGCAATAAATTTCATCAACACCTAAAGCTGTTATATTATCATATTCTTCTTCATAAGCAGGAACATGGTAATTAGAACAAGTTGGAGTAAACGCGCCAGGTAAAGCAAAAGCTACAATTTTTTTTCCCACAAAATATTCATAAATATCTTTTTCTATAAACTTGCCATCTTCTCTGATTACAATTCTTGAATTTGGTATTTTTTGTGTCATTTGTTATTATGTTTAATATTAAATTGTCTCATTGCAAATCTTTTTTTCTGATCAACTGTTAATTTATCATGGCATTTTGGACAAGTGATACCCTCAATATATTTTTTTGACTTTTTATCATTTAGGCTAATTGGAAGTCTACATCCATGACACATAGAGTATGTTCCAGGTTTTGATCCATGTTTAACAGATACACGTTGATCAAAAACATAACACTCTCCGTTCCAGTTTGATTTTTCTTCATCTGTATTATCTAAATAATTTAAAATACCACCTTCAAGCTGATATACATTCTCCATTCCAATTGTTTTCAAATGGTCAGCAGCCTTTTCACATCTAATTCCTCCTGTGCAAAATATTGCAAGCTTTTTATTATTTTTTTTAACAAAATCTTTTGAAAAATATTCTTTAAATTCTCTAAAACTATTTACCTGAGGATTAATTGCACCTTTAAAAGTGCCAAGCTCATATTCGAATGGCTTGCGTACATCAACAAGCATTACATCATCTTTGATAATAAATTCATCCCATTCCCTAGGTGTTAAGTGTTTTCCATCTCTTACTTTTGTTTTTATTTCTATTGGGACAACTTCTTTTTTAATTTTAACCTTGGGTTTATTGAAAGGAATAAAATTTGATGATGAAGAATTTGTAATATCAAATTTATCAATTTTTAAAGTTGTTTTGACGAAACTTTCAAAACTTGAAAAAAAACCTGATAAACCAGAAATTGTTCCATTAATTCCTTCGGGTGAGAGAATTATGGTTCCTTTTAAAGAACAATCAATTAAATTTTTTTTAAATTTAACTCTTAAATCCTCATTAACTAAAATAGGACAGAATTTGTAAAAACTAACTATATCGAATTTTTCTTTTTGCATAACATTATTCCATCGCCTATGGAAATTAATGAAATTTCAAAATAATTATCACGTTTAACATAACTGTTAAATGCTTTTATTTTTTCTACCTTTGGATCATTTGTGTCTTCTGACACCTTGCCTTTCCAAAGCACGTTATCAAAGGCCATAACGCCTCCTTCACTCAAAAGATTTTTGCATTTTTCATAATATTCAGCATTATTTGTTTTATCGGCATCAACAAAAATAAAATCATATTTTTCGTTTAATTTATCTAACTCTTCCGATGCCAAACCAGCTATTAACTTAATTTTATGATCAACTCCTGCTTTTTTCCAAAATTTAAGTGCAATTTCATTGGTTTTTTCATCCTTATCAATTGTGGTTACTCTACCTTTAGTGACCAGTGCCATCGATAGAGCGCTATAACCAAGATAAGTGCCTATTTCTAATATGTTTTTATAACCACCAATATTAATTATTAATTTAAGAAACTCAGATTGCTCAGGTGATATTTGCAAATGAGCTGATTTGGAGTGTTCTTTGTTATTATATTCTCTAAGTTCTTTTTCTATATTTGTTTCGTTAACTCCATTTTCATAAATATATTTCTCAAGTTTTTCATTGAGTAGAAAATTTCCAGACATTTTTATTATTTTAATTTATTTTTTAAAATATCGTTGATCATCTGAGGGTTTCCTTTTCCCTTCATTTCCTTCATAACTTGACCAACAAAAAAACCAAAAAGTTTATCTTTGCCCGACTTGTATTGTTCTACTTTATCTTGATTTGTTTCTAAAACTTTATCAACGATGTTTTCAATTTCTTTTGGATCAGAAGTTTGTTTTAATCCTTTGTCCTCAACAATTTTTGATGGATCTCCATCGTTTTTAATCATTTCTTCAAAAACTGTTTTGGCAATTTTTCCAGAAATTGTTCCGTCTTTAATTAAGTTAATCATCTTAGCTAAATTAACCGCACTCACTGGACTTTCGGTAATATCTTTGCCCTCTTTGTTTAAAGTTGCAAACAATTCACCCATTAACCACGTTGCAGCAAGTTTATAATCTGAATTTTTAGCTACCTCTTCATAATATGTAGAAACTGCTTGATCAGATATAATTACACTTGCTTCATAATTTGAAAGTTTAAACTCTGATATCAATCTTTGTTTTTTATGATCTGGCAATTCTGGCAAACCTTTTTTTAAGTCTTCGATATAAGAATCTTCCAATCTTAATGGTAATAAATCCGGATCCGGAAAATATCTGTAATCATGAGCGTCTTCTTTGCTACGCATGGATCTAGTTTCTTGTTTTTTTGTATCAAAAAGTCTCGTTTCTTGATCAACTTCATTACCATCTTCAATTAATTCAATTTGTCTTCTGGCCTCATAGTTAATGGCTTGCTGCATAAATTTAATTGAGTTAACATTTTTAATTTCACAACGTGTTCCAAATTCTTTTGATCCTTTTTTTCTCACAGAAACATTTACATCAGCTCTCAATGAACCTTGTTCCATATTACCATCACAGGTATTTAAATATCTCATAATTGATCTTAATTTTTTTATGTATTCTCCAACTTCATTCGGTGATCTTAGGTCAGGTTTACTTACGATTTCCATTAATGCTATTCCAGATCGATTTAAATCTACAAAAGAATTTTTTGGATCTTGATCGTGTATGCTTTTTCCTGCATCCTGCTCAAGGTGCAATCTTTCAATTCCAATCTCTTTTGTACCGTAAGGCATATCTAATATCACTTTTCCTTCACCTACTATTGGATGTTTAAATTGCGAAATTTGATACCCTTGTGGAAGATCTGCGTAAAAATAGTTTTTTCTATCAAATTTAGAAAAGGTATTTATCTTTGCATTTAAACCTAAACCTGTTTTTACAGCTTGTTCTACGCAAAATTTATTTATAACAGGTAACATTCCAGGCATCGCAGCATCGACCAAACTTACTTGAGAATTTGGTTCTGAGCCAAATTTTGTGGCAGACGGGGAAAATAATTTAGCATCTGACAAAACTTGCGCATGTACCTCTAAGCCAATTACAACCTCATACTCACCTTTTTCGCCTTTTAAATAATAATCAAATTCTTTTTCTGACATTACATCCACCAATCTTTGAAATTTGGTTTAAAATTAATCGACTGTTCAATTGCATATGCATTATTTAGAACTGTTTGCTCATCAAAAGATTTACCAATCAATTGCAAGCCTAAAGGAAGATTGTTTTGATCATATCCAGCAGGGATAGATATGGCTGGTAATCCCGCAAGATTTACAGGCACAGTAAGCACATCATTTAAATACATAGAAATTGGATCATCAACATTCTCACCAATCGCGAATGCTGCTGATGGTGTTGTAGGTGTTAGAATAGTATCTACACTTTTAAAGGCTTCATCAAAGTCATTTTTAATTAACCTTCTAACTTTTTGAGCTTTTAAATAATAGGCATCATAATAACCTGACGATAAAACATAAGTGCCAATTAAAATTCTTCTTTTAACCTCATCACCAAATCCCAAAGATCGAGTGTTTTCATACATTTCTATTAAATCTTTACCTTCAGCTCTAAAACCATATCTTACCCCATCGTATCTCGCCAAATTAGAAGAAGCTTCTGCTGGAGCAATTATATAATAAGCTGGAAGAGCATACTTTGTATGTGGAAGTGATATTTCTTTAATTTCACATCCTAAAGATTTTACTAGCTCAATCCCTTTATCCCAAAGATCTATTATTTCTTTTGACATACCGTCGATTTTATATTCTTTTGGTATTCCAATTTTTAAACCCTTAATATCTTTAGTTAACTTTTGACTAAAAGCTTCTTGCTCTATTTGTGCAGACGTTGAATCTTTGTTGTCATGTCCTGAAATAACTTCCATTAATAAAGAAGCGTCTCTAACATCTTTTGTCATTGGTCCTGCTTGATCCAATGAAGAGGCAAAAGCAACTATTCCCCATCTCGAACATCTTCCATAAGTTGGTTTTAAACCAACAGTTCCAGTAAATGACGCTGGTTGTCTAATTGATCCACCCGTATCTGTCCCAACAGTAGCCGATGTAAGATGGGCTGCAACCGCAGACGCTGATCCTCCTGATGATCCCCCAGGTACTAAATCCTTATCATTTCTGTATGGGTTAATTACATTTCCAAAATAACTAGTCTCGTTTGATGAGCCCATCGCATACTCATCACAATTTAATTTGCCCAAAAGATTAGCTCCCTCATCCCATAGTTTAGAAGTAACAGTTGACTCGTATTCTGGTTTAAATCCTTCAAGCATCTTACTAGAAGCTGTTGTTTGAATACCCTTGGTGCAAAATAAATCTTTTACTGCAAATGGTGCGCCAAATAATTTTTTACTAGTATCTATTTTGTTTGACTGATTTTTTGCCTTATTTAAAGCTTGATCAAATGTTTCTTCAATAAAACAATTAAGTTTTTGTGATTTTTTAGCTCTATCGACATATGATTTTGTAGCTTCCTCGCAAGAAATTTCTTTTGATTTTATTTTTTCTACTAAATCATAAAGTGTAAGTTGGTAAATTTCAGTCATTACTCAATAACCTTTGGAACAACATAAAAATCTTCATTTTCTTCTGGAGAATTAATAAGAATATCTTTCTTTTCATTCATTTTTTTTACTTCGTCATCTCTTTTGATTAATTCTTGTTCGACAGTCGAAGCAAGCGGTTCTATATTTTCAATTTTTACTTCATTAAGTTGGTCAACGAATTTTAATATTGCATTTAAATCTTTAATCATATTTTCTTCAAACTTTTCGTTTGAGGCAATCCTGGAAAGTTTAGAAATTTTCTTTACTGTATCTTTGGTAATTGTCATTAGACTTTGATAAAATTTGCGGTAAAATAACACTTTAATGGAAACTATCAACCTTTGCGATAATAAAGACTTTCTTATTAAAGTTGGAAAAAATTCTAGAATACTCGGAATAGACCCTGGAAAAAAAAACATAGGATTATCAGTTAGTGATCCTAATCAAAAAATAGCAACGCCTTTTAAAATTATTGTAATGAAAAAATTTAAACAGTTTTTAGAAGAACTAAATAATATAATTAGAGAATACGAAATCAAAGGGATAGTAATTGGTAATCCAATTAATATGGACGGAACCCCAGGACCAAGATCGCAATCAGCAAGAGACTTTGCACAAAATATTTCAAAAAATACGAAATTACCTATAACTTTATGGGATGAACGATTATCAAGTGAAGGAGCGTTTAATCTAATGGGTGATTTAGACATTAACTCTTCTAAAAAATCAAAAAATCTAGATCAACATGCGGCGGCTTTTATCCTTCAAGGTTATCTTGACTTTCTTAATAAATAGCTTGCCTAATTAATGAAATAAGCCTATAGGACTGGTTTTAATGGCTTTATTCAAAACTAAACAAGCTGTTAAATATGAAAAGAAGCACCTTTTAGGTATTCAAGATTTATCTATTCCAGAAATTGTTCATATACTAAACGAAAGCCAATCCTTTGTTGAGCTAAATAGAAAAGAAAATAAGAAATTAAGCTTATTAAAAGGAAAAACTCAAATTAATTTATTTTTTGAAAGTTCTACAAGAACTCTTTCATCTTTTGAGCTTGCGGGGAAAAGACTTGGTGCAGATGTCATGAACATGAACGTTTCAAACTCTGCAATTAAAAAAGGTGAAACACTTATAGATACAGCAATGACTTTAAATGCAATGCATCCAGATATTTTGGTCATAAGACACGGAGACTCTGGAGCGGCAAATTTATTATCAAGAAAAGTAAATTGTGCAGTAATTAACGCTGGTGATGGTTGGAGAGAGCACCCTACTCAAGCTCTTCTAGATGCAATGACAATCAAAATGAAAATTGGAAAAATTGAAGGATTGAAAATAGCAATTTGTGGAGACATTATGCACTCACGTGTTGCAAGGTCTAACATATATCTATTAACAATGATGGGCGCAGAAGTAAGGGTTATTGCTCCCAGTACTTTAATGCCAAAGGAAATTCATCAGTTCGGTGTGAAAGTTTACACCAACATGGAAGATGGGCTTAAAGATGTAGATATTATTATGATGTTAAGGATGCAGCTAGAACGAATGGATGGATCTTATATCCCATCTACAAGAGAATATTATGAATTTTTTGCCCTGGATTATAAAAAAATTAAGCACGCCAAAGAAGATGCATTGATTATGCATCCAGGTCCTATGAATAGAGGGATAGAAATTGACGCGTCATTAGCTGATGACATTAATAGAAGTATTATTGTTCAGCAAGTTGAAATGGGTGTTGCGGTTAGAATGGCATGTTTAAAAATTCTTATGGAGAACCAAATATGAAATCAGCAATTATCAATGCAAGAATAATTGATACGAAGAATGATATAGATGAAGTTGGTGGAATATTAATAGATGAAAAAGGTTTTGTTGAGGCTATTGGAAAAGAAGTTACTAAAAATAATGTTGGTGATATAAAAATTTACGACTGTACAAATAAAATTGCAATACCCGGTGTAATCGATGGTAGAGTTTTTGCTGGAGAACCAGGTTTTGAGTATAAAGAAAATTATAGAACCTTAAGCCAAGCAGCTATTTCTGGCGGTGTAACCTCTGTTGTTACTATGCCAAATACTGACCCCGTTATTGATGATGTGTCTACATTTGATTTTATTAAAAGAAGAGCTCGAGATAAATCTTTAATCAAAATTCATTCTTTAGCTTCTCTAACAAAAAACTTAGATGGAAATGAAATTACCGAGTTTGGATTATTAAAACTTAGTGGGGCCGTAGGTTTTACTGACGGTATTAAGTGTGTTCAAAGCAACAATGTAATGGACAAGATTTTTAATTATGCAAAAAACCAAAATGCTTTAATTGTTCAAATGCCTCAGGATAACGAATTATCCAAAAATGGTGTAATTAATGAAGGGCTAATTGCAACTAAACTAGGTTTAAAAGGTATTCCTGATTACGCTGAGCATGTCGTAATTGAGAGAGATTTAAGATTACTTAGTCAGTATAAATCTAAATATCATATTGCTCTACTATCATCAGGAAAATCATTAGAAATTATAAATGAGTGGAAATCAAAAAATATAGATTTTACAACTGGTGTTTCTATTAATCATTTGTCACTTAATGAAAATGATATTGGTGAATTTAGAACTTTTTTAAAATTATCACCACCTTTAAGAACTGAGCAAGATAGACTTGATTTAATCAAAGGTGTTAAAAATAGAACAATTGATATTATTGTGTCTGACCACAAGCCAGAAGATGAAGAGTCTAAAAGATTAACTTTTCAAAAGTGTGCTACAGGCTCGTCTGGAATAGAAACATTTTTATCTCTAGCCTTGGAGCAGTATCATAACGGGAATCTCGAACTTAAAACTATAGTTAAAGCAATTACTGAAAATCCTGCAAAAATTTTTGGGATCAATGCCGGTTCATTAGAAAAAGGAATGCCCGCTGATATAGCGGTTATAGATCTTGAAAAACCTTGGGTAGTAAAAAGAGATCAAATGCAATCAAAATCAAAAAATACTGCAATTGAAGATAAAAAACTACAAGGCAAGGTTGAGAAGACTTTCCTCAATGGAAAGCTAGTCTTTGAACTATAATGAATATAACTTTAGTTATTTTATATTCGTATTTACTGGGCAGCATTCCCTTTGGATTAATTTATGCAAAAATTGCAGGATTAGGTGATGTTAGAAATATAGGATCAGGAAATATTGGTGCAACTAATGTTCTTAGAACGGGCAATAAGCAGGTTGCGGCATATACTTTGTTATCAGATATTGCAAAAGGCAGTATTGCAGTATTAATTACAAATAAATTTTTTAGTGAGTACAGTCTTTTATCTTTTTTAATTGTATACCTTGGTCATATTTTTCCTGTTTGGCTAAAGTTTAAAGGTGGAAAAGGTGTAGCAACTTTTATTGGTGGAATATTAATAACAAATTACATTTTAGGATTAGTTTTTTTAATTACATGGGGAGTGATTGCCAAAATTTTTAAAATATCTTCATTGTCAGCAATCATAGCTTTTATTGTTACTCTAGTTATAACATTTGTTTTTTATGATTTTAATTTAACTTTACTAATGTTTTTCTTTACAGTTTTTAGTATCTACACCCACAGAGATAACATCAAGAGAATTATTTCTGGCGACGAAAGTAAAATAAAAACTAAATAAAAGCACCATTTTATTGCTTTCAAACAACATTAAATTGACAATTATTAAAATATTTGAGACTAGATTTTGCTATGAATTTAGTAATTGTGGAAAGTCCTGCAAAAGCAAAGACGATTAACAAATATCTTGGTGAAGATTATATCGTGTTAGCAAGTTATGGTCATGTAAGAGATTTGCCTTCAAAAAATGGATCGGTTGATACTGAAAATAATTTTAATATGACTTGGGAAATTGATCCTGGTTCTAAAAAGCCTTTAAAAGAAATTTATGATGCGGCTAAAGATGCTAAAAAAATTATCCTTGCAACTGACCCCGATCGAGAAGGTGAAGCAATAGCTTGGCATGTTAAAAATATTCTTGATGATAAAAAATTATTAAAAGACAAACAAGTTGAAAGAGTTGTATTTAATGAAATCACAAAAAAAGCAGTAAAAAATGGAATAGATAATCCTAGATCAATTAATACTGAGCTAGTTGACGCTTATATGGCAAGAAGAGCTTTGGATTACTTGGTTGGCTTTAATATATCGCCAATACTTTGGACAAAACTACCTGGATCTAAATCTGCAGGTAGAGTGCAATCTGTTGCCTTAAAATTAATTGTTCAAAGAGAGAATGAAATAGAACTTTTTAAACCAGAAGAATATTGGAGTATTCAATCTTTATTTAAAAATAAAGAAAATAAAGACTTAAATTCAAAAATTACCTTATTTAAATCAGAAAAAACAAATAAATTTTTCTTTAAAAATGAAGAACAAACTAAATCAGCAGTAGAAGAAATAAAAAAACACAATTTTAAAATCACTCAAATAGAAAAAAAACCATATAAAAGAAATCCATACGCACCCTTTACGACTTCAACAATGCAGCAAGAAGCTTCTAAAAAGTTAGGCTTTGGAGCTTCAAGAACAATGCAAGTGGCTCAAAGATTATATCAAGGATTTGAAATTGATGAAGAAACAGTTGGACTAATTACTTATATGAGAACTGATGGAACACAAATATCCAATGAAGCGCTACAGACTTGCAGAACTTTTATTGAAAATAAAATTGGAAAAGAATATTTACCAGAACAAGCGAGGAACTACAGTGGGAAAAAAGCAAAAAATGCACAAGAGGCCCACGAAGCAATTAGACCAACTGATATTAACAGAGACCCAGCATCCTTAAAATCAATATTAGATAGAGATCAAATGAGGTTATACGAACTGATTTGGAATAGAACTGTATCATCTCAAATGCAATCTGCTGAGTTTGAGAGAACTTCAGTTGATATTTATAATAGTGACAAAACTATAGGATTTAGAGCAAATGGTTCCATTCAAAAATTTGATGGTTTTTTAAAACTTTATCAAGAAACAAAAGAAGAAGATGAAAAAAAAGACGATAATGATGATGATGAAAGTATTTTACCTAATGTTAATGAAGGTGATGAGCTAAAATTAGATAAAATTATAGATGAACAACATTTTACAAATCCTCCTCCAAGATATTCTGAGGCAAGTTTAGTTAAAAAACTTGAAGAGCTAGGAATTGGCAGACCATCAACCTATGCAAGTATTATTTCAGTTTTATCAACTAGAAATTATGTAGAATTAATTAATAAAAAATTTACCCCAACAGACCGAGGAAAATTAATCACAGCTTTTTTAGATAAATTATTTAATAGATATGTTGATTATAACTTTACCGCAAATTTAGAAGATAGCTTAGATGAAATAACATCTGGTAAAATCAAATGGATCGATGTCTTAAGTCAATTTTGGGAAAAGTTTAATTCAAATGTAAATGAAGTCAAAGAGTTAAGAACAAGAACTATTCTTGATATGCTGAATGAAAGTTTAGCAGATATAATTTTTGATAAAGATGGAGAAGGAAAAGTTTTAAGAAAATGCCAGTGCGGTGGCGAGTTAAGTTTAAAAGTTGGACGATTTGGTGCTTTTATTGGATGTTCTAACTATCCTGAATGTAAATTTACAAGACCTTTATCAAGAATAAAAGCTGCTCAAGAAGATTTTATGTCAGAGCCAAAGGAAATTGGAGAAACTGATGAAGGCAAGAAAATTATGCTTAAAAAAGGTAGATTTGGGCCATACCTTCAAGTTGGCAATGATGAAAAAGAAATGAAAAATTTTTCAATTCCAAAAGGAATATCGCCTAATGATGTTGATATTGAAAAAGCAAAATTTTTATCAGGATTGCCAAAAGTTTTAGGAAAGTATCCTGAAAATAATGAGGATATTACTTTAAATAACGGAAGGTTTGGTCCTTACGTAAAGTGCGCCAACAAATCGGCTACTTTAGAATCTCCTGAAGATATTTTTTCAATTGGAATCAATAAAGCAATTACTTTAATTGCTGAAGCAAAACCAGGAAGAAGGTCTTCAAACGAAATTAAAAACCTCGGTGAACATCCCGAAGATAAAAAACCAGTAAAAGTAATGAAAGGTCAATTTGGTCCGTATATTAAATACAAAACAATAAATGCAACCATACCTGATGATAAAGATCCAAATGATATTACCATGGAAGAGGCATTAGTTTATATTGATAAACGTTTAGAGTATGACGCTCAAAAAAAAGGTAAAACCCTAAAAAAAACAAAGAAGACTAAAAAGAAAAAATAATGTCTATTGAGGATAAACTTAATAATCTAAATATCGAAATACCAAATCCTCCTGACCCTGTTGGGAATTATTCAGCTTTTATAAAATCAAATAATTTAATTTTTATCTCTGGACAGTTACCTATACTTCCAGACGGAAGTATAATTAAGGGAAAAATTAGTAAAGATTTAACAATCGAAGAAGGTGAACAAGCAACTAGAATAGCCATTCTCAATGCTTTGGGACAATTAAAAAAAGCAACCAATGATTTAAATCTAGTAAAAAGGTGTGTTAAAATTACAGGCTACTATAATTGTTCTGCTGAATTTAAAGAACATGCAAAACTTTTAAATATTGCATCTGATTTAATAGTAAACATTTTTGGAGATAAAGGTAAACATGCAAGAGCTGTAATTGGTGCAAATACCCTACCCTTGGATGCAGCAATTGAGTTAGAAACTATATTTGAAGTTTAATTTTTACCTAGAACTTTTTCTGGCTTTTCAGATTTTGAGAATTTTTTATAATTAAAAATAATTTTTTCATCTTTAACATCAACTTTAACATGTCCTCCATCTACTAATTTTCCATGTATAATTTCATCAGCTAAAGTTTTTTTAATATGCTCATCTATATACCTCGATATTGGTCGCGCGCCCATTGTTTGTGAATAGCCTTTTTCACATATTAAATCATTTGCAGTGTTAGATAGTTCAATCACAACATCTCTAGCATTTAATTGAGTCTCGAGCTCAAGAATAAATTTGCTGACAATTTGCTTAATTATAGATTTATCAAGTCTGTTAAAACTAATTATTGAGTCCAATCTATTTCTAAATTCAGGACTAAAAACTTTATTTATTGTCTGTTGATCGATTTCATCATTTTTTTTAGTTGAAAAACCAATTTGATCTTTTTCTAACTCTGCGGCACCAATATTACTAGTTAAAATTAATATAACATTTCTAAAATCAACATTTTTTCCATTTTGATCTTTTAATTTTCCGTAATCCATAATTTGCAAAAGAATATTAAAAATATCAGGATGTGCCTTTTCAATTTCATCAATCAAAAGTACACAATATGGATTTTTTTCTATAGACTCTGAAAGTTGCCCGCCTTGATCAAAGCCAACATAACCAGGAGGTGAGCCTATTAATTTAGAAATGGTATGCTTCTCACTAAATTCAGACATATCAAATCTAACAAGTTCGACCCCTAAGGTTTTCGATAATTGTTTTGCCAATTCTGTTTTGCCAACACCTGTTGGACCATTAAATAAATAATTCCCTATAGTTTTTTCTGGATTTCTTAAGCCAGATCTAGATAGTTTAATTGATGAACAAAGTGCATCAACTGCATGATCTTGTCCATATATTAACCTTTTTAAATTTTTATCTAAATCTTTAAGATAATACCTATCGTTAGCGGTAATACTTTTTTCTGGTATTTTTGTTATTTTGGCAACAACTTGCTCCACATCACTCTCGTCTAAAATTTCTTTTCTATCTTTGTTTTCTTTTAAATTTTCAAACGCGCCCAGTTCATCTAAAATATCAATTGATTTATCGGGAAGTCTTTTGTTTCCAATATATTTAGCTGATAAATCAACAGAAGCTTTAATAGCTTCATCACTGTATTTTACTTTGTGATATTCCTCATATTTATCCCTTAAACCAAACATAATTTTATAAGCTTCATCAATAGTTGGTTCAGAAACATCAATTTTTTGAAATCTTCTTTGCAGAGCTCTATCTTTTTCAAAATTTGACCGATATTCTGTAAAAGTAGTTGAGCCAATACATTTAATTTTTCCAGATTGTAAAGCTGGCTTAAGCATATTTGCTGCATCCATTGAGTTACCGGTTGTTGTACCAGCTCCCACAAGCGTATGAATCTCGTCTATAAAAAGAATGTAATTATCATTTTTTTCAATTTCATTAATAATTGTTTTTAGGCGCTCTTCAAAATCACCCCTATATCTCGTTCCTGCTAGTAATGATCCAAGATCAAGTGAAAATATCACAGAATCTTTCAAAGGTTCTGGAACATTTTTATTAAAAATTCTTTTAGCTAAACCTTCAACGATTGCTGTTTTTCCAACACCAGGATCGCCAACTAATAATGGGTTATTCTTGGTTCTTCTGCATAAGATTTGAGCCATACGACTCACTTCATCATCTCTACCGATCAAAGTATCAATTTTATTGGCTGAAGCCTTTAGATTTAAATTTACGCAAAAATTATCTAGTGCAGTTCGTTCATTTGGCTTTTGTCCAATTTTTTGATCTGTCTCTAAATTTTCCGTGTATGAAAAATTCTCTATTTTGGTAATTCCATGAGATATAAAATTAACGACATCATATCTGGTAACTTCTTGCTCTTGTAAAAAATAAGTTGCGTGACTTTCTCTTTCAGCAAATAACGAAACTAAAATATTTGCTCCTGTTACTTCAGATTTACCTGAAGATTGAACGTGTACTATCGATCTTTGAATAACTCTTTGAAAACCAGCGGTGGGTTGAGGATCTGAAATTTTTTCAGAGTTAACTATATTATCTAATTCATGATCAATATAATGTTCCAAATTTTCTCTTAATAAACCTATATCAACGCTGCAAGCTTTCATTACATTTTGAGCATCTTCTTCATCCATTAATGAAAACAAAAGATGCTCCAATGTTACATACTGATGATTTTTTTCAGTAGCTAAGGCAAATGCATTTGAAATTGATTTTTCTAAAGATTTTGTAAAAGTTGCCATTATTCTTTAACAATGCATTTCAAAGGTTGTTTATTTATTTTTGAAAAGTTATGAATCTTGTTTTGAATCGTAACCGCAACATCTTTAGGGAAAACACCGCAAATTGCAGATCCTTCATTGTGAATTTTAAGCATTAAAAAATTTGCTTCATGATTTGATTTATTTAAAAACATTACTAAAATCTTAACAACAAAATCCATTGTTGTAAAATCATCGTTTAGAAGAATTAATTTGAAAAATTTAGGTTTCTTGGTTTGTTCTTTAAATTCAAGTTGACTAAGTTTATCGAGCTTTTTTTTCATTCACAGGTCTGCCGATTGAATAATAGGTAATTTTTTTATTTGAAAAACTATCTGGCTGATATAAATTCCTCATGTCAAAAATTTTAATCTTTTTAGATTTAGCTTTTTTAAAATTTAACGATCTAAACTCATCCCACTCAGTGTGTATTACAATTAAGTCATTTTGATTTAAAATTTCTGCAGAACTTTTACAAAATTTTATTTTTTTTAATTCTTTTTTTTCACCAGTTGGATCATAATACGAAATCTTAACTCCTTTATTCAAAAGTTTAGGAAAAATTTTTAAACATTGAGTATCTCTCATGTCATCTGTATTTGCTTTAAAAGTAACACCTAAAAAACCAACTTTTTTTCCTTTGGGATTACCTAATATTTTTAATATTTGATCAGCAAGTTTTGATTTTCTTTTTTCATTACTTTTTATTACAGATTTAACAACTGACATATCCGTTTTAAATTTGTCTCCAATTTTAGTAAGAGCTTTAGTATCTTTTGGAAAACAAGAACCACCATAAGCAGGGCCAGCCCTTAAAAACCTAGGCCCTATCCTTGCGTCTGTTCCAATGCCAATGGCAATATCTTCAACATTAGAGCCAACCTGTTCACAAAGATTTGCTATTTCATTAATGAATGTAATCTTAGTAGCCAGGAATGCATTAGCTGCATATTTAATTAATTCTGAACTTCTTCTAGTTGTTGCTATAAATTTTGCACCTTTTTTAATAATTGGCTCATAAAGTTTTTCCAATATTGGTTTTGTTTTTGACAAATTATTTGATCCAATGACAACTCGATCAGCATATCTAAAGTCCCTAATAGCCTCACCTTCACGTAAAAACTCTGGATTGGAAACTACATCAAATTTTGAAGATGGATTATTTTTTTTAATAATTTTTTCAACTTCATCTCCAGTACAAACCGGGACGGTAGATTTTGTGATAATTATTTTATACTTATTTATATTTTTAGAAATAACATTTGCTACTGCATAAACATTTTTTAAATCTGCGGAGACTCCGTCTTTGGCTGTAGGTGTTCCCACTGCAATGAATATTATATCTGAGTCTTTAATTGCTCTAGCTATGTCAGTTGTAAAAGATAATCTTTTTGATTTATAATTTCTTATTACCAGCTCATCAAGACCAGGTTCAAAAATTGGAATAATTCCTTTTTTTAAATTATCTATTTTTTTTTGGTCATTATCTACACATATTACCTTGTTACCAAAATCAGAGAAAAGCACGCCAGAAACAAGGCCAACATAACCAGTACCTATAAAACAAATTTTCATTATTTATTTATTTCTTTAAATGAATTTATATACCCATTTATAGTTCCACAGTCTAAATATTTACCTTTAAATTTGCATCCATAAAAATTTTCATGAAAAAGCATTGCGTTCATTGCGTCTGTAATTTGAATTTCACCTAATTTACCACTTTTTTGTTTACCTAGGTAATTAAAAATAGATTTATTCAAAATATACCTTCCTATAATTGCAAACTGAGATGGTGAGTTTTTTACTGAAGGCTTTTCTACCATTTTATTAATTTTTAAATTTTTAAATTCATCAAACCCTACTATACCATATCGCTTAACATCCTTTTTAATCACTTTTCTTATTGCAATAACTGAAGAGTTTGTTTTTTTATTTATGGCAATAAGTTCTTTAGAAGAATTCTTACCATTTATAATGTCATCCGGAAGTAATAGTAAAAAATGCTTTGATTTAATTAATTTTTTTGCACACAAAACAGCATGGCCTAATCCTTTGGGCTTGTCCTGGTAAACAAATTTAATTTTTGAAGATATTTTATTTAAATTTTTTAAAGACTTTAAAAGCTCAGGTTTATTTTTAACTTTTTTTTCAAGAACAATATCTTTTTTAAAGTAATCTTTTATTGATTTTTTTTTTTTTGAAATCACTAAAATAACTTCATTGATACCTGCGTCAAAACATTCATCTAAAATATTTTCAAGAATTGATTTATCCCCTAACGGCCAAAGTTCTTTTGGAAAAGCTTTGGTCAAGGGCAGCATCCTTGTACCTAAACCGGCAAGTGGTATAATTGCTTGTTTAATCATTATTAAAACTTTAAATGAAAATTATAAAAAAATCCAAAGAAATCAATTTACTTTTTAAGAATATCAAGAAATCTGGTTTTGTTCCTACAATGGGGTCTTTACACAAAGGACATGAGTATTTAATAAAAAAATCTATCACAGAAAACAAGATAACAGTTGTGAGTATTTTTTTAAATCCAAAACAATTTAATAATAAGAATGATTTAAAAAAATATCCAAAAAAAATTAATGATGACATCCGTATTTGTAAAAAGCTTAAGGTAAACTACTTATTCATTCCATCTTTTAATGAAATTTACTCCTGGAAGTCAAAAAAAAGAAAATATCCAAAAATAAATAAAATTATGGAACACAAATATAGAAAAGGACATTTTAAAGGTGTTTTGAAAGTTATTGAAAAGCTTGCTGATATTGTGCCTTCTTCAAAAATGTATTTAGGAGAGAAGGATTTTCAACAATTAAAAATTATAAAAGATTTTATATTTCTAAATAAAATCAAAACTAAAATAATTAACTGCAAAACTATAAGAGATAGTAATGGATTAGCTTTATCATCTAGAAATCAATTACTTAATAAAGCAAATAAAAAAAAGGCTGCATTAATTATTAATTTTGTAAAAAAAATTAAAAAAAAGAAAAGTAAATACAATAATATTTTAAAAGATATAAAAGAAAATTTTAAAAAAAATAAAATTAAGTATGATTATATTGAAAATATTAATTTAAAGACATTCAAAATTACTGATAAAATTAATAATCAATCAAGACTATTTGTTGCATTCTATATAGGAAAGGTGAGGTTGATAGATAATATTTAAATACCAAGTATTATCCCAGCTAAACCTAAAAAAGATACAAATCCAACAACATCGGTAACAGTTGTAACAAAAACTGTTGATGCAATTGCAGGATCAATTTTAAACTTATCTAATACAACAGGGATCGCTATTCCAGATAATCCAGCACAAGCCATATTAATTACCATTGAAACAGCAATTAAAATTGAAAGCTTAATTTCGTAAAACCAAAAATAGACAAATAAACCTGAAATTAAAGAAAACAAAATACCATTTAAAAAACCTACGCTAAATTCTTTTCCAATTATTTTAAATAAGTTTTCTGCGGTAAGTTCTTTTGTTGCTATTAATCTTACAGTTACAGTTAATGTTTGAGTTGCAGCATTACCCCCCATGGATGCCACGATTGGCATCAAAACAGCTAAGGCGACTACTTTTTGAATATTGCCATCAAATAAACCAATGACGTATGATGCGATTACAGCAGTAAATAAATTTATTAATAACCATACAAATCTTTTTTTCGTAATTTTTACTGCATTGTCAGTAATAGCTTCATCTTGTACACCTGCTAACTTTAAAGCATCTTCTTCGGCTTCTTCTTTTAATACTGTTAAAATATCATCGGCAGTAATCATACCAATAAGTTTATTATTTTTATCAACTACACCAGCTGAAATTAAATTATATTGCTCAAATAAGTAACCAACTTGCTCTTTATCCCAATCTCCATAGATAAGCATTTGAGTTTCATCCATAATATCCCTCATCTTTGTAGACCTTGGATTTCTTAAAACTCTTGATGAGGGAACTGAGCCTAATGGTCGTTTTTTATCGTCAACAATAAATATTTGTAAAAATTCTTTAGGTAAATCATCGGTTTCTCTTAGGTAATCTATTGTTTCCCCAACTGTCCACTCTGGCGAGACAGAACAATACTCTGTTTGCATTATTCTAGCAGCAGAGTCTTCGGGATAAGCTTTTAATACTTCTTCTAAAAGTTTTTTGTCTTGTAATGGAATTTTTTCATATACATCAATCTTTTTTTCTTCATCTAAATTTGAAACAATTTGCAAAGCATCATCTGACTCTAATTGATTAACAATTTCTGCCACATTATCCGAAGGCAATTGATTTAGAATATCTTTTTGAAGAGTGTTGTTTAACTCTTTTACAGTATCAGGTCGTAAGTCTAACGCTTCAAGTAACAATAAATTGAAGCGAGCTTTTTCTGGAAGATTCGATAAGACTTCCGCGGCATCTGAAGGGTGCAAAGCATGTAAAGTATTATTGATCTCGACTACCCTTTTTTCATTAATCAGACTAACTAAATTATCAATAAGTTCTTTAGTGACTTCAAATGTTTTTTTTTCTATAGTTTGTTCGTTTGACATAATAATAAATACTTTTAACAAATCTTTTTATGAAACTCGAAATAAAAATAAGCCAAAAACCTGTGGAATATCAGGATGCAATTGAATTATTAGAAGAACGAGTGAAAAAAATACAAAATAAAGAATCAAATAATCTTCTGTGGATTCTAGAACATCCAAATTTATATAGCGCTGGAACTTCTGCAAAAGATAAAGATTTATTGAACAAAAATAAATTTCCAATTTACAAAACAAATAGAGGCGGACAATGGACGTTTCATGGTGATGGACAAAAAGTAATATATTTTGCAATTGATTTAAATACAGAAAAAAACATTAAAAATTTTGTAAGAAATATTGAGACTGTAATAATCAGGATCTTAGATAATTATCAAATCAAATCTTTTAGTGACCCAAATAACATTGGCATTTGGGTTAAAAATAAAAATAATTCTGAAAAAATTGCAGCTATTGGTATCAGAGTTAAAAAATGGGTAGCATTTCATGGTTTTTCACTAAATGTAAATGTTAATAAGAAAGACTATAATGGAATTGTTCCATGTGGCATCAGGGATAGAGGAATTGCTAACATGACAGATTTTATAAATTTTTCAGAAATCAACGATTTAAATGATATAATAATTTCAGAATTTAAAAAAACTTTTCCAAACATGTTTTGAAATTATCTGGAATAGTTGCCTTATATTTTTTGATCTTATTATTATATTCAAACACTATTTCATAACTCAATAAACATAGTTGAGTATTATTTTTTTTATCTCCATACTTTGAATCACCAACTATAGGATGGCCAATATCCGAAAATTGCTTTCTTATTTGGTGTTTTCTTCCAGTTATCAAATCAATTTCCAGATAAGAAAAGTTATTTTTTTTTGATATTACCTCAAAATAAAGCTTAGACTCAATTTCTTTTCCATTTAACTTTTCTTTTGAATGAATTTCGCCTTTATTTTTTTTAATTTTTCCATTTATAATCACAAGATATTTTTTTTTCACCTCTCTTGATTTAAACATTTCAGAAAATTTTTTAGCGTAAAATCTATTTTTAGCTAGGAGCATCAAACCCGAAGTGTCTTTATCTAGTCTGTGAACTATATAGTAATTTTTTTTAGTTGAATTCAATATATCTATTACATTCTGTTTAACTTTTGAGCCATCTTGAGAAGCATATCCATAAGGTTTATTTAACACACAATAATCGTCACACTCAAAGACAAAATTTTTTTTTAATTCATTGTAATCATTAATATTAAAAATTTGTTTTTTTTTATTAATTTTATTTTCAATTTTCAGTTCAGTAAAAATATTTACAATATCGTTTATTTCAAGTTTGAATAAATTTTTAACTTTTTTATTATTTACTGTAATATTTTTTTTTCTAAGATTTTTTTCAAATAAAGATTGAGGAATATTTGGAAATTGTTTTTTAAGAAATCTGTCTACTCTAGAACCTTCAAAATCTTTATTGATAACAAAAGATTTTAATGGTTTTTTCATATCAAAATTTTAATTAATTTATAACCGACATAAAATAAAATTAAACTAACTATAATTGATAAAAATAAGTAAATAAAAAGATTTAAATAATCTCCAGTTTTTAAAAAATTAAACACTTCGTACGTAAAAGCTGAAAAAGTTGTAAACCCACCTAAAAATCCAAAAACAATTACTGATCTAAATTCATTACTTAAAATTTGTTTTTCAAAAAGTGAAGCTACAATTCCAATAAAAAAAGAACCAATTAAGTTAACAAGAATTGTACCTATGTGAAAATTTAAATATATTAATTTTGGCGTTGCTTGGATTAAAACAAATCTAGATAAACTTCCTATTGCTCCAAATAAAGCAACAAGAAATAAGTTGCTCATTATTTTTTATCTTTTTTTACTTCTGTTTTTTCTTGATCTTTGTTTTCAACTTTTTTTTGTGATGGACCAGAATCTTGTCCTTTTGCATTAAAATCTTTATCAACTAGTTCAATAAAAGCTTTAGGTGCGTTGTCTCCGTATCTGTAACCAGATCTTACAACTCTTGAATAACCGCCATTTCTTTTTTCATATCTCTTTAAAAGTGTTGTAGTTATCTTTTTAACAATACTTTGGTCTTGAAGTTTAGAAATAAGTATTCTTTTAGAAGCAAGAGTATTCTTTTTTCCTAATGTAATAATTTTATCTATCGCTACTTTTAATTCTTTTGCTTTAGGTAAAGTTGTTTCAATTTGCTCATGTTTAATTAATGCGTTTAGCATGTTTTTAATAAGAGCTTTTCTATGTTCGGCAGTCCTATTAAGTTTTCTATGAGCAATTTTATGTCTCATCTATTTATATTCTTCCTCTAATTTTTTAGATAATTCGGCTATATTTTCTGGTGGCCAATTTGGAATTTCAATACCTAGATATAAAGACATTCCAGATAAAACTTCTTTTATTTCATTTAGAGATTTTCTTCCAAAATTAGGAGTTCTTAACATTTCACCTTCAGTTTTTTGAACTAAATCTCCAATGTAAATAATGTTGTCGTTCTTTAAACAATTCATAGATCTCACTGAAAGCTCTAACTCATCTACTCTTCTTAATAAATTTTTATTAAATTCTGGCTCAGATTTTGTCTGTTGTGCAACTACCTCTTTTGGTTCTTCAAAATTTATAAACATACCAAGCTGATCTTGAAGTATTCTGGCTGCATAAGCTACACAATCTTCCGCTTCTACTGAGCCATTAGTTTCAACTTCCATTGTAAGTTTATCATAATCAATAGATAAACCTTCTCTTGTTTCTGATACATTGTAAGAAACTCTTTTAACTGGACTGTATACTGAATCTACTGGTATTAGACCTAATGGAGAATCTTTTTCTCTATTTTTTTCAGCAGATACATAACCTTTTCCAGTGTTAACTGTTAATTCCATATAAATTTTTGTATTATCATCAAGGTTACAGATAACTTGTTCTGGATTTAATATTTCAATATCTGCACTTTCTTTTAAATCTTTAGCTTTAATTTCACCTGGTCCTTGAGCATCTAATATTAGTTTTTTTGGTCCTGGATTTTTTAGCTTTAATGATAAAGCTTTAATATTTAAAACAATATCTGTAACGTCTTCTCTAACCCCGTTAATAGAAGAAAATTCATGCACTACACCATCAATTTGAATCGCAGTTACTGCTGTTCCTTGAATAGAAGAAAGAAGAATTCTTCTAAGAGCATTTCCAAGTGTAAGGGCAAAGCCTTTTTCTAAAGGCTCAATAGTTATCTTTGCATAACTTTTATCATCATTAGTTTGAACATCTAGTTTAGATGGCTTTACTAATTCTTTCCAATTTTTTTCTATCAATTTATTCTCCTTTTAATTTTTAATTAAACTCTTCTTTTCTTTGGTGGTCTGCATCCATTGTGTGGAATTGGACTCGTATCCTTAATAGAGACAATTTTAAAACCTCTAGCTTGTAAAGCTCTTAAAGCAGTTTCTCTTCCTGATCCAGGACCTTTGACTTCAACGTCTAGAGTTTTTAAACCATATTCTGCTGCTTTAGCAGCAGCAGCATCAGCGGCTACTTGAGCAGCGTATGGGGTAGATTTTCTTGATCCTTTAAAACCTTTTGATCCAGCAGATGACCAAGATAAAACATTTCCACTTTTGTCTGTTATTGAAATAATAGTATTATTAAATGTAGCATTCACGAAAGCTTTACCTGACGTTACAACTTTTTTTTCTTTTTTCTTACCTTTAAATTTACTTTTCTTTTTAACTTCTTCTTTACTCATTATTTTTTAGCCATTGTTAATTTTTTACCTGCGATTGCAATTGCTTTTCCTTTTCTTGTTCTTGCGTTAGATGATGTTCTTTGTCCTCTTACAGGAAGTTTTTTTCTATGCCTTGTACCTCTATAAGTACCCAGGTCTCTTAATCTTTTTATATTTAATGAAATCTCTCTTCTTAAATCACCTTCGACAGTAAATTTTTCGTCAATAAGTTCTCTAATTTTTAAAACTTCGTCATCAGTTAAACTATTTACTCGTTTTGATTTTTCAATATTTAACTCTTTGCAAATCTTATCTGCATAGTGATCACCAATCCCATAAATATACTGTAAAGCGATATACACTTGTTTATTTAACGGTAGGTTTACACCTGATATACGAGCCATAGTTTAGATTGCCTTATTTTTAAAATCGCTGGATTATAGTAATCGAACTATTAAAGTCAACGTTATAAGTTACTGATAATAGACTTTATTTCTTCTGTAACTTCATTAATTGCTTTCATAGCATCTACATCCTTCACGATTCCTTTTTTTCTGTAATAATCAAGTATAGGTAGCGTTTGGTCATCATAAGTTTTTAAACGATTTGTCACAGTATTTTCATTATCATCAGATCTTTTAATTAATTCTCTAGAATCACATTTGTTATTTGAACAGTTATTTGGTTCTACAGGCGGGTCGAAAAATTCATTAAATGGTTTTTTGCAAATTGAACATGAAACCCTGCCAGAAATTCTTTTCACAAGTACAGAATAATCTACTTTTAGATTTATAATTGCTGATATTTTTTGATTATACTTGTCAAGCATATCATCTAGTGACTTTGCCTGTTCTAAGTTTCTAGGAAAACCGTCAAAAATTATATTATTTTTTACACTCGGGTCTGAAATTTTTTTCTCTATTAAATTATTGATTATATCGTCTGAGACTAATTTTCCAGCATCCATGATTTCTTTCAATTGTTTTGATAAATCTGAGCCACTTTTTAGTTCTGCTCTTAAAAGGTCTCCTGTTGATAGTTGAAACATTTTTTCACTCTCGACTAAAAAAGAAGATTGAGTTCCTTTGCCAGCGCCTGGTGGTCCAAATAATATTAAGTTCATATTTTATCTATTAAATTTAGTTTTTTTAATTAATGATTCATATTGAACACTCATTAATCTTGTTTGTATTTGCGTGATTGTATCCATGCCAACTACAACAACGATTAATAATGATGTTCCACCTAAATAAAATGGCACAGGATAGTTTGCTATCAAAACTTCAGGTAATAAACATATAATCACCAAATAGGCAGACCCAATAACTGTTAATTTAGTTAAAAGATTTTCAATAAATAAAGCTGTACGCTCACCTGGTCTAATACCAGGAACAAATCCACCATATTTTTTTAAATTATCTGCTGTTTCAGTTGGATTAAAAACAATTGATGTATAAAAAAATGAAAAGAAAACTATACCAGCTGCAAAAAATATCATGTAAAGAGGTTTTCCTTGACCCAGCATTGAAGTTATTGAGATTAAAATAGAATTTTCTGAAGATGATGAAAAATTAGAAAGAGTTATTGGTAATAATAATAATGCTGATGCAAAAATTGCAGGTATTACTCCAGCAGTATTTACTTTTAACGGTAAATATGAAGATTCACCACCATACATTTTATTACCTTGCTGTCTTTTTGGATATTGAATCAAAACTCTTCTTTGAGCTCTTTCAACAAAAACAATAAAATAGATCGCTATTAATAAAAGCAATAAAATTAAAATTATTATTCCACTAGATATTGCTCCAGTTCTTCCTAATTCAAAAGTAGAAGCAAGAGCACCAGGGATCTCTGCAACTATTCCAGAGAAGATTATTAACGAAATTCCATTTCCTATACCTCTAGCCGTAATTTGTTCACCCAGCCACATTAAAAATACTGTTCCAGTTAATAGTGTAACGGTAGTTACGAATCTAAAATAAAGTCCAGGGTCTTGTACAATGCCTTGAGAATTTTCTAAGCTAATCGCAACTCCATAACCTTGTATTAAAGCTAAAATCACAGTTCCATATCTTGTATATTGAGTAATTTTTTGTCTTCCAACTTCACCTTGAGCCTTTAAATTTTTAAAGTACTCTGTTACTCCAGTAAGCAATTGAATTATAATTGATGCTGAAATATATGGCATAATACCGAGCGCAAATATTGCCATTCTTTGTACAGCACCACCTGCAAATACATTGAACATACCAAGAAGGCTTCTCTGATTGCCGCCTACAATTTCTTTTAACGATGTTGGATCAATACCAGGTAAAGGGACATAAGTCCCAAATCGATAAATTATAAGAATTAATAAAGTATATAATATTCTTTTTTTTAAATCGTCAGCTTTTGAAAAGGCCCCTAAGCCACTTTCTGCATTTTGAGCAAAACCAGACATTTGTATTATTTTACTAATTCTATAGATCCGCCAGCTTTTTCAATTTTAGCTTGTGCGGATTTACTAAATTGATCAGCGAGAATGCTTACTTTTACTTTTAAATCTCCAGTACCCAGAACTTTTACTTTCAACTTTTTAGGAGCTTTTGAGCTTAATAAAAATTTTCTTAAATCAATAGATTTTGATGAGTCTAATTTTTTAGATTCTATTAATTTAGAAATTTTATCTAAATTTATAGCAATATTTTTTTCTTTTTTATAAAGAGAGTTAAAACCTCTTTTCGGTAATCTTCTGTACAAGGGCATTTGTCCACCCTCATAAGCTTTGATCGCAACTCCAGATCTTGATTTTTGACCTTTTACACCTCTTCCTGATGTTTTCCCTAGACCAGAACCAATACCTCTTCCAACTCTTTTTTTAGCTTTATGAATTTTTTTGTTTAAAGTATTAAGTTGCATCCTTTATCTCCTTGAAACTATTTCCTTAATTTTTTTACCTCTAATTAAAGATATTTCTTTGGGTGATTTTTGCTTAGTTAATGCATCAAAAGAAGCTCTAACTAAGTTGTAAGGATTAGAAGATCCAATAGATTTTCCAACCACATCTTGAATTCCTGACATCTCGCAAATTGCACGAACAGGACCACCCGCAATGATTCCTGTACCAGCTGGTGCGCTTCTTAATAAAACTTTACCTGCGCCATTTCTTCCTCTTACATCGTGATGAAGTGTTCTTCCTTCTCTTAACGCAACTTTTACTAAAGATTTTCTTGCAGCTTCAGAAGCTTTTTTTATTGCGTCTGGAACTTGTTTGGCTTTACCTTGACCAAATCCTACCTGTCCTTTTTGATTTCCAGTTACCACAAGCGCTGCAAATCCAAATCTTCTTCCGCCTTTTACAACTTTTGTAATTCTATTAATTGCAACTAATTTTTCTTTAAATTCACTTGTTTGACTCATACTTTAAAATTTTAATCCTCCAGTTTTTGCACTTTCTGCCAGTTGTTTGACTCTACCATGATACTTGTATTTACCTCTGTCGAAATAAACTTCTTTACATCCTTTTTCCAAACACCTCTCAGCAATTAACTTTCCTACTATCTCAGAAAGATCCTTTTTAGGTTTTTTTTCAATATTTTTTTCTACTGAAGAAGCGCTTGCTAGAGTTACTCTTTTATTATCATCTATAACTTGAGCGTAAATATTTTTTGCAGATCTAAAAACAGTAAGACGTGGCTTATCTTTGTTTACTTTTTTAATTTTAAATCTTACTCTATTTTTTCGTTTGTTACTTTTGCTTATCATTATTTCTTTTTACCTTCTTTTTTCAAAATAAATTGCCCCTCTGAAGTTATTCCTTTTTGCTTATAAGGTTCTACAGGTTTATAAAATTTAATATCAGCAACAGTTTTTCCAACCAATTCTTTATCTACACCACTGATAATAATCGTAGTTTGTTTATCAACTTTTAAGGAAATTCCCTCAGGTATATCGTACATAATGTCATGGCTAAATCCTAGTTGAAGCTGTAATTGTTTACCTTTTAAATTTGCTCTAAAACCTACGCCATTTAATTTTAAAGTCTCTTCATAACCTTTTCCAACTCCAATAACCGCGTTATTAATCAAACTTCTTTGCAAACCCCAAATAATTTTATTTTGTTTTTTTGGATCTTTTGGAGCAACAATGATTTTACCTTCTTCAAAAGTAATATTTAAAAGCTCAATATTAATATCAAGAGACTTCTTACCTTTTGGTCCCTCTAAATTAATCTTATTACCGTCAATTTGAACTTTTACATCACTTGGAACTGGTATATGTTTTTTTCCTATTTTAGACATATTATTAAGAAATATTACAGATTATTTCTCCTCCAACTTTTTTTTCTCTAGCTTCATTGTCAGTTAAAATTCCATAAGATGTAGAAATAATTGCAACACCCAGACCGTTTTGAACTCTGGGCAAACTATCAAATCTTGTATAAATTCTTCTTCCAGGTTTAGAGACTCTACTAATTTCATTAATTACTGGGTTACCATGAACATATTTTAAATTAACCTTTAAATGATCATATGAAGTATCCTCATTCTTAACTGTTTCATAGCCTACAATAAATCCTTCTCTTTCCATCGCATCCAAAACAAATTTTTTAAATTTAGAAGATGGAACCATTACATGTGGATGGCTTCTCTGTTGTGCATTTCTAATTCTTGCAAACATATCTCCTACTGGATCGCTTATTGTCATAATCTATCTCCTACCAACTTGATTTTGTCATGCCTGGAATTTTACCCATAGAAGCAAGTTCTCGAAGGGCTATTCTAGACATTTTAAGTTTACGGTAATAACCATGTGGTCTACCTGTTATTTCACATCTATTTCTTATTCTATTTTTTGCAGAATTCTTTGGTAACTTTGCAAGCTTCAATGCTGCTTCAAATCTTTCGTTTAAATTTACTTTCTTATCCATAACTATTTTTTTTAACTTCTTTCTCTTAGCTTCATATTTCTTTGCTAACTTTATTCTTTTTTTATTTTTTTCTACAGCTGATACTTTTGCCATTAGTTAGCTCCTTTCTTTACAAATGGAAAATTAAATTTATCTAATAATGCTTTTGCTTGGTTTTTATCAGTTGTTGAGGTTACTACTGTAATGTCCATTCCTCTAACTTTGTCGACTTTATCAAAATTTACTTCAGGGAAGATTACATGCTCTTTAACACCAAAGCTATAATTTGCATTATCATCAAAACTTTTTGGGTTTAATCCTCTAAAATCTTTAATTCTTGGTAAAGCAATATTAATCAATCTATCGAGGAAAAAGTACATATTATTTTTTCTTAAAGTCACCTTTAATCCCAAAGGTATCTTTGCCCTTGTTTTAAAGTTAGAGATTGCTTTTTTTGATTTCGTTACAACAGGTTTTTGCCCTGCTATGTTAGCAAGGTCAGTTTCAATTGTTTTTAAAACCTTGTTATCATTCGCATCTAAACCAAGACCCATATTAATTACAATCTTTTCAAGTCTTGGAACTTGCATAACATTTTTTACTCCCAGGCTATCTTTTAATTGAGGAAGAATTTCTGATTTGTAGATAGATTTTAATCTTGGTTCCATTTTATTTTGCTACCTTTTTTTTCACTGCAGTTTTTTTTGTTTTTGTTTCATTTTTTTTTGCTTTTGTTTCAGTTTTTTTTGTGTCTTGTTTTTTTGATTTCTCTTGGCTTTTTTTACCATCAATAATTTTCAAATTTGATAAATGAACAGGTTTTTCAATGCTAACTATTCCACCTTTTTGTTCTTTGGTTGGTTTTTGATGTTTTTTCTTTACATTAACTCCCTTTACAAGAGCGCTATAATTTTTTGGAAACAGCTTAATTATTTCACCTGACTTACCTTTGTCAGCACCTGTAATTAATTGAACTGTTTGTCCTTTTTTAAGTTTTGTTTTCATTCTTATAAAACCTCTGGTGCCAGAGATATAATTTTCATATGTTTTTTATCTCTTAATTCTCTAGTTACAGGGCCAAATATTCTTGTCCCGATAGGTTCTCCATTTGCAGCTATTAATACAGCAGCATTTTTGTCAAATTTAATAGCCGAACCGTCATTTCTTTGAATTTGTTTTTTTGTTCTTACGATCACAGCTTTGTGAACATCGCCTTTTTTCACTTTCCCTTTTGGCATAGCATCTTTGATACTAACTACCACGATGTCACCAATACTAGCGTATCTTCTTTTAGAGCCACCAAGAACTTTGATGCATTCAATCCTTTTTGCACCAGTATTATCAGCAACTTCCATTTCTGTTTGAACTTGAATCATATTAATTCTCCAAAACTCTCCATTTTTTTAATTTAGAAATTGGTTTAGACTCAATAATTTTAATTTCATCTCCAACTTTAAATTCACCTGTATCATAATGGGCATGATATTTTTTAGATCTTTTTAAAACTTTCTTTAATACTGGGTGTCTAAATTTTCTTTCTACCTGGATTACTACGGTATTTTGATTTTTAGCGCTTACAATTTTTCCTGTTAAAACTCTTTTTGGCATTAGTTATCTTTCTTCTTTTGGTTTAGAAAAGTTAAAATTTTTGCAATAGATCTTCTTACAGTTCTAACTCTAGCAGTATTTTGAATTTGAGAATTAACTTTTTGAAATCTTAAATTGAATTGCTCCTTTTTAAAATTCGTTAACTCCTTTTGAAGTTGAGCCACTGTTAATTTTTTAATTTCTGAGGTTTTCATTTCTATAAATTTAAATTCCTTTTGATAATTTTTGTTTTGATGGGCAGTTTAGAAGCTGCTCTATCAAAAGATTCTTTTGCTACCGTATCACTAACTCCATCTATTTCGAAAATTACTCGACCAGGTTTTACTCTATACACCCAATATTCAGGTGAACCTTTTCCTTTACCCATCCTAACTTCTATTGGTTTTTTTGAAACAGGAATATTAGGAAAAATTCTCAACCAAACACGTCCTTTTCTTTGCATGTGTCTTGTTAAAGCAACTCTGGCTGCCTCTATTTGTCTAGAAGTTACTCTTTCAGGTTCTAGAGCCTGTAGGCCATGTGACCCGAAATTCAAAGCTGCACCTCTTGTAGCTTTTCCTTTAATTCTACCCTTGTGTGCTTTTCTAAATTTTGTTCTTGATGGTTGTAACATTAATTAGCTTCCTCTTTTTTTTCAGCTTCAATTTTCTTTTGTAAATCTTTTTGGAAAACAACACCTTTGTATATCCAAACTTTTACACCTATAATTCCATAAGTAGTAGAAGCTTCAGCTTCGGCATAATCTACGTCTGCTCTTAATGTATGAAGCGGTATACTGCCTTCTCTTAACCATTCAGTTCTTGCAATTTCATTTCCACCTAAACGACCACTTACAGTAACTTTAATTCCTTTTGCCCCAAGTCTTAAAGCTGAAGACATAGCTCTTTTCATTGCTTTTCTATAAGCAACTCTTTTCTCTAATTGTTGAGCAATATTTTCAGCAACTAAGTATGAATCAAGTTCAGGTTTTCTAATTTCTTTAATATTTACACTTACTTCATCATTAGTAATTTTTGATATATTATTTTTTATCTTTTCAATATCAGAGCCTTTTTTTCCAATTACAAAACCTGGTCTTGATGTATAGATTGTTACAACACATTTTTTTGAAGGTCTTTCTATTAAAATTTTAGAAACACCAGAATTTTTAATTGTTTTATTAATGTATTTTCTGATTTTAAAATCTTCTATTAAATACGTCCCATAATTTTGCTTTTTAGCAAACCACACAGAATCCCAAGTTCTGTTAATTTTTAACCTAATTCCAATTGGATTAACTTTTTGTCCCATAATTAAGCTCTTTTTCCTTCAGTTTCTTTTTTTTCACTTACAATAATTGTTAGGTTAGAAAATGGTTTTTTAATTTCACCAGCTCTTCCTCTTGCTCTAGGTCTATATCTCTTCATTACCATTCCTTTTCCAACATAAGCTTCTTTAATAAATAAATTATCAATATCTAATTGATTGTTATTTTCAGCATTTGCCACTGCTGATTTGATTGTTTTTGAAATTTCTTTTGAAACTCTTTTTTCTGAAAATTGTAAATTTCTTAAAGCGATATCAGCTTTTTTTCCTCTTATGGATCTTAAAATGTCATTAATTTTCCTAGGGCTTGATCTTAAATTTCTGTAGACCGCTTTTACAGTAGATAAGTCTTTTGTAGGCTTTGTGTTTTTAGGCATTATTTAGCATCCTTTTTTGGTGCAGCAGCCGCGCCTGCTTTTTTATCAGCTGGAGTATGTCCTAAGAATTGTCTAGTAGGAGCAAACTCACCTAATTTATGACCAACCATTTCATCGGAAATAGTAATTGGGATAAATTTTTTTCCGTTATGTATTTCAAATTTTAAACCAACAAATTCAGGGACAATAGTAGAACTACGTGACCATGTCTTAATTGGTCTTTTTAAAGCATCACCACCTTTTTCTACTTTCTTTAATAGACTTGGGTGAACGAATGGTCCTTTCCAAACTGATCTAGCCATAAATTATCTTCTCTTTTTCTTTCTAGAAATAATAAATTGATCTGTTTTTTTATTATTTCTTGTTTTTAATCCTCTAGTTCCTTGTCCCCAAGGAGTGACTGGGTTTCTTCCACCTGATGTTTTACCTTCACCACCACCATGTGGGTGATCTACAGGGTTCATAACTACACCTCTTACAGTAGGTCTTTTACCTAACCATCTATTTCTTCCTGCTTTACCAATTTTTTTGTTTTTATTATCTACGTTAGAAACTTGCCCGATTGTCGCTTTACACTTTGATAAAATTTTTCTTGTTTCGCCGGATCCAAGTTTGATTAGAGTATAATCATCATCCTGACCCATAACTGTTGCCGAAGATCCTGCGGATCTTGCCAATATTCCACCCTTTCCAGGAGTTAATTCTATATTATGAACTGATGTGCCTGCTGGGATATTTTTTAACATCATTGAATTTCCTTTTTGAACCTCTGTTTTGTCTCCAGAAACTACTTTATCTCCAATTTTAAGTCCTTCGACTCCCAAAACATAACTTAAAACTTTGTCTTGATATTCTATTAGCATTATATTTGCGCTTCTAAACGGATCATATTCAAAACGTTTAACTTCAGCTGGAATATCATTCTTGGATCTTTTAAAATCAATTAAACGGTATCTTTTTTTATGACCCATCATTTTGTGTCTCGTTGTAATACGACCTTGGTTATTTCTTCCAACAGCTCTTTTTTTAAACTTTGTTAGACTTTTTTCAGGTTTTCCTTTCCACAAATCACTTCTATCAACCAATATTGTTGATCTTGTTGATTTTGTATAAGGTTTAAAACTTTTTAATGCCATTTATTAAACTCCTGCTGTCATATCAATTGTCTGACCTTCTTTTAAAGTGACAATTGCTTTCTTATATCCTGTTTTACTGCCAACTTTACCTCTTACCATTTTAACTCTTGGCTTTGATAAAATCGTATTCACTTTGATTACTTCTACTTTGTAAAGTTTCTCAATGCTTTTTTTAATTGAAGATTTATTTGCATCTTTCGCAACTTTAAAAGTTAATTTGTTTAATGCATTTAAATTTGTAGATTTCTCAGTAATGACTGGAGATAAAATAATATCAAATGCTGCGTTTTCGTTTTTCATTATTTATTTAATCTTTCTTCAATTGCTTTAAAAGATTCTTTTGTGAAAAGAACTTTTTCATATTTAATTAAATCATAAACATTCGTTCCCACATCTTCTAACTTTTTTGAGTTTGGAATGTTTTTAATACTTCTAACAAATTCTTTTGGAGCGTCTTTATGGTGAATAAATAGTGCACTTTTTGACTTAATATTTTTTAAAAAATCTTTAAAATTTTTAGTTTTTAAACCTGACATTTTTGGTTCATTAAATATTGCAATTTGATCTGACTTCGCCTTTACCGATAGAGCATGGACTAATCCTAATTTTCTAACTTTTTTATTTAATTTTTTAACTGCGTAATTACCTCTATGTCTTGGTCCGTGAGCAATACCACCACCTACAAATATAGGTGCAGTAATATTACCATGTCTTGCACCTCCCGATCCTTTTTGTTGTACTATTTTTTTTCTTGAACCTTTAACTTCACCTCTGCTCTTAGTGTGACCAGTTTTTTTAAACATTCTATTTTGTTGCCAGTCAATCACTTGCTGAATAATATCTTTCCTTGGTTTAACTTTAAAAACTTTATCCGAAGCTTCTAAAGAACCAACATTTTTACCATCAATACTTATTTCATTAATTTTCATTACTTTTTCTCAGCCTCTACACCTTCACTTTTTTCAGTTGCGGGAGTTTCAGTTTTTTTATCTTTTTTCTTTTTATCTTTCTTTGTAGATTGCATTTCTGCTAATGAAGCTTTGTATTTTTCAACTCTTTCTTTGATTGATGATTTGTTTTTATTCTTGATTGCCTCTTGAATTTCAACGTAACTATTTTTGCTTCCTGGAACTGCTCCTTTTAGATACAGTAAATTATTTTCTAAATCTGCCTCAACTACCTCCAAGCCTAACGTAGTTCTGTATTTAGCCCCCATGTGCCCAGCCATTTTTTTACCTTTAAACACTTTACCAGGATCTTGGCACTGACCAGTTGAACCGTGTGCTCTATGAGAAATTGATACCCCGTGAGTTGCTCTCATACCGCCAAAATTATGCCTTTTCATTGATCCAGCGAAACCTTTACCGATAGTTTTTGCTCTTACGTCTACATATTTTTTATCTTTTAAAACGTCTAAATTAATTTCAGTTCCTGGTTTTAACTCTTCAGTGTTTTCTAATCTAAATTCTTTAAGAATTTTTTTGGGCTCCTGTGATTTTTTTGCAAAAAAGCCTTTCATTTGTTTTGTAAGTTTTGAATTTTTTATATGTCCGTACCCAACTAGAACAGCTGAATAGCCTCTTTTTTCTTTATTAATTACATCAACAACTTTCGCTTTTTCAATTTTTAATACAGTCACTGGCAGAGACTCTCCATTTTCAAAGAATCTTTGTGTCATTCCTAATTTTTTTCCTACTAATCCAATGGCCATAACTAAATTTTAATCTCCACATCTACACCTGCTGCTAAATCTAACTTCATTAAAGCTTCGATTGTAGCTGGTGTTGGTTCCATAATATCAATTAGTCTCTTATGAGTTCTTGTCTCAAATTGCTCTCTACTCTTCTTATCAATATGAGGTGATCTCAATACAGTGTAAATTTCTTTTTTTGTTGGAAGTGGAATAGGTCCTTTAATTTGAGCTCCAGTTCTTTTAGCAGTATTTACAATCTCTTCAGTCGATTGATCTAATATTTTGTGATCGTAAGCTTGCAGTCTAATTCTGATATGTTGTTGATCCATTTGTTATTATCCTGCCAGTTTCTTTGTTACTTCGTCCTGAACATTTTGAGGAACTTTTTCATAATGAGAAAATTGCATAGTGTATTGGGCTCTTCCTTGAGACATTGATCTTAAGTTATTTACATAACCAAACATATTAGCCAAAGGAACATTTGCATTAATCACTGTTGCATTTCCTCTTTTGTCAGTTGATCCAACTTGACCACGTCTACTATTTAAATCACCAATAACATCACCCATGTAATCTTCAGGGGTTACTACTTCAACTTTCATAATTGGCTCTAAAAGCTTTAGACCACCTTTTTGACATGCTTCTTTGAAACAAGCTCTTGAAGCTATTTCAAAAGCTAAGACACTAGAGTCAACATCATGGTGTAACCCATCAATAATTTGAACTTTATAATCAATAACAGGAAAGCCTGCTAAAATTCCAGAGTCTGCCACACCTTCAATTCCTTTTTCAACACCAGGAATGAATTCTTTAGGTATCGCGCCACCTTTAATTAAACTTTCAACTTCTCTACCCTTGCCTGGCTCTTGTGGTTCTACAATTAATTTTACTCTTGCAAACTGTCCAGAACCACCAGACTGTTTTTTGTGTGTATAATCAACTTCAGCTGACCTTTCGATTGTTTCTCTATAAGCAACTTGTGGTGCACCAATATTTGCATCTACTTTAAATTCTCTTTTCATTCTATCTACAATAATATCTAAATGAAGTTCGCCCATACCTTTAATAATGGTTTGACCAGACTCAGTGTCTGATGACACTCTGAAAGACGGATCTTCTTTTGCTAGTCTCTGTAAAGCTTCACCCATTTTTTCCTGGTCACCTTTTGTTTTTGGTTCAACAGCAATCTCAATAACCGGGTCAGGAAACTCCATTGGCTCTAAAACAATCGGATTGTTTTTAACACAAAGGGTATGCCCAGTAATTGTATGTTTCAAACCTGCCAAAGCAACAATATCTCCTGTGCTTGCTTCTTTAATATCTTCTCTATCGTTAGCATGCATCAAAAGCATTCTTCCAATTCTCTCTTCTTTATCTGCAGATGAATTTAACACTCCAGTTCCAGAAACTAATTTTCCAGAGTAAATTCTAATAAATGTAATTGTTCCAACAAAAGGATCATTAGCAACCTTGAATGCTAGCGCTGAAAAAGGTTCGCTATCATCAAATTTTCTAACTAATTCCTCATCTGAACCAGGTTTTGTTCCTTTTATTTCATAAAGATCTAAAGGACTTGGAAGAAAATCAACTACTGCATCTAATAAAGGTTGTACACCTTTGTTTTTAAATGCAGAACCAGTTAATACAGGTACAAAACTAAAATTTAATGTACCTTTCCTAATGCATTTTTTTAAGTCTTCTTCGCTAATTTCTTTCCCTTCTAAGTAAGCTTCCATTAATTTTTCATCTTGCTCAACTGCCGTTTCAACAAGATCTTGTCTATATTTTTCAGCTTTTTCTTTTAAGTCAGCTGGAATATCAACTTCATTAAACTTTGCTCCAAGATCTTCCGCTTCCCATACCAGACCCTTCATTTTAACTAAATCCACAACACCTTGTAGATCAGCTTCAGCACCAATTGGAATTTGTAAAACTAAAGGAGTTGCACCTAATCTTTCTTTAATCATGTCTACACATCGGTAGAAATCAGCACCAGTTCTGTCTAGTTTATTTACAAAGCACATTCTTGGAACTTTGTACTTATCTGCTTGTCTCCATACAGTTTCTGATTGTGGCTCAACACCTGCAACGCCATCAAATACAGCAACAGCTCCGTCTAATACTTTTAAAGATCTTTCAACTTCAATAGTAAAATCTACGTGGCCTGGGGTATCGATAATATTAATTCTGTGATCTTTCCAAAAACAGGTTGTTGCAGCTGAGGTAATTGTTATTCCTCTTTCCTGTTCTTGCTCCATCCAATCCATTGTTGCTGCACCATCATGCACTTCACCAATTTTATGAGACTTACCTGTGTAATACAAAACCCTTTCAGTTGTTGTAGTTTTTCCAGCATCAATATGTGCCATGATACCAATGTTTCTGTATTTATCTTTAGCGTAAACTTTACTCATAATTTTCTACCATCTAAAATGAGCAAAAGCTTTATTCGACTCTGCCATTTTATGTGTGTCCTCTCTTTTTTTGATTGCCGATCCTTTATTTGTTGATGCATCAAGAAATTCTTTCATCAATCTTTCTTGCATTGTTTTGTCACCTCTTTTTTTTGCAGCATCTAGTAACCATCTAATCGCTAATGCTTGGCCACGATCAGCTTTTACCTCAACGGGCACTTGATAAGTAGCACCACCAACTCTTCTTGATTTAACTTCTAAATTTGGTTTTACATTTTTAATAGCCTCATTAAAAATTTTAACAGGATCTTCTTTTGCTTTTTCTTTAATTAAACTAAATGAATTATAAAAAATTTTTTCTGCAGTGGTTTTTTTTCCACCAATCATTAATGCATTTATAAATTTTGAAACTGATTTTAATCCGTAAATTGGATCATCTACAATTTGTCTTTTCGCTTGTCTTCTACGTCTTGACATTATTTAGGCCTCTTCGCTCCGTACTTAGATCTTTGTTGTTTTCTATTAGCAACACCTTGAGTATCTAACAAACCTCTTACAACGTGGTATCTAACACCTGGTAAATCTTTTACTCTTCCACCTCTGATCATGACAACTGAGTGTTCTTGCAAATTATGACCTTCGCCTGGGATGTATGCAGTAACTTCAAATCCATTTGACAATCTTACCCTTGCAACTTTTCTTAAAGCTGAATTTGGTTTTTTTGGAGTTGTTGTATACACTCTTGTGCAAACGCCACGTTTTAAAGCGCATGCTTGCAATGCAGGAACTTTATTCCTAATCACTTGCTTTACACGTTTCTTTTTTAACAACTGGTTTATAGTTGGCATAATAATATTCTTTTTAAGGAAACAATTTGGTAAGCAGTTGGTAGTAGTTTAAAGCCAACGTAGCTTTACGTGCTACCTTAAAAAGTGCGCTATTAATACTGATTATTTTAAGAACGTCAACAATTGCGTGTGTGATTTAATGTAAAAAAATCGTTAATTTTAAAGGCTATTAGACCTCTGCTGGCTGTTCTTCAGTCTCAGAGGTAATTGCTTCAGCAGCCATCTTATTTTGAAGCTCAATGTCTTTGTCCTTGGCAATTTTATTGTATTTTTGTCTGCTTTTTCCGCTACCTGCTGGAATTAATCGACCTACAATCACGTTTTCTTTTAATCCCATTAAATCATCAGCTTTTCCTTTAATTGAAGCATCAGTTAATACACGAGTAGTTTCTTGGAAGGAAGCTGCAGATATAAATGATTTAGTTTGTAATGAAGCTTTTGTAATACCAAGCATTACAGGATCAAATTCTATTTGTTTTTTACCTTCTTCTTTTAATTTAGCGTTTAAATGTTTAGCATCTATTTTATCCATCACCTCACCTGCTAATAAACTACTCTCCCCAGGATCTTTAACTTCTAATTTTCTTAACATTTGTCTTAAAATAACCTCGATATGCTTATCGTTAATCACAACACCTTGTAATCGATAAACATCTTGAACTTCGTTAACAAAGTAATCTGTTAGCGCTTCTATTCCTAATATTCTTAAAATATCATGTGGTGCTGGACTTCCGTCTAACAAATATTCACCTTTTGTAATTTTTTCACCAGGATTGTAATTGATTTGCTTTCCTTTAGGGATCAAATAATTAGACTCTATTCCATCTTTTCCTTTAATAGTAATTTTTTGCTTACCTCTAATTTCTTTTCCAAAAATAATTTCACCATCATTTTCAGCAATTATCGCACCATCTTTTGGTTTTCTAGCTTCAAATAATTCGGCAACTCTTGGTAAGCCTCCGGTAATATCTTTAGTTTTTGAAGTTGCTTTTGGCAATCTTGCTAACACATCTCCTGCGTTCACTTTATCTCCATCTGCCACTGATAAAATCGTTTCAGGAGATAAATAATATCTAGCTTCATTTCCATCTGCTTTTAAAACCACTTTGTCTTTGCTATCTCTCAAAGTAATTCTAGGTTTTAAATCTAAATTTTTAGACTGAGATCTCCAATCTAAAACTATTTTAGATGAAATACCTGTTGCTTCATCAGTCTTGTCTGCAATAGATACTGCATCAACTAGATCAACATAATTTGCAATTCCAGATGTCTCAGCAATAACCGGTACTGTATATGGATCCCAGTCGCAAATTTTTTGTCCTTTTTTAACTTGTTCATCTGGCTTAACATACAACTTTGAACCATACGGAACTTTAAACGACGCGAAAACTACACCATCTTTTTCAAGGGTTAATTCGATGTTTCTTCCCATGATGATTAAGTTTTTACTTGAGTCTTCAACTAAGTTTTTATTAGATATTTTTAATGTTCCAACATCTGGTGCTGTTATAGATGAATCGTCTTTAATTTGCGCAGTTCCACCAACGTGGAAAGTTCTCATTGTTAACTGAGTACCAGGCTCTCCAATTGATTGTGCTGCAATCATTCCAACGCACTCTCCTATAGATACCGGAATACCTCTGGCTAAATCTCTACCATAACACTTTGAACAAACTCCTTGATTACTTTCACAGGTCATTACTGAATAAACATTACAACTTTTAACTCCAGCAGCTTCAATATCTTCACACTTAAATTCATCAATCATTTGATTTTTTTTAACGATAACTTCACCCGTAAGAGCGTTTTTAATATCTTCTGCAGCATTTCTACCTAATGCTCTTTCAGATAAGCTTACAACAACGTTTCCACCTTCAATAATTTCAGAAATTGTTATTGATTTTTTGGAACCGCAATCTTTTTCATTAATAATAACATCCTGAGATACATCGCACAGTCTTCTAGTTAAATACCCAGAGTTTGCAGTCTTCAAGGCGGTATCAGCAAGACCTTTACGTGCTCCGTGTGTTGATGTGAAATACTCTAAAATAGTTAAACCCTCTTTAAAGTTTGAAATAATTGGAGTTTCAATAATTTCACCTGAAGGTTTTGCCATTAAACCCCTCATACCAGCTAACTGTTTCATTTGAGCAGGTGATCCTCTCGCACCAGAATCTGCCATCATAAATACTGAATTTGATTTTACTCTTCCGTCTTTATCTTGTTGAGGACTTGAGATAATTTCCATCATTTCAGATGCAATTTTGTCAGTACACTTAGACCATTGATCGATAACTTTATTGTATTTTTCACCTCTTGTTATTAATCCTTCAGCATATTGGTTTTCGTATTCTTCAACCATTTTTTTTGCTTCAGAAATAATTGTCTCTTTACTTTCTGGAATGATTAGATCATCTTTTCCAAATGAAATACCTGCTTTAAACGCATTTTTAAAACCAAGTGCCATGATTTTATCACAGAAAATAACTGTTTCTTTTTGACCACAGAATCTAAATACAACATCTATAACTTCTGATATTTGTTTTTTTGCAAGTACTCTATTTACTAAATCAAATTTAATACTTTTGTTTTTGGGTAATACGTTTGCCAATAAAAATCTTCCAGCAGTACTTGTGTATTTTAAAAACTTTTGATTTCCATCTTCATCTTTGGTTTCAAATCTTGAGACTATTTTGGTATGAATATTGATATCACCACTTTCTAACGCAAGCATAATTTGGTCAGTATTTAAAAAGTATCCTTGAGGCTTGTCTTCTTTTTTACCAAGTGGCTCTTGTGATAAATAATAAATTCCTAATACCATATCTTGCGAAGGAACAATGATCGGTTTTCCGTTGGCAGGATGTAAAATATTATTCGTTGACATCATTAACACCCTTGCCTCAAGTTGCGCTTCAATACTCAAAGGTACGTGTACTGCCATTTGGTCACCATCAAAGTCAGCGTTAAATGCAGCACAAACTAATGGGTGTAATTGAATTGCTTTACCTTCAGTTAGAATAGGTTCAAAAGCTTGAACACCTAGTCTGTGAAGTGTTGGAGCTCTATTTAATAAAATTGGATGTTGTCTAATTACATGATCTAAAATATCCCAAACTTCTTGCTTTTCTTTTTCAACAATTTTTTTTGCTTGTTTAATTGTTGTAGCGTAACCTAATTTATCTAATCTTGCATAAACAAAAGGTTTAAATAACTCTAAAGCCATTTTCTTTGGTAAACCACATTGATGAAGTTTTAATTCAGGTCCGGCAACAATTACTGATCTTCCAGAGTAATCTACTCGTTTACCAAGTAAGTTTTGTCTAAATCTTCCTTGTTTACCTTTTAACATTTCAGCTAAAGACTTTAATGGTCTTTTGCCTGTTCCAGTAATCACTCTTCCTCTTCTACCATTGTCAAATAATGCATCCACTGACTCTTGAAGCATTCTTTTTTCATTTCTTACAATAATATCAGGAGCTCTAAGGTCCATCAGTCTTCCTAATCGGTTATTTCTATTTATAACTCTTCTGTACAGATCGTTTAGATCTGATGTTGCAAATCTACCACCATCTAAAGGAACTAAAGGTCTTAGCTCTGGTGGAATTACTGGCAATGTTGTAAGTACCATCCACTCTGGTTTATTCCCTGAATCTGCAAAAGATTCTATTAGCTTTAATCTTTTTATAGTTTTTTCTAAAACAACTTTTGAATTAATTGTTTTTATATCTTCTCTTAATTTATCTCTCTCTGCCTCAACATCAATATTAGCCAAGCATTCTCTAATCGCTGCAGCACCAATACCAGCAGAGAATTGGTCTTCGCCGTATTCATCTTGTGCTTTCAAAAACTCTTCTTCTGAAATAATCTGATTTTTTTCTAATTTTGTAAGACCGGGTTCAATGACAATAAAGTTTTCATAGTATAAAACTTTTTCTAAATCTTTTAATTTTAAATCTAGTGATAATGCTATTCGACTTGGTAAAGATTTCAAAAACCAAATGTGTGACACAGGAGTAGATAATTCAATATGTCCCATTCTTTCTCTTCGAACATTGGATTTAGTAATTTCAGTTCCACATTTTTCACAAATAATACCTCTGAATTTCATTCCTTTGTATTTTCCACATAAACATTCGTAATCTTTAACTGGTCCAAAAATTCTTGCACAGAAAAGACCATCTTTTTCAGGTTTGAAAGTTCTATAATTAATAGTCTCTGGTTTCTTTATTTCACCAAATGACCAGGATCTTATTTTTTCTGGACTTGCTAATGAAATTTTAATTTTAGAAAAGTCTTGTTTATTAACTTTTTTTGAAAATAAATTTGTTAGTTCTTTACTCATTAATTTAACTCCAGATTTAATGCTAATGATCTAATTTCTTTTACCAAAACGTTAAACGACTCTGGAATACCAGATTCAAAATCATCATCACCTTTTACAATTGTTTCATAAACTTTTGTTCTACCTGCAACATCATCTGATTTGACCGTTAAAATTTCTTGTAATGTGTAAGCAGCTCCATATGCTTCGAGGGCCCAAACTTCCATTTCTCCAAATCTTTGGCCACCAAACTGAGCTTTACCACCAAGAGGTTGTTGTGTGACTAAACTATAAGGTCCAGTTGATCTTGCATGAATTTTATCATCAACCATGTGATAAAGTTTCAGCATATAAATAATACCCACTGTCACTTCTCTATCAAATTTTTCACCAGTTCTTCCATCAAATAATGTCGTTTGGCCACTCTCCGGTAAATCTGCAAACTTTAACATTCTCGTTACATCTTCAACGCTTGCGCCGTCGAAGACTGGAGTAGCAATAGGAACTCCATTTGATAAATTGTGAAGAAGATCTTTGGTTTCATCTTCTTTTAATTTTTTAATTTCTTTCTCAATTTCACTATTGTTATAAATCTTACCAAGCGCGTCTTTTGCTTGTTCAAATGTTTTTTGTTTAGCTTTATATTCGTTGTATAATTTATTAACTTTTTCACCTAACTCGGAGCATGCCCAACCTAAATGAGTTTCTAAAATTTGACCTACGTTCATACGACTTGGAACACCAAGTGGATTTAAACAAACATCAACCGGTTTTCCGTTAGCCATATAAGGCATGTCTTCAACAGGAACTATTCTGCTAATAACACCTTTATTTCCATGTCGACCAGCCATTTTATCACCAGGCTGAAGTTTTCTTTTCATGGCTACAAAAACTTTTACCATTTTCATCACACCAGGTAATAATTCATCGCCCCTTTCAATCTTATCAACCTTGTCTTCAAATCTTGATTGGATATCTTTTTTTGCCTTATTATACTGCTCTTTCAATGCAGATAAATCTTCATTTGATTTTGCATCATCTAGTTTTAGTTTGAATATATCTGATAAAGATAATGTTCTAACTTCATCATCACTTAATTTGCTTCCTTTTGAAAAAGTCTTGTAGTCTTCAGTTAAACTTGTTTTAGATAAAATCTGTTGAGCTCTAATTTTTATATTTAATTCTAAAATACTTTCCTCAGCTTGCTTATCCGACATTACAGCTTCAATTTCAGATTTTTCAATTGATAAAGCTCTTTCATCTTTTTCAATTCCATGTCTATTAAACACTCTAACTTCAACAACAGTACCACCTGTTCCTGATGGCATTTTTAATGATGTATCTCTTACGTCAGTTGCTTTTTCTCCAAAAATAGATCTTAATAACTTTTCTTCCGATGAAACTTTTGTATCTCCTTTAGGTGTAAGCTTTCCAACTAAAATATCTCCAGGCTTTACTTCAGCGCCCACATATACAATTCCTGACTCATCAAGGTTACGTAGAGCCTCTTCACTAGTGTTAGGAATATCTCTTGTAATTTCTTCAGGACCTAATTTCGTATCCCTTGCCATAACCTCATATTCTTCAATATGAATAGACGTAAACACATCATCAGAAACACATCTTTCTGATATTAAAATAGAATCTTCAAAATTGTAACCAAGCCAAGGCATAAATGCTACAGTAACATTTTTACCAAGAGCTAATTCGCCAAGTTGAGTTGATGGTCCATCAGCAATCACATCACCTTTTTTGATTACATCGCCAACTTTAACCAAAGGTCTTTGGTTGATGCATGTATTTTGATTTGATCTTTGGAATTTTAATAAATTATAAATATCGACACCTGATTTTGTTAAATCTTTATCAGATGTTGCTTTTACAACTATTCTTTTTCCATCAATTTTTTCTACTACACCATCTCTTTTTGCAATAATTGTTGCGCCTGAATCTAAGGCTACATCTTTTTCAATTCCAGTTCCAACTAAAGGAGACTCATTTTTAATTAAAGGAACTGCTTGTCTCATCATATTAGATCCCATTAATGCTCTATTCGCATCATCATTTTCTAAAAATGGGATTAAAGCTGAAGCAACTGAAACAACCTGCTTAGGAGATACGTCCATAAAGTCTATGTTTTCTGGTTTAGCCAATTCAAAACCAAGATTTCTTCTGCATGAAACAAGTTCATCTTTAAAAGTTCCATCGGTATTTAGTACTGAGTTTGCCTGCGCAATTATATATCTTCCTTCTTCCATAGCAGACAAATAATGAATTTCTTTTGTAACTTTTCCATTTTTTACAGATCGGTATGGGCTTTCGATAAAACCATATTTATTTACTCTCGAGTATGTTGCTAAACTGTTAATTAAACCAATGTTTGGTCCCTCTGGAGTTTCGATTGGGCAAATTCTTCCATAATGCGTTGGGTGAACGTCACGTACTTCAAAGCCAGCTCTTTCTCTAGTTAAACCCCCTGGACCTAAGGCTGAAACTCTTCTTTTATGTGTAATCTCAGATAATGGGTTAGTTTGATCCATAAATTGAGATAATTGAGATGTACCATAAAATTCTTTTAAAGATGCTGCAATTGGTTTTGAGTTAATCAAATCTTGTGGCATCACAGTATCGATTTCAACTGAGGACATTTTTTCTTTAATAGCTCTTTCCATTCTAACAAGACCTATTCTAAATTGATTTTCTACAAGTTCTCCTACAGATCTAACTCTTCTGTTTCCAAGATGGTCAATATCATCAACTTCTTCTTTTCCATCTTTTAATCTAAGCATTGTTTCTGCTATTTTGAGAATATCCTCTTTTCTCAATACAGTAATTTTTGGATCGCAGTCTAAATCTAGTCTAGAGTTTAATTTAACTCTTCCAACATCTGAAAGATCGTATCTAGTATTATTAAAAAATAAATTATTAAATAAATTCCTTGATGTTTCTAATGTAGGAGGCTCTCCTGGTCTTAAAATTCTATATATATCCATTACCGCTTCATCAGCAGTATTATTTTTGTCTACAATCAAAGTATTTCTTAAGTAAGAACCAATATTTAAACCATCAATTTCAGATAAATAAAAAGATTTAATATTTAACGCTTTTAATTTTTCTAAACTTTCTTCGGTAACTTCATCCCCAGATTCAAAGTAAACTTCACCGGTTTTTTCATTGAAGATATCATCAGCAAAATATCTTCCATGAACTTCTTCTAATGATGCAAAAATATTTTTAAGACCTTCTTTTTGCAATTTCATTGCTATAGGAATATTTACCTTGGTGCCTTCTTTTAAAATTTTTTTATTATTATCAGCATTTACAAGATCATGTTTTAATTTATAATTTTTGTATCTTTGTGGAATAAATTTAGTTTTAAGTTTATCTTTATCAACAAAATCAAATTTAATTTTTTCATGAAATAAATTTAACAATTCATCTCTTGGGTAACCAAGAGCCATTAATAAAGTAGTTGATGGGATTTTTTTCTTTCTATCAATTCTAAAATATAAAATATCTTTTATATCGTATTCAAAATCCAACCAAGACCCTCTGTATGGAATTACCCTGCAATTAAACAAAAGTTTTCCACTTGAATGTCCTTTTCCTTTATCATGATCTAAGAAAATTCCTGGGCTTCGGTGCATTTGGTTTACTACTACTCTTTCAATACCGTTAACAACAAACGTACCTCGAGGTGTCATTAACGGAAGATCACCCATGTAAACTTCTTGTTCTTTTGCTGAAAGAATTTGTTTTGTTTGCTCTTCCTCGTTTACATCATAAGCAACCAATCTTAACGTGGCTTTTAGAGGAGCAGAATAAGTTAATCCTCTTTGTTTACACTCTTCAACATCATACTTTTCTTTTTCAAATCTATAGCTGACGTATTCAATTGTTGCCAAGCCAGCAAAGTCTTCTATTGGAAAAACTTCCTTAAATACTTTTTCTAATCCTGACTTATTATCTTCGTTAAATTGTAAAAAACTATCGTAAGATTTTTTTTGAACTTCAATTAAGTCTGGTATGTTTACAATATTTTCTAACTTACCAAAACTTTTTCTGATCTTTTTTTTATCAGTAAACGATAATTCCATATATAATTAGCCTGATTAAATAAATTAATCAGGCTGTAAAATTCCTAGTTAGTTACTTAAGTTCTATTTTAGCGCCTGCTGCTTCGAATTTTTTCTTAACTTCTTCAGCATCTTTTTTATTTACGCCAGCTTTTAACTCTTTTGGAGCACCTTCAACTAAATCTTTAGCTTCTTTTAAACCTAATCCAGTAAATGCTCTTACTTCTTTAATCACTCCAATTTTGTTATCGCCTGCTGCAGAAAGAACAACAGAAAATTCATCTTTTTCTTCTGCTGGTGCTCCGCCTGCTGCTGGAGCCGCCGCTGCTGCAACTGGTGCTGCTGCTGTTACGCCCCATTTTTCTTCTAATAACTTTGAAAGCTCTGCAGCTTCCACAACTGATAGAGTTGATAATTCATCAACAATTTTATTTAGATCTGCCATTTTATTTATTCCCTCGAGGTTAATCTTTTTTCAAACTTTTAGCGTGCGCCAAATTAGCTATTTTTCGTCCCGGCGCAAGTAAAATACTTAATAATTTTTGCTGTGGTGCCTGTAAAATTCCAACGATTTTAGCTCTCGCCTCATCTAGTGTCGGTAATGTCGCAATCTCAGCCACATCTGAAGGGGCTAAAAGCTTGGTGTCCATTATCCCACCAACTATTTTGAGTTTATCGTTAGTTTTTTGAAAATTTACTAAGATTTTTGCTAAAGTAATTGGGTCTTTTGATAGTGCTACTCCTGTAGGTCCAGTAAATAAATTTTCTGCTTCAGAATAAGACGTTTCTTTTAAAGCTAACTTTGTAATTCTATTTTTTGTTACTTTTAGCAAAGCTCCTGCTGCTCTCATTTTTTCTCTTAATTCATCAAGTTGATTAACGTTTAGGCCTTCGTAATGATAGACCATCATTGCATTGTTTGCTTCAAGATCTTTTTTTAGATTATTAATGTAATTTGTTTTTTCTAATCTATTCATAATAATAATTATGCTCCTAGTGCAACTTTTGTTGATGGTCCCATTGAACTAGTAACATGAGCTGAGTTTATAAAATTTCCCTTAGAACCTGTTGGTTTTTCTTTTTCCACAACTTCTAAAACACTTTTATAATTCTCGATAATTTTTTTATCATCAAAGTTAGCTCTTCCAATTGATAAAGATAAATTTCCGTCTTTATCACATCGAATTTCTACTTTTCCTTTTTTAATATCTTCAACTGCCTTTTTAATGTTTGGAGATACTGTTCCAAACTTTGGGTTTGGCATTAAACCTTTTGGTCCCAATACTTTTCCTAACTTTCCGACTTTGGACATCATGTCAGGTGTACAAACCAATATATCAAAATCTATTTTTCCATTATTTATAGATTCTACTAAATCTTCAGATCCTACTTTTTCTGCCCCAGATGATTTAGCTTCATCTATTTTATCATTCGCACAAATAACAGCGACAGAAATCTTTTTTCCATTTCCATGCGGAAGATCTACTGTAGTTCTTAAAGTTTGATCTGATTTTGTTTTTTCAATATTTAGGTTTAAACTTAAATCAATAGACTCAACAAATTTTGTTTTAGATCTATCTTTTATAAGTTTTACTGCTTCCTCGATTTTATATGATTTAGACTGATCAAGATCTTTCAAAAGTGATTTAAATCTTTTGGATTTTTTTTCTACAGACTTCATAAATTATTCCTTAACTTGAATTCCCATTGATCTTGCAGATCCTGCAATAATTTTAATAGCTTCTTCAATATCAAAAGCATTTAGATCTGTCATTTTAGCCTCAGCTATTTTTTTTAATTGCTCTTTAGTAATTGATCCTACAACAACTCTTCCTGGTTCTTTTGATCCAGATTTTAATTTAATTGCTTCTTTAATTAAATGTGAAGCAGGTGGAGTTTTGATTACAAAGTCAAATTTTTTATCTTTGTAAACTGTGATAACCACTGGAACTGGTTGTCCCATTCTATCTTTTGTTTTATCGTTAAACGCCTTGCAAAATTCCATTATATTAATTCCTCTTTGTCCCAATGCTGGACCAACCGGAGGAGCTGGATTAGCTTGCCCACCTTTAATTTGTAACTTTAAATAACCTGCAATTTCTTTTGCCATAATCTTTTAAACCTTTTCAACCTGTGAATAATCTAAATCCACCGGTGTCGGCCTACCAAATATAGAAACAGAGACCTTAAGTCTAGATTTATCTTCATCAATTTCTTCAATTGAGCCATTAAATGAGGCAAATGGGCCGTCGCAAACCTTAACTTGCTCACCAACTTGGAAAGTAATGGATGAGGATGGATTTGCTACACTTTCCTCCATGTTCCCAACAATTTTATTAACTTCTTCCTCTGATATTGGAGATGGTTTCCCCTGCGGACCTAAAAAACCACTTACTTTTTTTAATGATTTAATTAAGTGATATACGTCATTTGTCATATCTAACTTAACTAAAATATAACCTGGGAAGTACTTTTTCTTTACCACAGATCTCTTACCTTTTTTTATTTCTGTAACATCTTGAGTTGGAACAAGAATTTCACCAAACTTTGAACCTAAATCAGCTTTTTCAAGCTCTTCTTTGATTTGTTCAGAAACTTTCTTTTCTGCACTAGCATGTGCTTGAACAATATACCATTTCATAACTTAACCTATTAAAAACCCTAACCCAAATTTAAATATTTGATCTAAAAGTAAAAAAAACAAAGATGCAATGATTGCCATGAAAATCACTGTAACCGAACCTATCAAAGTTTCTTTTCTTGATGGCCAAGTAATTTTAAAAGCTTCCTGTTTTACAGATCTAAAAAAATTTATAGGGTTTTGCATTTTAGTTTTAGCTTATTGGCAGGAGCGGAGGGACTTGAACCCTCAACCCCGGGTTTTGGAGACCCGTACTCTACCAATTGAGCTACACTCCTTCTTTAATGTTACAAAGTGAAGCTTACTCTATAATCTTAGTTACTACTCCAGCTCCTACTGTTCTTCCGCCTTCACGAATTGCAAACTTCAAACCATCATTCATTGCAATCGGGTTAATTAGAGTAACAGTCATCTTAGCGTTATCTCCAGGCATAATCATTTCAGTACCTTCTGGTAATGTTACCTCACCAGTTACGTCAGTTGTTCTGAAATAAAACTGAGGTCTATACTTTGAAAAGAACGGAGTGTGTCTTCCTCCCTCTTCTTTTTTCAAAATATATGCCTCTGCTTCAAATTTTGTGTGAGGTTTAATTGAACCAGGTTTTGCAAGAACTTGTCCTCTTTCAACTTGGTCTCTATCAATACCTCTTAATAAAGCACCAATGTTATCTCCAGCTTCACCAGTATCAAGAAGTTTTCTAAACATCTCAACTCCAGTACAAACCGTTTTTTGTGTTTCTTTAATACCAATAATTTCTAATTCATCGTTAGTATTAACAACACCTTGCTCAATTCTTCCAGTTACAACTGTACCTCTTCCAGAAATCGAGAACACGTCTTCAATTGGCATTAGGAAAGGTTTATCTTTTGGTCTTTCAGGTTGAGGAATAGTTTCGTCAACCGCCTTCATTAATTCTTCAATTGGTTTGATTCCTAATTCAGCATCACCTTCAATTGCTTTTAGTGCAGACCCTTTAATGATTGGAATTGTATCTCCTGGAAATTGATATGATGTCAATAGTTCTCTGATTTCCATTTCAACTAATTCTAATAATTCTTTATCTTGTACAGTGTCTACTTTATTTAAAAATACAACAATCGCTGGAACACCAACTTGTCTTGCTAAAAGAATATGTTCTCTTGTTTGAGGCATTGGTCCATCAGCAGCATTCACAACTAAAATTGCTCCATCCATTTGTGCTGCACCTGTAATCATGTTTTTTACATAATCAGCGTGACCTGGACAGTCAACGTGAGCATAGTGACGTTTTTCAGTTTCGTATTCAACGTGTGCTGTTGAAATTGTAATTCCTCTTTCTTTTTCTTCTGGAGCTTTATCAATTTGATCATATGCTACAAAGTTTGCTCCACCCTTATCAGCCATAACTTTTGTAATAGCTGCTGTTAACGTAGTTTTTCCATGGTCTACGTGTCCGATTGTTCCAATGTTACAATGCGGTTTACTTCTATCGAATTTTTCTTTTGACATCTTTTTTTATTTCTCTCCTAATTTATAAATTTTCCATCCTGGAGCGGGTGATGAGAATCGAACTCACGCAACCAGCTTGGAAGGCTGGAGTTCTACCACTGAACTACACCCGCGTAAAGGGGGTATTTACTCATTTAACCCCTGGTTTCAAGTGATTTTTTCGTGGTGGAGGGGGAAGGATTCGAACCTTCGAAGACCGAAGTCAACGGGTTTACAGCCCGCCCCATTTGACCGCTTTGGTACCCCTCCAAAATTAAGCGTTCATATTATACTCAAATCCCCATATCAATATATTTATTATGAAAAACATAAAAGATTTTTGGATTGCAGGTACACACTCAGTCATATCAGCATTAAATAATGAAAATAGAATAGTGAACGAAGTGGTATTTTTAAAGGATGGTAAAATTGATATTAGTAAAGAATTGCTCAAAAAAAATAAAAAAACAGTATTTAAACAGGTAGAAAAAAACTTTTTTAAAAAAATATTTAAAGACACAGATTTGGCTCATCAAAATATTGCTGCAAAAATAAATAAATTAAATAAGTTAGAAATTAAAAATCATATACCTAATATCAAAAATATAATAATTTTAGACAATATTACGGATCCAAGGAATATTGGCTCTATCATTAGAACAGCGGTCGCCTTTGATGTAGATGCTATGATTATCAAGGACAGGAATTTTCCTAGTAAAAGTGCTACCATGTATAAATCAAGTTCGGGAGCAATAGAGAATATAAAAATTTTTGAAGTTGTAAATCTTTCTACTACATTAAAGTTTTTAAAAGAAAATAACTTTTGGATTTATTCTTTTGATGGAAAATCTAATCAAAAATTAAGCAAAGAAGTTTTGAATAATGAAAAAAAAATATTTATATTTGGATCTGAGCAAAAGGGTATTTCAAAAAACCTTATCAATAATTCTGATTTTGTAATTAAGATAAATATTAATAATAATAGAATTGAAAGCTTAAATGTTTCAAATGCTGTATCTGCAGCACTTTCTATTATAAATTTTTTAGATACTTAGTTTTTTAAATAAATTGGGTAAAAATTTTTCAAAATTTTTATAAATATTTACTGATTGATTATAAATTGGTTGTCTTACTTGTGTCGTACTTAAAGTATCAACCTTGGCAGTATTTTTATAAAATGTTAAACAATTTTCGTCCCAATTTAAACCAAGATCAGAAATTAATTTACGAGTTACTTTCTCTTGATCTTTAATTAAATCTTCATACTGAATATTAATAATTTCACCATCAAAAAGACTGTTCCAAAAATTCATATATTTTTCATACAAATGATAAAAATTTGCTAATTCAATTTCGTCATAAGCAAACCATATACCGTTATCAGAAAAAAAATTCTTAAAAATTGATAAACAATTATCTTTAGAGTTTCTTTTGCAATGAACAATTTTAGAATTTGGAAACATAAGCTTTATAAATCCTATAAAAGTATAATTATTGGGGAGTTTGTCAGTTAAATATTTTTTAATATTTTTATTTTTTACTAGTTCTAAATATTTGTCACTCATTGGTTTCAAATTATTTTTAATATTAGCGCTAACTTTTTTCTCAAACTCATCTAAATCAATTTGTGGGAAAAAATCTTTTATCACTTGACTTACAAATATCATTTCACCACCAGAATTTACTTCTGGGTGATTAGAAATAATTTGCTCAACTAAAGTTGTACCAGATCTTGGCATTCCAAGAATAAAAATTGGTGAACTGTCATCTGATCCTTTTAAATTTTTTATATCTATTTTTTCAAAAATTCTTTTCATAGTTTCAAAGTGTTTTGTTGCGTAGTCAATACTATGATTAACAGTTGTTTTTCTTCTTAAATTGTTTCCTTTTAAAAGATAACGTGTGCTCAGCTCATAATTTCCAATGTCCTCAAATGCTTTAGCTAGAGCAAAATATATTTGATACAATTTATGTTCGTTATCCTTAAATTTTTGATCTTTAATTACGGATAACATTTGTTTTAAATGTGGGTCTTGATCTGAATATTTTTTTATAATTGATAGGTACCTATGAACTTCATGAATGTATGGGTTGATACTCAAAATTTTTTCGAAAGTTTTTTTTGCAATATCCATATGCCCAAGTGAACGCTCTAAATTGGCGTAATTGCATAAAGCATCGATAAAATTGGCATTAATTTTCAATGCGTTAATGTATGATTGCTTAGCATTATCTAGTTTTGAGAGATTTTCATAACAAAGTCCAATACGATTATGTAAATCAGGATGGTTGGTCTTGAGAGGTAAAATTTCTAGATATTTTTTTAAGGCATCTGAATAATTTTTTTCGATAAAAAATGTAGTTGCTAAGGCATAATTTAACTCAAAATCATTAGGTATTTTTGATAAACCATCTTGTAGAATTTGAATGGCTTGCTTGTTTTTTCTATCTCTTATGTAAATATTTGAAATACCGATATAGGGTATATTTAAGTCTTCTTTCTCTTCAATAATCTCTTTATAAATTGCAATTGCCCTATCATACTCTTTCAACTCAACCAAAGAATTACATTTATTTACAATAACCGCTAAAACTTTTGACTTTGATATTGAAATATCAAATAGCTCGATAGCATCTTTGAACTTTCCAATTTTATGAAAATAAATACCTATTAGGTTTAATATTATTGGATTACAATTATTTTTATCTTTTAAATAATCTTTGGTTAAGTAATAAAACTTATCTAAATCATTCTTATTTAAAAGTGATACTAAAATATCTAATTCGTCTTTTTTTTTTTTATTCATTATAAAAAAACCCACCCTTAATAAAAAGGGTGGGTTTTAAAATTAAACTAATTCAAACTAGAATTTTTGAATTGTTCTAATTTGTAGAGTGTCTCTATCAGTTGTACCGAAAGCTACGTTCTCAGTTTGAGCGTAGTTGATATCGATCGCAACACCACCTAAAGAGTATCCTACACCTAACATAGTTGTAGTTTCCTCTTGAGGATCTTCTGTACCGTTATCAGTATATGTAGTTTCAGTTCTAACTAAACCAAGAGAAACTTTATCACTAGCTGCAAATGTTACACCTACAGTAGTTGATTCCATTTCATCTTTTTCTCCGTCAGCAGTAGCTGAAATACCTCTAGCAGTACTTGCAGCAACATCACCTTCAGATTTAGCTCTCTCAGCACCTACTGAGAACTGACCAAAGTTATAAGAAGCACCAAATACTTTGTATTTAGTGTCAGCTAAGTCAGTACCACCCACACTGTTTCTGTCTGCAGTGTGTTGTCCAACTAAGATTCCTAAACCTTCAACACCCAAAGAACCTTTGTAGATGAAGTCAGTTGCAGAGTTTGAAGCCTCCGCAGCAGTTGATGAAGCACCATTGTTAGAATGACCATCATTTGGTACATATCTTACAGTGAAAGTTCCACCTGCTACAGCAGCGTCAACTCTAATGTGTTGGTCGTTATGACCATCAGATGCACCAATACCTAAGTTACTGAAACCAGCGCCAACAACAGTTGATGCAGTATCAGAAATGTGCGGAACCGCAGAACCTGATAAGTTGTTTCCGTTATCTTGTGCAAATGAAATTGATAATGCATCAGTTAATCCTAATGTTAAGTAATGCACATCTTTGTTAGCAGCATCAGTTGTAGATTCGAAATTAATTCCGAAGCTAGCTGACATACCATTATCTAACTCAGCTGAAGATGATAAACCGATGTTGTACTCAGTACCAAAGCCTTCAGTTGATGCAGCACCATTACTAGCATCGTCACTTACGTTCTTCCAAGTTTGCTCTAAGTTACCAGAAATTTTTGTTTCTGCATGAGCACCTGAAACAGCAACTAAACCAGCAATAGCTGTAGTTAATAACAATTGTTTTTTCATGTTATTTTCCTTATAGTTTGTGTTTATGTTTTGTTTTAACGTCAAAACATGTAATCATTAGAAAATTTGCCTTAAATAATCAATTAAGTTGATTAAAATCAAAAATTTAAATAAATGTGTTGCATATTTGCAATACATTTTTGTTATATTGAACAATATTAAGCAATATATATAGAGGGTTACTATGTTTTTTAGGAAATTTAACAGTTTTATTCTAATTTTGCTCTGTTTTTTTATTTTCTCTTGTAAAGCCAAGAGAGATCCAACCACAGGAAAAATTATTAGACAAGAAACAAATGTGAATAAAAAAGTAGAAAATGCAAAAGGTGTTTTTTCAAGTAAAATGGGAGGGAACAAAGGAACAACTTATGAATTTGCTACTTCAAATGTAATGTGGAGAGCTGCATTAAACTCTCTTGATTTTATGCCACTTTCGAATGTAAGTTACTCTGGAGGAATAATCACTACAGACTGGTATAGCTCAAATAATTCCAATGAAAGTATAAAAATAAATGTAAGATTTTTATCTAATGAATTGAGCCCAAGATCTATTAAAGTAGATACATTCAAACAAAGCTGCGGACAAAACAAAAGTAATTGTAAAATTTTAAAAAACACAACAAACTTAGGCAGTAAAATTAAAGAAAAAATATTAACTGAAGCTAGAAATTTAAAAATAGCTGACGAAACTAAGAAAAATTAAAACTAAACTTCTGCTGGCGGGAGTGACGGGACTCGAACCCGCGGCCTCCTGCGTGACAGGCAGGCGCTCTAACCAAGCTGAGCTACACCCCCAGAAGTTGGTGGGCGGTGAGAGACTCGAACTCCCGACCCTCTCGGTGTAAACGAGATGCTCTACCAACTGAGCTAACCGCCCTATAGGATCGTTGAGATACACTATTTTTAATATTAATAAACCAAAAAATTAAGGCTATAGTAATCTTAATAATGCATAAAAAACTATATAAATTTTATTTTTTAATAATTCTTTTGTTTTCTGGTTGCTCAAACTTCAAAACCCTAAAATATTATTATGTGGATCAAAATATTAATATTTCATCTGAACAATTATCTAGATTATCAAACTATCTTAATGGGGAGTTTTACTCATATCAACTAGATAGGCGTGTTGATGGTTATCCAATTGCTTTCCTTATTACTCAGGATGGTAAGAAAAGTGTAATATTAGCTTGTCATGGCAAAACAAACGACTGCAATACATCTATTGAAATATTTCAATTAATAAAAAAACATGAAAAAAAAGAAAATCAAAAGCTAAAAATATTAGCTTTAGAAAAAAAAATATTAATTAAAGAGAATAAAATATTAAGAAAAAATAAAATTATAAAACTAAATAAATCTAAAAATATTTTTAAAGATTACATACTATTGCCATCTGATAAATGCAGTAGTGATGATTGTTGATTAGTGAGCGTTTTTAGTTTTATTATTAATGTCAGTATCTTTATTCTCTTTTAGGTGATCAACATCAATCCAATCGGTAGGTTCTAATTTTTTTGTAAGAGCAATTTTAATAACTTGATCGACATGATCAACTGGAATAATTTCTATTCCATCTTTAACATTTTGAGGAATATCTTTTAAATCTTTTTCATTCTCAGATGGTATTATTGCTGTTTTGATGCCGCCCCTTAAAGCAGCAAGTAATTTTTCTTTTAATCCGCCAATAGGCAAAACTCTTCCTCTTAAAGTTACTTCACCTGTCATTGCAACATCTCTTTTTACAGGAGTATTTGTTAAAGCTGAAACAATTGATGTAACCATAGCTATTCCGGCAGACGGTCCGTCTTTAGGTGTAGCTCCTTCTGGAACATGAACGTGAAAATCTTTTTTTTCAAAAACAGGTGGAATTATTCCATAGTCTAAACATCTTGATCTAATAAAAGATTTTGCTGCCTTGATTGACTCTTTCATGACGTCACCAAGTTTACCAGTATACTCTAATTTTCCCTTACCGGGCATCACTACTGTTTCAATAGATAGTAGCTCTCCTCCAACTTCTGTCCAGGCTAAGCCAGTTACAACTCCAGTTAAATCTGTTTTTTCAATCTCTCCATATTTAAATTTTTTAACTCCTAAATAATCATCAATATTATTATTATTAATTTCTACTTTAGCTGATTTTTTAGAAACAATTTCTTTAACAGTTTTCCTTGAAAGCTTTGAAATTTCTCTTTCTAACCCCCGAACACCTGACTCTTTTGTATATCTTCTTATAATTTCTAGAATTTGTTCATCATTTATAATAAGCTCTTCCGCTTTAAGACCATTGTCTTTAAGTTGTTTTGGCAAAAGATATTTTTTAGCGATTTCTAATTTTTCTTCTTCAGTGTAGCCAGCGAGTCTAATAATTTCCATTCTATCAAGCAAAGGGCCAGGAATGTTAAGTGTATTTGCTGTTGTCACAAACATTACGTTGGATAAATCATAATCAACTTCTAGATAATGATCATTAAAATCTTTGTTTTGTTCTGGATCTAGAGCTTCTAATAATGCGGAAGAAGGGTCACCTCTGTAGTCCATTCCAACTTTATCTATTTCATCTAATAAAAATAATGGATTTGTTTTTCCGGCCTTTTTCATCATTTGTATGATTTTACCAGGCAAACTCCCTATGTATGTTCTGCGATGACCTCTAATTTCAGCTTCATCTCTAACTCCACCTAAAGACATCCTAACAAATTCTCGTCCGGTTGCTTTAGCTATTGATTTTCCTAATGAAGTTTTTCCAACACCAGGGGGACCGACTAGGCATAATATTGGGCCTTTAATTTTTTTTATTCTAGATTGAACAGCTAAAAATTCTAAAATTCTATCTTTTACTTTTTCAAGACCATAATGATCTTTATCCAAAATTTGTTCGGCTTTTTCTAAGTCTGTACTTACAGCAGAACTTTCATGCCAAGGAAGAGATGTCATCCAATCTAAATAGTTTCTAACAACCGTTGACTCAGCAGACATTGGGCTCATTGTCTTTAATTTTTTTAATTCAGAAAAACATTTTTCTTGAGCATCCTTTGGCATTTTAGCTTTTTTAATAGCATCTTCTAGTTGTTTTAATTCATCTTTGCCTTCTTCAATTTCACCAAGTTCTTTTTGAATTGCTTTTAATTGCTCATTTAAATAATACTCTCTTTGGGTTTTCTCCATTTGATTTTTTACTCTTCCACGAATTTTTTTTTCAACAGACATTAACTCTAACTCATTATCGAGGTGCCCAATTATAATTTCTAATTTTTTTTGAATATCTAAAGTTTCTAATATTTTTTGCTTCTCATCTAACTCTATACCCAATGTGGAAACAGCTTTATTGGCAATAATATTTGGGTCCAAAATATTTTTAAAATTTACATTACTTTCGTCATTAAATTTTTTTGATGTTTTTGATAATTTATTAAATTTATTTATTAAAGCTTGTGATAATAAATTATTACCCTTTGATTCTATAAGTTTGCAATTTTCAATTTTTGCCTCTAAAAATTTCTCATTTTTGTTAAACTCTAAAACTTTTGAAATTGATTTTCCTTCTACTAATATTTTGACTGTACCATCTGGTAATTTTAATAATTGTAAAACTTCAGCAATTGTACCTACAGAATAGAGGTCTTTTTCTTGAGGATTGTCTATATCGGGGTTTTTTTGTGCAAGTAAAACAATTTTCTTTGTCTCACTCATAACAAAATCGAGAGCATTTATTGACTTTTCTCGGCCTACAAACAGAGGTGTTGTGACATTTGGAAAAACTACAATGTCTCTAAGTGGCAAAACTGGTAAAGACTTTAGATCAGAAGTCATAAGTAAAACATAATTATTAATTGTTATAAAACAAGGTGATAATTATAAATTTATCACCAGCTTTAATTAGCTATTTTTGTGTCTTTTTCTTCTGTATCGGGTTTATTTTTGGAATAAATCAATAAAGGTTTTGTTTTACCGTTAATCACTTCTTTATTTAAAATTACCTCATCTACGCCATCAATAGAAGGAAGGTCAAACATAGTTTCAAGTAACACTTCTTCAATAATTGATCTCAAACCTCTAGCTCCTGTTTTTCTGACAATTGCTTTTTGTGCTATAGCCTTTAGAGCTTCTTTAGCAAAAGATAGTTTAACACCCTCAATTTCAAATAACTTAGAATATTGCTTCGTTAAAGAGTTTTTTGGTTCCTCTAAAATTTTAACTAAACTATCTTCATCAAGATCTTCAAGCGTTGAAATAATCGGTAATCTTCCTATAAATTCAGGAATTAAACCAAATTTAAGAAGGTCTTCAGGTTGAACGTCTTTCATTAATTCACCTGTGCCTTTTTCAACTTTATTTTTTATTTTTGCCCCAAAACCAATTGATGAGCCTTGTCCTCTATCTGAAATAATTTTATCAATACCTGCAAACGCTCCTCCGACAATAAAAAGTATATTGGTTGTGTCAACTTGCAAAAATTCTTGTTGCGGATGTTTTCTGCCACCTTGAGGTGGAACACTAGCAACTGTTCCTTCCATAATTTTTAATAGTGCTTGCTGCACACCCTCGCCAGAAACGTCTCTTGTGATTGATGGGTTTTCAGTTTTTCTACTTATCTTATCCACTTCATCAATGTATACTATACCGCGCTGTGCTTTTTCGACATTGTAATCTGCAGCTTGTAATAATTTTAAAATTATATTTTCAACATCTTCACCAACATAACCAGCTTCTGTTAAGGTTGTAGCGTCAGCCATTGTAAATGGAACATCTAATATTTTTGCTAAAGTTTGGGCTAATAAAGTTTTACCACATCCTGTTGGTCCAATTAGAAGTATATTGGATTTAGCCAATTCAACATCATTTGAAGACTTTTCAGTATGACCTAGTCTCTTGTAATGATTGTGAACTGCTACAGATAAAATCTGTTTAGCTTTCTTTTGTCCAATTACATACTCATTTAAAATTGAAAAAATTTCTTTAGGAGTTGGTACACCTTCTTCATTTTTAGCTATTTGACTTTTGCTCTCCTCTTTGATGATATCCATACAAAGTTCAACGCACTCATCACAAATAAAAACTGTAGGACCGGCAATTAATTTTCTAACTTCGTGCTGACTTTTTCCGCAAAAAGAACAATATAAAGTATTTTTATTTTCTTTAGACATTTCGAATCAATAAGTAACTAGAATAACCTACTCAGACTCATTTAATCAAGTATTAGTTGTATTGAAAATTTTTTAGTTTTCTCGTTTTTCTACGACTTTATCTACAATTCCAAACTTCTTAGCTTCTTCTGCGCTCATAAACTTGTCTCTTTCAAGAGCCTCTTTAATTGAATCAACGCTTTGACCGGTATGTTTAGAATAAATTTCATTTAACCTTTTTTTTGTACTTAAAATTTCTTTAGTATGAATTTCAATATCTGTTGCCTGGCCTTGAAAACCAGCAGATGGTTGGTGAACCATTATTCTTGAATTTGGTAATGACATTCTTAAACCTTTTTCGCCAGCAGCTAATAAAAAAGAACCCATTGATGCGGCTTGTCCAATACATAATGTAGATACAGTTGGTTTTATAAACTGCATAGTATCATAGATCGCAAGACCATCAGTAACAACGCCTCCTGGTGAATTAATATACAAATAAATCTCTTTAGAATTATTCTCTGACTCTAAGAATAAAAGTTGAGCTGAAACTAAACTTGAAATGTATGAGTTAATAGGTCCAGTTAAAAAAATTATCCTTTCTTTTAATAATCTTGAATAAATATCAAAAGACCTCTCCCCTCGTGGTGTTTGTTCAATCACCATGGGTACCAGTGTATTCATGTAAACATCAAATGGATCTTTCATACGAATCGATGATTTAAATTTATATGTATTAATTATTTTTTACTAGTTTTTTTAGCGGGAGATTTCTTGGGAGTTTTAGCCTTAAGTTTAGATTTTTCATCAGGCTTTGGGCTCATAATTTTTTGAAGCTCATCTTTAGACACTAATTTAATTTTTACTTTAGCTTTTTCTTTAATTAAGTTCATAACTTTATCTTCAAATATAGGACCCCTAAGCTTTGTTAACTCGGCTGGTTTTTTTTGATAATATTCTCTAATTGTTTTTTCTTGACCAGGATACATTCTAAGTTGTTTTTCTAACTCACCTTGAAGTTCTTGCGAAGATACTTTTACAGAATGCTCTTCTCCAATATGCGCAAGAACTAAAGCAAGCTTTACTCTTCTTTCAGATATTTTTTTTACTTCTTTTTTTTCATTATCATCTAATTTAATTTTGGAATGATCCTTCTCTCCTTTTTCATGCATCTTTTCGTGTAAGAAGGTATGTTCTACATTTTTTGTTTCTTCTTCAAGCATCCCTTTTGGTAATTCCATTTTAAATTCTTTATCAAGTTGGTCTAAAATTTCTTTTTTACACAACTGGTCTGTGATATTTTCAAATTCTCTTGAAACCTGTTTCTCAATCATGGACTTTAGATCTGCCAAATCTTTTGCACCCATATTTTTAGCAAAAGCATCATCAATTTTTTGATCCTTAGGTGATTTGATATTTAAAATTTTACATTTAAATTCTGATTGTTGTCCAGCTAATTCTTTTTTTGGATAATTATCTGGTAATTTTACTTTTACTATTTTCTCATCATTTTTTTTTACACCAATAACTTGTTTATCAAATCCTTTAATAAAAAGATCTATACCTAAAACTATTTGTAATTTTTCACCTTTGTTTCCATCAAATGATTTTCCATCTACTGTTGCCTCGTAATTAAACTCAACTAAGTCATGATTTTCTGCAACTTTACCCTCTTCTTTATCAATATATTTCTTAGCATTTTCAGCCAACTGGTTTAATCTAAAGTCTAAATCTTTTTTATCCGCTTTAACTTCATATTTTTCAATTTGAATTTTACTTAAATCAACTTTTTTAATTTCAGGAACTTTTTCAACTTCAATAGTAAATTCTAAGTCCTTATCTTCACCTGAAGACTTAATGTCTATTTTTGGTTGACCAGCAGGTTTAATGTTTTTATCTTTTAAAGCTTGAAATGCAGAATCATTTAAAGTCTTTTCTATAACTTCGCCATATAAAGCTTTTCCAAATTGTTTTTTTAATAATTCCCTTGGTGCTTTTCCAGGCCTAAACCCTTTTAAATTAATGGTATCTTTCACTTCATCAAGTTTACTATCTATTTTTTTTTGAATTTCTTTTTTGGTTACAATCACATTTAACTTTGATTCTAATCCCTTTGTTGACGTTATATTAACTTTCATTTTAATCCTTAATGGTGCGGGAGAAAGGACTTGAACCTTCACTCGTTGCCGAACTAGTTCCTAAGACTAGCGTGTCTACCATTCCACCACTCCCGCTGTTAAATTTTCAGCTTTTATAATGTTTTTAATCATTTTATCAATTATCGATTTACCTAAGTTTATTGAGCTGTCCAGGCGCCGTCTATTGAAATAGCAGATCCTGTTATCTCTGAAGCTTCTTTTGAGCACAAAAAGTAAATTAATTTTGCAATCTGCTCTTTTTTAACAAAATTTAATGAAGGTTGTTTTTCTCTTAATAATTCAATTTCAGCCTCTGATTTTGATAGTTTTTTATTTTTTGCAATCACATCAATTTGATCTTGAATTAATTCAGTTAACACAAACCCTGGGCATATTGAATTACAAGTAATATTCTCTTCTGCAGTTTCTAAAGCAACGACCTTGGAGAGGCCAACTAATCCATGCTTCGATGCCGTGTAAGCTGATTTTTTCTTTGAAGCGATTAATCCATGAGTTGAGGCAATATTTATTATTCTTCCCCATTTATACTTTCTCATAAAGGGCAAAGTCTCTTTGATAAAAAGGTATGGAACGGTAAGGTTTATATCCATCATGCTTCTCCAAATTTTCTCAGGATATTTGTCTATGCTTTCAACATATTGAATTCCAGCGCAATTTACTAATACATCAATTGTCTTAAATTTTTTAACTGTAGCATGAACAACCCTCTTTACATTTAAACTTTTTGTTAGGTCGATATTAAAAAATAAAGCCCTAGAGGATTTAAATTTCTTTTTTACACTTTTAAGTTGTGAAGGCTTACATTTCCCATTTATAATAACGTTGTAGCCTTTTTGATAAAAATACTCGCTAATTGATAGGCCTATAGTTCCTGTTGATCCTGTAACCAAAATAGTTTTTTTTCTCATATATTTTTACCTCTTTAATATATGCATAAATGCATATCTGACATAACTAAAAAACACTGCAATATTTAATGTTTTTTAATATTTATCTGATATCGAAAATTTAAAAAGGAGTAAAAGTATGAGCGCTGCTGATATTTTAAAAACTATAAAAGAAAAAGAAGTTGAATACGTAGACTTAAGATTTACAGACCCAAGAGGTAAGCTTCAACATTTAACACAAGACATCTCTACAGTTGATGAAGATTTATTAAACGATGGAGTGTTTTTTGATGGTTCATCAATTGCTGGGTGGAAAGCAATAAATGAGTCAGATATGGTGTTAAAACCAGACACAAGTAGATCATTTATTGATCCATTTATGTCTCACAATACATTAGTATTATTTTGTGACATTTATGATCCAATCACAAAAGATAAGTATGAAAGAGATCCAAGATCAACAGCTAAACTAGCTGAAGAATACGTAAAAAAATCTGGAGTTGGTGACACAATATATTTTGGTCCAGAGCCAGAATTTTTTGTATTCGATGATGTAAGATTTGCAAACTCAATGAATAAAACAAGTTTTGAAATTGATAGTAGCGAAGGTCCTTACAACACGGATAAAAGATACGAGGGTGGAAACTTAGGTCATAGACCTGGTGTTAAAGGTGGTTACTTCCCAGTACCTCCAGTTGACAGTGCTCAAGATTTAAGAGCTGAATGTTTAAAAGCTTGTAAAGATATGGGTGTCAAAGTAGAAAAACATCACCACGAAGTTGCTCCTTCTCAGCACGAACTTGGGGTATTATTTGATACGCTAACTAGAAACGCAGATAACATGCAAATATACAAGTATGCGGTTCAGCAAGTTGCAAATTCATTTGGTAAAACTGCTACATTTATGCCAAAGCCAGTTAAAGGTGATAATGGTTCAGGTATGCATTGCCATCAATCAATTTGGAAAGATGGAAAACCACTTTTTGCAGGTGATGGTTATGCAGGTTTGTCTGAAACTTGTTTGCATTATATTGGAGGTGTAATTAAACACGCAAAAGCAATCAATGCTTTTACAAACTCAACAACAAATAGTTATAAAAGATTAATACCTGGTTTCGAAGCACCAGTTTTACTTGCTTACTCATCAAGAAATAGATCTGCAAGCTGCAGAATACCTTTTAGTACTAGCCCAAAAGGTAAAAGAGTGGAAGTGCGTTTCCCAGATGCAGCAGGTAACCCTTACCTAACTTTTGCATCGCTACTAATGGCTGGATTAGATGGAATCAAAAATAAAATTGATCCAGGTAAACCTTTTGATAAAGATCTGTATGCATTATCAGAAGAAGAGCTTAAAGGTGTTCCAACTGTATGCGGTTCGTTAAGAGAAGCAGTGACATCATTAGATGCAGATAGAAAATTCTTAACCGAAGGTGGAGTTTTCACAGACGATCAAATTGATGCATATATCGACTTGAAGATGGAGGAAATTCATAACTTTGAACATACCCCTCACCCTATCGAGTTTCAGATGTATTATAGCTCATAATATACTAACAATTTTTCGATAATTAAAACCCCGGTCTAAATCCCGGGGTTTTTTTTTATAATTGATAATTTCATAATTTTACTTAAAGGTTTGTTATGGCTGTTTCAAAAACTTATTCCGCTAAAGACATTGAAGTATTAGAAGGTTTAGCCCCAGTTAGAAAACGACCTGGAATGTACATTGGTGGAACTGATGAGACCGCATATCATCATTTAGCAAACGAAATATTAGATAACAGTATCGATGAAGCAGTTGCTGGATATGCAAAAGAAATAGTTGTTAAACTAGTTAACAAAAATACCATTACAATTTCAGATGATGGAAGAGGTATACCAATAGATAAACATCCAAAGAAAAAGAAAACGGCTCTTGAGGTGGTCATGACTACACTTCACTCAGGAGGTAAATTTAATGATAGTGTTTATAAATCATCAGCTGGATTGCATGGTGTAGGACTTTCGGTTGTTAATGCTCTTAGTTCTAAATTAAATATTCAAGTTACAAAAAGCTCTAAAATATACTCTCAAGATTATTCTAAAGGGAAAATATTAAATAAATTAAAAACTAAAGGTAAAAATAAAATAAAAAACGGTACGCAGATTACATTTTCTCCAGACCCTGAAATTTTTGGAAAAGATGTAAACTTTAAACCAGAAAAAATTTATGAATTAGCTAAAAACAAAGCGTATCTTCAAAAAGGCATCAAAATTAATTGGGAATGTAACAAGGACTTACTTAATAGAAAAAGTTCAGTACCCTCAAAAGAAACATTATTATTCTCAAAAGGTTTAGAAGATTTTTTAAAAAATGAAATTAACCAAAACAATGTTCTTCATGAAAAGGTGTGTTTCCAATCCGGTAACTTAGAAGATAAAAAAGGTAAAATCGAATTTGCGCTTCAATTCAATAAGGAAAAGATAAAATATAATAAAGCATTCTGTAATACTGTTTATAACATGAATGGTGGTACACATGATGCAGGTTTTAGATCTGGAATAGCAAAATCAATTCGAAAATATGCAAAAAATAAAAATAACAAAATAGTAAGCAAAGCAACACAGGATGATATATTTGATCAAGCGGCTTATATTGTTTCAGTTTATATCTCTAACCCAGAATTTGAAGGTCAAACAAAACATAAATTATCATCTAATTTTGTTCAAAAATATTGTGATAGCTTTGCAAGTTCTATATTTGAGGAATGGTTAAACAGGAATTCAAAAGCAGCCAAAAACATACTGAATGTTTTAGAAGAAAAAATTAGAGAAAAAAATATTTATGATTTAAATCAAAATGTTGAAAGACAAACTGCATTTAGAAAAATAAGACTTCCAGGAAAATTATCAGATTGCACAAGTGACAAAACAGAAGGAACTGAACTGTTTATAGTAGAGGGAGATTCAGCGGGCGGTTCGGCAAAACAAGCAAGAGACCGAATGACTCAAGCTATACTCCCTTTAAGGGGAAAAATTTTGAATGTTAAAAGTTCAAATGCAGCGAAAATTTTAGCAAACACTGAAATTAATAATTTGTTACAAGCCTTAGGTTGTGGAAGAGGAAAAAATTATAGCAAAAAAGATTTACGATATGAAAAAATTATTATTATGACAGATGCTGATGTTGATGGTGATCATATCTCAACACTACTTTTAACTTTTTTTATTTCAGAAATGCCTCAATTAATTTTGGATGGTCATTTATATTTAGCAGTTCCACCACTTTATAAATTGAATATTTCTGGAAAATCAACCTATGCTATTGATGAAGGGGGAAAAAATAAATTATTAAAAGATAATAAAAAAGCGAAAATAGAAATTAGTCGTTTCAAAGGGCTTGGTGAAATGATGCCAGCTCAATTAAAAGAAACAACAATGAATAAGGAAACTAGAAAATTAATAAAAGTTGTCCTACCCGTCCAAAAACCAAAGATGAAAAAAACAAATAAACTTGTGAGTGATTTAATGGGAAAGAACGCTGAACTTAGATTAAAATTCATTTCAGAAAATGCAAATAAAAATCTTAGTTTAGATATTTAAAAACGAATAATAATCAAATCTTAAAAATAAAAGTCCTTTAAATACAAGGCTAATTTGGGTTCGTTTGTCCAATTCATAAAGTTATGTAGGAAAGTATAGGATTTTATAGGTTGGTGCCCTCGGCCGGACTCGAACCGGCACTCCGCAAGCGGCAAGGATTTTAAGTCCTTTGTGTCTACCAATTCCACCACGAGGGCATAATGGGTTTTCTATTTAATTTATAAATCAAATGCAACTTAATTGATGATATAACTTACTTATACAATTGAATTAACTTTTTAACCTCAGTTTCGCAATTTTTAATTTGAATTTCGTCAACAGATCTCAAAACCAATATTGTGCCAGGCTTATCTTTAAAATAGGGATAACTACCTATATCTATATTTTTATATTTATTTTGAATTTTAGATAGACCATCTGCTAAAACACTTTCTCTTAAACCAGAGTCAATTGATATTGATAATATTTTTTTTCCATTTTTAATAATTTTATCTAAATAAGGAACCATTACTTGTAAGATGCTTGGTACTCCAGGTAAAACAAAAACATTTTCAACATAAAAACCAGCAGCAAAAGTTTTTGGATTAGGAATTAATTTGGCGTGCTCTGGCATTTTTGCCATCTTTTTTCTTCCCTCATTAAAATCTTGATTTTTATAATAATTTTCAAGTGATTTGTATGCTTCCTGGTGATATTGATATTTTTGATCAAAAACTTTTGAAATAGACTCTGATGTAATATCATCATGAGTAGGTCCTATTCCGCCTGTGGTAAAAACATAGGCAAACTTATTTCTCAACTCATTAACTGTATCAATGATTACTTGTTCTTTATCTGGAATAGCCCTAACTTCCTCAACGCTAATACCTTTTTCATTTAACCACGTTGCAATAAAAGATGTATTCTTATCAACAGTTCTTCCAGATAAAATTTCATTGCCAATAATAATTATTCCTGCTGTAAATTCTTTTTTAAATTCCATATGAAAATTGAGCCTAAATTAATACACGTTAAATTTCTCAAAAGATACAAAAGATTCTTTGCTGATGTAGTATTAAATAAAAAAAAAATAACTTCTCACTGTCCAAATTCTGGTTCAATGCTTGGCCTTCTAGATGAAAATAATGATGCATGGATCTCTAAAAGCGATAATCCAAATAGAAAACTCAAATATACTTTAGAAATTATTAACGATAAAAAAAGTAATGTTGGTGTAAACACTCATAGAGCTAATAGAATAGTTGAGGAAGCTTTAGAAAATAAAAAAATTAAAGAACTTAAAAAGTTTACATCAATTAAGAGAGAAGCAAAATTTTCTAAAGAAACAAGGTTTGATTTTTTTTTAGAAAACAAAAATCAAAAAGCTTTTTTAGAAGTAAAAAACGTTACTCTTTGTAGACAAAAAAATATATCTGAATTTCCAGATGCAGTTACAACAAGAGGTAAAAAGCATTTGGCTCATTTACAAGATGCTATAAAGCAAGGTTATGAAAGTTATTTGCTTTTCTTGATTCAAAGAGAAGATTCTAAATCCATAAGAATAGCTTCTGATATTGATCCGAATTATTTTGATGAAATAAAAAAAGCAAAAAAAAAAGGTGTTAAAATCATTGCCTATTCTTGCAAAGTTAAAGATAACGAAATAACAGTATGTAAGAGTATAAAAGTTATAATTTAATGGCTAAGTTTAATAAATATTACCCTGATGAATTTGAAAAATTAAGAAACGCTGGAAAAATATCATCGCAATGTTTAGATTTTATTTCTGATAAAATTAAACCTGGAGTGAAAACACAAGAGATTGATGATTTATGTGTTAATTTTCTAAAAAAAAATAAAGCAGTATCAGCACCACTTTTTTATAAAGGTTTTCCAAAATCTATTTGCACCTCTGTTAACCACGTTGTTTGTCATGGAATACCTTCCGAAAAAATTTTAAAGGAGGGCGATATAGTTAATGTAGATATAACATCTTTTGTTGATGGTTTTCATGGTGATACTTCAAGAACATTTTGTGTTGGAAAAGTATCTGTTAAAGCAAAAAATTTAGTTGAAACTACAAAAGAAGCATTGGATCGATCTATTGAAATTCTTAAGCCAGGAATTTGCTTAGGTGATATTGGTTATGAAATTCAGAATTTTGTAGAAAAAAAAGGTTACTCGGTTGTTAGGGATTTCTGTGGACATGGAGTTGGTAGAAATTTTCACGAGGAACCAAATATTCTTCATTATGGAAAAAAAGGAACAGGGCCTAAACTAGAAGAGGGAATGGTTTTTACTATTGAACCAATGATAAATGCTGGAAAATACGAAACTAAACTTTTAAATGATGGTTGGACTGCAGTAACAAAGGATAAATCATTATCAGCACAATTCGAACACACTGTGGGTATAACAAATAATGGGTATGAAATTTTTACCCTTTCATAATACAATAGTTTAATGATTCCACGATACTCAAGACAAGAAGTGGCTCAAATTTGGGAGCCAATGAATAAATTTAAGATTTGGCTAGATATTGAAATATATGCTGCGCAAGCAATGGAAAAGTATAAAATTATTCCAAGAGGAGTAGCCGCGAAAGTTAGAAAAAAATCAAAAATTAATATTAAAAGAATTGATGATATTGAAAAAAAAACAAAGCATGATGTTATAGCTTTTTTAACATCCATAGCGGAGAAAGTTGGTCCAGAGGCAAAGTACCTCCATCAAGGAATGACATCATCTGATGTATTAGATACTTGCTTTAATTTGCAACTTAAACAAGCTGGAAAAATACTTGTTCAAGATATTGATAAACTTCTAAAAACATTAAAGGCTAAATCAAAGAGATATAAGAATACCATTACAATTGGCAGAAGTCATGGAATTCATGCTGAGCCGATAACATTTGGTTTAAAACTTGCTACTTATTATGCGGAATTCAAAAGAAACAAAAAGAGATTAGAGCAAGCAATTGATGAAATTTCAACATGTGCAATCTCTGGAGCTGTTGGAACTTTTGCTCACATAGGGCCTAATATCGAAAAGTTTGTTGCAAAAAAACTTGGCTTAAAACCAGAGCCAATCTCCACACAAATAATTCCAAGGGATAGACATGCTCACTTTTTTAATACTCTTGCATTAATAGCTAGTTCAGCAGAAAGATTAGCAACTGAGGTTAGGCATTTGCAAAGGACTGAAGTTTTGGAAGCAGAGGAATATTTTTCATCAGGACAAAAAGGTTCATCTGCTATGCCACACAAAAGAAATCCAGTATTATCAGAAAATATAACTGGATTAGCAAGATTGGTAAGGAGCTATTCAATTCCTGGCATGGAAAATATAATTTTGTGGCATGAAAGAGATATTTCTCACTCGAGTGTTGAAAGAAATATTGGGCCTGATGCTACTGTTACTCTAGATTTTTTACTCATTAGACTAAATAATGTAGTTGCAAATTTAGTTGTTCATCCGAAAACAATGGAAAGTAATTTAAATAAATTCAAAGGTTTAATTTTTTCTCAAGGAGTTATGTTAAAACTAACTCAAAAAGGAGTAAAACGAGAAGATGCGTATAAAGTTGTTCAAAAAAATGCGATGAAAACCTGGGACAAAAACGAAGATTTTTACAATAATCTAAAGAAAGATAAATTAATTCAAAAAAACTTAACAGCAAAAGAACTTAAACAGTTATTTGATGTAAATTACCATAAAAGGTATATTAATCACATATTAGGAAGAGTTTTAAAATAATGAGAAGAAAAAAAATATACGAAGGTAAAGCAAAAATTTTATACGAAGGTCCTGAAAGAAATACTTTAGTTCAGTATTTTAAAGATGATGCTACCGCGTTTAATAATAAAAAAAAAGCAGTCATAGAGGGAAAAGGAGTTCTTAATAACAGAATTTCTGAATTTTTATTAAGTCAGTTAAATGATATTGGCATTGAAACACATTTAATCAAAAGATTAAATATGAGGGAACAATTAATTAAAAATTGTGAAATCCTACCAATAGAGTTTGTTGTGAGAAATATTGCAGCGGGATCTTTATCTACAAGATTGGGAATAGCTGAAGGAACAATTTTAAAAAGACCAATTATAGAATATTATTTTAAAAATGATGATTTAGATGACCCGCTTGTTACTGAAGAGCATATTGAAGTAAATGGATGGGCATCTTCTTTAGAAATAGCTCAAGCTTCTGAGACCGCATTTAGAATCAATGATTTTCTGATCGGTTTATTTAGAGGCGTTGGTATCAAACTTGTTGATTTTAAACTTGAGTTTGGACGAGTTTGGAATGCAGACGATAGTCGAGTTATTCTAGCTGATGAAATAAGCCCTGATACTTGTAGATTATGGGATACAAAAGATGAAAAAAAATTAGATAAAGATCGTTTTAGAAAAGGGCTTGGCGGCCTAGTTGAAGCTTACACTGAAGTTGCAAAAAGATTGGGAATCATGCCAGAAGGCAGCAATATAATGGAAATAAAATCTGGAATTTCCAAAACTATTAAACTTAAAAAAAAATAAATTGAAATTCGAAGTATTTGTAACACTTAAAAAAGAGGTATTAGATCCTCAAGGTAAAGCAGTTGAAAACGCACTTGGTGATATTGGCCTAAATACTATTAAAAATATCCGCCAAGGAAAATATTTCACATTAGAGGTAAACGAAACTGATGAAAATAAAGCATCTGATTTGGTTAAATCTTCATGTGAGAAATTACTCGCCAATCAAACTATAGAAAATTTTAAATTTAATAAAATTTAATGAAAGCTAATGTCATAGTTTTTCCAGGATCAAACTGTGACAGAGATGTAAAAGTTGCATTAGAAAAATTTCATATACAAACTACAATGATTTGGCATCAAGAAAATGAAATGCCAAAATCCGATTTAGTTGTTTTGCCTGGTGGTTTTTCGTATGGAGATTATTTGAGGTGTGGAAGTATGGCTTCAAAATCAAATATAATGAATGAAGTAATTAAGCATGCGGATAAAGGTGGTTATTTAATTGGAATTTGTAATGGTTTTCAAATTTTAACAGAAACTGGTTTGCTACCTGGAGCTTTGTTAAGAAATAAAAAACTAAAATTTATCTGCAAATATGTAAATCTTTTAATTGAAAATAACTTAACACCATTCACGTCAAAATATAAAAAAAATGAAAAAATAAAAATTCCAATTGCTCACAATGAAGGAAACTATTTTGCTGATGAAAAAACATTAAATGAATTACAAAATAATGAACAAATTGTACTTAAATATTGTGATGAAAATTTAAATATTAACGATGAAAGTAATCCAAATGGTTCTTGTTTAAATATTGCGGGAATTATTAATAAAAACAAAAATGTAATTGGAATGATGCCCCACCCTGAACGATGTGTTGAAAATATTTTAGGTGGAACTGATGGTTCAGGTATTTTTCAATCATTATTAAATTAATGACAGAAGTGAACTTAGATTTAGCTGTTCAGCATGGTTTAACACCAGAAGAATATGAAAAAATAAAAGTTTTAATTGGAAGAAATCCAAACTTTACTGAACTTGGAATTTTTTCAGCAATGTGGAATGAGCATTGTTCTTACAAATCTTCAAGAGTGTGGCTCGGTACATTGCCAACCAAAAATGACAGGGTAATTCAAGGACCTGGTGAAAATGCAGGTGTAATTGATATTGATGATGGTGATGTTGCTATATTTAAGATTGAAAGTCACAACCATCCATCATTTATTGAACCTTATCAAGGTGCTGCTACTGGTGTTGGTGGGATTTTAAGAGATGTTTTTACTATGGGTGCAAGACCAATTGCTAATTTAAATGCAATTCGTTTTGGCTCACCTGATCACCCCAAAACTAAACATCTTTTAAATGGTGTGGTTGCAGGAATTGCAGGATATGGAAATTGTATCGGAGTTCCAACTGTTGGTGGAGAAGTGGAATTTGATAGCTGTTACGATGGTAATATCTTAGTTAATGCAATGAACATTGGTTTAGCAAAAAAAGATAAGGTTTTTTATTCGATTGCAAGTGGAGTTGGTAATCCAGTAATTTATGTAGGCTCTAAAACTGGAAGGGATGGAATTCATGGCGCATCCATGGCGTCTCAAGAATTTGACTCAGACTCAGAATCGAAAAAACCCACGGTTCAGGTTGGAGATCCTTTTGCTGAAAAATTATTATTAGAAGCGTGTCTTGAATTAATGCAAACAGATACGATTGTGTCTATTCAAGATATGGGGGCCGCAGGTTTAACTTCTTCTTCAGTAGAAATGGCTTCAAAAGGAAATATTGGAATTGAATTAGATCTTAACAAAGTACCATGCCGCGAAACAGGCATGTCTCCTTATGAGATGATGCTATCTGAAAGCCAAGAAAGAATGCTTATTGTTCTTAAAACCGGAAAAGAAAAAGAAGCTGAAAAGATTTTTAAAAAATGGGACTTGGATTTTTCTGTAATCGGAATTTTGACTGACTCAAAAAACCTTACTTTGAAATATGATAATAAAACTGTTTGCGACATACCAATTTCTGCATTAGCAGATGAGGCTCCAAAGTATGAAAGAGAATGGATTGAAATTAAAAAACCAGAACATACTGACCTTGAAAAAAAATTAGATAATATCAATTTAGAACAAGCAATTAAAAATTTATTATCCCATCCAAACCAAGCAGATAAGTCATGGGTATGGGAACAATATGATCATATGGTTATGTGCGATACTGCACAATTTCCAGGTGGTGATGCTGCGGTTATTAGGGTTCATGGTAATAATAAAAAAGCAATTGCAGCCTCCGTCGATTGCACGCCAAGATATTGCAATTCTCATCCTTATACTGGGGGAATGCAAGCGGTATGTGAAACATATAGAAATTTATGTGCTGTCGGTGCAGAACCTATTGCGATTACCAACTGTTTAAATTTTGGTAATCCTGAAAAGCCAGAAATCATGGGTCAATTTGTTGGTGTCATCAAAGGTATGACAGAAGCTTGTAAGAAATTAAATTATCCAGTGATATCTGGAAATGTTTCACTTTATAATGAAACTAATGGTGTTGGTATTAACCCCACTCCAACGATTGGTGGTGTAGGTTTAATTAAAGATATTTCAAAAGTAAAAAGTTCAAGATTTAAAAATAAAAATAATAATATTTATATTATTGGTAAAACAGCAGGTCACCTAGAACAGAGTATTCTTTGTTATGACCTTTTACATTTAAAAAAGGGTCCTCCGCCATCTATTAATTTAAATGATGAATTAAAAAATGGTGAAGCAATCAGATCACTAATAAATGAAAATTTAGTTGAGTCATGTCATGACATATCATCAGGTGGTCTAATTTTATGTTTGTTAGAAATGAGTATAGCTTCTCAAATTGGTTTTGAATTAAATACAAATAAAAAATCATTGGATAGAGTTAAATTTTTATTTGGTGAAGATCAGTCTAGATATATTGTTGAGGTTGACGATCAAAATAAAAATGGCTTTGAAAAAAAACTTATAGATTTAAATGTTTACTTTGAAAATATTGGTAAAACATCAGAAAAAATTAACATAGATGATGACTTGAAATTTAATTTACAAGAATTATGTAAACTAAATAAAGATTGGTTTTATAAATATAATAATTAATCTCATGGCAATAAAACAAGAAGAAATTGAAAAATTGTTAAAAGAAGGTTTTCCTGATGCAGATATTGAAATTCAAGATCTCGCAGGTGATGATAATCATTTTTCTGCAAAAATTAAATCATTTCAATTTAAAGGTAAAAACCGTGTACAACAACATCAAATGGTTTATAAAGCTTTAAAAGGTAAAATGGGTGCTGAGCTACATGCGCTTGCCTTAACAACAGAGGAAAAATAATGTCTGAAATTAACAAACAATTAGATGAGATAATTAAAAATAATAAAGTCGTATTATTCATGAAAGGTACCCCTGATATGCCTCAGTGTGGTTTTTCAATGGCTGTTGCAAATGTTTTAAAACACTTAGAGGTGCAATTTACCGGTATTAATGTTTTAGATGACGAAGAGATTAGAAATGGAATTAAAGAATATAGTAATTGGCCTACAATTCCTCAACTTTATATTGATGAAGAGTTTGTTGGAGGCTGCGATATTGTAAGAGAAATGTTTGAAAAAAAAGAACTTCAAAAACTTTTTGAAGACAAAGGCATTAATTTTAAAAAGTAATTATCTAGAATAATATTCAACTACCAAATTCGGTTCCATTATTGCTGGGTATGGAATTTCATCAAACTTTGGAACTCTTGCTAATTTAGCTGTCATTTTTTTATGATCAGCAACAATATATTCAGGAACATCACGCTCTTTTAATTGTGTTGATGACAATACATAAGCAAGTTGTTTTGAAGATTCTTTAATCTCTACTTCATCTTTGTCGTTTAATTTGAAACTTGAAATATTTACTCTTTTACCGTTAACTTTTACGTGTCCGTGATTAATTAGTTGTCTAGCCTGAAAAACAGTTGTTGCAAATTTTGCTCTATAAATCACTGCATCCAATCTACTCTCTAAAAGACCTACTAGATTTTCTCCGGTATTGCCTCTTCTACGATCTGCTTCTCTATATAAATTTCTAAACTGTCTTTCGTTTAAATTTCCATAATAATTTTTTAATTTTTGTTTTGCTTGTAACTGAACTTTGTAATCTGATGGTTTAGCTGAAGATCTTTGTCCATGTTGGCCTGGGCCGTAAGCTCTAGAATTAAATGGACTCTTTGGTCTACCCCAAATGTTAGCCCCTAACCTTCTATCAACTTTATGCTTAGATTTTATTCTTTTTGTCATTTATAAAAACTGGAGTTATAGATATCAAAAAACTATTGTCAATTGCTACTTGAGGGAGCATTTTCCTTAAAAAGCTTGTAATCTATACTATCTAACAGAGCCTTGAATGAAGCCTCTATTATGTTTGGTGAAACACCGATGGTAAACCAACTTTTGCCTTTGTCATCAGAACTTTCAATTGATACTCGAGTTGTTGCATTTGTACCTGTATTTAAAATTCTAACTTTATAATCAATCAATTTTAAATCTTTTAAATAATCTGAATACTTTCCAATTTTATCAAGATTAGATCTTATCGCTTGATCTAATGCATTTACAGGACCGTTACCTTCACCCTCACAAAGAATTTCTTTTCCATCAACAATTAAATAAGCTTTGGCAATAGAGTTAATATTTTTTTTATCGGTATCTTTTACAATTTTCACTTCGTAATTTTTAATTTGTACATAATTTGGAACTTCTCCTAACAACCTTCTTGTTAAAAGTTCAAAAGAAGCATCTGCTCCATCATAAGAATATCCTGTAAACTCTCTATCTTTAACTTCATCTAAAATAGTTTGAATTTTAGGATCATCTTTATTTATTTGAATATCAAGCTTTTCTAATCTTGATAAAATATTTGATCGACCTGCTTGATCAGAGATAACAATTGATCTTTCATTACCAACTTGCTCTGGCTCAATGTGCTCATAAGTTTTAGGATCTTTCTGAACAGCAGAAACGTGCAATCCTCCTTTATGTGCAAAAGCTGATGCACCAACATATGGAGCATGTTTGTTTGAAGTTTTGTTTAAAACTTCATCTAATAACCTAGAACAATTTGTAAGTTTTTTTAGTTTTTCAGTATTAATATTTGTTTCAAAATTTTTATTAAAAGAATTTTTTAAAATTAAAGTAGGTATTATTGAAACTAAGTTAGCGTTACCACATCTCTCACCTAATCCATTTAATGTTCCTTGTATTTGTCTTGCACCCGCTATTACTGCGGATAATGAATTTGCAACTGCATTACCAGTATCATTGTGGGTATGTATACCTATATGGTCATTTGGAATTACTTTTGATACATCGGATACAATTTCACCAACTTCGTTAGGCAGTGTTCCACCATTTGTATCACAAAGCACAATCCATCTAGCCCCATTATCATAGGCAGCTTTCAAACAAGATAGAGCATAATCTTTGTTATTTTTATAACCATCAAAAAAATGCTCAGCATCAAACATAAATTCTTTACTATTTTTAATAAAATATTTAGCTGTATCTTTAATATTTTCTAAATTTTCTTCCTTAGAAATGCCAAGAGCAACATCAACATGATAATCCCAACTTTTTCCAACAATACATACATGATTAACATTTGCGTTTACAATTGATGATATACCAGGGTCGTTTTCACAACTTCTGCCAGATCTTTTAGTCATTCCAAAAGCAACTAGGTTACTTTTTAACTTTGGTGGTTCGTTAAAAAAATTGGTATCTGTAGGATTTGCACCGGGCCACCCACCTTCAACGTAATCAATACCAACTTCAGACAATGCATTAGCAATTTTAACTTTATCATTCATGTTAAAATCAACACCTTCAGTTTGAGCACCATCTCTCAAAGTAGTATCGAATAAATAAATTTTTTCTTTACTCATTTGTATTCCCAGGTCGTAATACCATCTTTATCTTTAATTAGAACACCTTTGCTTACTAACAAATCTCTAATTTCATCTGATGTCTTAAAATCTTTTTTAGATCTGGCTTTATCTCTTTCCGATATTAATTTTTCTATTTCTTCTGCAGTTATTTTTCCTATTTTTTTAAAATTTTTCCATTCATCGTGAGTTTGATTAAATAAACCTAAAATTTTGCATGAGGATGATAATTGTTTAGCCGACAAACTATCTCCAGTTTTCGCTTTTTTATATAACTCATGGATATTTGAAATCATTAGAGGTGTATTTAAATCATCTAACAAAAATTTTAAATTTTCTTCACTTATTTCTTCCTTGTCATCAGAATAAAATTCATACCATTTATCTAAGCTTTTTTGAGATACATCTAAAATATCTTCATTCCAATCAAATGGTTGAGTATAATGCGTACTTAGCATAGCAAGTCTTACAACTTGTCCATTATAATTTTTTTTTAACTCATTAATGGTAATGAAATTACCAAGTGATTTTGACATTTTTTGCTTTTCAACAGTAACATAACCGTTGTGTAACCAATAATTAGAAAATTTTTCATTATTGTTTGCACAAACAGATTGAGCTATTTCATTTTCATGATGAGGAAAAATTAAATCTAAACCTCCTCCATGAATATCAAAATGATTACCAAGATATTTTTCAGACATTGCGGAACATTCTAGATGCCAACCTGGACGCCCTTTTCCAAATGGAGAGTCCCAACTAGGTTCATTTTCTTTGCTAGGTTTCCAAAGAACAAAGTCTCCTGGTTCTTTTTTATTATCAGAAACCTCAACTCTAGAACCAGAAATTAATTCTTCAATTTTTTTATTGGATAAATTTCCATATTTTTTAAATTTTGTGACTTGAAAATATACATGCCCATTAGACTCATAGGCAAAATCATTTTGAATTAATTTTTTAATTAAATTAATCATTTCATTTAAATGCTCTGTAGCTTTGGGTTCTATTGTTGGATTAAGGCATCCTAGGTAATTACAATCATCATGAAAATCTTTTGTTACTTTGCTTGTAAGATCTTGAATTGAAATTTTAGATTTATTTGATGCTTCAATAATTTTATCATCAATATCTGTTATATTTCTTACATATGTAACTTTAGAAGTTGGATAAATTTTAGATAATAATCTAAATAATAAATCAAAAACAATTAATGGTCTTGCATTTCCAACATGGGGATAATCATATACAGTTGGACCACAAACATACATTCTGATATTTTTTTCATCTATTGGTATAAATTTTTCTTTAGATCGAGTTAAAGTATTTGAAATTTTAAGTGCCATTAAAATAATTAATAAACACCTTAATTAAATTTACAAACAGGTATTTCCTTCATTTTATGAAGGTTATTTTCTCTAATTTTTTTATATTTTTCAAAATTTTTAGAATCTGGATTAATCATAGCTTCTTCTAAATCTTGATAAGACATACCTAATTGATCCTCATCATTTCTTCCATCAGTCCACAAGCCATCTGTGGGAGGAGCATCTATAATTTTTTGGTCAATTTCTAAGAATTTTCCCATATCCCAAACCTGTGTTTTAGTGCAATCAGCTATTGGAGAAATATCAACTCCTCCATCTCCATATTTCGTGTAAAAACCTACGCCAAAATCCTCTACTTTATTACCAGTTCCAACTACAATTCCATTATTTGAGCCTGCAACTTGATACAAAGTTGTCATTCTTAGTCTTGCCCTAGAATTTGCAAAGGCGTGTTCATTATCATTTGATCCAAGAGCATTTTCAAAATTTGTAAAGACATCATCAAGATTAATATTTAAATAACTTGTGTTTTTAAATTTTTCTTCCAACCAGTTACAATGTAATTTGCTTAAATCATCTTGTGACTTTATCTGTCTAATTGGCATGGACAAAACAATTGTTTTAATACCAGTCATTGAAGAAATAGTACTTACTACTGCAGAGTCTATTCCGCCAGATACACCAACTACTAAAGTTGATGCTTTTTTTGGCATGCTGTTAACATAGTCAACAATCCAATCTTTAATTATGCTTACTCTTTTTTCAACATCCATAGTTTTAAGTTATCAAGGATATAAAAAACTACAATTGCAGTTATGACGCTTCTTGTATGCCGTTTTTGGAAAAATTAGCATTTTTCTTAATTTCTTCAGAAATTAAAAAAGCAAGTTCTAATGCTTGATTAGCATTCAATCTAGGGTCGCAATGAGTATGATATCTATTCGATAAATCTTTATCTGTAATATTTTGAGCGCCACCTGTACACTCTGTTACATCTTGACCTGTCATCTCGATATGTAAACCGCCTGCAAAAGTACCTTGGTCTTGGTGCACTTTGAAGAAATTCTTTACTTCGCTTAACACATTATCAAAAGGTCTAGTCTTAAAACCTGTTGAAGATTTGATTGTATTCCCGTGCATCGGATCACAGGACCAAATTACATTTCGTCCAGCTTTTTTAACTTCTTTGATTAAATTTGGTAAAAATTTTGTAACTTGATCGTGACCAAATCTTGCAATCAAAGTTATTCTACCAGCCTCATTATCAGGATTTAAAACCTCAGTTAATTTTACAATTTCTTTTGGATCAGACGTAGGTCCACATTTTATACCTAAAGGATTTTTTATACCCTTGCAGTATTCAACATGTGCACCATCTAATTGTCTAGTTCTGTCCCCAATCCATAGGAAATGCGCAGACGTATTATGATATTCGCCAGTTGTAGAGTCTACTCTTGTCATTGCTTCTTCTACAGGTAACAATAACGCCTCGTGACTTGTATAAAAATTAACAGTCCTTAATCTTCTATTGTTCTCTGAGTTTATTCCGCAAGCTTCCATGAAAGCAAGTGCATCACTAACTTTTTCAGCAATTTCTTTATATTTCTTCTGAGCTGTCTCATTAACAAATGACATATTCCATAAATGTACCTTATTCAGATCAGCAAAACCTCCTTGTGAAAAAGCACGTAGTAAATTTAACGTTGCAGCTGATTGAGAATAAGCCTTTAACAGTCTTTCAGGCTGCGGATCTCTACCTTCTTTGGTAAACTCCATTGAATTTATATTATCACCTAAGTAACTTGGTAATTCTTTTCCATCTTTAACTTCAACTGGTGAACTTCTAGGTTTTGAAAATTGTCCAGCTACTCTACCAACTTTAATAACAGGTAGTTTTGAAGACACTGTTAAAATAAGCGACATTTGTAATACTACTTTAAAAAAATCTCTGATGTTATTTGGATGAAATTCTAGGAAACTCTCTGCACAATCTCCGCCTTGAAGCAAAAATGCTTTTCCTTGAGAAACTTCGCCAAGTTTTTTCTTTAATGATCTGGACTCTCCAGCAAAAACTAATGGAGGAAAGGTAGACAACTCTTTTAAAACATTATCTATCTTTCCCTGATCAGCATAAATAGGTTGATGCTTGATCGGTTTAGATCTCCAGCTATTTAATTTCCAATTACTCATACAACCATGAGTATATAAACTCTAAGATGTAATTAACAAGATAAATTATTCTACGGTTACTGACTTTGCTAAATTTCTAGGTTTATCAATATCGTAACCTAAAGAGTTTGCAGCGTAGTAAGCAAGTAATTGCAATGGGATTGTTACAAGAAAAGGAAAAAGATCTTCTGAAATTGTTTCAACTTGAATTTTTTTCCATAAATTTTCAGAACTTATTTCATCTGTACTTTTGTTCGATATCAATAGAACTTTACCACCTCTAGATATTACTTCTTGCATATTAGATACGGTTTTTTTATAGAACTCATCACGTGGCGCAATCACAACAACTGGCATCCCATTTTCAATTAAGGCTAAAGGACCATGTTTCATTTCACCCGCTGGATAACCTTCAGCATGAACATAGGCAAGTTCTTTAAGCTTTAATGCTCCTTCAAGTGCTATTGGAAAAGAGTATCCTCGTCCTAAAAACATCGAACCTTTTGCTTTAGAAAAATCTTTAGAAGCTTTTTGAATTTCACTTTCACATTTTAAAGTACCTTCAATTAATTTCGGAAGCTCCAAAAGATTATCGATTTTTTTACTATAATCATTTTTAGAAATTTCATTCCTTAAAAAAGATAATTTTAATGTTAATAAATATAATACTAGCAATTGTCCTAGAAATGCCTTTGTAGATGCGACACCGACTTCTGGTCCACAATGTATAGGTAAAACGTAGTCTGAGTCTCTTGCAATTGAACTTTCAACAACATTTACAACAGAGCAAGTTTTCATTTTATTTTTTACACATAAATCTAAAGCTGCATAAGTGTCTGCGGTTTCACCTGACTGAGATACAAAAATATATAATTGTGAACTCTTAAATTTATTTTTTCTATATCTAAACTCAGAGGCAATATCAGTTTCAACTTCAATATCAGTTAATTGTTCAATCCAATATTTAGCCATTAAACAAGAATGATAAGCGGTTCCACATCCGATTAACTTAATACTCTCTATTTTTTTACTATCCCATGGGAAATTAATGATATTGATTTCTTTATTAATTTTATCGATATACTCTTTTAAACAAGATTTTATTGTATCTGGCTGTTCATGAATTTCTTTTGCCATAAAATGTTTAAAATTACCTTTGTCATAACTTTGATCATCGGTTGAAACTTCTAATACCTCTTTATTGACTTTTTCACCTTCGGAATTAAAAAACTCAACTTGATTTTTATGTATAAAACAAAATTCACCATCATTGAGGTAACTGACCTTGTTCGTCATTGTTTTTAAAGCGTAAGAATCTGAACCTAAATAATTTTCATTTGGTCCATAGCCAACAGCTAATGGAGAACCCCTTCTAGCTCCAACAATAACATCTGGAAAATCTTTGAATATAATTCCTAGAGCAAAACTTCCATGTAGTCTCTTGAGCATTTTTAATATTGAAGTTTTTAAATCATTTTTTTTTAAATATTCTGTAATTAAGTGAGTAATAACTTCAGTATCAGTTTGAGATTTAAATTCATGACCAGCTCTAATTAAATGTTTTTTTAATAAAGTTGAATTTTCAATTATACCATTGTGAACAACAGATACTTTTTCCGATGAATGAGGGTGTGCATTAATTTGACTTGGCTGTCCGTGCGTTGCCCATCTAACATGACCAATACCAATAGGTCCGTCATTTTTATTTTTCAAAATTATATTTTCTAAACTCTCTACTCTACCTTCGCATTTTGTTTCATTAATGAAACCATCTTTAAGTGTTGCCACTCCAGCTGAGTCATATCCTCTATACTCTAATTTTTTAAGAGAATTTAGTATAATTCCAGTTACTGGCTTGCTGCTATTTATTCCTACAATACCACACATTTTTTATTTCTTTTTTCTTAAATTTCTTTGTTCAGCTCTTGTTAATGTCAAACTATTATCTTTTACATTTTTACTAATTGAAGATCCTGCGCCAACTAAAGAATTTTTACCAATTGTAACCGGAGCTATTAATGACGTATTTGAACCGATAAATGCTGAGTCCTTAATAGTCGTTTTAAACTTATTTTTACCATCATAATTACAAGTAATTGTTCCTGCTCCAATATTAACTTGCTTTCCAACTGAAGCATCTCCGATATATGAAAGATGATTTACTTTTGACCCTTTGCCTATTTTAGATTTTTTTATTTCAACAAAATTTCCAACTTTTGAATTATCCTCTAAAATTGAACCAGGTCTTAATCTAGCATAAGGACCAACCTCAACTTTATTTTTAATTTTTGTATCTTCTAAATGACTAAATGATTTTATAATTACATTGTTGCCGATGGTTACTTTTTTTCCTATCACTACAAATGGCTCTATTTTTACATTCTTCCCAATTTTAGTATCTGATGACAAATAAACTGTACTAGGATCAACAAGCTTAACACCTTGTTTAATAAATTTTTTTCTCAATCTATCTTGCATAATTTTTTCTGCTTCTAGTAATTCGATTTGGTCGTTTACACCAACAGCATTTTTCTCGTTCTGGGCTAAAACTAAGTTAATTTTAAGGCGATATTGCCTCGAAAGCTTAACTATATCAGTTAAATAGTATTCTTTTTTCCTATTTTTATTATCTATTTTTTTTACAAGATTTAATGATTGGTAATCAAAGGCCATTATTCCAGAATTGCATGTTGTTAATTTCTTCTGCCCTGTATTGGCTTCTTTGAATTCAACAATCTCACTAACTTCATGTTTATTATGAACAATAATTCCATATGACTTATTATCTTTTTTTTTAAAACCCAATAAAACTAAATTACTTTTTTTAATTTTATCATACATTAATTGAATGTCTTTGCTTTCAACTAGTGGGTTATCACCATACAAAACTAACAATTTTTCACTTTTTTTAATTTTAACCTTGTTTAAAAAAACTTGAACTGCGTGACCAGTGCCTAACTGAGGATGTTGAATTAAAAAATTTTCTTTTGGAAATAATTTTTTAACAAATGTCATTTGTTTATTTATTAAAATAAAAACTTTTTTTGGCTTTAACAATTTAGATTGGTCCAAAACATGCTCTAACATTGTTTTTTCATTAAGTTTATGAAGGACTTTTGGCAATTTAGAATTCATCCTAGTTCCCTTGCCTGCTGCAAGAATAAGAATATTTAGGTTATTTGCCATTAGTGATTGTGTAATATACTAATATGAGTCAGTATTAATTCACAAATTATTACTTAATTAATTGATGAAAAATTGTTTAGTTTTTGACCTTGATGGTACTTTAGTAGATACCGCTCCCGATCTGATGGCGGCACATAATCATGTAATGAAAAAATACGGATATGAAGAAAAACCTATAAACAGTATTCGTAAAATTGCAGGTCGAGGTGCAGCTTCTATGTTAATAGAGTCTATAGATTCCCAAGGAAATTTGATTAAAAAAAAACCGATTGACTCAGAAACACATAGACAAATGACTAATGACTTTATTTCTTTTTATAGAGAAAATTTATCAGGAAATTCTAAAATAAGAAAAAATGCAACGTCTCTATTAGATTGGTGCAAAGAAAAGGATATCATTTGTGCAGTCTGCACAAATAAAAGAGAGGACCTTGCGATTAAACTTTTAAAAGAAATTAATCTTTATAAATATTTTGACTATGTTGCAGGTGCAGATACATTTGATTATAGAAAACCAGACCCAAGACACCTTACTGACATTTTAGATATTTTAGACATAGATAAAAAAAATTCGATTATGCTAGGAGACTCTGAGACAGATGCAAACACTGCAAAAGCAGCAAGGGTGCATTTTGTTTTAATTAACGATGGGTATACTGAAAAAAAACTAGAAGATATTCATCACGACCATTTAATTGAAGATTTTGAGGCAGTTAAGCAGATAGCGTCAAATTACCTTACTATTTAATAGTTATTATCAAAATTATTGTAGTATAAACCGCGCATGCATTTCGTAGAAAAAAACCCTATTGAAAAAAAAGCTGAATTTGCAAAAAAATTAAAAAGTGGAAAACTTTTGCGCTTTCCTGGCGCTTACAATCCTTTAGTCGCAAAATTAATTGAACAAATTGGATATGATGGGGTCTATGTGTCTGGTGGTGTTATGGCCAACGATCTGGGTTTTCCAGACATCGGACTTACAACATTAAATGATGTAGCAAATCGCTCACATCAAATAGCAAGAGTAACAAACCTTCCAACGATTATTGATATTGATACTGGATTTGGTGAAGCAATGAATGTCTCTAGAACTATTCAAACTATTGAAACATTAGGTGTTTCTGGGTGTCATCTTGAAGATCAAACTAACCCCAAAAGATGTGGTCATTTAGATAATAAAGAACTCGTTTCAACACAGGATATGGTTAAAAAAATAAAAGCAGCAGTTGATGCTAGAGTTGATAAAAATTTTTTAATAATCGCAAGAACTGATGCAAATGCAGTTGAAGGCTTGGATAAAACAATAGATCGTTGCAAAGCTTATGTTGATGCTGGTGCTGATATGATTTTTCCAGAAGCCATGAAAGATGAAAGTGAATTTGCAAAAATGAGAAAAGAATTAAAATGTTATCTTTTAGCTAATATGACAGAGTTTGGTAAATCTAAACTTTTAACTAAAGAAGAACTGGAAAACCTTGGATACAATTTAGTTATATACCCAGTAACTACACAAAGATTAGCAATGAAAAACGTAGAAGATGGACTTAGGCAAATTTTTGAAGAAGGTCATCAAAATAATGTCATTGATAAGATGCAAACAAGAAAAAGGCTTTATGAAGTAGTTGATTATGAAAAATATGGAGAGTTTGATCAATCAGTGTTTAATTTTTCACAAAAAGGGCATGAATAATGAGTGATGAAATAAAAAAAGGTTTAGTTGGAGTTATTTCTGATGAAACTAAAGTTTCAAAAGTAATGGCTGATATCAACTCATTAACTTACAGAGGTTATGCAGTACAAGATTTAGCAGAAATTTGTTCTTTTGAAGAAGTTGCTTATTTATTATTAAATGGCGAACTTCCAACTGAAAAAGAATTAGAAAATTTTACTAAAGAGGAAAAATCAGAAAGAAATATTTCTCAAAATCTTAAAAACATAATTAAAAATTATCCAAAAAACGCTCACCCAATGGACACAACTAGAACATCCATTAGTCATATGGGCTTAGAAGACCCTGAGACCGAAGATAATTCAAAAGAAGCAAATTATAGAAAATCTGTAAGATTATTAGCAAAAATATCTACTGCTGTTGCCGCAAACTTTAGATGCAGAAAAGGGCAAGAAATAATTGATCCTGATAAAAATTTATCTTTTTCTGAAAACTTTTTTCACATGTGTTTTGGTAAAATTCCAAGCCAAGAAGTTGTAAAAGCTTTTGATGTATCAATGATTTTGTATGCTGAGCACAGTTTCAATGCATCAACATTTACATCCAGGGTTATAACAAGTTCTCTATCTGATATGCATGGAGCGGTTGTTGGAGCTGTTGCGAGTTTAAAAGGTCCGTTACATGGAGGTGCAAATGAAGCAGTGATGCATATGTTGAATGAAATTGAAGGACCTGAGCAAGCTGAAAAATGGATGATGGATAAAATAGAGAATAAAGGTTTGATTATGGGGTTTGGTCACAGAGTTTATAAAAAAGGAGACTCTAGAGTCCCAACGATGACAAAATATTATGAAAAAACAGCTGCATTTTTTAAAAATGAAAAACTTCCTAAAACTTCTCAAATTCTAAGAGATGTGATGATTAGGGAAAAAAATATTTATCCAAATCTAGATTTTCCGGCAGGACCTACTTATTACTTAATGGGTTTTGATATAGATTTTTTTACACCAATATTTGTTGTTTCAAGAATTACTGGATGGACTGCACATATAATAGAGCAATTTGCAAACAACAGATTAATTAGACCATTGTCAGCTTATACTGGCGCAGAGCATAGAAGAGTTAGAGAGTTAAAAGATAGATAAAACTATTTTTTATTTTTATTAAAAAAATTTACAGTTCGTTTTACAGCGTCTTTCCAAACTTCTTTATCAAAACCCACTCCACCTTGATATGTAGTTGACTCCCAGGCATGTCCGCCCTTGTCATAATAATGAATTTTTACTGCAGAACATTTTTTTTCGACTTTCGAAATATGAGATTTTACATATTCAAGTTTTTGAACTTTATCTTTTTTTGGGTGCAAGACTAATAATGGATGACAATCTTTATTTACATATTTAACAGGATAACCATTTAATCCACCTTTGAAAGTCCACACTCCATAATGAGATGATGCTGCGTTTACTTGTTTTGTTCCTGCTAAATAAGTTGCCCAGTATCCTCCATTTGAAAAACCAACTGCAAAAATATTTTTTTTATCAACTTTTGAGTCTTTTTTAACTAACTCAACAATCTCTGAAAGTTCTTTTTCAATAGGTTCTCTAAAAGTTGTCCATGTTTTTTTTCGGGTTTTGGCAGTAATGCCATGACGTTTAAAAAAGTTTGGACCATATATTACAAATCCAGCATCTAAATAATCTTTACCAATATAATTCATGATGTAATCAGACTTAAAACCACCGCTGCTATGAAGGAGTATTACAGCTGGAAACGTACCGTCTCCGTTTGGATATTTTTTTTCGTAATAAATTGGTTCAGCTAAAGCAAAATTAGAAAATAATAAAAAAAATATGATAGAAAATCTCATTAACCGAGATTATCACGCCTATTAATTTGTCAATTTCTTTTTATATAAAGGTGCAATCTGCGAAAAAATTACTGCAATTATAATAAGAAATATACCAAATATTTTTATTTCATTTAAAAACTGATCTAAAATTAACCAACCCGCAATTGCAGCAATAGCACCTTCCAAAGAAAAAATAATAGCAACTGGTGCTGGACTTAAATTTTGCTGACTAAATATTTGAAGCATAAATGCAAAGCCGCTAGATAAAATGCCGACGTATAGGATTTCTTTATATTCTAATAAAATATTTGCAAAAATTACATCTTCAAGAATAAGTGCAGGTAAAAAAGTAAAGATAGAACCAATTAAACATTGTAGAGCAGCAATTGTAATTGGATAATTAAAAATTCTTAAAAGTTTTGAAATAAAAACTATGTGAAAAGACCAAAATAGTGCATTAAATAATGCAATACTATCTCCTAATCTTACCACAACATTATCAAGCTCGGTTAAAAATAAACCTCCTAATAAACATGTGAAAATTGAAGGCCACACGGACCAATGAATATTCTTTGAGAAAAAAAAATAAGAAACAAATGGAACAAAAACGACATACAAAACAGTAAATACAGCAGTATTTGCTACATCAGTGTAAAGCAAAGCATATTGTTGAAGAGCATTGCCATAAGCAATTAAAAAACCAATAAACAAAAGATAAATAAATATCTTTTTAAAATCATGCTTGTCTTGTTTTATTTTTTTAAAATCAAATATTATTAAAAATGGTAATAAAGTTAAAAAACCTAAAAATAATCTAGCTGAGGTAAATGTAAGTGGACCAATATGGTCCATACCCATATCTTGTGCAACAAATGCTGTACCCCAAATAAATGAAGTTATCAAAGCACATGATAATGAAAAGATTTTACTATTCATAAAAAAGGGCAGTAGAATTATACTGCCCTTTTTAAAATTAAATATTAATTATCTTGTAAAGTCAAATGCTTCAACCCACGAACCTTTTGTAGAAGCTTTTGAATATTCTGTTGCTCTACCTTCAAAGAAGTTCATGTGCTCAACGCCATTCAACATGGTATCGATCCATTCTAGTGGATTTTCTTTAACATCATAAATTTCATCCAATTTTAACTGAACTAATCTTCTATTTGCAATCCAACGGATGTAGTCTTTAATTTGTTGAGCTGTTAATCCTTCAATTGGACCCATTTCAAATGCAAGATCAATAAAAGCATCTTCATGCTCAACGATTGTTCTACAAGCATCTGTAATTTCTTTTTTCAAAGACTCATCTAAAAGACCTGGGTTCTCAGCGCAGAAAGTATTAAAGATTTTAATCATTGAGTTACAATGCAAAGTCTCATCTCTTACTGACCAAGTAACTACCTGCCCCATTCCTTTCATCTTATTAAATCTTGGGAAATTTAATAAAATTGCAAAACTTGCAAATAACTGAAGGCCTTCAGTGAAAGCCGAGAATACCGCAACTGTTTTTGCAATCTCTCTTTTATTATTTACATTAAAGTTTTGCATGTAATCATACTTATCTTTCATTTCTTTATACTTTAAAAAAGCTGAGTACTCAGACTCTGGCATTCCAATTGTATCAAGTAAGTGAGAGTAAGCTGCAACGTGAATTGTTTCCATTGAAGCAAATGCAGTCATCATCATTAAAACTTCTGTAGGCTTAAATACTGTTGTGTAATGTCTTAGGTAACAGTTGTTTACCTCAACATCAGCTTGAGTAAAAAATCTAAATATTTGAGTTAAAAGATTTTTTTCATGAGCTGTTAAATTCTTTTGCCAATCTCTAACATCCTCAGCTAATGGAATTTCTTCTGGTAACCAGTGAATTCTTTGTTGGGTTAACCAAGCGTCATAACACCATGGATATCTAAATGGTTTATAAACTGCTTTTTCTTTTAATAATCCTTCGTTATCACAATACCCATCGTAATAACCTGATTTTTCTTCTAATTTAGGTGCTACTGACATGATAAACACTCCTCGTAATCATTTGTTTGTTGGTTTTCTTGATTTTTTTGCTTTTTAGTTTTTGCAAAACTTGTATTCACAACTTCAGCTCTTTGGATTGATTTAGATCTACAATAATAAAGGCTTTTTAACCCTTTTTTCCAAGCTTGATAATGAATCTGGTGAAGGTCCTTTTTATGAATATCAGCGGGTATAAATACATTAAGTGATTGAGCCTGCGATATGTAAGGCGTTCTATCTGCTGAATGATCAATTAACCATCTTTGGTCAATCTCAAAAGCAGTTTTAAATACGTCTTTTTCATCTTGAGATAAAAAATCTAAGTGTTCAACTGAACCTTGGTTTGTTGTAATTGAAGACCAAACTTCATTTGTATCTTGATTGTACTTTTGTAAGATTTTTTTCAAATATTTGTTTCTGACATTAAAAGAACCAGATAAAGTTTTGTGCGTATAACTGTTTGCTGCTACCGGCTCAATTCCTGGCGATGCTCCTCCGCAAATAATTGAAATAGATGCTGTTGGTGCAATTGCGGTTTTGTTAGAAAATCTTTCATTAATTCCATACTCAGCGGCATCAGGACATGGTCCTCTTTCTTCAGCTAATTTTTTTGAAGCAGCGTTTACTTCTTTGTCAATAAACTGAAACATTTTTTTATTCCAAACTTTAGCCATAACTGACTCGAGTGGTATCATGTGTCTTTGCATGTAAGAATGGAATCCCATAACTCCAAGTCCGACACTCCTTTCTCTCATTGCAGAATATTTTGCGTCTTTGAATGATTCAGGCGCACGATTAATAAAATCAGATAAAACGTTATCTAACATTCTCATTATATCTTCAATGAACCCAGGCTCATCTTTCCATTCGTCATAATTTTCTAAATTTAAAGATGACAAACAACATACCGCTGTTCTATCTTTTCCGTACTTGTCAATTCCAGTTGGAAGAGTTATCTCACTGCATAAATTTGATGTCTTTACAGTAAGACCAGCAAGTTTATGATGCTGAGGTATCATTCTATTAACGGTATCAATGAAAACAATGTACGGCTCGCCTGTCTCAACTCTTGCAGTTAATAATCTAATCCATAAATTTCTTGCTTTAATTGTTGATTGAACTGTACCGTCATATGGACTCTTTAAAGGCCAGTCAGCATCAGTTTCAACAGCTCTCATAAACGCATCTGTCACAAGTACACCGTGATGCAAATTTAAAGCTCTTCTATTCGGATCTCCACCGGTTGGTCTTCTCATTTCAATAAATTCTTCTATCTCAGGATGATCAATCGGAAGATAGCATGCTGCTGAACCTCTTCTTAAAGAACCCTGGCTAATTGCAAGTGTTAAAGAGTCCATTACTTTGATAAACGGAATAATTCCTGAAGTTTTTCCAACTCTTCCAACTTTTTCTCCAATAGCTCTAAGGTTACCCCAGTAGCTTCCAATTCCACCACCTTTTGCAGCAAGCCAAACATTCTCGCTCCACAAATTTACAATTCCATCTAATGAGTCTGCCGCTTCATTTAAAAAACACGAAATAGGCAAACCTCTTGATGTACCTGCGTTTGAAAGCACAGGTGTTGCTGGCATGAACCATAGTTTAGAAATATAATTATAGAGTCTTTGTGCATGAAGGTTGTCATCAGCATAAGTTGCAGCAACCCTTGCGAACAAATCTTGATAAGACTCGTTTTCACTTAAATATCTATCTGTTAAAGTTGCCATACCAAAATCAGTTAGATTAGCGTCACGTGATCTATCGATCTTAATGGTGATTCCTTCTTCGTTTTGAAATAATTCAGTGTCGTTTGAAAGGCTAAATAGGTCTGGCCTCTTCAAATCAGCATTGATTTTACTAGATTCTTCTACAATTTTGTCCTTGTTTTCTTCCAAAGCATTCTTGATAGCCAGAGCGATGTTATCTTGCATTTATTTGCCTTTTTGTTACGTTTTTATGTAAAAACAACTATATGTTGTGTCTATAAAACTTGACTATACTAATTGTATGTTCCAAGCAAGAGAACATAATATGAACTTATATATAAATCAATAAGAAAATTAAGGCCTGTTAATTATTGGCTTTCAAAAGAACTGCTAATTCATTAATGGTTTCTTATGTCTGATTCTACTATCCACATTAATCACAACGGGTTCAGAGAATATGATGCAAGATGGCTTTATCCTGACGATATCAATCTAGCTGGAATTAAAAATTTAGGCTGCGGATTGGGTTCACAAATTATTTCAGAAACAAAAAAACAAAACCCAAGAGTTGTAGTTGGATATGATTACAGGTCTTACAGCGAAGAAATTAAAAATTCCTTAACTGAAGGTTTAATTTCAACTGGATGTCATGTTGAAGATTTAGGATTATCTTTATCTCCAATGGCGTACTTTGCTCAATTTGAATTAGAAGCTGACGGTGTAGCAATGATTACAGCAAGTCATAATGAAAATGGTTGGACAGGAGTTAAAATGGGGATTGCAAAAGGCTTAACCCATGCTCCAGAAGAAATGCAAGAACTAAAAGAAATCGTATTAAATAAAAAATTTATATCAGGTAAAGGAAGTGTAAAAAAAATAGAAAATTTTATTGATGTTTATAAAAAAAATTTAATTTCAAAAAACAAAATACAAAAAAAAATCAAAGCAGTTGTTGCATGCGGTAACGGAACTGCGGGAGTTTTTGCTCCAGATATCTTAAGAGGCATTGGGTGCGAAGTGATTGAAATGGACTGTAACCTGGATTTTACATTTCCAAAATATAACCCCAATCCAGAAGACCTTGAAATGCTTCATGCTATTTCAAAAACAGTAAAGGAGAATAATGCTGATGTTGGATTTGGTTTTGATGGAGATGGAGATCGTGTTGGGGTCATAGATAATAATGGTGAAGAAATATTTTCTGATAAAATTGGATTACTAATCGCAAGGAACTTGGCTCCACAATATCCTAGTTCAAAATTTGTAATAGATGTTAAATCAACTGGACTGTTCTCTCAGGATAAAATTTTAAAAAAAAATAATTGTGAAACCATTTTATGGAAAACTGGTCATTCGCATATTAAAAGAAAAGTTAATAAAGAAAAAGCTTTAGCTGGTTTTGAAAAAAGTGGTCACTTCTTTTTTAATCAACCATTAGGTCTTGGATATGATGATGGAATTAATTCAGCAATTCAAGTTTGTCACTTATTAAATAATCAAGATAAAAAAATGAGTGAAATTATAAATGAGCTACCCAAAACATATCAAACGCCTACGATGGCTCCTTTTTGCAAAGATGAAGAAAAATATGATGTAGTAAATAATTTAGTTAATATATTTAAAAAATATAAAGAAGATAAAGTTTTAATTGATGGTGAAGAGATAAAAGAAATTTTAACAGTTAATGGTGTAAGATTTTCTCTTAGTGACGGTTCGTGGGGTTTAATAAGAGCATCATCCAACAAACCTTCATTGGTTGTTGTAACAGAAAGTCCAACTTCAGATAAAAGAAAAAAAGCAATATTTGAATTCATCGATAAAAATTTACGAGAAACAGGAAAAGTTGGTGAATACGATCAAAAAATTTAGTCAAAAATTTTTTTTAATTTAATTATAATTTTTTCTAATTCTTTTTTTGAGTAAGGTTTTGGTTTTGTTACCCAAACTGGTAAGGGCCACGTTGGATCTTTTTTATGTCTTGGAATAATATGAATATGCAATTGTGGTATTATATTTCCAACTTTTTCTATGTTTAAATTTGAACACTTAAAATTACTCTTCATTTTCTTACTGCAATACTGAATTTCTTCTATTAGCTTTATTTGGCTTGATTTGGATAGGTCTAAAATCTGCGATAAACCTGGTTTTTTTGGGATTAACATTATCCAAGGAAACTTTGAGTTATTATGCAATCTAACTTGGCATAATTTAAGATCAGTCACATAAAAACTTGTTTTTAAGAACTTGTTATTAAGTTTAAATTTCATGCAACAATTCCTAATTTTACAAAATTCTCAATCTCTTCGTCTTTATAACCAAATTGTTTTAATATTTCATTTGTGTGCTGACCAAAATTTGGGGCTCCATTATTAATATCTCCATTCGTTTCTGAAAATTTAATTGGCATTCCAACTGCTTTTGATTTTCCAGCTTTTTTATTATCTACCTCAATAATCATTTTTCTATCAATAGTGTGTGGGTCTTTGTGCATATCTGTTATTGAGTTGATAGGGCCGCATGGAAGACCTTTATTGTCAAATACCTTTATCCATTCTTTAGAAGTTTTCTTTAGAAATTCCTCTTGTAAAATTGGCACAAGTTCATTTAAGTTTTTCATTCTACTATTATTATCCTTAAAACGATCATCATTTTGGAGATCAGTTCTATTAATTGAATTTAATAAATTCATCCAATTATTTTGGTTAGAAGCACCAATTGTTATCCAATTGTCTTTTGTTTTAAAAGCTTGATATGGAGCAGTCAAAGGATGGGCCGAACCTAATGGTCCTGGTGACTTTCCTGTTGCTCCAGCAATTGCAGATTGCCAGTAGGTATGTACTATTCCAGCTTCATACAAAGAGGTATCTACTCTTTGGCCTTTACCAGTTTTATTTCTACTAACTAAAGCTGCAAGAACACCTGTGGCACCTAAAATACCAGCCGTAATATCTGTTAAAGGTGCCCCTACTTTCATTGGAGGTTTATCAGAACTTTCTCCCGTGATACTCATTAGGCCAGTCATTCCTTGTGCAACTAAATCAAAGCCTCCTTTATCTGCATAAGGTCCAGTTCTGCCGTAACCTGAAATTTCACATAAAATTATTTTAGGATTTATTTTTTTTAATTCATCATAACCAATTCCTAATTTTTCTAATGTTCCTTTTCTAAAATTTTCTATTACAACATCAGAATCTTCTACCATTCGTTTGAAAATATCAATTCCCTGTTTTTCTTTTAAATTTAAGGCTAAGCCTTTTTTATTTCTATTCATCATCATAAATGCTGCAGATTCTCCATTGATGTCTGGGGGTAGAAACTTTCTTGTATCGTCTCCACCTGAGGTTTTTTCTATTTTTATTACCTCTGCTCCAAGATCCGCAAGCATCAAACCACAAGTTGGGCCTGCCATAATTTGCGCGAGTTCTAAAACTCTAATTCCTTCGATAGGTCCTGGCATTTATTTATTTTTAAATTTAGGTTTTGTTTTAGTTAAAAAAGATTTGTAACCGATTTGAAAATCTACTGTATCGTAACACTTATAACCTTTGTTATTCAGCTTTGATGTCACTTTTCCTTTAGATATAATTTCTTTTGCAAACTCTTTGTGCCATCTGGCTACTTTAGGTGCACCTTCGCAAATTAATTCGGCAGTTTTATACGCTTCTTTTTCAACATCCTCATCTGGAACAACTTTGTTAACTAAATTTTTTTCATAAGCTTCTTTTGCGCTCATTATCCTTCCTTCAAGTAAAATTTCCATAGCTGTTGAATAATTAGTTATACCAAGTAAAGCCTGTAGCTCTTTTGCCGCCATAGTTAAGCCTAGTCTTTTAATTGGAACTCCAAACCTAGAGGATTCTCCGCAAACTCTCAGATCACAACATGCTGCAATTTCCATACCACCACCAACACAAATTCCTTCGATTAATGCAACAGTTGGTATAGGACAATCTTGAATAGCTCTTAAAGTGCCGTGTAAAAAAACTCCATAAGCTTTAGCTAATTTACTATTAGATCTTTCTTTTTCAAACTCTCCAATATCATTTCCAGGTGAAAAAGATTTTCCTCCTTCTCCTCTGATTACAATGCATCTTAAATCTTTATTTTTACTCAGTTTTTTAAAAACACTTCCTAGCTCTTTCCACATAGGTTTGGTTAAAGCGTTTAATTTTTCAGGACGGTTTAAAGATACCTCTATTATGTAATTACTTATTTTTTTTTGTTTAATTAAGGTCATTTATGATCTGTAAAAATACTCAACTAAAGTCATTGGTACTGCTGGGATATAAGTAACAACCATTAACAAAAATAATAAAACACCTATGAACATAATATTTGCTCTTGTCACGTCCCAGATATCAGCTTTTGCAACTGAACAAGCTGTAACTAATACACTAGCTACTGGAGGAGTTTGTTGACCAATAGCTAAGTTTAAGGTTACGATAATTCCAAAGTGTACAGGATCAATCCCAACAGCATTTACTAGTGGCATCACTATTGGGACAGTTAAAATAATTGCAGCAGCAGAGTGTAAAAACAATCCAATTACTAATAAAAATACGTTTAATATCATTAAAACAAAATATTTATTATCTGTTATTCCAATAATAGATTCTGCAACCTTTTGCGGAATCTGCTCAATCGTTAAAAATTCACCAAGAAGAACAGATGCCCCAACTAATAACATTACTATTGCAGTTTGAGTTGCCCCTTCTGATGCAGCTTTATAAAAACTTTTCCAGTTTAATTCTCTATGAATAAAACCTATGACTAAAGCTGCTAAAACTGCTAATCCGGCACCTTCTGTTGCGGTAACTACACCGCCAAAAATTCCACCTAAAATTATTAATGGTAAAGTAAATGCTAATCCAGCTTCTTTTGCAGTTTTTTTAAGATTTTGAATATCAAAAGCCTCTTCTACAGGTAAATCTTTTTTTCGAGCATAAATATATGCCGCTAACATCATTAAAAATCCACCTAGAATTCCTGGAATAATTCCAGCAACAAATAACTGAACCACAGAACTTTGAGCCATTACCGCATATAAAATCATTGGAATTGATGGTGGAATGATTATTGCAAGTGAAGCTGAAGATGATGTTACCGCTGCAGAAAAAGGACCAGGGTAACCTTTCTTTTTCATTGCGGGAATTAAAATAGAACCAAGAGCTGCAACATCTGCTACAGCAGAACCTGAAATTTCAGCAAAGAACATAGAAACAGCTATGTTGATCATGCTTAATCCACCTTTGATAAAACCAACTAATGCAGATGCGAACGCAATTAATCTTCTTGATATGCCTGCAGTATTCATAATTGATCCAGCTAAAATAAATAAAGGGATTGCAATTAAAGGAAATTTCATTGTTCCGTCATAAAGAACAATTGCAGTATCTATTAAAAATGATGGACCTTGGTTAACCACCATTGCAATAACTGTTGTAATTGCAATACCAACAGCAATTGGCACATTAATACTTAACAAAAATAAAAGTATGGAGAACATAATAAGCAACATCATAATATTATTTCTTTGCCTCCATTATTCTTCTCCTCCAACAATTTTTCCTTCCACCATTTGTTGATAGCTATCTTTAAAATTTAATGTCTCAGATAAAATAAATAATATCGATGCAACTGGAATAACCGATTGAGCTAGTGGTTGAGGAAACCAATCTAGTGTTGTTAACGTTTCACCTTGTACAATGAACATTACTTTGAAACCATAATAGGTTAGCAAAATAAAAAAACTGTATACAAATAATTTTGATAAAAAGAATAAAGGCTTTCTAATATGCAATGGAAACGATCTTAAAATACTTGGAACGCTTATGTGACCTCCTTTTAAAGCTGCATAAGCAGAGCCATAATAAGTCAACCATGCTAATTGCATTGATGCTACTTCATCATACCAAGTCAAAGCATGACCTGCCCATCTAAAACTAACGCCCAAAATAACAACAGCTGCCATGGCAACCATCATTGCAAACAGAACAAATTCTAGCGCTTTATCGTATTTTTTTTTAAATTCTTGGATGTTCATTAAAAAAAACCGGCCCTGAAAAAAGGGCCGGCTCCTTTAAAATTACTTATTTAGCTAGACCAGAAACTTTTTTAATTAACGCGTTTCCTGTGCTAACTTCATCACCAAACTGTTTATAAACAGCAGCACTTCCTTTTACAAAAGCATCTCTATTTGCAGTGTTAACCTTAACACCAGCATCTTTAATTACTTTTAATAAAGAAACTTCTAATTCCGCTGCTCTTTTATATACAAACTTTTGAGTGTCTTGAGCTGCTTGTTCAACAATTTTTCTCACATCAGCAGGAACTTTATTCCACTGATCTTTGTGAACAACAACATAAGCAGGAGTGTAAACGTGATTACTTATAGATAAGTACTTTTGCACTTCCTGAAACTTAGCACTAGCTATCTGTGCATATGGATTTTCTTGACCATCCATAGTTCCAGTTTTTAATGCAGTAAACACTTCAGAAAAAGCCATTGGAGTTGGGTTTGCGCCATAAGTTTGGAACATTTTAACTCTCCACTTTGACTTAGGTGTTCTAAGTTTAATACCTTTTAAGTCACTCGGTGTATTAATAGGTCTCTTGTTATTTGTGATTTGTCTAAAACCATTTTCCCAAACAGCTAAAACTTTATATCCAGTTTTTGCTTCTAAGTTCTTGAAGATCCCTGGTAATACTTGTTTTTCAACTTTGGCCATATGATTTCTGTCTTTGATCATATAAGGCATATCAAATACACCAAATTCATCATGAACAGATGACATCACTGATGAAGGTAATGCAAAGTTAACAGTACCTGCTTTAACTTTTTGAAGTAACTGCTTGTCTTTTCCTAATTGAGAAGATCCAAAAGTTACTACTTTACCCTTTTTTCCTAATCTTTGATTTGCAAGATTTTTAAAATGTTCAGCTGACTCGTGAAATAAAGATCCTGGTTTACCAACGTGACCAAACTTTAGCTCGACACCACCGTGTCCACCCGCATGTACCACTGAAGATAAAAAAAGAACTGAAACAATTGTCGCGAACAATGTTTTAATGTTTTTCATTTTTCCCCCTGTTAAATTTATTTGATTTTAGTAAAAATTAATGGGGTTGGCTAGAGATATATTTTGACTATTTAGATAAATAATCCAGAGCAGCTAATATACCACCCTTTTTGAATGGGACTCCTGCTTTTGCTAAACCCATTTCAACACCTGCTAAAGTTCCTGACAACATCAAGTCATTAAAGTCACCTAAATGACCGATTCTAAATACCTTGCCTTTAACTTTATTAAGCCCCATACCAAGAGACATATTATAATTATCCAAAATAACTTTTCGCAGTGCGTCAGCATCATGACCATCTGGCATCATAACTGCTGTTAAAGAATTTGAATACTCTTCGGGATTTTTGCAAAGAATTTCTAATCCCCAAGCTTTGACTGCAAGCCTTGTTGCTTCTGCATGTCTTTTGTGTCTTGCAAAAACATTTTCTAAACCTTCTTCAAGAAGCATGTTGATCGCTTCATCTAATCCGTAAAATAAATTTGTTGCGGGAGTGTAAGGAAAAAAACCATTTTTATTATTATCCAGCATTGGTTTCCAGTCCCAGTAAGATTTTGGTAATTTAGAATTCTTATAAGCTTCTAATGCTTTTGAACTTATTGCATTAAAAGATAAACCAGGTGGTAACAATAAGCCTTTTTGAGATCCTCCAACTGTAACATCTACTTTCCATTCTTCATGTTTATAATCAATGGAAGCAAGTGAAGAAATAGTATCAACCATAAATAATGCAGGATGATTTGCGTTATCCATTGCTTTTCTAATTTCACCAATTCTACTTGCAACACCAGTTGAAGTTTCATTGTGAACTACAAAAACAGCTTTAATTTCTTTATTGGTATCTTCTTTTAATTTCTTCTCAACGATCTCTGGATCAGCTCCAGTTCTCCAATCACCTTTGACAAAATCACTTTTTAACTTTAATTTCTCAGCAATATCCCACCACTTTGTAGAAAATTCACCAGTCTCAAACATTAAAACCTTATCACCTTCATTTAACGTATTTACAATTGCCGCTTCCCAAGCTCCTGTTCCTGAACCTGGATAAATAATTACTGGTTCAGATGTTTTGAAAATTAATTTAATTTTATCTAAAACCCTTTTGGCAATTTCAGCAAATTCTGGTCCTCTGTGGTCAATTGTCGGGTAATCCATAGCCCTTAAAACTCTATCAGGTACATTCGTTGGTCCTGGAATCTGTAAAAAATGTTTACCCGGTTGAAAAGAATTTGATTTAGGCATATGGCCTTATATGTTAAAGGAACTTCTTTAGCAATTATGAAATTTAATGATCAACAAGCAGAAAAAATAGGAAAAGAAGTCCAAGGACTTGTTAAAGGCAAAGCACTCTTTGACCCGTTTTCAAGAGGCAGATACAGCACTGACTCTTCTTTATATCAGATTAAACCTATCGGTGCAGTTTTGCCTAAAGATCATAATGATGTTTTAAAGCTCATGGAGTATTCTCAGAAAAATTCAATTCCTTTACTGGCAAGAGGGGGTGGAAGCTCACAATGCGGACAAACTGTAAGTGAAGCCATTGTGTTAGACTACTCGAAACATCAAAATCAAGTTTTGGAACTTAATGTAGAAGAAAAATACGTTTGGGTTCAGCCCGGAATTGTACTTGATACTTTAAATTCTTATTTAAAACATTTTGGTCTTTGGTTTCCAGTGGATGTGTCTACAAGCAGTAGAGCAACTATTGGAGGAATGACGGGTAACAACAGCTGCGGCTCAAGATCTTTGTATTATGGAAATATGGTTAATAATGTTCTTGCTGTTGAAGCCATATTAGATGATGGAACTATTCATACTTTTGAAGACATCAATAAAAACTATCTTGAAGCAAAAAATGATCAAAATAGACAATATGAAATTATTAAAAAATTTTTAGATCTTAGAGAAAATGTTAAAGATGATATTTCTCAGTTTTGGCCTCAAACACAAAGAAGAGTTGGTGGATACAACATAGATTTAATTAATCCGGATGGTTTTAATACTTCTAATATCTTAGTTGGTTCTGAAGGAACATTATCATTATTTAATAAAATTAAACTTAAACTTTCTCCAATACCAAAACAAAAAGTATTAGGTGTTTGCTATTTTGAAAGTTTTGCACAAGCGATGGAATTAACAAAAGAAATGGTAAAATTAAAACCTACCACTGTAGAACTTTTAGATCATAATTTAATTGATCTTGCGAAACAAATTCCAATTTATGCAGAAAGTATAAAAAAATATATTCTAGGTAATCCAGAAGCGGTTCTTATGGTAGAATTCATTGATGATAATTTGGATCTTGCAAGGTCTAAATTAAAAGATTTAGAAAGTTTAGTGAGAGCACAAAATTCAAATAACAATTACAAAAGTTATGAAGATTTATCAGACCAAAAAGAAATTTTTGAAATTAGAAAAGCAGGCTTAAATATTTTAATGTCTTTAAAAGGAGACAAAAAGCCAGTCGCTTTCATTGAAGATTGTGCAGTAACCTTAGATCATTTAGCTGATTACACATCAAGATTAAAAGATGTTTTTGCAAAATATAACACGAGTGGAATGTTTTATGCTCATGCTTCAGTAGGGACACTTCATGTAAGACCTGTTCTTAATATGAAGTCAGATGAAGATATTAAAAATATGAAAGCAATTGCTGATGAAGCCTTTGATATGGTTAAAGAATACAGAGGGTCACACTCCGGAGAACATGGTGATGGAATTGTTAGGTCTGAGTTTCATGAAAAAATGTTTGGTAAAAAAATATTAAATGCTTTTGAAGAAATCAAAGATACTTTTGATAAAAAAAATTTATTAAACCCTCACAAAATTGTAAGAGCATATAAATCAGATGATAGATCTTTGATGAGATATAAATCTGATTACAAAGCTGAAAATATCTCAACTCATTATGATTGGTCTGATTGGGGTCAATTTTCTGATGCGGTAGAAATGTGTAATAATAACGGTGCCTGCAGAAAACTAGACTCAGGAGTAATGTGTCCTTCTTATAGGGTAACTAAAGAAGAAAAAGATTTGGTGAGAGGAAGAGCGAATACACTAAGGTTAGCATTATCTAATCAATTACCCAAAGGATCATTTGTTTCAAAAGGCATGTATGAAACAATGGAACTATGCGTAAGTTGCAAAGCCTGTCAAAGAGAATGCCCGATGTCTGTAGATATGGCTAAAATGAAGAGCGAATTTTTATCACACTATTACAAAAAGTTTTCAATGAGTATCAAAGATAAGGTGATTTCAAATATGCCAAAATTAATTTGGTTATTAAAAATTTCAAATCCAATTGTTAATTTTTTAAACAAAGTTCCTATTATCGGCCAAATCATTGAATGGTTTGGTTTTTCTTCAAAAAGATCTCTACCAATTGTTGAAAATCAAAGTCCGCTTAGAGAAATTTACAATTCTCAGCCGAATTTAGAGAAAAAAGTAATTTTGTTTGCAGATACTTTTAATATCAACTTTGAAATAAAAAATTTAATGTATGCAATTAGAGTTATAAATAAATTTGGTTACCAAGCTATCATACCGAGTTTTCAAAATGACAATTTGGACAGACCTCTTTGTTGCGGGAGAACCTATATTTCCATGGGTCAACTAGATAAAGCTAAAAATGAGTTAGAAAGGTTTACGAGTTACATAACTGAAAATGGATATAACGAGCTTCCAGTCATTGGTATTGAGCCTTCGTGTTTATTAACCTTTAATGATGAGTTTAAATCTTTTTCAAAATTAAATGGTCGAGACAAAATCAAAAATAGTTTTTTATTGCTAGAAGAATTTGTCTTAAATGAAATAAAAAATGGTAACCAAATCAAACCTAAAGATTTTGATAAAAAAGTCCTCATCCACGGACATTGTCATCAAAAATCACAAAATAGAACCAGGGGTCTAACTGGTTTGCTTAATGAATTAAATATTAAAAACTCAATGATTGATAGTAGTTGTTGTGGAATGGCTGGATCTTTTGGGTATAGCTCAAAGCACTATGATGTTTCAAAAAAGATGGCGCATCTCACTTTAATACCTGCAATTAATAATTCAACAGAAGACGATTATATTGTTGCCAATGGTACAAGTTGTAGACATCAAATATCAGATTTTTCTAATAAAAAACCAAAGCATATTTCTGAACTTTTATTTAATTTATTTGAAACTATAAATTAATTATAAACCTTGTTCTTCAATTATTTTATTTGCAGACCTAAAGCACTCAACGCCTTGGGGCACACCACAATAAATTGCAATAACATGAACAATTGCTCTTAATTGTTCTTTGGTAACACCATTTTTAATTGCACCTCGACAATGCAATTCCCATTCATGCATTTTTCCAAGCGCTGCTATCATCGCTAAGTTCATCATTGATCTAGTTTTTGCATCAATACACTCATCACCCCAGCCAAAACCCCAGCACCATGCGGTCATTGCTTTTTGAAATGGGAGATTAAAATCATTGGCATTTGCTATTGTTTTTTCAACATATTCTTTGCCGAGAGTTCCTTTTCTTTTTTCTAAACCTTTTTCATAAAAATTATCCATAACTTTCCTTTCAATTTAATTTTAAGAATAGTTAATATTAAGTTATTGTAATAAGAACTCACTTTATAAGTGAATGAAAAAAACTTTTTTTAAAATTAAAAATGATATTTGGGATATTTGTATTCCGCTTTACAAGATTTTAATTCCATTTGTTTTTATTGTTAAAATTTTAGAAATCTCTGGTGTAATCCAATTTATTGCTAAAACTTTAGAACCATTAATGTCAATAATCGGCTTAACACCTGAATTAGGGTTAGTTTTTGTTACTGCATTTATAATTAATATTTATGCAGCATTAGTCCTTTTTGTAAATCTCCTGCCAGGTTTAGAAGTAAATGTTGCTCAAATTACAATCTTAACAACAATGATATTGATTGCTCACAACCTTCCAATTGAATGTACTATATGCAAAGCTGCGGGTGTAAGTATTATTTATACTGCCTCATTAAGATTAATTTCAGCTTTTATTTTAGGTTTTATATTAAAAATCATTTATTTTAACTTTGAAATTTTAACTGATCCATTTACAACATTTTTTACAGTCCAGCCACCACCTGAGGGTTTCTGGCTTTGGTTAATAGATCAAGCTTTAACACTATTTTATATTTTTATTATAGTTTGTGTCATGACCACAGTTTTAGAAATATTGAGACAAGCAGGTATTGAAAAAATAGTTGAAAAAATATTTATGCCTCCTTTAAGAATATTTGGTATCCAAAAAGAAGCAATGAATATCATAATAGTTGGTATGACGATCGGAATTCAATTTGGAGGAGGGATGCTAATTAAAGAAGTTAAGACAGGAAAAATAGATAAACAAAGTGTTTTTCTCTCTGTTTCAATGTTAAATTTATTACATGCATTGATTGAAGATACTATCCTAATGGCTTTAGTAGGCGGTCATATTTCAGGAATACTTTTTGCAAGAGTAATATTTAGTATTTTGCTAAGTTATTTAATTTTTATAATCTATAAAAAATATTTTAATTCAAAGCTAAATACTCAATAAACGATCTGATTGCTATTATGAGTAAAAAGCATCCAAATATTCGGCTTAATAATTTTTTTTCAATTCTATGCACTAACCTTGCGCCAACTGGTGCCATAAGCATTGTAACTGGTACAAAAACTAAAAACCCTGGAATATTCACATAACCAATACTAAGTGGTGATTTTACGTCATCAAAAATACCTCCACTTAATGACATACTTAAGGCGCCAACAACTGAAATTACAAATCCAATCGCTGCTGATGTACCAATGGCATTTCTAATGGAATAGCCAAATAATCTCATAAACGGAACAGAAATTGATCCTCCGCCAATTCCAAGAGGCACAGAAATAAACCCAATACATGTTCCAATAAAGCTTTTAATTTGAAAAGGAATATCTTTAGGTGTTTCACCCAATTTTTCTCTAAAAAATATAAAAAATAAACCCACGCAAAAAGCAAAAATTGAAAATATTAAAACTAGCCTTGGTGTTTCTAAATTTGAAGCAAATACCGTTCCCAATATAACACCACCTGCCACAAACAATCCAAATGATTTAATTAATTTAAAATCAACTGCATCAAACTTCATATGTGTTTTGGTTGACATAATCGAAGTTGGGATAATGATTGCCAATGAAGTTCCAAGTGACAAATGCATAATTGTTAAAGGATCAAAATGAAGAGTTTCAAATGCATAATATAATGCTGGGACCATAATTATACCCCCGCCAACACCTAGTAATCCCGCCATAAAACCAGAAATAGTTGCAGCAATAGCTAGAACGGTAACCAAGGTAATTAATTCATTTAATAAAATACCATCAAACATATTTAAATAGCCATTTCAGCTTTTTCATTATTTTGAACTACTTCTAAAATATGTTTTACTTTTTGAAAATCAGAGTCTCTTGCCATCATATTATCTGATAAATATCTTTTCCATTTACCAGCTCCTCTTTGACCATGATATAAACCTACTGTATGTCTCATAATTTGATTAACTCTAACTCCTTTTTTAACCTCTCTATCGACGTACTCTACTAACTGTTCTACAATTTTCTCTCTATTTGGAACATTATTATTTTTAAAAATATCTTTTTCAATTTCCGCTAAAAAATAAGGTGATTGATAAATTGCTCTTCCAATCATTACACCATCAACTTTATTTAGGTGTGATCTAATTTGATTAGTATCTGTTATGGCGCCATTAATAATAATTTCAATTTCTGGATTCGATTTTTTAATTTCATAAACCATTTCATAATTTAATTTTGGAATTTTCAAATTTTCTTTGGGAGTTAATCCCTTTAAAATTGCTTTCCTTGCATGAAGAATAATAGTTTTAACGCCTGTTCCTTTAATTTTTTCTATAAAATTATTTAAATAATCAAAGTCTTCAACCTGATCAAAGCCAATTCTAGTTTTTGCAGTAACAGGAAGATTTGTAGAATTTACCATTGCATTTAAACAATCTGCAACTAGATCAGGTTCTTTAATTAGGCATGCGCCAAATTTATTTTTTTGAACTTTTTTACTCGGACACCCTAAATTTAAATTTATTTCATCATAGCCAAAGTCCTCTACAATTTTACAACATTCAGCTAATTCTTTTTTATCTGAACCACCTAATTGTAGTGCTACTGGTTTTTCAAATTCATCAAAATTTAAAACTTTTTTTTTATCTCCATTTATAATTGCACCTGTTGCAATCATTTCGGAATAAAGAAATATGTTTTTACTAATTAGTCTTAAAAAATAGCGATCGTAACGATCCGTACAATCCATCATGGGAGCCATACATATTTTTCTATTTATTTTAGACATATTTTTTTATTTTATCAGAATAAGAAATAATTCCTTTAGTAATAAAATCTTCATGAATTTTTTCTAATTTATCGAGTTGATATCCATAATTAACCATGATCCCAAAAGACTCCTTGTAACCATAATCAGTAATATTTCCATTTAAGATAATATTATGAATGCTAGCACCATTCCCAAGATGAAATCTTGAAACTGGATTTAAAGGTTTATTATTAATTTTTTCATTAATTAGATAATGCACAACTAACTTTTTAATTGCGCCTTTTTCTTCCAGCATTTTAGGATCGCCTATTTTAAGAGTAGCAGATCTTAAAAAATCTAATTTAGAAATTTCATAATCCTTTAAAATATCTTTTAATTTTTCATGACTTAAAGATAAAAACCAATCTGCAAAACCCGGCAATGGAGATAGTGTACCAAAATTTTTAATTTTAGGATTTTCTTCTTGAATCTCAAAAACCACTCTTTTGATTAAAAAGTTACCAAGCGTTACTCTCATCAAACCATCTTGGCAGTTACTAATTGAATAAAAAGTTGCTGTATCATAATTTGATTTATCATCTGTTTTTGGTTTAATTATATCTTGAATTGAGCTTCCAATTCCTTTGGTATAAGCAACTTCAACAAAGATTAAAGGTTCATCTTTTAGGACAGGATGAAAGTATGCAAAAAATCTTCTATCTTCTTGTTGCAATCTACGTTTTAAATCATTCATATCTTTAATTTGATGAACTTTCTCGTATTTTATAATTTTCTCTAAAATTGCAGCTTTAGTATCCCATGTAATTTTTTCTAATCTTAAAAATCCAGGATTAAACCAAGATTTAAACAAGTGTCTTATGTCTTCGTCTAATGTTTTTAACTCAGGATTAATAGGTAAAAATTTTATCAAATCTTCTCTCATGGAAACAAGGAATGGAGTTCCATTTGGAGCCATATTTAATCTTCGGATCAACTCTTGTCTGTTTCCTTCAACGGCAGAGCCAAGTGCGTTTAAAGTTTTTTCATTTTTTTCTTTTAGATATTCTGTGATTTTAATTTCAACTTCATTTTTGCTAGGTGAAAATTTTTTATTAATTTCTTTAAAAAAGTTTAATTTTTGATCCGTATCAAAAATATTATAAATCTCTGTGATTTCTCTAGCAATTGCTATCCCAGACGCTACTCCCTTAAAAGAAATTAAATCATTACATAATTGCAACGCCGTATTTAAATCTTTTTTAATGATTTTTTTGCCAATTAAACCTTGGCCAACATCAGCTATTGAAGAAAATATTTTTTTAAAATCCAGCATCTTTACCCATTAACTTGTCTGGTAACCATGTAACAAGCTCTGGGAAAATACACAATATCACAATACAAATCATCATCATAACCATAAAAGGAATTGAGCCTCTTAAGATTTGATTTAAGCTTACATCTGGCGTGATACCTTTGATAATATATAGGTTTAGACCAACTGGAGGAGTAATCAAACCAATCTCCATGTTAATAGTAAATACAATCGCAAACCAGTAAGGATCAAACCCAAATTCAGTAATAATTGGAAGTAAAATTGCAGACGTCATTACGATTACTGCAACCGGTGGTAAAAAAAATCCTGCAATTAATAAAAAGATATTAATGTAAAAAAATAATAACCATTTGTTTAAACCCATATCAACAATCGTTTGAGCGATAGATTGTGTGACATATAAAGAAGATAAACTGAACGCAAAGATATAAGACCCTGCAATGATAAACATTATCATTACACTTTCTTTCATCGATACTTTTACAATATCCCATATTTTTTTTGGTTGATAAATTTTGTAAACAATTGCGATCATTACAAAAACTAGAAACGCACCGACACCTGAGGCTTCCGAAGGAGTAGCAATACCACCGTAAAGAACATAAAGAACACCAGCTACAATTGCTAAAAAAGGTAAAACTCTAGGAATAACTTCAACCTTTTCTTTAAACGTGGGTGGGACCCTATTCTTAACTCTTTCTGCATATGATTTATCAATAAAGTAAGAGTAAATGTATGCCCAAAGCATAAATAAGCCAGCAAGTAACAATCCAGGTATGACACCACATAAAAATAATCTTCCAATAGATGTTCCTGTTGCAAGACCATAAACAATTAAAACTATACTTGGTGGAATTAAAACTCCCAGTGTTCCTCCAGCTGCAATACATCCTGTTGCAAGTTCAGCTGAGTAACCTCTTTTTCTCATTTCAGGTATTCCCATTGTACCAATGGCTGCACATGTTGCAGGACTTGATCCACTTAGAGCTGCAAATATTGAACATGCTCCAATATTAGAAACAACTAATCCACCTGGTAGTCTCCATAACCATCTATCAAGACCAGTATATAAATCTTTTCCAGCGGGTGAGTTTGCAACAGCCATACCCATCAAAATAAACATGGGAATTGAAAGTAAAACAAATGAATTTAATCCAGCATAAAAGGTTTCTGCGTATACATTTAAAATCTGAAATCCTTCAGCTAAAAATAAAAATACTAGAGAAGTAAAACAAAGACCAAATGCAATAGGTATTCCAGAAAATAACATTGCCACGGTAAATAACCCAACGATTAAACCAAGCATTAATGGATCCATGTTTGTGATAAATTCCATTATAGCTCCTTAAATTTCCTACAAAGTTTAATTAACTCAGCAATGTATGACATAGTCATTAGTACCGCTCCAATCAACATAGACGAATAAGGTATCCAAAGTGGTGGCCCCCAAATAGTCCCTGTATTATGGTTATTGATAAATGCATCAGCTGTAATTTCTACACTCACATAAAGTAAAGTTAGAAAGAAAATTAAACATAATGTATCTGTAAAAATTTTTAACTTTGTTACACCTTTTTCAGACATAAAAGAATAAAGGTATTCCATGTTAACGTGTCCTTTTTCGCTCAAAACATATGCACTTCCAATAAAAGTTGACGCAACCAATAACATGGTAACTAATTCAGTTTGCCAAGTGATAGCATTTCTAAAAATGTAACGTTCAAAAACTAATTCTGTAATTAAAATAATTGATAATAGCAAACAAACTGCAGCGAAAATTCCGCAAAGCTTTGCTATTTTTTCAGTTAATAGAATAAACTTATCTGCCATACAAAAAAATACCCCTGCAAAAAGCAGGGGTATTAATTTAAGCTTTTATTTTACTGCTAAAGCTTGGTCAATTAATTTTTGACCACCAGGAACTTTGTCTGCAAAGTTCTTGTATGATGTTTTTTTAGCAATTGCTAACCAAGCATCAAAATCAGCTTTAGTCATGTATGCAAGTTTAACACCAGCTTTTTTATAAGCTTTTTCCATAGTTGTGTCTAAACCAGCTGCTTCTTTAGTCATATACTTCTCAGCTTTTTTACCAGCTTTCATTAAAGCTTTTTGTTGCTTAGGAGTTAAAGCATCAAATGACTTCTTTGACATAAGGATTGGCTCATACATAAACCATAATCCATACTTGCCTGGAGGCGTTGCACACTTAACTTGTTCATAAATTCTGTAAGATACAAAACTTCCTGAACTAGTGTTTGCTCCATCAAGTACTCCTGTTTGAAGACCATTGTAAATTTCAGATGAAGGCATTCCTTGAATACCAGCGCCTGCACCTTCAAGCATTTGGTTAAATGCTTTTCCTGCAGCTCTGAAAACTTGACCTTTAACAGTACTTGGATTGGTAATACAGTTTTTCTTTGATACGAAACCACCAGCTAACCAAGCATCAGATAAAACAATAACGCCAGCGTCATTGATGATTTTTTTAATCTGAGTCATCATTGGAGATTTATTAACTCTTAATGCATGTTTATGGTTTTTCACCATACCTGGCATTAAAGTAATATCAAACTCCGGATGGAATTTTGCGGCATAAGCTAATGGGAATGCAGAAATATCCAACTGACCAGTTGTCATCGGCTTCCATTGCTCTTTTGGTTTGTAAAGTGATTTTGCTGGGTAAACTCTGATGTTTACTCCAACGTTTGCTTTTTTCATTTCATCAGCAATGATTTGAACCATTTCGTGACGAACATCAAATTTACCGTCTTTTCTTTTTGTACCTGGCCATTGGTGACTTGCTTTTAATGTTTTAGCAAAAGACTCACCTACTCCAGCAAATAAGAAAACAGCAGCAAATAAATAGATAAATGATTTTTTAAATTTCATTTATATCTCCCCTGTTTGTTAAATTATTGGCTAATTAACTATATTTTGATATCAAGATCAACAATGAATAAAGGGCCATTATCTGGATTATTAGTATTAGATTTAACTCGAGTCTTGGTTGGACCCTATTGTACCATGATACTTTCTGATCTTGGTGCAAGAGTAATTAAAGTAGAAGCTCCAGGAGTTGGGGACGACTCTAGAGGCTTTGGTCCTTTTGTTGAAGATCAATCAGCTTACTTCATGTCATTAAATCGAAATAAGGAAAGTATTGCACTTAATCTTAAAGTCGATGAAGATAAAAAAATTTTTGAAAAAATATTAGATAAGACAGATATTCTTGTTGAGAATTTTAAACCAGGAACATTAACAAAATGGGGTTATGGCTGGGAAAATTTAAAAGATAAATATCCAAAATTAATTTATGCCTCTGCATCTGGTTTTGGTCAAACTGGACCTTTAAAAGAATTGCCAGCGTACGATATGGTTGTTCAAGGAATGGGGGGGTTGATGAGTGTAACAGGTCAACCTAATAGTGAACCTACTAGAGTTGGTACTTCGATTGGTGATATTACTGCAGGACTTTTTACTGCAGTAGGAATAAATGCAGCTTTATATGATAGACAAAAGACTGGGAAAGGAATGTACATAGATGTTGCAATGCTAGATTGTCAAATTGCTATTTTAGAAAATGCAATTGCAAGATATTTATCGAAAGGAGAAATTCCAAAACCAATGGGATCACGTCATCCATCTATTTCTCCATTTGAGGCTTTTAAAACAAAAGACAGTCATATCATCATTGCAGCTGGGAACGATAAGTTATTCGAAGGAATGTGCAAAGTGTTTAATTTAGAATTACATAATGATTTGAAATTTAAAACAAACGCAGATCGAAATAAAAACATTGAAGAATTAAAAAAAATTTTAGAAGATAAACTTAAAGATAAAACTACAGCAGAATGGGTAAAGATTTTAGAAGATAAAAGAATACCATGCGGTCCAATTAATAACATCAAAGAAGCGGTTGAAAGTCCACAAACCAAAGCCAGAAATATGATTGTAAGCGCAATGCATAATAAAATTGGTGAATTTAAAATGGCTGGAAATCCAATAAAAATGTCTTCCTACAAGGATGAAAGTACAAGAGGTGAAATACCTAATCTAGATCAGCATAGAGAAAAAATATTAAAAGAATTTGGAATTTAAGAACTTTGTTCTTCTGCAGAAGTTTCACTGACTTCATCTACATTGTTATCTGAAAAATCGTCATCGTCATCAGAAACTTCATTAGATTTCATATTTGGGGTTGGAACTTTTCTTGATCTTTTGGATGGTAGAATTGCCTGACCAGATTTTGAAACTTCTCCCTTATATATTTCTTCAAAAGCATCACCTTCGGAGGCATCATATTCCTCTTGCTCGGTTGCATCTTCAGGATATTCTCTTGCTCTATCGATTGTTTGTGTTTCTAATGATTTTTGATCTAATAACTTGTCACCAATTTCTCTTAAAGATAAAACTGTTTTTTTATCATTATCTTCAGACACCATTGGTTTATCACCTGCACCAATTTGTAAAGTTCTTTCTTTAGCTAAAATAACTAAATCGTACTGATTATCTACGACTTCTAAACAATCTTCAACTGTGACTCTTGCCATGTGCGAGGCTTATAATGATTTTGGTATAAAATTTCAAGCAGTAATAACGGGCTTATAGCTCTTTATTTTTATAAAAAACAATAGATTAGCTAGCACTGCATATAAAAACATGGATAAAAATATTTGTTGTGAGCTGTATCCATAATCAATTAAATATCCAAATAAGACTGGAGATAAAGAGGTTGAAAACACCATAAGCGCAACTGTAACGGACCGTATTGCTCCAAGATGCTTAGTACCATAAATCTCTGACCAAGTTGATGTAATCAATACATTTGCTGTTCCATTTGTAATTGCAATGAAAATAAAAAATAAAACCGGAGAAAGTGTAAATTTAAATAATAAAGAAAAAATAAAACCTATCATCATAGGAATAAGATAAAATGGTAGTACTTTAATAGCACTAAATTTATCTATTAAATATCCAGATACTTGAAGTGAAATTAATGTAAAAATTGCATAGGCTGTAAAACTAGGAGCTAAAAATGTTATGCCCCACCCTGAGCTATCGAAAAGGAAAGCTTGATTAATAAATATTCCAGTAATTAAAAAAGGAGGACATAATACAGCTGGTAACAAAAAATAAAATTTTACATCTTTTAAAACTTCTTCTCTGGTCCAATTTTTAATATTTAAATTAATTTTTAGCTGATCTGTTTCAACTGAATTATCTTCAAAGTTTTTTAATAAAAATAAAATTGAAGGCATGACAAATAATAATAAAAAAACTGCAATAACTAACCATACTTCTTTCCAAACTATATAATTCAGTAACAAAATTACTAAACCTGGTAAAATACCTTCGCCAAATGTTAAACCAAGCCAAGCAATACCAAGTGCTTTACCACGATTTTTATTAAAAAATCTTGCCATTGCCGTACTTGAGGTATGGCTCATTAGGCCTTGACCAAAAAGTCTTAAAAAAAATATTGCAAATATAAGATGAATGAATCCAGACAATTGGCTGATAAAAATTGATGCAAAAAATAGTGATAGACAAACAAAAATCGCAAAATTTCTTAATTTAAAATCATCAATTTTTTTACCTAACCAAATAATACTAAAACTACTCACAAGAGTTGCCATTGAATAAATTCCTCCAAATTCAGAGTGGCTTAAATTTAAATCTTGTCTTATAAACGGGTTGAAAATACCTAAAAAAAAAGTTTGCCCAAAACTTGAACAAAAAGTCATGAGGAAACCAAAAAGTAGGTATTTAAAATTTGATTTTAAAAATTTAAAATTAAACATAATTAAAAGGAGTTATTTAAATGTCTCATAAAGTTGCTTTTATTGGTTTAGGTGTCATGGGTTTTCCGATGGCTGGATATATATCAAAAGCTGGTCATGATGTAACAGTTTATAATCGAACTGCAGAGAAAGCTAATAAGTGGGTTGAAACTTATAAAGGAAAAACTGCAGCAACACCTGCTGAAGCTGCAAAAGATGCTGACTTTGTCTTTTCATGTGTTGGAAATGACAATGATTTAAAAGAAGTGACTATTGGTTCAGAAGGTGCATTTCAAAATGTAAAAAAAGGAGCTGTCTTTATTGATAACACGACTGCATCTGCACAGGTGGCAAGAGAGTTATTTAATATAGCAACAGAAAAAGGATTTGGTTTTCTAGATGCTCCAGTATCTGGTGGTCAAGCAGGGGCTGAGAATGGTGCATTAACTGTAATGGTTGGTGGACAACAATCTGATTATGAAAAAGCAGAACCAATTATAGATTGCTACAGTAAAAAAATTAAACTTCTTGGGACTGCAGGAAGTGGGCAATTAGCAAAAATGGTAAATCAAATTTGCATAGCAGGATTAGTGCAAGCATTATCCGAAGGTTTGAGATTTGGTCAAAATGCAGGTCTAAATGTTGAAGATGTAGTTGAAGTAATTTCAAAAGGAGCGGCTCAATCTTGGCAAATGGAAAATAGATTTAAAACGATGCTTGATGATAAGTTTGATTATGGTTTTGCTGTAGATTGGATGAGAAAAGATCTCGGTATTGCAATGGAAGAAGCTAAAGCAAATGGTTCTAAACTTCCAGTAACTGAAGTTGTAGATAAATATTATTCTGAAGTTCAAAAAAATGGCGGAAATAGATTTGATACTTCAAGTTTAATCACGCTACTTCCAAAAAAATAATTAAAGTGAACGACAAGGTTCCAGATTTTTATAATAATAAAGATTTAATTTTCAATGAAATCTGGACCTTGTTAGCCAGAGGTGTAGTTGATAGGTCAGAAGATTTCAGACTCCCTGTTGTGATCGTTAATAAAGGTGATTTTTCTGATGGCAGGATTGTTGTTCTTAGAGGTGCCTTCAAAGATAAACAAGTATTAAGATTTCATACTGATTTAAGGTCATCCAAGGTAGATGCGCTTAAAAAGAATAATAATATTTATTTTTTATTTTATAATAAGAAGAGAAAAATACAGGTAAGAGCAAAAGGTAAGGCGACTATACACTACAAAGATCAAATAACAGATGAGGCATGGAAAAAAACTCAAGTAATTAGTAGAAAGTGTTATTTAGCTACTAATGCACCAGGTTCAATTTCAGAAAATCCAAATCCAGGTTATCCAACTGAGTTGGAGGGTAAAAATCCAAAAATTGAAGATACAGAAATTGGATTTGATAATTTTTGTGTGATTGAATGCAAAATAAATGAAATGGAATGGTTGTATTTGGCATCTCAAGGACACAGAAGAGCTAAGATTAATATTAAAGCTAATGGTGAAATAAATACCGAGTGGATAACACCTTAAATTATTTATACCCTTTTTCGTAATTTTTCCAATTTGCAGAATATCTTCTCGCGTTTTCTTTAATTGCTTCAACTTCTTCATCAGTAACTTCTCTTATAATTTTTCCAGGGGAGCCCATAACTAAAGATCTATCTGGTATTACCTTGTTTTCGGTAATTAATGAGTTTGCTCCAATAATACAATTTTTTCCAATTTTAGCGTTATTTAAAATTGTAGCTCCCATACCAATTAAGCTATCATCACCAACTGTGCATCCATGCAAAATTACAGTATGTCCAACGGTTACACCTGATCCAACAATGCATTCACAATCTTGATCGGTATGGACTAAACTATTATCCTGAACATTGGTACCTTCACCAATTGTAATTTTTTCAATGTCTCCTCTTAAAACCGCGCCAAACCAAATACTGCAATCATTTCTTAAATGAACATCTCCCACAACTTTAGCTGTATCAGCAACCCAATTCTTGCCTTCTCTTTTTACAATTTTATCGCCAAGTTGATGAATCATTATTAAGGTATATATATAATAATATTTATTATGGCACTGGAAAAAACGCCTCTATGTAACTTTGGGGAAAAAATTCATGATTTTAATTTAAAATCGGTTGATGAAAACAATTACAATTTAAAACAAGTAATTGGAAAGAATGGAACATTAATCATGTTCATTTGTAATCACTGCCCGTATGTAAAAGCTATTATTAAAGAATTAAGCCAAACAGCCTTGGAGCTTGAAAAATTTAATATAAATTCTGTTGCAATAATGTCTAATGATACAGTTAAATATCCAGATGACAGTTATGAAAATATGAAAAAATTTTCTAAAGAAAATAATTTTAATTTTCCATATTTAATTGATGAAACACAAAATATTGCAAAAAAATATGGCGCTGTTTGTACTCCAGATTTTTTTGGATATAATTCAGATAATGAACTTCAATATAGAGGGAGGTTAAGAGAAATGAAAGACCTCACTCCCATTAAAGGTAAAAAAAATGAATTATTGGATGCAATGATAGAAATTTCAAAATCAAAGAAAGGTCCAAAAACACAATTCCCAAGCATGGGATGTAATATCAAGTGGAAATAAAATGATTGTTATTACAACTAGAAATTTTTTACCTGAAGTTGGTGGCATGCAAATTCTAATGACTGATATCGCAAGTCATTTATCAACATATTTTAAAGTAAAAGTTTATGCAGAGGATAAAAAAAATGCCAAAGAATTTGATTCAAAACAAAATTATGAAATTGAAAGAATAAAAGGATTTAAATTTATTAGAAAATTTAGAAAAGCTAATCAAATACAAGATTTATTTAATAAAAATAAAGAAATAACTGCATTAATATCAGATCACTGGAAAAGCTTGGAAAAACTATCAAAAAATATCTGCCAATCGGTTCCAACACTTTGCTTGATTCATGGAAAAGAAATTAATCATCCAAATGGATCTCCACTGAATGTGAGAATGAAAAATTCATTATCTAAAGCTAAATATGTAATAGCAAACTCTGGGTACACTAAAAATTTAGCAATAGATAAAGGAATAGATGAAAAAAAAATTATTATTATTAATCCAGGTACAGACCCTGCTTCTGAAAATTTAGATGAAAATGGAGCCCTTGAAATCTATAATAATTCCAGTCCAAAAATTGTAACTGTATGTAGACTAGAAAAAAGAAAAGGCTTAGAGCAAACGCTACTTGCTTTAAAAAACTTTGAATCAAAATATGAAAATTTTAGATTTATTATTGTTGGTGACGGTGAAGAAAAGCAAAGTTTAGAACAACAAGTAAATAATTTAAATTTAAATAAAAATGTAATTTTCTTAAGCGAAGCAACAAATAACTTAAAAAATTCATTAATTAAAACTGCCGATTTTTATATTATGCCTTCAATTCAAGTTGGAAAATCTGTTGAAGGATTTGGTATTTCATTTTTAGAAGCTGCAAAATATGGAACTCCATCAATTGCTGGTTTAGCTGGTGGGGCTTCAGATATTGTTAAGCATAATGAAACGGGTTTATTGTGTGATGGAGAAAAATACGATGAAATATATCAAAGCCTAATAAAAATAATGGATAATGATAATTATAAATCGATGGGTAATAAAGCAAAGCAATATTCAGAGAATTTTTTGTGGAAAACACAAATTAAAAAATATTTAGATTTGATTAAATAATAATTTAATGGACTTTATTAAAAAAAACTTAAAATGGCTTGGGACTATTTTAGTCTTTGTAGGAATATTGTTAATGTATTTAAATATATATCCATTAAATATTTTTTTTCATGGACCAGGAATTTTAGCCTGGACAATTCATGGATATATTAACAAAGATAAAGCAGTTCTTACAAATTTTGCTCTACAAATTCCCTTTTCGGTAATTGGTTTTTATAAATATTTTTTTATGTAAAAATTTTATCACTGACGAACTTTAGTACTTGATCAGGTGATATTTCTTTAAGCAAATTAGATTCGATTACTTTAAAATTCTTTGTTTCTATACTCACTTTTCTTGCTGACGTATGATGTCCAAATAAAGCAACACCTTTGCAATTAAGATGGGCTGCAATATGAGCTGGTCCAGTATCATTTGCAATCACAAATGATGATTGCTTAATAACTTTGGCAAGTTGCCTAATGCTAGTTGGCTTGTCATGACTTAAAATCATTTTTAGACCCATGTCCTTACATTTGCCAATCTCACTAGGTCCAGGAGCGGTAATTAATTCGTATTGAGGCAGTTTATTTTCTAACAACTCGACCAATTCTTTAAAATAAGGCCAAACTTTATGTTTTAATTTTGGAGAACAAAAAGGTGCTAAAAAAATATATTTTTGCTCTTTAACTTGGAAACTTTCATCAACTGCCCAAGAAAAATCTGGTTTTAATACATTACTTGTATCGACAATATTAGATCTATCTAATTGAACTTTGAAACGCTCAATAACACCTTCTTGATCAAATTGTTTTTTTGTTTCTCCTTTTTGTAAAATTGTTTTTGAAGAAGACCAATTTTTGATTTTAAAATTTTTTCTATAAAAATCTGTTCTTGAAGAGTTTTGGAGATCAAAACAAAACTCAAAATTAAAACTTCTAATTTTTTTAATCAAATTTAATAAATAGAAAAAATTCCAACGTGGTAATCTTTTATCTATTATAACTTCATCAATATAAGGACATTTTTCAAAAAGATTTTTAAATTTGAACGTTGTTAGAACAAATATTTTTTTTTCTTTAAACTCATTACGAATATCCTTTAAGGCTCCAGATATTTGAACAATATCACCAAGTGAACCATGTTTAATAATTAGAATATTTGACATCGACAGATTAAATACTATCAATAACTTATGAATTCAGCTAATAAAATTTTTGCAGAAATATCCGTTGGTGAGCTATTGGACAAAATAAGCATTTTAGAAATAAAGCAAAAAAATCTTAAAGATAGTGAAAAAATAAAAATCGTTACCAAAGAACTTGAAAGTTTAAATAACACATTAAAAAATGATGTGAATATTACCGATGAAATAAAATCTTTATATAATGATTTAAAAGCTATTAATTCAAAACTATGGAATATTGAGGATGGAAAACGTGATTGTGAAAGAAATAAAAATTTTGGAGAAAAGTTTATTGAATTAGCAAGAAGTGTGTATATCGAAAACGATAATAGAGCTAAAATTAAAAATAAAATAAACCAACTGTCAGGTTCTAATATAGCTGAAGTTAAAAGTTACGATAAATATTAATCAAAACTTGTACTTGGTATTTCTGATCTAATTTTTTTAATTTTCTCAGTATCTATTTCTGAGATAATAAAACCAAGACCTTCTTTTTTTTCACTTAAAATAGCTCCATCTGGTGAAACAATTACTGAATGCCCGTATGTCTCTCGATTATTAAAATGCTTACCTGTCTGAGCTGGAGCTAGAACATAACAAAAATTTTCTATTGCTCTTGATCTAAGAAGAATATGCCAATGCCTTTCTCCTGTGTTTTTTGTAAATGCTGATGGTACTGCTAAAAAATCAGCACCTTTTTTCATTAACTCTCTATAATGATGTGGAAATCTCAAATCATAACAAATTGATAAACCTAAATTACCCCATGGTAATTTTGATATTGTTAGATTTTCCCCAGCTTTAAATTTTTTAGACTCTTGGTAACTTTCTCCATTTGGTAAATTTACATCAAACATATGAATCTTATCATATGTTGTAACTATCTCTCCCTCTGGACTAATTAAAACTGATCTATTAAAAATATTATTATTTTCTTTTACTGGTGTTCCACCAATTAAAAACCAAATTGAATTAGATTTTGCATATTTAATGATTTCATTAATACAAAATCCTTTTTCACAATCTTCAGATTTTTCCTTTAAAACACCTTCATCTAAAGTGAGTAGGAAAGTATTTTCTGGGGTTAAAATTATTTGAGCACCTTTTTTTAAAGCTTCATCAGAAAACTTTATAACTTGGTCAAGATTTTCTTTTGGCTGATCATTAGATGTGAGCTGCAAACAAGCAGCATTAAATTTCATTATTTATTTATTGAGCTAATAAAATTCCAACTACAATCAAAACTTGGGATATAGATTTCAGAAATTTTAGAATTTCCAAATGCATTTTCTAAAGTTTCTTTCCAATTATTAACTTGAGTTGGCTTTTTATCTTTTGAACCTACTTGAGCTGTAATAACACCGTTTTTTTTTGTAATTCTTTTGATGTCACTTATATTTTTTGCTGCAAGATCAATACAAAATTGATCATCGTTAAGATCTATAAATAAATGATCATATTTTTCATTTTCACAAGTTACAATATTCCTAAATGCATCTCCCCATATGCAATTAACGTTATTACTTTTGTGAATATTTTTAAAAACTTCAGGTAAATATTGTTGGCACGCATCTACAACTTCTTTATCTAGTTCAAACCAATCAATATAATCAAAGTTATTTTTTACACATTCTCTTGCTACACCTCCATCACCTCCACCTATAATTGCAGCGGTTGAGTTTTTAGAGGATAATCCAAGTCCTGATTTTACAAATGTACTTGAGTATAATTCTTCATCTTTCTCAGCTACTTGAATTTCCCCGTCTATAAATAATGCATTGCCAAATTCTTTAAGCTTTAATATTTCGATATGTTGTCCAGCTTGAGATTTGAAGTTTTTAATAACTTCTTCGACCATATAAAACTTTTTAATACCTTCAGAGCTATAAATATCTTTATAATGATGAACGGTATCTCTTTCGAAATCTTTTTTAATTACTGATGTATGAGGTAATTCTTTTTTTAAAATCTCTAATGATACACTCGGACTAACAGCGCCACATGTAAAAAAATCAAAACTCACTATCCCCTTTTCAGGAAAAGTATGAAAGCTCATATGACTCTCTTTAAGCAAGCACAGTAAGGTTACACCTTGTGGAGTAAAAACATATTTGGAAATATTTACTATTTCAACTTTTGCTACTTCAGCAATTTTTTTAAAAATTTTTTCGTAAAATTCTGCAGAGTGATTTTCATATACTCCAAGAAAATCTAATGTGATGTGTTCGCCTACTTTATTCATTAGGCCTCCCTTCTTTCAAAAAAATTAAAGCTTGCTAAAGCTTAAACTTCAAAACCTTGTTCATCAGAGATCTCGACAAGATTTTTAGCCCTTAACCCGCGGTATACAGAGACTCTCAGTATTATCAACCTTTTTTGATTACTGTTTATAATTTTTAACTTTGGCTAAAACTTTATTCATTTCAGAGTTAGCTAATATTTTAGGTTTTCCAACTCTCAAACATTCCAAATATTGTTCAGCCAAATACTCAACTTCTTGAGCTAATTCAAATGCATTTTCTAAATTATTTGAAAATGAAACCTGACCGTGATTTTCTATCAAACAGGCTGAGCGCTCTTTTAGAGCTGTGATAATATTTCTAGATAATTGACTGGTACCATAGGTTGCATACTTTGCGCATCTAATATCTGTGCCACCTGCTACGGCGACCATGTAATGAAATGCAGGTATCTTCTTTCGGATGCAAGAAAGAACCAAGGCATTTTTGGAATGGCAGTGGACTATCGCTTTGCTTTCATTTCTGTTTTTATAAATATCTTTGTGAAATTTCCATTCGGATGATGGTTTGTTTTTACTGTTATTAAACTCTCCTTTCAAATTCACAAATACAATGTCTTTAGTTTTTAATTTTTCGTATTTCATACCACTTGGAGTTATTAAAAAACCATTTTTATACCTTGCTGAAATATTTCCTGATCTTAGTGGCGATAGGTTAGTTTTATTTAATAATTTTGAAAATTTAATTATATTTTTTCTTATTGATAATTCATTCATTAAAAATTTTCTCTTAATTCTTCTGGTTTAAAAATACCCTTTTCAGTTATAAATCCTGTAACAAGTTCAGCTGGAGTAATATCAAATCCTAAATTAAATCCTTTGCTATTCTTTGGATAAATATTTATTTGTTTTAATTTTCCATCTTGATCAAAACCATTCATTAATTTTAACTCATCATCAGATCTTTCCTCAATTGGAATATCTTTTCCTTTAAGAATTTTTTTATCATAAGTTGTGCTTGGTAAAGCAACATAGAAAGGGATATTATTATCTTTTGCAGCCAAAGCTTTTAAATAAGTTCCAATTTTATTTGCAACATCCCCATTTTCACTAACGCGGTCTGTTCCTACAATACACATATCTACCATGCCTCTTTGCATTAAAAGTCCTCCGGTATTATCAGCTATAATTTTATGCTCAATTTTTTCATTTAATAATTCATAAGACGTAAGTGATGAACCTTGGTTTCTAGGTCTTGTTTCATCGACCCAAACATGAACATTGATACCAGCATCTCTAGATTTATAAATTGGAGCAGTTGCAGTTCCCCAATCTATTGTTGCAAGCCATCCAGCATTACAGTGCGTAAGAATATTTACTTTCTCTTTTTTAATTTTTTTAATTAATTCTAAACCTTGGTTTCCAATGCCTTCTGAAATTTTTATATCTTCTTCGCAAATTTTTTTACATTCATTTAAAATTGAATTTTTAATATTTGACCTATCAATATTTTTTAAAATACGATCAGCTGCCCAAGCTAAATTAACTGCTGTGGGTCTTGCGGTTTTAATATTTGTAATTTTTTCATTTATATAATCAAAGTTTTCATTTTCTTTTGCTGCAAGATAAATACTATAAGCTGCAGTCGCTCCAATTAGAGGAGCACCTCTTACAAGCATATCTTTTATTGCTACAAAACCATCCTGATAAGTATTAAGTTTTTTTATTGTAAATTGAAAAGGTAATTTTGTTTGATCTATTATACAAACATTGTCTTCATTTTCATTATGCCAAATAGTTAAATAATGCTTTCCATTAATTTTCATTTAACTTTTCAAGACTCTTCCAGCAATATTTTTTAGCTCTTGTTTTGTTGACTCTGTCCAATGTGAACGATCAGTAATTATTGCTGTATCTAAACAATTATTTGCTGGATCTTTTGGATCGATAAAGTTTTCAAAATTTTTAACTAATTCTACTATCATTTTTCTAGCGTTATCTGCGTTACTTAATAAAGTCTTTATTACTTGTTCAACAGATACATCCTCGTGATCTTCGTGCCAGCAATCATAATCAGTTACCATTGCAACAGATGTGTAACGAATTTCAGCTTCTCTAGCTAATTTGGCTTCAGGCATGTTAGTCATTCCAATAACATCGCACCCCCATGAGCGATATAAATTTGATTCAGCTAAAGATGAAAACTGAGGGCCCTCCATAACTAAGTACGTTCCACCAACCTTATGCTTTAAATTTAGTTTTATTAAAACTTCTTCACAAGCCTTCATTAAACCTGGACTTGTTGGTTTTGCCATAGAAACATGGGCCACAATTTCTTTATCAAAAAATGTTTTAACTCTTGCAAAAGTTCTATCAATAAACTGATCAACTAAAACAAATTTCCCTGGCTCTAACTCTTCCTTTAGTGATCCCACAGCTGATACAGAGATAATATCAGTTACGCCAAGTTGTTTTAAGGCATCAATGTTTGCTCTAAAGTTAATATTAGACGGATTAACTTTATGTCCTCTTGCATGTCTTGGCAAAAAATAAACTTGCTTGTCTTCAATTTTTGCTTCTAAAATTTGATCTGAGGGTTTGCCCCAAGGTGTATCTACGTTTAACCACTTCTCATCTTTAATACCATCGATATTATAAAGGCCACTACCACCAATGATTGCTAATTTACTCATATTTGTTTAATTATATTAAATATCAAAAAAATGAAATTAGAAAGAACTATCAGAAGTATTCCAAATTATCCAAAAAAAGGAATTTTATTTAGAGATATCACTTCTCTATTAGAAAATAAAAAAGCTTTTAATTATACAATCAAAAAAATGCGGTCTATTTCAAGCAAAGTTAAATTTAATAAAATTGCAGCTATTGAATCACGAGGATTTATTTTTGCCTCTGTTTTAAGTTTTTTGACAAAAAAACCTTTAATTCTACTTAGAAAAAAAAACAAATTACCTGGTAAAACTATCTCTCAAAAGTTTAAATTAGAGTATGGTTATGACACTATTGAAATTCATAAATCTTCATTGAAGAAAAATGACAAAGTTTTAATCATCGATGATTTAATTGCTACAGGTGGAACTGCGCTGGCCGCTGCTAAATTAGTTGAAAAAACTAAAGCTAAAGTCTCAGGTTTTATCTTCCTGATAGACCTTTTTGATCTTCCAGGTAACAAAAAACTAATTGCTAAAGGTTATAAAACTTTTAGTCTTATTAAATTTCCAGGCCACTAAATTATTTTATATTACAAGCCTTCAAAGCAAATCTTGAAGCTTCAGCTTTATTTACCCATTTATCTAAAGCTGGATTTATTTTTTTCAATTCTTGGTACTTCATTCTATAATTTTTGTAATAACACTTATCTTTTGCAGTTTTTGAAAAACATCCATAAGCTATTGCAGCTAAAATTATCGAGCCGCCAATTACAAAATATTTAAAGTTTTCACATAATAATTTGACTACACATCCCCAATGTCCTTGCATAAATGGACATGTTTTATTCTTTGAGCTTTTCATATCATCTATATGATTTCATTCATTGCTACAGTCAAGAAAAGAGTTTTCACTGTCATTATTTTTGTTTCTAATTTAATTTTTGGGTACTTTTTCTTAAGTTTTGTTTTAAGAGCTTTAAAAGCATTTTGATGAATTTTATATTCAATATTTCTATTAAATTTTTTTTGTTTATTTACCAATTTTGCAGCACCACAATCATAATGATTTACAGCTATAAGTTTTTTAATACCGTGTAGCTTTAACGAGATACCTAAATTTTGCCAAAAGACACTATGCCAAGTTTTAAATTTACTTGAGGTCACACCAACTGCAGATCCTGCGATTGAAAATAAACTATATTTTCCAGATAGTTTTTTCTTCTTTAAGATATTATTAATCTTTGGCTGACAACGAGGATCAATGCAGCTTAAAACCATTGCTTTATATTTTGATGACATAAGAAAATATTAAATTGATTCCTTGATTAATGGTAGCGGGAGGCAGAATCGAACTGCCGACACCGGGCTTATGAGTCCCGTGCTCTAACCAACTGAGCTACCCCGCCATTGTTGGATTATCTACAATATAAAATCCTACTTGTCACGCCTGTGTCTTAATAAAATAACCTTAAAGTACTAAAATCATAACCGCCACTACTAATAAAAGAATTGAACTAATTTGATTTAGTTTTTTTTGAGCAGAAGGGCTTTGCATAAGCTGTCTTACCGGTGAGACTAATGTAATTAATATTATGTTACCAATAAAAGGAACTAAAGCAGAAATTGATGCAATTATTACTGCATCAGTATTTGTCAATTGATTTAATACAAAAAAACCTGGCATAATACTTATGTAAAAAAGAATAGCTTTTGGGTTTGAAAAATTGACTAGTAATCCAGTCATAAAGCTTTCTAAATAAATAGAGTTAAATTTTAATTTTGATGAGACCTTGGATAATTTAATGTTATTTAAATTATAAGATGGTTTTAACCATAACTTGATTGCTAAATACAAAAAAAATCCTGCAGCAACCCAAGTTAATGTTTTTGTTATAGATGGTATAGCTTCACTAATAGAGGATATAGATATTACTGCTAAAAAAGACCAAGTAAAATCTGCAATAATAACTCCGCAAGCTAGTGGTAACCCACCAGACCATCCATTGGAAAAAATTCTAGCTAAAAGAACAACCCAAACAGGACCTGGGGTGAGAAACAAGATAAACATAGCAAACGCATAGAAATATAGATCAGAATAACTCATGATTTGGTGAGATATAATTTTTTATTTTATTTACAACTTAATTTAATATTTTTTTCTTGAATGCAATCTTTATTAAGTAGTTTTGAAGATAGATGCTCAACTTTATTTTTTCCTGTTTCTTTTTTTATAAAATAATCTGAGCCAGTAAATACAGCAGCTTTGCTTAACGATTGAGAAGCTCCCAAAGAGAAAATTCCATTACCCATAAATGCAGTTGGTGATGCGCATCCTGCTAAAATAAAAAAGATTAGTAAAAGAATATTCCTCATTAATTTTATTTATAATGACTAATTATTTTATAATAAAATTGAAAAAGGCTTATTATGGGTTTATTTAAACGCTAGTTCTTTTTTTTTCTAACCTTTTCCTGTGTAAGATTGGCTCAGTATAACCAGATGGTTGAACTTTGCCTTCAAAGACTAAATCACATGCTGCTTTAAAAGCAATCGAGTTATCAAAATTACCATCCATTGGTTTATAATTTTTATCTCCAGCATTTTGACCATCAACAACTTTTGCCATTTTCTTCATAGTCTCCATGACTTGTTCTTTGGTACAAATTTCATGATGTAACCAATTTGCAATATGCTGAGATGAGATTCTTAGTGTTGCTCTATCTTCCATTAATCCTACGTTATTTATGTCTGGAACTTTAGAACAACCAACGCCTTGGTCAACCCATCTCACTACATAACCAAGAATACCTTGGCAATTGTTTTCAATTTCTTTTTGAATTTGTTCAGCTGACCAATTTGGTCGGTCCGCTACAGGAATAGTTAAAATGTTATCTAAATTTGCTCTGCCACGTGATGATAATTCTTTTTGTTGATCAAAAACATTAATTTGATGATAATGTGTTGAATGTAGTGTTGCCGCAGTTGGTGATGGTACCCAAGCACAGTTAGCGCCTGATTTTGGATGACCAATTTTTTGCTCGATCATATCTTTCATTTTATCTGGCATAGCCCACATTCCTTTTCCAATTTGTGCTTTTCCAGAAAAACCACATTCTAATCCAATATCAACATTCCAATCTTCATAAGTGTTTAACCAACTTGATTTTTTCATATCACCTTTGAAGATCATAGGACCTGCCTCAAAAGATGTATGCATTTCATCACCAGTTCGATCTAAGAAACCTGTGTTAATAAATACTATTCTTTTTTTTGCATTTCTTATTGCTTCTTTTAAATTTACAGTAGTTCTTCTTTCCTCATCCATAATACCCATTTTTATCGTATTAGGTTCAAGCTTAAGAACCTCTTCTACTTTAGAGAAAATTTTATCTGCAAAAGCTACTTCTTCTGGACCATGCATTTTTGGTTTAACAATATAAACTGAACCAGTTCTTGAATTTTTCTTTAATTTAAAATCATGTTTTGCACATAATACAGTTATAAAGGCATCCATTATACCTTCGGGAATCTCTGAACCATCGTTCAATTTAATTGCTGGATTAGTCATAAGGTGACCAACGTTTCTAATTAATAACAAAGATCTACCGTGAAGTTTTGCAGGATTGTCATTAATATCTAGAAACTGTTTATCTTCATTTAATTTTCTAACTATTGTTTTTCCACCCTTTTGCATTTTTGCTTCAAGGTTACCTTTCATAATACCAAGCCAATTTGAGTAACATTTTACCTTATCTTCAGCATCTACTGCCGCAACCGAGTCTTCTAAATCCATAATAGTTGAGATCGCAGATTCAGATACAATATCACTGATATTAGCTTTATCTGATTTACCTATCGGATGATTTGAATTGATTTGAATTTCTATATGAAGATTATTATTTTTTAAAAATATTGAAGTTAAACTTTCTTTATCACCTTTATAGCCAACAAATTTTGAAAGATTTTTTAATTTTGTGAATGATCCATTTTCTAGTTGTATATTTAAATTATCACTCACTTTTACAAAAGATTTAACATCTGACCAACTGCCATTTTCTAATTTAAAATTAATATCTAAAAACTCACGACCAAGTGCTATTACTTCTTCGCCCCTTTTAGGATTGTAACCACCAGATTTTTCTTTACCATTATCTTCATTGATAATATCTGTACCATATAGAGCGTCATACAAACTGCCCCATCTCGCATTAGCAGCATTTAATGCATATCTTGCGTTATCAATTGGAACAACTAATTGCGGACCTGCAATTTTAGCAATTTCATCATCGACGTTTGATGTTTCAATTTGAAATTTCTCTTTTTCTTCAACTAAATAACCAATTTCTTTTAAGAATTTTTTATATTCTTCAAAATCAATTTTATCTTTATTATTTTTATGCCACTCATCTAATTTTAATTGGATTTCATCTCTTTTTTTTAAAAGATCTTTGTTTTCAGGGGCAAGCTCGTTTGCCGCTTTCACAAAACCATCCCAGAACTCTTTTTCGGTAATATCTGTACCTGGTAGTATTTTAGAATTTACGAATTTATATAATTTTCCATTAATAGTTGTTTGATCAACTACAGTATCTTTTTCACCCGAGAAAATTGAAAACAATTTACTAAAAACCATAAGCGCCTAAATGAACCACAGGTTAATAAAAGTCAATTTGAATTTGATTTTATTGTGAATTAACTATCTTTTTTTAAAGGCTAAGTATTCTTCATAGCTTATTGACTTATCACCATTTTTATCAACTTGCTTGAATTGTTTTTTACCCTGAGCCTTATCTTTGAAATAATAAAGATACTCTTTTAAAGATATTTTTTTATTACTATTATAATCAATCTCAGCAAATCTTATTTGCACTTCTTTTTCATTAAATGATGATTGGTTAATAGCTTTTTTCTTCTTTGGAATATTTAAAGCTTTTACTTCTTTAGTTTTTTTAATATCTGAAACTTTATTTTCTTTTACTTCTTGAGTTGGTGTAGTTTTTTTAACTTCACTTTTTTGATTTCCGTTTGGAAAAGCAAAAATTACAAGAACAACAATTGCAGCTGCTAATGCTCCATAGATTATGTTATTCGTGTTGTCTAAAGATTTTGCAGAGGCAGATCTTCTCGAAACTTTTCTTTTTGAAACTTTTTTAGACTTTTTTGTCTTTTTATTTTTCTTCTTTTTTGCCATAAGTAATTCAGCTTTTAGTTGAATGTTAAAGTTTGGTCAATACTAATCACCAACAATATGAGAGAAAACCGTTCTATTTTGCTGGTTAATTCTGTGTTCAAACAAATAAATACCCTGCCAAGTACCTAAAATCATTTTACTATTCTTAATGCTTAACGTTAAGTGAGTATTTGTTAAAGCTGTCTTTATATGAGCTGGCATATCATCTTTACCTTCAATACCATGGACATATAACTTTGGATCCATAGGTACTAACTTATCAAAAAAATTTAATAAATCTTTTTGTACATCAGAGTCGGCGTTTTCTTGAATAATTAAAGAAGCGCTAGTATGTAAAATGCTTAAATTTAAAATTCCATTATTAATTTTAGAACTTTTTACAAACTCAAAAACTTCGTCTGTAAAATCAATTAGTTTTTGACCATTTGTATTTAAATTAATGTCTTTAAAAATTTGTTTCATATTAAAATAAATGCTGAAGTTAATATTAATAAAATAGCCATTAAAATTTCAATAAATTTTTTTATTTTATTATTGGATATAAACACTCTTATCGTTGCACCAAATCCTGCCCATGTTGTAACCGCGATAACTTCTAATAAAGGAGCGCTTAATGTTAAAAATAGTACCCCAACTATAAAATTTTCTTGATTTGGAAAAAAAACAGTCACTGCTGTCACCGAAGCTACCCATGCCTTAGGGTTTAAGTATTGGAATAAAATAGATTCATACATTTTCATTGGTCGACCAGATAACTTATCTTCATTAGTTTTTACATTTAATAAGCCGAACATTTTATAAGCAAGATAAAATAAATAAATACAACCTAAGATTTTCAAAATATTTTGAATATCAGGGTACATTTGAAAAAATTTTCCAAGTCCACATGCTACTAATGCAATTTGTGTAACATGACCCAGTGGAATACCAATCATGTGAGGAATAGTTTTTTTAAAGCCAAATTTTATGCCAGATATGGTTAACATAATGTTATTTGGACCTGGAGTCATAAACATCACAAAATAGAAAGTAATCAACCCGATAAAAAGTTCGGTAGTAATCATAAAAAAGTTATTTTTATTTTAAGAATAAATTATAGCAACAAATGCTACGATAAAAACGGCTGCAGCAGATACGAATAAAACACTTTGGACTTTTTCTTGCTTGTCCTCTTTGGCTCTATCTTCTTTTAAATTAAAGTAATCTATATTATTTTTTGAGTTCTCTTCATTTTTAGTGAAATCTAAAGGTTTGTTATTTTTAAAAGTTGAACTCATATTCGATCTAGTAAATAAAATAAAAATCTGCTAAATACAACTTTTAATTTAATAAAAAACATAAAATGGGATATCCAAAAAAACATCGAGGTCGAAGAAAAATCGGATCTAAGAGAAGAAGAAATAGAAGAAAAAATAAAAAGAAATAATTATTTCTCCGTTCTATCTATCCATCCACCTCCATACACTCTCGCTCCAAACTCATCCTGCTTATAAAATACACATGCTTGACCAGGCGAAACTCCTGTCTCACCGCTTGAAAGCGTTACTTTATGTCCATTATCATACACATTACACTCTAATAGATTTCCTGTAGATCTTACCTTAACAAGAAAATTACCATTTAACTGATCTTTATCGCAAAGATAATTTATGTCTTTTAAATGAATAGTTTGAACCAAAAGTTCTTCTCGTGATCCTATAACTACCTGATTTTTCTTAGGATCAATCCTTATTACAAAGAAAGGATCAGTTGATGATACTCTTATTCCTTTTCTTTGACCTATTGTAAAATTTGCGATCCCATGATGTTTGCCTAATACTTTTCCCTTAGTGTCTACAATTTCACCTTCAACAAATGACTCTGGTCTTAGCTTTTCTACAATTGTCTTATAATTACCATTTGGGACAAAACAAATATCCTGACTATCTGGTTTATTTGCAACTTGTAATTTTAAATCTCTGGCAATGTCTCTAGTTTTAGTTTTTGACAATGAAGCTAAGGGAAATCTAAGATAATCAAGTTGTTCTTGGGTAGTATTAAATAAAAAGTAGCTTTGATCGCGATTTAAATCCTCTGGTCTATACATCATGGCGCTATGATTAAATATTCTCTTAACATAATGTCCCGTTGCCAATGCATCAGCATCTAAATTTTTTGCCGATTTAAAAAGATCTCTAAATTTTACAGTTTGGTTGCAATCGACACAAGGAATTGGAGTTTCTCCTTTTATGTAACTATCTGCAAATTTTTCTATGACCTCTTCTTTAAATATTGACTCATAATTGAAAACTTCATGCTTAATTTCAAGTTGATCACAAACTTTTTTCGCATCATAAATATCTTTCCCAGCACAACATGTCCCTTTTGTTTTTCCAATTTTTCCGTAATCAAATAACTGAAGTGTAATTCCAATTACTTCATAGCCTTCTTTTTTTAAAAGAGCTGCAACTACAGAAGAATCAACGCCTCCTGACATTGCAACAACGACTTTTGTTTTGGATTTATCTTTATCAAAACCAAGTATATTCTTCTCTGTAATATCTGTGATTGCTAAACTCATAACATCGGTATATCACGATAATCATATTTTAAAATGCATGTATATGACTATGATCCTGGTGACTTTGTAATCCACCCATCTCACAAAGATTGGGGTATCGGTCAAGTACAGTCAATTGTAGATAATAAAGTAACAGTAAATTTTCAAAATGCGGGAAAAAAAACTATAAATACCTCTGAAATTACTTTGGAAAAATATGAAGAACAAAATTGATCCACAAAAACTAATTAAAAAACTTATTCCAATTTTTTATAAGGCGGGATCTAAATCAATACAATGTGCAAAAAAGCTAAAAATATTTATCAAAGATGATGGAACGCCTGTTTCCAATGGCGATTTAGAGGTTGATAAAATATTACAAAAGTTTTTAAAAAAAATATCACCTGAAATAGAAGTTGTTTCTGAAGAAACTATTAAAAATACAAAAATTAAAAAAAGACAAACTTTTTGGTTAGTTGACCCAATCGATGGGACAAGTTCATATATAAAAGGTGGATCAGAATATACAATTAATGCAGGCTTAATTGTAAACCAAAAACCAGTAGCTGGTATTATTTATGCACCAAAAAAGAAAAGATTGTTTTATTCGTTTGGAAAAAATAAAGCCTATGAAATTTTTGATAAAAAGAAAAAAATTAAATTAGATTGTTCAAAGATAAAAAAAAGAGACAAAATTGCATTAACAAACTCATCAAAACCATCTGAAATTATAAGACGAATTTTAAAAAAATATAAAATTAATCATTTTGTGAGCATGAGAAGTTCTCTAAAATTTTGCATGATTGCAAGTTCAGAATTTGACTTTTATACTGCCAGAGCAAGAGCAAGAGAATGGGACTATGCCGCTGGCCATGCTATTGCAGAAGGTGCTGGAGCAATTGTGAGAACTCATCAAAATAAAAAAATACTATATGGTAAAAGGGGTTTTAAAAACCCTTCATTATTAATCAGAAGGAATTCAAGAATATAATGATCAAGACTATTCTAATTATAATAGTAAGTGTATCAATTTTTGGTATCATTGTATTTAGTGCTGTAAGACAAACGATGCAAAAAAAAATAAATGAATTAGTTGAGGAAGAAAAGCGAAATAAAGGTAAAAAATAAACTAAAGCTTTTTTTCATAAATTTTGAGTTGCTTTTTGTCTAAAGCCAAAACTTCTTTTGATAAATCATAACTAAAACCAGATCTTGCTAAAACACCCATATCTTTTTTATAAAAAATTTCTTTATTAGCATCTGGACGGTACGGTCCTAGTCTTCTCTTTTTACATATTCTTATTGCAGAATAAAAATCAGGATTTGTATGATCATTTTGAATTTTCTCAATAGTTTGCTTTAAAAGTTCGCTTCCAATACCCTTTTGAGACAAATGTTGTTTTATTTTATTTAGAGAGTAACCACGTTTTAAAAAATTCTTTGATTTAATTTCAGAGTAAAGAGTATCATTTAAAATACCTTTTTCTTCTAAATCATCTAAAACAATATCAATTTTCTTTATAATCTCACTTTTTTCAATTGTATTACTTTGGGCATCAATTGCTTTTCTGAATAAATAAATCTGCAAACTTTTTTTTGAAGGTTGATATTTATCCAAATACTTTAGTGCCAATTCCTTTATTTCTTCTACTGTATCTAAGTTTTGATGGATTGATTTAGATTGATTCATATATAAACTAGGACGTTACCATATGTTAGAAACGATCAAAGATTTTTTTACCTTAGAAATGATATACCAATTTGCAAATATTGGTGTAATTCCTCTTTGGTTGTTAATTATTTTCTTTCCAAGTTCAAAGATCACTCAGGGTCTAGTTAACAATCTATTTATCCCTTTTGTTTTAGCGCTCACATATGGCTATTTAGCTTTTGAGCAAATTTATCCCTCTGGTGCTTTTGAGAATTTAATAAAAAAAGATCCTCTCGATGTCTTAAATAACTTTAGGCTTTATTTAGGGTTAGATGAGTTAATGTCTTTAATGGATAATACACTGTTTGTTTTAATTTTTTGGATACATTTTTTAACATTAAGTTTATTCCTCGGTGTCTGGATCGCAAATGATGCGATAAGATTAAATATCCATAAGTACATTACAATATTCCCACTAATTTTAACTTATTTTAGTGGGCCTGTAGGTTTATTTTTATATTTATTTTTGAGATTATTAATTGCTCAAAAATTAAAGCTGCATGAATAATGAAAAAAATTGATTTTTATTTTGATATTAGTAGTCCCTACTCCTACCTTGCTCATGAACAAATAAAACGTTTTGAAAAAGAAAATAAAATTAAAGTTAACTATATGCCAATACTCCTTGGTGGAATTCATCAATTAGCGAATGTTACAGCGCCTGGATTAAATCCATCAAGAGCCAAACATATGATCAAAGATTTAAAAATTTGTGCAGATTGGTTTAAGGTTAAGTTTCAGTTTAATAGATACTTTCCATTAAAAACAGTAAATATAATGAGAGGAGCTTTAGTCGCTGAAAAAGAAGGATTTCTTATTAATTATGTTGATCAATTTTACAAAGCTGCATGGGTAGACTCGCTTAACTTAAATGATGGTAAAATTTTAGAACGTTTTATTAAAAACATGGATATTAATCCAAAAAGTTTTATTGAAAAATTAAGTGATCAAAAAATTAAAGATGATTTAAAAACAAAAACCAACAATGCTTTTAAAAAAGGTGTTTTTGGTGCGCCTACTTTCTTCGTTGGATCTAAAATGTTTTTTGGTCAAGACAGATTAGAGTTTGTTTTTCGAGAGGCAAAAAAATAAATTAATCAATTATTTCGGTTTCAAAACCCTGATCTACCATAGCCTGAAACCCACCTTTAATATGAGAAACATTATTAAAACCCATTTCTTGAATTGTTAATGCAGCTAAAGCACTTCTCCAGTTTGAAGCACAGTATAAAACTTTTGTCTTATCTGGTGTGATATCTTTTTTATAATATGGACTCTCTGGATCTAGCCAAAATTCAAGCATGCCGCGTGGCATGTGTTTTGCACCTTTGATTTTTCCCGTTTTCTTAAGCTCCCTAATATCTCTAATATCAATCAATACTAAATCTGGTTTTTGTTTTTGTAATTCTTTAAATTCTAAAGGAGATAAAGTTTTAATTTTATCCATAGCTTCATCTACAAGCTCTTTAGATGTTTTTAATTTCATAATAAGACATTATAAATTTTAAATTATTATGATTAAAGAAAATAAATTATTAAAAGACTTTAAATTACCATCAACAAATGGAAAGATTTTCCACTTAAAAAAAGATTTAAAACAAAATTTAATTATTTATGTTTATCCAAAAGATAATACACCTGGTTGCACTACCGAGTCTATTGAGTTTGCAAAAGGTTATAAAAAATTTAAAAAATTAAATACCGAGATTATTGGGGTTTCAAAAGATAGCATTGAAAGTCATTTAAAATTTAAATCAAATTTTAAATTTCCATTTGAATTACTTTCTGATGAAAATATTAAACTTATAAAAGAACTTGGTGCCTGGGGTGAAAAATCAATGTATGGAAAAAAATTTATGGGTATAAAAAGAACAACCGTTCTTATTGGAAAAAATCAAAAGGTAATAAAAATTTGGAACAATGTTAAAGTAAAAGATCACGTCAAAACTGTTTTAGATTTTATTAAATCAATTAATTAATCAATAAACTGACTTTCTTGTATACCAAGGTAAAATAAAACTGATTTTAAATCTGTAAATTTAATTTGAAGATTTATATTATCCTTAATGATCTGATGAGCATGATAACCAATACCTAACCCGGAATGTTTCAGCATTTGCAAGTCATTTGAACCGTCTCCAACTGAAACCATTTCTTTAAATGAAATATTTTTATCTAAAGAGATTGTTTCCATGTATTTATATTTTGAATTTTTCTCACCCGTTATTGGAATATAATCACCTGTAAAACAATCTTTTTCATCAAAGTTAAACTCATTGCTAACAATATTTTTAAAACCTAGTTTTTCTCCAACATATGTTGAGATTGGTTTAAAGCCACCGGTTATTAGATTGCTTTCAAAACCTAAATTATTAAGTGTACTCACTAGCGTTTTGCCGCCAGGATTAAATTTAATACCTTTTAATACCTCATCTATTAAACTTTTTGGCTGACCTTTTAAAATTTCCACCCTATTTTTTAGTGTAGTTCTAAGATCAATTTTACCTTCCATTGCTAATTTACTTGTCTCATCAACATTAAAATCTGAGCCAGTAATTTTTACTAAATCGTCTAATGTTTCATTTGCAATCATGGTTGCGTCCATATCGCAAAGTAAAACTTTAAAATCTTTGAAATTTTTATCTCTAATACAAAAATCAATTTGTTTCTGATTGAAGATTTTATTTAAGTCTTGAATTTTATTTTTATCAAAATTTTCAATTTCTATCTCTAATGCATGATTTGAAAGAATTCTGGTGCTTAATATTTTAAAAGAAAAACTTTCTTTACAAAAATTTATTAATTCATCAGCTACAAATTTTTCATTTGCAACTAATGATAAAAATTTATTATTCATTAAAAGTGAGTGTTTTTGCTTGAATAACTAGTGGTAATTTTTTTATACTATCTAAGACTTTTTCTTCTATCGGATTGTCTGTAGATATAAGGGCAATGGCTTCTCCGCCACTATCTTTTCTTCCAAGATTAAATGTTGCAATATTAATATTATTATCTGATAATATTTTAGATAAATTGCTTATAAAACCCGGCTTATCTTCATTGCTAATATAAAGATTATGTTTAGCAAGTTCAGCTTCAATTTTGATACCTTTAATATTTACTATTCTTGGCTTGCCACCAAATAAAGTTCCCGAAACTGATCTTGTTTGTTTATCTGTCTCGATAGTAAGAGTTACGCATGATTGATATTCACACGCTTTTTCATGCTTGGTCTCTGATATCTGAATAGATTTATTTTTTGCAACTAAAATTGAATTAATAACATTCACACCATCAAAATTTGATTTTAACAGTGAGCAAATCATAGTTTGCATTAATGGCTGAGTATTTATTTGTGATACCTGGCCTTCAAACTCTATTTCAATTCTTTTGATAGCATTCTCTGTTAATTGTCCTGCAAATCCACCTAATTGCTCAGAAAGTTTCAGGTAGGGCTGTACGGAATTATATTCTTTAGCTGTTAATGAAAAAGTATTCACGGCATTTGTAATAGCGCCAGTTTTTAAATAATCTGAAATTTGTTCTGCAACTTGCAAAGCAACTTTTTCTTGTGCTTCAGTTGTGGATGCCCCTAAGTGAGGTGTCATAATTAAATTTTTGGTTCCAAGTAAAGGACTATCTTTTGGAGGCTCATTTACAAAAACATCTAATGCAGCACTTGCAACATGACCACTTTCCAGATTTTCTTTCAGAGCTTCTTCATCAATCAATCCACCCCTTGCGCAATTTACAATTCGAATACCTTTTTTCATTAGTTTAAACGAATCTTTATTTATAATATTTTTTGTCTTCTCAGTTAAAGGAGTATGCAAAGTTATAAAGTCAGATCTTTTAAATAAATCGTTTAATTCAACTTTTTCAACTCCCATATCCTTTGCTCGCTCGTCTTGTAAAAACGGATCAAATACAATAACTTTAAAATGTAACCCTAAAGCTCTATTGGCAACAATTGAACCAATATTACCGCAACCTATTACTCCTAGAGTTTTTCCAGTTACCTCTACTCCTTTGATTGAAGATTTTTCCCATTTACCTTCATGAGTAGTTTTATCTGCAAAAGGTATTTGTCTTGCAGTAGATAAAATTAACGTAATTGCATGTTCTGCTGTTGTTATAGAATTTCCAAAAGGAGTATTCATTACAACTTTTCCATTATTGGTAGCGGCCTCAAGATCAATATTATCAACTCCAATACCAGCTCTTCCAATCACTTTAAGTCTTTTGGATTTTTCAATAATATTTTTATTAGGCTTTGTTGCAGATCTGACGACTAGACCATCACAGGTTTCTAATTCTTTAATTAATTCTTCTTCACTTAGACCAGTTTTGACAACTGCTTCAATTCCATTTTCTTTAAAGATGTTTACCGCTTCCTCACTAAGCTTATCTGCGATTAAAACTTTATACATTTAGTTGCTTACTACAGCATAAGCCCAATCTAACCAAGGCAATAAATTTTTAATATCAGAAGTTTCCACAGTTGATCCACCCCAGATTCTAAAACCAGGAGGTGCTGTTCGATATGAATTAATGTCGTATGCTACTTTTTCTTTATCCAAAAGGTTGTTGATTTCCAAAATTTTATTGGATTGCTCTTCTTCACTTAACTTTAAAAAGTTACTGTCTTTAACTTTCAGACAAATGCTGGTTGAAGATAAATTTGATTTATCCTCACATAAAAAATCTGCCCAATCACTTTGTTCAACCCAATATTTGACTGCATCAAGATTTTTATTTGATCTATCAATCGCACCTTTTGCGCCACCTATAGACTCAACCCAAGCTAATGCATCAAGAGCATCTTCTGCACAAAACATGGATGGAGTATTGATTGTGGCTCCTTTAAAAACTCCGTCAGCCAACTTTCCTTTTGATGTTAATCTATATATTTTTGGTAATGGCCATTTAGGTTTATATGTCTCTAAACGCTCAATTGCTTTTGGAGATAATGCAATCATTCCATGGGCACCTTCACCGCCTAATACTTTTTGCCACGACCATGTGATAACATCAAGCTTCGCAAAATTCATTTCCATGGCAAATACAGCGGATGTTGCATCACATAAAACTAAACCTTTTCTATTATCTGGTATCCAATTTGCATCAGGAACTCTAACTCCTGAGGTTGTTCCATTCCAATTAAAAAGAACATCTTTATTAAAATCTACTTTAGATAAATCTGGTAATTTACCATAATCAGCTTTGTGAACATTGCTTCCTTCAATTTTTAATTGGTCAGTAATTGTTTTTGCCCAGTCCAATCCAAAGCTTTCCCAAGCTAAAACTTCAGCACCATTTGGTCCAAGCAAATTCCACATTGCAGCCTCAACAGCTCCAGTGTCTGAGCCAGCTAATATTCCAACTTTATAATCAGCCGGTAAGTTTAAAATTTTTTTTGACTGTTCAATAACTTGTAATAATTTTTCTTTGGCAGGTTTTGCCCTATGTGATCTGCCCAGTGTTTCCAAGTCAAACTTAGATGTGTTCCATCCTGGTCTTTTTTTACAAGGACCTGAAGAAAAATATGGACTATTAGGCTTTGTTGTTGGCTTAGACATTTAGATTTTAAGCGCAGCCGTTTTATATGGCTGCGCATTTAAGAATTAATTATTTAGGCTGCACACTCCAAAGGTAATTTGTGCTTTAAAGCTACTCCAGATAAAAAGTTCCACATAAATTTAGCAGTTGTTAGCGCTGCTTTTTCTGCTTTTACTTGTTCTTCAGGAGTAAGTTCGTCTAAAAGTTTTTCGCATTCAGCTCTATGGATTACATCTGCATCTTTATGAACTTCAAAGAACTGCAGTCCTTCTTTGGTATCGACACCATAGTGTTGTTTTAATCCAGTAATCTTTACATCTGCAACTTCTGGAACTTGTCTTTCATAGGTATAAAAAGAACCAAGTCCTTCGGCATAACTAGATCTTGCTTGTTTGAAAAAATTATCGATCATATCTTTTGTGAAACTATCTTGATCTTTAGTTTCAATTTCCTTATCATCAGCTCCCAACGCCATTGCAAACTGTTTCCAAAGTTTAGGATGATCATTGTCTCTATCTTCTTCTTCTTGTAAATTTTCCAAAAGCACTTTTCTTTTTGAAATATCTTCACATAAAGAATGCGTTGCACTGATATATCTTGGGAAAGCTTTTACGTGCTGATAATACTGCTCAGCATAATCTTTTATAATTTCTCTATTTAATTTTCCTTCATTCCACGCCTGGTAAAATGGATGTTTTAATAGATGATATTCATCTAATTTATCTGCTAATTTTTTTGAAAACATATCGACTCCTATATAATTTATTAAGCTAACTTTATTTTTATTGATCAATAATTCAATCAATAAAAATGTGATTTATTTAATTGTGTGAAAAAAATAAGGTTTAAAACAGCCTTATTTTATTGAAAAATAAGGCTGTTTTGAAAGACTATTTATTGAACATGTCTTTTAAAGCTTTTGCAGGTAAAAACTTCACTTTTTGCGAAGCTGAGATTTGGATAGTTTCCCCAGTTCTTGGGTTTCTTCCTTGTCTTGCTTTTCTTTTTGCTACTTTGTAAGTACCAAAACCTGCAATTTTTACCGAGTCATCATCTTTAAGCGCATCTAAAATAATATTAGTTATGCTATCAAATGTTCTCTCGGCATCAGCTTTACTTAAGTTTAGTGTGCTAGAAATTTTAGCAACAAGCTGTTTTTTGTTCATTTTGGTCCTTTCGAATCGTTAATAATTAACATTCTTTCAAAAACTCAATAAAATCAACGAAAAATCATTTTGGGGGACTTTTTAACCACAGATTTCAACTAATAGTATGTAAAAAAGGACTTTTTAAAACAATCCAAGACTTTTAAGATCATTAAAAGTTGCAAAAAACATCAGAGTAAACAAAACAGCCATTCCAAATTTATAAAAATAAATTTGAACATTTTCACTTAATGGTTTTCCTCTTAAAAATTCAATTAAATAAAAAAATAAATGACCACCATCTAACAAGGGGATTGGAAATAAATTAATTAAGCCTAAGCTAATTGATATATACGCCATGATCGATAAAAAAGGTATCAGTCCATGTTCAGCTACCTTTCCTGAAATTTGTGCAATTTTAATAGGACCTCCTAATTGATCGGCACTTTCTTTTCCAACAATCATTTTTCCTAAATAAGATAATGTCATTGAAATTGTATTATGGGTTTCTTTAATAGATAAAAATATCGCTTTTGATGGACCAAGTTTTTCTCTTTCCATTTTACCTTTAAGAGGAGCTATTTTTATTCCAATTAATTTTCTTTCAATATTATTACCAAAATTATCTTTAGTAATTTTTTTTTCAGGTTCAATGATAAAAGATAAAGGTCTTTGATTTCTTAAAACCTCTACCTTTACTTTATCAGATTTGCTTGTGGCTATGAACAAAGCAACATCATTAATGCTTTCAATTTTTTTATCATCAATAAAAGTAATTTGATCATTACTTTTTAATCCAGCTTTCGAAGCAGGTGAATTTTGTTGAACTTCAGTTATAATTGGAACAGTAATATCTTTTCCAACAGTCATAAAAATTAATGAGAAAATAAAAATAGCTAATATAAAGTTAGCTATTGGACCTGCGGAAACAATTATTGCCCTTTGATATAATGGCTTTGTAGTTAATAATTTGGAATGATCTTTATCATCAATTTTTGATAAATTGACAGGTTGAGACGCTGAATTACTATCTCCGAAAAACTTTACATATCCACCAAGTGGAATTGCACATATTTTCCATCTTGTTCCATCTTTGTCGTTAAAACCAAATAATTCTTTACCAAAACCTATAGAAAAATCAGTGACACCAACTTTATATTTCTTTGCAAAATAATAATGTCCATATTCGTGAACAAATACAACAACAGAGATCAAAATAACAAAAGATAAAATATACTGTAACATTAAAAACCCTTTATACTTAAAACAAGTAATATTCCAAAAATAAAAACTAATGAACCAGAAATTAAATTAATTTTTCTTAAGAAATTTGAAGTTAATTTATCCTTTAATTTTATTGATAAAGAGGAAAGCGCTAACCACCAAAAAAAAGAGCCAAAAAAAATACCTGTAATTATAAGCAAAGATCCAAAGTAACTGATTTCTTCCATTAAATAATTAACGTAAGAAAGAGCAGCCACAAAGGCAATTATGGTCATTGGATTGCTAATTGTTACTAAAAAGCCAGTTAATGCATCCTTGAAAGCCGTTTCATGTAGGGTATTATCAGAATTTGTATTTGGAACTTTGGTCATCATTCTTAAACCAATAAACATAATGCAAAATGCTCCTGCTAACCTTAAAACTGGTTGATTTTCTAATGTCTCTCCTGAAATTGCAAAAAGTCCAAATACTGCAAAAAAACCGTAAACTAAATCTGCAGTTGCAACTCCCAAACCAGTAAATACGCCCGCTTTTAAACCATATTGAATTGATCGATTTATGCATAATAAAGCAGCAGCTCCTACAGGTAATGCAACAAAAAAACCTATTATGAGACCTGTAAAAAGATAAATCATTACAAAAAATATCAATTTACATAATAAATTGACTGGATTCTATTAATATGTTGTTTTATAAAATCTTATTAACAAAAAGGAATTATAAAAATGGCAATTTTTGACGACGAAAATAATAATCAATCTACTGGAAGCCCTTTCCCAAGGTCTACTACCTCAAGAACATCATCAATGGATGGTACCAAGGAAGGTAATATTCATATCGGTTCTGGTGTTTCTGTAAATGGTGAAATTAATGCTCCAAATGAAGTTATTGTAAATGGTAAACACACTGGGAAAGTTGCTGCTGGAAAAATAAGTGTCAAAAATGGTGGCGGTGTCGATGGAGAGACGGCTGTAGAGACTGCTGAAATTGAAGGTAATTACGATGGTAACTTACAAGTTGCTGGTACATTATCTGTTTCTTCTTCAGGAGTAGCAAAAGGAGAAATAAGATATAAAGATTTAGAAATTGCTTTAGGTGGAAAGATTAGTGGAACAATTGCTGAAATGTCAGATGAAGATTTCCAAAAATCAAAAATCAAATTAGTAAAAGACGAAGAAGAAACGAGTAAAAAATCTGGTGGTGGTTTCTTCGGTACAGCTAAAGAAGAAGATAATTAAAAATACAAAACTCTAAATGGCATCATCAAATTCAATTCTTTTACCTGATGTTGAATTAAAAGGTAAGATAACTGAAAAAGATGATATCATTCTTGGGTGCAAATTTGATGGCAACATTGCAGCCAATAAAGTAAATTTATCAGAAACCGCAGATATCAATGGTGACATCAATGCAAATGAAATTGAAGTTAATGGAAAAATAAAAGGTTCTTTGACGGCCAAGAGAGTAAAAATTAATAGAGGATGTAATTTCGAAGGAGATGTTGTTGGCGAAAGTATATCAGTCGAAGATGGCGCTAACATAAAAATTCAAGCATTGACAAAAAAAGGAGTTTAATACGGCTCTATTATTAAAGATAAGTATAATTTTACTTATCGTCTATTTTATTATTTTATTTTCTTATCAACTAATATTAAAATCAAATAAAAAAAATCTTAAAAATAATTATAAAGCAAAACAAATAGAACTTAAAACTAGGTATAGACTACTAAAAGACCTTCAGACAAAACTAAAAAAACAAAAAAAACCCAGGTTAAAAATAAAAAAAAGAGTTTTGAGCGCTTAAAAATTCCATTCAGCAACTTTATTGAATATAAAGTCTCTAAAAGCTTTTACTCTTGCAACATTTTTTAAAGATTGAGGATAAACAAAGTGCGCTTCATATTTTGGTCCCCTTGTTTCTGGAAGAACTCGAACTAAACCTTTGTTATCACCCACCATGTAATCAGGTAACGCTGCTAGACCAGCTCCAGCATCAACAGCTAACATTAATGAATAAATATTATTAACTTTCATTACAGGTTTCCTTTTTTGTTTAGATCCTAATTTTAAAATCCATTCTTTTTCAGATAAAGGTGAAGGTGTACCTTTCCCGTAAGTAATTAGATCATGTTTATCTAAATCTTTTGTAGTTTTAGGTGTCCCCTTTTTTGCTATATACTTTGAAGAACCGTAAATGTGGTAATTGATATCAACCAGCTTTCTTTGGATATAATTAAGTTGTTTTGGAGGTCTCATCCAAATAGCTATATCAGCTTCTCTTAAGCTTAGGTCTAACTCATCATTTGTAACAATTAACTCAACTTCAATATCTGGATTCTTGTCTCTAAATTCTTTAATTCTTGGTGTAAGCCAAATTCCACCAAAACCAACAACTGTTGTGACTACTAATTTTCCAGAAGGTTTATCTTTTCTCTCAACAAGATCAGTTTCTACTTCTTTAATTTTAGAAATAACCTCATTCGCAGTTTTATATAAAGTTTCTCCATTTTCAGTTAAAGACAGTCCTCTTGCATGTCTTTGAAAAAGACTACATTTAAGTTCGTATTCTAAAGATTGAATTTGTCTACTGATTGCAGATTGACTTAAATTTAATACTTCCCCAGCTTTAGTAAAACTTCCTGCTTGGGTAACAGCATGAAAAATTTTTAATTTATCCCAATCCATATTATTTATTTACGTTTACAATAACTCTTCCTGAAATTTGGCCTTTTAATATTTCAGATGAATTTTGAACTAAATCTTCAAGACCCCATTCTTGGACACCTTCGGACAACTTATTAAAATCAATATAAGTAGTTGCTTGTGACCATAGAAATTCTCTTCTTTTTGCAGGAGCAGTAACAGAATCTATTCCCCAAAGCTTAACCCCTCTAATAATAAAAGGCATAACAGTTGTCTCTAATTTGTAACTACTAGCCAATCCACAAGCAGCTACGATACCATTTGGTCTTGTATGAGATAATGCTTTTGCAAGTATTTTTCCACCTGTTGTATCAACTACCCCGTCATACAAGCCTTTATCAATTGGTCTTGCATCTTGATCAAGCTCTGAACGATCTACTATATTATTTGCTCCTAAGGATTTTAAAAAGTCTGATTTATCTTTTTTTCCAGTTACAGCTGAAACATTATATCCGAGTTTACTGAGTGCTAAAACCGCAACACTTCCAACTCCTCCTGTAGCACCTGTCACCAAAACATCTTTTATTGACTCACCTAATAGAATTGTCTCTCTTGCTTGAATAGCAAAGACACACATTAGAGCTGTCAATCCTGCTGTTCCTAATATCATTGCCTTTTTGCTATCTAGGTCTTTTGGCATTTTAACTAAAAAATCATCTTGAACTTTTGCATACTGAGAATACCCACCAAAGAAAACCTCGCCTACTCTCCAGCCAGTTAATATGACTTTGTCACCCTTTTTGAATTTACCAGACTCGCTTTCCTCAACGGTTCCTGCAAAGTCTATACCTGGTATATGAGGATAATCTTTAACTAGGTTTCCTCCATTCTTTAAAATCATACCGTCTTTAAAATTTAAAGATGAATAATCTACTTTAACCAAAACATTACCATGAGTTAAAAAAGACTTTTCAACCTCTTTGACTTCTCTGGTAAAGTTTTCACCATCCTTATTTAAAACTATAGCTTTAAAACTCATAAAATTTTAATTTGATTGATGTTCTAATTTACTCTGTCTTTCATTATAAAAAAACACTCTGTCCGTATCAAGATCTGCGTCCTCTTTTAAAATAAAGCAAATGTTACAGTATCCACAAACTACATATCCCTCGTTTGGTTTGATTTTATAATAAACTTTAGGGCTATCTATTTGTGTCGCTACATGAGTTGTATCAACATAAACTTTTTTTAAATTTTTATATTTATCAGGAATATCAAACATTACTTTTGGTTAATATAAGATAAAAATCTTTGCTGAAGTGACTGGCTATCTCTAAATGAGCCTGTAAAATAATTTGTAACTGTTGTAGCGTTTTCTTTCATTACGCCTCTAGTCGTCATACATTGGTGAACTGCATCAATACATACTGCTGTTCCATGAGCTTTTAAACCCTTGTTAATCGCATTAGCAATTTGCATAGTTAATCTTTCTTGAGTTTGCAATCTTCTTGAATAAGCCTCAACGACTCTAGCTAACTTGCTTAGACCAACAACTTTTTCTGAAGGGATATAAGCCACATGAGCAATTCCAATTATTGGTGCCATATGGTGTTCGCAATGACTTTGGATAGATATGTTTTTTTGAATAACCATATCGTCATATCCTTCCACATCTCCAAAAGTTTTTTCTAAATATAACTGAGGATCCTCTGCATAACCCGAAAAATATTCATCAAAAGCTTTGATTACTCTTTTGGGGGTTTCGATTAATCCTTCACGATCAGGATTTTCCCCAATGTATTTTAATATTGTTTGAATAGCTTTTTTTGCTTCTTCTTTACTAATTTTTTCTTCTAATTTTGCTCTTAATTCTGTAACATTTTTGTTTGTCATTAAATCCCTGTATAATTAAATTTGATTAATCTAATATACAATTATAGATACACATAACAATGTTTAAAAAAAGAATATCTGTAGAACAAGTAGAAGAAGGTAAAGAATTATGTCCTAAGTTTGATCAAAATGGGTTAATACCAGTAATCACTACTGATCATAAATCTGGGGAAATTTTAATGCACGGTTATATGAATGAGGAAGCATTTAAAAAAACTATAGAGACAAAAGAAGCACATTATTTCAGTAGATCAAGAAATGCTATTTGGCATAAAGGTAAAACAAGTGGATGGGTTCAAAAAGTAAAATTTATAAGGATAGATGATGATCAAGACTCTGTATGGATATCAGTTGATATTGGTGATGGAGCAAGTTGTCATGTTGGATACTACTCATGTTTTTATAGATCAATACCGCTCGAAAATAAAACCGATGATATTGAATTAAAGTTTGAGGAAAAAGAGAAAACATTTGACCCAGAAATTGTATACAAAGGTCAACCAAACCCGACGAAACTTTAAAATGAAAGTTCTAAGCCCTTTTGGACCCAAGATAGGTAAATTTAAACTACCTCTTTCTATAATTAAAAAAATAAATACTGAGGTTGATAGAATATTAAAAAATAAACAGTTAGCAAAAAAACTTAATTATTCAAAAAAACTAGTTGGAGAGGTTAAACAAGAATTTGAGTTGCCAAAAACTTTTATAAAGAAAAACCTATTAAAACTTATTACTAAAGAAGTAAAAGTTTTTTTAAAAAAATCTATTAATAAAAACGCAAAAAAAGTAACAATTAAAAACCTATGGGTAGTAAGACAGTTTCAAAATGAATATAACCCCATTCATTACCATGATGGACATTTATCTGCGGTAGGATACCTGAAGATCCCAAAAAATTTTAATAAAAGTAAAAAAAACATCAAAACTAATGGAACAATTGATTTCATTAATGGCTCTAAAAGTTTTTTAAGTGATAGTATTTATAATCATGTTCCGAAAGTTGGAGATATGATATTATTTCCAAATTATTTAATGCATACAGCCTACCCATTTCATACAAATGGTGAAAGAAGATCCTTTTCATTAAACATTGAATTAGAAGAAAAAATTGCAAACGTCTTTCATGACTAAAAATCAATTTAATGTTCTTGGTGAAAAATTAGAAAATTGCTCATTAGATCCATTAACAGGTTGGTACAGAGATGGATGTTGCAATACAGATGAAAACGATATTGGTACACATACTGTATGTGCAAAAGTAAACGATGATTTTTTAAAATTTTGCAAAGAAAATGGTAATGATTTGATTACACCTAGACCAGAATATAATTTCGTAGGATTAAAAAATGGTGATAGTTGGTGTGTGTGTGCAACATGGTTTAAGAGAGCAGTAGATGCTGGTCATCCATGTAAGATATTTATTAAAAGTACCAATAAAAAAACTTTAGAAATTATAAATTTAGAAACTCTTAAAAAATTCGCCATCGATTTATCGTGATAAAAATTGAAAAAGTTATTTTTGATCTTGGAAAAGTCATAGTTAAATTTGATCCAAGAAATCTATATAATAAAATTTTTGATAACCCAGAAGATACAGATTTTTTTTTTAAAAATATATGTCCATGGGAATGGCATATTCAACAAGATTTAGTTTATGATACAAAACCCGCAACTTTAAAAAAAATTGAAGAATATCCGGATTATAAATATGCAATAGAATCATTTTATGGTCGCTTTCAAGAGATGATAATTGGTATTTATGAGGAAAACCTTAAGATTGCATTTGATTTAAAACAAAAAGGAATTCCAATTTTTATTTTAAGTAATTTTCCTGGTGATCAATTTGATATTTATGCATCTAAAAACAAATTCGTTAATGAGTTTGATGATATGATTATATCTGGGAAAGTTGGTCTAAAAAAACCAGATATAAAAATTTACGAACTAGCAATTAAAAAATTTATTTGTGATCCTAAAACAACACTTTTTATAGACGATAGACCAGAAAATACTGAGTCAGCAAAAAAAAAAGGATTTCAAACAATAACTTTGGATAAACCAAAAAAACTAAAAGAATATTTAAGAGAATTTACTTTTTAAAATCAGATTTTTTATCAAAATCAATTAATATTGAATTTGATGAAATATTAACTTGATTAAAATTATTCATTAAAAAGATTTTTTTTGCTCCCTGATCACCTTTAATATTTTTGATTTTAGATTTAAAGCTGATTGGAAAGCATACTGGGTTTCCATTTTTATATTTATAGTGAGGAACGCAAGGTATTTTTTTATTTTTATTAAAATGATTAATAATTTTATTATAAGTAGAAGATTTAATTTTTGGCATATCAGATAAACACACCATAAAACCATGGCTTTTTTTATTTATTTTTTTCAAACCAGTTAAAATGGAAGACGCCATACCTCTTTTATAATTTTTATTAAAAATAACTTTAATTTTTTTATTCTGAGGAATTTGCTCTAATATCTTTTGTTTATCTTTTCCAAGCACAACAACAATATCTTTGACTTTGCTTTTTAATAAGGCTTTTAAAGAATATGATAACAAGGGTTTTTTTTTGTAATTAACAAGAAGTTTATTATCTTTTCCATAACGTGATGATGTTCCAGCCGCTAATAAAATTGCAGATATCACTGCTTGTAAATCTCAGTCATCAGTTGAAAAATAATTGATAAAGCTATCTCTGGTGCAGATCTTCCTCCAAACTTAATTCCAATTGGTCCAAAAATTTTTTTTATCTCTTCTTTTTCAAACCCATTTTCAATCAAACGATTACATCTATTCTCATGAGTTTTCTTACTTCCTAATGCTCCAATATAAAAACAATTTTTTTTTAAAGCCTCTTGTATTGCAGGGTCATCAATTTTTGGGTCATGAGTTAAAGCAATCAAAGCTGTATTTTTATCTAAGGTACAATGTTTAAAAGCCTCGTCTGGCCACAAATTAATTATATTTGCTGAAGGAAATCTTTTCTCAGAGGCAAAATAACCACGCGGATCAATAATATGAATATCTAGATTAAGCGATTTTGCATACTCAACGAAAAATTGAGATATATGAACGGCTCCAATTATTACAACTTTGATTGGTCGGTGATAATTTTTTACAAATAAATTTGTTCCTTTTATTAGCCCATCTTTTCTAGATTTATAAAGTTCAATGATTTTTTTTTCATTTTCTTTTAACTCTTCTTGTATTTTTTCATTTAAAGAAAAAATATAACTTTTAGCATTACTAATATCAGTAATAACTGAAAATTCTTTTTTAGAATTTTTTAAATTAATTATTTCTTGAAGTAAGTCTAAATTCATTTTTTTAATTTTTCTAAAAAAATTGCGATCTCACCTCCGCATGCTAGACCAACATTCCAGGCGCTTTCATTTGAGACTTTGAAATCAATTTTTTTAAAATTATCCTTGTCATTTAACAAATCTAAACATTGTCTTACAACCTCTCCTTCAACACATCCACCAGATACTGAGCCTGAAAAATCTCCAGAGTCATTTACAATCATTAAACTCCCGACCGGCCTTGGTGAAGAGCCCCATGTTTGAATGACTGTTGCTAGAATAACCTTTTTATTTTGCTCAGTCCATTGCTGAGCTTCATCAAGGATTTTTTCGTCAAAGGTATTATTCATAAATAGTACCTTATCAGATTATGATAAGTTATTTAAATTATTTGCAATTAGCGACCGCTTTTTGAGCAGCGGATAAAACTAAACTTGCTCTATATTCTGCTGACGCATGAATATCTGAGTTCATTTCGCTATAATCTAAATCCAGGTTATTTAAAGAATCTGAAGAAAAATTATTACTTAATTCCTTTTCAATTTCCTTGCATCGATAAACAACCGCTTGTGCACCAGTAACCGCACAAATTATATCTTTTTTGTGTTGAGCAACATAAACTCCAACTATTGCGTATCTCGAAGCTGGATTTGGGATTTTTACGTAGCTTGAGCTTTCTGGTATTTTAAACTCTACAGCCGTAACTAACTCATCCTTTTTTAATGCTGTTTCAAACATGCCTTTAAAAAATTTTGATGCCTCTATTTTTCTCTCAGATGTATGAATTGTAGCATCTAATGCTATACAAGCTGACGGGTAACACGCACTTGGGTCGTTATTAGCAATCGATCCACCTAATGTTCCTTTATTACGCACTTGTGCATCACCAATCATCCCAGCTAAATGAGAAAGAGATGGAATGGCTTCCTTTACATCTTTTGAAGCCGCCACTTCAGCATGTGTTGTAGCAGCACCTATTGTAACAGATTTGCTACTTACTTTGATACCTTGAAGATCCTTTATATTTTTGACATTAATTACATCATCAAAACTAGATAGCCTTAATTTCATCGATGGAATTAGAGTCTGACCTCCTGATAAAAAAGCAGATTTTTTTGATGCAGCTTTGACTGCATCTTTTACATTCTTTGCTTCGTGAAAATTAAACTGTTTCATTTACCCCCCTTATGCTGCTTTTTTTTGTACTGATTTTTTGTCTTTTAATGCTCTCCAAACTTTTTCAGCAGTTGCAGGCATTGTAACTTCCGTTCCAATTGCATCGACTACAGCATTCATTACAGCCGGTGGTGATGCGATTGCGCCTGCTTCACCGCATCCTTTGACTCCTAATGGATTAGAAGTTGCTGGAGTACACGTATAATCTATTCTAAACTCTGGAAAATTATCAGCTCTTGGCATGCAATAGTCCATATAAGATGCTGTTACTAACTGACCAGTTTCGTCGTAATAAGCATTTTCGTATAAAGCCTGTCCAATTCCTTGTGCTAAACCACCGTGAATTTGACCCTCAACAATCATTGGATTAATCAAATTACCAAAATCATCAACGCAGGTATAAGTATCAACCTTTGTTTCTCCAGTTGTTGGATCAACTTCTACTTCGCAAATATGCGAACCTGCTGGAAAAGAAAAGTTTACTGGATCGTAAAATGCTGTCTCTTTTAAACCTGGCTCCATACCTTCTGGCAAAGGTGATTTTATTTCACCATATGTTCCTGGTAAATAACAAGCAAAAGCAATTTCACCCATTGTTTTTTTCTTATTAGTATTTGGTACAATGAATTCTCCATCTTTAAATTCAATATCCTCTGGTTTAGCTTCAAGCATATTTGCAGCTACCGCTTTTCCTTTTTCTACAATTTTATCACAAGCTTTTGAAATTGCAGAACCACCTACAGCAAGTGATCTTGAACCATAAGTACCCATACCAAATGGACCTTTATCTGTATCACCGTGTACAATTTCTATATTTTCAACTGGTACACCTAATTTATCAGAAACAATCTGTGCAAAAGTTGTATCATGACCTTGGCCATGACTATGTGTTCCAGTAAATACTGAAATATTTCCAGTTGGATTAAATCTAATTTCGGCAGACTCCCATAACCCTACACCTGCACCCAATGACATAACTGCTGCAGACGGAGCAATACCGCATGCCTCAATATAGGTAGAAAATCCAATTCCTCTAAGTTTTCCTTTTGCTGCAGATTCTGCTTTTCTTTTTTCAAAGCCAGCATAATCAGAAAGTTTAAGGGCTTTGTCAAAGTGCGCATCATAATCTCCAGAGTCAATGTTATGAACTAAACACTGTTGATGCGGGAATTGTTTAATAAAGTTTTTCTTTCTAAATTCTGCTCTATCCATTCCCATTTCTTTAGCAGCTTTATCCATAATTCTTTCAATCAGATAAGTTGCTTCAGGTCTTCCTGCTCCTCTGTATGCGTCTACTGGAGCGGTGTTTGTGTAAACTGCTTTTACGTTACAGTAAGCAGCGGGAATATTATAAAGTCCTAGTACTAACGGACCGTATAAATAAGTTGGTGTTACAGTGGCGAATAAAGATGCGTAGCCACCCAAGTTTGCAATTGTATCAACTTTTAAACCAGTTACAGTTCCATCACTTTTAACTGCAACAGCTGCTTTTGTAATATGATCTCTCCCGTGACAGTCTGAAAGGAATGATTCTGTTCTTTCACAAACCCATTTAACTGGACGCTGTAGTCTTTTAGCTGCCCAAGCAATAACAACGTCTTCTGAATAAGGATAAATTTTTGATCCAAAACCTCCGCCAACATCTGGTGCTACTACTCTAAATTTATGCTCTGGATGAAGTGCATTAAACGCTGACATCACCAGTCTAGAGAGATGTGGGTTTTGAGAAGTTGTATATAAAGTTAGCTCTTCAGATGATGGATTATAATCACCAATTGATGCTCTAGGTTCCATAGCATTTGGAACTAATCTATTGTTTACGATATCCATCTCAACAACTTTATCTGCACTTGAAAACGCTTCGTCGACTTTTGCTTTATCGCCAAGCTCCCAATCAAAACATAAGTTTTTATCTATACCTTCGTGTATTGCTTCAGCGTTCATGGCATCGCCTGTATTTGCAACTGCCTTTAATACTTTATAATCAACATTTACTAAATCAGCAGCATCTTTTGCTTCTTGTAAACTTTCAGCGATTACTAATGCAACGTGATCACCAACATAGTTAACTGTATCTGTAGCTAATGCAGGGTGAGCGGGACATTTCATATCTGTTCCGTCTTTACTGACAATCTTCCAACCTGCGATCAAGCCTCCAATTTTATCATCTGCTAAATCTTTACCTGTTAAAACATCGATAACTCCAGATGCTTTTTTTGCTTTAGCTGTATCAATTCCTTTAATTTTTGCTCTTGCGTGAGGAGATCGAATGAAAACTGCATACGATTGGTTATGTAATGTTATATCCGCAGTGTATCTTCCTTTTCCAGTTAAAAACTTTTTGTCTTCTTTTCTTTCAACTTTTGAACCAATCATACTTGCCATTTTTATTTCTCCTTTTGTTAAACTTTTCCAATTGCACCTTTAACTGATGCAATAATGTTTTGGTAACCTGTACATCTACAAATGTTACCTTCTAAACCTTTTCTAATTTCTTCTTCAGATGGATTTTTGTGAGTTTTTAATAAATCAATTGAACTCATAACCATCCCCGGGGTACAATATCCACATTGCAAACCATGGTGCTTTTTGAAAGACTCCTGAAGAGGATGTAACTTGCCATCCTTTTCCAATCCTTCTATAGTTGTCACCTCTGAACCATTAGCGTCAACAGCAAACATTGCACAGCTTTTTACAGATTTACCATTCACGTGAACTACACACGCTCCGCATTGGCTAGTATCACAGCCAACATGTGTACCCGTTAAATTTAGATTATCTCTAATAAATGAAACTAATAATGTATTATCAGCTACGTCTTTTTCTACTTTTTTACCATTAACAGTTAATGTAACTTTTGCCATTAATCCCCCCTGTTAGAAACATCTTCTCAAAAAAAGCAGATAAAAACAATAGTAAGAAAAAAATTCAATTATGAGTTGATTACAAAAAGGCCAGTATAATTGCGCCTATCATGACTATTGCTGATACAGCATAAATTAATTTTTTATTAATTCCTTTTTTATCACTTTTGGCTTCAAGTGATTGTTCTGAACTCTCTTTTTCAGGAGAGATAGTTTCAGAGAATTTTCCAAAAAAAATATCAGCCATTTTTTTTGCAGTCATATCAATTAATCTACCGCCAACTTGTGCAATTTTCCCACCTACGTTTGCTTCAACATCATAAGTTAAAACAGTAAACCCTGCGTCTTCTGACAAAGTAACTTTTGCTTCGCCAGATGCAAAACCTACTGGAGAATTTCCTTGTCCTACTAATTTATAACTATTTGGTGGATCGAGATCTTGAAGTTCAACGTCACCTGTAAAACTTGCATTAAATGGACCGATTTTATTAGTAGCCGTTGCAGTAAAACTTGTGTCTGAATTTTTTTTAAATTCTTCGCACCCAGGTATACACTTTTGCAATATCTCAGGGTCATTAAGCGCGTTCCAAACAGTCTGTTTATCAGTTGGAATTTTATAAGAACCTGTTAATTTCATTAAAACTTCTTATAATTATTTTTATGGATGAAGCTACAAAAAAAGAAATTCAATCACAAGCATTTGAAAGACTTGTTAATCATTTGAGAGAGAGAAAAGATGTTCAAAACATAGATCTCATGAATTTAGCTGGCTTTTGTAGAAACTGCTTATCTAAGTGGTTCAGGGAAGAAGCTGAAAAAAAGGGTATTGAAATCTCTGATCCAGATTCTAGAGAAATGATTTATGGAATGCCTTACTCTGAATGGAAAGATAAGTTCCAAAAATAATACATGCATCATATTTCAGATCTTAATTATCAAGATCTCAAACAATTTTTAGTTAATCAATTAAATTTAGATAAAAAAAACTCTTCAATGAGAGCTAACCAATTATGGAAGTTTTTTTATCAAAAGGGGTATTCTGATTTTAAATTATTCTCAAATCTACCATCAAAATTTAAGGAAGAGCTTTCAAAAGATCTAGTTATATCAAGACCTAAAATTAAAAATAAGCAAGTATCAAAAGATGGAACTATCAAATGGTTATTGGAGTTAAATGATAAAAATTTAGTTGAAACAGTCTACATACCATCTGAAACTCATGCCACTCTTTGTATTTCTTCACAAGTAGGATGTACTTTAAATTGTAAATTCTGTCATACGGGTATCCAACCGCTTGTAAAAAACTTATCATCAAATGAAATTATTTGTCAAATCTTGATTGCAAAAGATGAATTGAATGATTGGAAAGAACAAAAAAAAATTAACAATATTGTTTATATGGGCATGGGTGAACCATTTTATAATTTTGAAAATATAAAAAAATCAGTTGAGATTTTAAAAGACGAAAACGGTCTTAATTTTTCAAATAAAAAAATTACTGTTTCAACTTCTGGAATATCTCCAAATATAAAAAAAGCAGCTGATGAAATAGGAACTTATTTAGCTTTATCTTTGCATGCATCAAATGATGAAATTAGGAATACAATTATGCCAATTAATAAAAAATATAATATTCAAGATATTATTAATAATTGTAACGAATATGCAAAAAAAAATGGTGAAAAAATATTTATCGAATATGTGCTACTAAAAGACATCAATGATAGTGAAAAATGCGCAAAAGAACTCTCAAAAATTATGTCTAGATTTCCAAGCAAACTTAATCTTATTCAATTCAATCCTTGGCCTGGTGTAAAATATTTACCTTCAACCGAAGAACAAACGGCTAAATTTATAGAAATCATAAAGAATAATGGTCATATCGTTACTTTAAGAAAATCAAGGGGCAAAGATATTCTAGGAGCTTGCGGTCAGCTTAAAACAGAAAGCGAAAGAGAAAAAAGAATAGTATAATTATTTGTGCTTGTGCTTTTCTTGTAAATCTTTTTTTACATCCTCATGATCACCAACAACAATGTGGTGTTTGCTTTTAACAATATACTTTTCTAACAAAGGAATAAGAGTTAAAGGTGCTAGACCACCCAAGACAATCCCTATTGCAGCTGACTTTAAATGAGGATCCAAAGTTGCAGCAATAAAATCTGCAATAACATGGGCAAGCACTACCCCCACAAGTCCTGCAATATAACCATTGGAGATAATTTTAAGCATTCGATTTATGCTCCAACCTGAATAATATCCAACAAGAGGAATAATGGTATGAACTAAACCAAATATAAAACCTCTTAAAATGTCAAATTCTTCTAAAATATGTAAAAACTCAGGTAATTGATGAGAATGTTCCATAACTAGTTAACACAAGATCTGCATAATGCAGATACTTCAATTTCAAAATTGTCAAAGTCAAAATTTTTTAATTTATATTTTTTAAATAAATTTAAGAAAATATCTGATCTTATTTCGTCTGTATCTCCACATTTTTTACATATGGCTAGAGCTGGATTGTGTTTTGAACCATGATTATGTTTGCATAAAACAAAAGTTTTATTTTGATTAGACTTATGAATTAAACCTTCCTCTATTAATGAATTTAAAGCTCGATAAACTGTCATTGGTTTTACTTTTTTTATTTTTTCAAATTTTTCAAGAATCTCATAGGCTGTAAGATTTTTTTTGCTTTTTTTTATTATATTTAACACAATATCTGAATTCATATGTTATGTTATAACATAACATTATTATAACACAAGCTAAATCTTTAAATTTTATAAACTTATTTTTCGTTAAGTCTGGGAATTAACTCAATAAAATTACATGGGGCAAATCTAGAGTCTAATTGAAATTTTAATATATCTTCCCATGCATCAGTTACTGCACCAGATGAACCTGGTAACGCAAAAACATAAGTGCCTTTTGCAAGTACTGCCATTGCTCTTGATTGTATTGTTGAGGCGCCAATTTTTTTATAACTAATTAATCTAAATAATTCACCAAATCCTGGGATATCTTTATCTTTAATTTCTTCTAATGCCTCAGGAGTAGTATCTCTACCCGTTAACCCCGTTCCACCAGTAGTTAAAATGACATCTACATTTTTATCATTACACCACTCTAAAAGAATTTTTTTAATATCATCTTTGTCATCTTTAACAATTTGCTTATGAGATAACCCATGACCCTTTTCTTTGATTTTCTTTGCTAAAATTTGGCCGGATTTATCAGTAGCCTCAGTTCTAGTATCTGAAATTGTTAAAACTGAAATATTTATTGGCTTAAACTCTTTAGTACTATCAATTGGCATGAAGTATTTATACTATTAAAAAATTATCTTGGAAGATCAATAAATAAAATTTCACTATCTTCTAAAGATGTTATTTCAACATCTTTTAACTCGGTAATTTCTGCACCATCGCCTTTTTTAATTTCAGTATCATTAATTTTAATTTTTCCTTGCGAGCATAATACATAAGCTTGATCTCTATCGATAGTTTGTTTTACGCTTTTACCTTTGTTTACTCTTCCTGCATAAATTACAGCGTCTTGATGAATTTTTAACGAGTCTGAATGATTGTTATCAAAACCAGTAACTAAAGGTTTTAGTTGCCCTTCAACTGGTTCTTTGGGAAATTTTTTTGCATCCCATCTTGGTTTTACATTTTTTTTATTTGGAAACATCCAAATTTGATAAAGATTTGTATCCTCATCTTCTAAATTATATTCTGAATGAACAACTCCAGTTCCAGCGGACATAACCTGAACATCACCAGCGCCAGTTTTGCCTTCATTACCCATATCATCTTTGTGGGTAATCGCTCCTTTTCTGACATAAGTAATTATTTCCATATTGTCATGTGGATGTGGATCAAAACCAGTTTTGGGGCCCACAACATCATCATTAATAACTCTCATTGGACCAAATCTTACTCTGTTTGGATCCTTATAACTTGCAAAACTAAAATGATGTTTAGCTTTTAACCATCCGTGGTCTGCTCCACCTAGATCTTCATATTTAATTACATTAATCATAAATTGTTTATTTTCTCCTGTGCTTTTTTTAAATTATCATCATTTATATTTAATTGAGATGAGTCAATAATTTCGATTTCAGAAATACCTAAAAAATTTAATGCTTGCTTAAACCATGGTGTACAAAAATCTACCGGACTACCGACTGGAACTCCACCTGAAGTAACTACTAAATAAACTTTTTTACCTCCACCTATCAAGCCAATTGGGCCAGTAGGCTCATATTTAAAAGTTCTTCCTGCCCTTGCAACTAGATCAAACCAAGCTTTGGCAGCTGCTGGGGGTCCAAAATTATAAATCGGCGTTGAAATTACAATTGTGTCTGCAGCTAATAATTCATCGACTAGCTCGTCTGAAAATTTAAATAACTCTTTATCCTGTTCAGTTCTTTCTTCTTCAGGAATTATAAAGCCCGCTCCTTTAATGCCTGCTACAAATGGTATATTACTAGATATGTCTCTATAAACTAATTGATCTTTTTCTGTTTTTATCTTTTTAACTAAATCGTTCGCGAGTTTTCTTGAAATTGACTCAGCTTTTCTTGCACTTGAGTCTATATGTAAAATATTCATGGCCGTTAAATAGTTATACTTTTTAATATTTCAATAGTATTCATGAACTAATGCAAATAAATCATGATTTCTTTCAAAAGTTCAGGATACTAGACGGTGGTGTTGGTCAAGAATTACTAGCTAGAGGTGTAAAGCCTGTTTCGAATTTATGGTCTACTACCGCATTACTTAAAAAAGAATATCATAATATCCTTCTTGATTGTCATTTAGATTTTATCAATGCTGGCGCTGAAATAATTTTAACAAATACTTTTGGATCGAGAAGAAGAAGATTGGAAGAAAATAATCTATTAAGTGAATTTAACAATTTAAACTTAACAGCTTTAAAAATTGCAGAACAAGCAGTAAAAAAATCAGGAAAAAAAATTATTATTGCTGGCAGCTTACCGCCTCAGAATTTTACTTATGTTTCAGACCTGGGAGATGATAAAAAATTAATCGAAAAAAACTTTCATGACCAAGCTAAAATTCTAAACAACGGTGTAGATTTATTTTATTTAGATGTCATGAGTAGTTTAGAGGAATGTGAAATAGCAATTCAATCAATTAAGGAATTTAACAAACCATTTATTATTGGAATTTATTTTAAAAAAAACGGCCTTCTTCCATCTGGAGAAAAGTTCATTGATGTTGTTAAAAAATTAAACAGATATAACCCACTTGCAATAACTGGCTCGTGTGTAAGTTATGAAGATATAATTTCAATAAAAAATGATTTTAAAAACTTAAGTTTACCTTTTGGTTTTAAAGTTAATGCTTTTAAAGATATACCCGAAGGTTGGAAGCCGGATGGATCAAATCCGGTCATTACGCTTGGAAAAAATGAAGATTTAAATCTTGAAAAATTTAAAACAATTTCCAAAGAATTTTTAAATTTTGGTGCTAAACTTTTAGGAGGTTGTTGTGAAATTTCACCTTCACATATATCTAAACTTCAGGATTTAAGATGATAATTTTAACAATATTATTTTTAATCACAGCCTGTATTTACTCAAGCGTCGGGTTTGGAGGTGGATCAACTTACTTAGCATTATTATTGTTGTGGGGAGTGCCGTTTACAGTTTTTCCAGTTATCGCTCTATGTTGTAACATCATTGTAGTTTTGGGAAACTGCATTAACTACACAAGAGCTGGTAACTTAAATCTTAAATTGATTGTTCCTTATTTGATCGGATCTGTTCCACTGGCCTACCTAGGTGGATCGCTAGCTATTGAAAAAGATATTTTTGAAATCTTGCTTTTTATTGTTCTATCAATTGCTGGTTTATTATTATTAGTTAATTTTAAATCATATGATGATGACAAAAAATATAGAAATATACCTTTTGTTATTTCATTATTAATAGGTGGTACATTAGGTTTTATTTCTGGTGTAGTTGGAATTGGAGGTGGGATATTCTTAAGTCCAATTTTATTTTTAATACGTGCTGCTAAACCAAAAGATATTATAACTACAGCATCTATATTTATATTAATTAATTCTATTGCAGGTGTTTTTGGTCAACTGACAAAAAATGAAACTCTAAATTATGTTTTAGAATATTGGCCACTCTTAATTGCAGTTTTGGTTGGGGGTCAAGTAGGAAATTTTATAAATATAAAAATTTTACCAACTCGTATCTTGGCATTAATAACATCTGCGGTAGTATTGTTCGTAGCAATTAGGATGTTTTATAAAATATTTATCAATTAAAAGTTGCACTCAAATCGGGTAAATTAATTTTAAATATATTTTAATTTTTAAATCTAAATTGTTATTTTCGATTTATGAAATTAAGACCTTCAGTGAAATTAACTCGTGAAGAAATAGAGTTTTTTAAAAATAAGGAAATTTTTAATACTCTTGAAAAGAGGAATACAAAAGTCGTTTATAATAAAAATAATAAATCCAATAAAAAACAAAAAAAAGCTTAAGCTGATTGTTTTTGATCTAAAACAATCTCTCTAGATTTTTCTTCAATTAAACCTAGGTCTTTTGCTGTTTTTTCAGCTTTGACTAGCTGCTTTACTGATCTTTTGTATAAAAAGAATGTTAATCCTAGTGCGAAAAAATAAGCTGGCCAAACAAATGCTGCGTAACCACCCATATTTAAAATTTCCATCATTGATTTACTTATCTACTTTCCTGCAACTTTTGCAACATAATTTGATACGATATCAACTTCTTCAGGTGTGAGTATTCCGTCTTCACCAAATGCCGGCATTACACCAAGACCATTCTGAACCATGTCTTTTACATATGCGACATTTTTAGAGTCTTTTGACATATCTAAGTTTGGACCAATGTTACCTTGAGATCCTGCATGTTTTAAAACATGACAAGCAGCACATCCTGCTTTTTCATTAAATATTTCCATACCTTGTTTCATAACATCACCCCATGATTGGGATGATGTTATAGAAACGATGAATAAGGATGCTAATGTAATATTACGAAACTGTAATATCCAAGCCATGGTCTAACCAACCGTTATGAGCATAACCTCTTCTGTTTTCCATTCTCACTTTCGGTTGAGATTTTCCTCCAGCAGAAGCTTTACTTACGATTTTGTAGCTACCTGGTTTAAGTTTTGTTTCAAGAACAAATCTTCTCCAAGCAAATTTACCCATATCAGGACCCGTAAATTTAGCTTTCTTCCAAGATTTTCCTCCATCAACTGAAACTTTAACTCCAGAAGCTTTTCTTGTTCCACCAAAAGCAACACCGGAAATTACAACATTTCCTGATTTTGCACTTTTCATTGGTGATGTGATCCAAGATTTTACAGGCATTTCCCAACAAGAAGGATATTGAGATCCTTTTTTTCCAATTGGTGAAATTCTGTAACTTGATTTCATATATTTCACGCTAGATTCTTTAGCAGTGAAATTTAATTTTCCAATGTGTTTAACATTGTTGATACCAAAATAACCAGGAGTGATCATTCTTAAAGGACCACCATGAGAGTTAGGTATATTAACGCCGTTAACTTCCCAAGCCACAAAAGCATCTTTATGCGCTTTTATTGGTACTGATCTTTCAACTAGAGCTTTTTTAGGATCAAGTTGTTTTGGCATGTCTGCACCTGTTGCAGTCATAAACTTTGCTCCACTCGCGACTCCACCACAATCCTTAACAATTGCAGATACTGGACAACCAGTCCAAACTAAACAAGCTGCGGCACCAGTTTCCCACTGAGAACCTCTCGGCTTGTGTGCAAAGAAACCTCTTCCATTTCCAGAACACTGAAGAATAGTTGTCTCTGTTATTTGAGCTAATTGTTTTAACTGCGCAAGTGTATAAGTTTTAGGATTTTTAACTCCCTCAACTCTTAACTTCCAATTATTTCTATTACCAATTTGAGCATCGCTCATCGTTGGCATGTTATTTCTAATGTAAACGTGTCTTAAAGGTGTGATTACACTGTTTCCAATTGCATCACGGTGCGTTTCCATTCCTTTATCCGAGTGAATAATTAACGCACTTCTTTTTTTCCAACTTGTCCAAGACGGCAAGCCTTTAGAACCAGACTCATTATGGTTTGCATTAGCAATAGAAATTGGCATTACTGAAGCTGCAGCAGCTGCTCCTGCAACTGTAGCTGATCCAGCAAGGAAATTTCTTCTGCTTGAATTAATCTTAAGTTTTTTTGTCATTGTTTTCCCCTTATTCGATTATTTTATAATTATTATAAATTATTACCTTTCAATCAAGCCAAATTTAAATAATACAACCATCGGTATGTAAAAAAGTATAGGGAAAAAACGCTTTAAATTATTATCTAAAAACAGTACTTTAAACTCATGGGGGAAAAACTTAGAGATACGTTTGGGCGCACATTTCCTTACATTAGATTGTCCATCACAGATGTATGTAATTTTAAGTGCGGTTATTGTTTGCCAAATGGTTATTTCAAACCAAATAATCATCCTGGCTTTTTAAATATTTCAGAAATTGAAAACTTAGTAAACGGGTTATCAGATCTTGGTGTATCAAAAATTAGAGTTACTGGTGGAGAGCCAACAGTAAGAAAAGACTTTTTTGATGTAATGAAATTAATTAAATCAAAAAGCGGAATAAAAAAATTAGTTGTTACCACTAATGGTTATAAACTCAATCAATTAACAGATAAATTTCTTGATACTGGCGTAGACGGTATAAATATTAGCATTGATACTTTGAATAGATCTAAATTCAAAGAAATTACAGGTCATGACCGGTTACCAGAAATCTTAGAAGGTATAAAAATTTTACAAGATAAAGGATTTAAAAACATCAAAGTAAACGCTGTATTATTAAGAGACATAAATGATAATCAAGAAGAATTTGATGCATGGTCAGAATTTATAAATCAAAATGATATTAGTTTTAGATATATTGAACTTATGCAAACTGGTGACAACTTAGATTATTTCAAAAAATATCATCAAAGCGCAAAAGTCTTTAGAGAATATATTGAGACTAAAGGTTGGAAAAATGTTGACCGGGCATTAGATGATGGACCTGCTTTAAATTATAAAAATGTAAATTCAAAAGGACAATTTGGTGTTATTGCGCCTTATTCAAAAGATTTTTGTAAAACATGCAATAGACTTAGAATTACCGCCAAAGGTGAGTTGAGACTTTGCTTATTTGGAAATACTGGCACTGATTTAAGAAAATATTTACAAGATCCAAAACAAAAAGATGAGTTGGTTGATCTAATTTTAACTCAATTAAGATTTAAAAAAGAATCCCATTACCTTGAACTTGGAAATACAGGTATCACTCCTCACCTTGCGTCAGTAGGAGGATAATTTGAAACTTAAAATTGTAACAAAAGAAGATCTTAAAGATTGGACTAAAGAACTCTTTCAGGAAAAGTCTTTCAATATGATTGATGTTTCTGACAAGGAAATCACTTTGAGAAGAGCTTTGGCTACAGGTTCAATTATAGTTGGAAAAGAGGTTTTCAATTTAATTAAAAACCGTGAAATGCCAAAAGGCGATCCAATAACGCTTGCAGAAGTTGCTGCTGTTCTTGGTGTAAAAAGAACAAGTGATCTTATTCCTCTTTGTCATCCATTACAGATAGATCATACTTCAACAAAAATTGTCTTAGATGAAAACAATTTTGCTTTGGATGTTTATTGTCTTGTATCTGCAAACGCAAAAACCGGTGTTGAGATGGAAGCAATTATGGGTGTGAATGCTGCTTTAATAACAATTTATGATTTAAGTAAAATAGTTAATCCAGATTTATTGATACAGCAAACTCGGCTTTTGGTTAAACAAGGTGGAAAGAGTGGATTATGGATTAATCCAAATGGTGTTCCTGAATTTTTATCTCACCTTAAATAATCATGACTTCGTATAAAGAAGCTCTTCAAAAAGTTCTTAAAACTTCAAAAAAAAATAAAGTAAAAAAATACACTAAAGATTTAAATAATGAGGTTTTGGCTGAAAACATCAAAGCAAAGAGGAATAACCCTTTTTATAATAATAGTTTATTAGATGGATTTGCGTTTAAATCTTCAGACACAGTTAAAAATAGTTTTTTTAAAATTAATGGAGAGCTTGCAGTTGGTGAAAAAAAAACAATTCAATATGTTAAAAATACCTGTTACCGCATAAGTACAGGTGGAAAAATTATAGCCCCTTTTGATTGTATGCTGCCTTATGAACAAGTTGAGGTTATTGATGGATTGGTTCAAATTCCTTCGAAAATAAGGAAATATCAAAATGTTAGATTAGAAGGTTCAGACTTTAAAAAGGGCAAGATATTAATAAAAAAAAATGAAAAATTATCTCCAGCAAAAAAATTATTAATTAAATCATCAGGAAACCAAATAATAACAACTTATGAAACACCAAAAGTTGTATTATTTAGCTCTGGTGATGAAATTTCAGATCGTATTGAAAACAATGAAAGAGTTATAAATTCTATACCTGAATATTTTAAAAGCTTTTCATCAAAATTTAACTTTAACTTTACTTACCTTGGGATTGTCAAAGATAACCAAAAAGCAATAAATAGTATTTTTTCTAAAATTAAAAATTTAAAAAATATAATTATCATTTCAACAGGCGGTGTATCCGCTGGTCATAAAGATTATTTTCCTAAATTTTTAAAACAACAAAAATATAAAATTCAATTTCACAGAATTGGAATGCAGCCAGGTAGACCTACCCTATTCGCAGTCAAGGATAGTAAATATTATTTTGGCTTACCTGGAAATCCTATATCAACAATTGTTGGGTTTCACTTCTTGGTCATACCCTTGATACTCTCTATGCAAAACCAAAAAGTTGATTTTAAAACTTCAAAATTATTACATAATTATAAAAAAAATCCTCAATTAACTGAATTACGAAGAGCATTTATTAATCAAAAAGGAGTAAAAATTATTCCTGATCAAGAGTCTTACAAACTTAATAGTTTAGTAAAAGCAAACTGCTGGTTATTACTTGATCAAAAAAATAAAATAATTAAAAAAGGTGATCTAGTAAAATTAATTGATTATGAAAATTAAAGTAGAATTATTTGGAGTTTGCAGAGAACTTTCTGATAAAGATCATATCGATCTTGAATTAAATGAAAATTCACAAATTAAAGATGTGAGAGATCAAATGATCGAAATTGTTAAAACTAAATTTCCAGAAAATAACAATTACTTAGAAATGGTAAAAAAATCTGCATTCAGTTCAAAAGATGAAATTGTTGAAGATGCATATAAATTACATAACAATGATGCTGTATCAATTATACCACCAATAGGAGGCGGGTAATGTTTCATTGTGATGTGGTAGATATAAAGAATATCTCTTTAGATAAAGCTCAAAAATTTATTGAGTCTCACAAATGTGGTGCATCTTTATTTTTTATTGGAACAGTTAGAGATCATAACAATGAAAAAGAAGTCACGGGAATTACCTATGACTCTCATGACGCAATGGTAAAAAAAAGTTTTGAAGAAATATATAATGAAGCAATTAACAAATTAGATTTACAACACCCTGTAGCATTTGTTGAGCATGCTAAAGGCTATGTTCCGCTTGGCGGAATTTCAATTATCATTGCTGTAGCCTGCAAACATAGAAAACAGGTATATGATTTTTCAAGATTTATTATTGAGGAGATAAAAAAAAGAACACCGATTTGGAAAAAGGAACATTACATCAATCAAGAAGAAGCTTGGCTTGAAGGAAAGCCAATTGAAAACTCTAAATAAAAACTGAGCCTTTCATAAGAGGTCTTGCTGTTCTGTACATTACAGCGGATTTAGCAAAAAACTTATTTTCTTTTTTCTCAACTACAGCTCCTGATATTATTATTCCAGAAGGGTTTCCTACTCTTGTTTCGAGTATGTTTGCGTCTTTTCTTTTAACAAGATTTGGCAACGTTCCATCAATTGCACAAGCAACTCCAATGTTAACGCCCGCCGTTCCCATAATAGCTTTATGAGCTTTCCCCATTGAAAACATTCTAGTACAAATATCGTAACTATCTTTTGAGATTTTGCTTTTATCTAATGCAACATAATCACGAGGTTCAGATACAATTCCAATTCTAGGTGTTCCTAAAGGAACCTCATTTTCATTTCTAGCTAAACCAATCATTACTGCAGCTTTATTTCTAATTGTCTGAATGATTTTCATTGCATCCAAATTAGTATCCAATTGATCAGGGTTTTCTGTACACTTTAAGTTAATATCATCTGATTTAATATAAACCAAAGGAGTAGCAGCATCGACAATACTAATATTAATTTTTTTTCCATCAATCTCAACCACATCAATTACATTTCCAGTTGGTAAAAGTTTTCCAGTACCAGATCCACCTGGATCTAAGTAATCTAATCTTATTTTTGAACCTGATCCGGATACACCAGCAATTTGATAATCTCCATCTGGATCTGCAAATCCATCTTTCACAGCAAAAGTAGAATGAATAACTTTATCAGTATTTACTTGATAAATTTTAATTGTCGCTTCTCCATCTTTAACTTTTAATAATCCTTCATTAACTGCAAACGGGCCAACGGCAGAAGATAAGTTTCCACAATTATTTGACCAATCAGCAATTGGTTGATCAACTGCAATTTGGATAAATGTATAATCAACATCTATTCCTTCTCTTTTGGATGGCGAAACAATTACACATTTTGAAAGAGAAGATACACCGCCTCCCATTCCATTTAATTGTCTACCATTAGGATCTGGGCTACCTGTAATATCTAAAAAAATTTTATTTAATTCTTCTTGATTACTTGTTGGAAGGTCTTGTCCTCTAAAAAATACACCTTTGCTTGTACCGCCTCGATAATATGATGCATTAATCCACCTAGCTTTCATTTTACTTTCTAATTTCTTCTCTCCATGCCATAGGTAAAATTCCTCCATTTTGCCAATACTGAATTTCTTCTGGAGTATCTAGTCTAACATCTAATTTTGCTGAAATAATGTCACCTGTCTGTTTTTTTATCTTTAGATCAACTTCTTTATTATCATTGTTAATTTTATCTAAATTTAAAAAATCGAATACATCTGTTCCTTCAATATTTAGTTCCTCTATGCCTTGTCCGTTTTTAAATTGTAAAGGCAATAAACCCATTCCAATTAAATTAGACCTATGAATTCTCTCGAAACTTTTTGCTACAATAATTCTAACTCCAAGTAATAAAGGTCCTTTTGCAGCTGTATCTCTTGATGATCCGCATCCATAATTTTCTCCAGCAAAAACTGCTAGTATTGTATTTTCTTTTTTATACTCCATTGCGGCCTCAAATATTCTTAATTCTTTTCCCTCCGGAAATTTTTTTGTGAAGCTTCCTTCTTTATCAGGTGTAATTTTGTTTCTTAATCTTAAATTTGCAAAGGTAGCTCTCATTGCGACTTCATGGTGTGCTCTTCTTGTAGTATAATTATTAAAGTCTTCTGGTTTAACACCTTTAGACTCTAAATAATCTCCAGCAGCAGTTCCTCTAGTAATTGCATTTGAAGGTGAGATATGATCTGTTGTAATAGAGTCACCTAAAATCACTAATGGTCTTACATTCTTAATGCCAGATTCAATTGTTTTATTTTCAGAAACAGAGTCTAAGTACGGTGGTTTTTTAAAATAAGTGCTTTTTTCGGACCATTCATAAGTAACTGTTTTGGGAATATTTAATCCATCCCAAAGTTCTCCACCTTCAGCAACATGATTATATTTAGATATAAAAAACTCAGGCTTATAACTTTTTTTAACACAAGCTTCTATTTCCTCATTAGTTGGCCATACATCTTTTAAAAAAACATTATTTCCATTTTTATCTTTTCCAAGTGGATCCTTATCAAATGACTTTAAAACATTTCCTAAAATTGAAAAACAAACGACAAGCGCTGGTGAGGCTAAATAAGATGCTCTGATATTAGGGTGAATTCTTCCTTGAAAATTTCTATTTCCAGATAGTACTGCAACTGAATAAACTTTATTATCCTCAATTGATTTTGCTAAATTGGCAGGTAAAGGTCCTGATCCTCCATTGCACGTTGTACAACCAAATCCTATGACGTTAAAACCAAGTTGATCTAAATATTTTTGCAATCCAGATTCTTCTAAAATAGTTCCAGTTACTTGGCTGCCTGGTGCAAAAGATGTTTTTACATTTGCGTTTCTTTGAATTCCTTTTTCAATTAAATTTTTTGCAACTAAACCTGCTGCAATCATTCCTTTTGGGTTAGTCGTATTAGTGCAGCTTGTAATAGCTGCAATCATGATATTTCCATCTTTAATTTTTGCCTCTTGCCCATCAACCTTAAACTCATCAGATCTAATGTCTCTGCTGTAAAGATTGTTTGAATGAGTATTTATAAGTGATGAAAATTTATTTAAATCTAACCTATCTTCTGGATTTTTTGGACCTGAAACACACGGAACAACTTTACTTAAATCTAACTCTATAGTTCTTGAGTAATTTGGAACATCACCATCTACTCTCCATAAATTTTGTGCTTTTGAATATTCTTCTACAATTTTAATTTGATCTTTATCTCTCCCTGTCATCTCTAAATAATCAAGAGTCATTTGATCAACAGGAAATAAAACTGCGGTAGAGCCATATTCTGGTGCCATATTTGAAATAGTTGCTCGGTCTCCAACGGATAATGAGCTCACTCCATCTCCATAAAATTCCACAAAACTTCCAACTACTTTATGCTTTCTTAATAACTCTGTAATTGTTAACACTAAATCTGTTGATGTAATTCCTTCAACACATTTATTAGTAAGATGAATTCCAATAACCTCAGGTAAAGCCACTGATAAACTTTTTCCAAGCATTGCAACTTCAGCTTCAATTCCCCCAACACCCCAACCTAAAACTCCAATGGCATTTACCATCGGTGTATGACTATCAGTTCCAACACAAGTATCAGGATGCAAGATACTATTTTTATTCCACACAACTTTCGACAAATATTCAATATTAACTTGGTGACAAATCCCTACTCCAGGAGGAATAACTTTAACGTTGTTCAAATTTTTTGAACACCATCTCAAGAATGCAAATCGTTCAGAGTTTCTATTATATTCTTTTTGAAGATTTTTAATTACAGCATCTTTACTTCCGAAAAAATCAACCTGCAATGAATGGTCAATCACAATATCAATAGGTATTTTAGGTTGAATAGCTTTAGACTCTATACCTTTTTTTTCCAGAGCTTCTTTATAAGAGAGAAAATCAACTAACATTACTTTTCCCAGAATGTCATGGCTTAAAATTCTATTTGGCATAAAGTTTATTGGAGTGCCAACTTTACAATTTAAAATAAATTCTAATTGTTGATCTGCTAAATTATTTACTTTATTAATTTTTTGTCTCAGAACATTTTCAGCAAGAATTCTATAAGAGTAAGGTATTTTTTTTATACCATTTAATGATGAGATGTCTGCAATCTTGAAACTTTTATTAGAAATTGTGATTTCTTTAAAATCAGAAGACATAAAATTAAACTAATACCTAGAAAAAAAACTACAACATATTTCGAAGAACATACTGAAGAATTCCACCATTTTCATAGTAAAGAATTTCATTGTCAGTATCTATTCGACATAACGCTTCTATAATCTTCGAAGATCCATCAGCATACTTAATTTCTACTTTTACGTTTTCTCTAGGTTTAACACCTTTTTCAATATCAATAATTGTTATTAGTTCTGACCCTTTAAGATTTAATTTTTTTCTATCCATTCCGTTTATAAACTGTAACGGAAGTATTCCCATACCAACTAAATTTGAACGATGAATTCTCTCAAAACTTTCAGCTAATACTGCTTTAATACCTAAAAGTTTTGTCCCTTTTGCAGCCCAATCTCTTGAAGAGCCAGTTCCGTATTCTTTTCCAGCTATGACTACTAAAGGTGTACCTCTTTTTTGATACTCAACAGAAGCATCATAAACACTCATTATTTTATTTTCTGGATGCAATGTTGTAAAACCGCCCTCAGTGCCTGGCGCCATTTCATTTCTAATTCTAATATTTGCAAACGTACCTCTCATCATAACTTCATGGTTTCCTCTACGAGTTCCATATGAATTAAAATCTTTTGGCAAAACCTGTCTTTCCATAAAATAAGATCCTGTTGGTCCCTCTTTTTGGATCGTACCCGCTGGAGAAATGTGATCTGTTGTTACAGTATCAGCTAACATTAATAACGGTCTTGCCTCTTTAATTTCTTTAAAACCCTCTGGTTTTTCTGGTAAATTTTCAAAGAAAGGTGGTTTTTTCACGTAAGTTGATCCGTCGTTCCAATTATAAATATCACTCTCAGCAACAGTAATATCCTGCCATTCTTTAGGGCCTTCTGAAACATTTGCATATCTAGATTTAAACATTTCAGCACTAATTGACTTTAAAATTAAATCTTCAATTTCTTTATTTGATGGCCAAATATCTTTCATAAAAACATTATTTCCATCTTTATCTTGACCAATTGGATCATTAAATAAATCTACATCCATAGATCCAGCAATTGCATAAGCCACAACTAAAGGAGGTGATGCTAGGTAGTTCGCCTTTACATCTGGACTAATTCTTCCTTCAAAATTTCTATTTCCAGAAAGTACTGACACTGCATATAAATTTTTGTCTCTGATAGATGTTGAAATTTTTTCATCCAAAGGACCAGAATTTCCAATACATGTAGTACAACCATATCCTACTAAATTAAATCCAAGCTCATCTAAATAAGGAGTTAAGCCAGCCTTATCTAAATAATCTGTTACAACTTGAGAACCAGGAGCTAATGATGTTTTTACCCATGGTTTTACCTTTAAACCTTTTTCAATTGCTTTCTTTGCAACTAAACCAGCACCAATTAAAACGCTAGGATTAGAAGTGTTTGTACACGATGTAATTGCTGCAATTACAATATTTCCGTCTTTCAATTTATAATTTTCACCAGCAACTTCATTTTCTTCAAAGTTGTTTCTTTTTGTATTTTCTTTAAAACTTTCTTTAAAAGCTTTAGCAGCAATATTAAGTTCAACTTTATCTTGAGGTCTTTTTGGTCCAGAAATGCTTGGAACAACTTTTGACATATCTAAGGATAAAGTATCAGTAAATTCCATACCTTCACTTGCCCACATTCCTTGGGCTTTTGCATATTTTTCTACGAGATCAATCGTATCTTTGTCTCTTCCTGAAAACTCTAAATATTTCAAAGTCTCTTCATCAATGGGGAAGAAACCACAAGTAGCTCCATACTCTGGTGCCATATTTGCAATTGTTGCTCTATCCGCCAAAGTTAAATTTTTCAAACCACTTCCATAAAATTCAACAAATTTTCCAACCACACCTTTTTCTCTTAACATTTTTACAATTGTTAAAACTAAGTCTGTGGCAGTCATTCCTTCTACTAACTTACCGGTTAACTCAAAACCAATAACTTCTGGTATCAACATAGAAATAGGCTGACCTAACATAGCTGCTTCGGCTTCAATTCCACCTACACCCCATCCTAGAACGGCTAAACCATTTACCATCGTAGTATGACTATCTGTTCCGACCAGGGTATCTGGATATGCATAAGTTTCTCCTTCTACTTCACTAGTCCAGACTACTTTAGCTAAATATTCTAAATTTACTTGATGACAAATTCCTGTTCCAGGAGGAACTACAGAAAAATTATCAAAAGCTTTTTGTCCCCATTTTAAAAATTCATATCTTTCACCATTTCGTGAAAATTCTACTTCAACATTTTTTTTAAAAGAGTCTTTTCCAGCATAATTATCCACCATCACTGAATGGTCTATAACTAAATCCACCTTAGACAATGGATTAATTTTTGAAGGATCCATTTTTTTTGCAGCCACAGCATCTCTCATTGCAGCAAGATCTGCAACGGCTGGAATACCAGTATAATCTTGCATCAAAACTCGTGCAGGTGTGTATGCTATTTCAGTTTCTGATCTTTTTGTTTTTAACCAATCTTTAATTGCAATAATTTGTTCTTTTTTTACTGCAACCCCATCTTCTTTTCTTAATAGGTTTTCCAATAAAACCATTAATGATTTAGGTAGTTTATTAACGCCATCTAATCCGTTTTTTTCAGCTTCTTTTAAATCAAAATAATTGTACTCTTTTGACCCAGCTGACAATTTTTTTAGAGATTTAAAACTATCTAAACTTTTTTTCATTGATAAGGTTCTCCTATATTTGATAAAATTGAGGTTGATTTATTGAAAAAGTTCAATGTTTACAATGCGACAAGAAATTTAACTCTATGACTAATAAGAAAAAGTTAACAAAATCTAATGTTGAATGGCAAAAACAACTAGAAGCTGAACAGTATATGATTATGAGAGAAGAAGGCACCGAGATGCCAAATTCCAGTGAGCTCAATAATGAAAAAAGAGAAGGATCTTATCACTGCGCAGGATGTGGAGTAAAACTTTTTACCTCAGAGTCAAAATATGAAAGTGGAAGTGGGTGGCCATCTTTTTTTAAATCAGAACCAAATGTTTTTGAAACTAAAGTTGATCACCACATAGGCTATCCTAGAACAGAGTATCATTGTTCTACATGTGATAGTCATCACGGGCATATATTTGATGATGGTCCTGAGCCAACAGGGAAAAGGTATTGCAATAATGGGAAAGCGTTAATATTTAAAGCAAAAAATTGATATGGAAAATTTTAGAAATATTAGCAAAGTAGGTTTCATGAAACATAATGGTGGATTGGAATTTAGAAAAATTTCAGATACTGAATATGAATATACAACCACCCTTCAAGACTTTCATATGAATGCAAGTGGGACTACACATGGCGGTTACATCATGTCAGTCCTTGACTCTGGAATGGGAACTTCAGCTCATCAGTTTATAAAGGGAATAGCAGTAACAATAAGTTTAAATATAAATTTTATTGGAGGCTCAAAACCAGGTGACATTATTTTGGGTTATGCAAAAATGAAAAAACAAACAAGCTCTTTGATATTCATGTACGGAGAACTCAAATGTGATGACAGACTTTTAGCAACTGCTGAAGGAATTTGGAAAGTTATAAAATAATTTTATTTTAATTCTCTTAATATATTACCAGACATAAATTCTTTTAAATTTTCTGCCATTTGAGAATACATAGTAAAATAATTTTCTTTAGTAACGTATCCAAGGTGAGGAAGAAGAAGTGCATTTTGCAGAAATCTAAGCTTATGATTTTCTGGTAAAGGTTCAATATCATAAACATCCAAACCAGCTCCTGCTATTTTTTCTTCTTCTAAAATTTTAATTAAATCATTTTCATTAATAATTGGTCCTCTTGAGGTATTAATTATATATGATGTAGATTTCATTTTACTTAGATCTTCATACTTAAATAAGTTTGTTGTTCTTTCACTTAAAACTAAATGAATACTAAGAATATCTGATCTTTCTATAAGATCGTCTTTTGATACTGCTAACACACCTTTACTTTCGGCATCTGCCATCTTTAAATTTTCACTCCAAGCTATAACTTCCATACCAAAAGCTTTTCCAATATTTGCAACTTGCGTTCCTTGTTTCCCAAGTCCAGCCAATCCAAGCACCTTGCCTTTTAATTCTGTGCCAATAGTTGTTTGCCAGTACCCTTGGAACATATTTTCTGTCTCCTGCCTTATGTTCCTTGCAAGGCCTAAAATTAAAGCCCAAGTCAATTCTGCAGTTGGGTTAACATTCATTTCAGTGCCACACACTTTTATATTTTTTTCTTTTGCTGCTTGTAAATCAATGGATTTATTCCTCATACCACCAGTACAAATAATTTTTAATTTTGAGCAAGACTCTATTATTTTTCTAGTCATTGGAGTTCTTTCTCTCATTAATAGTAAAGCTTCAAAGCCTTTTAAATTTTCTATGATTTGATCTTCATTTTCAAAGGGTTGATTAAAAACTTTGATATCACAGTTAGAATTTTCCCAATCAGCAAAGTATTGCGCGATATTTTGATAATCATCTAAAATTGCAACTTTCATTTAATCCCAGATTTTTTTTAATTTTAATTGTCGACCACAACTTGTTTTATAAAATTTGTATCTCAATGGATTCTTTTTATAATAATCTTGGTGGTAATCCTCTGCAGGATAAAAAACATCCAATGGCTTTAGATGAGTTGCAATTTTAGATTGATCAATTTTAAGTTTTTCTTTTGAGTTTTCATATGCCATTTTTTCTTCTTCATTTTGATAAAAAACAGCAGATAAATAGCTAGATCCTTTATCGCAAAATTGACCTTGTGCATCAAAAGGGTCTATGTTTTTCCAAAAAACTTCTAGCAATTGCTCATATGAAACCTTGTCTGGGTCATAAACAACCTCGACAGCTTCATAATGACCAGTTTCTGTATATGAAACTTGCTCATATGTCGGGTTTTTTACATGACCACCAGTATATCCTGAGTTTGCACTTAACACGCCTGGTGTTTTCTCAAAAGCTTCCTCAACACACCAAAAACAACCACCAGCAAAGTATGCTTTTTTTTCTTTAGCCATCACTAAATCATTTAAACTAAATATGATTAAAAAAAAGATTATAAATCTAGTCACCTATAGAAAACGCCTCTTTGTCTCAATAGCTCCCTATAAAGTTTTGGGTGAGGCTTGAAGGCTTTCCTTCCATGAAGCATAAAATAGTTATTTGAAAATATTGAGTATCCAGGCGGAAGTTTAAAAGCAATATGTTTTTTACTTCCTTCAAGAGACTCGGATAAATTATTTAAATATAATCCTTGTTTTAAACTTTGAGGTTCAGGGAATTGATCAATATATGAAATTATAGGTTTTCCATTTTTATCTGTAGAGAAAATTGGGTGTTCTACTTTGTATTCTACATTTTTACTTTTTGGAGAACCCCAGATAAAATTTTCTTGACCTAGTGGGTCACTAAAAAATTTATCGCAGTCTTCCCAATCATCGAGGTGCAATAAAGTGCTCTCTCCTCCTTCGGAGTTTTCTTCTTTCATTTTCATCATTAATAACCAGTCTGTTTTTTCTTTAACATAGGTGCCATCTGTATGAAGGTCTAATTTTTTTGCTGCTTTCCTTAAGTAACTATCGCTATCATCAGTGTTTTTTACTTCAAACCTTGCATAATATTTACCATACATAGAATCAAAATTAGGCACACCAACTAAATGTGTTAACGCAGTTGATAATTTAACCAAAAAATCTGTATCATATTTTGTATCATCCATTTTCTCTGGACCAATAACAAAGGCACCTTGTTTTCGGTCAGTTAAAATTTTTTTTATAATATTTTGAATTTTTTCATCAAAAACTTTATTAAAAATGTCAGTAATATGAAATCTTAAAAACGGTTTATATTCTATATCAATAAGCTCATATTGATCAAATTGTTCTTTAACTTTATCTAAATAACTATTTTGTATTTTAATATCTACAAGTCTATCGCTAGAAATATGATTTTTTATATTAAGACCAGTTATATTATTCATTTAAATAAAATGATTGATTAATGCAAAACTTATCGCACTTACAGAAACTGCTAATATCACATTTTTTTTAAAAGAAAAATAAATAACTAAAGCTATTAAAGTGCATATAATTCTGCTCATCGAAGTTGCTTCACTTAAAATACCAACCGGAAATAAAATAATTCTAGCAATTACTGCTGATATAACTCCAATGGATACGCATTTAATCCAATTAAAAATTGGACTATCAGTACTTATATTTCTTGCACTAAAAACGCCAAAGGCTCTACAGAAATAAGTACCAACACTTGCAACTAAAATTGATAAATAAATAAATTGGTTACTCATTTATTACTTCCTCTTTAAATAAAAAATAACCTGCAGTTCCTGCGGTAACACCAGCTATCAAAACCGACCAACCGGGAAATAAATCATTTAATAAAATACTTAAAATTGCTCCTGCAAGAATTGAACAAATCAATTTTTTTTCTTTTAAATTGCTTACTGTCATAATTAGAAAATACATTGGATTAATAAAAACCATTCCTACTAAAATTTCATGAGAGACTATGTTAGAAAATAAATATCCAGCTACAGTGCATAAAACAGAATTGGCCCATAAAAATCCTCCTAATCCTACAAAATAATCAAACTTATCCTCTTGATTTATTTCACGGTGAACTGCAAACATATTGAACCAGCTCGTAACAGCAATAAAATGAGCTGAAAGATATTGTTTCCATTTGGGGATATTATTATTTCTTATTATTGGAGTAATATTTACAGTCATTGGGTAAAGCCTGCCATTTGTAAGTAAGACAGCTAAGAAAACATTTAATAATGTACCTCCTGCCAAAATTGTCTCTGCCATTACGAACTGCCCAGGTAAAGCGAATGTAAAAAAGGTTGATAAAAAACTTTGAAAAATATCAAAACCAGCGCTATGTAAAAAAGCACCAAATGCAAACATACTTGAACCAAGCCCAAGAGCTGGAACTCCTATTGCGTGCTTAACTCCGTCTTTAAAAGATTGTGATGAAAACAAGATTTAGATTATCCTCCAAGGAATAATCTACCGACATCTGGGTTATTTAGCAATTCATCACCTTTTCCAACAATCGCTAACTCTCCAGAAACTAAAACATAACCTATATCTGCAAACTCAAGACCTTTTTTTGCATTTTGCTCAACTAAAATAATTGTTTTCTTTTCATTTTGCTGAAGGTCTTTTAAAATTTCAAATACCATTTCAATATATCTTGGTTCTAAACCAATTGATGGTTCGTCAACTAATAAAACGCTTGGTTTCATAACTAATGCTCTAGAGATTTCTAATAGCCTTCTTTCGCCCCCAGATAAAACTTTAGCAGGTTGGTTTCTTCTGTTTCTTAATCTTTCGTATTTTTCTAATACTCTTTGCGCTTCTTCATAAGCTTCTTCTGTTTTATCTTTTGTATAGCCACCCATTAATAAATTTTCCTCAACGGTCATATCTGGAAATACAGAGTTATCTTGTAAAATATACGCAATACCGAATGACTTTAATTTTTCAGCTGGAGTTACATTTGTAACTTCTTTTCCATCAATATTAATTTTACCTGAGAAGATATTTGTAAAGCCATAAATAGAATGAAGAATGGTTGACTTGCCTGCTCCATTTGGTCCAATTAAACAAAGTGATTGAGCTTTGCTGCATAATAAATCTATATTATGCAAAATTTCCATTTTGCCATATCCAGCTGTTAAACCTTCAATTGTGACATGTGTTTCTCCAGATGAGAGTTTTTCTAGATCTGATTTAGTTGGTTTTGCACCTAATACTGAATATTGATCTGCCATTATTGTGCTCCTAGATAAGCATCAATTACTCGCTTATCATTTTTAATTTGATCTGGATCTCCTTCAGCTAAAAGCTGACCGTGCGCTACACAGAAAATTTTTTGAGCTAGTTGCATAATAACTTTCATATTATGCTCAATCACTAAAAGTGTAATACCGTACTCTTTATTCACAGAAATTAGTCTTTTAATGATACCATTAATTAAGGTAGGGTTAATTCCTGCAGTTGGCTCATCAAGTAATAACATTTTGGGATCGCTCATTAATGCCATAGCTAACTCTAAAAGTTTTTGCTGACCAAAAGATAAATCTCCGGCCCTTAAATTTCTTTTTTGGTAAAGCCCTACAAATTTTAAAATATCTTCTGCCTTGGCTGTTAAGTCAGCAGGTATTCCTGAAAAAACTGTGAAAACAGTTTCATCTCTTGGTTTATGAGAAATGAGCATATTTTGAACACAGTTAAGTTTTCCATAAATTCTTGTTTGCTGAAAAGTTCTAAGTAATCCTAATTTTGCAATAGACGGAATGGTTAACTGAGAGATTTCTTTTCCATCAAAATTAATTGAACCTTGGTCAATTGGATGTGTTCCAACTATTGAATTAAATAATGTTGTCTTTCCAGAACCATTAGGTCCAATAATTCCAACAATAGATCCTTGTTCAACTTGCAGTGAAATATCTACATTGGCTTTTACACCGCCAAAAGATTTTGAAACATTGTTAACTTCAAGTAATGCCATTAATCTAAACTTATTTGAGCCTTTCTATCTTTTTCATCAATAACTTCTCCAAACCACTCTGGTTTTTTTTCTCTTAAATATCCCATTAAACCTTCTGGGAAATAAATAACGATTACGATAATCAAGACTCCAAGAGCTACATATTGCCAACCTAAGAATAATGACCAGAAACTTTCTTTAAAGATATGAAATGCAGAAGCTCCAATTATTGGTCCCCATAAAGTTCCTTTTCCTCCAAGAATTGTCATTAATACCATGAATACGCCCATCTCTCTTCCATCAAACGCTACTTCAACTGGTTCTATGTAACCAACCATTGTTCCTACAAGACCTCCAGCTAAACCGCAGAAAAATGCTGAGATCATCCAGCCAGTAATTTTATAACGCATGGTTTCAATACCCATCGCTTCAGCTTTATCTTCATTATCTCTGATAGCATTTAAAACTAATCTAAATCTTGTGGTGTATAACCATCTGATAAAAGTAAACGTGGCAATCAAAAGAATTAAACACAAGAAGTATAAAAATTCTCCCCTAGTTTCCAAATCCCCCATACCTTTAGGGAATGGTGGTGCTGTCATACCTTGCCCAGCTCCTATGAGTTCTATTCCACCCGCCAATTCACCTGATGCAATACCAATTCCTAAAGTACAAATAGCAAAATAATGTCCTCTTAATCCTAAAATTCCATAACCGATTAAGCCAGCAATGATAGGTGGGATTAAAGCAGCAAAAGCTAACCCAACCGCTAATCCTTTAAAATATTGATCAGGTTCGTGAACAAAAGTTTTTTCCCCTCCACTTTCTGTCCATTCAGCTAAAGGAAAATATAAACCGATTTGCATACTTGCACACAAATACATTCCAACACCAAAAAACATGATGTTTCCAAATGAATTATAACCCATTTCTCCACCTTGAATGTTCCATGTCATTGCAAGAATGATAAGAATTAACATAAATGCTAATTGTAATTTAAAATTAACGAATACAAATGGAGCAACTAATAAAAATAACAAAAGTGCACCACAGATATAAAGTTCTCTTTTTGTAAAAGCTAACATTGGTTTATTTTAGATACTCCCTTTTTCTTGCAAGTTTAAATCTTCTGTAAAGCAAAATAAATACTAATAAAAAGAATACAGTTGCGATCCTAAATTCTGTTCCGAGTAGATAATCTGCAAACTCTTCGAATACTCCTAAACTCATTCCAGAAATTGCAACACCTGGTAAATTTCCAAGACCTGCAACAATTACTATCATGAAAGATCTTACGGTATAAGGCAACCCAACATAAGGGTGTAAAGTAAATGTGATCGCAACTAATGCACCAGCAACACCACATAGCGCAGCATTAATTCCAAAAGTTGAAGCATAAACTTTTTCAGTATCTACACCTAAAATTTTTGCAGCTCTTGCATTTTGGGCTGTTGCTCTAATTGCTCGACCAAGCTTAGATTTCTTCATATAAAGCGTTAATAATACTGCACAAGCAATACTAACCACTGCCGAGAAAATTTTAGAATTTGGAAGTGTAACTGAATTATTAAATAACATTGTTGTTCCAAAATCTGATTGCGCAACAACAACATCTGAACCAAAACCAAAGTTCATTAATTGCATCATTAAAATACTAATCCCGAATGTTGCTAAAATTGAAATAAACATGTCACGGTCAACGACTTTGTTTATTACAAGTTTATAAATAAATACTCCGACAAAATACATAATGATTGGCGACACAAAAATACCCCAGGCTGGATGAATGCCGGACATGTACATAAAATAGGCAATGTAACCACCCATGATTACAAGTTCTCCTTGAGCAATATTAATAATATTCATCACTCCCCATTGAAGAGCCATACCGTAAGCAATTAAAGCAAATAAAATTCCCAAAAGAATTCCATCAAGGATAGCTTGAGCGGTTAAAGCTGGAACTTGAAATACTAAAAAATCCATTTTCTCCTAAAAAAACTGCCCTCTTCTAAACTAAGAAGAGGGCAATTTCTATATTAAGTTATCTTTTTGACCAAGGTGGTATTGGGTGAATTAACTCAGCCGCTGCCCATTTAGTTGGAGCAACAACTACGTTTTCACACTTACCACTTTTGCACATAACTTGGAAAAGCACCATTGGTTTAGCAACGTTTTGTCCGCCTGAACCAAATTTTACGTTTCCATAAAAAGTTTGCATATTAGTTTTTGCTAATGCATCTCTAACTGCTTTTGTGTCAAAAGAGTTAGCTCTTTCAAATGCATCTTTGAAAACTAATAATGCTGCAGAAGATTCTGCTGCTTGATATGGAGGTGCATATCCATAAGCTTTAGTGAAATCAGCATCGTACTTCATACCTGTACCAAAGAATTTATCTTTGTAAGTTAAAGTTTTGTGCCACTGAGATGCACATAGTGCATACTGAGATTTTTCACCATGCTGTTTTGCTAATTTTGAAGCGTCACAGTGTGTCATCGCTAACATTGGAACATCAACTTTCATCTCAGCAATTTGTCTGATTGCAGTTAACGCACCTTTTGAGTGACCTGACACAACAAGAACGTCTGGCTTAACAGCTTTAACTTTTGCTAAAGTTGCTGCCATATCGTTAAGTTCTTTTGGAAGCTTGTCGTCGATTATGATTTTTGATCCAGTTCTTTTTGCTGCATCTAAAATTCCTAATCTAACGTCTTGTGAGAATGCATCTTGCTCAAAAGCTTGTGCAATTCTAACTGGCTTTCCACCGTTCTTTTCAACAGCTAGATCGATTGCTACTTCTAGGTACTGGTTTGCAGGTGATAACACTGCGAACAAGTATTTATATCCTTTAGTAAATAACGATCTTGATGCACCGTTTGCTTCAACCATTGGAATTTTATTTTCCTCTGTTACTGGTGCAATCGCTTTTGTTAATCCTGAACTGTAAGGTCCAAGCATATATTTAACGCCATCCTGTTTAATAAGTCTTTCTGCTAATTGAGCAGCTCTTTTTGAGTTAGACTCATCATCGTAGTATATGACTTTAAATTTATAGCTCTTTCCTTTTACTTTAACTCCGCCCATGTCATTAATTCTTTTAACAGCAAGCTCATAACCATTTTTAGTATGCTCACCATTAGTAGAATATTTTCCAGTTAGTGACACTGCAGCGCCAAGGATAATTGTATCACCCTCAACTTTTGCATTTGCAGTTCCAAAACTGAAAACTAATGCAAGTACAGAGATGAAAGTTAAGATAGATCTATATAGATTTTTCATATTCTCCCCTGTTTGTTTTTAGTTAATTAACTAAAACAATTTATATATTTAAAATTAACTCGATCAACTAGTAAGTGATATAAATGCTTACAACTTTTAGTTGTCTTAAACTTTTACAGCAATAAATAAAGCAATAACAGTTAGAGCGGCAGCAGAAACATAATTTAATGTTTTTGGATTTGACTTTAATTGATCAATAATTTTTTCAGCTACCTTTGAGTAAATTGCTAGTGTTAAAAAATCTAAAGTTACCCAGCTGATAAGCATAATAATAAAGTGGGCAATATAATTTTCACCAGTTAAAAAAGTTGGGAACACAGCAGCAAAAAAAACGATGGCCTTTGGACTAAAGAAAGCAATAAAAAATCCATCTCTAAATAAAGCGGTATTAGATTTAATTTGTTTTCCAGTTTTAATATCTAAGTTTGCTTTAGATTTAAAAAAACCAAAAGCAACATATAATATGTATGAAATACCAACCCACTTAAAAACTGAAACAATATTTGGAAATATTTCTATCAATGCACTTAAGCCAAAAAGAACAAGTAACATCTGCACAGAATTCGCTGTAACATCACCAAAAGCTGTCCATAAACTTTTTTTAAACCCATAATTTATTGACTGAGACATGATTAGAACTCTAGGTCCTCCCGGAGTAACAAACATCACAATAATTATTTGTAAAAAAAGCAAGTAGTTTTCTGGAAACATATCAATAATATACATTAACATAATTTAAGTTAAAATAATAAGAAATGTACCAAAAATTTGAAAATAAAACTTTTACTGCTGATAACAAAGCTAGAGCTTTTATAGAGTCTAAAAAATTAAAAACTTTATGGTTCAATACAGGAACGCTTTGTAATCTAACTTGTAAAAATTGTTACATTGAATCAAGTCCTAAAAATGATCGCTTATCTTATCTTTCTTTTGATGAATTTAAGATGTTTGTAAATGAAAGTATTCAAAATGAAATGGGAACTGAAGAAATTGGATTTACTGGTGGTGAGCCATTTATGAACAAAGATATTTTTAAGATGATTAAATATTCTCTTGATAACGGGTTTAAAACTTTAGTGCTTACTAATGCAATGAAACCAATGATGAATAATAAGAATGATTTGAATAAATTAAATCATTTAAACCTAACAATTAGAGTTTCAATTGATCATTATAATAAAGATAAGCATGAACAAATCAGAGGTCCAAATAGCTGGGATCCAATGATTGAAGGATTAAAATGGTTGTCTGAAAATAAATTTAATTATTGTTTGGCAACTCGTTTGATGTGGAATGAGGACGAAGAAACAACAAGAAGAAATTTTAAAAAATTTATTAATCAATATCAACTTGCTTTGGATGTGGAGAATAAAAACCAGCTGGTGACTTTTGCAGAAATGGATGAAAAACAAGATACTCCAGAGATAACAACTGAATGTTGGGGAATTTTAAATAAAAATCCAGATACTGTAATGTGTTCAACTTCTCGAATGATTGTTAAGAAAAAAGGAAATGAAAACCCAAGTGTAATTGCATGTACTTTACTTCCTTATAAACAAGAGTTTGACTTAGGCGACAGTCTTAAAGAATCGATGAAAAAAATCTACCTTAATCATCCGCACTGTTCTAAATTTTGCGTTTTAGGTGGTTCTAGTTGTAGTTAATGACTAATAAAATATTTAAAATCTTTATTATTTTAATCTTTGTAGGAACCATTTCGTTTGGGCTGCTTTTTGATTATAGCCAATACTTTTCTTTTGAAACGATTAAAAGCCAACATGATAAATTTAATGAATTTATCAAATTAAATTATTCTTTATCTATAGTGGTATTCTTTATTATTTACGTAATAGTGACAGCATTTGCATTGCCTTTTGGGGCATTGAAAACAATCTTGGCTGGAGCTCTTTTCGGCTTAGTTCCAGGTGTGATACTAACGTCATTTGCAAGCTCAATTGGTTCAACTTTATGCTTATTAATGTCCAGGTTTGTTTTAAGAGATTATGTAGAAAAAAAGTATTCCAAATATTTAGAAAAAATAAATGAAGGAATTAAAAAAGATGGAATTTATTATTTATTTTTCTTAAGATTAAGTCCGATATTTCCATTCTTTATTGTAAACTTGGTATTTGGTCTGACTAAGATGAAAGCACTGACTTTCTATTTGGTGTCTCAAATCGGCATGTTTCTTGGAACTATCATTTTTGTAAATGCGGGTGTTCAATTATCAAAAATTAATAAAATTGAGGATATACTAAGTATTGAGATAATTATTTCATTTGTATTGATAGGTTTAGTTCCGTTAATTATAAAGAAATTAATCGAAAAATTAAAAAAATGAGTAAAGATATTACTAATTACATCAAAACAGAGTGTGGGTTATCTGAATATTACTTGCTAAAAGCAAGAAAAGGTTTTTTTAATAAACTAAGGCTCTACTGGTTTGTTGCTACAGCAACTTTAAGAGATTTACCTAAAAAAAAACCTGAATTTAAAGATAATTAATATTTACATAAGATATAATTTAACTATAAGAACTTATAAGCGCTGATTTATATCAAATTGCGGGCGCTATATAAAAACTGCTAAAGCGATTTTGACCACCGCTTTAGCCGGTGGTTTTTTTTTACCTCCCGGCAAATTTGAAACTAAAATTATGAAAGAACAATTAAAATTTAGTTTTGAATTTTTTCCATCCAAAAACGCAGAGGATGAAGTCGCTGCGTGGAAAAGTTTAAAAAAACTTGAAAGCTTTGATCCGCAATTTTACTCGGTTACTTTTGGTGCTGGTGGTGGCGAAAGAATAAAAACTGACAGTTTTGTAAAAAAAATTAGAAAAGAAAGTAATGTTCCAGTGGCGGGTCATTTAACATGTGTTGATATGTCGAAAGATGAAATCAATGATATCGCTCTTAACTGGTTTGAAAAAGGAATAAAAAGAATTGTCGCCTTAAGAGGAGATGTTCGAAATCCAGGAGAACAGTACAAACCTCATCCTGATGGATATAAAAATGCAGCGGATATGACTGCAGGTTTAAAAAAGTTAGCAAATTTTGATATTTCGGTTGCAGGATATCCAGAGATACATCCAGACTCAAAAAATAAAGAACTAGATTTAGATAACCTAAAAAGAAAAGTAGATGCAGGTGCTGATAGAATCATTACTCAATTTTTCTTTGATGAAAATATATTTTTAAAATTTAGAGATGATATTGTAAAACAAGGAATTAAAATTCAATTATTACCAGGTATCATGCCTATTCAAAATTATAAGAGGGTTAAAAATTTCAGTAATAAATGCGGAACTTCTGTACCTGCCTGGATAGAAAAAGAATTTGAAGGATCTGAAGACAATCCAGATGTTCAAAAAATGATAGGTTCTAGCATTGCAACCGACTTGGTAAAGAAACTTCAAAAAGAAGGTGTTAATGAATTTCATTTTTATACTTTAAATAAATATGAATTAAGTTACGCGGTCTGCTCGAGACTAAAATCTTACAAAAATTTTTTAAAAACAAAGAAAGAAAAAGAAAAAGGAGAAATAAGAATATGATTACAACTGCAACTATTGGCTACCCAAGAATTGGACCAAAAAGAGAGCTTAAAAAAGCATTAGAAAGTTTTTGGAAGGGAGATGTTTCAGAAGCCGAGCTACAGAAAACTGCTGCAGAATTAAGAAAAAATGTTTGGCAAGTTCAAAAAGATAATGGAATTGATTTGATTACGTCTAATGATTTTTCATTTTATGATCAAGTATTAGACATGATATGCTTATTAGGCGCTGTTCCGGAGAGATACAAATGGAATGGAGATGATGTAAATTTAAATACTTATTTTGCAATGGCTAGAGGATCTCAAACAAAAGATCTTGATGTTGGTGCATTAGAGATGACCAAATGGTTTGATACAAACTACCACTATTTAGTACCTGAACTTAAAAAAGATCAAAATTTCAAAATTAGTTCCCAAAAACCTTTCGATGAATTTAAAGAGGCTAAAAATGCTGGTTTTGAAACTAAGCCTGTAATACTAGGTCCAATTACATTCTTGCTTCTAGCTAAATCCATTGATGGGTCTAATACGATTGGTCTGTTGGATAAAATTCTTCCAGTTTACAAAGAGATTGTAAAAAAACTAAATGAACTTGGCGCAAAATGGATTCAAATTGATGAACCAATTTTTGTAAAAGATTTAAATGATGGTGTTGTTTCAAAAATTAAAAATACATTAAATGAAATAAAATCATCAGCAGGTGAATCGAAAATTCTTTTAACTACTTATTTTGAAAGTATTGATAAAAAAGTAAAAGATGAAGTTTTTGCATCAAATGTTGATGCTGTTCACCTTGATTTGGTTAGAGGAGAAAAAAATAAAGATTACATAAAAAACTCTAACAAAACATTATCCCTTGGAGTGGTAAATGGAAGAAATATATGGAAATCTGATTTATCAAAAATTATTGATGAACTTAAAGAGGTAGGTGATGATTTTATCATCTCGAGCTCATGTCCATTACTCCATACACCTTATGACCTAGATTTAGAAACAAAAGTTCCAGGAGAGATAAAAAAATGGTTAGCTTTTGCAAAACAAAAATTACAAGAATTAAATATTTTAAAAGAAAACATAAATGACGGTAAAGCGAAAGATCAGCTCTCAGAAAATAAAGCTGATATTGAAGATAGAAAAAAATCTAAACTTATTCATGATGAAACTGTTAAAACAAGAGTTAAAACAATTAATGATAGTGTTTTAAACCGAGTTTCAAAGTATGAAGAAAGAGCAAATATTCAAAGAGAAATTTTTAATCTTCCTTTATACCCAACAACTACCATTGGATCTTTCCCTCAAACAAAAGATGTAAGGCAAGCTAGAGCTAAAAACAGAAGAGGTGAACTTTCTAATGAAGAATATGAAAAGTTTTTAGAAGAAAAAACTATTGAAACAATAAGACAACAAGAAGAGTTGGGTATTGATGTTATCGTTCATGGTGAATTTGAACGAAATGATATGGTTGAATACTTTGGTGAAAACTTAAAAGGGTTTACTTTTACATCAAGTGGATTTGTCCAAAGTTATGGATCAAGATGTGTTAAGCCACCAATTATTTTTGGAGATGTATCAAGGCCAAATCCAATGACTGTACGATGGTCAAAATTTGCTCAGGAACAAACTTCATCAATTGTAAAAGGAATGTTAACAGGCCCAATTACAATTCTACAATGGTCATTTGTAAGAGATGATCAACCAAGACAAACAACTGCTGAACAAATTGCGTTTGCGATTAGAGATGAGGTTGAAGATCTTGAAAAAAATGGAATTAGAATGATACAAATTGATGAACCTGCTTTAAGAGAAGGTCTTCCATTAAAGCGAGATGATTGGAACCAATATCTAAAATGGTCTGTAAATGCATTTAGAATTTCTGCCGCTGTAGTTAAGGATGAAACTCAAATTCATACTCATATGTGTTATGCTGAGTTTGAAGATATTATCGAGTCCATTGCAGCACTTGATGCTGACGTCATTTCGATCGAAACATCAAGATCAAGAATGGAATTATTAAAAACTTTTGAACAGTTCAAATATCCAAATGAAATTGGACCAGGAGTTTACGATATTCATTCTCCAAGAGTTCCAAATAAATCAGAGATGGTTGAGCTTATCAAAAAAGCTTCTAAGCAAATTGATCCTAAAAGATTATGGGTTAATCCTGATTGTGGTCTAAAGACAAGAGGCTGGCCAGAAACTATAGATGCTCTGAAAGAAATGGTTGCTGCTGCAAAAGAACTAAGGGGATAAATTGAAAAATAAGGAAACAAATCTCGTAAGAGGAGGTTTGCAAAGATCTCAATTTAAAGAAACTTCTGAAGCATTATTTTTAAATTCAGGATTTGTTTATGATAGTGCTGAGCAAGCTGAAGCTATTTTTAAAGGAGAAGAAACTGGCTATCAATATTCAAGATATGCTAATCCCACAATTGATACTTTTGAAAAAAGATTAGCACTCCTAGATGGATATGAAGATTGTTTTGCAACTGCTAGCGGCATGTCTGCTGTTTTTGGTTCCATGATGTGCCAACTTAGAACAGGAGATCATGTTATATCAGCATCTGCACTCTTTGGTTCTTGTAGATATATATTGAAGGAGATACTTCCTAAGTTTGGAATTGAGGTAGACTTTATTGATGGCAGAGATCTTGAACAATGGAAAAATAAAATTAAAAAAAATACAAAAATATTTTTCTTAGAAACTCCATCCAACCCATGTTGTGAAATCATAGATTTAAAGAGTGTTTGCAACATTGCAAAAGAAAATAATATCTTAACTATTGTCGATAATATTTTTGCTACTCCAGTATTACAAAGTCCAATTAAATATGGCGCAGATATTGTGGTGTATTCTGGAACAAAGCATATTGATGGTCAAGGAAGAGTTTTAGGAGGTGCAATACTTACATCAAAACAATTCAAAGAAGAAACTTTAAAACCTTTTCTTAGACATACAGGTCCATGCATAAGTCCTTTCAATGCATGGATTTTATTAAAAAGTTTGGAAACAATTCAGCTTAGAGTAAATTCTCAATCAGACAATGCTTTTGAAATTGCAAAATTTTTAGAGAGTAATTCGAATATCGACAAAGTTAATTATCCGTTTTTAGAAAGCTTCAAACAAAATGATTTAGCGAAAAAATTTATGACTAAAGGTGGAACAATAATGAGCTTTAAGATCAAAGGTGATAAAGAAAAAACATATAAGTTTATAAATAATCTCAAGATCTTTGATATTACAAACAATATTGGAGATACCAAATCACTTGTTACTCACCCTGCAACAACTACTCATAGAGTTTTGAGCGAAGAAGAAAGGGCCAATTTAGATATTACTGATAACTTAGTCAGAATATCAATTGGACTTGAAAATATTGAGGATTTAAAACAAGATTTAGATCAGTCGCTATCAAAATCATAAAAAATCTTAATTTAGACAAATTCAATTATTATTTGTAATTACATGTTTAAGAAATCTGTAATTTTTATTTGCTTATTGCTTTTCCCTTTTAATACTTACGCGGGTAACTGTTTGAACTTAATGAAAGAAATTGATAATTTATTATTAGAGACTAAACAATTATCAAAAGATCAACTATCAGAGATTAAACAATTAAGAGCTCAAGGTGAACAGGCCCACAAGTCTGGTGATCATAAAGAATCTGAAGAAATGCTAAAACAAGCCTTAGATTTACTTGACGGTTAGTGGTCAAAAAAAAGTCTAATTTACCCAAAAACTCAGTCACATTTAAAATTTATATATCGATGTATGAAAAAAAATAATTTAATAAAACTAGCGCAAGTTGATCCAATTGAGATTAATCAAAAAACCAATTCTTTTTTTAATAAAGGAACACAACTACTATTAGGGGCAAATTTAGTTGTTATGGTAATGATTTATTTAGTTATTTACTAATTATCAGTTTTTACCATAAATTTTATTAGAAATAAAAAAATTGGTTTTGGTAAAATTTTAAGAGTTTTAAATATTAAACTCATCATAAAAGGAAATGTAATATCATATTTCTTTTTCTCTAGTCCTTTATGAATAATTTGTGCAGCCTTTTCAGCAGACATTAAAAAGGGCATTTCAAATTTATTCTGATCAGTAAGTCTTGTTTTAACAAAGCCAGGATTTATTAAGCTCACATATATATTGTTTTTTTTACAGTCATTATAAATAGATTCTGAATAGTTCATCATAGCAGCTTTACTTGGTCCATAACCGGATGAATTTGGTAAACCAAAAAATCCTGCTAAAGAACTAATCATAGCAATATGACCTTTTTGTTGATTTTTCATAACAGGCAAAATCACGGACATCACATTAATTAAACCCATAAAATTTACCTCTATAGTTTTTCTATAAAGATCTAAATCTACATCAAAAGTGTTATTGGGTTTATAAAAACCACTAGAATAAATTACTAAATCAATATTTTTTACTTCGTCTATGACTGAAGTTAAAACTTCTCTACATTCACTTGCTGAAGTTGCATCAAGTTTTTTTGTAATTACTTTGCAATTTTCATTTAAAAAATCTTTAGATATTTGTTCTAATTTATCTTCATTTCTTCCAAAAATGATCAAATTTTTAGAATTTTTTAAATAAATCTTTCCAAGTTCAAAGCCTATACCAAAAGTTCCACCTATTATTAATGTGTTCATTGTTTTTATTAATTTAATATATATATATAAATTATAATCAATTATGTCTTCAAGAACTGAATTTGATAGTTTTGGCAAAATAAAAGTTCCTTCGGATAAATACTGGGGGGCTCAAACACAAAGATCTATAAAAAATTTTAAAATTGGCAAAGTTAACGTACCTCTTGAACTAATTCATGCAATTGGAATAGTTAAAAAATCTGCAGCAATAGTTAACGCTAAATTTAAAGACTTAGATAATAATTTATCTAAATATATTCAAAAAGCTGCTGATGAAGTTATAGCAGGAAAACTTGACGATCATTTTCCTTTAAAAGTTTGGCAAACAGGTTCTGGTACACAAACAAATATGAATGTTAATGAGGTAATTGCAAATAGAGCAATCGAGATGCTTGGTGGAAAATTAGGTTCAAAAAAACCAGTTCACCCAAATGACCATGTAAATATGGCTCAATCTACTAATGATACATTTCCAACCGCAATGCATATAGCTATTGCAATACAAACAAATAAAAAATTAATACCCTCCCTTATAAAATTGGAGAAAGCTCTTTTAAAAAAAACTAAGCAATTTAAAGATATTGTGAAAATTGGAAGAACTCATTTGCAGGATGCAACTCCATTAACCTTGGGTCAAGAATTTTCAGGTTATCATATGCAGATTAAAAACTCTTTAGAAAGAGTACGTATAGCATTAAAAGAAATATATTATCTTGCTCAAGGAGGAACAGCTGTAGGTACAGGAATAAACTCAAGAAGAGGTTGGGATAAAAAAATTGCTAATGAAGTCAAAAAAATTACTAAACTTCCATTCAAAACAGCCAAAAATAAATTTGAAGCACTCGCAAGTCATGATCCAGTGGTCAATTTTTCTGCAAGTTTAAACACAACGGCTGTAGCACTAACAAAAGTAGCTAATGATATTAGATTTTTAGGATCTGGTCCAAGAGCTGGTTATTCAGAACTTGAACTTCCTGAAAATGAACCTGGTTCATCTATTATGCCTGGAAAAGTTAATCCAACTCAATGTGAAGCCATAACAATGGTTTGTACTAAAGTAATAGGCAATCACACAGGAATAACAATTGCTGGAACTCACGGACACTTTGAACTTAATGTTTTCAAACCAATGATTGCACATAATATCATTCAATCGATTGATCTCATAGCAGACTCTGTAAATTGTTTTGTTGATTATTGTGTAAATGGAATAAAACCAAATAAAAAAAAGATAAATGAACTTTTAAATAACTCTTTAATGCTTGTAACAGCTTTATCACCAAAAATTGGATATGATAATGCAAGCAAGATTGCAAAAACTGCACACAAAAATGGAACAACCCTTAAAGAAGAAACATTAAAAACTGGTTTGGTAACAGAAGCAGAATATAATAAGATAGTTGATCCCAAAAAGATGGTAAGACCAAAATAATTTATAACAAAGTAAAATATCTCGGTAGATCGAATAAATTTTCTAGTTTTCCGAAGATTACAATCGAATTTAGATTTGTATTTAATTTTTGAAGCTCATTGTCATTAAACTGCTTATTTACAAAATTTTCTTGGACAATTATTTTTGATTTATTAATATTTAAAATTCCTTTTGATTGTAGTTTAAATTCGCCATCTATAGCTCTATCAATTAAAGATTTATCATCACAAATTTGTGAACAAAGTATTTTTAAATTTTTTGTTGAAAATATAAAATCATAAAATAATAGATTATCTTTTTGATATGTTACATTTCTTCCCTTGATATTAATTGAATTATTATCTGAATAAATATCTATATCTTCAAAAAAAACATCTCCATTTTGAAATAAAACATTTAATTTAATATTTTCAAAAACTTCTTTGTCACTCTTGAAATTATTAAAGCTTAATTTTACTCTACCATCGAAAAGATTGGCCAATAAATTAAGGTCTTGTGATAAAAAAGTTGCCAAGTCTGTATTACTAATTTTTTTAAATTTAGAATTTTCAAAATATCCGTCGAGTACAATTATATTTTTGTCATTATTATTGTTTATATTGATTGATCCATTAAATATATTTGTTTCAAATTCTTTAGTAATCAAACTAAACCTATTTTTATTTTGCTCATAAGTAAAAGAGGCAAAAATACTATCAACCCCTGGAAAAATAGAACTATTATTGTAGTCTAATTTTATCAATTTTTTTGGGTTTAGAAAATTCTCAATGCTAGCTTTGAAATTTATTTTTGGAGATTTTAAACTTAACTGATTTTCTTTAAATTTAATTTTAAACAAAATCTCACCAATATAAAATTTACCATTTATTTTATCTATTTTTTTATTTTTATATAAAATATTGCCTGAAAATTCGTTTATGCTGAAAGTCTGTTTTTTATCAAAAAACTTAATATTTACCTTTTCAAAATTAATTTTTTTATTATCAAATTCTTCAATGCTTGATAAAGTTTCCAAATTATTTAGATTAATTATAAATTCTCCACTATTGATAAGAATATTTTTGTATGAGAATTTATTATTTAATAAATCAAAAATAGATACATTTAAAATAATTTTATTGAGAATACTGTTTTCTTCATCATTTGTTATATGAACTTCAGAAATTTCCAAATTGGGCAAGGGATTTAGTTTATATTGAATATTGCCCTTTATATTAACTTTATAAAATATTAACTCAGATATTAAATTTTCAATTTCAGTTTTCTTATCATTATTGAAATTAATTAAAAAAGGTGAGCAGACGTAAACTGTTACAGAAAAAACTAAAAATAAAATTGATATTAACAGCTTTTTTGCATTTTTTTTTAACATTTTTTTTTGATGTGCTAATTTAATTATTAAATGATTAGTTATTTAAATTCATTGAATAATCAACAAAAATTGGCTGTCTCAAGCACAGAGGGGCCATTGCAAGTACTAGCTGGTGCTGGCTCAGGAAAAACAAAAGTTCTGACTTCAAGAATTGCTTATTTAATTCAACAAAAGAAATGTTTTGGACAACAAATACTTTGCGTGACTTTCACAAACAAAGCTGCAAGTGAAATGCGCGAACGGGTTTTAAAATTAGTTAATTCTAAATCAGTGGCATTTCCGTGGCTTGGAACTTTTCATTCAATTTGCAATAAAATGTTAAGAAAAAACGCTGAAGCAGTTGGTTTAAAACCAAATTTTACAATTATTGATACCTTAGATCAGATTAAGTTAATTAAGAATATTTTAAGTGCAGAGAATATAGATATTAAAAAAAATCCACCTAAACAAATTGCATTTCATATTGATCAATGGAAAAATAAAGCTTTGTTGCCTGATCAAGTTAAGTTAAAAAATCAAGAATTTAATTTAGTAAATGCACTTAAGGTATACAAAATCTATCAAAAGAGATTGTTAGTTATGAACTGTGTAGATTTTGGTGACTTAATTTTACATGTTGTGACAATTTTAAAAAAATTTGAAGATATAAAAAAAATATATCAAAGAAACTTTAAATATATTCTCGTAGATGAATTTCAAGATACTAATTATGTTCAAAATCTTTGGCTTCAGTTATTAACTTCAGAAAAAAAAAATATTTGTGTTGTGGGTGATGATGATCAATCAATTTATAGTTGGCGAGGTGCTGAAGTAAAAAATATATTAGAATTTAAAAATAATTATCAAAATACTCAAACAATAAAATTAGAACAAAATTATAGATCTACAGAAAATATACTAAATAGTGCAACTTCTCTTATTTCAAATAATGAAGATAGACTGGAAAAAAATATTTGGTCAGAATTAGGTGATGGAGAAAAGGTAAAAATTAAATCTTATTTTGATGGTATAAGCGAAGCAACAGGTACCTCGGATATAATTGAGCAAAATTTATCAAAAAAGTTTAAACTTAATGAAATTTCAATTTTAGTAAGAGCTGCATTTCAAACAAGAGAATTTGAAGAAAGGTTTATAAAAATTGGACTGCCATACAGAATTATCGGTGGTTTAAAATTTTATGAAAGATCAGAAATTAAAGATGCCTTAGGTTATTTAAGACTAATCAATCAGTCATCTGATGATATCTCATTTGAAAGAATAATTAATAACCCCAAAAGATCTATAGGTGACAGCTCAATAAAAAAAATTCATGATTTTGCTAGAGAAAAGGATTTATCACTTTTTGATGCTTCTCAAGAAATATTAAAAGAAAATATACTCAAACCAAAAACAATACAAAATCTTAAATCTTTTTTAGTAAATATGATTTCCTGGAAGCAAAAATCTAAAGATATTGATCACATTTCATTACTTGAAATTGTGCTAGATGAGTCGGGTTACTCTTCTATGCTTAAAAACGAAAGAACGCCTGAAGCTGATGCAAGATTAGAAAATCTAAAAGAATTAAAATCCTCAATGAAGAACTATTCATCTTTGAATGAGTTCTTAGAAAACATTTCTCTTCAGACGGCAATAGATGAAGAATGGGATGGTGAAAAAATCAATATTATGACTATTCATTCAGCTAAAGGTTTAGAATTTGATGCAGTTTTTTTACCTGGTTGGGAGGAAGGTTTGTTTCCACATCAAAAGTCAATTGATGAAAAAGGAGCAGACGGTATAGAAGAGGAAAGAAGATTAGCTTATGTAGCTATTACAAGGGCAAAAAAAGAATTATTTATTTCTTTTGCAAATCAAAGAAAATTTTATGGAAGACAAAATGATAATCATGACTTTTATTCTTCATTGCAGTCTCGCTTTATCGACGAAATAGACAATAAATATACTGAGATATCAATTGATAATTCTACAGAGGATGAATTTATCTTTGATCAAGATTTCAATATTGAGGGGAAAAAAAATAGCCCAGGTTGGAATAGATTAAAGAGCAACATTGTAAATAAAAATGAGGAAAATATAAAAACTATTTCTTACACTGAAAATTTTACAGATTTTACTGTAGGTGAAACTGTGAAACATGAAGGTTTTGGTTTAGGAAAAATTATTCATATAGATGGAAACAAATTACTTATAAACTTTAAAGAGCAAGGTGAAAAAAAGGTAATAGATAAATTTATTCAAAAAGCATCTAATGAATAGCGTATTAAAAATTAAAAATTACTTAAAAAATAATAATATAGAAGCTTGTTTGATTTCAAAAAATAATACTTTTTTAAATGAATTTGTAGAGGATAGAGATAATTTTTTATTAAAAATTTCAAAATTTACAGGATCCCTAGGTTATGCAATCATATATAAAAATAAGCAAAATTTATATGTTGATGGTCGATATACCCAACAAGCCAAGATACAAACAAAAAATTTTATAATTAAAGATATATCTTTACTTAAAAATGATATTGGCAAAATAATAAATTCTAATAAAAAATTACTCATTGATCCAAAAACTTTTACATTCAGTTTTTTTAGTAAATTAAATTATGAAAATCTTAAATTTTTTAACTCAAATAAAAATTTTAAAAAAAAAGAAAAACTCTTTTACCTTTCAAAAAATTATAGTGGGCAGGACTCTTTTGAAAAATTAAAGAAAGTTAATAAGAAACTCACTTTAAAAAAAAATGAAGTTTTTTTAATTACTTCACCTGAAAATATTGCTTGGTTAAGTAACATTAGATCTTATGATAAAAAATTTAGTAAAATTTTTAATTGTATTGCATTAATTAAAAATAAAAGAATTTATATTTATTCAGATCAAAAAATTAATTTAAAAATAAAAAATATAATATTTAAAAAAAATAGTGAACTTAAAAAATATCTTTTAAACATAAAAAAAATTTATACAGATAAAAAGTACCTGTCTCTTTATCATCATAATTTTTTTATAAAAAATAAAATTAAAATTAAATTCATTAATGATCCGATTGATCAATTTAAAAGTATAAAGAATAATACAGAGATTTTAAATTTAAAAATATCACATATTTTTGATGGTGTAGCATATTGTAAATTTTTATATTGGCTTAAAAATAATAATTTAAAAAATACTAGCGAAATTGCATGTCAAAAAAAAATTGAATTTTTTAAGAAGAAAAATAAATTTTATCTTGGACCAAGTTTTGAAACAATTTCTGCAACAGAGAAAAATGCATCTATAATTCACTATAATGCTAAAGATTATAAAGAAACAAATTTAAAAAAGTATCATCTTTATCTTTTAGATTCTGGTTCACAATATTTTTATGGAACTACAGATATGACTAGAACTTTTTCACTAGGTAAACAAAATAAATTTAGAAAAAAAATTTATACATTAGTTTTAAAATCACATATTGCAGTTTCTGTTGCTAATTTGAAAAATATGACAGGGAGAAAATTAGATAGAGTTGCTAGAAAAAATCTCGTTAAATTTGGATATAATTATAATCATGGTACAGGACATGGCGTAGGTTTTTTATCAAATGTACATGAAGCACCACCCTCAATATCACAGTTTTATAATAAAAAATTTTTAGTTAATCAAGTAATGTCTAATGAACCTGGTTATTACAAAGAAAATGATTTTGGAATTAGATTAGAAAATTTAATTTATAAAAATCATAAAAATAATTTTAAAAATCTTACATTAGTTCCATTTGAAAGAGAAATTATACTTAAATCTATGCTAACTAAAAAAGAAAAAAATTGGATCAATCATTACCATGATGAAGTCTATGAAAAAATTAACAAATTTCTGAGTTTAAAAGAGAAAGTATTTTTAAAAAAATATTGTTCAAAAATTGATTAATTTATACCAATCTTTTTCTTTTAAAATTTTTATACCTAAATCTTTAGCTTGATTTATTTTTTTTACAGTTGGCTTTGAGTCTCCTGTAACTAAATAGTCCAATTTTTTTGATGGTGACCCCAAAACTTTTCCACCTTCATTCTCTACGATTTGTTTTGCTTCGGATCTACTCATCTTTTCCATTCCACCTGTAAACATAAATGTTTTATTTATAAACTTGCCTTTACTTTGAATTATAAAATCAGAAATAGATAAATTCTTAATTAGTTCTTCAAAAACTTTTTTATTAGTATTATTTGAAAAGAAGTTTTTTAATGAATTTATTTGTGTTTCGCCAATACCGTCGAGTTCTAACAATTCTTTAAATATATTTTTTTTTGCAAATATTACTTTTTTGAAAGTTTTTATAGACTGAAAGTATTTGGCTAAAATTTTTGCGTTTTCTTGTCCAATATGTCTTATGCCAAGTGAATAAATAAACTTCTCTAAACTAATTTTTTTTGTTTTATTTATTGATTTTTTTAGGTTTTCTGCAGAAAGTTTACCCCACCCTTCTAATTGAGATATTTTTTCAAAATTTAATTTATATATATCCTGTGGTAATTTTACTAAATTTAAATCCCAAAAATTTTCCACTACTTTTTTTCCCAAACCTTCTATATTCATTGCGTCTTTTGAAACATAATGTTTAATTTTCTCTTTTGTAATTAAGTTGCATTCATATCCTTTATCTGGACATCTTCTAACTGCATCAAATTTTTTCGTTACCTTATTATAATCTTTAATAGTATCAAAACCACAGGGACATTTTTTGGGGAAAATAAATTTTCTAGAGTTTTGATCTCTTTTAGATATATCTACCTGAACAACTTGTGGAATTACATCTCCTGCTCTTTGAACAACAACCGTATCACCAATTCTTATATCTTTTCTTTCTATTTCATCTTCATTATGCAAAGTAGCATTTGAAACTGTTACTCCACCAATATTCACAGGATTAATTTTTGCAACAGGTGTTAAGGCGCCTGTTCTTCCAACTTGTATTTCAATATTTTTTATTTTCGAAATTCCTTTTTCAGCTGAAAATTTGTGTGCTATTGCCCATCTTGGAGAATTCGTTAAATTACCAAGTCTTTGTTGTAATTTAAAATCATCAATCTTATAAACTATACCATCAATATCATAGTCTAGTTCAGATCGTTTATTTTCTAATATTTTATAATTTTCTAATAAATCTTTTTCATCATTAATGATTTTCCCTAAAGGATTAATTTTAAAACCTTGGTGTTTTAGGAATTCCAAAAATTTTGATTGTCTGCTTTCAAGATTATGATTCATAAAAATTGTTCCATATGCAAAAAATCTTAATGGAATTTTTTCAGTATTTTTAGCATCTTTTTGTCTTAATGAACCAGATGCTGCGTTTCTAGGATTTGCAAATTTATTAGAGAGATTTTTAAATTTAGATTTTGGGATATAAACTTCTCCTCTAACAATCAATTCTCCAGTATTTAATTTTTTTAACTTTTTTGGAATATCTTCTATTGTTTTTAAATTTTCAGTTATATCTTCTCCGAATTCTCCATCACCTCGAGATAGGCCCTGGACTAATTTGCCATCAATATATTTCAAACTAGCTGATACACCATCTATTTTAGGTTCGGCAAATAATTTTTCACGATGATTAGAATTTAGATTTAAGTAATTATTTATTCGTTTATAAAAATCAACTATATCATCTCTATCAAAGGCATTATCTAATGAAAGCATAGTCTCGGGATGTTTAATTTTTGAAAATTTTTTTGACGGTTCAAAACCAATTATTTCCGATACTTTTTTTTCAATTATTGGTATTTTTTGATAATTTTCAAATTCTAATAATTCACGTTTTAATTTATCATAAGATGCATCATCAATCTTGGATATATTTTTATCATAATAATTTTTATTATGCTCAATTAATATTTTTTTTTTATTTTTATATTCTTTTAAATTTTTAATCATTTTGAAAACTTGAATAGTTTTTTAATACGATCTCGAAGTTTTCTTTTTTGTTTTTTTACTTCTATTTTATAGTTTTTATCAGCAACAATTTTGTATGATTTTTTGTACCACAAACTATCATTAAAATTATACCCCAAAATAGCAGCGTATTTTTTTGACTCCTGTAAATTTCCTAATTTATAATAAACTTCAACCAGCCTATGAAGAGCTTCTGTTGAATAAACTGTTGTCTCATAATTATTTAATATTTTTTTTAATCTATTAATTGCCGGTATCCATTTAGATTTTTTCATATAAAATCTAGCTATATACATCTCTTTCCCAGCTAACTGTTCATTAATTAGGTCAATTTTATATTTAGATTCTTCTGCATATATTGATTTAGGGTAATTATTAATAATATTAATAAATCTTTTTTTTGCTTCAATAGCATATGTTTGGTCTCTTGATACAACATCAATTTGTTCATAAAAAATTAATGCTGATATAAAATCAACATAATCTATATTTTTATTTTTTGGATATAATTTTTTAAATTTTTGAGCATATTCTAAAGACTCTATATATTGGGAACCTTCAAAATTTATATACATAATCATTAATGTTGCTTTTGGAGCCCACTCTGAAAAAGAATAATTTGTTTCAACTTTTTTAAACATATCTATTGATTCAAAATACTGAGCGTTTTGATAAAGATCGAAAGCTTTTTTATATAAAATATTTAATGGTAAAATTTTTTCAGATTTTTTTATTAATTTATCATTTTTGCTACAGCTAACAATTAATATTAAAATGATAATTGAAAAAAAATTAATATATTTTATTTTTTTTGACATCATTTGTAAGTTAAACTGAACTTGAATTTATAATTTCAAAATTACTTTTATTTTTAAATAATTCTTTTAAAATCATCAAATTTAATTCATGGCCTCCTCCAAAAGTTTTTAATTTTCCAATAATGTGGCTACCAGCTAAATATAAATCACCAACACAATCTAAAATTTTATGCTTAACAAATTCATTATCATAACGTAATCCCCCTTGATTAAGTATTTTTTTTCCAGAAACTACAATTGCGTTATCTAAAGAGCCACCCTTAGCCAATCCAAGAGAAAAAATTTTTTCTAAATCTTTATGCAAGCAAAACGTCCTAGCCTTATAAATTTCCATATAATTTTCCTCAGAATGTTCATAAATTAGGTTTTGTTTTTTTATAAATTCATCTTGGTAGTCAATAGTATAATCTATTATTAATTTTTTTTTATTTGTAGGCTCAATTTCAATATATTTATTCTCAGCTGTAAAAGATATTTTTTTTCTTACTTTAATAAATTTTATTTCTTTATTTTGCTTTTTTAAACCGTCCTCTAAAATTTTTTCTACAAAATCTTTTGAACTTCCATCCATTATCGGAATTTCAGATGATGAAATCTTTACAATAATATTTGAAACACCTAGGCCGCTTAATGCAGACATTAAATGTTCAATAGTAGATAGATAAAGATTATTTTTTTTTAACTTAGTACATAACTGGCTAATAATTGCATTTTTCCATAGTGCTTCAATTTTTTTATTTTTATAAATAAAATTTATACCACTGTTTTCTGGGGCTGGTAGTAATTTAATAACAACTGATTCACCGCTATGCAATCCTACGCCAGAAAAGATTAATGGTTTTAAAATTGTTTTTTGAAATAAATGCATTAAATGAAAAATGCAGAAAAAAAATTTGTTTGCTACTCAATTTATATTTCAATCTAATTTTTTAGGAACAGGCTATAAAATTTTTCAAAAAAACCTTTATTTATATTTTCAAAACTTTTTATTTCATCTTTATTAGGGAAATAAATCAGTTTAGCTATACCAAGACAGACCATGAAGTCTGAAAATACATTAAACTCAGTATCTTTTACAGGAAAAGATTGTTTTGCATAATCAATTGGGCTTTTTATTATTTTTGAAAGTTTTGATGAAAAAACTTTTAAATCAGATCCGCCACCAGTTATAATTATTTTTCTTGCTGATCTATTTATAGACTTACATAATAAAATTGTATCATAAATATAGTCTATAATCTCATCAACTCTTGCATTAATGATTTTGATAACCATATCTGATGATATTTTTCTTTTATTTAGTTCTGATAATATCTTTTTGTCTATTACATTATTTTTAATATCCTCATAACGATATTTTATATCCTCGGCCAAGTTTTTATCGATATCAATTGCTTTAATTAGATCATTATTAATATGAAATGATCCAATAGGAATTATTTTCGAAAATAAAAGTTTAGAATTCTCAAAAAGTGTAATTGAAGTTTTATCAAATCCAAAATCTATATTTATAAAACCCTTTTCTAGCGTTTCTTGGTTTGAAGACAAAATACTAGAAGCAAACGGAGAATAAAAAAATCTTTTTACTTTTAAACCAGATTTATTTATAGCCTTTTCATAATTTGAGATTAAATTTTTATCTAAACTTAAAAAACTAAAATTCACATCTAAAGAATTAGACTTTAAGCCTATTGGATTTTCAACATTATTATATTTATCTAAAAAAAACCCTGAGTTTAGAAAATGTATTATTTTTTTATTTGAATTTTGATGATAAAAAATACCAGAAGCAAGATTAATCAAGTTTTGTAAATCTTTTTTTTCTTCAATTTCATAAGATCCTATATCTCTACTTACTCCGAAAGTTGTAAAATTAAAATTAATAGAATTAATACCTACGTATACTTCTTTAATTTCAATTTTTAATTCTTTCTGTATTGATTGTATGCAGGATTTAATTGCTAAACTAAGTTTATCTATATTAACTACATTGCCCTTTTTTATTCCAGATGAAAAAGTTGAACTTTTTGCATGTATATCAATATAATTGTTCTTATCTAAAGATATTAATAAAAGTTTTATCTTATATGAACCTAAATCTAAAATAGCAATTTTCTCACCTATCATTTGACTATAACCGTACCTTCATTTCTTAAATCAATTAATTTGTAATAATTATTATTTTTTATAATTTTGCTTATAATATTAAATTGACTTGCATAACTATATTTACCTAATTTTATATGAATATTGTCTTTAAAAAATAACTCAACTCTATCTAAATTTAAAAATTTAATAGAAATTAAGTCTTTAAGAAAATCATGTTGTAATGCCTCCTTATAAAGTTTTTTGAAATTTTTTTTACTGTATTCTCCTATAATAATAATAAGATCTAAATTATGATTTTTGTTTAAAATTTTATCTGTGATTAAAAAATTATCGTTAATTAAGTACAAATTATCTTTTTTTTGATGAATTGCCAAAGGCTTATATTCAGATATTTGAAAAAATATTTCTTCAGGATATTTTTTTTTTATTAAATAACTTTTTACCCATCGACTATCTGTAAATAACAAATCTATTTTTTGCTTTTTAATATTAAATAAATTTCTGCCTATTAAACTTTCTGTAATATTATTTTTTATATTCTCCTCAAAGTTACCTGCGTCAAGAAATGTAACTTTTTTAATTAAAAAAAATGGAAAAGTATTATTTTGGTTAATTTGAAAAGTTGTAAATAATAAAAACAAAATTAAATAAAAAAAAAAATTTTTTTTACCTTTTGATGCTAGCATCTTTGACTATCCAATCAACTAATTCAGTAAAACTTAAACCAAAATTTACTGCAATCTCGGGGACTAATGATAATTTAGTCATCCCAGGCTGTGTATTTATTTCTAATATAAAAACTTTATTATTTGGCATAACTCTAAAGTCCGACCTAGTGACACCTCTACAATTTAAAGCACGATGAGCTTTTAATGCCATTTTCTTTATTTTATAATGTAATTTTTTAGAAATTTTTGGCGGTATTACATGCTTGGTCTTGGCTGAAGACAAATATTTTGCTTTGTAATCGTAAAAATTTCTTTTTGGAATAATTTCCACTGATCCAATCACTCTATTTCCTAAAACGGCAGTCTGTATCTCTCTACCATCTATATAAGGTTCTTGAATTAAAGTCTTATATTGTTTTAAAAGCTTTTTAATATCAACATTGTCTGGGTTAGGTTGTTTTTTAAAAATTTTTACCCCAAAACTTGAACCTTCATTCGCTGGTTTTAAAATAAATTTTGATTTTCCAATTTCTTTATCAATATCAGAAACCTTTTTGACAATTTTAAAATTAGGTGTGTTAATTTTTTTTTTAATAAATATTTTTTTAGACCTAATTTTATCCATAGCTATTTTTGAGGCTTTTACTCCAGAATGTGTGTAAGGTATTTTTAATTTTTCTAATATTTTTTGTATTTGCCCATCTTCACCATATTTTCCATGCAAACAGTTAAAAATTTTATCTGGTTTAAATTTTTTAATATTGTTTGATATATTTTTTAAAGGGTCATACTTGCAAACTACATAGCCAAGTTTCTTTAATGCTTCATAACAAGCTTTGCCAGACTGAATACTGACCGGTCTTTCTCTGGATTTGCCGCCCATTAAAACAAGTATTTTTTGTTTATTTTTCACCAATAATTTTGATTTCAGGTTCTAAAATTATATTAAATTTTTTTTTAACTTCATCAATTGTGAAATTAATTAATTTCTCAATATCTGCACTTGAATTGCCTTGGTTTTCAATAAAGTTGCAATGTATTTTTGAAAATTTAGCACTACCAAAATTTACTTTATCACATCCGCTTTTTTGAATTAATTCCCAGGCTTTATTTTTTGAGTCAGGATTTTTAAATGTGCTTCCACCAGTCCTAATTCTAGACGGTTGGGCTGTTTCTTTCTTTTTTTTAAAGATTTCAATTTTTTCTCTAATTTTTTCACTTGATCCAAAATTAATATTAAAGATTACTTTTGTTATCAATAAATCGTCTGGAAAAATAGTTTTGCGATACAAAAATTTTATATCTGATTTATTATAACTTATTAATTTAAAATTTTTTTTACTAATTCCCTTCACTTCATCTACAATATCTTTAAACTCATAACCGAAACATCCGGCATTCATAATAATCCCTCCACCTATTGTGCCAGGAATACAACTCAAAAATTCATAATTAGTAATTTCATTATCTAATGCAAATATTGATAGTTGATTTTTTAAAACCGCAGCACCACAAATAATTTTGTTATTTTTTATTTCAATACTTCTAAAACCTCTTCCAAGTTTAATTATTGTTTCTTTGCACCCCTTGTCTCTAAATAAAATATTAGAACCAGATCCAATCATATAATACTTTTCACTATTATTTTTTAAAATATAATCAGCTAATTCTTGTTCATTATCTGGCGTAAAAAATTTTCTAGCGTTCCCACCCAAACCAAACCAACTATTTTTGGATAAATTATAATTGAGTTTTAATTTATTCATTTAATTTTATTTGAAATTTCTCTTATCCAATAACTTATATTTCCAGCACCCATAGCAATTATAACTTGGTTTTTTTTAAAATTTTTGTTTATATAATTTTCTATATCAATTTTGGATTTTGTTTGAATAACTTTTGCTTTTGATTTTAAGATTATATTTTTGCAAAACCTATCAAAATTAAAATTATTATTTTTTTCACCTGCAGAATATACTGGGCAAACCAAAACCTCATCTGCATTTACAAATGATGTAATAAAATCTTTATACAAAGATGAAACTCTTGAGAAACGATGTGGTTGAAAAATAGCAATTATTTTTTTATTTTTAAAATTATTTTTACACGCGCTTAATACTGCTTTGATTTCTGTAGGATGATGCGCATAGTCATCGTAGATTAATGAATTATTTTTTTGATAAACTAGCGTGAGTCTTCTCTGAACTCCAGAAAAACTAATCAAAGATTTTTTTATACTATCAATTTTAATATTTAACATTAGTCCAATTGCAAAAGTTGCTGTTGCATTAAGAACATTATGCATACCCAAAAGATTAATACATACATTTTTTACTAACTTTTTTTTTCCTAGAAAATTTATGGAAATATCAAATTTCATACCCATATTAATATTTCGAATATTTTTGCATTGAAGGTTTGAATTTTTTGAAAATCCATAAGTTAAAAAATTTTTTTTATTTAATTCTTTGACAATTTTTTTTATATTATCATCATCAGCACAGATAATATTTTTTCCTAATAAAGGAGTTTTATCTAAAAAAATTTTAAAACTATTCATTAGATTTTTATAAGTTTTGTAATAATCCATATGCTCAATATCAATATTACTGACTATTGAAAAAATACTTTTAAATTTTAAAAAACTGCCATCTGACTCATCGGCCTCTACCACTGCCCACTCGCCTTTACCAAGTGATGCATTGGATTTAATAGAATTTATGATACCACCATTTACTATTGTCGGAAAAAACATATTGCTTTTAAGCAAATGGGAAACCAAAGAGGTAATTGTAGTTTTCCCATGAGATCCCGAAATTATAATATTCTTTTTTAAATTAATTAAATGAGCTAACATATCAGCTCTTTTAACAATTAACTTTTTATTTTTTTTTGCTAGTTTAAACTCTAAATTATCAGATTTTATTGCAGTCGAAATTACCACAATATCTGCACTCAAAATAGATTTTGTTTTATGACCTCTGACAATTTTAATTTTATTTTTTTTTAATTCTTCAATAACTTTACCTGAATTATTTAAATCACTTCCATGAACATTGTAGCCTAAACTTTTCATAATTAGAGCTATTCCGCTCATGCCTATACCGCCAATGCCAATAAAATAAACTGTACTTTTTTTATTAATTTGAATATCCATTTAATTATATTTTAAAGCTATTAGATTAAACGTCTATTTTAATTCTTTATTCTTGTTAATGCTAAAATTATTCCCATTATGAAGGAACTTGTTATAATTGATGAACCTCCATAACTTATAAAAGAGAAAGTCATGCCTGTTGACGGTAGCAAATTAATTGTAACTCCAATATTAATAAATATTTGCAGCAGTATAATGGTGGACAAAGTTACCAAAGTATATTTTTTGAAATTTGAAATTTCTCTCTGACAAATTGCAAAAACTCTCATAAATAAAGAAAAAACAATTATTAAAATAAATATTATTATTATAATTCCATATTCTTCACTTATAGATGCCAATACATAATCAGTATGAGACTCGGGTATTCTCTCTTTTAAAATACCTTCTCCAATACCCTGGCCAAAAAAACCACCATGCTGAATTGCATCTAAAGATTTTTCAGATTGATAGGAAATATCATTTGCGTTAACCCATTTTTCGAACCTTAAAATTATGTATGAAAATTTTTGTTTAAAAATTATCAAGATCGATATCATAAACCCCGCAATTAAGAAAAAAAAAGAAAATAGTATTCCCAAATTTACTCCGGACATGAACACTAAAGTAAACCAGATGACTAATATAATTAATGATTGCGTATAATCGGGCTGTAAAAGAAGTATCAATACACTAATAAAAGAAATGAAACCAGATAATAACAATTTATAAGCAAATTTAATATCACTAGAAAATATACTTGATAAGTAAATTATTAAAGACGGCTTTAAAAGCTCAACTGGTTGAAGATTTAAAAAAATAAAATTTAACCATCTTTTTGACCCTTTTACTTCTACTCCGATTATTAATGTTAGAAATAAAAGAAAAAAAGATATTAAAAAAAAAAATTTACCAGATTGCTTATAAAAATTTTCATTAAATATAGATGAAAAAAAAATTACTAATGAACCTAAAAATATAAATAAATAAAATTTATTAATTAAAATTTTTGGATCATTATATAATTTAGAAGATACAAAATTTAAAGTCGAATTTGAATTAAAAATTACTCCAAGAGTAATCCATGTAATCAGCAAAAACAAAATGATCTTATCGATGCTTAAAAACCATTTAAATAAAAAAGTGTTACTAGTTTTTAAAAAACTCATAAGTATATTTTTTAAATTTGTTACCCCTGTCTTCAAAATTCTTAAATTGGTCAAAAGATGCGGCTGCAGGACTAAATAATACTGTAAAATTTTTTTTACTTTTTTTATTTTCCAAATAGTGTTTTTTGTAAATATTCTTTAAAGTAGCTCTTAAATTATCAAAACAAATAAATCGTATTTTTTGTTTTTTTAAACTTTTTTGAATAATATTATTTTTTTTTCCAAATATATAGATATCCACCAAATTGTTACTTAAATTTTTAAGATTGTAACTATCTCCTCTTTTTAGCAGACCTCCAATTATGAGAATAATATTCTTAAATTTCTGTATAGCAAATTTGGTTGCCTCAAAATTTGTGGATTTTGAATCATTTATAAATTTAAAATTATTTTTTTTATAAAAAAATTCAACGCGATGCGGAAGTTTGTTTTTAATTTGATTATGATAATTTTTATGAATTTTTATATTTTTTCCCAATAAATTTCTTAAAAAAGTATTATTTAAATTAGAAAAGCTTTTAATTTTGTTTTTATTTTTTAATTTTGGAAATGATTTTTGATGATAATAGCCTCGTCCGTTTTCTTTTAGAAATTTAAATATTTTTAGTTTTATTTTTTTGTAATTTGCTAATGTCTTGTGCCTTTCTAAATGATCAGGTGAAATATTTAAAATACAAGCTTTGTCTAATTTTAAATTTTTTGAATAGTCAATTTGATATGAGGACAATTCAATAATACAAATTTCATTATTTGAAATTTTTTTATCTAAGACCGGTATACCAAAATTCCCTAAAATTTTAGACTTTATGTTGTTTCTATCTAAAATATATTTTAGCAAATTACAAAAGCCTGATTTGCCATTAGTACCAGTAATACCTATTGTATATTTATATTTTTTTGGAAAAGAAAAAAAAATATCTAAATCAGTAATAATTTTTTTTTTGTTTTTCTGAAAAAAAGTTTTTTTTTTATGATTATAAATATTTATTCCAGGGCTTAAAATTATAAAATCATAATTATTTTTGTAAAACTCTTTATCAAATAATTTTTTTTTTTTATTTATATTATCATCATATATTGAATAATTTATTTTAAATTTATCTAATAATTTTCCTGCAGATTTTCCTGTTTTTCCATAACCAAAAATTAAAATTTTTTTATTTACAAAATCTTTTGGAAACTGCATCTATCTTAACTTCAAACTAGATAATGCAATTAAAACTAAAATTATAGAAATTATCCAAAATCTAATTACTATGGTTGACTCTTCCCAGCCCTTTTTTTCAAAATGGTGATGCAATGGCGCCATTCGAAACACTCTTTTTCCAAATAATTTAAAAGAAAATACCTGAATAATAACTGACATTGCCTCTAAAACAAATACACCGCCAGCTATTAATAGTACAATTTCATGTTTTGAAATTAAACTTACAGTTCCTAATAATGAACCTAATGCCAAAGAACCTGTGTCGCCCATAAATATTTTAGCTGGTGGCGCGTTAAACCATAAAAAACCTAAACATGATCCAATTGTCGCTCCAAGCAAAATACATACTTCGGATATATTTTTAATATTAATAATTTTTAAATATTCTGAAAAAATTACATTTCCTGACAAATAAACAATTAAAGTAAAAGTAAGAGCAACTAATATCAATGGTACAGTTGCTAAACCATCTAGACCATCAGTTAGATTAACAGCATTAGATGAGCCAATAATTACTATGGCAGCAAAAGGAAAATAAAAATATCCTATATCAAAAATCAAATTTTTATAAAATGGTAAGTTTAATAGAAATCTTTGTTCACTACTAATTGAAATAGAAATTAAATAAAAAATCATCAAACTAAAAAATAATTGAAAAATTATTTTTGAAAGTGCAGAAATTCCTCTAGAATTTTTAAATTTGATTTTTAAAAAATCGTCAAAAAAGCCAATCAATGCGAAAGATAATAATGAAAATAAACAAATTAAAATAAAAATATTTTTAATATCGGACCATAACAGAGTAGAAATTAATATTCCGAATATAATTAAAATCCCACCAAAAGTTGGTGTTCCAGCTTTTTTTATTATATGAGAAACAGGACCATCATTCCTGATAGGTTGATTGAAATGTGCTGATTTTTTTAAATAACTTATAAAAATTGGCCCAAACAAAAGCACAACAAGCAAAGAGGTAAAAACTGCAATTCCAGTCCTAAATGTTATGTAAGAAAAAACATTTAAAAAAGAAAAATTTGATGATAGCTCTTGAAAAATATAATTTAACATTAGTAAATTTTTTTATTTAAAAGTTTATTTAATCCAACTCCATTTGAAGCTTTAAACATTATAATAGAGTTTTCTATTAAAACATTTTTAAAATATTTTGAAAAATTATTAATATTTTTGAAATACTTGCACCAAAATGTGGATTTTATTTTTTTAAAAATTTCTTTTGACTCTTTTCCAACTAATAAGATTCGGCTAAATTTCATCTTAGATAAATAATTGCCAATTTCTCCATGTTTTTTTTTCGAAAACTTACCTAATTCTAGCATATCTCCAATTACTAAAATTTTTTTCTTTTTCGTAGCTAACCTTTCAAATTCTTTAATAGAGCTCTTTAATGAAGACGGATTAGAATTATAACTATCATCAATAATTATTATTTTTTTTCTAAATTTCACTATATTTCCCCTTCCTCTAGTATTTTTAATTTTATTAAAAAAATTTTGAGATTGACTAATATTTAACTTAAAAAAACTTAAAACTAAAATACAAACAAGGATGTTATTAATTGTATTTGGATTTATGTTATTCAATTTTAACGTAAATTTTATAGTTTTAAATTTAATTTCTATTATATTTAATGAAATAATTTTATAACTTGCTGTTGCTTTTGAAGTTGAACCAAAACTTAAAATTTTAATTTTATTTTTTTTTGATATTTTTTTTAATTGGTCAAAAAACTTACAATCATGATTTAAAATTATTGTACCTTTCTTTGTAATATTTTTAATTATTTCAGCTTTTGCTTTAGCTATATTTTTTATACTGCCGAGATTGCCCAAATGAGCTTCCCCAATATTTGTGATTATGGCAAGATTTGGTTTTAAGATATTTGATAAATAGTCTATTTCACCAAAATTATTCATACCAAGCTCATAGATATTAAATTCAGATTTGATGTTTTGATTTACCAAGGTGTATGGGAGACCAATATTATTATTAAATGATTTTTGCGATTTATAAGTTTTTTTATATTTATTTAAGACAGTAAATAAAAGATCTTTTAAACTTGTCTTTCCTGAACTACCAGTAATCCCAATAAAATTTTTTGAACTCAAAAGATATCTCTTGATTCTAGCTAAATTAATCAAAAAATCTTTTGTAGAATTGCAAAAAATTATCCTATTACTATTTTTTAAATTTTTGGAATATATAGAATTTTTTTCGCAAATTATAATTGTCCTTTTAAATCTATTTAAAATTAATTTTGCATATTTATGCCCATCATTATTTGGTCCTTTAATGCAAAGAAAAACTGAGTTTTCTTTTACTAGTCTACTGTCAATATAGAATTTTTTTTTTAATATTTTATTAGTAATATTAAATTTCATATAAATAGATTTTTTTTAACCACATCAAAATCTGAAAAATAAATAATTTTATTTTTAAATATTTGATAATTTTCATGACCCTTTCCAGCAATCAAAAGTACTTCATTTTTTTTTGTAATTTTAATGGCTTTTTTTATTGCTAATTTTCTATTATGAATAACTTCTGCCTTTTTAACTGATTGAAATATTTGTTTTGTTATATTTTTTGGGTCTTCTTCTCTTGGATTATCATTTGTTAAAATAACTTTGTTACATAATTTATTAACAATTTGACCCATTTTTTTTCTCTTGTCCGTATCCCTGTTTCCACCGCATCCAAAAACAATATTAATATTTGTGTTATAATGATTTTTTAAGGTTTCTATTACCTTTTTTAAGCCATCGGGAGTATGAGCATAGTCGATACAGATAGTTTTATTTGTATTTTGAATAATATTAAGTCGTCCTTCAATAGGCTTAATCTTTTCTAAAACTTTAAAAATTTCATTAATTTTTAAGCCTGATGATAATGCTAATATTAAGGATTGGAATAAATTTTCAATTTGAAATTGTCCTATTAAATTAAGATTAAAAGTATAAATATTATTTTTAAAATTTATTTTTATTAAAGTTTTACTATTATTTTTTTTAGCATGAATTATTTTAATAGGGTATTTGATTTTATTATCTAAAATATATTTAAAAGAAATTTTAGAAATTTTATTTTTAATTAGTATTTTTTTTATATTCTTATTACAAACTATATTTCCTTTTTTTTTTAAGTTTTGTCTAAAAAGTTTTAACTTTGCATTTAAATATGCTTTCATTGATTTATGATAATCTAGATGATCTTGAGAAAAATTTGTAAATACAACTCCCTTGAATTTTAATCCACTTAATCGATCCTGGTCTAACCCGTGACTTGATGCCTCTAGAATAACAGTTCTAATTTTTTTTTTATTAATAAAATTTAAAAAATTATAAATATCTAAGTTACTTGGTGTTGTTAAATTATTTTTTTTTCTTTTTTTGTTGTAGAAATATCCAAGAGTTCCAATATTTGCACAAGGTTTTTTATTTAAAATATGTAATTGATAAAAAAAATTAGCAACAGATGTTTTTCCATTTGTGCCAGTTACAGCAAAAATATTTTTAGGTATTTTTTTATATTTTTTTTTTATTAATGATAAATATAAATTTCTAATATTTTTAGAGATAATTGAATTGCGGTAATTTAATTTTATAGATGAAAAAATTAAACTTGGTTTTTTTTTAATTATACTTTTTAAAAATGGGTTTATTTTTTTTGTATTAGATAAAAAATCAAAAAAAACGTCATTTGTTTTTAATAGCCTAGAATCTACACAAAAATTTCTATTTATAATTTTTTCAATCTTCATTAATTAAATTTTGCATAATCATTAATTTTTAATGTGTTCAAAATTGGACCTATTTTTTTTATAATTTGACCATTTATATAACCTGCATTCCATCCAGATTCTCTTCTATTATGACCCCATAGTTTTGGCGCCCCTTTTGGTTCATCCATAATTACTGTTAAAACATATAAATTTTCATCTACGTCAAAAGCAGACACAAAAACATTTAATATTTCATTAGAATATCCTTTACCTATATTTGAAGGTTTTTCTGCAGTACCTGTTTTTCCCATTACATTATATCCATTAATATCTGCTTTTCTTCCACTGCCTCCTCTGATGTAATTATTGTCAACGTTTGTTCTTAAAATTTTTTTTATTATCTTGCTATTTTCTTTTGAAATTATTTTATTTTTAATTTTAGTTTTTTTATTTTTTAGCAAAGTTGGCTCTAGAAGATTTCCACCATTAATTATTGACGCATATGCCCTAGTTAATTGTAAGGGAGTAGTATTTATTCCATGTCCATATCCTGCAGTAAGTGTTCTGCATATGCCCCACCTTTTTTTTGTAGATGCAGAAACTTCCGGTAATTCAATTTTAGAATAATCAAAAATCTCAAGTTTTTTTAAGAAGTTTTGATAAGTCTCTAATCCAGAATCCTGAATTATTCTGATTGTACCTATATTTGATGACTCAACTAAAATATCATTTACAGATAAATTTTTTTTATCTTTTGAATATTTATACTCTTTAATAAAAAATTTTCCGCAAGTGACTTGGCTTGGCAAATTTTTATAAACCTTATCTCTCGTTACTTTTTTTAATTCTAAGGCATTTGCAATTGCAAAAGTTTTAAATACAGATCCTAGCTCATAAAGACCTTTGGAATTTTTATTAAATAAATTATCCTTATTTTTTAATTCAGATCTATCATTTGGATTATAATCCGGCAGAGATACCATTGATAAAATTTTTCCAGTGCTCGCCTCCATTAAAACCGCTGATGCTCCTTTAGCGCTAAAAATATTTATACTATCCAATAAAGTTTCACGAATTATGAATTGAATTCCCTGATCAACTGAGAGAACTAAAGGAATATCGATTTTTTTTTTATCTAATATTTCATCATTCAAAAACAATTCAATACCAGATACACCCTGTTGATCTGTGTCAACATTTCCAAGTATATGGGAAAATAAGTTTTTATCTGGATAAATTCTGGTTTCGTTTTCAACAAGCTCCAAAGACGGTTCTCCTAAACTTAAAGCATTATTATACTCTACGGAACTTAAATTTTTCTTAATTACATGAAATGATTTTTTGTTAAAATTTTTAATTTTTTTAAGATCAACTTCAGGAAATTTAATACGTAATTTTAAATTTAAATTATTAAAATTTTTTATTTTTTTTGTTCTAATTAAAAGATCATGTGTTTTAATAGAATACGCTAATAAATTATTATTTTGATCAACTATTGATCGTCTTTTTAATTCCTGTTTTATATAATTGTCCTTCAAAATAAATTCTTTTTTTTCAAAACCTAAAAAAAAAAGTTTTGATAATGTCAAAAAACTCAAAAGAAGAAAAACAGAAATTATAATGTTGATTCTGTTGTCTAAATTTTTATTTTCCTTTTTTTGATAAATATTTTCATCAAAATATAAATCTAGTTGATTATTTTTTTTCATTTATTTCCAAATATTCAATATTTTTTTTCTCAAAAAAAATATAGTCTTTGTCAAGATATTCATTTGCTAATTTTTTTATATTTTCTGGTGATTTTAAGAATATATTTTCTTTTAACTCTAACTCATTACTTTTTTTTAATTCGTAAATAATATCTTTTTTGTTAGCTATTTTTTCTTCTAAATTTTTAGATTTGTTTTTATAGAAACTTGTAAAAAAAACTCCAAAAAACAAAAGCGTTAATGGTATAATAAAATTTTTAAACATATAACTCTTCTAAAGAAAAATATTTTTCCATATCTAAATCTGATCTTTTTAAATTAAAATCAGGTTTATAAATTTTAGTAAAAGCTCTAAGTTTTGCCGAACGGGAACTCGGATTTATATTAACTTCCTCTGAAGTTGGTTTAATAGCTTTATTAGTTAAAATTTTTATAGGCATTTTTTTAACATCTGAGTCTTGCGGTAAATATCTCGAGGTTGAAGTTTTTTTTCCATAAAAATTAATTATTTTTTTTACAAGAAGGTCTTCAAGTGAGTGAAATGTAACAATAATAATTGTTGAGTTTGCTTTGCAGTTTTCAATTATAAATTTTAATGCTTTGTATATTTCTAATAATTCTTGATTTACAATCATTCTTAATGCTTGGAAAGATTTTGTTGAAGGATGAACTTTATTTTTTTTAAATTTAACAGTTTCTATAATTTCGGCTAATTGTTTCCCTGATGATATATTTTGTTTTTTTCGTACATTAATAATTTTGCTTGCAATTTTTGAAGCGAATTTTTCTTCTCCGAAAAATTTTAAAATACTTTTTAAATCCTTTTCAGAAACTTTTCTAATTAATTCCTTTGCATCTAGATCTGTTAAACCCATACTCATACTCAAACTATCATCTGAATTAAATGAGAAACCACGCTTCATATCTTTCAATTGAAAGTGTGAAACACCAAGATCAAAGATAAAATAATCTATTTCATTTATTTCTTTAACTTTATGTATTTCAGAAAATTTAAGATTTTTAAAAACAAAACGTTTTAAATATTTTTTTTCTAACTTTTCTGCAAATTGAATAATTTCTATATCTCTATCTAAAGCGATGACTTTTGAATTTGAATATTTTTTTAAGATTTCAGAGGAATACCCACCTCCTCCAAAAGTACAGTCTAGTATTAGTTTATTATCAGAAAGAAAATTAGTGACTTCACTCAACATCACTGGATAATGTTTTATAGTATCCAGTGACATTGAGCATAATCTCTAATTAGTTTGTCTTCTTAAAAATGCAGGGATCTCAAGATCATCCTTATCGTCAAAATTAATATCAGATAAATCCGTATCAATTTCATCAGCTAATGATTTTTCTTGATCATGCTCTCTTATCTCTTCATCTCCAGTGAATAGCTGTGGAGCAGCATTTTCAGTTTCTACATTATTATCTTCAATTGTATTCTCTTCTATATTTAGTGAAGACTGTTCCTCAATGGAGCTTGTATCTATACTATCAAAGTTTTGATCCTCACTAATAAAATCCTCCGTAATAGAACAGTCTACAGGAGCACTTTTTTGCAATTCCTCATAATTCGTATTGATTTCATGAGTAACATTTTGCTCTGTTTTGTAGATAGAGTTAACATCCAATGCATTTGAGCCTGAAATAGGTGCTGAATGATTAGTTGTTGCACTAGCCATGGGAGCGTTAATTGGATTAGCTTGATAACCATTTTGTGTAAACGCTTGTTGGCTATAATTTGCATATGGAGAGTGCGTATTATTAAATAGATTTGGTTTTGAGTAACCGTGATTTCTATTTTGAACAACGCTCAAAGTTGGTTTATTTTTTATAACTTCTCCACCTAATCCTGTAACAACAATTGATACTCTTACTTTACCATTCATAGACTCATCAATGGTTGAGCCGATTAAAATATCTGCAGTAGGATCTACTTCAGCTCTAATTTTATTTGCGGCTTCATCCACTTCAAATAAAGTAATATCATTACCACCAGTAATGTTTACTAGTAAACCTTTGGCTCCTTTTAGAGTGTAATCGTCAATCAAAGGATTATTTATAGCAGCTTCAGAAGCAAGCTCTGCTCTTTTTTCTCCTTCTGCCTCACCTGTTCCCATCATAGCTTTTCCCATACCACTCATGATAGTTTCAATATCAGCAAAATCCAAATTCATTAATCCAGGTTGTACAATCAAATCTGTTATCCCTCTTACACCGTGCATTAAAACATTATCAGCCATTCTAAATGCTTGAGGAAAAGTTGTTTTATCATCTGCGATTTTAAATAAATTTTGGTTTGGAATAATTATGCTTGTATCAACGACTTTAGAAAGATTTTCTAAGCCAGCTTCAGCAACTCTTATTCTGCCCGGTCCTTCAAACATAAAAGGTTTGGTAACAACCGCTACTGTTAAAATATTTAAATCCTTTGCAGCCTTTGCAATAACTGGTGCTGCACCTGTTCCTGTACCGCCACCCATTCCGGCAGTTACAAAAACCATATTTGCACCTTGTAATAAATTAATTATTTCATTCATCGACTCATCTGCAGCTGCTTGTCCAATATCAGCTTTTGCACCAGCGCCTAAACCTCTTGTCAAATTAGCGCCTAATTGAATTTTACAATCAGCTTTATTCTTTTTTAAATCTTGTGCATCTGTATTAGCAGCAACAAACTCAACGCCCTGGATACCAGAGTCAATCATATTATTGATTGCGTTTCCTCCTGCTCCTCCAACTCCTAAAACTACTATTCTTGGTTTTAATTCTCTTAATTCGGGTGCTGTTATATTTATTGCCATCGTTTTCTCCTTTTTTAGTTTGATTGTTTCCATTTCAGTTCTGATCTTTTTAAATTTGCTTTTTTTCTTGCATCATCACTGAATTTTTTAAATAAAGTTGGCTCCCACATCTGAAATGTTTTTCCTTGACCAACAAATAAAACTTTTTCTTTTATTTTAGAGTGCTCTAATAATTTTTCATTTAAAGTAATTCTTCCATCACCATCAAAATTAAGTTGAGAACTGTTTGCTAAGATTGATGTAGAAAAGATATCTCTATTTTCTTCAAAAGGATTTAGTGTTTCAATTGTTTCAATAATTTTTTCTAGTCTGTCTTGAGGACAAAACTCAATAGATGAATTTGTAAAAGATGGGTAACAAACAACTCCATTATAACCAAGGTTAGATAAATGAGATCTATAAGCTGCAGGCACGGACACCCTTCCTTTTTTGTCTAGTTTGTTTTCGTAAGTAGAAATAAACATATAATTTATTCATCAAATTCCTTTTTATGGGATTTCATGGGAATATATGGTTTTTAATAAATAGTCAATTTATATTCAACTTTTAGTTGTTCTTATATTGTTCTATTTATAATTGAATTTGCTAGTTGGTCTATAAGCTGGGTTCTGTCATTTAAAATGGTAATTTATCTTGGCTGATTATTTCTAAACAGCTCCAGCAACCAACCCGGATAGCAAACTTAGGATGTTTGATCAAAGATCGTGCTATCCCTATTTGGTCTTGCTCCAAGTAAGGTTTTCCTTGCCCTTTTTATTACTAAAAAGGCGGTGAGCTCTTACCTCACCGTTTCACCCTTGCCTTGATTAGGCGGTCTATTCTCTGTGGCACTATCTCTAGGATTTCTCCTGCCAGGAGTTACCTGGTACTTTTTCCTATGGAGCCCAGACTTTCCTCTCTATTAAATAGAGCTACCATTCAACCAACTAGCAAAGTGCTTATAGTCAAAAAACAAGTAAAATCAATGCTTTTTAGTAAGTTTGTGATTATACAATATTTTCCAGGGAAATTTTGGACCTGGATCAATTTTTCTACCAGGGGATATATCTTCATGTCCAAGAATAAAACTGGGTTTAATCTTGTATTTTTTTTTTAAGATTTTTAATATTTTTATTAATGCAACAATTTGTTTGCTGGGAAAATTTTCAAACCCTTTGTTTACCAATTCAATTCCAATTGATTTAGAATTTAAATTAATGTCTTTGCCCCATTTTGATTTTCCAGCGTGCCAAGCAATATCTTGGTCTTGAACCATTTGATAAATTTTACCTCCTCTGCTTATTAAATAATGACAACTAACTTTTGCAACTTTTGATTGTAATCTTTTAAACGCAGATTTCTGGTCTCTCATGCCTGTGTAATGAATAATTACATACTTAATTACTCTATCTTTTAATTTGTCAAAGTTTTTACTAGGTTTTTGCTTTATTTTTAAATTCATTAATTGCCTTTTTTTACTCTAGTTTTAGCTACAAATATCACTATATACTCGCTCAAATATAAAAAAATGAAAAAATTTTTAGGTACTTTATTAATTACATCAGTAATAACACTAAAGCCCACAGTTTCGTTTTCAAAAACTGAGGATTGTTTTGAACCAGTTAACAGAGCTGTTTTTTCATTTAATATGGGGCTAGATAAAATTATTTTTAAACCAGTTGCGAAAGGTTATTCATACCTACCCGATCCAGTGAAAACTGGAGTGAAAAATGCAACCAATAATGTTAGCTACTTTGTTCAAATTCCAAATCAATTTCTTCAAGGTAAATATAAACAGGGCATAAATGATACTGGAAGATTTATAATTAACACAACAGTAGGAATACTTGGGATATTTGATCCAGCATCAAAATTGGGAATTAAAAAAAATGAAAATGAAGACTATGGCCAAACTCTTGGAGCCTGGGGTGTTGGACACGGATGTTATGTAATGTTGCCTGTTCTGGGGCCTGCAACTTTAAGAGATAGTGTTGGAAAAATTGGCAATGCAATGCTTGATCCTTTTTATTTAAGTACAGTTGGAAATAAAGAAATGTTACTTGGAAATAACCTGGGGGATGGAACTTACTGGGGTGAAACAGCCCTTGATAAAACAAATTGGCGAGCTGAAAATATAAATACACTAGACAATTTAGAAAAAAATTCTGTAGATCTATATGCATCAGTTAGAAGTTTATACCTTCAAAGAAGAGACTATTTAACCAATGATGGTAATTCCTCTGATGAAGATCAATGGAAAGATTTCAAATAATTTTTCAAAATCAATGCTAAGAAAAATCTTTTTTCTAAATATATTTTTCATTATCGCTATAACTTTTAACAGTTACTCATTTGAAAAAGAAGCTGAGCAACTTGTTCAATCAACAACTGATAATGCAAAAAAAATTATCTTAGACTCAAATATTAAAATAAATGATAAAAAGAAGAAAATTGAAGCTATTGCTTTAGACGTTGTTGATGTAGATGGTTTAGGTCGATTTACTCTTGGGTCTTCAAGAAAAGATTTGAATGAAACTCAGTTAAAAAAGTACACAGAGGTATTTAGAGTTTTTTTTGCAAAGAATATATCAAGTAGATTACAAAATTATAGTGATCAAAATATAAAAGTTTTTGGATCGAAAAAAATTAGTGATAATTACGTCTTAGTAAATTCAAAAATGGTGTCCAAAAAAGACAATCAAGAAATAAAAATTGACTGGAGAGTTTTCAATATAAATAACAAGTTGGTTATTAGAGATTTGGTTGTAGAGGGTTTGAGCTTAGCAAAAACCCAAAGAGAGGAATTTAGCTCAATATTAGCCAGTAAGGGATTTGATGGTTTAATGGCTAATCTAAAAGATTTTATTTCAAAGAATTAGCTTTATAGCCTTTTTGCAAAATCATTAATCCTAGTACTGTAATAACTAAAGATAAAATCATATTTTCAGTAAAACTTTCATTTAAAAATATCCAACTAAAATATACTCCAAATATTGGGATTAATAATGAAACTTGAGACATGAATACAATTCCATTATCGAAAATTAATTTTATTCTCATCATAAAAGCTAACGCAGTACTAAAAACACCCAAATACATTAGACTTATTAAACTTTTTAATTTGAATTGACTGTAATCATAAGTAGCCATTTCATAAATGCAGTATGGAGCTAGAATTAAAGTTCCACAAGACATTGATAATAGGGAAATTGTCTGATTTTTAAATTTATTATATCTTTGTATAAATACCGCACCGATAACATAGCTAAGAGACGCCATCATTACTAAAAAGACTGAATAAAAGCTGCTTGATTGATTTAAATAAACTTGGTCATAAACCAAAATAAAAACACTAAAAAAACCAGTAACTGTTCCTAGAATTTTAAATTTATTAAATTTATCGTGTCCTAATAAATGAGATAAAATAATTGCATAAAAAGGGCCTGCACCCATCAATAATGCGGCGAGGCCACTGCTCATACCGTCAATACCAAGAGCTATTAATGAAAATGGTATAATATAATTAACTATTCCAATTAAAAAAAATACATAAAAATCTTTTGTAAAAATTGGGCTATAATCAATTTTTTTGTAAAAAATAGAGATTAAAAATAAAAATATAGCTGCAAAAAATAACCTACCTGCGGTTAAAATATAAAAATCAAAACTTTCTAAAACAATTTTATAATTAAAAAAAGCAGATCCCCAAATTGAAGCTAATATAAAAAGAAGGATAAAGCTTTTAAAATTTGGTTTTGTCATTATTTAATGGTGGGCCCGGAGGGATTTGAACCCCCGACAACCCCGTTATGAGCGGGGGGCTCTAACCAACTGAGCTACAGGCCCGGAATATTTTGTTATTACACTAATGATAACAAAAATAAATAAATTATTTTAATTATCTAAGAAACTTTTTAATTGCCTAGATCGACTTGGGTGTTTTAGTTTTCTTAATGCCTTTGCTTCAATCTGCCTGATCCTTTCTCTAGTAACAGAAAACTGCTGACCAACTTCCTCGAGGGTATGGTCTGTGTTCATACCAATACCAAACCTCATTCTCAATACTCTTTCTTCTCTTGGAGTTAAAGAAGCCAAAACCTTGGTTGTTGTATTTTTTAATGCTGTTTGAACCGCAGCATCTACAGGTATTAATGCATTTGAGTCTTCAATAAAGTCACCAAGAGTACTATCCTCTTCATCTCCGACTGGAGTTTCTAATGACACTGGCTCTTTTGCTATCTTTAGAACTTTTCTAACTTTTTCTAGTGGCATTGCCAATTTTTTTGACAATTCTTCTGGTGTAGGCTCTCTTCCAAACTCACTCATCATTTGTCTTTGAGTTCTTACAATTTTGTTTATTGTTTCTATCATATGAACTGGAATTCTGATCGTTCTAGCTTGGTCAGCAATGGATCTTGTAATAGCTTGCCTTATCCACCATGTTGCATATGTTGAAAATTTATATCCCCTTCTATATTCAAACTTATCTACTGCTTTCATTAAACCAATGTTACCTTCTTGAATTAAATCTAAAAACTGCAAACCTCTATTTGTATATTTTTTTGCAATCGAAATAACTAATCTAAGATTCGCTTCGATCATTTCTTTTTTTGCAATTCTAGACTCTCTTTCCCCTTTTTTAATTTTATTCACTAAAATTCTAAAATCAGAAATTGACATTCCAATATTGTCACTGAGCTCAATAAGTTTATCTTTTAAATTTGCAAAAAGTTTTTTTTCTTTAGTAAAGAAAGCCAGCCAACTTTTTTCTTCACTTAAAAATTTTTCAAAATTTGGATTTAGTTCATTACCTACATAAAATTTAATAAAATCGTCTCTTGAAATACCATGTTTATTTGCCGCTCTCATCAGTTCACCATCGTAAGAAACGATTTTTTTATTTTCAGCATAATTTAAGGCTACCAAATCTTCTTGGGTAACTTGGTTAAGTTGAAGCTTCAAAAGTTCTTCCATGATTTCTTTTTTTACCTTTTCGTAACTTTTCTTTTTACTGTCACTAAATGCTTGATTTTTTAAAACACATTCAAGTTTATCTCTTTGGTAAGAAATTAGTTTTTTATAATTTTTTGTAATCCTACTGAAAGTTTCTAAAATTTTTGGTTTTAACTCAATTTCCAATGACGCTAGAGATATATTAAATTCATCATCATCATTACTATCTTCTGATTCAGTGTCTATATTTGGATTTTTTTCTTTAGCTTCTTTTTTACTCTTCTCTTTTATTGACTTTGCTAATTTTTCATCATCAATAAAATTCGTATCGAGATCAATAATATCTCTCACAAGCATTTCATTATTAATTAATTTCTCTTCCCAATCGAATATTTTTTTTGCAGTAATTGGACTTTCTGATAACGAACTAATCATTACATATCGACCAGATTCAATTCTCTTGGCAATTGCTGTTTCACCTTCACGTGAAAGGAGTTCTGCGCCACCCATTTCTCTTAGGTACATTCTTATTGGGTCATCGCTTCTTTCAACTGTCTTTGTTTGCTTTGCAGTTTCAGACTCTTGTTTTTTTACTTTAAAATCAGATTTATTTTGGACTAGGGTAATTGCTTGATCAAAAATATGTACTAATGCAGTATCTAAACTTTCAACATTACTGTTCCTTTTGCCTAAAGATTTTTGTAACTCTTCATAAGTTATAAAACCTCTATTCAGGCCTTTCTCAACAAGTCTTTCAAAGGATTTTGATATTAATTTTTCCACAATAGATGCTGGAATTTATATTTTTTTAATAAAAAATAAACGGAAGATTTTTAACATTTTTAGCTATTTTTTAGAGATAAGTATTGTTTATAGCTAGCCTCATCAGGGTTCTTTAGTAGCTCCGACTCAAGACTAGAAATCTGTTTATTTTTTTTGGCAACATTTAATTCGTCAACATAGTCATTGAAAAAGTTTGAGTAAGACTCTTCATTAAGATTAACAATAATACTTTTGTTATTTGAATACATTTCAATTTTTTTAACAAAAGAGGCAAAGTTTATTGTTAATTTTTTTCTCAAATCTTCTTTTGTTTTAACATTTTCATTTACTAATGAATTGATAAGTTCAGATATAAAAATATTACTTTCTTTAAAATTAAATTCTAAAAGCGATATATCTTCAATTTTATTTTCACTAAATTCTGGATAATTTAATATTAAATTAATGAAAGATAACTCTACTATTTCTTCTTTAGAAAGCATTAATCGCAAACTTGCTTTTTTTATCTCCTCCTGACTTTGAGAATTATAATTTTTCTTCTTAATAATATTTTCAAAAATTTTATTTTTAAATGCATTTTTTATATATTTTTTTGAAATTTGATCTTCAATTTCGTCAGCTAAATTAAATAACTTTTTTTCTAACAAAGCAATATCTGACGGTTTTGATTTATTAATACCTAATGCATGATGGTTAAAAATAACATCTGCTAAATCTTTACTTTGACTTATTAAAGAATTGAAACCTTCTTTACCAAATTGATTTACAAAATCATCTGGATCTTGGCTGTTAGGGATTTTTGCAAAATAAATATCCTTTCCTGGTTTTAATATTTTTAAAATTCTCTCTGCGGCACGATAAGAAGCATCTATTCCACTTTGATCACCATCAAAACAAATAATAATTTTATCAAAGTTCTTCCAAGCTAAGCTTATCTGGGAAGTTGTCATTGCAGTACCTAAAGTGGCAGAAACATTTTTTATTCCTTTATTAAACAAAGACACTACATCCATATATCCTTCAACAAGAATTAGGTTATTTGAATTTAAACTTTCTTTTTTTGCATTATTTAAATTAAACAAATTAAAACCTTTTTTAAAAAAACTTGTTTCAGGAGAATTTATATATTTTGCCAAAGCATTTGATAAAACTGTTCGACCTCCGCAACCAATAAAATTATTGTAATAATTTTGTATCGGAAAAGTAATTCTATTTTTAAAACGGTTAACTAATTCATCTGTACCGTCTTTTTTATAATACATTCCAGATTTTATTAATTCATCTGAAGTAAAACCGTTTTCAAAAAGTTTATTTTGTATCTTTTTGCTATTTTCACAAAAACCTAATTTAAAATAATTTATAGTTTCAATTTTTAAACCTCTATCAATCAAATATTTAAGATGAGTATCTTTATATTGAGAAAATAAATCTTCTTTGCATTGGTTAAAATAGATTTCAAATAATTTTTGAATTCTCAAATTTTCTTTTTCAATTTTTTCATCTTCTTTTGTAAAACGATATGGTTGCATTCCAGCTCTTTGAGCAAGCATTTTAACCGCTTCTCCAAAATTTAAGTTTTCTAATTTCATAATAAAATCAAAAATATTTCCATGTTCCGCTGTACTGAAACAATGATAAAACCCTTTTTCATCATTAACAGTAAAGGAGGGGGTTTTTTCATTTTTAAAAGGAGAGAGCCCAATAAATTCTTTTCCTCTTTTTTTTAAATTAACTTTTAATCTAACTACATCAGAAACTTTTAACCTATTTCTAATTTCATCAATGTAAGTTTTTGGATACTTCATTAACCTTTGAGCTTATCCTTTAATATCTTGCCGGCTAAAGAAAAATCCATTTTGCCCAAATATTTTTCTTTTAATACCGCCATTACTTTTCCCATATCTTTAAGGCTTGATGCACCAGTATTTGAAATTGCCTCATTACAAACTTTCTCAACCTCTTCTTGGCTAAGCTGTTGTGGTAAAAATTCTTCTATGATTTTTATTTCAGCATTTTCTTTATCAACTAAATCTTGTCTACTTGCTTTTTGATACATTTCTACTGACTCTTTTCTTTGTTTTAGCATTTTATTTAAAATAGAAATCATATCTTCATCTGTAACTTCTTTCTTATCCTGAGTTCTTTTCTCGATTTCTTTGTCTTTTTTTGCTGATACTATTGCCCTTAAAGTAAGCACTCGACCACTTTGCTTGCTTTTTAGCGATTCACTTAAAGCGTTGTTCACATTTTCAAAAATTGTCATGACGATTATTTAATTTAGTTTCTTGACGAGTGTAAGACTTTTTCATAATTAACGCCAAAGTTTTTTTGTAAACTTTGATTCTTAACCTATGAGTTGTATTTTTGTTTAATAAGGAAAAAAAGGCAGATTTAAATTTTTTATCATCACAACCCACAGGTATTTTAGTTTTTGAAAATGGATTATCTTTTTCTGCAATAGGTATAGGTCATAAAGGTCATTCTGTTGGAGAGGTTTGTTTTAATACTTCAATGACTGGCTACCAAGAAATTATAACTGATCCATCTTATTCCGATCAAATCATAAACTTCACCTTTCCTCATATTGGAAATGTTGGGACAAACTTTGAAGATATCGAGTCAGAAAAAGTTTGGTTAAAAGGAGTTATATTTGCAAAAGAAATAACTGAACCCTCAAATTATAGATCATTTGAAAAACTAAATCATTGGTTAAAAAAAAATGAAGTTGTAGGAATTGCAGGAGTCGACACTAGGGCTATTACGAATTTAATTAGAAATAAAGGCGCTTTAAAAGCAACAATTGTAAATGGTGATATCAATGAAACAAAAAAATATCTTGAAGAATGCAAAAGCTGGCCTGGCTTAAAAGGAATGGAACTTACCAAGAAAGTTACCACACAACAGATTTATAATTGGAATGATGAAGAATTATGGTCAAAAGAAAAGGGTTATAATAAAAATAATGAACATAAATACCATGTTGTAGTTTTGGACTTTGGTTGTAAAAAAAATATTTTAAGAAATTTCTCAAATTTAAAAACAAAATTAACAGTTGTGCCAGCTGATACAAACTTTAATAAAATATCAGAGTTAAAACCTGATGGAGTTTTTCTGTCAAATGGACCGGGAGACCCTGCCGCTACCTCAAAATTTGCAAATGAAACTATAAAAAAAATATTAGAGAGCAAAATTCCAATGTTTGGTATTTGCTTAGGCCATCAATTACTTGCACATGCTTTAAACTGTAAAACAAAAAAAATGCATCAAGGACATAGAGGAGCAAATCACCCTGTAAAAAATTTAAATAATAACCTTGTTGAAATTACATCACAAAATCATGGTTTCGAAGTTGATAAAGATAATATTCCTAATGATGTAGAGGTAACTCATATATCCTTGTTTGATCAATCTATCGAAGGAATTAAATCAAAAAAATATAAAGCTTTTTCAGTACAATATCATCCAGAAGCAAGTCCTGGTCCTCATGATAGTCATTATTTATTTTTAGAGTTTATTAAAGAAGTAGAAAAAAATGCCAAAAAGAACTGATATCAATAAAATCATGATTATTGGCGCTGGTCCTATTGTAATAGGGCAAGCTTGCGAATTTGATTACTCTGGATCACAAGCATGCAAAGCATTAAGGCAAGAAGGATATAAAATTATTTTAGTTAATTCTAATCCTGCAACCATAATGACCGATCCAAATGTTGCAGACATCACTTATATTGAACCTATAAACGATCAGGTCCTGGAAGAAATTATAAAAGAAGAAAAACCTGATGCAATACTGCCAACCATGGGCGGTCAAACTGGGCTTAATGCTGCAATGAGCTTAGATCAAAAAGGAATATTAAAAAAATATAATGTTGAATTAATTGGAGCCAATGCTGAAGCAATTGATAATGCAGAAAATAGAGAAAAATTTAAAAAAAATATGAATGAAATTGGTCTTGAGTCGGCAAGATCATATATATGCAGAAATGAAGAAGATGCAAAAGAAGCGTACAAAAAAATTGGAGTTCCCTCTATCATTAGACCATCATTTACGCTCGGAGGTACAGGTGGAGGAGTGGCCAATACAGAACAAGAATTTTTTCAAATCATAAAAAACGGTCTAGATTTATCTCCAACTAACGAAGTTTTAGTTGAAGAGTCTTTAGTTGGTTGGAAAGAATTTGAAATGGAGGTTGTAAGGGACAAAAAAGATAATGCAATTATTGTTTGTTCGATTGAAAACTTAGATCCAATGGGAATACATACTGGTGACTCGATTACAGTAGCCCCTGCCCTAACTCTAACGGATAAAGAGTACCAAGTCATGAGAAACGCATCAATTGCATGTCTTAGAAAAATTGGAGTTGAAACAGGAGGTTCAAATGTTCAGTTTGCCATCAATCCAAAGGATGGAAGAATGATTGTAATCGAAATGAACCCAAGAGTTTCAAGATCATCAGCATTGGCATCTAAAGCTACTGGTTTTCCTATTGCAAAAGTCGCAGCCAAGTTAGCAGTTGGCTATACATTAGATGAGATACAAAATGATATCACAAAGGTAACACCGGCATCATTTGAACCAACTATCGATTATGTTGTTACTAAAATTCCAAGATTTGCATTTGAAAAGTTTAAAAAAAGTAAAGCAGAACTAGGAACTGCAATGAAATCAGTTGGTGAAAGTATGTCGATTGGAAGAAATTTTAAAGAGTCTTTGCAAAAGGCATTGGTGTCGCTTGAAGTTGGCCTATCTGGTCTTGATAGTATTGACTGTGATTTAAACACTATAAAAGATCAATTGAAAAAAAATATACCTTTGAGAATTTTATATGTTGCTGAGGGATTTAGAAAAGGACTAAGCTTAGCAAATATTCATCAACTTTGTAAAATTGATCCATGGTTTTTAAGACAAATAAAAGAAATTGTAGATACTGAAAATGAAATTATTAAAAGCCCATTCCAAAAAGATACATTCAAATTAATTAAATCAATTGGTTTTTCGGATCAAAAAATTTCTGAGCTATCAAATAAAACTTTAGATCAAGTTGAAAAATATAAAAAAGATAACAAAATTAATATTACATATAAAAAAGTTGATACATGTGCTGCTGAATTTTCCTCATTAACACCATACATGTATTCAACTTATGATCATGGTTTAATGTCAGATGGAGAATGTGAAGCTAATCCATCTGATAAAGAAAAAGTCATAATAATTGGTGGCGGACCCAATAGAATTGGCCAAGGTATTGAATTTGATTATTGTTGTTGTCAGGCAAGTTTCTCATTAAAAGAAATGGGATTTGAAACAGTTATGATTAATTGCAATCCGGAGACGGTTTCAACAGATTATGACACGAGTGACAGACTTTATTTTGAACCTCTTATTGATGAATATATTATTGAAATACTTAAAAAAGAAAGTTCGTCTGGAAAAATAAAAGGTGTAATCGTTCAGTTTGGTGGACAAACACCAATCAAATTAGCTAAAAAAATTCATGAATCTGGTTTTCCTATTTTAGGAACACAACTCGAGTCAATTGATACCGCTGAAGATAGAGAAAAATTTAATCAAATCATTAGTGAACTAAATTTAAAACAAGCAGAAAGTGGCCTGGCAAGAGGCAAGGAAGAAGCAAAAACTATTGTTGAAAAAATTGGCTACCCGATAGTAATTAGGCCTTCTTACGTATTAGGTGGTCGTGCAATGGAAATTGTTTATGATGATGAGCAATTTAATACATATATTGATGAAGCTGTCCAAGTCTCCGGTGATAGTCCAGTATTGATTGATAAATTTTTAAATGACGCAATCGAGATCGATGTTGATGCCGTTTGTGATGGTCAGGATGTATTTATCGCAGGCATTATGGAGCATATTGAAGAAGCTGGAATTCACTCAGGTGACTCTGCGTGTTGTATTCCTCCATTTTCATTAGATGAAAAATTAATTCAAGAATTAAAACAACAAACGACATCTCTTGCTAAAAAATTAAATGTAATTGGTCTTATCAATATTCAATTTGCAATTAGAGGAAGTGATATTTATATTCTTGAAGTAAATCCAAGAGCTAGTCGAACAGTTCCTTACGTTTCAAAAGCTCTTAACATTCCAGTTGCAAAAATTGCTTCGCAAGTCATGGCGGGTAAAAAATTAAAAGAATTTAAAAATTTAGACAAAAAGCTAGATATCTTTGCAATCAAAGAAGCTGTATTCCCTTTCAATAAATTCCCAGAAGTCGATACAATTTTAGGGCCTGAAATGAAATCAACCGGAGAAGCTATGGGAATTGATAGTGATTTTGGAATGGCATTTGCAAAAAGTCAAATGTCAGCTGGAAATGACCTTCCAACAGAAGGATCTGCATTCATATCTGTAAAAGATGAAGATAAAGAAAAGGTTTGTGAATATGCAAAAAATCTTTTTGATATTGGATTTAAAATTTTTGGAACAGGCCGCACTGCCGATACTTTAAATAAACATGGAATTAAATGTACAAAAATTAACAAAGTAAACCAAGGAAGTCCTCATATTGTTGAGTATTTAGATGATAAAAAAATCTCTCTAGTCATTAACACTACATCGGAAAAAAAGTCGATTGAAGACTCATGGTCACTACGTAGAGCAGCTCTGAATAATAAAATCCCTTATTTTACAACTCTTGCAGGCGCAAAAGCATGTACTCAAGCAATAAATTCTTTAAAAAAGAATTCCTTAAAAATTAAAAGAATTCAGGAATTATAATTATTTTTGAACAGGATAATCTGTTTCAAAAGTTACGTAATTGACTTGTAGACAACGTCTTTCATCTTTAATTACTTTTTTATCCAGACCATGCCAACTATTCTCATCAGTTGTAAATATATAACCATAGTTATCTTTATACGGAACAGTATAAACTTTTTCCAATTTCTCATTATAAAAATCAGTTCCAAGTTCTTCTGACTCTCCATTTCTATTTACAAATAACATCGAAGACATTAATTTTTCTTTGATATCGCAATGAGGCTTAAGCCAAAAACCTTTTCTATCACAACAAATTTCTACTCTTACAAAAGATTTTGATAAATCTTTTCCTATCATTTTACCTATAAATTGATGAGTTTCTTTTTTTTGAAGATCTTTTACTAATTTTAACAATTCAGGATAGTTTTGTTCATTTTCTTTACTTATAAAACATCGAAATTTTAAAGCTTTTCCGCCAGACTTTATTCCCTCTCTTAATTTTCCATCACCGCCATCAATTGCTCGAGTACCATCATATTCGATGTCATGAGCCGTTGGATCATCAAGTTTGGCATCGTAAAGTTCTTTGATCATATCTTCGGTCAATGGTTTATCAAATTCCCAATATCTAAATGGTTTGACACCATGTTTGCTTGTTTTCAAAGAATTTAAAATGCTCATTTATCTAAATTAAATTTTTTTTTAATTATTTTAGCTATTCTTTTACTCTCATATAATTTTTCATAAGTCCAGTGTTCTAAGTTACCATTGAACTCCTTTATGATGTTTAAATCTTTAAAGCTTTGTAAAAATTTTTCAAAACGATAGTCATTCCTAAAATTGGGTAATTTAGCTACATATAATGGTTTTCCAGTTATAGCCGCTTCAGAAATCATTGAAGTTGAATCACAGGTCACTACTATGTGAGAAGCTTCAGCATAAGCATTTGTATAATTTTTTTTATTTAAACTAAAATCATAACAAAATTCTAGGCGATTAAATTTTGAACTTAAAAAATTAAAGACAGATTTGGGTGTTCTTCTTGATGCTATAACATTAATTTTTTTTAAATTTTTGTTGTTATTAATTTTTTCAAAATGAACTTCCAAATCTTCTTTTTTAAAATTATAATATTTATTTGGTCCGCCTAGTACAAATGTAATAACATTTTCTCCATTATTTTTATTTATAACCTCCTCTTCATTTAGGTAATGCAATGCCCCAACTGATCGTATTATATTTTCAGAGTTAATTTTATTATCGTGCTGTGGAGTGATAATAAGGTCAAAGTTTTTAGGTGATATCTTTGGGTCTTGAATATGAATATTTTTTAAATCTTTATTAAATTTTTTTTTGAAATATTTTTTTAAAACAATATTTGGAATTACACTCTTTCGTCCACAGGATATAATGATGTCTGGAACTGAGCTACCATCTTTAACTATTTCATTAAAATTAAAACTTTGTTGAATTTTTGGAGTTAAGAATGGAGGTAAAAATTTAAATAAAACTGGCAGATCAATTGTATGATGATCGAAAGTTGTATTTAAAGATTTTGCTAAACCCTCAACTTGACTAATCATGCCATGGGCGCCCTCTGTTAATAACCAGCAGTGTAATGCTTTCATTATAATAAATTATATTTTATTAGATTGTTTCTATAAATTAATCAAATGAGTCAAAATAAAGAGTTTAAAACTAAAGTACTAATTATAGGATCGGGTCCGGCAGGTTATAGTGCAGCTGTTTATACATCAAGAGCGATGCTAAAACCTATAATGGTTACTGGTATGGAGCCTGGCGGTCAGTTAACTACGACCACTGATGTTGAAAACTATCCAGGATTTGCAAAAGCTATTCAAGGTCCATGGTTAATGGAAGAAATGAAGAAACAGGCCGAGAATGTTGGTACTGAATTTGTAACAGATATAATTAGTGATGTTGATTTTTCAAAAAGACCATTTGTTTGCAAAGGGCAAAATGGAAATACATTTATATCTGATACAGTAATAATCTCTACTGGCGCCCAGGCCAGATGGCTTGGAATTGAAAACGAGGAAAGCTTCAAAGGTTTTGGTGTAAGTTCATGTGCTACGTGCGATGGTTTTTTTTATAAAGGCAAAGAAGTAGCGGTAGTCGGAGGGGGAAATGCAGCTGTCGAAGAGGCAATCTACCTTTCTGGTATAGCGTCAAAAGTATATTTAATTCACCGAAGAGATGAATTACGTGCAGAAAAAATGTTGCAAGAAAAAATATTTAAAAATAAAAAAATTGAAATTATTTGGAATACCGTTGTAGAAAAAGTAAACGGAACTGATAATCCAAAAAACTTAGAGTCCATTACGATTAAAAACATAAAAGATAATCTAATAAAAAAATTAAAAATTCATGGTTTTTTTGTTGCCATCGGACACAATCCAGCAACAAGTATTTTTAAAAATCAAATTAAAATGGATGATGAGGGATATATCATTACAAATCCAGACTCAACAGCAACAAATATAGAAGGTGTTTTTGCAGCAGGTGATGTTAAAGATAAAATTTTTAGACAAGCAATTACAGCAGCAGGCATGGGATGTATGGCTGCACTAGAAGCAGAAAAATTATTAAATCATTAACTTAATTTAGAACAGAAATCAGATATTCTTTCGACTGCCTTTTCAAGGTTTGTCATTGATGTAGCGTATGAAATTCTAAAAAAACCTTCTAAGCCAAAAGCTGACCCTTGAACAACTGCAACCCCAGTTGACTCTAGTAGTTTACTTACAAAATCAGTATCGTTTTTGATTTCTCCAAGCTCAGAGTGAGTTTTGCCTATACAACCTTTGCAGCTTGGAAATACATAAAATGCACCTTGTGGATTTAAACATTCAATTCCATTAATTTTATTCAATTTAGAAACAACAAAATCTCTTCTCTCTTTAAATGCATCAGATCTATCTTTAATAAAAGATTGATCTCCACTTAAGGCTTCAACTGCTGCAGCCTGGCTAATTGATGAAGGGTTAGTTGTAGATTGAGATTGTATCTTTGCCATAGCTTTAATTAAATCTTTTGGACCACCAGCATATCCAATTCTCCAACCCGTCATTGCATATGATTTGCTAACACCGTTGATGGTTAACGTTCTATCAGTGACATTTTTATTTTGAGCAATAGTATAAAATTTAAAATTATCATAAACTACATGCTCATAAATATCATCGCTCATTACCATAACTTCTGGATAATCTTTTAAAATATCTGCTATTGCATCAATTTCATCTTTTGAATAGCATGATCCAGTTGGGTTTGATGGAGAGTTTAAAATAATCCATTTCGTTTTACTGTTTAAGTTTTTCTTCAATTTTTGAGATGTGATTTTAAATTCATCTTTCTCGTCACAAATAACAATCTTAGGAGTACCACCTGCTAATAATACAATGTCTGGATAAGATACCCAGTAAGGCGCTGGAATTAATACTTCGTCTCCTGGGTTTATAGTAGATAAAATAGCATTAAAAATTACTTGTTTACCACCTGCACCGACATTAATTTGATCTTTTGAAAACTCTAGACCATTTTCCTTTTTAAATTTGTTTATTATAGCTTCTTTAAGCTTAGGAGTTCCATCAACAGCAGTATATTTTGTGTCACCGCTATTAATTGCTCTGATTGCGGCTTCTTTCACATTATCAGGAGTATCAAAATCAGGTTCTCCTGCTCCTAAAGAAATCACATCAACACCTTTTTCCTTTAACTCTCTAGCTTTTTGAGTAACAGCTATTGTTGGAGAAGGTTTTATTCTTGATAAAGAACTTGATAAGATGCTCATAAAATATGTCTGTATTAAATACAATTAATAAATCAGAAAGCAAGGATACAAATAAATTATCCTTGAACAAACTTGAGGGTGGAAAAGATTTTAAAATAACAAGTAACTTTAAACCATCGGGTGATCAACCTATGGCTATAAAAGAGCTTTGTTCTGGTCTCAATGATCAACAAAAAAATCAAGTGCTTTTAGGGGTCACTGGATCAGGCAAAACTTTCACTATGGCTAAAATTATAGAAACATTAAATAGACCAGCGATCATTTTAGCTCCCAATAAAACTTTAGCAGCTCAACTTTATGGTGAAATGAAGAGTTTTTTTGCAAATAACTCTGTTGAGTATTTCGTATCTTATTATGACTACTATACCCCAGAAGCTTATGTTCCAAGATCAGATACTTATATTGAAAAGGAGTCATCTATTAATGAGCAAATAGATAGAATGAGGCACTCAGCTACAAGATCTCTTTTAGAAAAAGATGATGTAATCATCGTATCAAGTGTTTCTTGCATCTATGGTCTTGGATCAGCTGAGTCATACAGTAAAATGACATTTACATTTATCAAAAATGAAAATTATGAAAGAGAAAATGTAATCAAAGGTTTAATAGAACTTCAGTATAAAAGAAATGACCAAAACTTTCAAAGAGGAACATTTAGAGTCAGGGGGGAAAACATAGAAATTTTTCCATCTCACCTTGAGGATAGAGCCTGGAAACTTAGCTTAGATGAAGGTAAATTAGTTTCTATTAAAGAATTTGATCCACTCACTGGAGATAAAACTGAAAATTTAAATATAATTAAAGTATACGCTAATAGCCACTACATCACCCCTCGCCCTACAGTAAATCAAGCAATAAAACAAATTAGAGAAGAATTAAGACTAACCATTGATAAATTTAGAGGAGAAAATAAACTTTTAGAAGCACAAAGAATTGAGGAAAGAACAAGATTTGATCTTGAGATGATAGAGGCAACAGGATCTTGTTCAGGAATTGAAAACTATTCAAGATTTTTATCAGGAAGAAATAAAGGAGAGCCACCACCAACATTATTTGAATATCTACCTGATAATGCACTAGTATTTGTTGACGAAAGTCATGTTACTGTACCTCAATTGAATGGAATGTATAAAGGTGACTATACAAGAAAAAAAACTTTATCTGATTATGGTTTTAGATTGCCATCATGTATGGATAATCGACCATTAAAGTTTGAAGAATGGGATTTGATGAGGCCACAAACAGTATTTGTATCTGCTACCCCTGGTCCTTGGGAAATGGAACAAACAAAAGGTGTTTTCGCAGAACAAATTATTAGACCAACTGGTTTAACTGATCCCGAAGTTGAAATACGACCCGCAAAAAATCAGGTGGATGATCTTTTAAATGAATGTCAGGGAATAATAAAAAAAGAGCAAAGAGTTTTGGTTACTACACTCACAAAAAAAATGGCTGAAGATTTAACAGAGTACTTTGACGAAAATGGTATTAAAGTTAGATATATGCACTCGGACATAGATACACTAGAAAGAATAGAAATAATCAGAGATTTAAGGCTTGGTCACTTTGATGTTTTAGTTGGCATAAATCTATTAAGAGAAGGGCTTGATATTCCTGAATGTTCATTAGTTGCGATCTTAGATGCAGATAAAGAGGGTTTTCTAAGATCAGAAACTTCATTAGTTCAAACAATCGGAAGAGCAGCTAGGAATGTTGAGGGAAAAGTCATTTTATATGCAGATAAGAAAACAAAAAGCATAACAAAAGCAATTGAAGAGACTGACAGAAGGAGAACAAAACAACAGGAATATAATAAAAAAAATAATATTAGCGCATCATCAATTAAAAAAGAAATTGGGGATATACTAGAGAGTGTTTATGAAAAAGATTATTTAAATACAGATAAATTCACTAAACCTGGACATAATTTAAAAAAACATATGAAGGCATTGAAAAAAGATATGCAAAGCGCCGCTGATAATTTAGAGTTTGAAAAGGCAGCTGAAATAAGGGATGAAATTAGAAAATTAGAGCAGTCTGATATGGGTCTAACCGTAAATTCATTTACTAAGAACTATAAATCTAAAAATGCTGGTAGATCCACACAAGGAAGAGCTGGTACAAGAGCTGGTAAAAGGTACAAAAAAAAATGAATATATTGATTACAGGTGCCGGAAAAAGAATTGGTAAAGAAATCGCAGTTGGATTTGCAAAAAAAGGCGCAAATATAATACTTCATTATAATAAATCAAAAATAGATGCTGAAAATACAAAAAAAAATATTTTAAAATATAGTAAAGCAATTCTAATAAAAGCGAATTTAGAAAAATATCAATCTGTAAAAAAACTTTTTCATGATGCTAAAAAAAAAGTTGGTAAAATTCATCATTTAATTAATTGTGCTTCAGTTTTTGAAAATGATGATATCCTAAAATTTAATGAGAAAAGTTGGAACAAACATCTAGATACAAATGCTAAAGCACCGGCAATTTTAATTTCTAATTTTGCTAATCAAAAGCTTAATAAAAGTGATAATGCGACAATAACAAATATACTTGATCAAAGAGTTTTTAAACTTACTCCTTATTTTTTTTCTTACACTGTAAGTAAATTAATATTATTTAATATGACAAAAACAGCAGCAATGCGATTGGCGCCAAAGATCAGAGTAAATGCTATTGCACCAGGTCCGGTAATTAAAAATACTAGGCAATCAACAAAACATTTTAAAAAACAGTATTTAAATACCTTGTTGAAAAAACAAGTAGATAAAAAAGAAATTTTTAATGCTTGTAATTTTTTTATTCAGAATCAATCTATAACTGGTCAATCAATAGCGATTGATAGCGGTCAAAGTTTAAATTGGCAAACTAAAGATTTAATAAATATTAATGAGTGAAAAAAAAGTAATTAAAATAAAAAATAATATCAAAACCTCTGAAGAGGTAATCATTATTAAAAACTTAAAATTAAATGCAAAATTTGGGTATTATCCTCATGAAAAAATTACAAAGCAAGAACTAGTTTTTAATTTAAAAATTTTTACAAATGAAAATTTGTATCAAGATAATTCTTTAAATGAAATTATAGATTATGACCAAATCATAAAAATTATAAAAAAAATTTTAAATGAGGATATTAATTTTCTAGAGACTTTGTCTGAGAAAATTATTACTAAAATATTTGACGATCAAAGAGTGAACAAAGTCAAAATTAGAATTGAGAAAACTCAGGCCGTAAAAGAGTGCGAAAGTGTTGGCTATGAGATAACAAAAAAAAGAATTTAGAAATATGAACTCTTTAGAACAAGGTAAAGAGATATTTAAAAATAAATCTAAACTATGCTCTAATAGTCCTGGGGTTTATCAAGTATTTGATGAGAAAAATAAAATCATTTATGTGGGTAAAGCTAAAAACTTACCAAACCGATTATCGAATTATTCCTCCAGTTCTACACAGCCAATTAGAACAGAGAGAATGATAGCATCGACAAATAGAATAGATACAATTAGCACTTTAAATGAATCTGAAGCACTCCTTTTAGAAGCAAATTTAATAAAAAAAAATAAACCCAGATACAATGTCTTGCTTAAAGATGATAAATCTTTCCCATATATTCAAATTAGATCAAGCCATGACTATCCTCAGATAACTAAATTTAGAGGTAAACATAATGATAAGGATATTTATTTTGGTCCTTTTGCATCAATCGCGTCAGCTAATTGGACAATTAAAATGCTTCAGAAAGTTTTCCAGATAAGGGTTTGCGATGACAACACTTTCAAAGGAAGGTCACGACCCTGTATTTTATATCAAATTAAAAGATGCTCAGGACCATGCACTGGAGAAATTACAAAAAGCGAATATTCTAAAACTGTTGATGAATGTTCAAGTTTTTTAAATGGAAAATCAAGAGATATACAGAAAAAAATGTCACAAGAAATGGAAAAAGAAAGTGACAGACTTAATTTTGAAAAAGCAGCTATATTAAGAGATAGAATTAAATCCTTAACTTACATCCAATCATCTCAAAATATTCAAAAAAATAATTTAAAAGATGCAGATTTAATTGTTAGTTATAGAAAAGAAAATATAACGTGTGTAGTAATATTTTTTTACCGATCTAAACAAAACTGGGGCAGTCAATATTTTTACCCAAAACATGATCATGATGATAGTGATGAACATATCCTAAAATCTTTTTTAACTCAGTTTTACGAAAACAAAGAACCTCCGTCTGAATTAGTTCTAAATTTAACTCCTGAAAATCATGAGTTAATAAAATCTGCATTTGAAAAAAAATATAATAAAAAAATTTCAATTAAAATATCACCAAAAAATTCAATGGTGAAAAATGCTGTTAAAAATGCGCAAGAACAACTTCAAATTAAAATACTATCACAAGAAAAAAATAATGATCTACTTGTTTCAATGGGTGAAAAATTTAAATTAGGTTTTACCCCATCTTTAATAGAAGTATACGATAATAGTCATAATCAAGGAGACAGTAATATTGGTGCATTAATTGCCTTTGGAAAAGATGGATTTATTAAAAATAGATATAGAAAATTTAATATCAAAAATACTAAAATAAAATCAAACGATGATTATGGTATGATGACCGAAGTCATACAGAGACGTTTCTCAAAAGTAGACTCACTAACAGATGAGAATGTACCTGATTTATTGCTCATTGATGGAGGCAAAGGTCAGTATTCAGTTGTGAGAAATAAATTAAATGATTTAGGATTTCATGGTCTTAAGATTATCGCAATATCTAAGGGAAAAGAACGTAATAAAGGTAATGAAAAATTTATTAGTGAAGATGGTGTTATAGAGTTAGACAAAAATGATCCCGTGCTATTTTTAACTCAAAGAATAAGAGATGAAGCTCACCGATTTGCAATTACTACTCATCGAAAGAAAAAAACTAAACAAATGTTTAAATCTCCTTTAGATGAAATTGATGGAATTGGATCAAAAAGAAAAAAGGCACTTTTAAGTCATTTTGGATCTGCAAAAGCGATAGAGGGTGCTAGTTTAGATGATATCAAATCTATTGATGGAATTAATGACAGTTCAGCAGAAAAAGTTTATAATTTTTTTCATAAAAAGAAAAATATCCTTTAATGTTAAAAATACCAAATATATTAACTATAGGACGAATAATTTTAGTTCCCATATTAGTCTTTGTATTTTTTTTACCCGGTACACTTGGTGACTGGCTTGCATGCGGAATTTTTGTTTTGGCAAGCTTTACTGATTTTGTTGATGGTTTTCTTGCAAGACTTCTCAAACAACAATCTAGACTTGGAGAGATGCTAGATCCAATTGCAGATAAAATTATTGTAGTTACAGCTTTAATTCTATTAGTTAAAAATGATACGATTACAAATACTAATATAATCGCAGCAATAATAATTTTATGCAGAGAAATTTTAGTATCAGGTTTACGCGAGTATCTTGCTAAATTTAAATTAAAAATGCCAGTTTCTCAACTTGCAAAAGTTAAAACTTTTTTTCAAATGTTTTCAATTTCAATTTTGCTGGCGGGAAATTCTGGAGATAAATTATTAGGGGGTTATGGTTTGGAAATAGGTATTACTTTGTTATGGCTCTCTGCAATTCTTACTGTTTATACTGGTTATGATTATATAAAAAAAGGCATTGATCATGCCCTTGATTAAGCAAGAACTTTTCGATTAACTATTTCTAAGTACTTATCAAAAAAACTTCCTATAGAGTTTGTAACTTTAAAACTATAATCCCCAATTTGAGAAACAGGTGTCACTTCAGCTGCTGTACCAGTTAAAAAGCATGCTTCAAAATTTTTCAATTCTTCTAGCTTAATTTTTCTCTCTATAATTTTAAAACCTTTTTCTTTTGCAATATCAATTATAGTTCTTCTCGTAATCCCATCTAAAAAACAGTCAGGTATTGGAGTGTGAATTTCTTTAGTTTCTTCATTCAAGAAAAAAATATTTGCTCCAGTTGCTTCAGCTACAAAGTCCTCATGATCAAGCATCAGTGAGTCATTATATCCATCTTTTTCTGCTTCATGTTTTGAAAGTGTACAGATCATATACAATCCTGCGGCTTTTGTATCCCAGGGTATTGTATTTGGAGCTGGTCTTCTCCATTTAGAAACATTTAATTTAATTCCATGTTCTTTAATTTTTGGATCAAAATAAGATCCCCATTCCCAAGTGGCAATTGCAAAATGGATTTTATTTTTTTGTGCGGATATTGCCATCATTTCACTACCTCTCCAGGCAACAGGTCTTACATAACCATTTTGAACATTTTGAATTTTAATAATCTCATTACAAGCTTCATCAATTTGATCTACGGTGTAGGGTATTTCAAAACCCATTCTTCTAGCTGAGTATATTAAACGATCAGTATGTTCTCTTAATTTAAATATTTCTCCATTATAAACTCTCTCCCCTTCAAATACACAGCTGCCATAATGCAATCCATGAGTAAGGACATGAAGCTTGGCGTCTTTCCAATCTATAACTTGGCCGTTAAACCAAATTTTTCCATTTCTTTTATCGTACGGGACAGGTTCCATATTGAAGTAGATAGAAATTATATTTGAATGTAATATAAGTCAATAATACTGACTAATATCTTATGCTAAAAGATTTTCTCTACCTTAAAGAACAAAACCTTAAAGATGTTGTTGAACTATTATTAAAGGCCTATACAGCCTCATTTTCTGACAGCGAACAAACATTAAAAAGAAATGCTTTAGGTAAAGCTCACCACAGATTAATTATTCTAATTAATAATAACCCAGGCATCAAGGTCACTGAAATCTTGAATAATTTAAAAGTTACTAAACAGAGTTTAAACAGAGTATTGCAAGATCTAATCAAAAAAAATTTAATTTTACAAAAGAAAGCTGAAAAAGATGGAAGAGAAAAAGAAGTATATTTATCAGAAAAAGGCTTAGAACTTAATAATAGCTTATTTAATTCTCAAAAAAATAGAATACTAAATGCATTCAAAAAATCGTCACCAGATGAAGTTAATTACTTTAAAAATGTGTTAAAAAGAATCATAGGATGAGTGAAGAAAAAAAACATATATTAATAATTGATGATGAAGAAGGTATTCGTGAACCATTAAAAGAATATCTAGAAAGTGAAAATTTTTTTGTGTCTACTGCAAAAGATGCTGAAGATGCAAAAAATAAAATTCAACTTTTAGAATTTGATCTATTAATTGTAGATATTATGATGCCTGGTCAATCTGGTTTAGAGTTAACCAAAGAAATTAGAAAAGATAAAGACACACCTATAATTTTTTTAACTGCAATGGGTGAGTCTGCTAGCAGAATTCATGGGCTAGAAACTGGAGCAGATGATTATGTTCCAAAACCTTTTGAGCCAAAAGAATTAGTCTTGAGAATTAAAAATATTCTAAAAAGAGTTAAAAGTTTAAGAGAAGGCATGCACCTCATAAAATTTGGTGAAAGAAAAGTTGACTTAAAAAAAATGACTATAACTTTTAAAAAAAATGTTGAAAAAATTAATCAATCCGAAAAGCTGCTACTTGAAAAGATGATAATGTCTTTGGGTAAAGTATTTCAAAGAGAGGATATATCCAAAATTATTAATTTAAACAAAGAACGTGCTGTTGATGTAGTAATAACCAGATTAAGACAAAAAATAGAACCCGATCCAAAAAATCCAATATACCTTCAAACTGTTAGGGGTAATGGGTATGTTCTTTGGGCCGACTAAATGATTAAAAAGTTTTTACCTAAAACTTTATTTTTTAGATATTTTCTTATCATAATAGCACCCGTAATTTTATTTCAGATTTTGCTTTCTGTTGTTTTCTTTGACAGTCTATGGCTGAAAACAAATAAAGGCTTGGTTAATTCTTTATCAGATGAAATTGTAACTTTCATTAAGTTATATGAAAATGAAGAAGATACAGAAAAAAAAGGAATAATTCTAAAAGCATTTCAAGATAGTCAACCTTATGTAATAAAGGTATCGGTTGGAAAAATATATCAAGAACCAAATTATTCCAAATTTGCTTTTTATGACAGGTTGCTAAATGAAGAATTTCAAAAAAATTTAAATTATAAATTTTGGTTTAATACCAAAATACATAAAGATTATGTTAAAATTTTAGTAGAATTTAATAATCAAATAATTGATTTAATTGTACCTAAATCAAGAATAAGAAATACTTCAGGAAGAATTTTTCTACTCTGGATACTGGTTCCAGCTTTTTTACTCATTATAATTTCCTTATTATTTTTAAGAAACCAAATTAGACCAATAACAAACTTGGCTTCTGCAGCTGAGAAATTTGGAAAAGGTCAATATGTTGCCGAAACAAAGCCATCTGGAGCAATAGAAATTAGAAAAGCAATAAATGAATTTGAAAAAATGAAACAACGAATATTAAGGCATATTAGCCAAAGAACATCTATGCTTTCGGGAATAAGTCATGACTTAAAAACACCATTAACAAGATTAAAACTACAAATAGAAATTTTAAATAAAGATGGAAAATTAAATAAAATAAAAGAAGACGTAAACGAAATGCAGAAAATGATTACTGATTATTTAGATTACTCAACATCACAATCTGAATTATCCTCAAATAAATTTAATTTATCAATTATGTTAAATGAAATTTTCCATAAATTTAGTGGTTCAAAAATAAAACTTGATTGTAATAAAAATTATTTTCTCACAGGCAGACAACACCTAATTAAAAGATGCATTCTCAATGTTGTTGAGAATGCTTTGAAATATGGTAATTCAGTAGAAATAAAAGTTAAGGATACTAAAGATAAAGTAGTAATTATAATCGATGATGACGGTCCAGGAATTCCAGATCGCGAAAAGGAAAGAGTTTTAAGACCATTTTATAGATTAGATAAAAGCAGAACTTCAAGCTCTGGGAGTGTCGGACTTGGATTATCAATTGTACAAGATATCGTCAATTCTCATGGTGGACAAATAGAGCTTCAGGACAATCCTAAAGGCTCTGGCTTAAGAGTAAATTTAATATTCCCATCATAATGTTTATTAATAATTTTGATCCAGTTGCTTTTGAATTTTTTGGATTTGCTATTAGATGGTACTCTTTGGCATATATCTTTGGTTTAGTATTTGCAATTCAATATGGAAAATATTTAATTAAAAATAATCATTATTTTAATTTTGAACCTAAAATACTTGACGACTATCTACCATTTGCAATTATTGGAATAATTATTGGAGGAAGGATTGGCTATGTATTATTTTATGATTTTCAATTTTACTTAGCTAATCCAATTGAAATATTCTATGTTTGGCGAGGTGGCATGTCTTTTCATGGAGGTCTTATTGGAGTTATTTTAATTTCAATTTATTTTTCAAAAATTAAAAATTTAAAATTTTTAATTTTTACGGATTTGTTAGCCATCATTACTCCAATTGGCCTTTTTTTAGGAAGAATAGCAAATTTTATAAATTCAGAGCTAATCGGTTCACCCAGTAATTTGCCTTGGTCTGTAATTTTTATAAAAATAGATCAAATGCCACGACACCCATCGCAACTTTACGAAGCTATTCTTGAGGGGCTAGTATTATTTTTAATTTTAAATCTAATCTATAAAATTAAAAAAACTACAGGTTTTATATCCGCCTATTTCTTAATTTTTTACAGTTGTTTTAGAATTTTTGCCGAGCAATTTAGGTTACCAGATGAACATCTGGGCTATATATTTGGATTGTTTAGCATGGGAACAATTTTAAGTTTATTTATGTTATCATTAGGATTGATACTTATAGTTAATGTTAAAAATAATAAATAATATAAAGAAAAAAAAAATACCATTAGATGATTACATCAATACTTGTCTATACAAATATAAATCTAGTTATTACGAAAAGAAAAAAATATTTGGACCCAGAGGCGACTTTATTACATCGCCATATATTTCAAGTATATTTGGAGAAATTATAGCAATTTATATAACTAATTATTTTTTAGAAAAAAAATTATATAGTTTTTCAATTCTTGAAATTGGTGCTGGAGAAGGTGTAATGGCAAGAGATATCATTAATACTATTAATAAATTTAAAAATAATAACTTCTCATATTTTATATTAGAAAAAAGTGAAAATTTAAAAAAGAAACAAAAAAAAAATTTAAATAAACTCAAAGTTAATTGGATAAAATCACTAGATGATTTAAAATGCAAAAACTTATTTATAGTATCAAATGAACTTTTAGATGCATTTCCAATCAAGCATTTAAAAAAAATTAAAAATGATTGGTATGAAAAATATGTATGCTATGACAATAAAAAAAATAAGATTATTTCAGAATATGCTAAAATCAAAAACAAAAATCAAAAAATTTTCAAACTAGTAAGTAAAAATAATGATTTTATTGAATTTTCACCATTAGTAATTCAATTTTTAAATCAAATTATAAAAGTCTTAAAAAAAAATAAAAATAATTGTTTTTTAACTTTTGACTATGGTTACCAAGATAATAAATTTAAAAATACACTACAAGGACTAAAGGATCATAAAAAAGTAAGTATTTTTGAAGATCCTGGAAATGTTGATATAACCTACCTAATCAACTTTAATTTAATAAAAAAAATTTTTAACAACAAATCCTTTAATAACATAATTATGTCTCAATCAGAGTTTTTAACTAGAGCTGGGATTATTGAAAGGTTGAGGCAAGCAACTAATATTTTAACCTCTGAAAAAGATAAATTAAAACTAGAGATGTCAGTAGATAGACTAATTCATCCTAAGAAAATGGGGAGTTTATTTAAATGTTTAATTGTTACTAATGCAAATTAAGTCTCAAAAATTATCTAAAGTTAAAAATATTTCTCATGGTTTTTTTTCAAAAAAAGGAGGTTGCTCCAAGGGTATTTATGAGTCTTTGAACTGTGGTTTGGGATCAAAAGATAAAAAAATAAATGTCATCAAAAATATTGAAGTTATTAAAAAAAAATTTAGCTGTAATAACATAAATTTATTAAATCAAATCCATAGTAACAGAATAATACATTTAAAGAGAAAAAATAAAAATATAAAACTCGGATATGCCGATGGTATTTTTACTTCATTAAATAATATTATTATTGGAGTATTAACTGCAGACTGTGTTCCGATACTTTTTTCATCAAGATGTGGAAAATTTATTTGTGCTGTACATGGAGGTTGGAAGGGTTTGCATAAAAATATCATAAAAAATGCTTTAAAATTATTTATAAAAAATAAAATAAAAAAAAAAGATATCATTTGCGCTATCGGACCGTGTATTGGATTTAAAAGCTATGAGGTAAGATCAGATTTTAAAAGCAAAATAATTAACCAGAATAGCAAATATCAAAAATTGTTTAAAATGAAAAAAGACAAGATATTCTTTAATATTAAACAATACGCATTTACAAAATTAATTGAGCAAAAGATAAGTAGAAAAAATATTCAAATTATTGAGAAGGATACATACTCAAGTCCTAAATTTTTTTTTAGTTTTAGGAGATCTGTGCATAAAAAAGAAGATGATTATGGAAGAAACATTTCAGTCATAGTAAAAGATTCGTAATTCATGAAAATAATATCTTGTACTAATAACGTTAGCCTATCAAAAGATATCGCAAAAAAATTAGGAAAAAAACTTGTTGATACAAAAATTACAAGATTTGCTGATGGTGAAGTCTATGTTGAAATTAATGAAAATATGAGAGGTCAGGATGTTTTTGTCATTCAGAGTACATCTACACCTGTCAATGATAGCATCATGGAATTATTAATTTGTGTTGATGCTTTAAGAAGAGCATCAGCAAAAAGTATTACTGCAGTCCTTCCTTATTTTGCTTATGCGAGACAAGATCGCAAAGTGACACCAAGATCGCCAATTAGTGCTAAGTTATTTGCTAATCTATTAATTGGATCTGGTGTAAATCGTATTCTTACAATGGACTTGCACGCTAATCAAATCCAAGGATTTTTTGATATTCCAGTTGATAATTTATTTGCTGCTCCAACATTTGTAGGGCACATAAAAAAATATATTAAATCAAAAAATATAGTTTGTGTTGCGCCTGATGTGGGCGGGGTTGAAAGAGCAAGAGCAATAGGTAAAAGATTATCTGCAGATCTTGCCATAATTGATAAGAGAAGGTCAGGCCCCGGAAAATCAGAAGTCATGAATGTAATTGGAAATGTAAAAAATAAAACCTGCATAATTATTGACGATTTAGTAGATAGTGGTGGTACAATTGTAAATGCAGCTACTGCTTTAAAAAATAAAGGTGCAAAAGATGTTTATGCATACGTTGTGCATGGAGTACTCACTGGAGAAGCTGTAAAAAAAATAAATAAATCAAAAATTAAAAAATTTGTAATTTCAAATTCAATTTTGAATGATAAAAAAATTGGGCGATCAGCAAAATTTCAAATTATCAATGTGGGCACTTTACTTGCTGAGGCAATTAAACGAATTTCTATATCAAAATCTGTATCAAAACTGTTTAAATAGGTCATTTTTTATAATAAATCTCACTTGTCTTTTTTATACTTTATTGTAAAAACCTGCCAATCATGAGTTCAGAAAACAACACTATAGAAGCTGTAGTAAGATCCACAAAAACTAAATCAGAGCTTAACAAACTTAGATCTGAAGGATTTGTACCAGGAATATTGTATGGTGATATTGATAAGAATATTAATTTAAGCGTTAAAAAAAGTACCTTAGATCATTTTTTAAAAACAACAAATTTTAAGAGTAAAGTTATAAAAATTACCTTGGATGGAAAAGAGTACCAAGTGCTTCCTAGAGATATAGAATTTGATAATATTTCTAGTCAACCAATTCATGTTGATTTCCAAAAACTATCAGCCAACACTAAAGTTATCGTTTGGATTCCAGTGAAGTTTTTAAACGAAGAGACTTGCCCAGGATTAAAAATGGGTGGAGTTTTAAACATAGTTAGACGTAAAGTAGAACTAGATTGTCCTGCAGATAAAATTCCATCAGAGTTAATTGTAGATTTAGCAAAAAGAGAAATTGGTGAAAGTATTCATATATCAGCAATTAATTTACCTGAAGGAGTTGTTCCTACGATTAAAGATAGAGACTTTACTATAGCTACAGTGGCTGCACCAACAGTAGTCAAAGAACCAGAGCCTGCAGCGGAAGGAGCTGAAGCTACAGCTGAGGGTGGCGAGGAAGCAAAAACTGAAGAAGCTAAATCTGGAGATGCTGATAAATCTGGTGAAGAAAAAAAAGAGAGCACTGACAAGAAATAATGTTCTTGTTGGCTGGCCTTGGTAATCCAGATCAAAAATATCAAAACAATCGACACAACGTAGGATTTGCGTTCCTAGACTTTCTAGTGTCAGCGGAAAATTATAAAAAAAAATTTAAAGGTCTTCTTGCTGAAAAAGAAATAGACAGCCATAAAACACTTTTATTAAAACCAATGACATATATGAATTTATCTGGAGAATCTTTGTTTGAAATAAAAAAATTTTACAAACTTGATAATCAAAATATTTTTGTAATTCACGATGATTTGGATCTCGAGGTCGGTAAAATTAAAGTTAAAAATGGCGGTTCTAGTGGTGGTCATAATGGGATAGAATCTATCTCAGAACATATCGGTAATGATTTTAACCGAATTAGAGTTGGGATTGGACATCCGGGCGAAAAAAATTTAGTTGAAAATTATGTTTTAAATGATTTCAAAAAAGAAGAAGTTAAACTTATTGAAAATTCTTTTGTATCTATAAAACAAAACTTACAATTAGTACTTTTAAAAAAATTTGATGAATTTTCAAGTAAGGTAAATAATATTATATGAGCTTTAAATGCGGAATAGTTGGTCTACCAAATGTTGGTAAATCAACAACTTTCAATGCTTTGACAAAATCTAAAAACGCTGAAGCAGCAAATTTTCCTTTTTGTACCATAGAGCCAAATGTTGGTGTAGTTGCAGTTCCAGACTCAAGGTTAGATAAAATATCTAAAATAGTAAAATCTGAAAAAGTAATTAATACATTGATTACCTTTGTTGATATTGCGGGACTAGTTGAGGGCGCATCTAAAGGAGAAGGTTTGGGAAATAAATTTTTATCACACATAAGAGAAGTGGATGCAATAGTACATTTATTAAGATGTTTTGACTCAGATGATATTCAAAATGTAAATAAGACTGTTGATCCTAATCGTGATCTTGAAATTATTGAAACTGAGCTAATGTTAGCAGATTTAGAATCATTGGAAAAAAGATTAGACAAAAAGAAAAAAAATAAATCTGAAAATGAAGAATTAGATAGCTTACTATCAAGCGCTATGGAGTTACTGAAAAAAGGTGATTCAATAAATCATCTAAGAGAAAAATACGATGAGAAAATTATCAATATGTCTAATTTATTGACGTTAAAACCAAAAATTATTGTCTGTAATACAGATGAGGGAAGTGTTGCAAATGGAAATAAATATACAGAGAAAGTTTTAGAGCAAAACAAAAATAATGAGGTAGTATTAATATCCGCTGAAATAGAACAACAAATTAACGATTTAAGTGATGCTGATGCAAAAGAATTTATGAAAGAAATTGGCTTAAGTGAAACTGGCTTAAATAGATTAATTAAATCTAGTTATAAATCACTAGACTTGTGTACTTACTTTACAGCAGGACCCCAAGAAACAAAAGCATGGACTGTAAAAAAAGATAGCAAAGCACCAGATGCTGCTGCTGTAATACATACTGATTTTAAAAAAGGTTTTATTAAAGCTGAGGTTATTGCTTATGAAGAGTATATTAAGTTTAATGGTGAGGCAGGGTGTAGAGACAATGGGAAATTAAGAATTGAAGGTAAAGATTATAAAGTTCAAGATGGTGATATCTTACACTTTAGATTCAACACGTGACCAAATCTTTTTCATCGAAAAGAATACAAGAACACTAAAAATTAACAAATAAAGAATGGTTTTAAAGCCAATTCTTTTTCTCTTTTCTAAATGAGGCTCTGCCGCCCAGGTTAGGAAAGCAGTTACATCTTGTGACATTTGCGAAACTGTAGCTTTCGTTCCGTCAGAATATTCTACGCTACCATCACTCAGCGGCGCAGCCATTCTAATTTTATTGCCCGCCATATATTTATTGTAGTAAACACCCTCCTCTATTTTCATATCTGAAGGTGGATTTTCATAACCCATTAGAATTGAGTAAATATAATTAGCTCCACCAGATCTAGCTTTTACTAGCACTGACATATCTGGAGGATATGCACCACCATTAACAGCTCTTGCAGCTTTCTCATTTGGGTATGGACTGATAAATTTATCTTTTGGCAATCCAGCTCTCTCAAACATTTCTCCATCTTCATTTGGACCATCTTTAACAGTAAACCCAGCTGCAATTGCCTTTACCTCTGCATCTGAGAATTCAGGTCCACCTGTTTCACCTAGATTTCTATAACTTAGATATTTCATTGAATGACAAGATGCACAAACTTCTTTATAAACTTGATAACCTCTTTGCAGTTGAGCCCTATCAAACTTTCCAAAAAAACCATTAAAAGACCAGTCTACTTTCATAGGCTTTTCTGCTTCACCTGCCGCAAATGAATTAAATGAAATTAAAATAGATACAAATATTGAGAATAGTAATTTCATTTACTGAAGATCTTTATCTATCTTTTTAGCAAAAGCAGGGTTGCCTGAGCCTGTAAATATTGGGTCAGCAATACTTGTAGGTATTGGTTTTGTTTTTTCAGTGAAACCTAAAATTGGTAAAATAATTAAAAAATGGACAAAATAATAAACTGTTGCAACTCTACCAATTGTTACGTACATGCCCTCTGCAGGCATTGCACCGATATAACCTAGAACTAAAACATCTATCACAAGTATCCAAAAAAACTGCTTATAAATTGGTCTAAAAACTGCTGACCTTACTTTAGATGTATCTAACCATGGGAGTGCTGCTAATATTAAAATTGCACTAAACATTAAAATTACACCACCCAACTTATCTGGCACTGATCTTAAAATTGCATAAAAAGGTAATAGATACCATTCTGGCACAATATGAGATGGCGTTACAAGTGGATCTGCTTGTATGTAGTTATCTGAGTGACCTAAAACATTTGGTGCATAGAAAACAAAGCCTGCAAAAACTATCATAAATATTACAAGTGCAAATAAATCCTTAATTACAATGTATGGATGAAATGGAACTGTATCTGAGCCATCTTTTTTTAAATCGATCCCAACAGGATTATTATTACCTGGAACATGCAGTGCCCAAATATGAAGTATTACTAAACCTAAAATCAAAAAAGGTATTAAATAATGTAAACTAAAAAATCTATTTAAAGTTGGATTGTCAACTGAATAACCGCCCCAAAGCCATTGGGTAATACTTTCTCCTATAAGCGGTATTGCACTGAATAAATTTGTAATAACAGTAGCGCCCCAGAAACTCATCTGACCCCATGGCAAAACATAACCCATGAATGCTGCCGCCATCATTAAAAGATAAATAATGATACCTAAAATCCAAATTACCTCTCTAGGCGATTTATATGAACCGTAAAATAAAGCTCTAAAAATATGAATATAAACTGCTAAGAAAAACATTGATGCGCCATTTGCATGAATATATCTAATCAACCATCCATAATTCACGTCTCTCATAATATGCTCTACACTAGAAAAAGCTAAATCAGCATGCGCAGTGTAGTGCATGGCTAATACGATACCTGTGATAATTTGTGTAACTAAACAAAAAGTTAATATTCCACCAAACGTCCACCAATAATTTAAATTTTTTGGTGTTGGGTACTGCATTAAGTGTCCATTGAATAAAGTTAAAAGTGGAAGTCTTTCGTCAAACCATCTTCCAAAAGCTGATGTGGGTTTATAATTTGTATCGCTCATAATTATTATTAACCTATTACTAATTTTGTATCTGAGACAAACTCATAGTTTGGGACTTCCATGTTTACTGGTGCTGGACCTTTTCTAATTCTTCCTGAGATATCATAATGAGACCCATGACAAGGGCAAAACCATCCACCATATTCTCCTTGTTGCTTTAAAGGAACACATCCTAAATGAGTACAAACTCCAACCATCACTAACCATTCATCTTTTCCTTTTTTAACTCTCTCTTCATCCTTTTGAGGATCCTTAAGTTCTTTGAGACTTACCTGTCTAGCTTTCATCACCTCTTCATCTGTTCTTCTTCTAATAAAAATAGGTTTACCTCTCCACATTACTGTAACTTCGTTACCTTTATCAATCTTGCTGATATCAACCTCAACTTTAGCCAATGCTTTAACTGAAGCATCTGGGTTCATTTGAGTAACTAATGGAAGAGCTACACATCCAGCTCCTACTGCTCCAACTGTCGTTGTAGCGATATGAATAAATTCTCTTCTTGTTGGTTTGTCTTTATTATTATTCTCTTCTGACATTTTTAAATTTTTTGATGAAAGGAATATATTATTAATTTAAGATGTTTTTCTAATACAACAATGACGCAGATTGGATAAAATATGCTCAATATTGCTTTATATCAGCCAGATATTCCTCAAAATACTGCAGCTATAATTAGGACTTGTGCATGCCTAGGTCTGAAACTAGAAATTATTAAGCCGGCAGGTTTTGTTCTTAATGAAAAAAAACTAGACCGAATCTATATGGATTACTTGAAAGATTGTGAAATTTTTTACCATGAAAGTTTTGATACCTTTGTGAAGAGCAAAAAACATAAAAGAATAATATTATTTACGACTAAAACTAAAAATAACTATACTAAATTCACTTTTGAAAAAAATGATACCTTGCTTTTTGGAAGTGAAAGCAAAGGTGTAAGTGAAGAAGTTCATGAGACCATTAAAAATAAACTGAATATTCCAATTAAAAATAATACACGTTCGCTCAATTTAGCCACCAGTGTAGCAATAGCTTCATCCGAAGCCTTAAGGCAATTTGGGTAAATTTAATTAAGTTATGTCTTTTTTGAACTAAAACAAAATGTTAATATAAATCATGGATAAGCAACCAATAACAATATCAGGTTTACAAAAAATTAGAGTAGAACTTGATGATAGAAAAAATAATACGAGACCTAAAATTGTACAAGCGATTGCTGAAGCAAGGTCTCATGGAGACTTGAAAGAAAATGCTGAATATCATGCAGCAAAAGAAGAGCAAGGTTTGAACGAAAGAAGAATTAAAGAGCTTGAAACAACTATCGCTACAGCAAATGTCATTGATGTTACTAAATTAAAAAAAGACGATAAAGTAATTTTTGGTGCAACCATCACTGTCAAGGATTTAGAAACTGACAAAGAAAGTAAGTATAAAATAGTTGGCAAAGATGAAGCCGACGTAAAGAACGGTCTTTTATTTTATCAATCACCTATGGGAAGAGGATTTATTGGAAAAACTAAAGGAGAATTTGCTGAGATAAAAACTCCCTCTGGTGAAAAAAATTTTGAAATAACAAATGTTCAATATATTTAATTATTTAAATAATTGAATGGCGTCATCTATATCCTTATCTCTAATTTCATAATTATTTGCTACCCACCTTTGCTTTAAAAAATTAATTGCATTCCCTAAATTTGCATCTTCTTTAAAACCTTTTTTGATAAGTATATTTGCATCAAATTTAAATTCTGGAGGTTTTGTTTCCTTTATAACTTTAAGATTACTCTCGTATAAATCATAGTGATATTTTTCATTAACCAAATATTGAAAATGAATAAAATCAATAACTGATGCAACTCCATATTTTAACACAGCTTTTTTTAAATTTTCAATTTTTTCAATTGTATCTGTTGTTTTAAAAGTAAATTGCAATTGAAGATTATTTAAACGATTTTTAATTTCATTTGATAAATGAAAATCTTTTACAAATCTTTCAAAATTTCTTGTTTGGTCAATTAACAATAGCGATATTAAAACTACCCAATCAACGTCTTTTTTTAAAATTCTTTTTTTTCTTTTGAATTCTAGGCGTGTTAAATATTTTATTCCTTTATAAACTGATAAAAAAAGATCTTTAGAAAAATTATTTGAAAACAATTTATAACCAAGTCCACTTATTAAGATTTTACTCATTTCGCCAATTAATCTCTCTTTGGACAAATTCTCTATATTATCTTGATTTTGGCTAATATATTTTAAGACATATTCTTCATGATCATGTTTTGAAAATTGGATATGAAATCTAAAATATCTTAAAGCTCTTAAATAATCTTCCTTAATTCTTTTGGCTGGATCTCCAATAAATTTTATATATCCATTTTTTATATCATCAACACCTTTAAAAGGATCATAAACCCTGCCATCTAGATCGCAATAAATAGAATTAATTGTAAAATCTCGTCTAAGCGCATCTTGTCTCCAATCTTTGGTGAACATTACACTTGCGTGCCTGCCATCTTCATTAAAATCTTTTCTTAAAGTATTAACTTCAAAAAATTTATTATTGATAAATACTTTTATAGAACCATATTTTTCAAATGTGTCATCGTAAGTAATATTAGATTTATTGAGTTTATTTTTTACTTGCTCAGGCTCTAATGAAGTTGCAAAATCAATATCAGAAAGTTCTTTACCAAAAAGCAAATCTCTTACACATCCGCCAACAAATAAACATACAACATCTTCTTCTTCTGAATTAATTATATGAAAGACCTTTTTCGCTTCCTCATATTCATTCAATTTTATAAGATTAGAAATCATTTTTGTTGGCTGGGGCACTAGGATTCGAACCTAGGAATGGCGGTACCAAAAACCGCTGCCTTACCGCTTGGCTATGCCCCAATTAATTTAACAATTAAATTGTTTTAGCTATTGTAGTCCAAAAAGCTTTTTTCTGCTTTTTAATCATTTTTTGAATATTTAAAAGTGATTTTTTAGTATCGCAAATAACAAAAAAAGCTGAACCGCTTCCAGTCATTGAATAATATAAGATGCTATCAAGTTTATCTAGTATTTTACTCAAATCTATAATTTTTTTTGAAATTCTAGATGCTGGAGCAAATAAATCATTTTTATAAAGTTTGCATAAATTTATTAATGAGAGTTTTTTTGCCAAATTAATTTTTTTATTAATACTAATTTTTGAAAATTTGTTTAATTTGTTAAAAACTTTTTTTGTTGAGATGGATTGATTTGGAAAAATTATAAGTAATGTTAAGTTTAACTTATGATGAAATTTTACATATCTTTCCCCTGAAGATTTTATTAATTTTACTTTATTATCAATAAATAAAGGGCAGTCTTTTCCAATTTTTGCTAATAATTTAAGACTCTCTTTATATGAGATTTTTAGTTTATATTTTTTTTTTAAATATTTAAAAACAGTCACTGCATTTGAGGATGCTCCACCCAGTCCAGAGCCATTTGGTATATTTTTTTTTACTCGTACAATAAAGTTTTTATCTTTTAAATATAAAAATTTTTTTTTCATTAAATAAATCAAATCTGAAATAGTGTTTTTTTCTGATTTAATTTTGAAAGGTCCTGTAAATAAAAATTTACTTTTTTTTGCTGATGTTTCTTGAATTGATATTTCATCGAATAAGTTTATTTGAGAAATTAAACTATAGAGATTATGATAATTTTTAGATTTTCCGACAACTTTTAAAAATAAATTTACCTTGGCAAATGATTTAATTTTATTCACTAATTTTTAACCCATTTACAATTTTATCTTTTATTCTTTTTTCTCTCTCAGGATCAATATTTTCTAAATTTAATGCATTTTTCCAAACGTAACGCGCTTGTAAAAATTTATTCTGTACCCACAAAACATCTCCATAGTGATCATAGACCTCGCTTTCTGATGGTGTTTTTTCATAAGCAATTTTTAATAATTTTTCAGCTTTATCAAAATCTTTTTGTAAAAAATAAGCCCAACCTAATGAGTCTATAATGTAACCTAATTCCCACTTGCTTAATTTAACTGCATCTTCCAACATTTCAGTTGCTTCATCAATATTCTTTTCTCTCTCGAGCCAACTATATGCTAAATAGTTAATTACGGAATATTGCTTAGGTGATAGAGAAATAGATTTTTTTAAATTTTTTTCAGACATATCCCACATATTCAATCTCTCATGACAAATTCCTTTAAAATAATAAAAAGTCCAATCAAGATCTAAATTAAGTTTTTCAATTTTATCATAATAATTTAGCGCTAATTGATAGTTTTTTTTAATTCTATAAAAATTTGCTAAATCAAAATATTTATCTTTTAAAAATAAATCATCAGCAACTATTGATTTTTCTAAAAATTTTATGTTTTCTTTTTCTTCGTGTATTGCAATTTGATAATCAATATACCACCTATACTCTGATCCAATATTTTTTAGTTTACTTACTAATAAGTAGTTAAAATTTTTAGATTTGCTATCAGATAAATGGTTTTCAAAAGAAGCAAGATGATTTGATAAAAATCTATCATTAAACTCTAATGATAATGATAGTAGTAAGTTTGAAAATTCATCATCTCTTTGCTTATATAGATTTGAAAATAAATAAAAAATTTCTGAAATATTATCATCAAATTTTTTTAGATCATAAAAAGATAAAATCTGATTATTATTTTTTTTAAAGTCTATGATTGATTGTTTTAAAAGTAAATTTCTATCATTTTTGGTTAATGCAGTTTCTAAAATATCTATAGCTTTTTTATGATTGCTAATTTTTTTTTCATTCCATGCTGAAAAAATTTGATACCGTATCAATCCATTAGAATTTAGAACTTTGCTATTATAATCATTATAAAGCTTTAAGTTCCCCAAGTAGTAAGAAGATAAAAATTTATTTATTAAACCTATGCTTAAATATCTAGATTTATATTCTTTAATTTCATTTAATCTGTTTTTTTTCTTATCTTGAATTTTTATCCAAAAAATTAGAGAATTTTGAAATTCTTTAAAAAGCGGGTCATTACTTTTGATTTTTTTTATTTCTGACAGCGCAACTTCGTATTTTTTTTGCTTCAAAAAATTAACTGATTTTATAAAATCAAATAAGAAAATATCGGAATATACTCTTTCAGTTTCAGATACTATTTTCGCAGCCTCACCTAGTTTGCCATTAATTACTAAAGAACTTATATATTTAATGTCATATTCAATATGTCGTCCTGTCAGCTCATTTATTTTGTCTAAGTTTTTCGCTGCCAAGTTGTGTTTATTTTCATCGTATAAAATTGAACCATACAAATAATTTTTAATATAATCATCTGAGTGAATAATTGTTTTATTTTTAAAAATAAAAGCTGTTGCCTCAATAGTGGATAATGCAAATAAAATACTACAAATTATTAAAAATTTTTTTAAGTTCATGATTATGATGCAAAATAAAAATATCTTTGATTTCTATCAATCATCGGGTGTTTATGACAGAGTTATTTTTAATAAAAAAATCAGCAATAGTTGTCTAACTTTAAATGACTTAAAAAAAAAAATTAATAACTTAAAAGACTTCTATAATAAAAAACAAGATCAAATTGTCTTTTCTGATGGAAATTCAAAATCTAAAATAATGATTATTGGTGATGCGCCTGGAGTTTCTGATGAAATTAATGGAAAACCATTTTCTGGTGAATCTGGTGAGCTTTTAGATAAAATGCTAATGGCGATTAATCTTGATAGAAACAAAGTATATCTTACAAATATTATAAATTTTAGATTGCAAGATAATAAGAAATTAGGTCCTGTCGAAATTAAAAACTACAGGTCCATAATATTTGACCATATTAAAATAATAAATCCAAAAATTATTTTTATTTTAGGATCTGTGACATTTAATTTTTTTTTTGAAAATACTCAGTCACTCACTAAATCAAGGGGTCATTGGAATAAAATTAAAATAAGCAATAATGAATATGATTGCTTGCCGAGCTATCATCCAGCTTTTTTGCTTAGACAACCCTCGCAGAAAAAAGCATCGTGGGAAGATTTAAAAAATTTAAAACAAAAGATTATCGAACAAAATTTGTGCTGAGCATCTTAGAAGAAAAAAAAATATCTAATTTTATTGTTGGAGTTGATGAAGTTGGCAGAGGCCCGCTCGCGGGCCCTGTAGTATCTGCAGCTGTAATTTTACCTTTAGATTTCGATTATAAATGCCTTGATGATTCTAAAAAATTATCCAAAGTTAAAAGAGAGAAAGTTTTTGAAATATTAAAAACAAAAAGTAAATTTAAATTAGGTATAGCTGAAGTAGATGAAATTGATAAAATTAACATTCTTCAGGCTTCGCTAATTTCAATGAAACGAGCAGTTGACAAATTTGATTTGCCGAAAGACCATAAAATACTAGTAGATGGCCCTTGGTCATTCGATAAAACAAACCAAAATATAATTACAAAAATCAAGGGTGATGCTAAATACCCATCGATTGCTGCGGCTTCTATAATTGCAAAAGTGTACAGAGATCAAATAATGTCAAAACTCTCAAAGAATTTTGTTCAATATTCATGGGATACAAATTCAGGTTATGGTACTCAAAAACATTTACAGGCTATTAAAGAACACGGTATTACAGTTCACCATCGAAAATCATTTGCTCCAATACACAAAATATTGAGTCTATAAAAAACTTTAACACTATTTGATAATTGAAGGTCATTGACAAAAAGAAGTATATTTAGTCTATTCTACCTCCAGTTGAAATATGACTTTTACAGAATTATATAATCAAGATTGTTTGGATAAGCTTAAAGAAATCGAATCTGAAAGTGTAGATTTAATTTTTGCTGATCCTCCATATAATCTTCAGTTAAAAAATAAACTTTTCAGACCTGATGCTTCTAAAGTATCTGCAGTAAATGACTACTGGGATAAATTTGATTCTTTTGAAACATATGATGATTTTACAAATAGTTGGTTGAAAGAATGCAAAAGAATTTTAAAAAAAAATGGATCTATTTGGGTCATAGGTAGTTATCATAATATTTTTAGAGTTGGAAAATTAATACAAGATAATAGCTATTGGATTTTAAACGATGTCATTTGGAACAAAAGAAATCCGATGCCTAATTTTAAAGGTACTAGACTCACAAATGCCCATGAAACATTAATATGGGCAGCAAAATCTGAAAAATCAAAATATACTTTCAACTATCATTCAATGAAAACTTTTAATGAAGATAAACAACTAAGGTCTGATTGGGATATTCCAATATGTAATGGATCAGAGAGAATAACATCTAAAAATAAAAAGATTCATTCAACTCAAAAGCCAGAAGCTCTTCTCTATCGAGTATTACTTTGTGCAAGTAACAAAAATGACATTGTTTTAGATCCTTTCATGGGAACTGGAACAACTGGAGCAGTGGCAAAAAAATTAGGAAGAAACTTTATAGGTATAGAAAAAGATAAAAAATATTTCAAGGCAGCTGAACAAAGAATTAAAAGAATTAAAGAGGTTGATGAAAATTTCAATATTCCTATGACGAATAAAAAGAAAGAAAAAAGAATTCCTTTTGGATACTTGGTAGAGACAGGTATCGTAGAACCTGGTTTAAACTTATTTGATTTAAAAAAGAGATACAAAGCAAAGGTAATGTCGGATGGTTCAATATATTGCAACAAAATTCAAGGGTCTATTCATAAAGTTGGCGCTGAAATTCAAGGAATGCCGTCTTGCAATGGATGGTCATACTGGCATTTCAATATTGAAGGTAAGCTTGAGCCGATTGATTATTTAAGAAAAAAAATTAGAAGTTCTTTATAGATTTCTTTCAATTTTATAATCAAATATAAAAGAGTTAAATTTTTTCGTCAAAAATTTATATTTACAAATTATTCTAATAATAAAATTTCTTATTAATCTGTTAATCAATAAACTTTGATGAAAAATAAATAAATTATTTTCAGATTTTTCTTTAATTTTTTTTACCCTATCTACTCTTAATTTAGAAAACCGTCTAACTGATAAATTCTTGCTCGAAATAATTTTATACAAAGCAAATGAATCTTCTATAGCCTGTGCAGCTCCTTGTGCTCTAGATGGAATAAATCCATGAGCAGAGTCGCCAATAAAAAAAGTGTTATCATTTCCATGAAATATTTTATTTAATGAGTAAATTGGCCACGATTTTATATTTTCACAAATACAAACTTTTTTAAATCTTTCTGGTAGTAGATCCTGAAACATTTCATTAAAGTTTGTAGCTAAATTATTATAATTATCATCATCAGGATTTTTTTTTGTTTTTGAAACTAGAGTGAACGAATTATTTTTCATTTGATCTATTGGATAAGTTACCAAATGAAAATTTTTACCCATTAAAAGATTGATATATTCCTCCTGTACAGAATTAGAAAAAAAACCTCTATACGCGCAGAAACCAGAGTATAATGGTCTTACATATGCAGGCCTTAATTTTGAAAATATACCGTCAGCAACAACAATAATATCAAATTCGAAATCAGATTTATCTTTCAAAATGACTCTATTATGAATGATTTCGGATACACTTTTATTAATTATATTTTTTTCTAAAGAATAGTTTTTAATTAAAAAGTCAATTAAATCTGATCTATTCATAGTTAAATATTGATTTGAATTTAAATAATTAAATTTCATTGAGGCTATTTTTTCTTTTTCGAAAATATCAAAAAAATTAATTCCTTTAACTGAATAAAATTTAGTTTGATCGAGTCGATCAAAATCCAAACTATTTAAAATGTGTAAGGCATTTGGTGAGATTTGAATTCCATTTATATTTTTATTATTGATTATATCTTTTTCAAAAATTGTAATTTGATAGTTGTCATTTTTCTTTAAAAATGATGCCAGTACTAACCCTGAAATTCCTGCTCCAACTATAGCTACTTTTTTCATTTTATAAATTTAATCTTTTTTAATATTTTTTTTAAAAAGCTGGAAATAAATTTACTTTTTAGCTCTGTAGCATTCATAAAATAATATGGACGATTAACTTTTATCATTTTCTTTGTTTCAAGACATAATATTTCTGCCTTAAAATTTGATATAGATATATTTAATATACCAAGATTTTGATAATTTTTATTTTCCTTTAGAATTTTTTTATAATTACGACCCTCTTGTGATATCTCGGGAACCAAAGGTACATTCAAAAACTCTTTTAATGGACCAAGATTTTTTTCATGTCTCAACAATATTTTTTTATTTTTACGAAAAATAATAGCTATAAATTTTTTTATTTTTTTTTCTGCTTTTACTTTCTTGTCTAGATTAAATTTTTTATTTGATGAATATTTGCAATTTTTATTTAAAAAGCAATCACTACATAACGGTAATTTTGGTTTGCAAATTAGTGCACCAAGCTCCATTAAACCTTGCATTAAAAAACTGGATTTTTTTTCAACTTTTAATCTCTCAACATACTTTAAAATTTTTTTTTTACCGGAAATATTAAAAATTCTAGTAACAACTCTTTCTACATTCCCATCTATTCCAATTTCATTTTTGTCAAACGCAATTGATAATATTGCTTTTGCGGTATAGTCTCCGATACCAGGTAAAGCTATCAAATCTTCATATTGGCTTGGAAGTTTATAATTATATTTTTTTTTAATAATCTTTGATGTTTCTAATAAAAATTTTGCTCGTCTATAATAACCTAAACCTTGCCACAATTTATTTACTTTTGCCTGACTTATTTTAGAAAGTTTTTCCAAAGAATTAATTTTCTTGTAGAAGTTGTTAAAAAAAGGCAATGCCGTTTTTACCTGAGTCTGCTGCAGCATGAATTCACTAAGTAAAACTTTATAATGCCTATCTTTTTGATTTTTATATTTTCTCCAAGGTAAATCTCTTTGATATTTTTGATACCAAGCTAAAATTTTTTTTGATATTGATGAGTGCATAACAAAATGAAAAAAAATAGATCTTTTAGTACTTTAAAACCTATTCACACTTTATTACCAGAAAATTTGAAGAAATTAATTAAAAACCACCCAACAAGTAATTATGAAAATCTTAAAAAATCTTGGAAAAAAATAGTTGGTGAAAATCTATCCAAAAAGTGTGAATTAGTTAAAGTTCAAAAATATAATAGTGAAAATTCTATTTTTTTAAAAGTAGATAGAAACTATCTTATCGATGTTGATTACTCTAGAGACGAGATTATAGAAAAGGTTAACTCTTTTTTGGGGTTTAAGTTTGCAAGTAAAATTTTAATAAACATTAAAGAAAACAAGAGTCCACAAGGTGTCAAAAAGGGTTTAAAATTAAACAAAAAAATGGAAAATTTGATAGATTCATTAAATGATGAAGAGTTAAAAAATAAACTTAAGAATTTTAGTAATGATAAAAAATAAAATATTAATATGTATCTTTATTGCATTTTTTGCAATGTCAGCAAATGCTAATGATGACTTTCCGTATTATGGTAAATTAGATCCAGAGCCCAAAATAGTTATAAAAGTTTTTTCATCTCTTACCTGCCCTCACTGTGCAGATTTCCATTTAAATGTTTTGCCAAAATTATTAGAAAAATATGTATTAAATGAGAAAGTATTGATTAAGCTAATAGACTTTCCTTTAGATTTATCTGGTCTAAAAGCTGCTCAAATTCAAAAATGTTTGCCTTTAGAAGCGCAAAAATCCTATTTAGATGAAATTTATAAAACGCAACCACAATGGACAACTGCAAAAACTCTAAAGGAGTTAGAATCAAACATTGAAAAAATAACCAGTAAACTCGGGCTGCAAGGGAAAGATTTTCAAGATTGTTTAAAAAATAAAAAGAATGAAGATGCTGTTTTACAAAGTCGAATAAAAGCACAATCAAAATATGAAATAGACGCTACACCAACTTTAATTATAAATGAAAAAAAATTTAAAGGTTCCACAAAAGAACTTGAAAAATATATAGATAAGCTACTTTAATAAATGAAATTTAAAGAAATAGAAGTCTCTGGATTTAAATCATTTGCTGATAAAACCAATTTCTATTTTGAAAAAGGTCTCACTGGAATAGTTGGACCAAATGGTTGTGGTAAGTCAAATGTTGTTGAAGCTCTTAGATGGGTAATGGGTGAAACTTCTGCTAAAAGTTTGAGAGGATCTGGAATGGAAGATGTTATTTTTAATGGGACATCTAATAGACCGTCAAAAAATATTTGTGAAGTTTCTATAAAACTTGAAAATAACGATGATGTTGTACAATTTAAAGGCATTCCAGAAATAGAAATAAAAAGAAAGTTAGAAAAAGATAAAGGCTCAAAATATTATATTAACGGTAAAGAAGTTAGAGCCAAAGATGTTCAAATTGTTTTTGCCGACCTATCTACTGGACCACATTCTCCATCAATGGTTAGTCAGGGACGTGTCGGAGCTTTAATAACTGCAAAGCCGACTGATCGAAGAGCAATATTAGAAGAAGCGGCAGGTATTGCGGGATTACACGCCAGAAGACATGAAGCAGAGCTAAGATTAAATGCAGCTGAGAATAATTTAAAAAAAGCTGACGATTTAATGAAGCAAACAGAAAACCAACTTAAGAATTTAGTCAAGCAAGCAGAAGAGGCATCAAAATATAAAGAAATTTCAGATGAAATTAGAAGATATGAAGCAGCTATTATACTTTTAAATTCTATCCAAGTTGAAAAAGAAATTGAAGAAAACAAAGATAAGCTAAATGAATTTGAAGACGAAATAAGCGCTGTAAACATTGAAAAAAACTTTAATGAGAATGAAATTGAAAAACTTAAAGCTGAAATACAACCAATAAATATTAAATCAAATGAGTTAAGCTCAAATTTGCAAAAATTAAAAATTGAATTTGATCAAATCAATAAAGATGAGGAAAGAGTCAAAATTGAAATTGAAAAAATAAAAAAAGATATAAAATTAACTTATTCGGATATTAGCAGAGAAAAAGAAATCATAGCAAATTCAACCAATAATGAAGAGAGGCTTATTAAAGAAAGAAATGATATTGCTGAAGTTGAAAAAAATTATTATGAAATTGAGAAAGCAGCAACAGACGATTACAAGGATTCTTTAAATCAACTAAATAAAGCAAAAGAAGCTCTTAAAAGTTTTTTTAATAAACTAATTAATATTGTTAAAAATAAAGAGGAAATCAATGAAGATGCTATTCAACAAGAATTTAACAAAGAATTTGAAAATATTGAAAATCAACAGGAAAAATATGCATCAAGATTTGGTAAATATGATTTAGTAAAGCAAGAAGCAATCAAAAGAAAAGAAAGGCTAAATAATATTGATAAAGAAATTCTAAACTGGAGAGATTTAAAAGAAAATTCAACAAATAAACTAGGTGAGCTTAAAGAAAAAGTTAACTCTTTAGAAAATGGATTAGAAAAAGAAGAAGATAAACCAAGACAAATTGCAGAAAAAAGAGGTTCGTATCAACAGAATATTAAAAATATAGAAGAGGATATTGAGGGTATAAAGTCAAATCTCATTATTAAAGAAAATAAAATTAATGAGTTAAATTTAGCTTTAAAAAAAATTAACGAAAGTACACTGCAAAAAACTGAGTTTAGAGTGCGATCACAAACAATTATTGAAGGTTTAAGATCTAAACTCAAAGAATTGCAGCAAAAAAGTTTAATTGATTTTAATATAGATTTAAATGGCATTGCTGATTTTTCAAAAATTGAAAATCTAAATCAATTATCAATAGAAGATGCCCAAAATCATTTGGACCTTCTAAAAAAGAGTAGAGAGTCAATGGGTGCAGTAAATTTGAGAGCAGACAACGAAACTAAAGAACTGCAGGATAAAATAGATAAAATGATGAATGACAGAAAAGATTTAGTTCATGGACTTCAAAAACTTAAGTCAAGTATCAATGATTTAAACCAAAAAGGACGTGAAAGATTGTTAGATGCTTTTGAAAAAGTTAATAGAAAATTTAATGATGTATATACAAAGTTATTTGCAGGTGGAAATGCAAGATTAGAATTAATAGAGTCCGATGATCCTCTAGAAGCAGGTCTTGAACTTTTAGTCAGTCCACCAGGTAAAAAACTTCAATCGATCACACTATTATCTGGTGGTGAGCAAGCTTTAACAGCGCTTGCATTAATTTTTGCCGTATTTTTGATTAATCCTGCTCCAATATGTGTCTTGGATGAAGTTGATGCACCTCTAGATGACGCTAACGTCACTAGGTTCAATGGATTGGTAGAAGAACTTACAAGACTTACAGATACAAAATTTGTAATCATAACACACCATGCGCTTACCATGTCAAAAATGAATAGATTATACGGAGTTACTATGGCCGAAAGAGGTGTAAGCCAGTTAGTTGCTGTTAATTTAGACAAGGCTGAAGAATTAGTAGCATAAATTAATTAATGGAACTCAAAGAATTAAAAGACAAAGTTAAAGAAATTCAATCAGAGTTAAAAGAAAAAGAAATCAAAGAAAAAAATGCCAGTCCTCTTGGGATTGCAATGAAAATGGGTACGGAGTTTGTTGCTGCTGTTTTTGTCGCAAGCTTCATAGGATTTTATGTTGATAAATGGCTTGAAACTACGCCAGTTTTTATAATAATTTTTTTTATTATCGGATCAGTTGCAGGCATATTTAATGTTGTGCGATCTTCTAAAATGATTAATAAAGACTAAATTTTATGGCAAATCCAATGAATCAGTTCGAGGTCAAAACCATTGGCCCAAAGATAGAAATAGGAAACTTTGATATCTCATTCAGTAATGCAAGTTTATTTATGGTAATAACAGTAGCTACAATTTCTTTATTATTTATATTTGCGACAAAAAAAAAATCATTAGTACCATCAAGGCTACAGTTGCTAGCTGAAATGGCCTACGAATTTGTAGCAAAAATGATTTCTGAAACTGCGGGCAGTAAGGCGAGACCTTATTTTCCATTTATTTTAACTTTATTTCTTTTTGTATTATTTTGTAACATGATTGGAATGATCCCCTACTCGTTCACGGTTACAAGTCACATTATTGTAACTTTTGCACTAGCAATTTTTATTTTTATAGGTGTTACAATTATAGGTTTTGTTAAACATGGCTTTGGATATTTAAAATTATTTGTACCTTCAGGAGTACCGGTAGTATTGCTTCCAATTATAGTTGTAATTGAAGTGATATCTTACCTAAGTAGACCTGTAAGTTTGTCAGTAAGACTTTTTGCAAACATGATGGCTGGTCATACTATGATGAAGGTATTTGGTGGTTTTGTGATTAGTTTAGGTTTAGTAGGTGGTTGGTTGCCATTAGGTTTTTCTGTTGCATTAACTGGCTTGGAGATACTTGTTGCTTTTCTTCAAGCGTATGTTTTTGCAATTTTAACATGCATCTATTTAAATGATGCGCTTAATTTACATCATTAACAAAGGAGGAAAAAATGGAAGTAGCAGCAGCAAAATTAATTGGAGCAGGACTTGCAGCGATAGCATTAGCTGGAGCAGGCGTGGGTATTGGTACTATTTTTGGTAATTACCTTTCTGCAGCAATTAGAAATCCATCAGCGGCTCAAAAACAATTTCCAAATTTATTACTTGGTTTCGCATTAGCAGAAGCTACAGGATTATTTGGATTAGTTGTTGCATTAATTATCTTATTTGCATTTTAAATAATTTTTAATGTTAAGGGTTTTAATATTTTCAATTTTTGCCTCTTCAGCAGCTTTTGCTGCTGAAAGCGGTGGAATGCCTCAACTTGATCCAAATAGTTGGGTGCCTCAAATTTTTTGGTTAATTATAACATTTGGAGGCCTGTATATTGTTATATCTAAAATAGTTTTTCCAAGACTTTCTGAAAGTATTGAACAAAGAAATGATTACGTAAGTGATCTGGTAGATGAAGCAAAAACTCTAGCTGAGCAAACTGAAAAATTAAATAATGAATATAAAGAATTAATTTCTAATTCAAAAAAAGAAGCTCAAGAAATTATCACTAACGGAAGAAAAAAATTAAATGCTGAGTTTGATAAAAAAAAGAACGAATTAGATAAAAACATTTCAGAACTTACTGAGAAAGCAGAAAAAGAAATACAAAGTTTTAAATCTAATTCAATTAAAGATGTGCAAACGATTGCAAGTCAAGTATCTGGAGAATTACTTAAAGAGCTTTCACTTAATGATGAAATTGATCAAAACATTATTATTAAAAAGATTGAAGATATCAGCAAAAAGAAAATGGGAGAATTAAATTAAATGTTTGATGCAAGCTTTTGGGTAGCTATCGCATTTTTTCTTTTTGTGCTTCTTTTAGTCTTTAAAAAAGTTCCACAAATTGTGTTGGGACAAATTGATAATAAAATAAATGAATTAAAAAATAAAATTAATGAAGCAGAGGAGTTGAAATCAAATAGTGAAAAACTTCTAAGTGAGGCAAAAAGTAAATTAGAAAAATCTGATGAAGAAAATTCAAATATTTTGGCTAAAGCTCAAAAAATAAGTGACGATGAAATTTCAGCTTCGTTAGAAAAAATGAAGATTTCTTTAGAAAATAAAGAAAAAGCAGCTCAAAATAAAATTGAACAAGCTAAAAATGATGCAATTAATCAAGTAAAAAAAGTGGCAACAAAGGTTGCTCTTGAAACTGTCGAAAAGGTTTTAACTGAAAATCTAGATAGTAAAAAACAAGAAGAAATTAATCTTTCTAAAGTTAAACAATCTATAGAAAAATTGAAAAATATTAATTAATAATATTTTTAAGAATTATGTGAACCATCACAATATGGTGGGTTGTTTGTTAATTTACATGTACAAAGATAATACTCCTTAGTCTCTTCAACTCTAAAACTTTGAGATTTTTTTTCTGACTTACCTTTGTGTGATCCATCACACATTGGTTGTTTGTCTGATAGCCCGCAGGTGCACCAAAAATATACACGATCTTTATCAAGATTTACTTGAATCGGTTGTTTAACTTTTTTATCCATAAGTCTATACATACCTATGCTAAAATTTAAAAATGTAAAATAAAAAATGGCTGTATTTACAAAATTAAAATTAATCGACATAAAAAAAATTATTCATAATTATGATATCGGTAAATTAGAAAAATTTCATGGCATCAAAGAAGGAATAGAAAATACTAATTACTTTATCAAAACATCAAAACAAAAATTAATACTTACGATTTTTGAAAAGCGTGTTCGTAAACAAGATGTACCATTCTTTGTTAATTTAATGGATGCACTAAACAAAAAAAAAATTAAATGCCCAAAACCTATTAGAAATAAAAATAATAGATCAATCTTTAAAATTAATAATAAACCAGCAATTATTGTGTCTTTTCTAGATGGAAAGTCAAAAAGAAAGCTTTCATACAAAAACTGTTTAAATGTAGGAAAACAAATTGCAAAATTTCATCAAATTTCGTCACGGATAAAACTTAAAAGAAAAAATACTCTTGGTTATAATGAGTGGGTAAAAATATTTAATAAAACTAAAAAAAATTACCCTAATTATTCAAAAAAATTAAAAAAGTATCTAAAAATATATAAACAATATAAACCGAGAAAACTTTCTAGTGGGATAATACATGCAGATCTATTTCCGGATAATATCTTTTTCAAAAATGATAAATTTTCTGGTTTTATAGATTTTTATTTTTCATGTAACAGTCCTTATTTGTATGAACTTGCAGTATGTATTAATGCATTCTGTTTTAATCAAAATAATATTAATAAATTAAAAATAAAAAAACTTTTACAAGGATACCTGTCTATCAAAAAAATAAGTAATAAAGAATTAAGATCACTTAATATACTATGTCTTGGTGCAGCTATTCGATTTTTTGTAACAAGATTATATGATTTAAAAAATACACCCAAAAATGCAGAGGTTAGGAAAAAAGATCCACGCGAATATTTAATTAAAATGGATTATTTTTATAAGAATTTACATAAAACTTTATATGATTAAAATTTATACTGATGGAGCGTGTTCTGGAAATCCTGGTCGTGGAGGTTGGGCCGCTATAATCTTAGATGGTGAAAAAATTGAGAAAATTTCTGGCTCGAAAGATAATACTACAAATAACAGAATGGAACTAACTGCTGTGATATCTGCTCTCAAATACGTTAAAGGTAAAGATTTAGAAATTTATACAGATTCAAAATATACTAAAGATGGTATCGAGAAATGGATCTCGAATTGGAAAAAAAACGGCTGGAAAACAGCAAACAAACGAGATGTAAAAAATAAAGATCTTTGGAATGAATTAGATCAATTAAATTCTGAAAAGAATGTACAGTGGAATTGGGTAAAGGGACATGCCAATAATCAATATAATAATATGGCAGATGAGTTAGCTAGATCTGAAGTTGAGAATTAAATTTTTTTTAAAATATATTCTTTAACAGTATTTATATTATTATCTAGAATATCAAATTTTTCTATTTTGTTATCGATCCCATTGAATTCATTGGGCAAATTAGGAAATTCATTAATAGCTTTATTAATTGCAAGCGGAAATTTTGATGGGTGTGCGGTCTCAAAACAAAAACACTCATCATCTTTATAATTTTCTTGATTTAGTGGTTTGACAGCAGTCGCAGTATGAGGATCAATAATATATTTATGTTTGTTATAAATATCTCTTATAATCTCAAGAGTTTCATCTTCGCTGCAGCTACTTGCTGAAAAATCCTTTTGTAAATTTTTTAACTGAGTTTGTGAAAGATTAAAAAATCCTTTAGTTTTTAAATCATTCATTAAATTACTTAGTTCATCAGAATTTTGTTTACATAAATAAAATAAAATTCTCTCAAAATTACTAGCAACTTGAATATCCATACTAGGAGATATAGATCCAACAACTTCTAAAGGCTTATATTCACCGCTTTTAATACAGCGTTCTAAAATATTATTCTGATTTGTTGCAACGATTAGATTTTTTATGTTTAAGCCCATCTGTTTTGCTACATATCCTGCGTAAACATCTCCAAAATTTCCTGTGGGAACTGAAACTACAATAGAGTCTTTTTTGTTACATTTGTAAAAAATATAAAAATAATAAACTATTTGCGCGATAATACGTGCCCAATTTATAGAGTTTACACCAGACATATTAATATGATTTGAAAATTCTTTATCGACAAACATGTCCTTAACGATTTTTTGACAATCATCAAAACTACCTTTGATTGCTATATTAAAAACATTGTTTGCATCATAGGTAGTCATGAGTTTTCTTTGGACCTCAGAAATTCTATTATCCGGATGTAAAACAAAAATGTTAATATTTTTTTTATTTTGAATTGCATCAATAGCTGCTGCTCCTGTATCTCCAGATGTTGCAGTAACAAGATTAATTTTTTGATTTGTCTCCTTTAAAAGAAACTCATACATTTGTCCTAGAACTTGCATGGCAATATCTTTAAATGCCAGTGTTGGTCCGTGATGAAGCTGGACAAAAGAGATGTGATCAAGCTTTTTGATGTCTACAATATTATCATTTCGAAAAGTTGCGTATGCTTTATCAATTATAGATCTTAATTCATCTTGAGAAAATGTATCACCTACAAATAAGCTAAATATTTCATAGCTCATTTCTTGAAAATTATAATTGCTAAACTTTTTTAAATCTGAAGATGAGATAACTGGAATATTTTTTGGTAAAAATAAACCTCCATCTTGCGAAAGACCTTTAAAGAATATTTCTTTAAATGTTAAATCTAAGTTTTTGTCTCTTGTACTAAAATATTTCATATTTTTTTTCTGTAAACTAAGAATGCTATAATTATCACAAAGCATAAACTGTACCATGTTAAAGCATATTGCAAATGATTATTTGGTAATTTAATTTTCTCTGTTTTTTTTAGATTATACTCTTTTAAAAGATTTGAATTATTTTCTGCAATTAGAGGAAATAGTTTTTTTTTATAATTTAACTCAAGTACTGACATATCCAAAAAGAAAATAAGATCAGTGGAATTATCAGGAGTAAATGCATTTCTTCTTTTTGGTTTTAATAAAATAGCATCAAAAACTTTGACGTCTTCGAAGTCCTTTTTAGCTAATTTAAATTTTTTTGGTGACCAGCCTGCCTTGGATAATACAATTGTACCTACAGTTTCAATCGGCAAATATACATCGTACCCATAACTACCTTTTGATCCCAGCGAGTAAACAAATATGGGTTCATGAAGAATCTTTCCTGTAATTTGAACTTTAGAATATAATTCTGAATTAGAACTAAAATTTTTAGATGGCTTTAAGTATGACTTTGATATTTCTGATATTAGTTCATTTTTCCATTGAAGCCTATAAACTTGCCAAGACCCAAGTGAAAAGAGTATGAGAATTATAAAATAAGTAAATAAATTAAAAAATTTGGACTTCAGAAAATTTTAACTGCCCCAAATGTAGACTGCAGCAAATAAAAATAGCCATACAACATCAACAAAATGCCAATACCATGCAGCTGCTTCAAATCCAAAGTGATGATCTGGTTTATAATGTCCAGCATTTACTCTGAATAAACATACTAATAAAAATAATGTTCCAACTAACACATGAAATCCATGGAAGCCTGTCGCCATATAAAATGTAGCTCCGTAAATTCCTGATGATAGATTAAATGGCGCAACCACATATTCATACGCTTGGAACATTGTAAATATTGCACCTAGTATAACTGTTAAAATTAAACCTTGTTTTAAACTCTTTCTGTCATTTTCTAATAGAGCGTGATGAGCCCAAGTTACAGTGGTTCCAGATAATAATAAAATTAATGTGTTAATTAAAGGGATATGCCATGGGTCCAATGTTTCAATTCCTTTTGGAGGCCATACTGACCCGCCAACTGCATCAGGGTAAAGACTTGCATCAAAATATGCCCAGAACCATGCTACAAAAAACATGACTTCAGAAACAATGAAAAGTATCATTCCATATCTCATGCCAATTTGAACAACTGGAGTGTGATCTCCATTATGCTCGGCCTCATTAATGACATCTCTAAACCACATGAACATACCGTATAGCGTTACTGCTGCCCCCACATAAACCAACCATAAATTTTTAGAGGTAAAATAATAAACTGCACCAACTGCTAAAATTAAAGCTGCGAATGAACAGAAAATTGGCCAAGGACTTGGGTCAACTAAATGATAATCATGTTTTTTTTCAACTGCCATAATAATTCTCAATCTTTTACTTTAAATAGACTGTAAGATAAAGTTATCTCACTGGTTCCTTTCGTCGCTGGATCTTCCACAATTTTTGGGTCTATATAATATGCGACTGTAAATTCTTTAATTTCATTGGGTTTTATTGTTTGTTTTTCAAAACAAAAGCACTGCAATTTTTGAAAATACTTACCAACAATTGGGGGGCTGGTATTAAAAGTTGATATCACTTTTTCTGGTTCAGGTTGCTGATTCTCAACTAAAAATTTAATAGTATTAACTTCTCCTATTTTAACCTCACTCAAATTTTTAGCAGGTTTAAAGTTAAAAGATAAATCAGGGCTGGTATTCGCATCAAATCTTATTTTAATTTTTTTATCTAAAACGACCTTTGACTCTTTGTTAGTCTTTTGAGTAGTTCCGCCAAAACCCGTAACCCTACAAAATAGATCATAAAGCGGGACTGAAGCGAAAGATAAACCTATCATCCCTATAACTAATACTACTAAGTATTTAGGATTGATTTTAAAGGTTTTAGACACTTATTTTAGTGAAACGCCAATTTGATAAATTGTAATAAAAAATAAAAAAATCATAATAACAACTAATATTCCAAGAGTGATATAATTTTTTTTCTTAGTTTTTTTATCCATTTAAATGCCGAGATAATTATCAATTAAGATAGTTGAAAATATAAAGAATAAGTAAAAAATTGAAAAAACAAAAATTTTTGTAGCTATCTTGTCATAAATTTTTTTATCAACTTCTTTAAAAAGTTTATATGATAAATAAATATAATAAAACCCAAAACCTATTGCGGTAATCAAATTTATTATTCCTGCAAAACCTAAAAAGTATGGCAAAATTGTAAATGGAAATAAAAGAACTGAATAAATTAGAATATTTTTTTTTGTGTAATTTTCTCCAGCTACAACTGGTAGCATTGGAATGCCTGCATTTTTGTAATCTTCATTTTTATATAGGCTTAACGCCCAAAAATGAGATGGGGTCCATAAAAAAATAATTAAAAATAAAATAACTGGTTCAATTGAAATACTATTCGTTGCGATAGTCCATCCAATAACTGGTGGGAAAGCACCAGCTGCTCCACCTATGACAATATTTTGAGGAGTTTTTCTTTTAAGCCAAACTGTATAAACAAAAAAATAAAAGCCGATTGTAATAGTTAATACTAAAGCAGATAAAAAATTAGAAAAAGAATAAAGTCCAATTATTGATAGAATTGACATTGATAAGCCAAACCACAAAGCATGGTCCTGCTTTAACTTTCCTAATGGCAAAGGCCTAAGGCAAGTTCTGCTCATTAACTTATCAGTATCAGACTCATACCACATATTTAATGCTCCAGCCGCACCAGCGCCAATTGCTACAAAGAAAAGAGAAATAACTGAATTTAAAAAATTTACTTTTACAGGAGCAATAACTAAACCGACTAAAGCAGTAAAAATTACGAGTGACATCACTCTTGGTTTCATTAGCTCATAGAAGGAAATAAAAATCTGCGAGAAGCTTACTGTTGTATTGTTTAATTCAGTTGTTCTCGCAGACACTTCAAATTATTTAATTTTAGGTAACTCGTTAAATTGATGGAAAGGTGGTGGAGAAGATAAAGTCCACTCTAATGTTGTTGCACCTTCGCCCCAATAATTTGCTTCCACAGCTTTCTTTCTCATAAACGCGTGAGTAACTGCAGCAAAAAATACGACTAAACTTACTACTGAAAGCATAGATCCAAGTGATGAAATATAATTCCATCCCGCATAAGCATCAGGATAATCTGCATATCTTCTTGGCATTCCTGCTAAGCCTAAAAAGTGCTGTGGGAAAAATACCAAGTTAACTGAAATAAAAGTTAACCAGAAATGCAGCTTTCCTAAAAATGGTGAAATTTCGTAACCTGACATTTTACCGAACCAATAATAAAAACCTGCAAAAATTGAGAATACCGCACCTAACGAAAGTACATAGTGGAAATGTGCAACAACATAATAAGTATCATGTAGCGCAGTATCTACACCTGCATTAGCCAGAACTACTCCAGTAACTCCTCCAACTGTAAATAAAAAGATAAATCCTAAAGCCCAAAGCATCGGAGTATCAAATCTAATTGAACCTCCCCACATTGTAGCTATCCATGAAAATACTTTAATTCCTGTAGGAACTGCAATGACCATAGTTGCAAAAGTGAAATAAGCTCGAGTGTCTGCCCCCATACCTACAGTGTACATGTGGTGAGCCCAAACGATAAAACCTACAAAACCAATTGAGACCATCGCATAAGCCATTCCTAAATATCCAAAAACAGGTTTTTTTGAAAAAGTAGACACAATGTGACTGATCATTCCAAAGCCTGGTAAAATTAAAATGTAAACTTCTGGATGACCAAAAAACCAAAATAAATGTTGGAATAAAATTGGATCTCCACCGCCTTCAGGATTAAAGAAAGCAGTTCCAAAATTTCTATCAGTTAATAACATTGTAATACCGCCAGCTAACACTGGGACAGCTAGTAATAGTAAGAACGCGGTAATTAGCATTGACCATACGAATAATGGCATTTTATGAAGAGTCATCCCAGGAGCTCTCATATTAAATATTGTAGTAATGAAATTAATTGCTCCTAAAATTGAAGAAGCACCAGCTACGTGTAAACTTAATATTGCTAAATCCATAGCTGGACCTGGTTGAGCTGTTGTAGAAAGCGGAGGGTAAATTGTCCAACCTCCTCCAACACCAGTTTGACCTGGAGGGCCTTCAACAAATAGTGAAGCTATTAAAAGAATAAGAGCTGTAGGTAATAACCAGAAAGAAATATTATTCATTCTAGGAAAAGCCATATCAGGTGCACCAATTTGAATTGGTACAAACCAATTTCCAAATCCACCAATCATTGCAGGCATTACCATGAAGAAAATCATTAATAAGCCATGACCAGTAACCAAAACATTATATAAGTGATAATTACCACCTAAAATTCCATCACCTGGATACATTAACTCAGCACGAATAATTACTGAAAATGTAAAACCAATAACTCCAGCAATTAATGCGAACCACAAATAAAGTGTTCCGATATCTTTATGGTTTGTTGATAGTAACCATCTTCTCCAACCTGTAGGGTTATGATCATGCGCATGATCTGCAGATGCAGTATATGTTGACATTACATTTTCTCCTTAATTTTATTCTTTTTTACAATTCTAGAATTATTATCATCTTCCATTGCATATTTCTTTTTTGCCTCAACTAGCCAAGAGGCATATTTATCTTCTGAAACAACATGAAGTTCTATTGGCATGAACGCATGCTTAATCCCGCAAAGCTCTGAACACTGACCATAATAAACACCTTCTTTCTCAGCCTTAAACCAAGTCTCATTTATTCTTCCCTTTATTGCATCGCGTTTTACTCCAAAGGCTGGCATAGCCCATGCGTGATTTACATCGGCAGATGTAATTAGAACTTTCACAACTTTATTTACTGGAACTACAATTTTTGTATCGGTTGCCAATAGTCTTGGCTGGCCAGGTTTTAAATCTTTATCTTCAATCATCACAGACTCAAAAGCAATTTTTTCATCTGGATATTCGTAACCCCAGTACCATTGATATCCTATAGCTTTTAAGGTTACATCAGCTTTTGGAATAGTTTCTTCTTTATAAAGTAATTTAAAAGATGGTACTGCAATGACGACTAATATAAGGCATGGAATAACAGTCCATAAAACTTCTAACATAACATTGTGGGTTGATTTAGATGGAGTTGGGTTTTTAGACTCTCTAAATTTTACCATTAAATATAACATTAAGAATAAAACAAATACGCTTATTCCAATAATTACTGGTAATAAGATGTAATTGTGCATCCAAGTTATGTCTTGCATTATTGATGTTACCGCAGGCTGAAAACCTAATTGCCAATCTTTGGGTTGCGCTCCCTGCGCAGAAAAGGATGTAAAAATAAAAAATAAAGTATACAGTTTTTTCATGATTTTGATTTTGCTTTTATAGCAAAAACATCTAAATTGTACTTTGCGACACTTTGACAAAACACTAATATATGAGCGACTTTTTTAACAATTCTGACATTTCTCAACAGCAAGCTGAACAAGTTGTATCGGAGACCTTAAACAACTGTGACGATGGTGAACTATTCTTAGAAAATTCTAAAAGTGAGTCTCTCGTATTAGATGATGGTAAGATTAAAAATACAAGTTTTGACTCAAGTTTAGGTTTTGGTTTTAGAGCAGTTCAGGATGACAAAACTGCATTTTGTCACTCTAATATTATATCAAAAAAATCTCTAAATGATGCTTCTCAAAACTTGGTTTCAAACATGAACAATGGTTCAAATAAAGTTCAAAAACAAAGTAATCCTAAAAGAACAAATATAAAATTATATGAAGACAAAGATCCAATAGAAAATAAACCTTTTAAGGAAAAAGTGGAGCTTTTAAAAAAAATAGATGATTATGTAAGACAAAAAAATCCAAATATAAAACAAGTGACAGCATCTTTTTTTGGCGAACACCAATCAGTAGAAATTATAAAATCTGATAACCAAGTTTACAAAGATCAAAGGCCATTAGTCAGATTTAATGTTTCTGTGATGATGGAAAGAAATGGAAAAAAAGAAACAGGATCTTATGGTACCGGTGGCAGAATGGATTATGAAAATTATCTTGGCAGCGATAACTGGAAAACTATATGCGATGAAGCAATTAGACAGGCTGAAGTCAATTTAGATAGTAAACCAGCTCCCGCAGGTGAAATGAAAGTTGTTTTGGGTCCAGGGTGGCCAGGCATCATCTTACATGAAGCTATCGGGCACGGTCTTGAGGGAGATTTTAATAGAAAAAAAACATCAGCATTTCATAATTTGGTAGGGCAAAAAATTGCACATGAAAATGTAACTGTTGTTGATGATGGAACAATTGCTAGTCGAAGAGGATCATTAACAATTGATGATGAAGGCACTCCAACATCAAGAAATGTCTTAATTGAAAATGGTATATTAAAAAATTTCATGCAAGATCGGATGAATGCAAAATTAATGAAAGTTGAACCAACTGGAAATGGAAGAAGAGAAAGTTTTGAATATGCACCAATGCCTAGAATGACCAATACATTCATGGTTAATGGAAATCATACTCAAGATGAAATGATTAAAAGTGTAGATAAAGGTGTTTATGCAGTTTCGTTTGGTGGAGGACAGGTAGATATAACAAATGGTAAATTTGTATTTTCATGCACTGAAGCTTACGAAATTATTAATGGAAAAATTGGAGCTCCATTAAAAGGAGTGACTTTAATCGGTAATGGTCCAGATATTTTAACCAAAGTTTCAATGGTGGGAAATAATATGAAACTTGATCCAGGAATTGGAACATGTGGCAAGGCTGGTCAATGGGTTCCTGTTGGTGTTGGTCAACCATCAATCTTAGTAGATCAAATCACCGTTGGTGGTACTAATATTTAATTTTTTAAATTATTAAATAAGACCAAAGAAGCAATTGCTGCAGTCTCACTTCTTAATATCCTGGGGCCCAATGAGAAACTTATACAATTTTTTCTTTCTCTTAAAATATTAATCTCTTTTGATGAAAAATCTCCTTCTGGTCCAATAAAGATTGAACTATTTAAGCTATCGCTTCTACTCTTTAAATCAGAAAATTTTGTTTCAGACTGAATGTCTGCAAAAAAAATCTTTTTATTATTTGAGGTATATTTATCAAAACTTGTAGGCTCATTAATCTCAGGAATATAAATTTGATTTGACTGCTCAACAGCTTCTTTGATTATTTTTTTTATACGATCTAAATTAATTTTTCTATTCAAAGTATGATCTGATATTACTGGAGAGAAACTCTTTACTCCTAATTCAGTACATTTTTGAATTAAAAAATCTAATCTTTGAGATTTAGGTGGACAAAAGGCTAGTTCAAAATGATTGTTTATTTTTAAGTACTCTGCCCTTTTTAATACCTTTAATATAATTTTTTTTTTTTCTTTACTGATTAATTCACATGTAAACTCACCATCTTTTCCATTAAATAATGAAATAACAGATCCAAGATTGCACCTCATTACATTACAAAGATAATGAAATTCTTCTCCAATAATTTCTAACTCTTTTTTTTCTTCTAGAGTTTTATCAAAAAATAATCTAATTTTTGGCATCTAAAATATTTCTATATCTAATGAAGAAAATTGAAAATATTAAAGTTTGTGCATTCGATGCTTATGGTACTTGTTTTGATATAAATTCAGCAGCAGAAAATTTAGCCTCTAAAATTGGTAACAATTGGTTTTCCTTTTCCACCACTTGGAGAACAGTGCAGCTTGAATATACGTGGTTAAGATCTTTAATGAAAAAGCATGCAAATTTTTGGAAAATAACAGAAGACGCTCTTGATTTTGCAATGGATATTCATGAAATTGATAAATCTCATCGCAATGAACTTCTTGAACTTTATAAAAAATTAAAACCCTACCCTGAGTTAAAAAAATGCCTTCTCGATCTTAAAGAGAAACAAATTAAAACTTGTATATTATCTAATGGTACTCCTGACCTACTTGATAAACTAACAACTCATGCCAAAGTCCAAGAGCTTTTTGATGATATTATTTCAATTGAAGAAGTTGGTATTTATAAACCTGATCCAAAAGTATATGAACTGGTTACAAAAAAATATTTATGCAAACCTGAAGAGGTGTGTTTCATGAGCTCTAATACCTGGGATATTGTAGGTGGTGGTTATTATGGATATCAATCTATCTGGGTAGATCGATTTAATAAAAAATTTGATAACCTTGGATATCAACCAAACTATAAAATAAAAGATCTTTCAGATCTGATAAAAATGTTATAGATTTTCCTTATGGTTAAAGTTGTTAGATTTCATGCATTTGGTGGTCCGGAAGTTCTAAAAGTTGAAGATATAAATCTTCCAGAGCCAAAATCAAATGAAGTGTTAATTGAAAATAAATGTATAGGTTTAAACTATATTGATACTTATCATCGTTCAGGTTTATATCCTTTAGAGTTGCCATCTCTTTTAGGCTTAGAAGCTGCAGGTGTAATTGAAAAGATTGGTAATGATGTAAAAGAATTTAAACCTGGAGATAGAGTTGTCCATACATCTGCACCTGTAGGTTCTTATTCAGAAAAACAAATTTACCCAGCCGATAAACTAGTAAAAATACCTGATTATATCTCAGACGAAGTTGCAGCCTGTATCATGCTAAAAGGTAATACTGCTGAGTATCTTTTACATAGAACTTATCCTGTCAAAAAAGGAGAAAAAGTTCTTTATCACGCGGCAGCGGGTGGTCTAGGACAAATATTTTGTCAATGGGCAAACGCGCTTGGATGTGAAGTCATTGGCACGGTTGGTTCAAAAGAAAAAGAAGAGATTGCAAAACAAAATGGGTGTCATCATGTCATTAATTACAACGAAAATAATTTTGCTGAAGAAATTAAAAAAAAATTTGGAGAGAATTCAATTGATGTTGTTTATGATGGAGTTGGAGAGACAACTTATGAAGGGTCTTTTGAAGTTTTAAAAGTAAGAGGAATGATGGTATCCTTTGGAAATGCATCTGGACCAGTTAAATCAATTGATGTTAAAAAACATATTGCTGGTAAAGGATTGTTTTTCACAAGGCCGTCTGTAGCTCATTATACTATGAAAAGAGAAGAGCTTGTTGATGCAACCAATAGAGTATTTGCGGCCATCAAAGATGGTAAAATTAAAATTAATATTTCAAAAAAATACAAACTAGATGAAGCTCAAAAAATTCATGAAGAGCTTGAGTCAAGACTTCTAACAGGTCCAGCTGTAATAATTCCGTAAATGCAAAAATATATTTCCTTAATGAGGCTTGATAAGCCTATAGGATTTATGCTCTTATTTTGGCCGTGTGCATGGGGCTTCGCTTACGTTTCAGTTGGTCATGACATTGATAAACAATGGTTTATTTATTTTACTTTATTTTTTTTAGGTTCAATTTTGATGAGAAGCGCTGGTTGTGTTTACAATGATATTATTGATAAGAAAATCGACCAAAAGGTTGCGAGAACAAAAAGTCGTCCATTAGCATCAGAAACAATTTCAATTCAAAGTGCATGGTTATTAATATTTATACTTTGTTTGTTAGCACTTTTAATACTTGCGCAATTTAATTTTAAAGCAATTTTATTTGGCCTATCATCCTCAATTCTAATTTTGCTTTATCCTTTTATGAAAAGGATAACTTTTTGGCCACAACTGTTTCTTGGCATTGTATTCAATTGGGGCGTCCTGTTGAGTTGGTTGGTATTTAATGACACAATCAATCTCTCAATTATTTTTTTATACATTTCTGCAGTATTGTGGACTTTGGGATATGATACGATCTATGGATTGCAAGATAGTGAAGATGATATAAAAATTGGTGTTAAGTCAACTGCAATCAAGTTTAGTGAAGCAATAAAAAGTTTTATTACTACTGTTTATTTTTTAAGTTTTTTAATAATGCTAATATCTGTTTACTTAGTGCTAGCTAAATTTAATCTAATGATTAGTTTTTTTTTGCTCTCTTTTTTATTGCTAATTTATCAAATAATACATGTGTCTAAAAATAATTCTCAAAAAAACTTATCTCTTTTTAAACTGAATAACTATTATGGGTTGTCAATTTTTATAATTCAAATACTAGTTTTTCATAATGCTTAAAACAAAAGAGTATCTTTCTCAACTAGCTGAAAAATCAATATCGATTGCAAAAAAATATGGGGCAACTGATGTTGAGGTTAGCCTTAGCAATTCAATATCCGATACGATTAATTTTAGAAATAAAAAAGTAGAACATTCAGATAGATCTGAGATCTTATCTTTAGGTCTAACAACTTACATAGATAAAAAAAAATCAAACGTCTCTACATCTAATTTTGATGAAAAAAATTTAGAAAAACTAATTCAAAGATGTGTTGACTGTTCAAAAGTTTCTCCAGAAGATAAAAACACTGGTTTGCCATCTAAAGATGATCTGGAAACTGAAAGTAAAGATCTTGATCTTTATGATCAAACTAACTTAAGCAATGAATTCAAAAAAGATTTTTTACAAGAAATGGAAGAGGAAATGTTTTCAAACCCTAAAATTAAAAATTCAAATGGATCCTCTTTTTCTGAAAATAAATCTAATTTTATATTTGCTAATAGTGATGGTTTTTGTGATGGCTATCAATCCTCATCCTTTTCAGTTTTTTGTGAAGCGCTTGCTGAGGAAAATGGCTCAATGGAAAGAGATTATGAAATTAATATCAGTAGATTTTCTGATAAATTAGAAAACCCAAAAGAAATTGGCAAACGAGCCTCTGAAAAAGCATGTAAAAGGCTAAATGCAAAAAAAATTAAAAGCGGAAAAATGTCAATCATTTTTGATAAACGAGTCGCAAAAAGTTTACTTTCAACTTTTGGTTCTGCAATTTCTGGATCTTCATTTGCAAGAGGTACTTCTTTTTTAAAAGACTCTTTGGGAAAACAAGTATTTGATAAAAAAATCAATATTATAGATGACCCTCTCATCAAAAAAGCTCTAGGATCACAAAATTTTGATGGAGAAGGTGTTAAAAATGAAAAAATCAATTTAGTAGAAAACGGAATATTAAAGGAAATATTTTTAGATACTTACAACTCAAAAATACTTAATATGAAAACTAATGGTCGATGTGGGGGTTCTACAAACTTTTTTATTGATAATGGTAGTATTGATTTAAAAAAATTAATTTCTGAACAAAAAAAAGCCTTCTTTGTCAAAGAACTAATAGGAAGAGCTGGAGATATAACAAATGGAAATTATAGTGTGGGAGCCTCTGGAATTTTAATTGAAAATGGTGAAGAGCTATACCCAGTTAATGAAGTAACTATTGCAGGGACGTTAGGAGATATGTTCAAAAATATGATTGCAGCTAATGACTTAGAGTTTAAATCATCAACTAACTCTCCAACACTCTTAATCAATGGAATGACTGTTGCAGGTAAATAACTATGAGCAATGTGAAAATTGCATCAAGAATTTTTAAAACCCAAATACAAAAATACTTTAAAGAAATATTAATAATTTTTTTATTTGTTGTCATAACTGCTGCCATGACTGCAGTAACAGCCTGGCTTTTAGACCCTGCAATAAAAAAAATTTTTATTGAGAAAAATGAAACAATGTTAGTTGTTATTCCAATAGCAATCATTGCTACATTCTTAATCAAATCTTTAGCAATATTTATTGTGCGAATGACAACAATCAAAGTTGCTTTTAAAGTTTTAAAAAATATTCAAGTTTTAATGACGAGTAAGATTTTAATATCAGATTTGTCACACCTAATTGAAAAACACTCAGGAAAATTTATCTCAAATTTTGCAAACGATACTAGAGTTTTGCTTGGTACCATAATGGCTTTTTCACTTAGTTTAGTTAAAGAAAGCTTTACTTTAATTGCTCTGCTTGGTGTAATGTTTTATCAAGATTGGCAATTATCTTTAGTTGCAATTATCATGATTCCGATTGCTGCATTTGCATCAAAATCAATTGGAAAAAAAATGCAAAAAGCAGCTTCAGAAAACCTCGATGCATATGGAAATTTTACAAAATTTTTATCAGAAATTTTAAAAGGAACCTCCGTAATACAAATCTATCAGAGAGAACAAGAAGAATTAAAAAAATTTTCAGATGTTATTGATACCCGACTAAAAAAAGAAAAAAAAGTCGAACAAACTAGGCATAGAGCGGGTCCAATAATGGAAACTATTAATGCTTTTGCAATTGCATTAGTAATTTTATTTGCTGGTTATCGTAGCATTCAAGGAGCTATGGAAATTGGTCAATTCGTATCATTCTTAACTGCATTAATGATGGCATATCAACCTGTAAAAGCATTGGCAGGTATCAATCTTGGAATACAAGAGGGTTTAACTGCTGCAAAAAGAATTTATGAAATAATTGATCAAAAAAATGAGGTTTATCAAGATGATAAATTAGAAAAGTTAAAAATTACAAATGGTGAAATTCAACTTAAAAATATTTCTTTTAACTATCCAGATGGAACTAAAGCTTTAGAAAATTTAACTTTGGAAATAAAAGGCAAAACTTCAGCTGCACTCGTTGGTCTCAGTGGGGGAGGAAAGTCTACAATCTTAAATTTAATACCAAGATTTTATAATCTTAAAGAGGGAGAAATAAATATAGACAATCAAAATATTAATTATGTTCAACTTAAATCACTAAGAGAAAAAATTTCTTTAGTTAGCCAAGATATAGTTCTCTTCGACGATACAATTAAAGCAAATATTAGTTTTGGAAATATTTCAGCGACAGAAGAAGAAATTATCGAAGCTGCAAAAAAAGCGGCGGCTCATGAGTTTATTGAAAGTCTTAAAGATGGTTATGATACTGTCATTGGCGAAGCTGGGATAAAATTATCAGGTGGTCAAAAACAAAGATTATCAATTGCAAGAGCAATTTTAAAAAACAGTCCAATTATTCTTCTTGATGAAGCAACCTCAGCACTAGATACTGAATCAGAATCTCTAGTTCAAAAAGCTATTGAAAATCTGATTAGTGATAAAACAACAATCATCATAGCTCACAGATTATCTACTATAAAAAATGTAAATAAAATTTTTGTTATTGATAATGGTCGTGTTGCTGAACAAGGATCGCATGAAGAGCTAATTTCAAATTCAATTATATATAAAAAGCTTTACGATCAACAGAATCTTAATTCTTAATGTTGTATATATACAAACTATTTACTTTTTTATTAGAACCATTTTTGGTCCTTATTCTTAAAAAGAGAGTTCTAAAAGGTAAAGAAGATCCAGAACGCTTTAAAGAAAAATTAGGTGAAACTAAAATTACCAATTTATCAAATGTGGTTTGGTTTCATGTGGCAAGTTTAGGTGAAATTAAATCGATTTCTCCAATTGTGAAATATTATCAAAAAAAACCTAATATAAATATTTTAATCACCACGGTTACATTAAGCTCATACAATTTTTTTAAAGAAAATTTAGAAACAAAAAATACAGTCCATCAGTACGCCCCTTTGGATGGTCCAAGAATAGTAAAAAAATTTATAAAATATTGGCAACCTAAAATTTCAATTTTTGTAGAGTCTGAAATTTGGCCCAATCTTATTGAAGAGGCCTCAAAACAATCAAAATTAATTTTGTTAAATTGTAGAATTTCTAAAAACTCTTTTGCAAAGTGGAAAACTTTTAAAAAAGTTTTTACAAGTTTACTTTTAAAGTTTCATTCTGTAACAGTGCAAAATGAAGAGACAGCTAGGCACCTAAAATACTTTGGAATAGAAAATATTAAGAATTTTGGGAACCTAAAGTTTATAAAAGATGAAAACAAAAAACCTGGTATCCTAAAAATTAACCAGACAAATCGAATGTGGGCAGCGATGAGTATACATTACGATGAGGTTGAAAATATTATTGAAACACATCAGAAATTAGCAATTAATTATGATGACATTACAACTTTTTTAATTCCAAGGCATTTGAATAAAATTTCAAGTATGAAAACACTGATAACAGAGAAAAAAATTAATTTACAACTTGTTTCTGAAAATCCAAAAATAGATCAATTTAATGGGATCGTGATTGTTGATAAATTTGGTATTGCGGATGACGTTTTTGAAAGTGTTAAAATTGTTTTTATGGGTGGATCTTTTATTAATCATGGTGGTCAAAATCCTATTGAACCTGCAAGATTTGGTTGTAAAATTTTTCATGGTAAAAATATTTTTAATTTCACAGAAATTTATGACTTATTAGAAAAAAATAATATCTCTAAGCTTACAAAAAATCCTAGTGAACTTGTCACTGAAATAGATAATTACTTAAAAGATGATAATGCTAGAAATACACAAAAAAAAGTAAGCTTTAGTGATGATGTTTTTATTAAAACTACAAATTATCTTAATGATTATATTTTATAATGAGAAACTTAAGTGCACCAAAATTTTGGGATAAGAAAAATTTTTTATCAAATATTTTACTTCCTATATCAGCAATATATTTTTTTCTCTTTTTAATTAAAAAATTTAAACAGTTAATATTTAAAAATAAATTTAAATTAAAAATAATATGTATTGGAAATATCAATGTTGGAGGTACAGGAAAAACACCTTTAACAAAACTTACATATGATATCTTATCTAAAAAATATAAATGCTGCACAATAAAGAAAGATAGGGCTGAACATATTGATGAAATTAATTACTTAAGAGATAATACAAAATTATTTTTTAATCAGGACAGAGCAAATGCCATTAAGAACGCTGAAAATGAGGATTGTGAATTTGCAATTTTAGATGACGGTCTTCAAGATTTTTCTTTTGAGAAAGATCTAAATATACTGTGCGTTAAATCTAATATAGGATTTGGGAATAAAAGGTTATTACCATCTGGTCCATTGAGAGAGCCTTTAGCAAAAATTAAAAAATGTGATGTTGTAGTAATCAATGGAGAAAAAAATACTAATTTAGAAAATGAAATAAAAAAAATTAAACCTGATATTCATATTTTACAATCCAGATACGAGGTTAAAAATTTAGAAAACTATATTAATAAGAAATTTTTAGCTTTTAGTGGAATTGCTGATAATTCAAGTTTTTTTGATCTTTTAAAAAATAATGATATTCCAGTTTGCTTTACCAGACAGTTTCCAGATCATCATAAGTTTACTCATAATGAAATTAAAAACCTTATGAATCTAGCTAATAGAGAAAATGCAAAGCTTTTAACTACAGAAAAAAATTTTTATAGTTTATCTACAGACTTAAGAAAAACAGTACAATATATAGAATTAAAATTAATTATTCCAAACTATGAAAGTTTAATCAATGAAATTTATTAAATATTTTTTTGAATTTATAATAATAATTTTATTTTTTATTATTTGTAAACTGTTAGGTGTTAAGAATAGTTCAAATTTTGCATGCAAAATATTTAAAAAAATTGGTCCTCTTATTCGTTCTAATACAAAAACTATAGAACATATTAAAATTGCATTTCCAGATATTGAAAACAAAAAATCAAAAGAAATAGTTGAAAGTATGTGGTGTAATTATGGACGTACTTTTGCTGAATATATGCATTTAGAATACTTTAGAAAAAATCATAATCAAAATATTTCCATTACAAATCCAGAAAAATTTGAAGAATTAAAAAATTTAAATAAACCAATTCTCTTTTTTTCTGGTCATTTTGCTAACTTTGAACTTTTAGCCATGTACCTGGATAAAAATGATTTTAATATTTCTGCATTATACAGACCGCTGAATAATATTTTTTTAAATCCAATAATGGAGAATTTAAGAAAAAAGCATATTTGCAAAAATCAAATTCCAAAAACGATACCTGGGCAACAAAAATATAAATTTGGTGCACGAAAACTAATCAAGAAAATCAAAAATAAAGAAAATATAGCTTTCATGATAGACCAAAAAGTTACTCAAGGAATTCAGGTTGATTTGTTTGGTAGAAAAGCGCTCACAATGGATTTACCTGCGCAGATGGCAATGAAATACGGATACGTATTGCAACCACTCAAAATTCAAAGATATGATGATATAAATTTTAAAATAAATATTGATGACCGTATCCAGATAACAACGAATGATGATGTTCAATCTATAACATTAAAAATTAACTCTAAATTAGAAGAAATGATTAAAGAAAACCCTAAACAGTGGATTTGGACACACAAAAGATGGAAAATCTAATTTTTAGGAATTATTAAATCTGGGTCAACAGGTATATTTCTACAATACAATCTAAAATCTAAGTGTGGCCCAGTTGACCTGCCGGTTGAACCTACAGTAGCAATTATTTCTCCTCTCTTAACAAAATCACCTTCTTTCACATATAAATCCTCCAAATGAGAATAGATAGAAATTAAGCCGTGCCCATGGTCAATAATTATAGTTCCTCCTGTAAAAAAAAGATCATTATTTGATAATAAAACTTTCCCAGAGTTTGAATTTTTTACTTTAGTTCCTTTTGGAGCTGCGATGTCTATACCATAGTGAGGTCTTCTTGGTTTTCCATTTAAAATTCTTTGGCTACCATAAACACCAGTAGTAATACCATCTACAGGTCTAACAAAGTTTTGAAAAAAAAATGATAAATCTGAATTTTCTTTTTTTGCGATTGAAATAAGTTTACCCTCTTTCCTTATTCTTTTCATATCTTCATCATTAGGACTAACTTTTCTTTTTGGTAATCCGTCAATACGTTGAATCTTGAATTTTCTTTTTGAAATTTTTTTGACAAAGTCTTTGCTATAGATCTTACCCCGTATGTTTATTTTAATAGGATCCACTCTATTTCTAGAAATTCCAAAAATAAAGTAACCATCATTATTGACCTTAATCTCTTTACCATCAACAGTAACTTTTAAATTTTGGTCAACTTTTCCAGTTATCAATCCGCCCTGGGAAAATGACCCTTTGAACTCGATAGCCTGTACATTAAATGCAAAAAATAAAAAAAATAAAATTGACCTAATCATTGTTAAATTTTTTTGCAATCTCTATTGGGGAGAAATAAGGCTCTTGAAGTTCAACATTCCAATATTTTAAATCTTTAAGTAAAATTTTTTTTCCAGATACAGCGCAAATTACAAAATCGCCTTCAGACTGAATTTCATAAGATCCTTGAAAATATTTTATTTTAGCTTCATTCATTTTTCATTTTAATTTCAGCAAAAAGATCATCATCAAAAAATTTAATATTGATACTTTTATTTTTTTTTAATGTTTTTGAATTTTTTATTATTTTCATATTTTTGTCTCTAATAAGCACAAATCCTCTCTTTAATATATCATCAATATTTAATGTTGAAACTAATGAACCTAGTCGTTTCAGTTCAATACATTTCATTTTAATAAGTGACTTAGAGTTAAAATTTATACTTTTCATAATAAGTGATAGATTTTTTTTATTATCATCAATTATTTTTTTAAGCACTTTGGGGTTAAAAATCGAGTTCATGTTTTTTAAAATTCTTAGATTATTATTAATAAAGTTTGAAATAATTTGTTTTAAACTCTTTTCAAAAAAATTATTTTTTTCTAAAAGATTTTTTAGTTCTGGCACTGCTTGCTCAGCAGCTGCTGTTGGGGTTGCGGCTCTTAAATCTGCAACAAAATCTAGTAATGTAAAATCAGTTTCATGACCAATGGCCGAAATTATTGGAGTTTTAAATTTATGCACTTCTCGTATTAGATTTTCATCATTAAAAGGCATAAGATCCTCGATACCCCCTCCGCCTCTTGCAATTATTAAAGTATCAACTTGATTATTTTCAAAAAACTTTAATCCCGCAATCACTTCATTCACTGCATTTGCACCTTGAACACTGACTGGATACAACTTTATATTCGTGGGAAATCTTGCTTCAATCCTATCAATAATATCCATAATAACTGCTCCCGCTGGGGATGTGATTACACCTATATTTTTTGGGAATGCTGGAATTGATTTTTTATTTTGATCATCAAATAAACCCTCCTCTTCTAATTTTTTTTTTCTTTGCTCTATTAATTTTAGAAGTGCTCCCTCACCTTTAATTTCAATTTGATTTACTTGTAGTTGATAAGTTGAAATACTACTCTTTGCATAAGTGCTAATTTTACCCTCCGCAATGACTTCAATTCCATCTTCAGGCTGTATTTGCAGATATGGAACTTTTGATGCCCAACAAACTGAATTTAGTACAAAATTTTCATCTTTAATCGTAAAATATAAATGACCTTTGAAATTTTTCACGCTTGAAATTTCACCTCTAACTCTGATGAGACTAAAATTTTCTTCAAGTATGTTTTTTGCTAAGTTTGAAAACTCAGTAACAGAAAATTCTGGAATATTATTCATTATCTTATTATAAAAGCTATATATGAACGTCTGCGTAATTGGAAGCGGTGGTAGAGAACACGCTTTATGTTTTAAATTAAAACAGTCATTAAAATTAAAAAAACTATACTGTATGCCTGGAAACGCAGGTACTGAAAAAATAAGCACAAACTTAAATGTTGATATCTCAAACTTTGAAAAAATTTATGAAACAATCAAAGAGCATCAAATTGACTTAGTTGTAGTTGGACCTGAAATTCCTTTGGTAGATGGGATTGTCGATTTCCTTGAAGATAAAAAAATTCGAGTTTTCGGACCAAGTAAAAAAGCTGCTCAACTAGAAGGTTCAAAAGTTTTTATGAAAGATATGTGTAAAAAATTCAATATACCCTCCGCTAAATTTTGTGAGTTAAAATCAATTCAAGAGGCGGAACATGCATTAAAAGACTTTAAGGAACCAATTGTTGTAAAGTCTGATGGTTTAGCCGCGGGTAAGGGCGTTACTATTTGTGAAACCAAAGAGGAAGCCTTAAATGATATCAAAAGTATTTTGAGTGGTAAATTTTCAACTTCAAGCAGAGTTATTATTGAAGAATTTTTAAAAGGTGAAGAAGCAAGCTATTTCGTAATAACTGACGGGAAAAATTTTAAACAAATTGGAACAGCTCAAGATCATAAAAGAATAGGAGAAAACGATACTGGACTAAATACTGGTGGTATGGGCGCCTATTCTCCCTCTTTGATTATAGATAAATCTGTAGAAGATAAAATCATTAATAAAATCATAAAACCTACAATTCAAGGAATGTCAGAGCTTGGCTGTAAATACAAAGGTATTTTATATGCTGGTTTAATGATTGATAACGGGGAACCAAAACTGATTGAATATAATATTAGATTTGGAGATCCAGAGTGCCAAGTACTAATGATGAGGCTTGAGAATGATTTAATTGATTTAATTCAAAATTGCATAGATGAAAAATTTAATCATGATGAATTAACATGGTCTAAAAATCCTTGTGTTACAATCGTAGCTGCAAGCAAGGGATATCCTGAAAAATTTGAAAAACTTAAAGAAATAAAAAATTTACCTAGTAATGAAAAAAATTATGAACAAATGTTTCATGCGGGCACTATCAAAAAAGGTGAAAAAATTCTTTCTAATGGTGGAAGAGTTCTTAATTCAACCGTATCAATGAAAGATTTAAGAACCGCAAGAGACAGAGCATTAGATCTGCTTGATAAGATTGAATGGGAAAATAAATATTATAGACGAGACATTGGCTGGAGAGCCATAAAATAACTATCTTCTTTTTTTAAAGAAATTTTTTAGCAATTTTGAAAACTTTTCTTCTTGGAAACCATAATAAATATCAATTTTGTGATTTAAATTTTTTTTAAAACCTAATTTATAATTATTAACTAACGCCCCATTCTTTTTATCATCCGTGGCAAAATAAACTCTACGTATTTTGCTATGATATATAACAGCAGTGCACATTAAACACGGCTCTAAAGAACAGTATAAATCCATACCGTCTAACCTATTTTTATTAAGCTTTTTGCAAGCTTTTATTATTGAAATAATCTCAGCATGAGAACAAGGATTATTATCTTGAATATTTTGATTATGCGATTTTGATACAATCTGATTACTTTTTGGATCAAAAATTAGAGCTGAAACAGGAACTTCTTTTTTTTTCTGAGCTTTAATTGACTGTTGATATAAAATATCAAATATATAACTAAAATTATTTTTTATATTTTTTTTATTTATTTTATGAGTCATTTAAAAATCAGAATAGCCAAACTTTTAGCAAATTACAATTATGGATCCCGTAGAGAAATAGAGAATTTAATATCTAATAAAAAAATAAAGCTAAATAATAAAATTATTTTAACACCAGTAACATTTGCTAACGAAGAAGATAAAATTACTATTAATGGAAAGAAGGTATTGTTTAAAAAAAAAATTTCTATTTTAAAACTTTATAAACCTAAAGATGTTATTTGCTCAAAGAACAAGCAGGATCAAAGGAAGATAATTTATGAAATATTAAATGCTAAATATAAGAATTTCATTTTTGCTGGAAGATTAGATTTTAAAAGTGAAGGATTAATAATTCTTACTAATGACAGCTCTTTAACAAGAAATTTAGAGTTACCTAAAAATAAATTTGAGAGAAAATATGAAGTTAGAGTTTTTGGTGACTTCAATATTGAAAAATTAAAATTAAAATCAAAAGGAACAAAAATTAATGGGATTAAATACAAACCATTTAATTTTATAATTAAATCAAAAATTAAAAAAAATACACTAATAGAAATGAATTTAAGAGAAGGAAAAAAAAATGAAATTAGAGAAATATTTAAAAGTTTAGATCTTCAAGTAAATAAGCTTAAAAGAATTAAATTTGGTCCATTTGCATTAGACAAGATGCTCCCAGGAGAAGTAAAAAAAGCTTCAGATTTAGAAATAAAAAAATATGAGAATTATATCAGGTAGCAAAAAAGGTAAAAAATTACTCTTACCAAACCCTAAAATTACAAGACCTCTTAAAGACAGTGTGAAGGAGAATATATTTAATATTTTGCTACACACGAGAGAATTTAAAGTAAATTTTGAAAATCAAGCTGTGATTGATTTTTTCGCTGGCTCTGGATCTTTTGGAATAGAATGCTTATCCAGAGGTGCCAAATATGTAAATTTTATTGAAGAAAATAACGAAACGCGTAACACCTTATTTAGGAATCTTGATAATAATTTTGAAAAATCAAAGTTCGAAATTAAAAAGAATAATTTTTTTGAAATCGATGTCATATCTTTAATTCAAAAAATAAAACCATGCGTTATATTTTTTGACCCTCCCTATGCAATAAGCGAATTGAAAAAAATCTTTAAACTAATCGAAAATATTAAATTTAAAGATTTGGTAATCATCATACATATTGAAAAATCGATAAAAGTAGATTTTTCAAGATTTAAAAATTTTATGATCAGGCAGTATGGTCTCTCAAAAATTGTTTTCTTAAAAAATTAAATTTTAAATTTTTTCTTTTATTAACTGAACTGAAGGCTGATCAAATGGGTCAATTCCAAGGACTTTTCCTAACAAAATAGTTTCTAATATAAAAAACGAAAATAATTCTATTATATTTAACGGGTCCCTATGGTTTTTTAATTTTATAACCCTGTGAGGGATCTGTTTTTTTTTAAAAACTTCAATTACTGAATCAAACTGTTTATCTAAAAGACCAGATGGTGAATAATTTTCAATTTTTTTAAAACCTATATTTTTAAAATTTTCATAATAATTTTCGTCTGGTGGTGAAAAGATATTAAATATTTTATCCTTAGGACCATCTAAATAAAGCTGCATCATACTGTGGTGGTCTTTGGGACATATAGATGTTATGGGAGTCATACCTTTACCATTTTTTCCAAGACTTTCAGCATGTAGTTGATGGAACCAGTAAGAAAAATGTTTTAATCTGTAATTATAAATTAGATTACAATAAATCTTCAAATTATATTTCTGTATACATGTCATCAACACTGCTACATTCAAAGTAGGGCTCAGTTCATTATTATCATTTAAAAAGTTTAAGAATTTTTCTGAAGCTTCCTCAATCTTTATATTTAAATTTAAAAACGGCAACATTCCAGTTTCTGATAATATGGAAAATCTACCACCTATATTTGAATTATGCTCAACAAATTTAACTTGATATTCATCTGCAAAATTTTTTAGTACACTGTTTTTATTTTCCGTAATAACTACCATTGATTTATAAATATTACATTTTTGCTTTTCACTTTCTTTGATTAGAAGATTTAGTATAGCTAATGTTTCAAATGTGTCTCCAGATTTAGAAATAATAAAAAAAATATATTCTGACATCTCATTTGAAGAAAAAAAATTTTGCAAATACTGATAATCTAAATTATCAAGAAATATGACGTTATCATTTAAAAAAAAAGATAAAGCTTTAGCTCCAGCGGAAGATCCACCTAAACCTATAACAACTTTTTTTTTATTTTTATTATTTATTGACTGCTTTATTTTTCTAATTTTTTCCTGGTAAGGTTTTGTAAAACTATTTAGAATTTCATTTTCTTCATTTTTTAACTCTTCTATTAAAGCATTAGCACTATCTTTGGTTTTTTTTAAATTTTCTTTATATTGCTTATCACTATTAAAATTTAATTCAGAGTTGCCAAAAAAAAACGAGTTATCAAAAATAATCATCTATTTTCAATTTGATTTAAAATATCTTTTTCCAAAGAAGAAGACTTGTTAGGACTTTCTATTTCTTTACTTTCATTATTTTTTAAAACTTCATCAATAATTCTCTTTGTATTATTTTTTTTATTTTGTTTATTTTTAGAATTAATGACTTTATCATTGCTACCTGGCGGCATTAACTCAAAATTGGGTGGTCTCTCAATTGGATCAGATTTTTTAATTAAAAATTCATCAGGTACATCTTTTTCAAATCCAAGGCTTTTTTTTAAATTACTACAATTAGTTAATCCAAATAGAACCAAGATTAATAATATATTATAAACTTTTTTCATTATCTTTAATGTTATTTTCCTTATTTAACTTAAAAATGTCAAAAATAAGAAGCAAGAATATTGCAATAGTAATAAAAATATCAGCTACATTAAAAGTAAACCAGTGAAAATTATTATAATGAATGTCTATAAAATCAGGAACTGCATTATAAAAAAGTCGGTCAAAAAAATTACCAACTGCACCACCAATAATAATAGAGAGAAAAATCATTTCTGGACAATTTTTTGATTTATAAATTAAATATAAAATAAAAAAAATAATTAAAAAAATTAAAGTAGAGATAAAATGATACAGTAATGTATCACTTTCTAACAATCCAAAAGCAATTCCTTTATTCCAAATTAAAGTAAAATTTAAGTATGAGTTAACATAATAATCATTAATTTTATTATCAATAAAGAATTGGATTAAATAAACTTTGGATAATCTATCTAGGGAAAAAGTAATTAAAATTAATAATAAGCTTATAAAAAATTTTTTATTAAAATGGACAATTTTTTCGCTCACAAGAAACCTCTGAAATTTTCCAACAATGATCACATTTTTTACCTGATGCTTTTTTTACCAAAACTTTAGTATCATCAACTGTTGAAAGTGATTTAAAATTATCATTATTGTAATTTTGACTAATATTGACTTTAGAACAAACAAAAAAATCACTTAAATTTAAATTTTTAAAAATTGAGTTTATTTTTTCAGATAAAAAGATATTTATTTCAGTTTCTAATCCAGATTTTATAATTTTTTTATTTCTCATATCTTCAAAAATTAAATTTATTTCATTTTTAATTTTCTTCAAAGTTTCCCATCTTTCGCTACTAAAATCTATCTTACCTCTGTAATCAATTTTTTTAAAATCAATTAAAAAAACGCTTTCTTCAAACTCTGAATTTTTATTACACTCGCTTGTCTTAATAGTTTGAAAGACTTCTTCAATTGTGAAAACTAAAATTGGGTTTAGCCATTTTATCAAAAAATATAAAGATACTTTTAAAACACTAACACAATTTAACCTTCTTATGCTGTCAAGATCATCGCAGTACAAAGCATCTTTTCTAATATCGAAGTAAAAGGATGACAAATCTGTGGTACAAAAATTTAATAATTCTACATAAATTTTGTGAAAATCGTTAGTCTCTAAATATTTTCCGAAATTTTCATCTAATTCTGAAATTTTATTTAATATAAATGAGTCTATAATATCAATTTTACTAAAATTTATATTTTCTACTTCTTGAAAAGAAAAATTATCTAAAATATTTCCTAACAAAAATCTTAGGGTGTTTCTTATTTTTCTATAAGATTCTGAGTGCTGCGTAATAATCGATTGATCAATTCTTAAATCTTCAGAATAATCAGATGCAACAACCCACAACCTCAAAATATCTGCGCCATTTCTTTTTATAATTTCTTCTGGTGCTATTACATTTCCTAGTGACTTAGACATTTTTTGTCCTTTTCCATCAACTACAAATCCATGTGTCAAAATACTTTTGTACGGAGCTTTGCCTCTAGTTCCTACTGATTGTAATAATGATGAATGGAACCAGCCTCTATGTTGATCAGATCCTTCTAAATACATATCTGCTGGCCAGTTTAAATCATCTCGATTCTCTAAAACGTAAGCATGCGTTGATCCAGAGTCGAACCAAACTTCAACAATGTCTTCTACTTTTTGATAGTCATCAGCTTTATATTTTTCTCCTAAAAATTCTGATGGTTCTTTTTCATACCAAGCATCACTTCCTTCTTTTTTAAAAATTTGGAAAATACGAGAATTAACACTGTCATCAAGAAGTGGTTCATTAGTTTTTTTATTTATAAAAATTGGTAATGGCACACCCCAAAATCTTTGCCTAGAAATACACCAGTCTGGCCTTGTTTCTATCATGCCTTGTATTCTGTTTTTTCCAATTGCGGGAAAGAAGCTTGTACTATTAATATTATCCAAAGATTTCTTTCTTAGCTCATTTTTTTCCATTGAGATAAACCATTGCGGTGTTGCTCTATGAACTAACGGTGCTTTTGATCTCCACGAGTGTGGATAGCTGTGTTTGTATTCTGCAGTAAAAATAAGTTTTTTTAATTTTTGCAACTCCTCAATTATAATCTTGTCAGCTTTAAAAATGTGTGTTCCTTCGAAGAATTTGATAATATTAGTATAGTGGCCGTTATCATCAATAGTATTTTCTGCCTTGATACCGTTTTTTAAACCAAGAGCAAAATCATCAGGACCATGACTAGGAGCAATATGAACAATCCCTGTACCCTGCTCAGTAGTTACAAAATCTGCTTCAAATAAAGGTACGTCAAAATTATAACCCAATTCTTTAAATGGATGATTTGCAATCTGATCTTTTAATTCATTTCCACTAAAGTTTTCAATAAGTTTATAATTTTCATTTGTGACTTTTTGAAAACTTTCAAACAAATCGTTTGCGATTATAAACTTTTCTCCACTTTCATTTTGATAAATTCCATAATTTAAATTTGAATTATAAGCTAATGCTCTATTACAAGGGATTGTCCAAGGTGTAGTAGTCCAAATAATTATATTTAAATTATTATGACCTTTAAAATTACTCTTCAAATCAAATTTAACATAAATTTGATTTGATACATGATCTTGATATTCTACTTCGGCGTCAGCTAATGCTGTTGCCTCTACAACTGACCACAATACTGGTTTATATCCTTTGTATAAACTTCCATTTTTAAGAAATGCTAATATTTCTAAAGCAATTTGTGCTTCCGCATCATTTGACATTGTAGCATAATAATTTTGCCAATCACCTAAAACTCCAAGTCTTTTAAATTGTTCTCTTTGAATTGAAATCCATTCCTTAGCAAATTCTCTACATTGATTTCTAAACTCTAAAATTGATATATTTTTTTTATCTATTCCTTTTTTTTTATTTTGCTCTTCAATCTTCCATTCAATTGGTAAACCGTGGCAATCCCAGCCTGGTACATAAGGGCAATCCTTTCCATCAATTGATTTGAACTTTACTACAATATCTTTTAAAATTTTATTAAGTGCAGTTCCAATGTGGATATTTCCATTTGCATAAGGTGGGCCATCATGCAAAATAAACTTCTCTCTCCCAGATCTTTTAGCTCTAATCTTGTTGTATAGTTCAATCTTATTCCAAAAATTAATTGTTTCTGGTTCTTTCTGTGGCAAATTTCCTCTCATAGGAAAATTTGTTTTAGGTAAATTAACTTTAGTTTCGGACATTTTTTAAAATTCTTTTTGCAAGTGTAATATCTTTTTTTATCTGATCTGTAAGATTTTTTTTTGTCTTAAATTTCTTTTCTTTCCTTAAAAAACCAAAAAACTCTATTTTAATATTTTTATTGTACAGATTTTTTATTGGTCTAAATAAATGGGTTTCCAAAGCTGCAGTCTTTTTTTTGCCAACAGTTGGAGCAACGCCAAAATTGCTAATTCCTGGATAAGATTTGGCATTCAGATGGAGTCTAGTAGCATAGACACCTTTCAATGGTTGGATGCTTTTTTTAATAAAAATATTTGCAGTTCTAAATCCTAATTTACGACCCATCTTATTTCCACTAACTACTTTTCCATTAACAAACCAGTTTCTACCAAGTAGTCTATTTGCTCTAGTAATTTTCCCACTTTGAATAAATTTTCTAATTTGGGTGGATGATATTTTTCTGTTAGATATTTTTTTTTGATAAGCAATTTTTGTTTCAAAATAGTTTTGTAAAAGTTGTGGTGTACCAAATCTATTTTTTCCAAACCTAAACTCTTTTCCAACAATTATTTTTGAAGGCTTTATCTTTTCTTTTAGTGTTTTTTTTATAAAAAAATCTGCACTTTGCTCTCTTAATCTCTTATTAAATTTTAATACAATTAAATAGTCTAAATTCATCCTTTTCAAAACTTTTTCTTTTTCAAAATTACTTATAATTTTAAAATTTTTATCTTTTGAAAAAAACTCTTTTGGATTAGGATCGAAGGTTAATAAGCCACATTTTAAATTATTTTTTTTTGCAATTTTTGTCGACTCTTCTAAAATAGATACATGGCCTTTGTGCAATCCATCAAAATTTCCAATTACCAAAATTGAGCGGTTTGTATATTTTGAGTTGAATTTATTTCTAAAAATTTTCATTTTACCACTTCAGTTCTTTTTGAAATTTACCAATTTTTAAACTTTCTACTTCGTTAGATATTAATAATTTGTCAAAGTTTAAATTATTATCTCTAAAAAAATCTTTATAAATACCGTTTAAAATTAAAATTGAGTGAATTCCAAAATTTTGTGCACCACATATATCTGTTTTTAAGTTATCTCCAACAGCCAATATTCTATTTTTATCTATTACTCTATCAAACTGATCTTGTATTTGATTGTAAGCAAAATCATAAATTGCATCATGAGGCTTGCCAAAATATTTTACCTCACCACCAAGTTTTTTATAATACTTGGCCAAGGCACCAGCACAGAACTCAATTTTGTCTCCTCGTGATACTACCTCATCAGGATTTGCGCATACAAAAACTTTTTTCTTATCGATCCAGTTTTCAAATAACCTTTGATAATCAGAAATATTTTGACCAATTTCGTCAATTAAACCTGTACAAACAATTTCATCAGTATGCTTGGATTGATCTACAAGATTTTTCACTCCATCAAAAAGATCGTTATCTTTAGGAGGTCCTAGGTGAAAAAATTTTTTATTTTGATTATCTTGAATATATTTTTTAGTAACATCTCCTGAAGTAACTAAGAAATCAATTAACCTTAAATCAAAATTTAATTTCATCAAAAACTTCTTTACAGATTTATTGGTTCTCGGAGCGTTAGATATTAGTATAACTTTCTTATTCTTAACTTTTAAATTATTTAATACTTCAATGGCATTACCAAATAATTTGACGCCATTGTGAATGACACCCCACAAATCAATAAAATATACATCGTAAATGTTTGCAATGTTTTGAAACTTAATAATCTCTTCAGGTGAATAGGTTTGCATTTTTTACTCAGTTTTTTGAAGAGTGATTTTTAAATTTTCAATCAATTGGTCGATTTGATTTTTCTCAATTATTAAAGGTGGAGATAAAGCAATTATATCTCCTGTTACTCTTAGAAGTGTTTTTTGATTTACAAATGCTTCACACAAGACATTGTAAGCTCGTCTTGTGGGCCTTCCGTCCATTGGTTCTAGCTCAATTGCTCCAATTAACCCAAGATTTCTAATATCAATAATATTTTTTACCCCCTTTAAAGAATGCACAGCATCCTCCCAGTAGTTTGATAATTCATTTGCTCTTTCAAAAAGATTTTCATCCTCATAAAGCTTTAAAGCCGCTAGTGATGCTGCACAAGCTAATGGGTGAGCTGAATAAGTATAACCATGAAATAAATCAATTGTCTTGTCGTCTTTATTCATGAAAGCTTCAAAAACTTTATCTTGTACTAACACTGCACCCATTGGCACTGTTCCGCTATTTATACCTTTGGCTAGACATATAAGGTCAGGGGTTACATCAAAGTATTGACTGGCAAAAGATTTTCCCAACCTCCCAAAGCCAGTAATAACTTCATCAAAAATTAAAAGAATATTATTTTGGTCACATATTTTTTTTATTTTATTTAAATAATTCTTTGGTGGAATTAATACACCTGTTGAGCCTGCTACCGGTTCAACAATAACTGCTGCTATATTATCAGAACCATGATTTTTGATCATTTCATCTAACTCATTTGCAAGTTCTTCACCCCAACTAGGTTGTCCCTTTGAAAAAGCATTTTTTTTCAAATTATGAGTGTCTTTTAAATGATAAACATCTGGTAGAAATTTGTTAAATTGATTTCTATTTTTTTCAATACCTCCGACTGATACCCCTCCAAAATTTGTTCCGTGGTATCCTCTATTTCTGCCAATGAGTATTTTTTTATTTTCTTTTCCTTTCTCCCTCCAATAAGACAAGGCAATTTTCAAAGCGCTTTCAACTGCTTCCGATCCAGAATTTCCAAAAAAAACATGATTAAATCCGCTTGGAGCCATTTGTGATAGCTTCGAGCTTAATTCGAATGACTTGGGATGTCCCATATTAAATGCAGGAGCGAAGTCTAATTCTTCTGCTTGTTTTTTTATTGCTTGAACTATTGGCTGCCTATTATGACCAGCATTGCAGCACCATAAACCAGCGACTCCATCTAATATCTTTTCTCCAGATGGTGTATAATAATACATCCCTTTTGCTTTTGAAATTAGTCGGGGATTTTTTTTAAAATCTTTATTGGCTGAGAAAGGCATCCACAAAGACTCAAGGTCGTTGGGGAAATTTGCAGATTCACTGGGTTTGAATGCTTTTTTAAGTGAACTAAATACTGACATTATTTAAGCATATACTTCAGAATATTGAGAAAAACTACATATTCTGAGATTAATAGACCCCTTGAAAATTTAAGATTCATAATCATATCACTGCCATAACGTTAAAGGAGAAAACTATGAAATTCAGACCATTACACGATAGAGTGTTAGTTGAATCATTAGAAAGTGAAGAAAAAACTGCTGGCGGAATTATTATTCCTGATACTGCGAAAGAAAAACCTCAAGAAGGTAAAGTAGTTGCGGTAGGACCAGGAGCTAAATCAGAAGATGGAAAAATTACGCCAATGGATGTCAAAGTAGGTGATCAAATTCTTTTTGGAAAGTGGTCAGGAACTGAAGTTAAGATTGATGGAAAAGAATATTCTATCATGAAAGAAAGTGACATCATGGGAGTAATTGCAAAGAAATAATTTAGGAGGAAATTAAAATGGCAGGAAAAATTGTAAAATTTGATACTGAAGCTAGAAACTCAATGCTTAAGGGCGTTGATATTCTTGCTAATGCCGTAAAAGTTACTTTAGGACCAAAAGGAAGAAATGTTGTGATTGATAAATCTTTTGGAGCTCCAAGGATTACTAAAGACGGTGTTACTGTAGCAAAAGAAGTTGAGTTGGAAGATAAGTTTGAGAACATGGGTGCTCAAATGGTAAAAGAAGTTGCTAGTAAAACAAATGACGAAGCTGGTGATGGAACTACAACCTCGACTGTGTTAGCTCAATCAATTGCTAAAGAAGGTTGTAAGTATGTATCTGCAGGAATGAATCCAATGGATTTAAAAAGAGGTATTGATACTGCAATTGAAAAAGTGATTGAAGAAATTAAAAACAGCTCAAAGAAAGTAAAGACTAGTGAAGAAATTGCACAAGTTGGAACAATTTCTGCAAATGGTGAAAAAGAAATTGGAGATATGATTTCTAAAGCTATGCAAAAAGTTGGTAACGAAGGTGTTATTACAGTTGAAGAAGCAAAAGGTCTTCAAACTGAACTAGATGTCGTTGAAGGTATGCAGTTCGACAGAGGTTTCTTGTCACCATACTTTATTACTAACTCGGACAAAATGGTTGCTGAACTAGATAATCCACTAATTTTATTATGTGAGAAAAAACTATCTAACTTACAATCAATTGTTCCTCTTTTAGAATCTGTTGTTCAATCTTCTCGATCACTATTGATTATAGCTGAAGAAGTTGAAGGTGAAGCCTTAGCGACTTTGGTTGTAAATAAACTAAGAGGTGGTTTAAAAGTTGTTGCAGTTAAAGCTCCAGGTTTTGGAGATAGAAGAAAAGCGATGTTAGAAGATATTGCAATCTTAACTGGTGGAACTTTAATATCTGAAGATCTTGGTATCAAGTTAGAGAACGTAAAAATCAATGATCTTGGATCTTGTAAAAAAATTAAAGTTGATAAAGACAATACTACAATTGTTGATGGTGCTGGAAAAAAAGGTGACATTGAAGCAAGATGTGGTTCAATCAGAAAACAAATCGAGGAGTCAACATCTGACTATGATAAAGAGAAACTTCAAGAAAGACTTGCTAAACTAGCTGGCGGTGTTGCTGTTATAAAAGTTGGTGGAGCAACTGAAGTTGAAGTTAAAGAAAGAAAAGATAGAGTTGATGATGCGCTAAATGCTACTAGAGCAGCTGTTGAAGAAGGAGTTGTAACTGGTGGTGGATGTGCCCTACTTTATGCTTCTCAAACTTTAGATAATTTAAAAGTTAAAGGTGATGATCAAAAAGCTGGCGTAGAAATTGTAAAAAAAGCTTTACAAGCTCCGATCAGACAAATCATCTCTAATGCTGGTGTAGATGCATCCGTAGTTGTTGGAAAACTTTTAGAAGGTAAAAAAGGATCTAACGGATATGACGCTCAATCAGAAGAGTATTGTGATATGTTCCAAAAAGGAATTATCGATCCTACAAAAGTAGTAAGAACTGCTCTTCAAGATGCGGCATCAATTGCTAGTTTGCTAATTACAACTGAAGCAATGATTGCAGATAAACCAGATGATAAAGACTCTGGTCCTGGCGGAATGCCTCCTATGGGTGGCGGAATGCCTGGTATGGGCGGAATGGGAATGTAATTCCAAATCGAATTTAAAAAAGCCCGGTTATACCGGGCTTTTTTTTACTTAAAAATATCTAATTCTTTTCCTTTAAACTTTTTTGAAACAAATAAACAGGCTGAACTTTTAAGTATTTTTCCATCAGAAATTATTCTCAGGTTATTTTCTTTTAACGTTGAGCCTGTTGAAGTGATATCAGTTATTAACTCTGCAGAACCTGTAAAAGGATAGGATTCTGTCGCACCCAAACTTCCAACTATTTTAAATTCAGTTACTCCTCTAGATAAAAGAAAATCCTCCGTTAATTTTGGATACTTTGTAGCTACTCTCATTCTTCGATTATATTTTTCTTTAAACTCAAAACTAACCTCTTCTAAATCTGCAATATTTTGAACATCTAACCAATCATTAGGTACAGCTACGACTAAATCGGCAAAACCAAAATCTAATTTTTTCAAAATCTTAATATTATTTTGATATTCATCTGGGAGTTCCATCAAAAGATCTAAACCTGATACCCCGGCATCTAAAGTTCCATCATTTAATCTTTCAATGATTTCTCTAGCGTGTAAAAAAATACCGTCAAAATTGTCACTTTCTTCAAAATTAAAGAAGTAATTTCTAGAACTTGTTTTTTTAATATTTAAATTTTTTGACGCGAATATTCTTATGCTTTCATCTTTTAATCTTCCTTTGCTGGGTAATCCTAATCTTATTTTGCTCATATCAGTTGATTTAAATTAATTGCAGCGCCAAAAGCCGGGGTCTGCTTACCTCCTAAAGTTTTAATTAAATTATTATATTCACCCCCTCTGGCCAGCTCTTTATTCTGTTTACAAATTGAAAAAGCTAAACCAGTATAATATTGAGTTTCTCTTCCAAATTTGGCATCAAAGATGATATCCTGTTTTGATCCTAATCTTTTATTTAAATTATTAAATTTAGATAAAGTTTGATTAATATTTTTTATTTTCAAATTATTTTTTTCTACAAACTTTTTAATTACATTTCCTGATTTTCCTAAAGGAACTTTTAATTTTAAAAAATCCTTAATAATTTTGACACTACGACTACCTTTAAAATTATCTCGTGGATCTTTTATTTTCTTTTCAAATCTCTCAATAATCTCTTTAACAGTTCTGCTACCAATGACTTTATCAGCGTTCATTTTTTTAAGCTCTTCAAGTCTATCATAATCAATTTTGATCTTTTCATTATCAAGATCATAATTAGTGTCTAATCGTTTTAAAAGTTCATCAAAATATTCTTTTCTAGAGTAATGTCTGATTAATCTTAATTTCCATCTTTGAGGTAAATTTAATGAATTAATTAAATCTTGAAATAAACCAAGATCATTTAATACGATTTCAGTTTTTTTTAATTTTTGAAATACAGATAAAATAGTAGATAAAATTAAATATTCAGGTGACGATTTGGAGTTAATAATTTCACAACCAATCTGATCAAAGACATTTAAATCTCTCTTTTTGTTCAATCTAAATGCTGATCCAAAATAAGATAGTTTTTCAGTCCCTTTTTTTTTACTTTCAATATATTGAATGGCTGTTGCAATTGTTAAATCAGGTCTCAAGCTAATTTCCTTTCCAGACTTATCTTTGAAATTTAATGCGTATTTTTTAAAAGCTTCTCCGGAACGTTGAGTAAGAAGATCGGTATCAATTAAAATATCTAGATCTATAAAATTAAAACCTTTCTTTTTAAAAATATTTAATATTTTTTTTGAAATGTTTTCTTTATTTTTTTTATTTATTAAAGCTTTTGACATGCCTATTTTTTTATCTCTTTTAATAAATCAGACAGCGCAAAAGTCTTTTGTGCATCTTTGGATTGTGTCCAATCTTCCCTAGATTTAATATCTTCAGATACTTTGCTACCTATTACCAGATTTTTTAACGTTACTAACTCTTTTGAAACTTCATCATCACCACAAATAACCACATATTTGCAATTTCGCTTATCTGCATATTTTAATTGAGCTTTGAAATTCGAAGACCCAGAATAAATTTCAGAATTAATATTATTAGATCTTAATAAATTTAAGATTTTAAAATAATAATCCATATATTTTTTATCTAGCACACAAATTAAAACAGGATTTTTTTGACTGAAATTAAAGATATTCTTTTGATTTAATGCATATAATAAACGGTCAAGACCAATAGAAATTCCAGTAGCTGGACAATCTTGATTTTTAAATCTTTTTACAAGGTCGTCATATCTTCCGCCACCACCAATAGAGCCAAATTCAATATCTATTCCTTTTTCATTTTTAACTTTGAAAGTAAGTTCTGCTTCAAAAATTGGTCCAGTATAGTATTCAAGACCTCGGACCACAGCTGGGTCAATTTTAAAATTGTTAAATTCAAAAAACTCAAAGTTTTTAACTATTTGTTTTAATTCGCTAATACCTTCTTGGAATAATTTATTTTTACATCCAATTTGCTCTAATTGATCTATCCCTTTTGAATTTAAAAATTCTACAATTTTATCTATTTGTTTTACTTCTAATTTTGCACCTTCAGTAAAATCACCTGATTTATCTTTTCTACCTTTTCCTAATAATAATTTAACACCATCAACGCCGACTCTATCTAACTTATCAATTGCTCTTAGTGATATAGACTGTTGATTTTGATCTTTAATATCAAGCTCTTCTAGTAAACCTTTTGATAACTTTCGATTTGAAATTTTAATACTAAATTCATTATTCGCTAGACCACATTTTTCTAATATTTCTGAGATCAAGACGCATAATTCACTATCAGCTAATAAATTATTTGTTCCAACATAATCAGCATCAAATTGTAAAAATTCCCTAAAACGTCCTGGCCCTGGTTTTTCATTTCTCCATACTGTACCCAATTGATATCTCTTGAATGGACGTGAGAGATTATCAAAATTCTTTGCAGTAAATCTCGCAAGTGGTGCTGTCAAATCATATCTTAAAGATAACCATTTTTTTCCATCCTCAAATGAAAATACTCCTTCTGATGGTCTGTCTTTATCTGGTAAAAATTTCCCTAAGCTTTCGGTATATTCAAAACTTGGTGTTTCAAGAAACTCAAAACCATACTTGGTCATAACTTCCTTAATCTGTTTAATTAAGAAATCTCTTATAACCAGTTCTTTTTCTTTTCTATCGATAAAGCCGCCAGGTAAATCTATGGGTGGCTTACTTATTTTTTTATTCATTTTTTTGGTACAGCTGGTTGGAGTTGCACCAACGACCTCCTGTTCCACAGACAGGCGCTCTAACTAACTGAGCTACAGCTGCATTTGTTAAGTTTATATTATTTTTTTTTTGTTAAATATATAATTAATTGCCAAGCCCATGCTTAGCATGTGTGTGATGGTGTGTATGATTTAAAACTATATTTTTCATTGATCTGTTTAGTACTTATTTAAAATAAAATTTCAAGTTCTAAATGGTGGTCTCGGCTGGAATTGAACCAGCGACACAAGCCTTTTCAGGGCTCTGCTCTACCAACTGAGCTACGAGACCAACAAAAAGGCTTTTTTCATATAATGATTAAATAATCAATTAAAAATTCTTTATACTTTTTAGTAAATTAACTGTTGCGTAGAGTGGCAAACCAACAACATTTGAATATGATCCGTTTATTTTAATAACAAATCTCTCTGCATACCCTTGGATAGCATATGAACCTGCTTTATCAGTCCATTCATTCGTTTTTATATATTGATCTATTTCATCATTATGAAGTTTTTTGAATTTTATTTTAGTGTCTATAATTTTAATTTTCTTATTATTTTTATACAAAACGCAAACACCAGTACTGACATTATGATTTCTACCTGATAAATATTTCAAGGTTTTAATTGCGTCTTCTTTACCGGATGGCTTGCCAAAAATTTTTTGATTTATTGTAACTACCGTATCTGCCGAAAGTATTATGTCTTGTTTATATTTTTTTTGAACACTCAAAGCTTTTTCAAAGCAAATTCTTTTTAAGTAAAACTTAGATTTTTCTTTTTTTTTTATAGTCTCGTCAATGTTTGCAGGTTCAACAATATCAGGAAAAATATTAGTACTTTTGAGTAATTCCAATCGCCTTGGAGATGCGCTTGCTAATATTAATTTAGACATCTAGACTGTTATTTAAGTCTAAAAGTTATTCTGCCTTTGGTTAAATCATAAGGAGTTACTTCAACCAAAACTGTATCGCCTGCTAATACTCTAATTCTATTCTTTCTCAGTTTTCCTGAAGTATGGGCCAAAATCTCATGATCATTTTCCAGTTTTACCCGAAATGTAGCGTTCGGTAACAATTCAGTTACCTTGCCTTTAAATTCGATCATTTCTTCTTTTGCCATTAATTTTTTATCCTTTTGCTTACTGACATCGCATGTGCATGCAAGCCTTCATAGTTTGCGAGATTTATAGCCATTTGACCAATCTTTTCAATACCTCTTTTGGTGCACTTTATTAAAGATGTTCTTTTTAAAAAATCATTAACAGATAAACCCGAGGCAAATCTTGCAGATCCAGATGTTGGTAATACATGATTTGGTCCAGCTAAATAATCTCCAATAGCTTCAGGGCTAAATTCACCTAAGAATATAGAGCCTGCATTTTTAATTTGTTTTTCCAATTTTTCAGAACCTTTAATTTTAATTTCAAGGTGCTCAGGTGCAATAATATTTGCAAAATCTACTAATTCTTTTTTATTTTTACACACAACTATACAGCCATAATTTTTAATACTTTTAGATGCAATTTTTTTTCTAGGTAAAGTTTTTAATATTTTTTTAACTTCTAAAGAAACCTGTTTTGCAAATTTTTCACTTGTGGTTAATAAAATTGATTGAGATAAAACATCATGTTCTGCTTGCGATAATAAATCGACAGCAGTCCAGTCTGCTCTATTACGATCATCCGCAATTACAGTTATTTCTGATGGTCCGGCAACCATATCAATACCAACAGTTCCAAAAACTTCTTTTTTTGCTGTAGCTACAAATATATTTCCAGGCCCAACAATCTTATCAACCTTAGGAACATTTTTTGTACCGTATGTTAAGGCGGCAACTGCCTGCGCACCACCTATCCTGAAAATTGATTTTATTTTACATTTTTTTGCTGCGTATAATACGCCAGCATTTATTTCACCTTTAGGAGTTGGCATTACACAATATATATTTTTAACACCAGCAACCATTGCTGGAATCGAATTCATTAATAATGTGCTCGGATAGCTTGCCGTTCCGCCAGGTACATAAACTCCAACTTTGTCTAAAGGTAAGATTTTGTAACCTAATTGATTACCTAATTTATCTTTGAACTTAAAACCTTTGTACACTTGTTTTTTATGAAATTTTGTAATTCTGTTAAAAGCCAGATCAATAGACTTCTTAACTTTCATATCTAATTTTTTGATCTTTTTGCTAATTAACTTGTCATCTAATTTAATTTTTGATGGACTAAAATTTACCTTATCAAACCTTTTGGTATATTTAATTAAAGCTAAATCGCCATTTTTTTTGATATCGCTAATAATTTTTTTTACTATTTTTTGACTATTATTTGACTGAATTCTTTTAGAACCAAGAACTAAATCAAAATTTTTTTTAAATAGTTTATTTTTTGTATTTAATATTTTCATTAAATTTTGTGAACAGGCTTAATCTTTGTTTTCCAACTATCAGAAAAATCTTCTAACGTTGCATTAATTGCCTCTACATTTACTGATATAGTCATATTGCCTGAAAATAAAAGATTAATATTAATATTTTCTTGATCACCCTGCTCAACATTAATTGTTAGAAATTCTAGTGCTTTTTCTTCTTGAGGATTAAGATTTTTTGATTTTACTGATCTTACATCATTTATTTTTAATGCTGATCGAATTCTTTTGTTATCTCTAAAAATACCCTTTTCAGCATCTTCCCACATAAATCTATTAAATATACAAATAAATGCTTTATTTTTTTCTAAAAATTTTATTTCTTTAGGGGTTGTAATACTATCTTGTAAATAGGCGGCAAATACCTTTAGATCATTTTTGTCGTCAGCTTTTAGTTTTAGAAAACCTTGATTATCAAGCATTTAAAAATTTAATTTTAGCTCCACATTTTTTTAATTTTTTTACTAAATCTTCATAGCCTCTTTCAAGATGATAAACCCTGTTTATTACAGTTTTTCCTCTTGCTACCAAACCAGCTAGCACTAAACATACAGAGGCTCTTAAATCTGTTGCCATAACTTCAGCTCCCGAAAGCTTATCTATACCTGTAATCTTTGCTACATTATTGTTTATTTGAATATTGGCTCCCATCCTTTGCAGCTCCAAAACATGCAAAAATCTATTTTCAAAAATATCCTCTTTAATTTCTGAAGTTCCTTTCGTTAAAATGAGCAAACTCATTAGCTGAGCTTGCATATCTGTTGGAAAACCAGGATATGGAACAGTTTTGATTTTAATAGGTTTTAATTTTGAAGGTAAAACTTTTAAACTCGTATTTGAAATAAATATAAATTTAAATCCAATTTTTTTTAAAACAATTATAATATTTTTTAAATGGTCAATTAAAATGTTATTTAAAATTAAGGCGCTTTGTGTTATTCCAGAGGCTATCATATAAGTTCCAGCTTCGATTCTATCTGGCATAATACTGTATTTTGCACCATTTAAACTCTTAACCCCTTTAATCAATAAAGATCTTTTTGCTATAAATTTGATATTGGCACCTGATTTATTTAAAAAATTAATCAGATCAATTATCTCTGGTTCTATTGCAATATTTTTTAATTCAACTTCTTTATTCGATAAACAGCAATTCAAAATAGCAGTCTCAGTTGCTCCTACAGATATTTTCTTAAATTTATATGAAATTTTATTTTTAATAGATTGCCTATTAGAAATAACATAACCTTTTGAAATTTTATTTTGATATCCACACTTAGACAAAAAATCTAAATGTATATCAACTGGTCTTGCTCCAATTGCGCAACCACCTGGCAAAGAAACTTTTGCTTTATCATATTTAGCTAATAGTGGCCCGATAACCAAAATGCCTGCTCGCATTGTTTTAACTAGCTCATATTTGGCTACATAATTTTTTTTATTTTTTGAAGTTATTTCTAATGTATTTCTTTTTACTTTAACTTTTTTGCCTAATGTTTCCAAAAGATTAACCATAGTCAATATATCTTTAACAATTGGAACATTATTTAAAATTATTTTTTCATCTATTAATAATGTTGCTGCTAGTATTGGTAGACTTGCATTTTTAGATCCTGAAATATTAATTGATCCATGAAGCTTTGCTCCTCCTTGAATAACAATTTTTTTCATTGATAATTAGATTTTCGGAAGTGTTACGCCAGTTTGTTTCATATACTTTCCTTTTCTATCTGCATACGAAGTTTCTGGAGACTCATTTCCTTTTAAGAAGATAAACTGACATGCTCCCTCATTAGCATAAATTTTTGCCGGCAATGGAGTTGTATTTGAAAACTCTAAAGTCACATGGCCTTCCCACTCAGGTTCTAATGGTGTTACGTTTACTATAATTCCACACCTGGCATAAGTACTTTTTCCCAAACATATCACTAAAATGTCTCTTGGAATTTTAAAATACTCAACTGTCGAGGCAAGAGCAAAGGAATTTGGAGGAATAATGCATACATCTTCTGTTTTTGTAATCAGATTATTATCTGAGAAATTTTTTGGATCTACAATTGATGAATTAACATTAGTAAATATTTTAAATTCACTTGAGACTCTTGCATCATATCCAAATGAAGAAAGGCCATATGATATATTGTTAGATCTTTCTTGTTTTTCAATAAATGGACTTATCATTCCATGTTCCAACGACATTTTTTTAATCCATTTATCTGAAAGAACACTCATTACTTATTTTCTAATTTTTTTTTAAATTCTTTTCGCTTTTTTAAATTTTGCTTCAATGCATCAGCAAGTTTTTGTTTTTTATCATCCTTTTTGGATAATAATTGCATAGCTATTTATCTGGGTTGGTTAAATCATCTAAAGTGATTGGTTTATTAATATCGTGCATTTTAACCTCTTCACTTTTTTCTTCAATATCTGACGTGGAGGCTCTTTTAGCTTTCTTTAAAGCTAAACGTTCTTTTCTTTTAGCTTCCTTAAGCATAGCTCTTTCTCCTCTTTTGGATTTATAATCATAATGTATACCCATGACCGAGCCTCCTACGTTAAAATTTTTAACCTATTCTTTTTTTAGGTTAACTGCTGAAGGGCCTTTTTTTCCTTCTTCGATTTCAAAAGTCAAAGAATCACCTTCATCTAGATAACCTACTCCTGAATCTTTTACTGCAGACATATGAACAAAGACGTCTTTCTCTTTGTCTTCTCGTTCAATAAAACCATAACCTTTGGTTCCATTAAACCATTTTACTTTACCTTTTATACTCATACTTACTTTCTTATTAAATTACAGCATCATCTTTGATACTGGGGACTTTAAATAGATATCCGAAGATTTTGTCAAGAAATTGGATAGCTACATTAAGTGGCTTTTATGAACTTTCTGCAGAAATACAGTTTTGTTTTGTAATTTTTTTTCCAAAATCTGGATTTGTATTATTATTTACAATCCAAATATAAGATTTTTCGTAAGTTCCATCCTTCGCAACTTGCGTACATTTTTTACCAAATTTAACCGAGTGTTGAGCGCAATTAGCTACGAAAACGAAAGCTAAAAGCACCAATAAGTTAGACATTTTTTTTATCATGAAAACTAAATACAAATTAAAAAAGTTTAATTTTTGATTAAAAAAAGACTTTTATTAGACAACGGAAAATATACTAATAGATCAATGCCCACATAGCTCAGTTGGTAGAGCACGTCCATGGTAAGGACGGGGTCATCAGTTCAATTCTGGTTGTGGGCACCATCTAATTTGTATTTGAAATTACCTTGTATAAAGAACAATGATCTTCATTCTCAAAACCTGAGTCACATAAATTTTTAAACATATTTTGAATGAGCTGTGAAATTGGAAGTTTTATGCCTTTTTGCGAGGCGCATTCAAGAATATTATTCATATCTTTTAGGTGTGTAATATTTTTTCCTCGAGCGACAAAATCTTTATCTATCATTCTTTGACCATGGTTTTGTAAAATTTTTCCATCCGCAAATCCCCCGGATACTGCTTTGATAAACTTATTCGGATCTGCTCCATTTTTCTCACATAAAATAATAGCTTCAGCTACCGCTCCAATTGTAACTCCAACTATAATTTGGTTACATAATTTAGAAACTTGACCACTGCCATTTGGACCTACTAAAGTTGGATTGCCTATGACTTCTAATACATTTTTCACTTTTAAAAATGCATCTTCATCACCTCCAGCCATAATAGCTAAAGAACCAGATTTTGCCCCTTCTGGACCTCCAGAAACTGGGGCATCTATAAAATTTGAGTCTTTTTCTTTCAGTATATTATAACACTCATTAGCTGTAGAAACTTTTGTAGAACTCATATCTATAAATATAGTTCCTGATTTAATAAAATTTTTTATTTGATTGATAGTCTCTATTACTTCTTTATCGCCAGGCAACATAGAAATAATAACATCAGTCTCCTTTGATAAACTTTCTAAAGTATTGCAAAGTGTAATTTTATATTTTTCAAGACCTTTCATTTTTTCAAAAGTTCTATTGAAAGATTTTAGCTCAAACTTTTTGGCTATATTGATAGCCATTGGAAAGCCCATCAGACCTGTACCTATAATTCCAACTTTCATAAACTAACCTTTTAAGCCGAGATGAGTGTACTTTATATTTAAATAATCTTTTATTGCCATCGAACCACCTTCTCTTCCGTATCCACTTTGTTTAATTCCTCCAAATGGTGTTTCTGCGGTTGGTATCACAGGTGTATTAATCGCAACCATTCCTGTTTCTAAAGCTTCAGATGTTTCATGAGCGACGTTCATAGAAGAAGTGCAAACATAAGCTGCTAATCCATTTGGGTGATTATTGGCTCTTTTAATTACATCTTCAAATGATTTAAAAGACATTATTGGAGATAATGGTCCAAAAGGCTCTGTCTGAGTTATTGTGAAATTATCTGCAACATTGTCAAATACAGTAGGTTCATAAAAATATCCCTTATTAAAATTTGCAGATCTCTTTCCCCCACATAAAATTTTTGCTCCCTCTTTTTCTGTTAACCTAACAAGCTCTTCTATTTCGTTTATTCTTTTTTCTGTTGTGATTGGACCAAGATCAGTATCTTTATTTATACCAGGACCAATTTTCAATTTTTGTGTTTTTTCTACATAGCCTCTCGTAAATTCATCTTTCTTGCTTTCGTGGATATAAAATCTTGAGGGTGAAATACAGACTTGACCTGTGTTTCTATACTTTGCTAAAATTGCCATGTTCACAGCTTTTTCTACATCTGCATCGGCATGAACTATAAAAGGTGAATGTCCGCTTAACTCCATTGTTACTCTTTGAACTTTATCTGCAGCTTGCTTTAAAATTAATTTACCTACTCTAGTTGATCCAGTAATTGATATTTTTTTAATGATATCTGAGTTTATAAGTTGTTGTGCTATGCCGGCTGGATCTCCAGAAAGCATATTAACAGCACCATCAGGTAGTTCAACTTCTTTAATAATATCAATTAAAACCATTACTGACCCCGGGGTTATAACATCTGGTTTACAAACTATAGAACACCCTGCTCCAAGAGCAGTTGATATTTTTCTAGAAGCTAAAATACATGGAAAATTCCATGGGACTAAACCTGCGACGACCCCCACGGGTTCATAATTAATTATAACCCTTGTATCTTTAAATCTACTTTCTACAGTTTGACCATAAATCCTTTTTGTTTCTTCTGCATTCCACTCAAAAATATCTGCTGAAGCTATTGCTTCTGCTTGGGCCTGCAAAAATGGTTTCCCAACTTCAAGTGAAATCCACTTAGCTATCTCATCTTTTCTTTTTCTAATTAAATCTGCAATCTTTCTAATTTTGTTTGACCTTTCCCATGCTTGCGTATTTTTCCAAGTAACGAAACCTTTAGCTGCAGATTGAATTGCCTGTTGTACTTGTTCCTCTGAAGCTTTTGATGCTGAACCAAGTATCTCTTCGGTTGATGGATTGATAACTTGATAAGAATCTTTTGATTTATGCCATTTATTATCTATGAATTGACCAAAATTTTCGTACATTTTTTTAATTATTTATATATGTAGCGCTTGATATATATTAAGAAAATAAAAATTTAAATTAATATTAATTAACAAGGAAAACAGTTGTCGTCAGAATTAAAAGTACCAGATATTGGAGATTTTAAAGATGTAGAGATTATCGAAATCCTTGTAAAAGAGGGACAAAAAGTTTCTAAAAACGATCCTCTAATTACTCTTGAAAGTGACAAATCAAGTGTTGAAGTTCCATCATCATTAGATGGAACAATTCAAAAATTGAATGTAAAAATTGGTGATAAAGTTTCACAGGGAAGTATCATTGGTTTAATAGATAATGGATCAAATGAAGTTAATGAAAAGAATAATTCAGAAAAAAAAGCAAATGTATCAGATAGTAATTCGCAAAATTTTATCACAGTCCCAGATATTGGTGATTTTAAAAATGTCGAGATAATTGAAGTATTAGTTAAAGAGGGTGATGAAATCAATAAAGGCGATCCTGTCATTACTCTTGAAAGTGACAAATCTAGTATGGAAGTCCCTAGTGATGTTTCAGGAAAAATTGTTAGTCTTAAAGTTAAAATCGGAGATAAAGTTTCTAAAGGAGATATCCTTGCGGAACTATCAGGGTCCAACCAAATAGGACAGGTTGAAATAAAAAAAGAAATAACCCAAAATATGCAGAGCAATGGTCAGGCACAAGCTAATCAGCATCAATCGGAGACCAAAAGAATTGAAATAAAACACGAGGGTGTTTTTGGATCCAATCCAGATATTGCAGATATTGACCCAGAGGAAACAGATGAATGGATTGAGTCTTTAAATTCAGTTGTTAAAAGAGATGGTTCCAGAAGAGCTCACTTTCTTTTATCAAAATTAATCAATCAAGCTTATGTATCAGGATCTAATCTTCCATTTACTCAAAATACTCCTTACATAAATACTATTCCTCCTCAACTGGAAACAAAATCACCTGGAGACCAAAATATAGAAAAAAGTATCAGATCGTTAATAAGATGGAATGCTGCAACAATGGTTGTGAGAGCAAACAAGATATCACCTGAACTAGGTGGGCATATTGCAACATTTGCATCTGCCGCAACACTTTACGATGTAGGTTGTAATCACTTCTGGAGAGGTAAGACAAATGATTTTCTAGGAGACATGATTTACTTTCAAGGTCACGCAGCACCTGGAATGTACGCAAGATCATATCTTGAGGGACGAATATCAGAACAGCAATTGATAAACTTTAGACAAGAAGCAAATATAAAAAGAGGTGAAGGTTTATCTTCTTACCCTCACCCATGGTTAATGCCAGATTACTGGCAGTTTCCAACTGTATCAATGGGGTTGGGTCCTATCACTTCAATTTATAATGCAAGATTTATGAAGTATATGGAAAATAGAAATTTAATTCCTAAACAAGGCAGAAAAATCTGGACCTTCATGGGAGATGGAGAGTGCGACGAACCAGAGTCCCTTGGTGCAATAGGTTTAGCTGCCAGAGAAAATCTAGATAATTTAATATTTGTCATTAATTGTAATTTACAAAGATTGGACGGACCAGTTAGAGGAAATGGAAAAATAATCCAAGAACTTGAAGGTACTTTTAGAGGTGCTGGATGGAATGTTCTTAAAGTTATTTGGGGTTCATATTGGGACCCTCTCTTACAGGCTGATAAAACAGGCTTGTTAATGAAAAGAATGGATGAATGTGTTGACGGTGAATACCAAGCTTTTAAAGCCAAAGGTGGAAAATATGTTAGAGAAAAATTCTTTGGCAAGTACCCAGAACTAAAACAACTAGTTTCGAATCTTACTGATGAAGATATTTGGAGATTAAATCGAGGTGGTCATGATCCTCACAAAGTCTATGCGGCCTATGATGCTGCCATGAAGCACAAAGGACAACCTACAGTAATTTTAACAAAAACAATTAAAGGTTATGGAATGGGTAAATCTGGTGAAAGTATTAATACAACTCACCAGCAAAAAAAGCTCGGTCTTGATGATATGTATTATTTTAGAGACCGTTTTGATATTCCGTTAACAGATAAGCAGGTAGAAAATCTTGAATTTTACAGACCTGACGAAAAATCTGATGAAATACAATATTTAAAAGAGAGAAGAGCAGCTCTTGGAGGTTTTATCCCTTCAAGATCTTCAAATTCTAAACAGATTAAAATTTCAGATCCTAGTATTTTTGAATCTTCAATGAAAAGTTCTGGAGAAAGAGAACTTTCAACTACAATGGCACTAGTTGCTATTTTAGGTAAAATATTTAGAGATAAAGAGGTCGCACCAAAACTTGTTCCTATAATTCCCGATGAAGCTAGAACTTTTGGTATGGAAGGATTTTTTCAAAAAGTTGGAATATATGCTCATGAAGGACAAAAATATGAACCTGTAGATTCTGAGCAATTAAGTTCATATAGGGAAGATCAAAGCGGTCAAGTTCTAGAAGAAGGTATTACTGAAGCCGGTGCAATGTCATCTTTTATCGCTGCAGGAACATCATACACTAACCACGATGTTGAAATGATTCCATTCTATATTTTTTACTCTATGTTTGGATTTCAAAGAGTTATGGATCTTGCATGGGCAGCTGGTGACTCACAAGCTAGAGGCTTTTTAATTGGAGCCACTTCTGGAAGAACAACTCTAGCTGGGGAAGGCCTACAACACCAAGATGGTCAAGGATTAATTATGGCTTCAATGATACCAAATTGTATTTCGTACGACCCAACCTATGCATACGAAATGGCAACCATTGTTGAAGATGGAATTAAAAGAATGCACGAAAATAAAGAGAATATTTTTTATTATGTCACCGCACTTAACGAAAACTATAAACATCCAGAAATTCCAAGTCATGTAAAGAAAGAAGATATTCTAAAAGGAATGTATTTATTTAAAGAATTTAGAAATAAAGGAAAAACTACTGTTCAGCTTTTTGGCTCAGGCTCAATATTAAATGAAACAATTAAAGCAGCTCAAATTTTAAGTGAGGATTTTGGAATTGATAGTGATGTTTGGAGTATAACTTCATATTCGGAAATACAAAGAGAAGGTGCTGAAACTTTGAGATGGAATCAACTTCATCCAGATAAAGACCCAAGAAAAACCTATATAGAAAAATGTTTAGAAGGTAGATCGGGTCCAATAATTGCAGCAAGCGATTACATCAGATCACACGTTGATCAAATTAGACCATATATAAAAACTAATTTTTTAACACTTGGAACTGATGGTTATGGACGTAGCGATACGAGAAAAGAACTAAGAAAGTTTTTTGAAGTTAATAAAGAGTCAATTGTGGTGAATACTTTAAGCACCTTGTCTAAAGAACAAAAGATTGCATCTAAAGTTGTTAAGGATACTATTAAAAAATATAATATTGATCCTGATAAACCTTATCCAGTAAAATTATAAATGAGTGAAATAGTTAAAGTTCCAAATATTGGTGATTTTAAAAACGTCGAGATAATTGAAGTGTTAGTTAAAGAAGGTGATGAAATCAATAAGGGTGATCCAATCATTACTCTTGAAAGTGATAAATCTAGCGTTGAAGTACCATCATCATTTTCAGGTAAAATATCAAATATAAAAATAAAAATTGGAGATAAAGTATCAGAAGGTGATCAAATTTTAGAAATTGCCACAAATGAAAAATCATCTTCTGAGCAAATACAAAAAGAACAAAAAACAAATAAAGAAATATTTAAAAAAGAAGAAGTGAGGCAAACAAATACCACCGAACAAATAAATTTATCTGATTCAACAGGTGCAAGCCCAAATACTCTTAAATTTGCTAGAGAACTTGGTATTAATATTAATGAATTGCAAGGTTCTGGAAGAGGTGGCAGAGTTAAAAAAGAAGATATAAAAAATTTTGTAAAAAATAGGAATGTTGTTCCACAATCTAATGATACCAAAATTTCCGACAAAATAGATCTACCTTATGAACACTCCGAATTTGGACCAATTGATATTCAAAAAATTCCAAGAATTAAAAGATTATCAGGACCCCATTTAGTTAAAGCATGGAATAGTATTCCTCATGTGACACAACATGATGAAATTGATGTTACTGAAATGGAAAACTTTAGAAAAGGATTGGTTGATCTTAATACTAGAGAAAAAATTCCTGTAACTCCATTGGCGTTCATCATGAAAGCATTGGTAAATGCAATGAAAAAATATCCTAATTTTAACTCATCTTTAGATCCAGAAAATGAAGAGGTAGTTTATAAAAAATATTTTCACATTGGAATTGCAGTAGATACTCCACATGGATTAATGGTTCCAAAAATTAGAAATGTTGATCAAAAAGATATTCTAACTCTTGGAAAAGAACTAAGAAAAGTTAGTAAACAATGTAAGGAATTAAAAATTGATAAAAAAGAATTTTTTGGTGGTTCAATGACAATATCAAGCTTGGGTGGGATTGGTGGAAGTTTTTTCACACCAATCGTAAACTTGCCAGAAGTTTGTATTTTAGGAATTGGCAAAACAGAAACTAAACAAGTTTATATTGATGGCAAATTCTTGCCTCGTAAAATGATGCCAATTTCTTTATCCTATGACCACAGAATGATAGATGGTGCAGAAGCTGCTAGATTTTGTCAGGATTTAAAAATTAGCCTTGGTAGAAATTTTGCATTTAAATTAGCAAGTTAATGTTAGTCCAGGGTATTTGTCCTCCCAAATTTGAAGAATTAAAAAATATATTTCAAAAATATTTTGATAATAATGAGGAATCAGGTGCTAATTTTTCAATAGTTAAAAATAGTGAAATTTTAGTAAATATATTCGGCGGACAAAAAAGTAAAAACAGCTCTTGGGATGAAAATACAATTGTAAATACATTCTCTTTAAGCAAAGGTATTTACGCAAGTTGTATTGCAAGATTAATCGAAGTAAATGAACTCGATATTGAAAAAAAAGTCTCATTTTACTGGCCAGAATTTAAAAACAATAAAGAAAAAATTTTAGTAAAAGATATTTTATCTCATCAATCCGGTTTATTTAGATTTAAAGAAAAAATATCAAATGAAGATTTATTAAATTATGAAAAGATAATTTATATTTTAGAAAAACAAAATCCTGATCATGAACCTGGTGAGAAAACATATTATCATGCGAAAACACATGGATATCTTGTTGAAAACCTTATTAGAAAAATTACAAAAAAAAGTTTAAAAGAATTTTTTTATGAAAACTTCTCACAAAAATATAATTTAAACTTTAATTTTGGGTTTAAAGAAGACGACTTTAATAATGTTAGTGATTTAATTGAAGATAATATAGAAACTGTAAGAACGAATAAGGAATTCGATGCTTTTAACAATCCAAAACACGAAATTAACTTTTATAACTCAAAAAAATGGAGATTGTCAGGTGTGCCCTCTATGGGGGGACATGGTTCAGCATTATCAATTGCTAAGTTATACGATTTACTGGCTAATGATTTAAAATTAGATCTTAAAAAAATAATTTCGCAAAAAAAATTTAAAAAGATTTTGCTACAATCACCTTCAAGAATAGATGACAGTCTCAAACTTCCAATTAAATGGACCTACTCTGGCTATATTTTGAGGGGCGGTTGGATGTTCGGAAAAAATAAAGAGTCTTTTGGACATAATGGCTGGGGTGGATCTTTAGGATTTGGGGATCCGATAGAAGGCATTGGTATTGCTTATGTAACAAGAAAAATAAACTCTGGTATGGGAGCAGATAGTAGAGCTGTAAACCTAATAAAAAAAACCTACGATATTTTTTATAATTAATTTTTAGTTGGCGGAGAGAGCGGGATTCGAACCCGCGAAAGAGTTACCCCTTTACACGCTTTCCAAGCGTGCGCCTTAAACCGCTCGGCCATCTCTCCTAATCTATATAATTGCTGATTTGATTAAAAACATAATCAACTTTCATTTTATCCATCATACCAGATCCATGAGTTATATTGCATGATCCATTTGGTGTAATTGCAAAAATATTTTTATTATATGAAGCATAGTTTGGAGGTGTATCTCCAAATAATCCATAGGATCTTACACCTAAACAACCCGATAAATGCATAAAACCTGTATCATTACCAATATAAAGTTTTGATTGGGACAGGTTAACAAGAGTATCTTTAATTTTCTTATCGCACATAGAAATAGTTTTAATATCAGTTTTTTTTAGTTTTTCTTTTATGATATTTGCATCTTCTATTTCTTCAGGACCTCCAGCTAGTAAAAAAATTGATTTTTTTTTTTCATTAATCTTTTGTGCTAATTTAATAAAATTTAGAATCTGCCATTTTTTATTTTTTCCACTTCCACCAATTCCAAAAGTAATTTGTTGAATTTGATCAACTCTATTATTTAAATTTAAAATCTGATCAAAATCAATACATTCTTTTCCAATCCACTTTTTTAGAATATTTTGTGATTTTTTAACTATATTTTCATTTTTTTTAAAAACCCCATAAAAAAATATTTTTTTTATTCCTGCTAATTTTGAAAGAAAGAAATATCTTATACCATAGTGCATAATAAAACATTTCTCATATTTTTCTTTTTTCAAAAAATTTAAAATTTTTTTATTAAGCTTAAGGCCTGAAGCATCGGGTAAATAATTAATTTTTTTAATATATTTATTATTATTCAAAAACTCCGAGGCACAAGTTCTTTTTTTAGTGAGAAGATGTAATTCAAATTCTTTTGAATACTCCGCAATAGTATAAATCGGAGGAAGAAAAACACATAAATCACCTATTCCAGGTCTAGTTTGTATAATTAATATTTTTTCCATTAGGAATCTTTATTAATTTTTAATACACCAATAAAAGCTTCTTGTGGTATCTCAACTTTTCCAAATTGTTTCATTCTTGATTTACCTTTTTTTTGCTTATCTAATAATTTTCTTTTTCGATCTAATGCACCGCCACCATGAATTTTTGTTAGAACATCTTTTTTAAATCCTTTGATTGTTTCTCTTGCAATAATTTTGCCTCCTATTGCTGCTTGGATGGGTATTTGGAATTGATGCCTTGGAATTAAATCTTTTAGTTTTTCACAGATTAACCGACCTTGTTTTTGTGCAAAATCTTTATGTATTATCATTGAAAGTGCATCTACAGGCTCATCATTAACTAAAATTGATAACTTGATCAAATCACCATCTTTATATTCATTTATTTCATAATCAAAACTGGCATAACCACTAGTAATAGATTTTAGACGATCATAAAAATCAAATACAACCTCATTTAAAGGCATATCATATTTCAAAACTACTCTGTTCCCTGAATAACTCATATCTTTTTGTACACCTCTTTTTTCCTCACAAATTTTAATAATTGATCCCAGATACTCATCAGGTGTTATAATTGTTGCAACTATCCATGGCTCCTTAATAGTTTTAATTGATGAAACTTCAGGCATGTTAGTTGGGTTTTGTAAATCAGTAATTTTGTTATCGGTTGTTTGTAGCTTATATACAACGCCAGGAGTTGTGGTGATTAAATTAATATCATACTCCCTTTCCAACCTTTGAACTACTATCTCAAGGTGTAACAAGCCTAAAAATCCACATCTAAAACCTAGACCAAGAGCTGAAGAGTTTTCAGGTTCATATTCTATACTTGAGTCATTTAGTTTTAATTTTGCCAGACTATCTTTCAATAATCCATAATCACTACTATCTATTGGAAATAAACCACAAAATACTACTGGCTTACTTGGTTTAAATCCTGATAGTGCCTCACTAGTAGGATTTTTTAATGTTGTGATAGTATCACCAACTTTTGTATCTGATAAATCTTTTATACCAGTAACAATAAAACCTATCTCACCTGGACCAATTTCCTCAATATCAATTGCCTTTGGAGTAAAAATTCCCACTCTTTCCACATCATGTCTTGAATTATTTGACATCATAATAATTTGATCTTTCTTTCTAATTTTTCCATCTATTACTCTTACTAAAATTACCACCCCCAAATAACTGTCATACCAACTGTCAACTAATAAAGCTTTTAGACTATGATTTTCATTTCCTTTGGGTGGTGGAAGATTCACAACAATAGAATTTAAAATATCACTCACTCCTTCACCTGTTTTGCCAGATGCCAATATTGCATTGGATGTATCAACACCAATAACATCTTCTATTTGTGATTTAACTCTTTCTGGTTCTGAAGCTGGTAAATCTGATTTATTTAATACTGTAATAATTTCATGATTATTATCTAACGCTTGGTAAACATTTGCTAAAGTTTGAGCCTCAACACCCTGGGTGCTATCAACAACTAGTAGTGAACCTTCACAGGCTGCTAAAGATCTATTCACCTCATAACTAAAGTCAACATGTCCAGGTGTATCTATGATATTTAAAATATACTCTTTTCCATCTTTGTGTTTATATTTTAATCTTACAGTCTGAGCTTTAATTGTAATACCACGCTCTCTTTCAATTTCCATTGAGTCTAGAACCTGCTCTTTCATTTCTCTATCAGTTAGTCCTCCGCAGGTTTGTATTAAGCGATCCGCAAGTGTGGATTTCCCATGATCAATATGAGCTACGATTGAAAAATTTCTAATTAGACTGATATCTGTCATTGAGATCTTAATGAACCACCTAAGCTTTTAGCAGCTATAATAATTTTATCTGATAATTCATCAATTTCTTTATCATTTAACGTTTTATCGGTTGGCTCAAATAGAACTTTAATAGCTATAGATTTTTTAGCTAAATCAATTTTTTCTCCTTCATAGAGATCAAATACGTCAACAGATTTAATTAACTTATCTGTCTTTTTAATTAAGGATACTAAATCTCCAGCTCTAACTTTTTTATCTAAAATAAATGCAAAATCTCTTTCAACAATTTGAAAGTCGTATTTTTTAAGTTGTTTTTTTGAAACCCTTGATGGTCTCTTTGGCTCAATGAAATTATCAAGATAAACCTCAAGACCTATAATATTTGATTTTTGAATATCCATTTTTTGTAAAATTAAAGGATGAATTGTTCCAAAGCTTGCTACTTTTGGACCTTTTTTATTACCTATAAAAACATCGGCAGACTGGCCTGGGTGATAATAATTTTTTTCACTTTTTTCTACAACTAGATTATCTAGTGACAAACCTAAATCACTTAAAATAAAATATAAATATTCTTTTGCATCAATTGCGTTAAATTCCTCATCATTATTAATCCAAGTAGAACTTGTTTTTTTTCCAACTAAAATTCCAGATGCAATTGTTTCTTGGGTTAAATCTTCTTTAAAAACTGGACCAACCTCAAACATCTGTAAATTTAAATTCGATCTATCTAAGTTTAATTTTGCCTGTAATATTAAATTTACAAAATTTGAACTCCTTAATGCATCTAAATCAGATGAAATTGGATTTGTGATTTTTATTGTTTGATCAGAATAATATTGATTAAACTTACTACTAGTAAAAGACCAGCTTATGGTCTCAAAAAATCCTCTACTTGCAAATGACCTTTGAACTAGATGAAATAATTTTTGGTGATAATTTAATACTGACTTTTTCTCATTTAATTTTGGGGGTATGGATTGAATTTTATCTAACCCTTTTATTCTTAAAATTTCCTCAATTATATCTGCCTCTTGGCTTACATCAGGTCTCCAACTAGGGACCTCAATATCTAAAATATTTTTTTTTGCCTTAATTTTAAAACCCAATCTTTCTAAAATTTTTTGACAGTCTTTCACTTTCACAGAAAAACCAATTAATTTTTCAAAATTATTAATATCAAATTTAATTTTTTTATTTTTATTTTTATTTTTTATGTCACCAGAAATATTTATTTTTGAAATTTTTCCTCCACAAATATCCTGAATTAATTTTGCTGCTAATTTTAAGCCAGCTTCAATTGAATTTGGATCTACTCCTCTCTCGAATCTAAATTTTGCGTCAGTAATAATTCCTAATTGTTTAGATGCTCTTGCAATTTTTATTGGGTCAAATGCTGCAGCTTCTAGAACTATATTTTTTGTATTTAAATTAATAGCACTTGACTGACCTCCAATAACACCACCTAGACCTAAAATTTTGTTTTTATCAGTTATTAAACAGGCACCACTTGGAATTTTGTATTTTTTTTCATCTAAAGCATCAAAGCTTTCACCATTTTTTGCTTCTCTAACAATTATATTTCCATCAAGTTTATCTGCATCATATGCATGCATTGGACGATTAAGATCAAACATTACATAATTTGTTACATCAACAATTGCTGAAATTGGTTTTAACCCAAATGACTCTAGATCTTTTTTTAACCATTCAGGACTCTCACAATTGTTAACATTTTCGATAAATAGAGAGCCAAATGCATTGCATCCAGAGTTTTTTTTAATTTCAACTTTAACTCTTTTTTTTGATTTTTCTTTTAAATTAATTTTTTTTTCTTCAATTATTTTTCCAAGACCATAAGCGCTTAGATCTCTAGCAATTCCCCTGACGCCTAGGCAATCTGAACGGTTCGGTGTAATTGAAATATCTATAACCTCTTCGGTATTTTTGAAAAATTTTTCACCAACTTTTTTATTTTGAATCTCTGTAATTCCATCACTCTCATTTGATATTCCTAATTCGCTTTCAGAACAAAGCATACCTTTTGACTCAATTCCTCTAATTTTTGCTATGACTAGCTTCATTCCATTTTTAGGAATGACCGCACCAGGAGGTGCGTATACTGTTAATAATCCCTCTCTGGCATTTGCTGCTCCACAAACTACTTTTTCAATTTTTTTTCCCGTATCTACATCACAAATTTTTAGCTTGTCCGCATTGGGATGTTTATCGGCTTTTAAAATTTTTGCGATTTTAAAAAGTTCTAAATTTTTATTTTCCTCGATAACCTCTTCTACTTCTAGGCCGATATTAGTTAATGCACCTACAATCTGGTCTGTTGAAGCTTTAGTATTTAAATGTTTCTTTAACCAAGAAAGAGTTAATTTCATTTACTCAACCCTCTGTAGTTTGTAGGAACATCGTTTGCATCAAAACCATAATGGTTAGACCATCTTAAATCACCTTCAAAAAATGATCTCAAATCCGTAATTCCATATTTCAACATTGCGAGACGATCAATGCCTACTCCAAATGCATAACCTTGAAATTTTTTTGAATCGATCTTAACATTTTTTAAAACATTTGGATGAACCATCCCACAGCCTAAAACTTCTAGCCACTTATCTCCCTTTCCAACAACAATTTTATTATTTTCAAGTTTATAACTGATGTCTACCTCTACGCTTGGTTCAGTGAATGGAAAATGGCTAGGCCTAAATCTCATCTCAAGGTTTTCATCTTCAAAAAATTTTTTTAGAAAAAAATCTAAACAACCTTTTAAGTGCCCCATACTTATATCTTTATCGATATGTAAGCCTTCCAACTGATGGAACATAGGTGTATGTGTCATATCGCTATCACATCTATATGTTCTTCCTGGCGCAATAATTTTTATAGGTGGTTTATTATTTAGCATTGTTCGTATCTGAACTGGCGATGTATGAGTTCGTAACAAAGTTTTTTTATTCTCATCTAAATAAAAAGTATCATGCATATCTCTAGCAGGATGATGTTCAGGAGTATTAAGTGCAGTAAAATTATTAAATTCATTTTCAATATCAGGGCCTTCTGCCACAGAAAATCCTATTTCAGCAAATATACATGTCAGCTCATCAATTACTTGTGACACAGGATGTATTTTTCCCTTTTTAATTTCTTTTGTCGGAAGTGTGATATCTATTTCTTCTGAGTTTAGTTTTTCTTCTATTTCATTAAGCTCAATTTTAGATTGATGTGAATTGATTTGATCTAGTAAATTTGATTTTATTATATTTAATTCTGATGCAAAATTCTTTCTTTCATCAGCATTAATCTTGCCCATACTTTTAAATGCCTCTGTAATGATACCTTTTTTTCCTAGATAAAGAGTTTTCAAAGACTCTAATGTTTCTCGGTCCTTAACTTGCTGAATTTTTAAATTTATCTCTGAGGATAAGTTTTTAAGATCTAACATTTAAATATTTAATTTAAATGCGATTGTACCTTTTTTACAATAGATTTAAAAGTCTCTGGATTATTGTAAGCGATATCTGCTAAAACTTTTCTATCAATATTAATTTTTGATTTTGTCAAACCATTTATGAATTTAGAATAAGTTAGACCTTCAGCTCTTACGCCGGCATTAATTCTTTGTATCCATAGTGACCTAAAATTTCTTTTATTTCTTCTTCTATCTCTGTAGGCGTATTGCATAGCCTTCTCAACTGCTTGCTTTGCTACTCTAATTGTATTTTTTCTTCTACCCCAATAACCTTTTGCAGCTTTTAAAACTTTTTTATGTTTTGCTTTACTTGTTTTTCCTCTTTTAACTCTTGCCATATTATCCTCTTAAACTGTTAGGCATATAAGATTTAATAATCTTTGCGTCCTGTTTTGATAAAACTGTAGTGCCTCTTAATTTTCTGATTTGTGAATTTGTTCTTTTGATCATTCCATGTCTTTTTCCAGCTTGAGCAGATTTTACTTTGCCCTTAGCTGTAATCTTAAATCTTTTTTTTGCAGAGCTCTTAGTCTTTAATTTAGCCATATCGAGGGTGGTTATACTAAAAAAAGGTGTAATGACAATAACAATAATAGCTTAATTTGGCTGGATAATCATGGTCATTTGTCTGCCTTCCATCTTAGCCTTTTGCTCAACTTTTGAGATATCCTTTGTATCCTCAATAATTTTATCAACTAAATCATATGCAGCCTTCATGTAATCCATTTCACGACCTTTAAAGCGAATTGTAAACTTAACTTTATCTCCTTTGGAAATAAATTTCTTAGCGTTTTTCATTTTGAAGTCATAATCGTGTTTGTCAGTGCTAGGTCTTAATTTTAACTCCTTTAATGTGATAACTTTTTGTTTTTTCTTTGCTTGACTGGCTTTTTTTTGAATTTCATATTTGTATTTTCCATAATCAATAATCTTACATACTGGAGGCTTTGCATTTGGAGCAACTTCAATTAAATCTAAACCAACTTCCTTAGCACGATCTAAAGCTTCCCCAATCGGAACAACACCTATGTTATCACCATCGTCTGTGATGAGTTGCACTTCAGTTGCTCGGATCTTGTTATTAACTCTTGGACCCTTCATTAATTAAAATAAGTAATTTGATGCATTAAATAGATGGAGTATTAGACTCTAGTGACAAATTATTTACAGCTTCTTCAAGGCTAACTGTTTGTTGGTTTGTTTGTCCTAGTCTTCTTATAGTAATCGTATTATTTTGAACTTCTTTAGCGCCGCAGATCATTAAAACTGGAATTTTCGATACTGAATGTTCTCGAATTTTATAATTAATTTTTTCATTTCTATGATCAATAATAGACCTTAATCCTTTTTTTTCAAGTAACAACTTTACCTTGCTTGCATAATCGTTTTGTTCGTTGCTTATCGGTAATACCGCAACTTGTTCTGGTGACAACCAAAAAGGAAATTTTCCTGCATGATGCTCTATTAAAATTCCAATAAATCTCTCAAGAGATCCAAACATTGCTCTATGTAACATAACTGGTATTTTTTTTGATCCATCATTCGCAACATACGAAGCACCTAATCTTCCAGGAAGATTAAAATCAACTTGTAAAGTCCCACATTGCCAATCACGTCCGATTGCATCAATTAATACAAATTCAATTTTCGGACCATAAAAAGCGCCCTCACCTTTGTTGATTTCGTATTTTAATCCGCTGGCCTTAATTGCATCTAGTAAAGCTTTTTCACTTTTATCCCAAATTTTATCATCACCAACTCTTTTCTCAGGCCGATCTGAAAATTTAAGTTTCACATTTTCAAAACCGAATGATTTATAAATATCTAAAATTAAATTTGTTACTTTTAAAGACTCCTCAGTAATTTGTTCTTCAGTGCAAAATATATGAGCATCATCTTGAGTAAATGCCCTAACCCTCATTAATCCGTGTAATGCACCTGATGGCTCATATCGATGAACTTTTCCAAACTCAGATATTTTAAGCGGTAAATCTTTATAACTTTTCAATCCTTGGTTAAAAACTTGAATATGACCTGGGCAATTCATTGGTTTTATTGCAAAAGTTTTCTCATCTGCATCTGTGGTATACATATGTTCTTGAAACTTTTCCCAGTGGCCTGATTTTTCCCATAATGTTTTATCCAACATTTCTGGTGTATTAACTTCTAAATAACCAGCCTCGGTTTGCTTATCTCTCATGAATTTCACTAGTGATTGAAACAGGCTCCATCCTTTTTGATGCCAAAAAACTGCACCAGGACTTTCTTCTTGAAAATGAAATAAATCTAATGCTTTTCCCAATTTTCTATGATCTCTTTTTTCAGCCTCTTCAATACGATGCAAATATTCATCAAGGTCTTTCTTTGTCCTCCAGCATGTTCCATAGATTCTTTGAAGCATCTTATTATTAGAATCTCCCCTCCAATAAGCTCCGGCAACTTTCATTAATTTAAAAGCTTTCCCTATCCTTCCAAGACTTGGTAAGTGTGGACCTCTACATAAATCATGCCAATCACCGTGGAAGTAAATTGACAATTCTTCTCCTTTAGGAATGCTCTCAATGATTTCAGCTTTATAGTTTTCTCCAATTTTTTTAAAATGTTGTATTGCTTTATCTCTGCCCCAAACCTCTCTTGTTGTTTTGGGATCTTTATCTATGATTTCATTCATTTTTTTTTCAATTTTTTCCAAGTCGCTATCACTAAATGGTTCATCTCTTGCGAAATCATAATAAAAACCGTTTTCAATCACTGGACCGATTGTTACTTGTGTACCTGGAAAAAGTTCTTGAACAGCCATTGCCATACAATGTGCGGAGTCATGACGAATTAACTCCAAGGCATAATCATCATCCATTGTAATAATTTTAACTTTTGAATCTTTGCTTATTTCAATTCCTAAATCTTTAAATTCACCATCAACTTCAACGACTAATGCTTTTTTTAATAATGATGGAGCAATATCTTTTGCGATCTGAGCACCCGTTACTGCTGAATTATATTCTTTGATATTTCCATCTGGAAGAGTAATTGAAACCATATTTCTTATGACTAATAAACTAATGATTTATATATTTCTAGTGTTCTTAATACCATAAGGTCTCTTGTATAGTTTTCTTTAACATTTTTTCTACCCTGTCTCCCAATTAAATCGAGAACATTCTGCTCAGTTTTCATAATCATTTTAATTTTTTCTGCCAAATCTTCAGAATCATTGTTTTTAAACAACCAGCCAGTTTTATTGTTAATAACTGTTTCAAGCGAACCACCAATGTCACTAGCTAATACAGGTTTTTCCATAGATTGAGCCTCAACACTTACTCTTCCAAAGGCCTCAGGTTCTATTGAGCTTGATAAAACTAAATTAGAAATAGAGTATGCAACTGGCATTTTATTTAAACCATGAGCAATTTTTAATTTATTTTCTAAATTATATTTTTTTACTAACTGCATTAATTCTTCTTTATATTGAATTCTTCCTTGATGTCCTCCAATGATTAATGAATATACGTTTTTTAACAAATTTTGATTATTTAAAATATTTAATGCCTCAATAAATAATTTTTGACCTTTCCAATATGTTAATCTACCAGGCAGTAAAATTATAAATTTTTCACTACTAATTTTCATTAGATCTTTTAATTTTTTAATTTCTTTTTCGGTAACATTTTTTTTTGAAAAATATTTTTCGTCTATCCCTCTTTTAACTACAGAAGATTTTGCCTTAACTTGATAATTTGTATGAATGTGGTTTAAAATAAATTCTGATCCTGCAATGACATGATCTGATTTTACCATAATTGAATTATAAAATTTTTTTAGTTTTGATTTAAAGTTATATGTTCCATGAAAAGTAGTAACAAATTTAACATTAGCTAATTTTGTGGCTAAAAATGCAGACCATGCTGGTGCTCGACTTCTTGCATGAACAATATTTATTTTGTGAATTTTGATTTTGAAAAAAATATAAAAAATATTAAAAAAAATAAAAAAAATATTTTTATTTATTGGCCATTTAAATATTTTAATTTTGTCACGATCAATAAGATCTAATAATTTACCACCACTTGTTAAAATTGCTGAAAAACCGCCTTGTTTAGAAATATGATCTGCTACATGCAAACAACCAGTTTCGGCTCCACCGATATCCATATTTGGTATGATTTGAAGTAACCTTATATTTGCGCTCATTTAAAAGATTTTATAACTATATCCTGATTAAAATGAAAAACAAAAAAAATTATTTTTTAACCTCAAATAAACAATCTATTCATTTCACCTTTTTAAAAGCCAAAAGTAAAGTTGGGGTATTATTTCTTCATGGCTTGATGTCGGATATTTCTGGAAAAAAAGTAAAATTCATAAAATCATTATGCAAAAAAAATAAATTAAACTTTTTGGCATTTGATTTTTCAGGTCATGGCAAATCTTCTGGTGTTTTTGAAAGGCAAGGAATTCATGATTGGATCTTAGAAGCAAAGGAAATTACAAACTCAATACTTAAAAATAAAAAAATAATTATTATTGGTTCGTCATGTGGAGGGTGGGTTGGTGCTAAACTAATATGGAAAATCAAAAATATAATTGGTTTTTTAGGAATATCAGCTGCTCCTGATTTTACAAAATACTTAATGTGGAATACTTTTTCAAAAAAAGCAAAGCAGATCATCAGATCTGGAAAAATTTATAAGCTGAAAAGTGATTATGATAGTTATTATCCAATAGGTAAGTCTTTGATCGAAGGTGGTAAAAAAAATTTAATTTTACATTTAAAAAAAAAATGCAATTTCCCATTAAGGTTTTTTCATGGATTAGAAGATAGTGTAGTTCCAATACAATACTCTTATAAATTATCAAAAACTTTATATTCAAAAGATAGTTTAATCTTGTTGCAAGAAAAAGGTGACCATAGCCTTTCATCATCATATGATCTTAAAAGAATAGGAAAAGAGTTGATTGAAATCGCTAAATCTAAAATTAACTAGCTTTTTGTTTTAAAGATTTATTAGTTATTGGATTATCTAGTTTATCTAACATTTCTAAAGGACAAACTTGAATAAAATGATTAACATTTACATCCCACTCAAATAAAATTTTTTGAGAATATTTTGACTTAGTAAATTTAGCATGTTGCTCAACTAAATTTTTTAAATAACTTTTCCAATAATCAGTCTCTACTTTATTATATGTAACACTATTTGGATTTATTAAATTTTCTAGTTTAGAATCTGGATCAAAAACAAAAGCCATTCCACCTGTCATACCTGCTGCAAAGTTATCTCCAACATCCCCTAAAAATACTGTTGTACCACCCGTCATATACTCACAACCGTTGGTGCCACAGCCTTCAACTACTGCAGTTGCACCTGAATTTCTTACAGCGAATCTTTCACCGGCTTGTCCTGAGGCAAATAACTTTCCACTTGTTGCGCCATATAAAACTGTATTACCTATAATCGTATTTTTCTCTGTTTCAATTTCTGTAACTCTAGCTGGTCTAACGATAATTGTCCCACCAGAAAGACCTTTTCCAACATAGTCATTACAGTCACCAATAACTTCAAGATTTATACCTTTAACTATAAAAGCTCCTAATGATTGTCCAGCTGAACCTCTTAGTTTAATGTTAATTTGATTCTCATTAAATGATTTGTCTTTAAAGTCTGTAACTAAAGTTGAAGATAGTCTAGCTCCTACAGTTCGGTCTGTATTTTTAATATTATAACTTAACTCAACATTCTGACCACTTTGAATCAATGGCAATACATCACTAATAATTTTTTCATCAAGTGTATTTGGAACTTCATTTCTAATTTTGTCTTTACAGAACCTTGGGTTATCGCCTGGATCAGCTTGTACTAAAAGAGGATTAAAATCCAAATCATCTAAGTTAGATGATCCTTTAGAAATTTGAGTTAATAAGTCTGTTCTACCTATAACTTCATTTAAAGATTTAAATCCTAGCTCAGCTAAAATTTCTCTCACCTCTTCAGCAACAAATGTAAATAAATTAACTACTTTTTCCGGTGTACCTACAAACTTTTCTCTTAAATCCTCTCTTTGAGTACATATTCCAACTGGGCATGTATCTGAGTGGCATTGTCTAACCATAATACATCCCATGGCTATCAAGCTAGTTGTTGCTATGCCAAACTCATCGGCACCCATCATTGCCGCCATAACAACATCTCTTCCAGTTTTAATGCTTCCATCTGTTCTTAATACAACTTTATGTCTCAAATTATTCATTGTTAAAATTTGATTTGTTTCCGTTAAGCCCATTTCCCATGGTAAGCCCACGTACTTTACACTGGTTTGAGGTGTTGCACCTGATCCACCGTTGTGGCCACTAATTAAAATTATATCTGCTTTAGCTTTTGCAACTCCAGCTGCCACTGTTCCTACACCAGTTGAAGCAACTAACTTTACTCCAACTCTAGCTTTTGGATTAATTTGTTTAAGGTCATAAATTAATTGAGCCAGATCTTCGATAGAATAAATATCATGATGAGGAGGAGGTGAAACCAAAGTTACTCCAGGAGTTGAATGTCTTAATTTTGAAATATATTTTGAAACTTTAAAACCTGGTAATTGCCCACCTTCACCAGGCTTTGCACCTTGCGCAACTTTAATTTCAATTTCATTACAATGATTTAAATATTTTGCTGTAACACCAAATCTTCCTGAAGCAACTTGCTTTACTCGCGAGTTTGCATTATCTCCGTTTGCTCTAGGCACAAATCGTTCTTCATCCTCACCACCTTCTCCACTACAAGAAGCACCACCTATTCTATTCATTGCAATAGCTAAAGTCTCATGTGCTTCTTTTGATAAGGCACCCATTGACATACTTCCTGTTCCAAATCTCTTTCTGATTTCAGTAACAGACTCGACTTCTTCTAAAGATATTGGTTTTTTATTAGATTTAAATCCTAGCAAATCTCTCAAATGAATTGGTGGCATATCATGAATTAACTTTGAATATTTCTTGTAAGTATCAAAAGAATCATTTGTAACCGCGCTTTGAAGCAAATGCATTGTCTTAGCTTGATAGCCGTGTGTTTCACCGCCATGACGATACTTGTAAATGCCTCCAATTGGTAATGAAATTATATTTTCTCTAAATGCTTTTTCATGGTGTTTTTTAATCATGTTTTCAATACCTAAAATTCCAATACCTGAAATTCTAGACTCTAGACCTGGAAAGTATTCAGAAACTAACGAGCGGCTTAATCCTAATGATTGAAAATTAAGTCCTCCACGATATGAACTTATTACTGAAATTCCCATCTTGGACATAATCTTAAGCAAACCATCATTGATTGCTTTTACATACCTTTGTACACATTCATCAAAACTTAATTTTCCAAATAAGCCTTTCTCAAATCTTTGATAAATTGAATCTATAGTTAAATAAGGATTAACAGTTGTAGCGCCCGCTCCAATTAAAACTGCGAAATAATGTGTATCCAAACATTCAGATGATTTGACATGAATGGAAACAAATTTTCTAATTCCTAAATTTGTTAAATGAAATTGCACTGCTCCTTGTGCTAAAATTACTGGTATAGAAATTCTATTTTTAGATACATTTTCATCGCTTATAACCAGGTGTTTTGCCCCGCCTCTTACAAACTCTTCTGCCTCAGATCTAATTCTATCTAATTGATTTTTTAAATTATTTTTTTCATTAATTTCATATGTTAAATCGATAGTTTTTATTTCCTTTTCAAATGTATCGTTTAACTTTTTAAACTGAGCATTTGTTAAAACTGGACTCTCAAGTAAATAACTTTTTTGTTTTGTTAATTTATCATCTAAAATATTCTCTAAATTACCAAGTCTTGTATTAAGTGACATGACTCTATTTTCTCTGAGAGAATCTATTGGAGGGTTAGTAACTTGACTAAAGTTTTGTCTAAAAAAATGAGATAATGGTCTGTACTTGCTTGATAAAACTGCAATAGGTGTATCATCCCCCATGGACCCAACTGCTTCTTTTGAGTCTTCAATCATTGGATGAAGAATAATTTCTAAATCCTCTATGCTTAAACCTGAAAGAAATTGCCTTTGTCTAAGCTCTTGACCTTCGTAGATATTTTTTTCTTTTAAATTTTTAAAACTTTTTGTTAATTCAATATGATTAGAGGCAAACTCTTTATAAACAGGATTTGAGGCTAAATGGTCTTTAGTCTTTTTATCATTGAAATATTTTCCTTTATCTAAATCTAAAGAAATCATTTGGCCTGGACCAACCCTTCCTCTATATTGAATATTGTCTTCGGCAACATGGACCATTCCGGTTTCTGAACCAGCAAACAACATTTTATCTTTAGTGATTGTATAACGAAGAGGCCTTAAACCGTTTCTATCAGAAGCGGCAACAATCCAACGTCCATCAAAAGCAGCTACTGCCGCTGGGCCATCCCATGGCTCAATAACAGAATTCAAATAGTTATACATATCTCGATGTAATTTAGATATTATTTTGCTTTTTTTAGACCAGGCCTCAGGTATCAACATCATTTTAGCAATTGGAAGATCTCTTCCTCCTCTTACTAATAATTCAAATGCTGCGTCCAATGAAGCGGTGTCAGAATTATTTGCTTTAATAATTGGTTTAATGTCATCAATATTTTCAAAAAGATTACTATCCATTCCAGCTTCATGTGTTTTCATCCAATTAACGTTTCCCTTCAGGGTATTAATCTCTCCGTTATGAGCAATGACTCTAAATGGTTGAGCAAGCTCCCATGAGGGAAAGGTATTTGTTGAAAATCTTTGATGAAAAATTGCAAAACGAGAAACAAATCTTTGGTCTAATAAATCTGGATAAAAATCTGCTATATTTTCAGCCAAAAACATTCCTTTATAAATGACTGACTTTGAACTTAATGAACAAATATAAAAATCATTCAACTGCTCTTTTGCAGCATTGTTTTCAATTTTTTTTCTAATTACAAAAAGCTTTCTTTCTAAATCTTGAAAATCATATTTTTTTTCACATGCAAAAATAATCTGTTCAATCTCAGGTCTTGTATCATTAGCCTTTTGACCTAAAACTTTTGGATTTACAGGAACCTGTCTCCATCCAAAAATATAAAAATCATTGTTTAAAAGTTCTTGCTCGATAAGCGTTCTACATCTTTCTTGAGCTGAGTAGTTGGTTCTAGGTAAAAAAACCATGCCAAGGCAAATTTCTTGATCATCACTAACATCGTGACCTGTAACATTGATTTTTTCTTTAAAAAAATCTCTACTAAATTCAATATGAATTCCAGCACCATCTCCAGTTTTGCCGTCAGCGTCAACCGCTCCTCTGTGCCAAACTGCTTTTAATGCCTCAATACCGTTGTCAACAACTTCACGCTTAGGTTTTCCTGTCATAGAAGCTACAAAGCCAACACCACACGCGTCGTGATCTTCTATTTTTACGTTTGATGCTTCTAATCTATTTTTATTTGATAAATAACTTTCAATAGTCACTATGCCGCCTTATTCTTTTTCTTTTGTGAGGTTTCTTTTAAATATTTACTTATTCCTACTGCTGCATCTCTTCCGTCTCTAATTGCCCAAACCACTAAAGAAGCACCACGTACAATATCTCCTGCAGCAAAAACTCCTCTAATATTTGTTTTTAAAGTTTTTAAATCCGTTTTAATTGTACCCCATTTTGTAACTTCTAAATCTGGTTCACCAAATAATTTTGGTATCTCCTCGGGTTCAAAACCAAGAGCTTCAATGACTAAATCTGCATTAAGTGACTCTTCCGCTCCATCTATAATTTTTGGTGACTGTCTACCAGATGAATCTGGTTCGCCTAGTCTCATCTTGTTTATTGTAACTTTTTCTACATTATCTTTTCCTTCAAATAATTTTGGACTCGATAACCAAATAAAGTTAACACCCTCCTCTTCAGCATTAGCAACCTCTCTAGCAGACCCTGGCATATTAGCTTTATCTCTTCTATATAAGCACGAAACAGATTTTGCTTTTTGTCTAACTGCGGTTCTAACACAGTCCATTGCTGTATCACCTCCACCCACAACGATAACGTTTTTTCCTTCAGCATTGAGTGTTCCATTATCAAAATCTTTTACTTCATCACCTAACCCTTTTTTATTTGATGCAGTTAAAAACTTCATTGCAGGGAAAATGTTTTTTAGATTTGATCCGGGAGTTTCAATTTCTCTTGCTTTATAAACTCCAGTTGCAATCAAGATGGCATCATGTTTTTCTTTTAATTCTTTCAACGAAGAGTCTTTACCAACTTCAAAATTATTAATAATTTTTATATTACTATCTTCTAAAAGTTTTGTTCTTCTTAGAACTACTGATTTATCTAATTTAAAATTTGGAATACCATAAATAAGTAACCCGCCAGCTCGATCATATCGATCGTAAATCGTAACTTGATACCCTTCTTTTCTTAACTCCATGGCAGCAGCAATACCCGCAGGTCCTGCTCCAATTATTCCAACAGATTGCTTTATTTCATTTAATGGCTTTATTGGTTCAACCCAACCATTTTCCCACGCTGTATTAGTTATAAATTTTTCTACGGCACCAATTGTTACCGTGCCATGTCCTGACTGTTCTATAACACAGTTACCCTCACATAGACGATCTTGAGGGCATATACTACCGCAAACTTCTGGCATTGAATTGGTAGCTGATGAAATTTCGTAAGCATCTTTTAACCTTCCCTCTGCAGTCAATTTTAACCAATCTGGGATATTGTTTTGCAAAGGACAGTGAACTTGGCAGAAAGGTGTACCACATTGAGAACATCTGCTAGCTTGCTCCTTAGCTTTATTATCAATAAACTCCTTATAGATTTCTAAAAAATTTTCTTTTCTTTCACCTGATGCTATTTTTTCAGGTGTCTCTCTTTTTAAGTCTACAAATTTTAACATTTTTGACATAAGACGTGGTTAGTATATCATTAAAATAACTATGTCATTTGATTTTAGTAAATATTTATTTACTAAATAATCTTTAATATTATACAGTTATGATGAAAATTTTAAAAATAATGATCAAATTTAACAAAAATTAAATATTTTCTCAGAATTACATAAAATTAAGATGATTTTGTTAGCTCTAAATATATAGCTTTAAATGCTAAATGATAATAATTGAAAATCATAGTGAGTTTTTCAATTTATTTTCCTTTAATAGCTTTAGCAATAATTCAGGGAATAACCGAATGGCTACCCATTTCTTCTAGTGGAATTTTAGTTTTTTTAGAGCAGCTTATAAATCTGGAAGATAAAAATCTTAATCTTTTATTTAACATATCAGTGCATGCAGGTTCTTTAATTGCAATAATATTCTATTTTAAGAAAGAAATTTTCAATATTTTAAAAAATTTAAAGCTTTTACAAAATATAATAATTGCAACTGTTCCAGTTGTTTTGTTTGGTTTAATTGTAAAAGTTTTAAATTTAAATATTTTCCTTCAAGATATAAAAGTTGTAGCGTTTGCTACAGTTTTTTTTTCAATTATTTTATACCTCTCAGATAAAACTAAAGTTTCGCAATACTATGAACAAAATATAACAAATAAAAATGCGCTCTATATTGGTTTAGCACAAGTGCTTGCATTAATACCTGGCACAAGTAGATCGGGCATTACTATAACATGCGCAAGATACTTAGGTTACTCTAGGACTGATGCAGCAAAGTTTTCATTTGTAATATCTATACCTGTACTATTAGCGGCTACAACTTTAGGAGCAGGAGAAGCAATAATAAACTTTGACCCTAAAATTATAAATATTTTATTAATTGGTTTTTCTTTTTCACTGATTGCTTCGCTTTTAAGTATAAAGATCTTCCTGTCTTTTGTTGAAAAAAATAACTTAACACTATTCGTGGTTCTAAGGCTTATTTTAGGAGCTTGGCTTTTATTCTATTCTTACTCTTAAGAAGAAAATTGTCCCTCTGGTCTAAAACGATATAAATAATTTGGAATAACTTTTCTAATTCCCATCAGATCAATTCCAAGATCTTTTAAAGTTTTATTATTGTTAGTTGCTATGTTGTCTCCAGATTCTAATGTTTTTATTTGATCCAGTGTTAACATGGGTTTGGGTGCTAATTGTAAAATTCTTCCTTGTATTCTTCCAGCCCAGGATGGAATTGGAATAATAATATTTTTTGATCTTATTTCATTTGATATGATTTTAACAAGCTCTTCCAAAGTAAATACTTCATCTCCTACAAATTCGAAAGTTTCTTTTTTAATTTCTTCATCAATAATTTTTTCAATACCCTTTGCAATATCTCCAACATAAACTGGTTGAAATTTTACATTTGAATTTGCCAAAGGAATAATTGGAAACAGTTTTGCTAATTTAGCAAACATATTTGTAAAATCATTCTCTCCACCTCCATAAACTACTGAAGGTTTGATTATGGTATAATTTTCTAAATTTTCTTTAATTAACTCATCTGCTTTAAATTTACTTTCTAGATATTTTGATTCTGTACCACTTTTTACTCCAAGACTTGAAAAATGAATAAAATGTTTTATGGAGTTTTGTTTTTTAATTGCTTCAACTAGATTATATACAAATTCAGTATGTATTTTTTGAAAAGTATTTTGACCTTTTTCATACAAAATACCAATCAAGTTTATACAAATGTTTGTGTCTTTTATGAACGTTTCTATCTGATCTTTTGAATTTATATTAACTTTATGTAATGATATTTGACCTGGGTCTCCACACGAAGATTTTAATTGAATAACATCCTCATCATAGGGATTACGAGTTGCAATTTTAATTTCAAAGCCTTTATTTGCTAAAATTTTAACTATAGATCTACCGATGAAGCCAGCGCCACCAAAAAAACTAATTTTTTTTATAGGTTTCATGTATACAATTAATAATTGAATTATGAAAAATTATAAATTTTATCTATCTGATATCGATGCCAATACAAGCTTAAAAAGTGCCTCAAGTATAGCTGTGGATGGGGAGTTTAGTGGTCTAGATCCAAAAACCGATAAGCTTCATTTGCTACAACTTTGCGATGGTTCAGGTTTTGTTCATTTGGTCAAATTTGAAAAAGATTACAATGCACCAAACTTAAAAGAAATATTAGAAAATAATAAAATAAAAAAAATATTTCACTTTGGTCGTGCAGACTTAGGTTTTCTAAAACAACATCTAAATATCAACGTTAAAAATATTTTTGATACTAAAATTGCATCAAAAATATGCAGGAAATTCTCTCCTGATCATGGTTTAAAAGATTTATGTCGCGACCTTCTTGGTATTAATTTATCAAAACAGCATCAAACATCTGACTGGGGGAAAAGAATTGAAGAATATAGTAAAGACCAAATCTCTTATGCATGTAATGACGTTCTTTATCTTCATAAAATTAAGCTTGAATTAGAAAAAATTTTAATTAGAGAAAATAAATCAAATTTAGCTGAGCAATGCTTTAATTTTTTAGAAACCCGAACAGATTTGGATCTTGTTGGTTTAAAAAAAGATATATTTGAACATTAAAATGAAATCTGAAAAACAAATATTAAATTTTGGTAAAAAATTAATTAAAGAAGAAATAAATGCACTATCAAAGGCTCGAAAAAATCTTAATATAAATTTTTCAAAAGCTGTAAATTTGATTAATAGTACAAAAGGAAATGTTGTTTTTTCTGGAGTTGGAAAATCAAAATTAATTTTAGAAAAAACTTGCGGAACATTTAGTAGCCTTGGAATACCTAGTTATGTACTTGATGCTAATCAAGCAAGTCATGGTAGCCTAGGGAACCTTCAAAAAAATGATACTTTAATTATTGCATCGAATAGTGGCAATACTCATGAACTAGTCACAATATTAAAATTTGCAAAAAAATATAAAATTAAAATCATAGGTATTAGCTCCAACTCTAAATCTCAATTATTTAAAAATTCTAATATTAATATTACATATCAAAAAGTTAAGGAGGTTGGTGATAATAACTTTAAATTAGTTCCTACTAGTTCAACAACAGTGCTTACAGCAATTGGCGATGCTTTGGCAGTATCTGTGGCTAAAATAAGAGGATTTAAAATAAGAGAGTTTGGAGAAACTCATCCAAGTGGATCTATTGGAAAATCTTTAACACCAGTAAAAGATTTTTTAATTACTGGAAAAAATATTCCTTTTGTCTCAACTAATGCAACATTTTCACAGGTTTTATCAATGATAGCCTCTAAAAGATTAGGTTGTGTTCTAGTAAAGAATAAAAATTTAAATAAAATTTCAATTATAACTGATGGTGATACTGTGCGAGCAGTAGGAAAACATAATAATATACTAAATATAAAAGCAAAAAATATTATGACAAGCAATCCAACTTTTATAAATGAAACTACACTTGCCCCAGAAGCTTTATCAATTATGAATAAAAAAAGAATTACAGTTTTATTAGTAAAATCTAAAGGTAAATTTAAAGGGCTTATAAGTCTTCACTCTATTCTTGAATTTTTAAGAAAATGACTACAAAAAAAATTAAAGCTAATATTTTTTTGCTTATCGTATTATTAACTATAATTCTTTTTTATGGATATTACATAAATGAAAATAAAGGGTCGATTAATATAAATAAAAGTCAAACCCAAAATTTAGAACCAACTACTGTTTTAAAAGAAGGGGTAACTAAATTTTTTGAAGTGGAATATAAAATAATAGATAATGAAAACCAAGTTTACATAACACAAAGTAAGGAGGCATTTTTATATAAAGATCAGCCTGATATTATTGATTTAAAAAATGTATATAGTTTTACAAAGCTTAAGGATGGTAGTGTTCTGGATGTAAAGTCTAATAAAGCAAAATATTTCAAGAATTTAAAAAATATAAATTATCATGGTAATGTAATAATTACTAACAAAGAGGCAACTATTACAGCTCAAAAAGCAAATTTTCTCTCGAAAAAAAATAAAATCACTTTAGAAGATAATGTTTTATACAAAGATAAAAAAAATACCGTAATTGCAGATTTCGCTGAACTTAATACTCTAAATAATAATCTAGAAATTTTTATGAGCAAAAAAAGAGATAGGGTTTATGGAAAAAGACAAAAATAAAAAGCAAAAAATTAAAATAAAGGCAATTACATCAATTGATAAAAAATTCATTCTTGAAAAAAAATTTTTAATCGAAGAAAGAAAAAGTGTTTTAATCCTTGATAAAGAAGCTGAGAAATTTAATGAGAAAAAACTAAATGATAATAAAAAATCTACGAAACTAAAAATAATACCGCCAAATTTAATAAAGTTAAATAAACCAGGCGTAAATGCAAACAAGAAAATCTTAACGGTTTCTAAAATTTCTAAATCATTAGGTGGAAGGCCGATTTTAAAAAATATTTCATTTGAGCTTAATCAGGGACAAATATTGGGTTTGCTGGGACCTAACGGAGCAGGAAAGTCTACATTATTTAATTTAATAGTTGGAAAAATTTTTCCAGACTTTGGTAAAATTAAACTAGATAATGAAATAATAAATCAGCTACCGATTCACAAAAGATCTCTTAAGGGTATTAGTCTTTTAGAACAACATAAAGGTCTGTTTGGCAACATGACTGCTTACGAAAATTTATATGCTATATTAGAACTTTATATTGAAGATAAAAATAAAATCGAAACCAGAATATTTCAGCTCTTATCATATTTTGGTTTACAATACTTGGCTGATGTAAAGGCAAATAATATGTCAGGAGGAGAGTATAAGAAAATATCAACACTACAAAGAATCTGTAATAAAAACATTAAAGTTTTATTGCTTGATGAACCAATGGCGGCACTTGATCCATTAAGCATCTCATCTATTAAAAAATTTATTTTAGAGCTAAGATCTATGGGGCTATCAGTAATTATTACAGACCATAATTTTTTTGCGATTCAAGATATTCTAGATCATTGTATAATTATAAGAGATGGGTCAATCATGGTGGAGGGGCCACCTAAAATAATTATGAAGGACGAAAGAGCTATAAAATATTATTTAGGAAGTGGATTTAAAATTTAGTTTTTAGTTTCTTGTTCTTCTTCTTCCATTACCGCATCATCCAATGAAATAACTTCGTCATTGTCTGTATTGTCAGTATTTTCTAATTCTGAAAACTCATCCTTAATTTCATTTTTATTTTGTTGTTTGGCCTGATTAATACTTTCAGAAAAGAGTAGCTCTTCTTCTATTAAAATTTCATGTTTGCAATGCGGGCAAATTAAAGGTGATTTTTTATTTAAATCATAAAATTTAACCTCACAGTTTGAGCAAACTCTTTTTTGTCCAAATTTTTTATCAGCCATTAAAATATGTTTTTAATTATTATTTTAGTGGGTATATATTGATCTACTAATCTAATGGCAATTAAAAAATCAATCATATTAGTACCCGAAAATAATATTAATATTAAAGGATCAGTTGAACTTTCAAGTGATAAATCGCTCAGCATAAGAAGTGTGATTTTTAGTAGTATAGGATACGGCATCAGTACAGTTTCTATAAAAAACCCTGGTGAAGATGCCCAAACTGCAATCCAAGCAATTAAAACCCTGGGGATCAGAGTAGTGAAAAAAAAGGACCAATACATAATTTATGGTTTGGGAATTGGTTACAATAATAAAAAAATACTTAAAATTTCATTTAATAACAGCGGAACGACATTAAGATTATTAACCCCTTTAATTGCTGGATCAAAAATGAATGCAATAATTACAGGTGACAAAAGCTTAAGCAAAAGACCGTATCGGTTAGAATTTTTAAAACAGTTTTTGATGAACTTAAGACCTACCCGCAAAAAATATCTACCAATTCAAATTAAAGGACATGGAAATTGTATACAATCAAATATAAAAATTACGAAACCATCTGCTCAAATGGTTAGTGCAGCTACAATTGCAGGAATAATAAGCTACGGCGAAACAGTGATTGAAGCACCAAATAATGTAAGAGATCACACAACAAGAATTTTAAAATACTTAAACTACCCGATTAAAATTCAAAATAAAAAAAACAAACAAATTATTAAAATTCAAGGTAGACAATTCTTGAGACCTATTCAAAATTATAATATTCCATCGGACCCATCATCAAGTGCTTTTTTAATTGCTATTGCAATTTTAACCAAAGACTCTGTAATTAAAATTAAAAATGTTTGTCTGAATCCATATCGAATAGGATTTATAAAAGTCTTAAAAAGAATGGGAGCTAAAATATCATTTTCAAACAAAAAAAATTATTTTGGTGAACCGGTTGGAGATATTACAGCATCATATTCTCAAAACCTAAAAGGTATTACAATTAATCCAAATGAAGTTGCAAGCATTATTGATGAAATACCAATTTTATTAATTGTTGCTTTATTCTGTAAATCAAAAAGTATCTTTAACAACCTCACAGAGTTAAAGTTTAAAGAGTCGGATCGACTTCGAGTTATGCATGAAAATTTAATACTGTGCGGCGCTAATATTACTAAAGTAAAAGATAACTTAATAATTAATGGTATCAATAACAGATTCTACTCTAGTAAAGTTCCAGTTATCAAAGATTACTCTAAAGACCACCGTATATGTATGGCGTTTTTTTGTTTAGCAGCAGTCTCGAGAAAAAAAATACAAATTAATGACTTTGACTCCGTAAATGTAAGTTTTCCAAATTTTTTAAAAACTATTAATGATCTTAAATATAACAAGGATAAGAAAATTCTTGTTGCAGCAGATGGACCGGTTGCTTGCGGCAAAACATCAATATTAAAAAAATTAGTTAAAAAATTTGGATCAAAAAGAGCAGCTTTTTTAGATAGTGGTTTGTTATATCGCCACCTAACTTTGGTACATTTACAAAGTAAAAAGAAAAAAATTAATGCTAATTATTTAGTCAAACATCTTAAAAAAGTCAGTATTGCAAAATTACAAAATCCTAGACTTCATTCTATTGCTGTATCAAATAAGGTGTCTGAAATAGCTAAAATTAAAATTATCCGTCAACAATTGTTACCAGTGCAAAGAGATCTTATTTTTAATTGCCCTCAACAAATTGTATTAGTTGGCGGTAGAGATATAGCATCAACTGTAATACCTAATAACTTTTCTGACATAAAACTTTATATAAATTGTGATGTTAAAGTTAGAGCAAAAAGAAGGTATTTAGAGTTAAAAAATAAGAAAAATGAAAAAAATGTTAATTATAATGAGATCTTAAAAGCTCTAAAAGCTAGAGATTTAGCAGATTCTACCAGAGCTATTAGCCCCCTTAAAAAAACAAAAGATAGCATCTTGATTGACAATTCTTTTAATGATATCAGCCGCCCAATTAATAAGATTTCTTTATTAATAGAAAGAGAGATAAAAAAACATTAGTGGGAACAGACAGTAGCTTAAAAGTATATAATCAAGATAATAATTCAGAATTCGCAAAATTAATTTCAGAAAATTTAGAAAACATCATCTTAAAAGATAATTCTATTGTTACAGGATCAGTAGAAAAAGTTGATGATAAATATGTTCATGTTTTTATTAAAGGGGCTAAATCTAGTGGTTTGGTTGATATCAATGAGATTCCACACGCTGAACTTGATAGCCTAGAAGAAGGAAAAGAGATTGAAGTTTTTCTTGAAAGAACTGAAGATAGAAATGGAAATATTGTTTTAAGCATAGAAAAAGCAAGAAGAGCAAAATCGTGGAAAAAAATTGAAGAAGCTTTTGAGAAACAAGAAAAAGTTAGCGGTATTATAAAAAATACGGTTAAAGGTGGAGTAGTTGTAGAAATCTTTGGTGTATTCGCTTTTTGCCCAAATTCCCAGGTTGCTGATAGGCCAATCAAAAACATGAATGAGTACATGAATAAACCCATGGAATTTCAAATTATCAAAATTGATAACGTTAGAATGAATGTTATCGCAAGTAGAAGACAAGTGATCGAACAAGAGAAAAATAAGAATAAAGAAAAGGTCATTAAGAATTACAAAGTTGGTGATGTTGTGGAAGGTACTATCAAAGCAGTTCAGTCTTATGGATGTTTTGTAAGCATTGAAAGCTTGGATTGTTTACTTCACTCTTCAGAAGTTTCTCATCTTAAAATCGCAAACTTAAACGATATGTTTACAGTTGGAGAAAAAATTAAAGTCAAAGTATTAGAAATTGATAATGAAAATATGAGAATGAGCTTATCTGTAAAAGCCATGCTTCCAGATCCGTTCGAAACGATTAAAGATAAGTTTTCTATTGGTAATGAATATGAAGTTAAAATTGTAAAATTAACTGATTTTGGTGCATTTGCAGAAATGCAAGAAGGTATTGTTGGACTAATTCATTCTAGTGAAATTAAACATATGCAAAAAAATGTTAATCCTAAATCTGTATTCAAAATTGGTGATACTGTTAAAGTGAAATTAAAAGAAGTTGATACTGAAAAGAGAAAAATTGGTTTAAGTTACAAAGATTGCTTACCAAATCCAGTAGATGAATTTATTACAAAATACCCTATTGGAACTATTGTTAAAACAAAAGTAGTGACTAAAAAAGACTTTGGTATTTTCTGTAATACTGGTGATAGTGATATCGATATCTTCGTTCACTATAAACAATTAGATTATGCTGAAAGCTCTAAAGCTTTAGATAACTTTAATAAAGGTGATGAAGTAGAATTAAAAATAATTGATATCAAAGATGATAAAGTAAATGGGTCAATTCGAGCACTTAAAAAAGATCCTTTCTCATTCTTCGATGATAAAAAAATTGGTGATATTGTTTCAACAAGAGTTGTTGAAGTGCAAGACAATGGTTTAAAAGTTGACGTTGGACCTGATAGATATCAAACCATTATTAGAAAATCTGAACTTGCATTAGAAAAATCAGATCAAAGACCAAATCGTTTTTCATCAGGTGACTCAATTGATGCAGCTATCCTTGAAATGGACGCTGAAAAAAGAAGAGTTAAACTATCTGTTAAAAAACTAGAGCAACAACAAGCTGATGAAGCAATTGAAAAGTACGGCTCTACAAGTTCTGGTCAATCATTAGCAGGAATTTTAGGCGAAGCTTTAGAGAAAAAAGATCAGAAAAAAGATTAACTCTTCCTTTTCTTACAATCTAAATCTATAATAATTTCAATACTTTATTGAAATGTCTAAAAAAACTTTTGTAAAATCAGATATTGTAAAAAATCTTCAAGGACATTTTCAAAAAATCCCAAATAACAATGTTGAACACATTGTTGAGTCTATTTTTAAATACTTAAGTAATGCCCTCTCGGAAGGGAGAAACATAGAAATAAGAGGGCTGGGTACTTTTAAAGTTAAAAAAATGCCCGCAAGAAATGCGAGAAACCCAAAAACTGGTGAAGAAATTAAAATTGAAGAAAAAAATAAAGTAAAATGGAAAAGTTCTAAATTATTAAATTATAGAATTAATAAGGATAAAAAAATTGAAGAATAGAAAGATAATTTTTATTGCTCTTGATTGCTCAGTATCAAAAGCTAAAGTAATCATTAAATCCATTCCAAAAGTTAGATCAAAAAAATATGAGATTGGTATTAAAGCAGGTTATCAAATCCTTTATTCTGATAAGGGAAGAAATTTTATTAAATCATTAAAGGGATACAAAAAATTCATAGATTTAAAACTTAATGATGTTCCTAATACTGTTAAAAATGGAATATTATCTTTAAGAGATTTAAAAGCTGATTACATCACTATTCATGCAAGCGCAGGTTATGATGCGATAAAATTAGCAAAAAAATATTCTGGTAAAACAAAGCTTCTAGCAGTGTCAGTACTTACTAGTATGAATAAAAAAAATCTAACTGAAATTGGTCATACAAGGCAATTAGATAAACTTGTTATTCATCTTAGTAAACTTGCAAAAAAAGCAGGTGCTTATGCTATGATTTGTAGTCCCCATGAATCTAAAAAAATAAAAAAACTTTCTAAACTACCATCTATTACTCCTGGAATAAGACTTCCTGGCGATCAATCTGGTGATCAAAAACGAATTGCTACCCCAAGATTTGCTTTTGATAATGGCGCCATAGGAATTGTGATGGGTCGGTCTTTAATCAAAGGTAATATTAAAAATAATTTTAAAAGACTTTTTCAACACCTAGACTCATGAAACAAACTGTAAAAGTCTGTGGTCAAACAGATCCAGAAATCATAAAACTATGCATTGAGCAAGGAGCAAAGCTAATAGGATTTATTATCAACTATCCTAAAAGCCCAAGATCAATTTCAATTGAACAACTAAAACTATTAACAAAAAATATTCCGGACAATATTAAAAAAGTAGCTGTAATGGTAAATCCATCTATAGAACAAGTAAAAGAAATTTCAAACTACTGTAATGTTATTCAGTTACATGGAGATGAAACTGAAGAATTTATTCAACAAATAAAAAAAGAAACAGATCTTGAGGTAATCAAAGTAATCAAAGTAAACAATAAAGAAGATCTTCAAACAAATAAACAATTTATATCTGCTGATATTTTTCTCTATGATACGCCAAGCATGGGTCAAAATGGTGAAGCTTTTAATTTTGAAATGCTCAAAGATTTAAAAAATAGAAATTTTTTTATAGCAGGAAAAATAGATAAAAATAATATTGAAACAGCTCTGCTCTATACTGATAAGATTGATGTAAATTCTGGTCTAGAAACAAAAAAGGGTATAAAAGACCCAGAAAAAATTAAACAATTTTTCAATATATTAAAAAAAAATGAAAATTAAAAAAGGTATTCCAGTCATAGACCAACATGACAAAAATTATATGTATGGTGGAAAATTTGGTGGAAACTTTATTCCAGAGACGCTCAAAAAGCCTGTAGAAGATTTAACAATACTGTTTGAAAAACTTAGAAAAAATAAAGAATTTTTAAAGCAAAGAGACTATTATTTTAAAAATTATGTTGGAGCTCCTACTCCTTTTATAAAACTTAATAATCTAACCAATCATTTAGGGGGTGCTCAAATTTGGGCAAAAGTTGTAGCCGAAGCAAATGGTGGCGCTCATAAAATTTACAACGCAACAGTACATGCATTAATTTGCAAAAAAGCAGGAAAAAAATATATCGTTGGAGATACAGGCGCTGGTTATGCTGGAAAAATGTTATCCATGGCAGCTAAAAAATTTGGCCTTAAATGTAAAATATTTATGGGCGCTAAAGATATTGAGCGTCAAAAACCAAACTGTGATGCGATGAAAAAAAATGGTGCAGAAATTGTTCCAGTTCATACAGGGAGCAAAACATTAGTTGATGCTGTAAGTGAATGCATGAGATATTGGGTATCTAATTGCGATACTACTCACATGTGTGTTGGATCAACAGTTGGTCCAAATATTTTCATTAAAATTTGTGCATGGAGTACTGCGCAAATTTCAAGAGAGCTTATTGTTCAAGTAAAAAAAGAATTTGGAAAAATTCCTAAAAAAATGAAACTTATCAACTGTGTTGGTGGAGGAAGTTCTGCTTTAGGTTTTTGGAATTCATTTATGGATTATAATAAAAATCAAGTTGAGATGATTGGAGTTGAAGCGGGTGGTCCCAAGAATAGTAAACTTCATGCAGCGCCACTTAGTACAAACGCAAAAGTTGGAATCCTTCATGGTGCAGCTCAATATGTGATTCAAGATAAAGAAGGTCAAATTAGTAATACCGCAAGTATTAGTGCCGGCTTAGATTACCCTGGCATTTCACCAGTCCATTGTTTTTTAAAGGATACGAAAAGAGCAAGATACACAAGTGCTACCGATGAAGAAGCATTACACGCTCATCAACTTGTAACTAAATTTGAAAATATTTCACCATCACTTGAACCTTCACATGCATTCGCAGAAGCGATTAGAATTGCACCTAAGTTGAGTAAAGATACTGTGATCATTGTTAACAGTTGTGGTGATGCCAAAAAAGATAGAGATATTTTAAAGAAAAGATTGGGGAAAAAAATCTAATATGAGTCTTATTAAAAAAGCATTTCAAACTTGCAAAAAAGAAAAGCGCCCTGCACTTTTAACTTTTACTGTTGCAGGAGATAATACTCATAAAAATTCATTGGAAATTTTAAAATCTATCTCGCCATATGTAGATATTTGTGAAATGGGCATGCCTCATAATACTCCAGTTGCAGATGGTGGTCAGATACAAAACTGCTCGCACCGTGCTTTAAAAAATGGAATTAAAATTAAAGATATTTTTAAAATTACAAATCAGTATAAAAAATTCAAATTTGCAAAACCAATCATTTTGATGGGTTACTTTAATACAATTAAACAATTTGGTGAACAAAACTTTATTAATCAGTGTAAAAAAAACAAAGTTGATGGCTTGATCGTTGTCGACCTTCCTTGGCCAGAAAATAAAAATTTTGCTGCAAAGTGCAAAAAAAAATCAATTAATTTTATTCAACTAGTTGCACCAACAACTTCAAATGAGAGATTAAAAAAAATTGTTAGAGACTCTCATGATATGGTTTACTATATCAGCATGTTATCTACTACAGGGGGAAAGTTGAAAGTTGCTCCTAAGAAAATTATTCAAAATTACAAAAAAATTAAAAGACTAAATAAAAATAAAAATGTTGTCATAGGTTTTGGTATTACTGAAAAAACCATTGCATCGCTTAAGAGGGCAGATGGACTTGTTGTTGGAAGTGCACTTTGTAAAACAATTACAGATTCGGTTAATCGAAGAAAAAAACCAGCAATTGCTGCTAAAAAAATGGTAATGAAATTAAAGTCTAAAATAGCATAAGAAAATCAACATTTTTAGAACAATCACATTGTAGCCAAAGTTTTAAAGTTTATGCTAAAACAACTTAAATTATGACTAACTGGTTAGATAAAATTTTATCAAAAGCAAAAGCTGCTGGTGCAAAATTATCAGATTCATTTAAGAAAAAAACAATCGAAAACGCTGATCTATGGAGTTCTTGTCCTGAATGTAAAAAAATGTTTTTAGGAAAAGAACTTAAAAAAAATATGCACGTTTGTACTCAGTGTGATTATCATTTTCGAATAAGTGCAGATGAAAGGTTCAAAATATTTTTCGATAATGCCTCATACGAAATGATAGATACAAAAAGACTAGCAGAAGATCCTAATAAATTTAAAACTGAACTTAAAGCCTATAAAGACCAACTTAAATCTGCTAAAAAGAAAACTAAACAAATTGCATCTCTTGTATCAGCTCACGGAAAAGTAAATGGATTAGATATGATTTGTTCATCATTTGATTTTAATTTTAATGGTGGAACATTAAGCATGCAGTCTGGCCAAAACTTTTATGAGGCTTGTGAATATGCAGTTAAGAACAAAGTATCAGCACTCACAGTATTTATCACAACAGGGGGAGCGGCTCTTCAAGAAAACTTATTTGCGCTTTATCAAATGCCAAAAACAATTCTTGGGGTTCAAATGTTAAAAGAAAATAAAATTCCTTATTTTGTTGTAGCTAACGTGAATATCGGCGGAGTAAGTGCTAGCTTTGGTTCTCTTGGTGATTTTCATATTATGGAGCCAGGTAAAAAAACAATCTGGGGATTTGCCGGAAAACGTGTTGTTCAAGGAACAATATCTGAACCGTTACCAGAAGACTTTCAATCTGCATCACATGTGATTACCACAGGTGCAATTGATATGATTACGCATAGAAAAGATCAAAAAAATGTTATTTCAAATTTAGTTTCTATTCTTCTTAAAAAAGAAAATGTACAGTATTCTACACTCTCTAGTTCTGAAGAAGCACAAGCTGTAAATCAGTAGTGTAGTGTCTCACTCCAAAAAATTACAATTTATTTTAAATAAACTTTATGAGCTTAATCCTGATAAGATTGAACTTAAACTTGATCGTGTTTTAAGGCTTGCAAATGACCTTGGTAATCCTCATAAAAAACTAAAAAATGTAATTACAGTGACTGGAACCAATGGCAAAGGTGGAACGGCTTTTTATTTAAAAGAAATTTTACAAGCTCATGGTTATAGTGTTGCTTTATTTCAATCACCTTTTCTTTATAATTTTTTAACAAGATTTTTGATTAATGGCGAACCACTAGATGAAGAAAAATTTATTAACTACGTCATAGAAGTTGATAAAGCAAATAACAATCAAGATATTACTTTTTTTGAATATATAACTTGTATTGCCTTTAAAGCATTTGAAGAAGCAAACTGTGATTTTAATATTATGGAGACAGGTCTTGGTGGAAAATATGATAGTACCAATGTTGATTACCAAGATCTAAAAGCACAAGCGCTAACTCCTATTAGTATGGATCATAAAGATTTTTTAGGAGATAACCTTAAAGAAATAACGCATAATAAATGCGGAATTATTAAAGATAATTCCAATGTCATTATTGCAAAACAAAGCAGTGAAGTTTTAGGTTACATTGATGAAGAACTAAAAAGAAAAAAAATAAAAAAATATATTTTTTCAGAAGATTTTAATGTCAGCGTAGAAAATAACAGAATGATCTATCAAGATGATGATGGTTTAATTGATCTTGATATGCCAACTATGAAAGGTTCTTTTCAAATTCAAAATGCAGCTGTTGCATTAAAAGCTTTAAAATCTATTGGTTTAAAACTTGATAATAAAAAGATTTCAGAAGGTATAAAAAACACCAAAATTGAAGGAAGAATTCAACATATCACTAAGGGCAAATTACTTTCATATATTCATGAAGAAACAAATACTTTAATCATTGATGGTGGTCATAATGAACAAGCTGGAAAATCGTTAGCAGAATACTTAGAAAAAATTAAAGGCAAACGCTCAATCTACCTTGTCTTTTCAATGCTCACTTCCAAAGATTTAAAAGCTTATCTCTCAAGCTTTAGTTCACTAGTAACAGAGATTAAATGTTTTAAACTTAGAGAAAATTTTTATGAAACTAAAGATATTATCGCTCAAGCAAAAGAGCTAGGCATTCATGCAAATCCAAATAATTCAGCCACTGAAGCTATTGCTCAACTTGCTATACAAGATCCTAATGCCATCATTGTTGTTTGTGGTTCACTTTATTCTGCAGGTAAGGTATTAGAACAAAATATATGAAAAAGTTTTTAGTTTTATTTTTAATACTTTGTACAAGTTCAAACGCTAATGAAGAACAAAAATTTTTTGATCTATTAAAAGGAAATGACAAAATTTTATGGCTAAGGCATTTTTCAGCTCCAGGTGGAGGAGATCCTGATCATTTTGATGTTAGAGTTCGTAGCACTCAAAGAAATTTAGGTAAATTTGGAATTAAACAAGGAAAAGCATACTCAAAACTTTTTAAAAAAAATAAAGTTAACATTAAACATGCATTAAGTTCGCAGTGGTTTAGAGCAATGGAAACCTGTCAATTCTTCGGAGAGTTTAAAACTTTCTCTGCATTAAACTCAACGTTTAGTTCACAATTTTCTCATAACACAGCAAAGCAAAGAAGGCAGTTAAGAGAATACATAAAGAATTGGAATGGCGATGGAAACTTATTACTTTGCGCTCATTATGTAATTGTTGGAGAGCATTTAGATTATGGGGCTAGCGAAGGTGAGATGGTTCTAACTGATAAGAATTTAAAAATTTTAGCGAAATACAGATTAAAAATTAAAAACTAGGAACTTTGAAATAAAATTCCTAGTTTAAAAAACTATCCAACTTTAGAATTAATCCAAGTTTTAATATCTTCTTTTGAAGCGGCTCCAACTTTAGAGTCTACAACTTCTCCACCTTTAAAAAGTAGCATTGTAGGAACTCCTCTCACACCAAATTTGGTTGGTGCATTTGGAGAGTTATCAATATCATGATCACCGATTACAATTTGATCAGACATTTCATCTGCTAATTCATTTAATACTGGTGTTACCATCTTACATGGTCCGCACCATTCTGCTCCGAATTTCACAAGAACTGGTTTATCTTTATTGCCAATCGTTTCTTCAAAATTTTCATCTGTTACTTTCAATGCAGGCATTAAGAATCTCCTTGTTGTTATAATTAAAATGTAAGCATTAACCCTAAAGTGTCAACTAAGCTTCCTGATATTTTTTCTCTATTTCTTCAAGGAAGTTGTTGATATCATTTGTAATCGAAAGTCTCTCTTCATCCCCGTCTTCTTCATATTTGGCACGAAGAGAATCAAGTTCGTTATAAGCTTTTGGAATGGTATTCCATTTTTCATCATTGGTACTTAAAATCCTTTTTGCAATCCCACGATGAATTTCATTATATAAATCTTTTGGCATGATATCTGGGGCTTCTTCATACATCAGTCTTTTTGCAAAATAATTATACCTTTCATCCTTCATCTTATCTGCAATCACTAACCTATCTTTCCATTCTGCCTTTTGAAATTCTTTTAAAGCCATCTTCGTTTTATCATCAGGAAAACCACCAGAATAAATCGACTCTTCAGCTTGAACATCAAGTTGGCTATCTAAATCTTGTTTTTCTTGAGCTTCTTCTTGAAGAATAGCTGAAACCTTTTTTCCAAATTCTTCATTTTGTTTAATCTTCTCAGCTCTTTCATTTAATTTTTTAATTCCAAGTTGCTTATAAGTATCAAAGTTATTAGCATAAGTTGGGTTCATAATAATTGGGTGTTTGTTATCTTTTACACTTCTTAAAATCTTAGGGCTTTTTTTCATCGCTTCTTTTAGGGTAGACATATCCATATTAAAATAATCTTCAGGATCATTCTTTAAATCAAAGCACTGAGGCCAATTATAAACCGGGTGATTACAAACAAATGAAACGACAAAGGGTCTTGCTTTTCCGTAAAAATATTCATTTACACAAAACAATTTTTCTTTTTGAACAATGTTTCCAACATCTTGTTTGCTCATCGTCATTAAACTTGCTTTCCAAACACTAGGTGCTTTATCCGCAATAATTTTTGCCATCCCCATTGTTGCTAAAACATCTCCCATCGCATCATGTGCATTATCATGTGAAATGCCATTCATCGATGCAATCTGATCAAGTTTAAATACTGCATTTCCTTTTTCTGAAATTGGAGTCTTTAAACATTCTGGATAATAAAGATGGGCGGATCTTACCAAACCTAAAATATCTCCCCTCTTGTTTCCATTCGTATTAGTTAAATAAACATCGGTTAAAGATTTAAAAAAAGTTTTTCTTAAAAACTCTTCATCAAAACTCAAGCTGTTATATCCAATAAACATTGCTGGAGACCATTTCTCAAAGGTCTCTTTCATCATCTGCACCATTCCAAAATGAGATAAATTTGTTTTCTTAAGCATTTCAGGGGTTGTTTTGTTTACTAACAGCGCACCAGGTTCAGGAACCGTTCCAGGTTTTAATGAACACCTTGCTTCAAAACGATCTAAGATATCAAAGGTATCATTAACAAGAATTGCTCCGACTTGAATAATCTGATCCCAGGTTGAAGATCTCCCCGTAGTTTCAAAATCATAAAATACGTAATTCATTATTTTTCAATCTCCTCAACTTTAATACCTTCTAAATCTTGAATCTTTTCAGCTCTGCTTTGAATTTTATCAGCAGAAACTTTTACATTTCTAAATTGTTCAGCAACCAAATTAAAACGCTTTTCAATATCAGCCGTTCGCTCAGATAACCTTCCAATATCTTTCCCAATTAACCCAATTTCCTTAATAATCATTTGAGCTTTTTTATTCATTTCACTGTCTTTTAAAAAAACACGAAGGGTATTGAGTAATCCCCACAAATAAGACGGGGATACGATTAGTACATTTTTCTCACGTGCTTTTCCCATCAAATCATTTTCGCTGTCTTGAATTGAACGATACACACTTTCAGATCTTACAAACATAATAGCGTGTGGTGCTGTTTCACCTGGAATAATATAATCACTAGATATTTTCTTAACATTCTTCATTACATCTTCTTCAAAGAGTTTTTTATATTTCTTAATTTCTTCTTCAGTTTCAGATGATTTAAAAACTTTAAAATTATCTAGAACAAATTTACTATCAATTCCAATTCTTGAATTGGCATCACCAAAATCAATTAAGCAATCCACTCGTTTTCCATTACTCAATGTTTCTTGAAACTTTAAGTAATTAGAAGGCAAACGATCACGTAACAATTTCTCAAGCTCTACTTCAGAAAATGCACCTCGTTCTTGTTTATCATCAAGCATATTCTGAAAATTTTTAAATGTCGTATCAATGGACGATTGCATGGTCCCCATTTGCTTTGCAGCTTCTTCAAGTACTGTAAAACGACGAGACAATTCACTAAGCTGAGTACTTAAAACAGAGCTATCTCCCCCATCCTTTTTCTTTAAAAAAGAAAACAGGATAAACCCAACAACCAAACCACAAGTAATATAAACAATTATCTCCATCATAATTTAATTAGAACATGTAAGGAAATATAATAAAGAACTCTAACCATTAGCTTCCCAATACAATGTTAACTAATAAACAAAACATAGCATGATTCTTACCAGTAGTAAGATCTTTTTTTCTCCTCCTTATATTTCCACGATTGTGAGTGACCAAACCTATTAGTATTCACAGGACTATAAGCACTCACAAATCTCATGCCACAATTAGGATCTTTTCTATCCACGCTAAAAGAAAGTTTCATACTTTCTTTTTGTTCATTCCTAATCTTTTCAACCTCAGCTTTTCTTTCAAGCTCACGTTTTTTTTGAAACAAAACAAGTTCATTTTCTCGAACAGGATCAGGAACACTTGGTTTAACTTCAACTGGTTTAACCACTTCTTCCTTTTGATACTTTTTAGGAAGAGGCCTGTTAATCATGGAATAATAAACTTTAGGCTGATCTTTTTTAATCTGTTCTCCATGAACAGACAGAAAATCTTCAGTTGCTTTTTTAATCAGTCGCATAAAATAACGATTATTTGGGTTCGTTTTGTTAATTAAAGATTTTCTACCCTTTATCCAAAGCTTTTTGCTTTTATTGATATGACTAGTTTTTTCTTTATCCATTATGCTTCTCCTTGTGTTGCTGATAGATTTTTTCAAGCTGAGTTAACTTGTTAATTAACTTACTTTCATGAGAGCTAAGTTTGATAAAAGCATTTCCGCTATTAGAATCTTTTAAATAAGCAATACCGTATAAAAGATTTTGATAACTCACTCTTTTTTTATCATCACAAGCAAAGTCCTCATGATTTACTTCATCTTTGACAGGTGTTTTATACTGATCAGCTTCATGTGCCTGGATTTCAAAAGCATAGATGCCACTTTCAATTTTAGAAATTCTTTTTAATTTCCAATGAATATCAACGATACGATCAACTAAAATTTGAGAGTAGTAATCAAAAGGACGATAATGAAGTGTTAATTGCTTAACAAACTCACTGTGTTCTTTGGTATTTTCTCCAATAGTTAAAGTACTTTGGGTAGCGTTTAACCCGTGTTTTATAGCATTTTTAGAAGACCAACGCTTGCCATTAAAGGTTACAGGTCCTTTGCTTTTTTTTCCATTAGCACGGTTTGCAATAATCTTTTTCATCGTCGTCATACAAACCTCCTACTGTTTCCCTTTTTTAACTTCATAAAGATAAGACAAACGGTCTTTCATTTGCTCCACCCAAAATGCCTCCATGGCATTTGTAGGTCTCAAGCCAACGAATCTCTCCAGCTGGAGGATCTCTTCATCAATTGGATCTACTGATCCACCATCTTGAAATTTATATCTTGTATTTGAAACCGCACTTAGCTGTTTGGTAAATGCAGCGCTTAATCCATTTTGATTAAGACTTTTATCCATTAAAGACCCTTTAGATTGGCCTTTATTAAAATTGAAAAACATAAGTTTCTCCTTCTAATTTTAAATCCCAAACGTGCAGACACAGTTCTGCTCGGTAAGATTTATGTTTATGGTGTAAGGGCCCTCCATTAAGGAATATTTAAGGGCGCATAATTAGAAAGAATTATGTACTTATAAAAACTCCTTAACACAAAAATGATTCTGGGATCAAGAGTTAAAACAAAAAAAAATAAAAAAAATAACTTACGTTTTATTACGGTGAATTCGACTTAGCCAAACTTACCTTAAAATTTTTGTTTTTGATTATTTTTTTTATATTTTTCTTTCCATTCTTTTTTAGCATCCTCAATAGAAAGATTATCCCAACGTTCTGCTAAATGAGCTGGAATTACAGATCCACAGACTGAACATTCAATTTGCTCAAGAACAGAATCCCAAGGATCTTTAGATTCCTCATTCATCTCCTTATTTAACAGAGTTTCCAAACCTCCATCTTTGGATCCACATTCAGGGCACAAAAATTGGTTCATTATTAATCAATAATGTCTTGAAAAAAACCTTTAAGATCATCATTGCTTCCAATAACGGTCGTTCTATCTAATAATTGATTTCCCTCTTCACAAGACGTTTCAGCTAAAAAAGTGCAGGCATGACATGATGAGGCGTTTGTCCCACCTAGTCCTTGGGATGTAGTCTCTAGACACACAGGATCATATGAGCAATTAAGTGCTTTCTTTAATGCTTCTGAAATAATTCTCGGTAAATTTTGGGGCTCCCCTTCTCTCACAAGACCACCAAGAGTTCCTTCTGAGTCACCTGATGATGTATAAATAAGTATGCCCTGCATACTTTTGTCTTTATTAGATAAATTACAATATATTCTTTCTCTCAATGAAGCACTGGCATAGCCACAACTATAACTTAACTGATTAATCAGAAGATGTGAAAAAGTATGAATTAATATAAATTTTGCATCAATTTCTCTAGACGACAAGCCCCTATCTTTCCTCGATTGATTATAATTTTTTTTAATCGATTCAATTGATTGAGAGTTAAATTTTTTAACCCAATGATCAATTTTTTCTTTATTAAATTCTAAAAATATACCTTCGCCTTTCACAACCATACCGGGAAGCCATTGTTGCTTACCCTTAGATAACTTTTGAATATTTTCAGCTTTCATACCTTCATCATAAGGGAGTAATCTTGTGAAACCCATTTGAACTCTCGTTTCAATCAATCTTGGTATTAAAAAAATATTATTAAAATAATCTGATATTGGACTATAGTCATTCATACTCATTTGCTTTTTTAACATTTGAGTATCTTCTCCTGTCTCTTTGTTAATAATAAAATTATATTCTTGAAAACGATAATTCTCTTCACTATTATCTTTTGATATCTCTTCTACTTGATCATTTAAATTTCCAAGTTTCTTATTAACCGCTAGAGTAAACTGCTGAGGATCAACATTTGAGAATTTAGCAAGGTTTGTTAAAAAATCTTTAAAGCTCTGTTCATCTTCTTTAGATTTTGCAGCCTCTTCAGAAATAGTTTTCCATTTAATAGGATTATCAATAATTTCTATTATTGATTGATCAAAATTATCTGTAAGAAGAGGTATGTAAATTGAGCTTTTAACAACAGGATAGTAAGCGTTTGAAGCTCCTCTTAAAATTACTTTTGGCACCTTTTCATCGCATTTTTCATTACTATTTGTCCATGGCGTACGGCCAGTACATGTATATTTAATTTTAGAAAACGGACTATTATCAGGGTTTTCATTTTCCTTAGTTCTTCCACCAAAAAATGCCGCTAGACTAATTGGTTTTGTATCACATTTTACACATTTTATTGTCAAACCAGCAAGTGAGGAATTTCCTTGTTTACCTCCAAAAATTTTTAAAAAATTTTTACAATCACTTTCTGCTTTTTTGCCTTGATGAACCCAATCTAAAAATGGAAAATCATCAATATGACCTTTTTTACATGCAACAATAAATCTAACGGGTATTAAGCTTTTTGGAACTTTGTTATTCGAGCAGTTTTTAAATGCTTTGTGCTTGTTGGTATCATCGCTAGAGGTACAGATAGGATTTATTTGATGTGGAGAAACTTTTTTCATCCAACCACAAGAAAAGCATCTATGCCAATTAGGAAATCTTAGATAAGGTAATTTTTTAAAATTAAGTCTACTATCTTCAGATCTTGTTCTATAATCAGGGGGGCTAACAAAAAATTTTTTAGATAATAAAGTTTCTAATCTTGGCTCATGAATTGTCCATTCTTCAGGTATTAAATTTTCATTATCAAACCATTCATCTAATCCTGCTAACATAAGAGAATCGGATTCTCCCTGAATACTATATCTATTTTTAAATTGATAAATTGAACCTACTCCATATGTAGAAATAATGTGTGATCTTCTTATTGTTCTTTTAGCATTTTTTTTTTCTTTAAACTTACTCATTCTCTATTACCTCTAAAATCTGCTATAATATTAGCATTACATTCTTGATCTACATTTCTCATTGACGTTAAAGTTTCAAATGGCTGTACATCTACTATTTTTTCATTTCCAGAAGGATGCATTAAAATATCTTTTGATTTTTGATTTGAGTCCATTGAACCATAATTATTTGGACTAATTCTTTCCCATTTATCAAAGATATTTTTGATATCTTTTTTTGTTTTTTCAATTTCATCAAAATGAATTGGGTCTGCTATTCTTGCATAATTAATTATTTTATCTTCTATTCTTTTTTTTAGTTCTTGACTTGGTAATGGGTTTGGTTTTTTTCTCAAGGAGTCATCTCCCCAAAGCCTACAAAGGCCAATAACTACCGCATGTAAAGCGCGTTTTCTTACAGCGTCTGAATGAGCAGTAACACTTGTTGGTTCTACAAAATTATAAATTGATTGATGATAATTTTTAAAATGCTCATAATGAGATCTATCTCTTGCTCTGAAAGGTGACAAAACTGTAAATACAATACCTGGATTTCCGCCTTTACGTCCAACTCGACTTGAGGCTTGAATATATTCTGAGGTAGTTTTAGGCTGACCATTAATAACCATAAGACTCAATCGAGGAATATCTATACCTACTTGGATCATATTTGTTGCCAAACAAATATCTAGGGGATAGGTTTTTTTATTATCCTCTTTTTCTACAAAAAGTTTTGATAAGATTTTTGGAATATCACTGCTTTGTACCCTTGAAGTTAATTCATCAAAGCTTGTATTTCTATAATAAGACTTATCAAATAGTTGAAAACCTTTTTTAGAATAAATTCCTTGTATATAATCTTTAACATCATCATTAATTAAAGTGGCTCCAGCCATGAGTTCTCTAATACTGTTGAAATAAATTAATTGTGTCCAATAAGGGTCAAAAATCTCTGATTTTATTGAGTTTTTTTCTAATATCTTACCGCTAATTAAAATAGAAGATACTATTTTTGAAGTAGTAATCTGGGGTGAAGTAGCTGAAGAACAAAATAAACCAACGTATTTTCTTCCATCAGCTTCCTTATCTTCTATAGCAAAAAAATTATCTTCGATCTGATTAGTTTGAGGTGGAAATAAAGCACTATCTCTTGCATACAATGATTTGATTTGGTCTTCAGACCTACTAATAGTTGCCGTAGAAGCTACTATTTTGCTTCTAACATTTTTATTGTTAATTTTTTTCTCAAAAACAGAGTCTATTAATATTTCGTACATTCCAGACACTGAACCTAGCGGTCCCGAAATTAAATGAAGTTCATCTTGAACAATTAAATCAGGACTTAAATTATTATCGTTATTTTCAAAACATCCGATGGCTTCTTGCTTCCACGGTAAGCTAGCAAACTTATCTACTGTACCTATTAGTAAATCTGGAGAAATTTTATAAATGCTTTCGTCAATTAAATATATTGGAAGATGATTTTCACAAAAATGACAATTATTATCTGGACAGGCAAATGTAAATCTTCGATTTTCTATTCTATAACCTTTAACTTCCTCTCCACCCATCTCTTCACCACACCATGGACAGTTCAGTAATAAGAAATCATTTTGGGCATATTTACTCTTATGCATTGCTTCCAATTTTTTCTTTGCTGAATCCTCTTTGTTCGGAGTAGTTTCTCCTCCAATCCATAATCCAATTGTGATTTTTTTTACACCAAGTAAATCCTCATTCTCTTTTCTTATTTTTTCACATGCACATATTAAGGCTGAAGCTCTTTGAAACTGCTGAGTGGTTAATAATCTTAGAGTATATCGCATTACAACTGCTGTACCTGAACTATCTTTATTCATTAATTTTCTGAAAAAAATTACAAAAGCCGATAGACCAAGATAAGCTTCTGTTTTACCACCTCCTGTAGGAAACCATATTAAATCAACTATATCTCTCTCATCAGAGTGTGGATCTTGAAAACTTTTTATGTTCAATATGATAAAAGCAATTTGAAATGGATACCACTTACCCTTCTTATTTTTTAATAATTCCTCTTGATAATTTAGATTCTTAAAATCTATATTTTCTTTACTTTTTCTTTTAGTTGAAAATTCATAATGCCATTGTTGTTGCGCAATAGCTTTGTTCATAAATTTAAATGCATTTTGAACCTTTTTATCTTTTTTCAATATTTCTAAACCTTCATTCATTCTCATTAATGAAGTTTCTGCTTTTTTGATATTTGCTTTAGATGTTTGTTGTAAAATAGGATTTAGTTTTAAGGTATTTTCTTTTTCATGATTTAGCCAATCTCCATATTTTTGTAACAAGTTTTTTAATTGTGAAACAGCGAAGTTAATATCCTCAGAAAATGTAACCATATCTAAATCTACATCATCAAATTGTTGGGGAACTATTGGTTTTATTTCATATGAAGGAAAAATTTCTGAAAATACTCTTGTACAACTTCCATCGTTATCTAATATCCAATTCGATGAACATCCATGACCTATGGCAAATGATTTTTTATTATGATGTAGTAAATTTATAGATTTTTCTTCTTCATCTAAAAAATCTAATTTCTTTTCTTGATATTCGTAAAAAGTATTTTTTTTATCAGATGAAAAAACAGAAAAATTACATTGAAAAAAATAATTATCTATTGGCGAGGAACCATCACTATCATCGCTAGTATTAATAATTGAGCATGTAATATAATATAGCTGGTCATTATTATTTTTCCGTACTTTTACAGAGCAAGATAATCCTAGTTCATCGTTATCATTAGCAACAAATTGTTTGGTGAGTGATTTTGATAAATTTGTTTCTAATTCTTCTTTTGTAAATAGTATTTTTGAATTTATTGATCGTCTAAAGTAACCATCATATTCAATTAAATTTTTTTCATTAGTAGTTTCATTATTAATAATTTCAATAATTCTTTGTTCAAATGTTGATTGGTCTAAATCTTTTAATTTTTTATAAATATCTTCATTTATTTTAACAGTTGAATTCTTCCACCCTTCTCTATGTTCGCTAAATTTATCAAAATAATCTACTAAATTTTTGAAAGTATTTTGTTTAACTTTAAAAATATCAGCCAAATAATTTTCACATGTATTTCTTTGTGAGTTTGCTAATTTGAAATGATTTGAAATAAACTTATACGATGATTTATCACCAGCAAAAAAAGATATATAAAACGCTACAATTCTAGCTTCCTCAGGAACTAGCTCTTTGGTACCTATTTTATAATACTGACCTATATCCTTAACTTCAACATTAAGATCAAAAATATCTTTTACACAAAATGTCAGACCCATCGCCGAGGGCTGCATTTCGTTTGTTAAGTCAATAATATTTTCATTATCTGAAGAATGATCTTCTACATTATCATTTTCAATATTTGAACTATCTGCATCTTTACTATCAAAATTATCTAACTCGTTATTTGATTCACTTTCATCTTCATTAGAACTATCTTCATCAACTAATTCATCCTTAGATGACTTTTTTGGATATAAAACACCGGCAATATAATTAAATTTTGGTGATTGTGATAAAACTTCTTGCTGATGTTTAGACGTATCTTGAAAATCTATACTTGTTGAAGGAGTTAAATTATTCCAGTCTTTTCCACTAGGATGGAAAATATTTCCATAAGGACCAATCAATTCCCTTTTAAGTTCTTCAAATATAAAATCTCTACACTCTTTCTGATTATTAAATTTTTTATCTATCATTTTATTAAAGAAATTGATTTTGCTATTTTTTGTGAAACATATTTTTCAAATATTTTATTCCAAATAACATATAATATCGAATTAGCCCTTCCCATGGCATTAAAAGTTAAAAAGTTTTCAGGATATCTTTGATCGAGTGGTTCTTTATTTTTAATTTTTTCTATAGTTTCTGATGTACCAAAAGAAGTTAGCATTGGGTCTGTTAAAATTATAATTTTATTTTCCATACCTTGAAAATATTGAATAGTAGAAAAATAAATAGAATTTTTATTTTCGCTAACAATTTCTTCACCAAAATTATTTACTTTATTTAAATTAAGCACACTGTAAAATTTTGATATATCACAATGTTTTAACAGGTTTTTATCGTTTTCAAGTCTAAATGGAGAGAGAACTGTAATATCATTTCCATCTATCCCATTTTTATAAAGCTTTTCTATTAAATCTTTTAAAATTTGTATTTCATTTTCTTTTTTTTCCGCAAAATGATGATGTACCTCTCCTGTTGTATTTCTATAAATTGATGGATGTTTATCAGTTACATTTGAAATTATTGGAGATTGAATACAAATTTCATAGGCATTCCTAACGTTATGGGTTAATCTTTGATTATAATACCCATAATCTTTTAAATTATTTTTGGGATGTTTCTGTTCTAAAAATTCTTCGCTTAAATTTTCATTGATCGTAAAAAGTTTCTGAAAATCAAAATCACCAAAGAAATACCAAGATCCTTTGCTCAAACCATCTTTCAAGAGGCAGTCTAAAAGATCGTAAAAATTTTCGTAAAAATAATAATTCTGAATTTCATCTAATATTATACAGTCGTATTGAAGAAGCGATACATCCTCTATTGACTTGTCTACAACATATCCTGTTAAAATGTTGTGTTTATAATGAAAATCTCCTTGGTCTGCGATTATATATTTTTCATCTTTATGTGATGATTTAGAAAAATAGTTGTGTGCTCTTTTAAAAATAAAACTACTAAAAGTATTTATTGTTATTTGATTTAAATTTGATTGATTAAAATCTTTAAATTTATTTATAATATTTTCACTAGCTAATCTATTTGAATTTAGAAATAAAACTTTTTTTCCTTCAAATATTTTTTTTTTTGCTATTTCAATTGCAAGTACAGTTTTGCCTGTTCCTTGACTGCCCTCAATCAACATTCTGTTAGTTTCAAATTGATCTAAAATATTTATCTGCTCATCAGTAAATTTGTTTATCTCAAATAAACTCTGTTTTAATAGTGTATGGTAAGATTGAAAACTTTCAAAATTTGATCTAAAAATATTTTTTAATTTTTTTTGATCTTCTAAGCTTGGATAAAATCGCCCACCGGTTTCGGTTAGTTTTTTTTCTAAAGTTAGAATTTTTTTTTCTAGAAGTTGGTCTACTTGACCGCTGCAAAAACTATCCTTTGACCATTCAATTGAATCCTGATCAAAATCACAATCTGGAAAAATAACTAAAAAATCTTGAGAAATTTTTAAAAATTGTTTATTAAGATATCTTTCAATATTTTTCATTGAGTCTGTTGCTTGTACAAATGGACTTTTCTTTAGTTTACTTTTTCCAGAACGATTCTCTGTATACCAAGTGCCATCTTCTACTGATATTCTGCCACCTTTTATTTCAATATTAATCAAACCTTTATCGGGATTAAAAATTAAAAAATCTGTTTCTCCAAAATATTGAAAACTTGTTTTATCTTTTTTTTGAACATGAACAGGATAATTTAGTGAATGGTAAACAACCCATTTTTCATATTTTTTATCATTTAATGATTTTAAAATATTAAAAACCCTTTTTTCTCCTGTGGGGGCACCTTCTGAAATATAGTTTGGTACTAATCTCATGTATCAATCCATTTTAGTCTATTGGAGTCAATTTTTGATGTGTAAATTACATCATCATCAACTTTTTTTACCTGCACAATCCAAGCTTCTGGGTTATTACTTTCATTAGAATTTAATGAAATTGAGCCATCTCTATTGTAATCGACTCTAACTGGCTCTCTATCAATAATTACCTCTTCATTACTTAAAGATTGTGAAATTTTTAAAGAAATATTTCTTCCTGCTTGTCTGTGAATATTTTTTTGATTGTAGGCTGAAATATAGATTTTTTTTACCTCTTCTTTTGTAATGACCTCCCTCCCAACAAACTCATTCAAAGATGACATAAGAATCTTTAAATCTATCTCATCATCAGGACAAATAATTAAGTTGTTTATAAGATTTCTAATGGTGCCATCACTTTTTTTATAACCATTTTTTCTTAATATTTTTTTATACTTAGATTTATTACTGTGAGATGCCGCAGTATTTTCGGCTATTTTTAAATGCTCCCAAATTAATTCTAACCATAATGAAGAATATTTCTTTAAATCTTCATAATTAATATTATTTTCAACTGCTAATATTCTCGCTTCACTTTCTACTACATCTCGATCAGATGAGTCTCTCAATAATACATAATCCTCGGGTACCAACTCTTTAACTGACTTGGTTTCTCGAGACTTAGAATTAAAAAAAATATTATTTAAAACTTTGATCTGTGTATTTTGAGAGAATAATGAATAACAATCACCATAGAATTCTACATAATTTGTTTCTAGTTTATCCTCTGATTTTTCTACATTTTTCAATTCTTTTAAAAGCGGATTATCTAATTGAATAAAAACATTATTAGTCAAATCTTCTTTTGAATTTTGATATTGATGGTGTTCTTTATAATTAAAATGATTATCTGTAATATTATTTAGCTTGGATAATTTGTGTTTAATACCGTTATCTAGTAAAAATTTTTTCCATTTGAAATTATCATAATCAATAATTTTATTTATATTTTCTTTCATTGTTGGTGTTGCAATAAATATTAATTCTTTATAGTAATTTTTATTTAAAATTTTACTTATTCTTCTTTCAGATAACTCGGATAAAATTAAAGCAAATTTAAAATTTCGCCTTGGTCTAAAGGATGAATTAATTTCAAAATCTAAATTAAATTTTTCTCTTATGTTTTCTTCATAATGTTTTTTTACTTTAGGATTATCAACGATAAAAGTTGTGGTTGATTTATTAAATTGGTTTTGAGAATCTTCTAAAATATTTTTTAATAATTTAAGACGATTTTTAAAAAAATTATTATTTGTTAAATCTATTTCTTTAAAATAATTTTCAATATTTACTATTGTGTCATAAGTCTGGTCTGAAAATAGATTTTGTCTATCTTTTCTAAAACTTGCTATTTCTTTTAAACTTTCTTCAAAAATATTTTTTAATTCATCATTAAAGCCAAAAATGTAATCTTGGACTCTACCTTTTAGTTTTCTGAACTTGTAATTTATATCAATTAATTCATCGGAGTTTTCTTCTGATTTTTTAACTAATTCATCCAAAATTTTTAATTTTCTATTAATTTTATCAAAAATATTTTCAGGAATGTCTAAAATTGTTTTTTTTTTATTTATATAATTTACAAAATATTTTTTTATTTTTGAGTTACTGTCAAAAGAATTATAATTTCTATTATTTTGTATAGTATTTTCATCTAATTCTATCCAATCATCTAATTCAGATTTTTCAAATTTCCAAATCGGGTGATCAATTTTTAATTTAAAATCCTCTAAATTTTCAAAGTCATCATAGTCATTTAAAGTAATAAATTTGTGGTTAGAATTAATTTCTTGTATTTGTTTTAAAATAGAAACATTATTTAACTTAGAAACTGTATCGGTTAAAATAACTTTAGTATCTTTGTGTTTTTTTAAATATTCATATAATGAATAGATGTTGTGACAATAAATAATTAATGGTTCAATTTTTATACTTTCTTTTTTTTCATCATTTGAGATCGAGTCAAATTTTTTAAACTTTTCTAAATCACCTTCCTCATTGATTTGAGCGATTGAAATAAAATCTTTGAGTAAACTGCCGTTAATTTTTTGATTATCGAAAAAAGTGTTAATGCTCTTTTTTTCTGTGAGAACTATTATTGAATTTCTTAATAAGAATGGGTTATTAAAAGTATCAATATTTAACAATTTATCTAAATGATTACGCTCTGGTAGATAATCTTTTGGAGGTCTCCTTCCTACTGGTTTATTTTTTGTCGTTGGATAAAATTGTAAAAGATTTGTTATTTTTCTCTCTATTCTGCATGGATCTAAACCTCTAGATGGCAATGTTTCAATAACTGTAATTTCTTCTTCACCCTCCTTTTTTCCAAGGTATTTATAAACCTTCCCTTTTTCTGAATTTTCTAAATTATAAATTACATTAGTTCCAGGTTTCAAAAAGTTTTCAAAATCATCAATAAAGTTTTTTTGATTTTTTCTGATTTTTTCTAAAGCAAATAAAATCGACAAAATATAAGAAATATTTTTTTTAGCAGGTAGTACAAAACTCAAATGCTGGTCCTCAAAATGGTCTATAATATTTAAAAGAAATTTTAATATTTTTGGCGGAGATGAATAATGCTCTTTGCTTGCAAATGTCTCAAAATTAATACTATCGATCCAATCGTAGTCTTTTGGTAATGCGCTTATAATATCTTTATTAGCATTCCCCATAACATCTAGTTTAACATTGACAAACTTTGATGTAAAAAAAAATTAAGCTGTTTTTTTTAAGTTTTTTGAAGTTGTAAAAATATAATTAAAAATATTATCACAAATTTTGGTTACAACATTTACAGGTACTGCATTCCCCGCTTGTTGGTAAGCATGTGTCTTGTATTTTGATATTTTAAAACTCTCTGGAAATCCTTGCAATCTGAAACACTCTCTGGGAGTGAGAAATCTTGGGTTTTTATTCTTGCCCTGATAAATTAAACATTCACTTCCATCTTTAGCGTATCTAGAAGTAATTGTTCTAGTAAAAGGTTCATTTGATTTTGACAACCTATATCCAAATCCCGCTCCTCTTTTTAAATTTCTTATTTTTCTATTTTTATGACCAGTCCATAAACGATCAGAGATTGTATATTCTTTGCTAACTTTTTTCTCTAAAATCTTTCCAACAGATGTCCTTTGCGACGTTGGTGTTGGATAATTAAATTCTGTTGATTTCTTTTTTTTAAAACCAATTATATAAATCCGCTCTCGTTTTTGAGGTAATCCAAAATCTTTTGCATTTAATATTTTTGGATCTGGAACATAAAAATCTTTTCTTAATTCTTTTAAAATAACTTGGAGTGTTCGTCCTTTGTTATGAGAACCTAAATTTTTCACATTTTCTAAAATAAAAGCACTAGGTTTTTTATGTCTTAAAATATCTATAACGTTAAAAATTAAATTGCCTTGTTTTTTATCACTAAAACCATGTGGCCTATTTAAGTACCTTCTTTGCACAACTCCTGCATTTGAAAATGGTTGGCAAGGAAAACCGGCCAATAAAACATCATGATCTGGAACTATTTTGTGAATATTTTTTTTATTTATAGATTTTATGTCTTCTACAAAATCATTATCTAAGAAGTTATTTTGATAAACTTCTCTACACCGTTTATCAATTTCGCAAGATAAAACACATTTTTGCGAAATATTATTTTTAAAAGCAGAACGTTCAAGTGCTATCCTCATTCCCCCTACGCCAGCAAATAAATCAATAAACTTAATTGTTTTCACAAATTATTGATAAAGTTATTTGTGATTTAGATCAAAGTAAAAATATTAAATTATTTTTATAAAACTGAGTTTTAGCAATTCTCTTCTAGAATATTTTTTTTCAGTTTGTGAAATTTTAGGTTCTTCCTGTTTCTCATCGTCAAATAAAGAACCTATAATTAGTCGTGCTGGTCTCCACCAAAGATACAACATTCCTCCAGCAGAATATTTTAAGATTAAATTAATTGAATTGGTTGTTGAATTTGGAATTAGAGTTTCGAGAACCTTTTGGTATTGCTCATTTGAAATTTTCTTTTTCTTATAAGCAATAAAATAAGGAACTATTGAAAAAACACCTGATGCCAAAGATGTTCCTCCGACATTAATAACAAGGTCATCAATATCTATTTTTCCGTCTATGAATTTTTTTGCTTTATCCCTCGCGATATTACTAACTTCATCATTTGTTAAACCTGCGGGAATTACTCTTGGATCGTTAATTTTCGCAGCTACCTCATCAGATACAATAAAAATAGTATCTGGATTTTTTTCCATTTCTGTCTCTACATAAGATTTATTAAATGTTGATTTTAACTGTACTTCAATCTGCTCACCAGTCTCTGAATTGGTTAAAACAAGATCGGTTCCAGGATGGTTTATGTCAGGATGTTGCTCGGCTGACCATTCATTGCCATCAGCATTTTCTCTGGTTTTAACTAAAATTTCAAACAATTTACCTTTGATATTTTTATCAATTAAACTTTGTAATTGATCGCTGTCGTATGACATTAAGTGATTTCGAATATCATCTAAAGATGCATCGGGCTTAATTTGTGTTGGAAAAGATTGTCTGACCGCTTCAATAAATTTTTGACCAAGTGGACCTTCTAAAGCGCTATAGTTTTTATCTAATAATTGTGCACTACACAGCACAGTAAATGCATCCCCTCTGATTTCAGAGTTAGAGATATCTTTTAAATCTACCTCGCCTTTAAAAAAGCTAACTAATTTTTTTCTTACTTTTTTAAATATTTCTGGAGGCTTATTTTTAACAAATTCATATTGATGATTTGTGAGAGAAATTGTTTCTTTTACGATAGAATAAAAGGTCAAGATTGGAACATTGAAACTTCCCTTGCTTTTCATTTCTTTAAATCCAACTAAAAATATAATTCCAAAAAGATTAGTCACTAGCAATTCAGCGGGGATTAAAGGATTTATAGGGCCTGTAAATGATGAAAATACTGAAAAAGTAGCAGACAAAATTTCTTTAAATAAAAATATAATTGATAAAATTACAGTCGTAACTGTACCTAAATATTTATAGATATTTTCTTTTTTAACTTCATGAAATCCATAGTGATTAGCAATAGATACAGCCATTCCAACTTCAAGAGCTATGGATATTACAACTCCAATACCCATTTTTCCTGGAAGTCCTGCTAATATAGCATTGGTAATCGCAACAAGTGTTATCGTCCTGTAGACATCCTCTTTTGATTTTGGAAATGCAATTTTCTTAATTGGATCTAATTCATCTAAAATATTTGATCTTAGATTTTCAACAGATAAAAATTCTTTAACTGAAGGAAAATACTTCTTCCACTGGTCTTTTAGAATTAAAACTTTTCTTAAATTAATTCTTGATTTGATATCACTAAAAAGACTCATCAAAATATTCCTCTTTTTTTAAATTGAATAATTCTTTTGAACTCATAAGGCTTGGTATAATCTTTGCCTTCATAAGCATCAACTAATGCTTGCGATATTGGACCAGAAGGACCGCCATTTCTTTGTATTTCTTCATACATTCTTTGAAGAACAGATTTTTTAGATTGTTTCATATGTCTCCTTTAGCGTTGTGTTTAGAGTCCCAGCAAGTAGAGTTTATTTTCTAAATCAGGACTTAAATAAAATTACTATATTAAAGATTATTTTTAAAGCTTTGTATTTTTAAAAAAACCATTAATCTGATTATTAAAAATATCTAAATACTCAAAATGTTCTGCCGGTCTTTTTTCTCTAAGACTGAAATTATCATCCATAGTATAATGATCTCGGTAACCTTGGTTTTGAGGAAAATACTTATAATAGAAGCCTTTTGTATTTTTTAAAGGTAGTATCAATTTAAACGATATCTCATTTTGATACAAAAACTCTCCAAGTTCAATGATATCAAAATCTAGTGGATTAAATTTTTTTGAAATTAATGCAAAATTATATGGACTTACAAGCTTCTTATTAATTTCAATTATAGTTTTATACTCTTTATCACCTATCTTAGTTTTCTTTTCATAAATGAGATATTCATCAGCATAAGTTGAAAATGAAATAATTTTGCTCTTCATAGCGCTTCTTGTATTTGCCAAACTTTTCTTTCTTTAGACTTGGTGTCTGTATTGGGCCACAATGTTGCTACGGATTTATCTTTATGATTTTCCACTTTTATCACAATAGACATTTGTTTCGGAAATGTCTCTACAAGAAGATCAATGTTATCATCAAATTCTTTTAAAGATATGCTGTTTTCAAATTCTACAATAAGTTTTTTCATTAAATTACATTAACAAAATTAAACGACAATTTAACACTTTTAAAATATATTTTTAAAAATCTAGCTCGTACTGTTTAGCAATTGGTATGATTTTATTTTTATCTACAAAAGTACCGTCAAATATTGGTAAACTTTTTATAGCTTCATCAAACTCTTGTCTGACACGGTGACGATTTTCATAATAAATGCTTTTTTCTTCAGACTCAAAAGGTGAAAACATATAAATATTGCCCCAGCCATTAAGAAGTGGGAATTTGGTAATAAAAGGTATTTCAATTTGCTTTAGATACCGTCTGTACCTCAAAAAACTGTCATATGGATAAATTTTTGACCATTTATCAATTAATTTTTCAAAGGGCAGTCTTACTGTTGGAGGAAAATCACTACTACGAATGATAATTTTAGCTTCTAGAGTCTCATGCTTTCGTTTGATTCTGCTAGTATACCTGTAAGATAAAGGTTCTCTAATTCTAAGGACTTGCCCCATTATTTAAAAGCTAATTTATAATAATGACATTTTTATGATTTTATTTCTTATAAAAAAATATCTGTTCATAAAATTATTGCGTAGCTTCTGGCTTTTGTTTGCCCCACATTTCAAAGTATTTCCCTTTTTGCGATAACAACTCTTCTGTTATAATAAATCTTATGGACGAAAACGAATTACAACAAGAGCACGATAAAAAAACAAAGCAACGTGAGAAAATAATTAAGACTCTGTTGTATCTGATGACCATGCTTGTAATTACCTTTGTTGCAATTGGAATTTTAACGAAACTCGGTTTTATTTAAGGTTATATAATTAATATGCAGACACTTATTCTATTTCTCTTAACCCTTGTCGTGGGTTGGATCTTATTTAAACCAGCCACCAAAAAAGAACTTGATCGATTTAGTAATAAAGACAATTGGTCTAATATGGGATTTTAAGACTTAGCTAGGATTATCTTTTAAGTGTTCAATATACTGAACCACATCATCAAATAAGCTATCAGGAATATCTTTGTAACTCAGTTTAAATTTGTTTTTGACACATAGTGCAACATGCGCATAAGGGTTTCTTCCTTTAGGATGGTTGGGGTGATCTGGAAGTTTTCCTTGTAAATCATCCCCTGCCTGTTGAATGATTTTCCACAACTTCGACGCATTCTCTTTGTTCATATAATTTATTTCAAATTGACAATAGAAAGTATATTTTATAATGAAGCATCATGAATTTAAAATCATTACTTACAATTCTAACAATTGTACCTACAATCTCATCTTTTGCCCACGCAGAAATGAAATCTGAATTGTTTACAGGTTACAATGGATTGGGCTTTGAGAGAAACGATAATGATTTTATTGGTACAGATGAAGCTGCAAAATTAAAGACTACAAACTTAGGTGGTTATTTTATTAAAGAAATTAATGATGACTTGTCGATTTCTGTTTTAGGAAAATACGTAAATTTTGATACCTCTGATTTTACTGGAACTGAAGATGATACGCCATCTGAAACATTAGAAATTGAAGCATCTGTAATGAAAACATTAGCTAATGACTCTTTAATGAGTTTTAGTGGATTTTATGCTGATGCTAACACTACTCAAGAAAGTGCAAATGCATCAAAAACAATGCAAGGTTATAATGTTTCCTTTGTAAATGATTTTAATAAAATTACGTACATGATTACGCTTGGAAAACAAACTGATGGATCGGTTGAGGCACAAGATACAGTAAGAAATGGAGATTATGCAGGTTTAACTTTAAGCCGTGAGATGAATGACAAATTAGATATTGGTTTTAGCTACAATACTTTTGTTGGTAAAGAATACGATGAAACAGTGATCAAAACAGAGCAAACGTCTCAAGTATCATCTCTGTTTGCACAATACAAATTATCTAAAGGTTATCTCCAAGCTGGCTATAAAATTTATGAAAATGAAAGAAAAGATGTTGAAGGTTCTGGATATGGCACAAGCGAAGAAGCAGATGGAGATGCATATTTCTTAACTTACAGCTTGCCTTTTGGAAACGCTGCCTCAAAGAAAGAAAGAATGTTAATGATGCACAAACCAGATATAGTTGAGTTCTCGACTATTGGTGGTTCTGTTGGTGATTAACATTTTACTTTTTAAACCATCCCCTGCTTGTTGAATGATTTTCCATAATTTTGATGCATTCTCTTTGTTCATAGAAAACACATTAAATGAATAATTAGAAAAACAAATATTAAAAAACTAAATCTTAGGTTGAATAAAAATGTGTTATGACTTTTGATATTTACTGTTAATCTAAGACGGATGAAAAATTATAAATCCCTATTCTTTGTATTAGCCTTTTCACTAGTTCTGGGTTTTGGAAGTTTTCAATACCAGTTAAAAGATTTTATTAATCCAAGTACCAAACTCACTGCATACCAAGTGTTAGCTTTGCAACTTGAGTCTTTGAAAAATAATAAAAGATTAAGACAAGATCGTGGGATTAAACAAGTTTATATCTTTGCACATCCTGAAAATAAAAAGGTAACAGGTCCCATTGATAATTTTACGAAAATGCTAAAGTCAGATGCTTATTCTATGTTCCTCGATCATGACGACTCGAAAGTAGCGGTCATGCATCAAGACCAATTTCATGAAGTTTATTTGATTAGAGTTTACAAAGGCGAAAAAAGTAGAGATTTTGTATGGACGCTCATTACCTATATCGATAATAATAAAGTTCCATACTGGTATACTGTTAATGTCATTCCTGTTGATACGAAAACATAATGATAAAAGAAGATATCGTCCAATCGCACTTAAAGAAAAAAGCACAATCGAAATTGGCTCTTGCCATGAGCGCATTTGCAGTCATCATCACTTCTACTGGCTATTTATTTAAATCAACAGAAGTTATTTTTCTATTTTATATTTTTAACTTTGTATTTTTCTATAATTTGATCATTCATTATTTGTTAAAAAAAAATGATATTAGATAAAATGTACAACATTAATTTGGAGGAGAAATGAGCCACTTATTTAAAATTTTAATGTACGCACTTGGAAGTTTTTCAGACAAAAAAACTAAACCTTATGACAAACAAGTACTCCTGGTAAGATCCTTCTGGGTTTTGTTGCACATTGTTACCTGCATCATGATCATCGTGGGTAATGGCAGAGTGATGGGTTGGTGGTAAAAATATAAAAAACTATTTTGTAGGTAGCTTATCTATTTTCCATGATGGAGTAACATCATCCACATAAAAACCACTTGAGATATTATAGGTATCAAACCCCTTGTTTTGATATATTTCTGCTGTTGCATTTGATCTGACACCACTTCTACAAATAAAATAAAGCTTCTTTGATTTATCTAAATTCAATGCATCCATCTCTTGTTCAAAATTAGGATTTGGAATTCTACCTTCACCTTGTTGAAATTGATAAGACACAAAATGCGTAGTTAACCCTAAGGCTTCTCCATCAGGACGACCAATAACCTCCCACTCCTCGGGAGTTCTTACATCAATTAAATAATGTCCTTTTAGATCTTTTAATTCTTTTAATTCTGATGAAGTAATTTGTTTAACCATAAATCTATTTATCAAAAAATTAATTTAAGATAGTTACTACAATAATGTTTCATAATTTAAAGAGCTTAATAGGTGTAAGTCTCACTTTAGCTATAGCATTATTAGCTGTTGGGCTAAGTGATGTTATAGGTGTTGAGATTTTAGGTTATGAAAAAAGCCCTACCTCACCTGTTATTCTTGCAATTATTATAGGGGTGATTTTAGGAAACTTTGCAAAGTTTTCAGATGACATTGGAAAAGGAATTAAATTTTCTGGTGAAATAATCCTAAGAACTGGAATTGTTTTATTAGGGATTAGGCTGAATTTGAATGAACTTACAAACTATGGAACCAAAGCTATTCCGCTCATCATCGTCTGTATTATTGCAATTTTTCTGATTGTAAAAGTTTGTATCAAATTTTTAAATGTATCAGAAAAAATGGCATACCTTGTTTCCATTGGAACTGGAATTTGCGGAGCAACTGCTATCATTGCAACCGCACCTGTGATTAATGCTAAAAAAGAAGAAGTTACGTATGCGGTTGCCAATATTACAATTTTTGGAATTATCGCGATGTTTTTATATCCATTTCTTGCAAATATTTTATTTGATAACAATGCAGTTCCTATTGGGTTGTTTCTTGGAACGGCAGTCCATGAAACGGCACAAGTTGCAGCATCAGGTTTAATTTATACTGATAATTACTCTAATGCTGAAGTCATGGACATTGCAACGGTTACTAAATTAACAAGGAATACTTTTTTAGTTCTTCTTATTCCACTGATTGCGCAAATGTATAGCGATCAAACTAATCAGTCACAAAACTTTTCTATTACCAAAATCTTTCCGTATTTTATTTTAGGATTTATTGGCTTTGCAGTTTTACGAAGTGTTGGTGACTATTTGATAATTGAACAACAAATAGATGTTTTAAATCAACAAACATGGGCTGATGTAATAAGCATTGTAAAAACATTTTCAGAATTGTTCTTAATTATGGCAATGGCTGGTATTGGTATGCTTACTAATTTTAAATCCTTAAAAGCACTTGGTCTCAAACCTTTTATCGTAGGATTTATCGCTGCAACTTCTGCTGGTCTAATCAGTTTAAGTTATATATTTATTTTTATTGTCTAAAGAACGCGCTCAGCCGTTTTATAAATCGACTGCAAAAACAGTTCTTGTATTTCACTCATTTGAGCATTTGAAAATTCATTTACCTTTTCAGGGTCAAAATATCTAATTGATTTAAAAGATTGATCTTCTTGTAAAACAACATCAAAATCAGCTCGTATTCTTATTCTTAAAGGATCGGTTTCAATAAAAAGCCCAACATCAGCCTCCCTTGGTTCAGGGAAATAAAAGATAACACAATTTAATAAGCTTCCTCGTACCCCTTTGTAAAAAAAGTCATAATACGTCTCCATACTCTTATTTAAGAAAGTGTCGGATGCTTCTCTTAGTTTAATAATAAACTGCTTATCATGTTCTAATGATTGAACGATTTGTTTAGCCCGTTCTTCTCCTGAAATATTAATATTACTCATCCCGGTCCGCTAATTCATATAAATAGGCATGTGTTGTGGTTCCATCATCTAAGTAAATTTTAGCAATGATACGCTGGTATTCATCACCCTCAAATTCATCAAGTCTTTTTAGGTGCGCCTGTAATTCATCAGACTCTAGTAACCACCCTTTAATTTGATCGCCTTGTTCATTGACCTTGATTGCTGGAAAACCAATTTTTGCACCCCACCCCTCGGTGACTAAATTGCCTAACACATAACCCTGTTTCCAAGACCCCCGAATGTCTTGTAAATACTTCTCATTTTCTGCTCCTGGCTGAAGCGAGCCATAAACAAAGAGTGCGCTTGGTTGGTCCATAAACTTTCATAACACAAAAATCATATATGAAAATTTAAAAAAAATGATAATGAGCGCCGGTTGTTATGTTTAAAGTTTTAAAAAATTCATGGGCTCTTTTTACAGGCCTTGTTTTCATGATGGTGGCACATGGCCTTCAAGGAAACTTGCTTGGAGTTAGAGCAACTTATGAAAACTTTAGCTTAATTGAAATTGGAATGATGATGTCATTCTTTTATGTGGGTTACTTAACAGGTGCACAAAAGTTAACGAATTTTATTTTTAAAGTAGGTCACATCCGTGTATTTGCAGCTTTAGCATCCCTTGCATCACTGATTATTTTATTACACTCGCTTTATGTAAATCCTTATACCTGGTTAGTCTCAAGATTTATCAGTGGATTTTGTATTGTTGGAATTCATATTATTGTGGAAAGTTGGTTAAATGATAGAGCCAACAACAAAACAAGGGGTCAGTTATTATCCATTTATATGATGATTATTTATCTTGGAATGGGTGTTGGAATGTTTGTGTTATCGACCACAGACCCTAATGAGTACGAGCCATTTATTATCGTATCATTATTAATGTCACTTGCATTGATTCCAATTCTTGTAACGAAACGAAAAGCGCCAACTTTTAGAAAAATTAAATCAATATCAATTAAAAAACTCTATGACATTTCCCCTTATGGAACGGTAACAAGTTTTTTATTTGGTTTAGCCATCTCAGCTTTATTTACTTTGATGTCTGTTTATTGTGCAACAAACGGTTTTAGTTTAATTGAAATTTCAATTGCAACTGTGATTGTAATGGTATCAGGTGCGATATCCCAGTGGCCAATTGGTTATTTATCTGACAGATTTGATCGAAGAATTGTGATTGTTGCAATTGCAGTGGGTGCAGGAATTACCTCTTATTTATTAGCTGGTAATATTAATTTTGAAAATTCAAAGTTTAATTTCTACACATTATTATTTGCCTATTCATTTTTATGTCTTCCAATTTTTTCATTATGTATTTCACACACCAATGACTTAATTGAAAAAGATAACATTGTATCCGCTGGAGCTGGTCTAAACTTCTTATATGGTTTGGGTGCTATATGCGGGCCAATTTTATGTACTTTGTTTATGAATTACTTTGGATCAAAAGGATATTTTATTTTTATTTTAATCACGCACATTGTTACAGTTGTGTATGGATTATTTAGAATTTCAGTCAGACAGGTTGAAGTATCTGATAATTCATTTGTTGCAGTTCCAAGAGCAACGTCACCCCTTGCGATTGAATTGTCACCTGAGGCAGATCCCATGCCGCCAGAAAATAAAAATTAAGATTTATAGTCCAGGAAGATTGTTTTCATATTATCAGGCGAAACCCCTAATGCATTTACTGCCTCTAAAATACCTGATCCAATAACTACTTGTTTGTTGCTCTCTGCAAATTGAATAGACTGATTATCGGCAGGTTTAATAACCACTCCACCTTCTTGCACATCGATAGTATAGTTAAATACAAGGCCATTTTCTAATTCAACGACAAACTTAGTTGATCCAATTAGTTTTCCAGGTTTAAAATAATCTTGCGATGTGTTGCTAAGTGGTTTCAATTGAGCTTCGCTTGAATTAACTTTTACTTCGAAACTGTTCTCTACCTTTGCATCTTGATTGGGCCTTAAAACCACCACTTGAGCGCTTGGGATCAAACCTTCAGTCTCTACATTTGTGTTAGCTGTTACCGTTGACTTTCTTACTGTAACTGAACCATCTACTTGAGCTGTAAATGAAGTGATTTGAACATTGTTAGATGATAACGTTGTTGTACCTGGTGATGTTGCGCTTGGTGAAGCTGGTGTTTGATTGCTTGAAGCATTTGGTAAAGAAGCTGATTGGTTATTATTTGTTACGCCTCTTGATATATTCGATGTTTGTGATGGTGTTGGTGCTACTAAAGTAGACGATGACTGTGATGGCGTTGGTGCTACTAAAGTAGACGATGATTGTGATGGAGTCGATACTGAAGGTATCACGGAAGTTGATGGGGTTGTTGTAATTGGACTAACAATTGGAGATGGTGCACTTACATTCCCATAACTGATCAAAGTAGGTCTTGCAAAAGTATTTGTATTTGTTCCAGGTAAGACTACATTTGAATTTCTTCTTACATTTTGTCTTACAACTGTTGTTACATCTTGTGCCGCATTATCAGCAACTTGCGTAGTTGAGCTAGAACTTGATACGGTTGGTTCGGTTACCGTTAATAAATACGTACCACTTCCTGAATTCCAATTAGAATTTCCTGTAAAGCTTGCTGTAATAGTCGAGGTTCCAGACGCTAAAATACTAACTTCTCCTGTTGAAGAATTCACAGTTGCAACATCCGTATCACTCGAAGTATATGATAGGGTAGGTCCGCTAATACTTGGCGTTCCTGCTAAAGTGAAAGAAGAGTCATCTGTTGTTTTTGACTGATTTGATAAGCCAGAAATTGTAGGAGAGGCTTTCGTAATTGAAAGTGTTCCTGTTGTATAACTAATCGTATAATTTGAGTTATTAGCATTCGTTAAAGTACCTTGGGTGATGTTAGCGCTTCCAACATTTGTGGATGACGTTGCAGTGGTTGTTAATGCACCACTTAAACTATCACTTCCTACCAATGACCCAGATGTTAATGTATAAGTTAGTGTCGGGTTTGAAGCGCCATAGGTTCGTGTTTTATTGTCTGCCACAACGGTTAAAGCTTTTTTGTTAATGGTTAAAGATCCATTGTTAAAAGTGATATTATAATTTGAATTATTTGCATTTGTTAGCGTTCCTTGTGTAATGTTAACACTTCCTGCGCCAGTGGATGCAGTTGCGCTTGTTGCTATTGAACCACTCAACGTATCAGAACTATATAAACTACCCGTTGATACTGTGTAAGTTAAAGACGGATTGTTATCTCCGTAAGTTTTTGTTTTATCATCAGCAGTTAAAGTTATGTCTCTTCGACTAACTGTTAAACTGCCATTCACAAATGTAATATCGTAATTTGAATTATTTGCATTTGTCAAAGTGCCTTGGGTAATACTATAAGAACCAACATTAGATCCTGTTGCTGCAGCGGTTGTAATTGATCCGGACAATGTATCAGATCCAACTAAACTCCCTGTTGTTACAGTTTGGGTAAGTGATGGATTAGCATTACCATACTGTTTTGATTGATCGTCAGCTGTTACGGTGATCGCTTTTCTATTTACTGTCAAAGTTCCAGAATTAGAGTAAGTTACGTTATAACCGCTATTTGCAGTACCCTCGTCACCTGAAGCAACTCTAATATTATGTGATCCAGCTGATGTACCTGCTGATGTAATAGTCGGGTTTGCTGAAAAGGCATCAGAAATAGATACCGAACCTCCAGATGGAACTGCAGCATACACATTTGCTAAACCGCTAACACCTGAGCTTGTGATTGAATAATTATCTGACAAATCAACACTATCTCCATAAGTGATTGTCTCGTCAGTAGTTGTAAATGTTATATTTTGAGATGGCGAAGACTCTTGGAAAACATATCTATTGCCACTCGAAACACTGGCAGGTGCTAAAGAAGAATATTGTTGATCCCATATTGGAGCATTATTACTATTTAAGTTTCCAAATGTAGAGTTATCGTCATCAGCTGCATACACAATCCATCTCCCAGTTCCAGATACATTAAGCGCATCACTTCCTCTGTTATTTACAAAATTAGTCTCTGCAGAAAGGACAATGTTTTCATTACTTCCTGCCGTTAAAGTATTGGATAAAGTAATATCATCACCAAACACATTTATTTCTCCATCCACATCAACACTTCCTAAAGTGATATCAGCATTGTTGGTGCTCACCCCTACTGTAAAGTCAGTTAAGCTAGTTCCAAATGTAACTGAGCTGATATCGATTCCAGTACTGAATGCCGTACTATCTGTATCAGGAGTTAATGAAAATGAACCCGATCCATTAAAAGTTGCGCTATTTGGAACAAAATTATCACCCTTATAAATATGATTTCCAGTAGCTGTTAAAGTATTTGTTCCTGCAAAATTAATTCGACCACCATTTTGTGCATCGAAAGTAATATTGCCCCCAGCATCAAATGTAGAGTCTTGAACTGATACATCATAATCATTGGAAGACTTTGCTTGTCCTGCCAAAGTAATATTCCCTGTTGCATCATAATCTCCCTTCAGCCATATACCTCTTGTAGCTGACGTATTCGTAGACTCTGAGATACCTGTTACTGATAAATTTCCAGCTGAATTAATTGTAGTTGACCCCCCAGAGGCCTGTACTCCCATCAACCCAGCAGTATTTCCAGATCCACTTCTACCCGTTAACGTAATATTACCTGAAGTGTTTGTTCTTATGGTAATGTCCCCAATATTAATTCCATCATCACCTGAATTAATTGCAGAACCTGTGTCAGCATCTAGGACAATGTTGCCACTAGTTGCAGTTAGATTTGCAGTAATATCAATTGATCCAGCCTCAATATTAATATTTCCATTTGTCGTAACCGCAGCTGAAATAGTGGTGTTATAAGTAGACGAATTTACATCATATGTCGTTAAAGCAGTAGTTCCACCTGCAATACCACTTTGAGTAAAACTACCTGCTGTACTTACGACAACAAAATTGTAAGCTCCATTCACTGTTCCAGAAATTATATTATTACCTGCAGTAGCATTTACAGAAGAATGAGCTCCTAATGTAATGTTTCCAGAGTAGGTATTGTTACCTGATGTGAATCTCAATGCACCATTTGATGATGCTCCAGTTCCACTTAGTGATAAGGTTTCTGCAATAGTTAAACCACCAGACACTTCAAGCGTTGCTCCAGATGCAACAGTTGTTCCTGATGCTGTAGTCCCTAATCCAGCTGCATCAGTTATTTTTAAAGTACCTGCATTAATGCTTGTTGATCCTGTATAACTATTTGTACCACTTAAAGTTAAAGCGCCACTCCCAGATTTTGTGAAACTTCCGCTACCCGACATAACTCCAGAATATGAAGAGTCACCTGTTGCATTCACCTCTAAAGAACCTGCAGTTTGTGTAAAATTACTAGCACCAGCTAATTTACCAGTTAATATCGATGATCCTGAAGCCGCGGTCAATGCTGCGTTTAAGGTAATATCATCAGCATAAATTGTAACAGGGCCTGTGACAGATGCTGAAGATCCAATGGTAACATCGACATCGCTTGTACCGTCCGCACTTGAAGCTTTACCTATTGTAAGACCCGTGATGTCAGAAGAGGTAGTGATGTTACTCCAAGATAAATTGGAGTCAAAATCATCATCATAAGGTTGAACAGTAAGTGTTCCACTTCCTCTAAAACTAAATGAACTTGATGAGATACTATCAGTCGTTAAAGTAATATCCCCAGATGTTCCAGAATTTGTTCCATCCCAACCAATATTCATCGTTGCAGCAGAACGTATTCCAGTATCACTACTTGATCCTGCAATCCCTTCTAAAGTAATATCTCCGCTATTTGAGTAAATACTTGCAGTACCTCCATCTAAATTAAGTGCAGCTCTTAGAGATGATAAGGTAGTATTACCTGCAGTTGCGCTAATATCGATGTTACCACTACCAGAACTTATTATATTGGCAGTTCCACTATTTGAAAAAAAGTTAATTCCAACATTGTGAGCTGTATTGTTGTTTTGATTTCCACCAATACCATTTAAATTTATTGTTCCTGAGTTATTGGTTATAATTTTTGAGCCTCTTGTATTGGAGTCGTTATTATATGAGACAATGTCGATACCAATTGGATAAAGATAGTTAGTAGTATTTGTTGCTCCCTGCCATCCCCTTCCTCTTAATAATAAATTTCCACCTGAAGAACTTCCTCTTGCATCAAGATAAGTTCCATTTAAAAATATCCCTTTTAACTTTGTTTGAGTAGGAAGGCCTGATATCTCATCAGTATTAATTCCCTGGGCAAAACCAGATCCATCAGATCCTCCAACAAGTGAGATATCACCTCCATTACTTTTTACAGTTGCTCTATCAAGATTGATGGCTCCACCATTGCCATCTGTATTAGAGTTAAACAGTATATCACCTCCCGCACTCTCAATAGTTAAGCCTGTTGTATCTGTATTAATATTGTTAGCTGCATAAAAAGAAATATTAGAAGCTGTAGAAGATTTTATATCTGAATTCAAAGATATGCCGTCACTTGAAGTAACGCTTATGGCTCCATCAGAATAAATATTTCCGCTATTTGAAAATGATCCAGAAGTTACTGTTAATGAGCTTAAAGCATTAGAAGAAATTTCTGAAATTTCCTCAAGTGAGACACCACTGATAATTGGGTTTTTGTCCGTTGTAGCACCTCCATCACCGTTCCATCCATCACCATCTAAAATTAAATTTGCCGTAGTTCCTTCGGCTTGAAATGTATAATCTATGAATGTTGCTTTTGCAGGATTAGCCAAACTATTACTGTCTGGATTCGTATCATAGTCTGCTCGAATTTCTGCTCTTACATTTGACCCGTTTTCAAAATCAATATCGAAACCTCGACTTGAATTACTATCCTCTCCAAAAAACATTTGGAGTTTATAAACTTTGCCAGCTGTTAAATTGCTTAACTGTACTTTTACATCATCGGCATCATTATCTACACCATCATTACTCCATTTAATCGAACCAAGTAACGTATTTAAATTTGTAGAATCTGAATCAGATCCTAGATTTTCAACATCCCAATTATCGCTTAATGTATTAACAGCTACTACTGTTACGTCACTATTTACTGTAAGAGGGTTTGCGGTATTAGTAGCTGCGACGAAATTAATATCACCAATTGTAACCGCGGATCCACCAAAGTTAACTGAATGAGAAAATGTTCCGACAGTGTCTACTGTGCTAGCCCAATTTGCAGAAGTTAAAACAGTTTGTGTACCTATCGTTCCAGCTTCATCTTCAACAAACAATCCTCCAACAGATCCTCCAAAGCTTACATTACCTGTACCTGCACTAATGGTTAAGCTTTGTGATGCGCTTGATAAAATAATATTATCTGAAAAAGTTACATTACTATTTGAAGTAGTGAAGGTAATATCTGAACTTAAATCAACTTCTCCTGTGTAAGTCTGTGTTCCTGAAGTCGTAACATTTGCTCCAAGATTAGAGGTTGTTGAAACACTTAAAGAAGACGCTGAACTAATTGCAGCATTTAAATCTAACGCTCCTGTAATAGCAATCGCCCCTAAACTATTTGTGCCCCCAACGATTCCATCAAATTGAACTTCACTGGTACCAACGCTTGCAGTAAGATTTCTTGTGGTTGAGTCAGAGTTTAACGTATTTGAGAATGTAATTTGTGAATTTGTTGTTGTTAATGTCGAATTAGCAGACAACGTTACAGCTCCAGTATACGTTTGAATACCTGATGTAGTTATATTACCACCTATATCTGACGCTCCTGATACTGTTAACGATGAAGATCCAGTAGTCTTACTTATAGTTCCGTCTAAATCTAAACTAGCAACAGTTTGTGAAGTTTGGAGATCAAAGGTTGAACTTGAATTAACAATTAAGTCAGTTGAACTTGATAATGCTCCGGTCAGTGTGAGCGTACCTGCAGACACGGTTGTGTCACCACTAAAAGTATTTGTGCCACTTAAAACTAAATTTCCTGTACCTGTTTTATCAATGGCAAAATTATTAACTCCATCGCTTATCACTCCACTTAGAGTTAATTTGGTACCATCGATATCAATAATTGAATCTGCTCCTAACGTAATAGTTCCAGCAAAAGTAGATGTACCAGTTGATGTTGCAATTGTTCCTCCGTTGAGAGTAATTGCTTCTGTTGTAGAGTAAGTTGTATTCTGAATATCAAGTGTTGCTCCACTTGCTACAGTAGTTCCTGCTGCATTGGTACCTAATGCATTATTGCTTGATATTGCAAGAGTGCCATTAGAAACTGTCGTTGATCCTGTATACGTATTATTTCCTGATAATGTTAAAACACCTGAACCATTTTTAATTAAATCTACTGACGTACCCGATATCACTCCAGTTAGAGAACTAGTTCCTGAGTTTGTAATGTTAAGATCCGTTGAGTTATTAAGTGCTACGCTTGATCCTGTCACTTGTGCGCCTGTAATCGTAAAATCTGATAAAACTTTATTTGATCCAACGGCACCACTTAAAGTTACATCACCGGTACCTGCATTGATGGTTAATTTTGTTGGATTAACATTCGTCTCCATGACGTAACCCATGACATTGTATACAGAACCCATATCTTGTGAATAATCTCTAGTTCCTACAAGATCGTTCCAGTTGGCTTGGTCACCAAAAAATTGTCCTGCCCATTCACCACCTGTGCCGGTTCCATTAGGTTCACCTGTACCAAAATTATTGTAAGCTGAATTAATAGGTCCCGTTCCCTGATTTAAAAACGCGGTATTTGCTTCAGGGGAATTATCATCATAATACCAGTATGTGGCTCCCCCACTTTTAGTATTATCTTTATCTCTCCACGCACCAATCCATGCACCACGGTAACTCCCTCCGCTAATAGTTGCTGCAGCCGCTAATTGGTTTTCAATACGAGAAGTAATAGATACTAAATATCCACCCTTTAATACTGCATCAGCTGATGCATTTAGCCACTCAGTAGAGCTCGAAGTGGCTGTTATCTCACTATCATCAACAAATCTGTATGTATTTGCTGAGTCGATTGATCCTCCTACCGTTACACTTCCATTCGATGATGAAATAGTAACTCCTGAGGAACTGGTATTTGAAATTAAGACTTGGCCTTTAATATCAATGTCTCCACCCCCAGAATTAATTGATAATGCTGTAGAACTTCCTCCAATATAAAGATCACCTCCTGTAAAACCACCAGATGTCGTTCCTCCAAAAGTAATATCTCCACCCCCTGATGAGATATTATCTTCCATAATAATAATTCCACCACCGTCTCTAGATGGTGACGAACCTGCAGTGGATGAACTAGTATTGTTATCAGAATCTAAAATGATATTTAAAACTCCTGTTCCTCCTGTATGTTTAATTTCATCATTAATTCTAATTAAGTTTGCTGCTCTTAAAGTTAAAGTAACATCACTTGCTCCTGAACTTTTATTGATTTCAGAACTGACTGTTAGATCTCCAAGTTCTGAACTCGAACTTTGCGTGGTTACAGTTACACTGGTACCTGCATTTAATAATGAATTAATTGAGCTTGCAGTAAGATTAGAACCATCATCTGTTCCATCTGCAGAAGATCCTGAAGATCCAATTTCAATATTTGTAGGATCAAATAACCAAAGACCTGCTACACCAAAGTTTGAAGAAGCAGATCCTGAAACACCATCCGTAATTAATTTGTAACCAGATGTTTCAATTCTTCCACCATCACCTCCATTAGGACCAGCATTTGCATTTATGGTACCTTGTGCTTTTGTTATGGAATTTGAATCATAGATATCTGACCAAATAACGACTTCTCCTCCATCCCCATTATCTGTTGCTGATGCATCAATCAATGAACCCGACTCCACGGTTGTTGTCGTAGCTTGATAAACATTGGTATCAGAGTTTTGCCAGCTACCACCTACTAGAATTTTACCACCACCTGTTCTACCTTTTGCAGATAACGTTGAACCAGATTTAATTTTTATATCATCTGCTGTAATTTCAATGTCACCACCTTGATTATTTTGTGAGTTAACACTAACCGTACCTGTATTTATAACCTCTCCCTCTCTAGCCGTTAAAAAAATTTTACCACCTTTGTTTGTGATACCTTCTGCTTTTAATGTACCTGAATTTTTAACAACAGATTGAGATATATTTTCTAAACCTTTTGCAGATAAAATGATAATCCCATCACCTGCATTGATTGCATGTTTGTTTTCTACAAGACTATTTAATGTACCGGTGTTGATCGAATATTGAATTAATTTATTTCCGTTAAGGGTAAGAGTTACTTTGTCACCTGATAATAAAGCAGTTGTTCCTGAAGGAGTATTAATAGATCCTTCATTTTTCACATCTGGTGCAATTAAAGCTACTGCGCCATTTTCAAAAGCATTAATAATACCTTTGTTATTGACTGTGCCTGCAATCCCGTCCTTTTCAAAAATATATTGGTTGTTTAAAAAATTCCCATCTTGCATATTTAAAGAAGTTGCAATTAAAGCTCCAACATCTACTCTTGAACCATTGTGAAACAGAACTCCTGATGGGTTCATCAAGATAACTTTACCATTTGCTTTTAAACTTCCATAAATATGAGTGGGATCATTTGAATTGACTCTATTTAATGCACTGGATGATGAATTGGGTTGAATAAATTCAACAGAAGCGTTTCTGCCAATATTAAATGTCGACCAATTGGTAATTAGCTTTTCAGTTGATTGGTGTATGGTTAAAGAACTTCCTGACTGATTAATCACCGCTGAACCGTTCGTGATATTTGGATTTGTTGGTAAAGTATTTGGGTTTTCTGCTTGGGCAATAGAACTGAGTAAAATGAGATAAATACAGAAAAAAGCCTTGATTTTTCTTAAGATTTTCATGATTTAAAACTGAACACTGGCCATTAGCCAATATCTAGATGAATCTCCTCTGCCGTCGTTATTTTTGCCTGCACTTGTCTTACCTGGATTACCTCCAATTGCATCAGCCCAACCTATTTTTACAAAATAAATTCCTGATGAAATTAAATCTGCAGAAACACCCCAGCCCTCAAGTGAGTACTGATTAGGTGTCGTCATAGAAATATCGTGCGTGTTTTTATACTGTTTGATTTTTCCATAATCATAAAAAATCGATAGATTGACATCTCCAAGTTTAGAACCACTAATTAAATTATATTTTGCATCAATACTTAATCTTCTGCCCTCATCTCCCGAAGCTTCTCCTGATGGGTAAGCTCGTACACCTGATGCACCGCCTAATGACATTTTTTCTGAACTATCTAAATTTTTATTAGCATGTTGAAAGTTTGCTACAACATGTAAGTTTAATTTTTCAGCTACCCTTTGAATTCGAAATAATTCTACATTCAGTTTTTGAAATTTTCCATCAGTCTTAGCTCCACCGGCGCCTTGGTCACTTGTTAAACTAGAAGCTATTCTAGATAAATCTAAATCTCCATATGTTTTAGTAAAGCTTAGTTGAGAAAATCCTGTTGTGATAAAATTATCTGTGTTTTGTAAACTAAATCCAATATTTATATTGTCTAATCTTTTATCACTCGTTTTTACACCTGTTGTTTCATTATATAGTTTTTTATGATCTACACCCGCTTCCAAAAAAAAACTTTGATTAACAGTTCGCAAAGCTGGATATTTAAAATTTGATGTGAAAAGTTCTGCACTACCCATTGATTGAGGATTAGTTTCTAATTCCTTACCAATTTTATAATTAAGTTTTGTATAAGATAATGTGGTTCGAAAACCGGACCTCCCTATTGGAAAATTATAGTTCACCTGATTTAAATTATAATTTTCTTTTGGTGTTTGAATGTTTGTAAAACTAATTTGATCACCAAATTTACTAGGATCATTTAATTGAACGCTTGTAACTGCTCTTAATTCTCCAGTGTATCTGGATCCATAATTATCAGTTGCAAAAGATCCTGAAATTAATGGGCCCTCTACTACATCTAAAATAATTCTTGTCGATCCAGGCTCATCACCTGGTTCAAGATTAATTGTACCTGCAACTCCTGGATTGTCATTTAAGTTTAACAATCCTCTTTCTAACCCTTGTTGAGTTAATCCTTTTTTTAAAGAATTCACCAAATATAGATTGGGTATTTCTTTTGACAATCGTAATTGTTTTGATTTTAAAATGATTGGATTTGTAGAGGATAGTTTTCCCTCAGATATTAAAATAGTTATAATGCCATCTTTTACTTCTTGTTTTGGAATAATTGCGGTTGCTAAGAAGTAACCTTTCTTATTATAAAATTTTTGTATTTTGAGTGCCACATTTTGAATTTCAAAAAATGATAAATCTTTTTCATAAAATTCTTCAATTTCTTGACTTAGAACCTGATCTTTAAAGGCACGGTTTCCTTTGAATACAAATTTTTTGACGTAAATTTTTTGTGTATCTTTTTTTTGCTCTTGTTTTTGTGACCCTTCTTTTATTAAATTTTTAGGAATTTTCTTTGGAAGCTGTTTTTGCTTATCTAGCTCTTGTTGCTGTTTTAATAATTTTCCTGCATCAGGAGCAGCAAATGCTTTTACGTTTAAGAGAATTGCAAAAATTATAATGAGGATTTTTTTCACAAAAAGGTAATATCAAAAAAATTAGATTTTTTAAAATTACTTCTTTTAAGACAGTCAAATTTTACTAAATAATAGTGGATATTTTATTAGTTTTTTTAAAAATGTTTAAAATAAAAATTGTTACAGATAAAAATGAAAAAGAACTTCGTTTCAATGAAGAGGGACTTTTGAAATTTGTAAGTCACAATGTAATTCATCAAGCAAAAACGATGGGCCATGCCACGGTCAATTTGTCCAATGAACGTTGGCATATTCAGTATTGTCCAGATGGAGATACTATGACAGACTGCCAAGCAGAGTGATTAATCTAAAACAACATTATCCAGTTTCTGCAATTTATGATTTGGTTGAACGACTGTATTTTGAACTCAAAAAGCATAAAGAGTTTTACGAGAAGTTTTTTAAAGGGATTAAATTAGAAAAACTCATTCAATTACAAAAAGAAACATTTGCCTATTTATTTGGTTATACAGATAAAAACCCTAATATTAATCTGTATGAAAGCCATAAGCATCTAAACATTAAAGATGAAGACTGGTTTGAATTTGTACAAATTCTTACCAAAGTACTAAAAGATGCCAAACTTCCAGAAGATCATATTCAGCATATTTTAGAAAAAGTCAGTAGTTATAAAGACGAGATAATTAAAAAAGACTAAACAGCTTGCTGTTCTTCATTTGGGTCAGACTTATTATTTAGAATATTTGCATAACTGTGGTTCACATCTCTATGCCCTGCCTCATCTTCTCTAACCTTTAATACGACATCTCTAAGTGTAGCGTGTAATGGAAGATTATAATAATCGATTGCAATCTTAGGTGCTGGATCATTCTTAATTTTACCGCTATCAATTTCGTTTAAAAACTCCGTATAAGAATACACAGCTTCTTCTTCAAAATATCCAACAATTCTATGCGCTGTTCTTTTTGATAGAAGATAAATAAATAAGTACATTAATATAAAAATAAATTGTGCAATCAAAATCACAAATCGTTCGATAGCTGTTGGTTTTGCAATATTGATAAAAATCATAAGATGCATACGTTCATTTTCAGCTTCATCTAAAAGGGTTTTAATCCAACCTTTATCGTCTTCAATTTTTCTTAAAGACTTAAGGTGAATGAGCATCCCCGCAACCATTCCAGGAACTGCAGCAACAGTCTCTAAAACTACAGCTCTATGGCCATAACGTTTTTTGAAAAAAGTGTCGGCAACAAAACGCATCGTTTTGGTAAATGCATATGCGATTTTATCACTTAAATTTTCTGGTTTATGATGCCCTTCGATTTTCATAAATTACGGTTCTCTTCTTGGTGTAATTCCCATTCGTTGACCATTCACTGAGTTTGCAACTGTTGAACTGTCACTGTTGTTTGTCACCGTTAATGCAATCGTTGCAACTCCACCTGTTGGAGATTGATTGACTCCATTAAACTGAATGTTAAATGGTGCAACTGCTCCATCTGCGTGGAAGTGGTTAGTACCACTCACTACATAATCACTTGGATCGTGTGCAATACCATCGCTTGCAGAACCAGCTGTTATTGCTGCATTTGACGCCTGCGCTGCAGGATCTAATGATGCAACATTTGTCGTGTTGGATGAAGTAATTTGAAATCTTGATAAACTCTCAACTTGTCCTGATAAACCATCATATGAATTTGTATTTGTGTATGAGAATGTTCTGCTATCACCATTTAAGGTTACGTTTCCAGAATACGTATTTTGAATGGTTCTAGCAGAAAAATCTATAACTGCCGTACCATTAAATGAACCAGAACCGGTTCCAGTTGTAGATGCCATATTCACATCATTTGCTTGGTAAGTATAAGTTCCAGAAGTAATTGCATTAAGATCTGCATACGTAGTTGCACCAAGATCCGTTCCACCAAATCTTGCTAACATGGCTAAACCATCACCAAATTCTGCATTCATGATGATTGCTTGATTTTCAGGACTCTCGTTTTCCATCTCTGCAGCAAAGTCTTCACCAAATAATTGTTCATTGGTTACTCCTAAAAGTGCACTTACTTGTCCTGCAGTAATACCGCCTGATGCAGCTTGTAAACCTGCTTCAATCACATCTGCAATTGCTTCACTTCCTTCACTATCAAACAAGTTTCCTTCAACGATAATTTCTTGCACGTCATTAGTTTCATCTAAAGCTTTTTTAGCCTCTAACACTTTATTAAAGTTATCTAATTCCTGAGGTGAAATCGTCACCGGTGGTGTTGGAGCAGTGTTTTGAGAAAACTGAGTAAAAGCAAGTGGCTGATCTAATAATACGGTACCCTGATCATTTGAAACTTCTACGGCACCTGGTCTTAAACCTAATTCATTATTAGGCCCTGGTCCAATAAGTAATACCTTACTTTCCGTTGTTCCTGGATCTACGATCGCTTGAAACTCCGTTCCTCTTGTACCAAGCGTTCCAGCTGGTGTCTTCACTTCAAGTTTTTTTGGATCTTTATCACTAATTTTTCCAGTCAGTAATTTTACAGAACCTTGTTGAATGGTTGCCAAAAATTTACCATTTTGAGTAGATGGATCATATGTAAACTCATCAATAATCATCTCCGTTTTTGATCCAACCGAAATGATAGTTTCATCAGCCATCATAAGCTGAGTTTTAGACTGATCAGATGAAGTGATCGTGTCACCAAAATATATTTTATCACCAGCTTTTAAAACTTCATTCTTTTGGTTGGTAATCGTTCCAACCACTGCACCTACAATTCCAACCACTTCTTTGGCGTAGGCAAAGTTATTTATCTGTAAAAGTATCGTAATTGTAAAAATTAATTTTTTCAAAAGTTTATCCTTTTTGTTAATCCGATGTTTAGAATTTCTTTTTTATACTCATTATTCAGCAACGTAGAAGTCGTATCTATATAACTATAATTAATATTATAAAATGTATTTTTAAAGGCACCAATTTTAATAATTTTATCTAAATCACCATTAAAGCTGACAGAAGTCGTATTCACCGTATCTTTTCTCACAATCGTTGAATGGACGAAACTGTCTGCGACGTCATATCCATTATCTGCAATCGAATGAGATAGAGAAAAGTTTGCCAATGAAAATTGTTTTGCATAATCAATAGAGGTTTTAAAACTATCATACGATTTATAATTTTTTTCAGATGCAACTCTTGAATTATCTGCTTTAATTCGAACACTGTGTTGTGGACCAAAATAATATTCATAACCTAACATGAAACCTAACTTATCGTTATCTTGTGCATCGGCAGACGTAAAAGAAGGATTTTGATTGTAACTCGTCACTCCCATATTCGTTCCAAATAATATATTTTGATTATCTTTAATGGATCTGCGATTTTCAATATTCACTGTTTGAGAAATTAAATCAGACTCAGTTTTGTAATCCGTTCTACTTGCAGAATAAAAGGCTGAGACAATATTTTTTTCAAAAACTTTATTATAATTTATAAAAAAACTATCCGCTTCTGTTTCATTCGTTGTGGCTCTTCTCTGCGTAGATTTTGATGCACTATATGTCATAAATACACTTGAGGTATCATCAATATTTTTAAAAGCTCCAAGTCTTGAAATCATCGTTTCTACATCATCGCCTTCAATTTCAGAGGCTGCATAATTACTTACAGTAGAACTTGAGAAGAATGTTTTTGATTTACTAAGTGAGTTTACGTTGTCGTGTAATGCTTTTGAGTACACCAAATCTAAATAGCTCGACCAATCATATTTCTTTTTTCTTGCTGCTTCTCGTGCATTCGACTCTTGGACATAAAGCGATCGAAGTTTATTTTTAATATCTGCTGAAAACTGATCACTTGTTTGTAAATCTCTTAGAAGTACAATGGTTCTTTGTTTTGTATCTGCTTTTATTGATACATTTAATAAATATAATTTTAACTTATCATCTTGAGGATAGAGAATAATTAATCTTTCCAATGTTGCGATTACTTGTTTGAAATTACCTTTTTCCTCTTCTTGTTTTACAAACTTTAAATTCAGTTCAAGGTTCGTTGGATCGTTAAATACTTGTTGATAGGTCACTTCGTTTGCATTCACGTTGAGTGATATTGAAATTGTTACAAACAAACTGATGATAAAAATCTTTAATCTTTGCATGATTTAATCTGGGTTTTACTTAAAGGTGATTCCCATGCAAGTGATATCATCGCGCAATTTATCACTATGTTTGGTTAAAAGATCCACTAAAAGTGCAATGACCTCTTTTGTGCTCTTTTCTTTATGGGTTTTAACAATGTTTTCAAAACCTTGTTGTCCAAGTTCTGATCCATCCTCAAGATAACCTTCGGTGACTCCATCTGTATAGATATAGATTTTTTTATTTTCATACTTTGTTTGTGTCGTCTCAAAAAAACTTGGATCATCCATGCTTAATACGCCAAGTGGAGGTAAGGTTGATTCAATATATTCAAAACTAGATCCATCGGTGACCATCATGGGTTCATGGCCATGATTAATAAATTCAATCTCATTAGTTTCGATATTAATTTTTCCAATAATGGCTGTAATAAACATTCCTTGAAACGATGAGTCTGCAACTTGGTTATTTACATACATTGCAATCTCAGAAACTGATTTTTTTAATTTTGCAAATGACCTAAATACCGATGCAGCATTGGCCATAAGAATTCCAGCTTTGATCCCTTTTCCAGATACATCCGCTAAGGTAAAATATATTTCATTATCTATTTTAACATAATCATAATAATCGCCAGATACGTCTCTTGCTGGAATGTTTTTTGCATAAATAATATCTTCATCTTCATTATCTTCAGGAAACAGTTTCTCTTGCACTTGTCTTGCAATTTCTCTTTCTTGTTTGAGAAGCATTTGTTTTTTTTCAAATTCTTGCGAGGCTAAATTTTCTTGAAGATATCTTAGATATAAGCCAGTCAAAAACATCATGGTAATGGCAAATATTGGGTAAGAGATATCAATTAAAAAATTGTTTGAGTAAAAAAGGACGCCAATCAAAAACACCACGATAATTAACGATAGATAGAAAAAAATACTAAATTGCGGTTTAGTTTTCCCAGCAACATTAAATGCAAACGTAATCCCAAGAATAAGAATTACAAACTCTATAATATAAGAATTAATATTTCTGGTTAAAATTTCATTTTGTAAAATATTTTCAATAATATTTGCATGGACTTCAACTCCAGGAATGATCGTGCCCGTTGGAGTTTGTACTAAATCAAATAATCCTTGAGCAGATGCACCAACTAATACAATTTTATCTTTAAAAATATTACGATCGACCTGATCATTTAAAATATCAATAATGGATACTTTTTGGCTAGCCTTTGATTCTTTAAATTTGATCCAATGCATAGAGTTAAAATCTGTTGGAATAGAAAATGGTCGAAGTTTAATTTGTTTAATTCCACTTTCATCACTTTGAACTAAAACATTTTTTTGCTTCTTATAAACTCTTAAAGTTTCGACTGCGAGAGATGGGATCATTTGATCTTCAATATTAATTAAAAGTGGGGCTCTTCTAATGATAGCATCTGTATCACTAATAATTGAAATGTTTCCTAGCCCGCTCGATGCATTATTAATTGTATTTAAAGAAGTTAACCCAAATGGAAATTTATATAAAAATTGTTTTGCATCTTGGCCTCTTTGAATAAACTTTGCTTTTGGTTCAATATTAAAGGATTGTACTGGTTTTTCTGTAATACCTAAAACTGGCATCACAATATTACTTGATTGAATTTGATTGATAAAAAATTGATCGTTACTTTGTATCTGTAAAATTAAACGCCCTACTTCACTTCCTTGATCAATATTATTGGCCTGAATAAATTGTTTAGGATTTTGTTTATCCGCTTCACTGAAAAAAACATCAAATGCAATCACAGCTGCACCTGACTGATTGAGCTTGTTAATTAAGTTTCCAAAAACTTTTCTATTCCATGGAAATTGACCGATCTTTCCCAAACTTTTTTCGTCAATATCCGCAATAATAACTGGGGTATCTTTAACTTTGTAAGTAAATATTTTTTGATAACTATCTAAGCTTAAATTAGAAATCGCAACAATAAAGCTTGGATTAATGACCCTTAAAAGAACTAAAAAAACAAATAAAATTGAGAAAATAATTAAAAATTTCTTATCAAAGATTTTTTTTAATTTTTCTAACAAGATGGATAACCAATATTAATATTTGCTTTATTATTTGAAAATAATAAACATTTAATCTAGTTTTAATAATTGTAAATTATTTTTATTTATGAGTTACGAAGAATTTATCGACGCGTTAAGTGAACTATACATGGACGTTGAAGAAGTCGCGGAAGCACTTGGATTAGAAGTTGATGAAGTCAAAGCTTGGGAAGAAAGCGATGATGACATCCCTGAAGAAGCAGTAGAATTTATAAAATCTGAAAAAGAAAAAAGATCAGCCGATCAAATTGAAACTGAAGAATAAAATCAATTTTGAGCAGTTAAAAGAAAAAGGGAAAGAAATTTTCCTTTGGACCTTTTCAGTTTTCTTACTGATCTGGTGTATCTATCACCTACTTTTTTAATAAAGAGAGAATAAAAACAGTACTCGCAACTAAGAGTGCAATACTTCCAATGATATTGGCAGTATTTCCATTGCTCCCAATTAAAAAACCAATAGCTGAAACTTTCAGCAACATAAAACCTAGAAACTGTAATTTTTTATTAGGCATCTATTTGACTTATAATTTTAGGGATAAAGTTTTTAAAATTAAAAAAACCTTTGTTGCAATATTTGTTTGTCATTTGATCTAGAGATCTAAATAAATAAGGAATTTGAATTTGATTTTGGTTTAAAAAATCTAAATTCTCTCCAACACCTGGATACAGCGCTACCATATCGGTAGTATCTAAATTATTTAAAAAAGAAATATCTTTTACCTCAACATCATAATGATCTTTCAACCTGTTTTCTTGATCTACTAAAAGATCATTTTTAAAATTCATTAAATTTTCATCTAACTCGATCGAACGTGTTAAATTGTTATTTTTCATAATTAAAATTTTCTTAAATTTAGTGTCATTAAAATCTGAGGTTTCAAATGAAAGCTGATTATCAAAAATAACCAACGTTTTTTGATCATGATAATCTGCATTCACTAATTCTGGATCAATTTGAACATAATCTTTATCGGATACAATTGGGACTGCATTCTCATTTAACTTCACTTTTTCATATCTTCCGTTTGTAAATTTTTTAATATTCCATTTTTGAGCAACATAATTCTTGCCCTTCGTTTGCACTCCTGCCGTCCATCTCCAAGAAAGTGTATTTGATGCAGGATCACCGTCTTTTAAATATCGCATAAAAAACTCTGCACCTAACTGCCAAGGTAATTCTAAGGTAAATATCCAAATGCTAGAAAACCACATACGGGTATGATTATGAAGATAGCCAGTATCCTTTAGTTCATGTACCCAATCATTAAAACACTCGATATCTGTGTTTCCGTTTACTGCAGCTTTTAAATTTTTATCACTTTCATAATCAACTTTAAGATATTTAAGATCATTAATAAAATCAGTCCAAACGCTAGGTCTACGCTCTAACCACCCTTTCCAATACGTCCTCCATAACACTTCTTGAATAAATTTTTCTATTTTTGAAAAAGAATATTGTTTTAAACTTTGTTTAATAATTTCATTTTCACTTAGTATTCCGTGAGTGACATACGGAGATAAACAAGAAGTATTCGTTCTTTTCTCAGGTCCAAAATCAAAGTTACGATCCCTTGCATATAACCCTAAATGATTTTCAACAAAGGATTGGAGTTGTTCTAATGCTTTAGATCTTGAAGGGTGAAATTGAATCATAATTTGTTTATAAAGGTTTTATGAAAAGACACAAAAAAGAATTAATTGGATTATATATTATTTTAACAACAATCTCGACCATTCTGACTTTAACAAAAAATCAAAATACGTGGTTAGTGTTTTTACCTTTTTTTATTGCAGGCTTTGGACTGTTTCACGTTATGTCTGAAAACAAGAACAAAGATTAAGTTTCATGAAAAAAAAAACTTTAAAATTAACCAGTAGTAAAGTTTTTGTTTTAGGTGGTATTTACTCTAATACCGAAGCGTTAAAAACCTTTCTTAAAATAATAAAAAAGCCAAAGTTTAAAAATATTCCTATTATAAACACAGGTGATATTTTTGCTTATTTTTCAGAACCAAATAAATCTATTGATTTAGTAAGACAGAACAAATTCATATCAATCATGGGTAATTGTGAAGAGTCTATTGCTTTTGATGCAAACGACTGTGGGTGTGGATTTAAAAAAAATAGTGCTTGTGATTTATTAACTGATCAATGGTTTCCTTACTCTAAAAAGAATATATCTGCAAAGAATAAAGGGTGGCTTAAAAAATTGCCTTATGAAATCATCCTCAAATATAAATCTAAAAAATATTTGGTGTGCCATGGATCTCCAAGAAAAATTAATGAATTTGTTTTGCCATCAACGAGTAAAAATGTGATTAGCCGATTATTAAATAACTTTGATGGAGTTATAGCAGGACACAGTGGTATCCCCTTCACAAGATATTTGAAAAAAGGCTTTTGGCATAATAGTGGAGCAATCGGTCTTCCACCAAATGATGGATCAAAAAAAGCTTGGTACTCTATAATTGATTTCAATAAAAATATCATTGAACACAAATCTTTTACCTATGATCATTTGACGACCTTTAAAAAAATGATGAAAATTAAATTGAATATTCACTATGCAAAAACATTGAAATCTGGTTATTGGCCGAGTACAGATATTTTTAAAAAATATGATTTAAAGATTTTAAAATCAGCAATTCCAAATGAGGGACTAATTTTAAAATAAAAATCAAATATAATGCAGAAGGTAACTACTCGTTTCTTACCATTGGATAAACACTTGGTTTTAAGAAACGGTAAGTATTCACTAATATTAAAAACAAAGTTAACGCTCCAATAATAACAAGAACATTAAAAACCGGCATAAATTCAAGTTGCCAACCTAATCTAAAAATAGTCTGGATCACAAACTCTGATGTGAATATTCCAAATATTCCTGCAATCATAAATATGGAAACATAGGTAATTAAAAATTCAATTAAGTTTGCTCGAATTAATTTACCTGATCTTAGACCTAAAATTTTAAAAATTAAATTTTGATAAATTCCAAGTCTTGCTTGAACAATTACAGCTGAAGCGATCACCATTAAACCAACGATCACAACTACGGAAGAAATAATGACCACAGCCATAAATATCTTGTTTACAAGATCTGTTATTTTTCCAAGGTAAGTTGAAACTTTAATTCCTGAGATGTTTGGAAAATTCTGAACAAGCTTTGCTTCATTAATATATTTTTTATCTGAAAACTTTGCTGTGGCGATATATTCATGAGGTAATTGATTTGCAAACTTTGGGTTAATAATCATTGCAAAGTTGATAGATAAATCTCTGTAATCGACTTTTCTTAAACTCGTCACCACTCCAGTCATTTCTCTTCCATAAATTTTTAATGTTAGTTGATCATTTAAATTCACACCAAAATTTCTTGCAACTTTTGCATCGAGTGAAATTTGTAACTGATCACTTTGTAGATCAAACCATTGTCCTTCAACAATTGGGTTATCTTCAGGTGGTGTATTGCTCCAAGAAATTCTTCTATCACGCTCTAAGACCCAAAAACTGTCATTTGATGGTTTAATATAAGTGAGTGGATCAACGCCATTAATTTTAGCAACAGAAGCTGGTGCAATAGGTACTGTCTCATATTTTAAATTTGGATCTTGTTTATTAAGATAACTAATAAAATTGTCTTTTACGTCTTTTTGAATACTGACATAAAAGAAATCTGGTGCAATTTCAGGAATAGATTTTTCTAACTCCCTTTTAAAATTAGTTCCAACTAAAGTTAGTGTTAATAATAAAGTAGCTCCTATTCCAAGGGACAAAACGGTAATGGGGAAAATTGATCTATCTTGAATAATATTTCTAACCGCAAATCTTAAAGGCAAGGAATGGAATGATTTAAATTGTTTTAGGATGTAAATAATCGTCTTTGATAAAAGGTAAAAAACACCACAGAAAATAAAGAAAAATACGAAGTAAGTTGTCGTGTAATAAAGTTTATCTGAGCGTAGTAAAAATATTCCTAAAAGGACAACAAGACTAAATAAAATTAAAATAATATTTTTTGCTCCAAATTGAAAACGGGTGAGCTGAAAAACATTTCTAAATAAACTTGTTGCTTTAATCTGTTCAATGGACGAGATAGTTGGAATACAAAAGATCACTACAACTAAAAAACCTGTCATTAAAATAAGCCCATAATTAACTAGACTAAATTGACTTTCTAAAGAAATTCCAAGATTTGCAATAAAATGATTAGCTTGAGGAATAATTAATAAAGACATCACATAAGCAAGTGAAGTGATTAAAAATAACAGTAATAAAATTTCGATATAAAAGATTTGTTTAATATTTTGTGATTTAAAGCCAATCGACTTCATAATAGCAATACTGGTATTTTTTTGGTTAATAAAAGAGATCAACGTATTTGAAATTCCAATTCCCGCAATCAGCATGGCACTTATTGAAACTAAAGATAAAAACTCAGAAAAATTTGAGATTAAACGTTTTAAATTATTTGCTGCATTTTCTGGCAACCTAATTTTATAAGTTGGAAATTGTTTTAACCTTTCGTAAACAAATTCTAAAACATCCTTATTTGGTGCTTTAACTTTGTATTCATAGTTTACAAAGCTTCCAATTGAAGTCACATTTAATTTTTCAAATGCACGGTTACTGACGATAGCAAAATCACCAAACAATAAAGCTCGTCCTAAATCAGGAACCGTCTCAACATAACCAACCACTTTAAATGGTGCTTGTTTAACATAAACTGTATCATTAACTTTTAAATTTAATGTTTCAAAAATCTTTCGATTAACCACGATGGTATTGTCTTCAGTTTGTAATCTTTGCATTGCATTTTCTGGTTTAGAAAACACTTTTCCATATAGTGGATATTGATCATCAACTGCTTTAAGCCTGATAAAAAAAGCATTTGTATCATCAGTTAACGATCCAGTTAACATAGTTGAAAATTCAATTGTTGATGAAACTGTACTTTTATCTTTTAATTGATTTAAAAAATTTGGATCAATTTGCTTAGTTCTTGTATCAACTTCAAAATCACCACCTAATAAAACTTTTGCATTATTCTGAAGTTCCTTTTTTAATCCAGTTTCTAAGTTAATGATTAAACTTAAAATAAATAGACTAATAAATAATGTGACAATGATGGAAAAAAGTTTCTTATAACTTCTTGATAAATCTCTTAATGCATAAGAAAATTGATTGATCATGAACTAACGATAGTGCCGTCTTCAATTTTAATAATACGGTCGCACTTTTCTGCAAATTTAAGATCATGAGTAACCAACACAAAACTAGACTGATTTTTATTTGCATATTCAAACAATAAATTTGAAATCATTTGAGAATTTTCACTATCTAAATTTCCAGTAGGCTCATCAGCAAGTATAAGTTTTGGTTTTACTGCCATGGATCTTGCAATGGCAACGCGTTGTTGCTCACCACCAGATAACTGTGTTGGAAAATGATGTAGTCTATCTTTTAGACCAAATTGAATTAATAGCTCTTCTGCCTTTTGCTTTGAATTATCAATTCCATTAATCTCTAAAATCAAAGATACATTTTCAAGTGCTGTGTAATTTGGAATTAAATAAAAAGACTGGAAAACGATACCAATTTTTTTCTTTCGAATATCAGCTAACTCATCCTCATTAAATGTTGAGATAGGTTGCTGATCAAAAATAATCTCTCCTGATGTTGGCTGTTCAAGTCCAGCCATCAACATGATTAAACTTGTTTTACCAGAACCACTTTTTCCAACGACTGCTAATTTCTCACCAGAATTAATTTTTAAATCTATTCCTTTGATTACTTCAACTGAGGTATTATAATTCTTATAATTTAGAGTAATTTGTTTTAATTCTAAAAGTGTGCTCATGAGAAAATTAGTATTTTATATATGGTGTTTGCTTTGCATAATACAAGTTTCAGCTGAGGCTAAAACCAAAGTTATGCTGTTTGGGGATAGTTTAATGGCAGGCTACGGGTTAACTCAAAATCATCACCTAGATAAAGTTTTGCAAAAAAAATTCAAAGGACAAAACATTACTTTTATTAATGCGAGTGTGAGTGGTGATACGACGAAAGGTGGATTAGACCGATTAGATTGGTCTCTTGGTGACAAACCAGATCTTATTTTTTTATGCCTTGGAGCAAATGATATGCTGAGAGGTATTAACCCAAAAGTGACAAAAGATAATTTAGATATGATGATACAGAAAATAAAAAGCAAAAATATCAAAATCATTTTAGCTGGAATGATGGCTCAAGAAAGTTACGGAACAAGTTATGCAAAACAATTTAATTCAATTTATCCTGATCTATCTAAAAAATACAAAATCAAACTTTATCCTTTTTTATTAGAAGGGGTTGCTCTAAACCCTGAACTTAATCTTGATGATGGAAAACATCCCAATATTAAAGGAGTTCAGGTTATTGCGAAAAATATATTTCCAATCATCCAAGATGAGATTTTAAAGAAATAAACCCTATCAATTGATCCTTAATAGTTTAGTTTAATTATTTAATGAAAGAATTTTTATATCAAGCTGGCTTATTATTATTTGATGATAAGAAAAATGACTTAAGAGCACTTCCTAAAACAGTAAGGCTTCAAATCTTAGTTGTTTTATCTTTGATGTGGTCAGTCATTTTCACTCTAATGTTCTGGTCATATAAAGTTTGGGGCTTGGTATTATCAACTTCAGTCATTGGTCACGTGCTCGTCATCATTGGTGTTTACTTTACAATGAAGTCTTTTCAAAATGCGAGACAATTTAATCTTAGAAATGATGGTTACCATAGTACAACAAGATCTCGTCAAAACTTATGGGTTGATGGGAAAAAAGTTGAACTTGATCAAAAAGATCCAGGCGGTGAACACGAATGAAATTAACATTATTGTTAATGCTTGCAGCATTTGGAATTTTTATGCTGGGTTTAAAAGTAACTGGTGATTCTCCTGTTTCAAGAAAAGCTCCAATTGAACAACCTAAAGGCACCATGGAAGAAAAGTGGAATAAAGCCAAAGAGTGGTCAAAAAATAGAAATAAGTAAATTTTATTAAACTAAAGCTTGTATTTATAATTTTTCTTAAAAAGATTAAGATTCAGTTATGAAAATAAAATATTTTCATTTCTTATTTTTATTCATCTTTTTTTTATTTCCAAATTTATCTTACTCTCAGCAGAAATTAAAAACGTCAAAACAGTTTGAGCAAATTTATAAATCAATTGTTGAAGTAAGAAGTTTTGTTCCGGAAAATGCTAGAACAGCAAGGTCGCTTGGTACAGAGCGCCTTGGTACTGGTGTGGTTATTGATAAAAAGCATATTCTAACTATTGGTTACATTGTTATTGAAGCAGAAAAAATTGATATTCGTTTACCTGATGGAAGAACAGTTCCAGGTAAACTTGTTGGCTATGATCATCAAACAGGCTTTGGTATTTTGAAAACTGTAGTTCCAACAAATCTTGCGCCACTTCGTATGGGAGATTCTGATAAAATTAAAGATGAAGATATGTTATTTGTGATGCCCTATCCAACTCACGGACAAGGCTCTGCTGGAAAATCAGTTTCAAGAAGATCGTTTACTGGTTACTGGGAATATTATTTAGATAAACCTATTTATGTTTATCCTATGAACCAAGCTTGGGCTGGAACTCCTTTATTAAATGATAGAGGTCAAATATTAGGTATCGGCTCACTTTATATCGCAGATACAGTTTCTCCAGGACTTATGTCACCAGGTAACATGTACGTTCCAATCAATGCCTTAAAACCAGTTCTTAAAGATTTAATTAAAAATGGAAGAAGAACAAAAAACATTAACCCTTATCTTGGATTATCTGCTGATGATTTAACAGGTCAACTTAGTGTATCCAGAGTTAATGAAAATGGTCCAGCTGCTAACACCGGTATTAAAGCAGGTGATTTAATTGTTGCTGTAAATAATACAAATGTAAAAACAATGAAAGAATTTTATCTTAACGCTTGGAAAGCAGGCGGACCTGGAAGTACTGTTAAAATTAAAGTTAAAAGAGATGATAAGAATATTGATTACTCCATTAAGTCTATCGACCGGATGGACTACTTTGTAAAAAATAAAGGACTATAATTTTAACCTGTAACGGTTAGCACAAGCCAAAAAACTGGAAGAATAAACAATATAGCGGTGCCAATATAAACTGCAAAATCTTTCATAATTTTTATTTATTAACAGATTCTTGTTTTAAAATTAATAGTAAACCTATTAATGCGACAGGTAATCCTGTGAGAAAAAAGATATCAGGTTTTACATCTTCAAAAATCATTGAAATAATTAGAGCTAAAATAGGCATAATTACACCAATATATCCACCCGTTGATGCAGATGTATTTTCAATAAATCGTATGTAACAAAGAAAAGAAATAATAGATCCAAAGATAATTAAATAAGCTAGTCCAAGAAGATAACTAAAATTATTTATTGGAATGTAAAACTCTGCTCCTTTTATAAAAGAAACAATCAGGGCAACCAACGCGCCATAAATCATTGCAAATGCTACATTTTGTAAGAGAGGAATGTTGTAATTTCTCTTATTGTATATTGCAATTAAGTTTCCAGCTGATGCAGATAAAGTAGCAAATAACGCAAACATTAATCCTAGTGTGGTTCCTGAATTTAAATCAAAATTAACAAAATCTTGGTAAAAAATAATTCCAATTCCAGTAATACCAAGCAAAGCTCCAGATAATGTCATCGATGTTATAGGTTTTTTAAAAATAAATTTCTCTCCTAAAATATTAAAAATAGTTAAAAGACAAAAAACGGTTGCTGGAATATTTGAGGGTAAATAAACGTTTGAATGATAAAAAAAAATATAATTTCCGCTGTATAAAAATATACCAAGAATAAAAAAATAAAGATGCTCTTTTAAAGAAAATATTAATTTTCTATTTGTTAAAATCACATAAGCTAAAATAATTAAACCCGCTAGAATAAATCTAATAAATACAGATATCGTTGGATCTAGATCAATATTAACCTGAGTTAATCCAATAATACTCCATGTTGCTGACCAAAAAAAAAGTGCACCAGAAAATAACATTAAATTTGATCGCATAAATTTGAACTATCAGAAATGATCTAAATTTAAATATCTATTTAGATTTTGGGTTTTTAACTACTCTGAGATAAGGTTTTTTTGCATTCCATCCGCCTGGGAATATCTTTTTGGCTTCTTCGTCTTTGACCGCCGGAACAATAATAACATCTTCTCCCTCTTTCCAATCTGCAGGAGTTGCAACCTTGTGATCATGGGTTAATTGTAAAGAATCTACTACTCTTAAAATTTCTTTAAAATTTCTTCCTGTTGACATTGGATAAGCTAGAATAAGTTTAATTTTCTTATTCGGGTCTATAATAAATACATTTCTAACTGTTTGATTATCAATTGGAGTTCTGTCTTCATATGTTGCGTTCAGACTTGAAGGTAGCATTCGGTATAATTTAGAAACTTGAAGAAACTTATCTCCAATTAACGGGTAGCTTGGTTTGTAACCAGTTACATCTAAAATATCTTCAGACCATTTTGCGTGGTCTTCTACAGGATCAACACTTAAACCAATAATTTTTACTCCTCTTTTATCAAACTCATCTTTTAAACCTTCTAATGAGCCTAACTCAGTCGTACACACAGGTGTGAAGTTTTTTGGATGGGAAAATAAAATGACCCAGTCATTACCCGCCCACTCATAAAAATCAATTTTTCCATGAGTAGTTTCTGCTTCAAAATTAGGTGCGTTTGAATTTATTTTTAAGCTCATTGTTTGTAATTTTTATTACAACTTCCTTTTTTTACAATATGTTAATGTTTATGGTTTTCTGAGCCACCAAGTCCGCATGGCATAGAAATGGATTGGGATGCTCCGTCTGTTTTATCATCATGACTATGGAATAAAGGGTTATAAGCAACTCCGTTACTGTCATGATCGAGAAAAGCAAAAGTTAAACAAAGTGTTAAAACAATAAGGTAGACTATACGTTTCATGAATAAAACACCCTTCTAAACCTCACGCCAATCATTGAACCTATAAAAGCAAATAAAAACCAAACCCAGCCGTGTAAAGATCCTGAAGCAATACCACTAAATAGAGCACCGACATTACAACCAAAACTAAGTCTTGCGCCATAACCCATGAAAAAACCTCCAAGGATAGCAGCAATTAATATTTTTTTATTAATAAGCGAGGCTTTAAAAAAATTACCAGCAAGTGCAGAAGCTGCTAATGCTCCAAAAATAATACCAAGATTTGAAACTGTTGTTGGATCTGCAAAGAGACTGTTTTCTAATGCCGTGCTTGGATAAGAGAGTTGCCAAAAAGACCAACTGCTTACTTCAACTCCAAAAAACTGTACAATTTTTGCAGCCCACAAACCAAAAGCGAATGTAATTCCCCATGGATGTCCTGCGGCTTGCAGCATCAAAACATTAAAAAAAACTAGTAAAACTGCACCTAAAATTAAAGGCCAAGGCCCTTTAAATAAATCAAAGTTTGAAAAATCAAAAATATCTGAATGTTTAAAATTAACATTTCTTTTCTGATCGGATTTATAAATAAAATAATAAAGCAATGTTAAAACACTTAATTGAAGAAAAACTGAATTCACTTTTCCAAATTCGTTCATAAGCGAAACCCCTCCAAATGATGGAAGCGATTTCCAAAAATCAAAATGATAAGTGCCAACTAAAGAGCCAATCATAAAAAATACTAATGTGATTGCCATTTTTCCGTTACCACTACTTGCGGTAAATAATGTTCCTGATCCACATCCACCAGCTAACTGCATCGCAAGACCAAACATAAAAGATCCAACCACAACAGAAACACTTACTGGTGCAACGGCTCCAATCATTTTACCTTCATAAATCCAGCTATTAGAGCCAATAAAAAAAGAAAATAAAATGACCGCAAGTCCTAACATGATGATTTGAGCTCGAAGTGAAGAACTGATCCTATGTTCAATAAAACTTCTCCATCCTCCGGTAAAGCCAAATGATGCATGATAAAGCGAAACCCCAAGTCCAATTCCAATTAAGAAAACATAAAGATGTCTATTTCCAACTTGTGTAAAAAATAAAAAAGAAAATAATAACGTTGCTAAAACTGCGTAGCCAAGAACTGTTAGATCAATTTTTTTTGTAATTGCACTCATAATAAAAAATGCGCGGCTAAGGGTAACCGCGCATTAATTTTTAAGTATTAGATTTGTCCGTTAATAACTTCGTTTTTTGGATTAAGTGTCCAATGTGCTAAAGAACCGTCATATAATTTTACATTCTCGATTCCAGCAACTTCACTTAAAGCAAACCAAACCGTACTTGCAAACCAACCTGTGTTACAAAAAGAAACATAACCTTTTTTTCCTTTTGCATTTGATTTTACAAATAAAGCTTTAATCTCATCTGCTGATTTGACTTTTAAGTTTCCATCAACAATTGTTGCTTCTTCTAAATTCACTGCAGTTGGAATAGTTCCAGCTCTTTGAATTTTAGGATGTTTTTTTTCACCAATAAAGAAAGCTTTAGGTCTTGCATCAATTAATGCATAACCGTTTTTCTTTCTTTTTGCATTTCTAACATCTTTGTAGCTTGCAACATATTTGTCATTAAGCTTTACTTTGAAATTAGATGGAGTGATTTGTGTTTCACCTTGAGCTAATTTGTAACCAGCTGCGGTCCAAGCTTTTAAGCCACCATTTAAAATAGAAACATTGTCATGGCCTGCAACTTTTAAACTCCAGTATAATCTTGCAGCACTTCCAAAATCTAATGAGTTTACTCCAAGGTAACTTACAACAACATGATCAGAATTTTTAACACCAAGTTTTGAGAAGAGCGCTTCTAATTCTTTTTTAACTGGTAACTGTCCAATGACACCTTTTTGAGTTGTAATTAATTTGTCACCAATATGATCAATGTAAACACTTCCTGGGATGTGACCTTGTTTAAATTTATCATAAGATCCATTTACAAATTTACTGCTGATCTCAATGACTTTAACATTTTTATTATTAATGTTTTCTTTTAGCCATGACGCTTCAACTAAAGGTGTTGCGCTGTGAGCGGCTGTTACAAAGAAAAACAAAATAAGGGTAGATAGTATTTTTTTCATTATTTTCCTTTTTTTTATTTGTTAGTGTTCGGTTGTTTTACTACCCGAATGTACGGTTTAGGTGACTGCCACCCTTCAGGGAATAAATTTTTTGCTTCTTCGTCTTTGACTGCAGGTACAATAATCACATCACCACCTTGTTTCCAGTTTGCTGGTGTTGCAACTTTGTGCTCAACAGTAAGTTTTAATGAGTCTATAACTCTTAAAATTTCATCAAAATTTCTACCTGTAGCCATTGGATAGCTTAAAATTAATTTAATTTTTTTATCTGGACCAACAATATAAACATTTCTCACAGTTTGGTTATCTACTGCTGTTCTACCCTCTGAACTATTGCCTAATGAGGTAGGCAACATTCCGTAAAGTTTAGATACAGATAATTCTTTATCGCCTATTAAAGGATAACTTGGCTTGTGCCCTGTTACATCCAAAATATCCTGAGACCATTTTTTATGATCTTCAACGGGGTCAACACTTAGACCTAAAATTTTTACTTTTCTTTTGTCAAATTCATTTTTTACAGATTCTAGTGCACCTAATTCTGTAGTGCATACAGGTGTGAAATTCTTTGGGTGAGAAAATAACACAACCCAACTATCTCCAGCCCAGTCATAAAAATTAATTTTTCCAATTGTAGTCTCTGCATCAAAGTTAGGTGCAGTATCATTTATTTTTAACGTCATAATTTAATCCTTTATTTTTTACAGTTTGGTTACCTAACTTTTCCAAAAAGGAGACCTTTAAAGTAAAATGCTAGGTAACCTACCGAACTGATGAGTATTTAGAATATAATCCTAATAAATCAATATTTAGTAGTAAAATAAGTTAATATTGAATAAAATAGTTTTTAAACTAATAATTTATTGCTATTATAACAAATATAATTAGTAAAATATTTTAATATTATGAAAGAAATCGATAAAAAAATTCTACAAATTCTTCAGGAAAATGGTGAGATATCAATGGAAGAGCTTGGATCCAAAGTCAATTTATCTGCTTCTCCTTGTTACAGAAGAGTAAAGAACTTAAAGGATGCAGGATTTATCGATAAGAGCGTTGCAGTTCTTAATAAACAAAAACTAAATTTAGAACGCCCTTACTTTGTTCATATTAAAACTACAAGTCACAATAAAGAATGGACAGATCAGTTTAGAAAGATTGTAAAAGAAACACCTCAAATTGTTGAGTGCCACCGTCTAATGGGAGAAGTGGATTATCTATTAAAAGTAAGACTTAAAAATTCTGAAAGTTACAATGAATTTTATTTTGATCTGATTAATAAAATTGACTTTGCAAGTGTGAGCGGATTTCCATCTTTAGAAGAGTTAAAAGAAACAACCGTACTGCCTTTAGACTACGTTTAATTAGTGACAAGCATGTCCAAATTTTTTTAATCTCCAATAATTATATGGCCAAGGAGTAATAAAACCGACAAAAAGCATAATAGGAATAACCCACCAAGTTAACATTGCACCACCAGTTAAAAAATAATCTGTAAGATTCATCGCGGCTTCCATGGAAATCATTGAAATAAAACTCATCCCGATTGCAACTTTAAACGCTTCTTTAAATTTAAATTGTTGCCTCATTAAAATAACCGTTTCAAGAATGATACTGGTAATCAATCCATTGATAATCGCTAAGGTCATAATTGCTAAAACTGGCCAAGGAATTTGGGTTAATTGAAAAAATAATATCGTTCCAAAATCACCAATGGAACAACCAATTAAACACCACATGGTATTTTTTGCACTTCTTTTCCAAGTATGTTTACATCTCCAATTAAATTGGTTTTGTGTATTCATAATTTAATTATTAAAATATTGATTTTAAATAGTCAAAAAATAAAATTATTTTTTTTTCGACTTAAATTTATTTCTTTTATTAAAACGTTTAATTGTTTCTTTTTTTCGTTTAGAAAATTTAGAATTTTTACTAAATCTTGATTTTTTATTTTTAAAACCATTTTGATTTTTTTCTTTAAAATTTTTATCTTTAAATTGATCGCTTCTATCGCTTGACTTAAATTTCCTATTATTTTTAAATCGTTTTTTTTCTCCGTGAGGTCTTTCATCCCTATCTTGGTTTTCATTGAATGATATTTTTTTCCTTTGATTTTTCTCTTTAAATTTATCGCGTCTGTCACGTGACTTAAATTTTCTTTTATTACCAAAATGTTTTTTACCCTTGTGTGGTCGTTCACTTCTATCTTCATTGAATGATATTTTTTTTCCAGGATATAAAATTTTTTCAATTTCTCTCCACTTTCGGCTATCACTTTTGGTAACATAACTCCAAGCCTGTCCCTTTGCACCCGCTCGTCCTGTTCTGCCAATTCGATGAATAAAATCTTCAGCTTGTTGTGGTAAATCATAATTAATGACATGTTCAATATTTGGAATATCTAACCCTCGAGCAGCAACATCGGTTGCAACAAGAACTTGAATTTTATTTGATCTAAATTTTTTAATTACAGCTGATCTTTTATTTTGTCTAAGGTCGCCATGAATTGCGTCAGCATCAAATCCTTCTTTATAAAGTTGTTTAGCAAGTTTTTTTGCGCCTCTTTTAGTTTTAACAAAAACTAACATTAAACCATGCTTTTCTTGTACGTGTCTTACAAGGTAAGGAAGTTTTTCATCGTTAGATAAATTAATTATTTTTTGTTCAATTTTTGGAATATCATTTTTGTCTTCTTCAACAGTTACCCTTTCTGGGTTATTTAAATACTTAGAAGATAACCTTTCTATACTTTTAGAAATAGTTGCTGAAAACATTAATGTTTGTTTTTCTTTTGGAATAAATTTTAAAATTTTATCTATTTGAATACTAAAACCCATGTCCAGCATACGGTCCATTTCGTCTAATATTAAAAAGTTTGCTTTAGAAAGATCTAGGCTTTTTTTATTTAAGTGATCATTTACTCGCCCTGGCGTTCCTATAATAATTTGAGGGTTTGATCTTAATCGGTTTAATTGTTTGCCTATAGGTTCGCCGCCAACTAGTGATAAGCATTTTACCTTTGATTTGCTTACTAATAACGTTTGAATGACAGCTTCTATTTGCTTAGCCAGTTCACGTGTCGGTGCCAAAATAATTGCTCGTTTACATTTATTGTTCAGCACCATTTCTATTAACGGAATGCAAAAAGCAGCAGTCTTTCCTGTACCTGTGTGTGCCGATCCTAAAACATCTCGTGAATTAAGAATTAAAGGTATTGCCTTAGCCTGAACAGTTGTTGGTTTTTTAAAATTAATTTTTGCTAAAGATGCATTTAGATCTTTATGTAAATTAAGTTCTTGGAAATTTTGCAATGAAATAATTTTTGTAAGTCGTTAGTTTGCCAGCTTAGACACTTTTAAATTGGCAAAGTCAACAAAATAGAAGATTATTTGAGTGGACGGCTTATTAGCTTGTTTAAAGGCTGTTCTTTATCACCTTCTACGCCTATTGGCATTCCTTTATATCTTTTAAAATTTGATTTTGTTCCAAACAAAAAATCCCAAAAACTAAAAATGGCGCAATAATTAGAATCCGTTTCCTTTTGTCTTTTATGATGATGCACCCAATGAATAGATGGTGTGACAATGAAATAAGATAATATTATTTCAAAATTTTTAGGTAACTTGATATTTGAATGGTGAAAGGCAGAACTAATTAAAACTAAAGCTTCAATCAATAACAAATTTACCAGAGTAATATTAAATGTAATGATGATAGCGCATCTGACTAAAGTACTTAAAATAACTTCGCCAAAGTGAAATCTCAAACCTGATGACACATCCAGTGTTTCATCAAGATGATGAACATGATGAAATCTCCATAAAAATTTTATTTCATGGTTTGCTCGGTGCCAAAAATATAAAAAAATATCATAAATAACTAAATGAAAGATAAAAAGGCCAATCGCATTATTAATAACAAAAGTATTATGTAAATTTAAAGTTGTTGCATAAATTGTGATGGGTAAAATTAATATGGGCGTTAAGCCAATATTGAGCAACCAAAGAAAAATGTTTTTAAAGGATCTTGTTAATTTTTTTGTTAATGAAGCTTTTTCATTTGGAAACAGATTTTCACATAAAACAAATAAAAATAGAGCAATTCCAACAAACAGTACTTTTTGATTTAACAATTCCATTATTTTTTACTCATCTCCCATAAGGCAGAATTGCCATTGGATAACAAATAAATTTTTCCCTTAGGCCCAATTTTTATATCTCGAATTCTTCCAATATTATCTTTAAAAATAACCATTTCTTTTCCTACTTCATTATCACTAACAAACTCCAACTTTCTTAATGATTGGTTTCTTAGTGATGTCATTAAGATATGGCCATTCCATTCTTCAAATTCAATACCTTTGTAAATTTGTACCGCACTGACCGCAATAGATGGAACCCAAGTGTATAAAGGATTGGTAAATCTTTTATCCCACTTTTGAACTTCACCACATTTTGTCATGCTATAATTCGTTCCGCCCCAGCACCATAACTTCCAACCATAATTTTCTGCAAATTTAACTTCTCCAAAAAAGTCTCCACCTCTTGCACCATGGTTTGATATGAAAACTTTGTTATTAAATGGAGATAAGGTCATACCTTGAGGATTTCGAATTCCTATTTGATAAATCTCAGGCAACCAATCAGATTTACCCTTAAACTTTGGATTATCTTTTGGAACAGATCCGTCTAAATTAATTCTTATAATACTTCCTGGATGTTTCTTAGAATCTTGAGCAATATTATCTCCACCTCTTTCTCCTGCACTTGCATAAAGGTATTTATTATCTTGGATCACCATTCTACATCCAAAATGGTAACCAGAGTTAATCGGGGGGTTAGCTTGAAAAATATTCTTAAAATTTAAATTTGTTTTTGAAAATTTTGCTTTTGCAATTGATGTACTGGTTTTGCCACCGCCTCTATTTTCGGTATAGCAAATGTAAATATCATCTTGGTACTTTAAAATCTCAAGCAAACCACCCTGCCCATCAACTTTATAATTTAAATTATGCTTAACCTTTGATTGTGATCCGTCTTTGATATTAATAATTAAAATTTCACCTTCTTTTTCACTAACCATGACCTCTTGATCATTAATAAATGTTAATCCCCAAGGATTATTAAGATCTGAAATTTTTTTTAAATGATAATTTTCACTAGCCTGAATAGGTTTTGAAATGATGCAAAATAATATTAAAAATTTTAGAAATTTCATAAATAATTTATATCCATAAATTATGGTTTTTGTGAGAAATTATTAACCTCATTCTTTTAACAAGGGGAGAATTTATGTAACAAAAGAATGAGGTTTGAGCGGGTAGTATCAAAACTTTGTAATAACCCAAGTTAAAGTTTTGTTACAATCTTGTGACTTTCATTTTAAATAAATGTCCCTATATAGCAGTCATGACACCTTTTTTTTCAAGTTTAAAAGATAATAGAATTTTTCAATTTACTGTTGTCTCAATTATTATTTTAAATGCAGTGCTTATAGGTGCAACGACCTATGAACTTGATCCTTTATTTTTAGAGACCATTCATCTTTTAGATTATGGAATAACAATTTTCTTTGTCATTGAAATTCTCATTAGATTTATTGGTGAGAAACAAAAAGCTGATTTTTTTAAAAGTGGGTGGAATATTTTTGACACCGTTATTGTTGCTATCTCACTCATCCCAATTCCAAATAACTCAAGTTTTTTAGTTTTAAGATTGCTTCGAATATTTAGAGTTTTGCGATTAATCTCTGTTATTCCTGAGCTTAAACAGATTATTGAAGCTATCTTAGAATCTGTAAGACGAGTATTTTTTGTAAGCTTACTCCTTTTTATTATTCTCTATATTTATGCAACAATGGGAGCTATTTTATTTGGAAATGATGATCCTTCAAGATGGGGCGATCTTGGAATTTCTTTAATTACTCTTTTTCAAGTTTTAACTCTATCATCCTGGGAAACAGTAATGTTACCGATGCAAGAGATTTATTGGTGGTCATGGGTTTATTTCTTTAGTTTTATTATTATTTGCGGCATCACAATATTAAACCTTGTTATTGCAATACTAGTTGATGTGGTAATACAAAAGAAATTGTAATGAGAATTTTACTTTTAATTTTTTCACACGGTGCAGTTCTTGGAATTGGTTTTGCTTTAGGGGTTTATTTTTTACCCATCCTAACAGCACCAAAATCAGCTAATCTGTCACAAATTGAGCAGGTGGTAGCAAATCCAGTTTACAAAGCGGAGTTTAAAAAAGGTCAACGTGGTAATGATTTTTTTCACTGGGGTGAGGGTCAATTGGTGATTACAAATAATGAAATTGCACTTAAAGGAAAGGTAGCGCCTGGTCCTGATTATAAAATCTATTTAACTAAAAAATTTGTAGAACACGAAGATGAGTTTTTGCCTATAAAACAAAATGCATTGTATGTTGCTGATTTAAAAGTATTTGAAAACTTTATTGTACCACTTGATAAAAAAATTAATTTTGAAGATTACAACACCATCATTATTTGGTGTGAAGCATTTAAAGAATTTATTACTTCTGCAAAATATAAATCACTATAAAATATAAGATAAAAACCAATAAGAAACTAAGCCTGTTGCAATGGTTAAAATTGTATTTTTTGTAAAATACCCAACTATCAAAGCCAAAATAAAAGCATAAACTTCATATGTATTAAATTGCAATGATTGATTTTTATTTAAAAATACTGCTGGAAAAATAATTGCAGGAAAAACTGCTGAAGGAACATAGGTTAAAACTTTCTTTGTTGTTACGCTTAATGACTCTGGTTTGATAATAGCAATCAAAGAATATCTCATTAAGAAGGTTATAATTCCAGCAATGATCATTAATGTCCAAATCATTTTGCAAACCTTTTAAAATTTTTAATTAAAAAATATGCAACGCTAAGAGCAATCAAGGCTGATAAAATAATATAAATCTTAAGTGGAAAATTAAATAACAAAAGAGATACGAGACCAGATACCATCATAACAATGACATGATCAATTTTATTTAATTCTTTTACTAGTAACGACAAAAACGTAATTGGAATTGCAAAAGACAATCCAAGTTCAGGCGGAACTATATTTCCAAGTAATACTCCACACACTGTCGAAATTTGCCAAAAAAACCATAAGGTAAAACCAGAACCTAATAAATGATATCTAAAGTTTTTGTTTTTTTTTATATATGGGAGCGATACTGCAAATGCTTGATCAGTTAATAAATAACTCAATAATATTTTCCATCCATTTGTAAGTTTATTAAAATATTGAGAACAAACAGCACCGTATAGTAAATGCCTTGAATTAATTGCACCTACTGATCCAAGAATAATATAAGGAGATGTCCCAACAGAAAAAAGCTGAACAAATGCTAACTGCGAAGCACCACCAAATATTATAAATGAACTTGCAATAACCGCCCAGGGCTCCAATCCCAATTCTAATCCCAAAACACCATAAATAATTCCAAAAGGAATAACGGGAATGAGTAATGTTAAAACATCCTGGATACCTTGAAAAAAAATTTTGCTTTTCATACTCGTAGAAATAGATTGATACATCTTATAGATAAAATATTAAAGCAACTATGTGCGGACGTTATGCTGTTACAAAAGCAGTAAAAAAAACAAAAAATATTGTTCAAAACAATGAAGGAGTTGAAGATACAGATAACTTCAATGCCTACCCGACCCAACAATTACCAATTATTAAAAAAGATGATGATGCACTCACTTTATCGAATTATCACTGGGGATTGGTTCCAAAATGGTCTGAGAAAATGCAAGATTTTAGACCTTTAAATAATGCAAGATTAGAAACGTTAATGGAAAAAAGAACCTTTAGTGGTTTGGTAGCAAAACAAAGGTGTGTTGTTCCAGCTGATGGATATTATGAATGGAGGAAAAATGATGAAGGAAAAAAGTTTCCTCAATTCATTAAACGAGAGCACAATGAACCATTATTTTTTTGTGGCCTTTATCAAAAAAATACGAATATCGAATTTTCAATCATCACCACAGCAGCTAAAGGAGAGTTAGCGGATATTCATCATAGAATGCCAGTAATTTTAAAAGAAGAAGAAATTAATAATTATTTAAATGCAGCAGACCCTATGGTGTTTTTAAATAGTCATGAAAATCCTGAAATTGTTTTTTATGAAGTTAGCCGGGATGTAAACAATCCATCCAATAATCATCCTGGTCTTTTGGATCCCGCGTAAAAAAAACTTCGCTGCATAACTATTCCGAAGAACAGCTACACGCGAAGTTATTTGCCATGTGATTTAAGCACTACTCCCACGGCCTCACTCTGAAGAGTCGAAGTGCTACCTACACCTTCAGCTTTCTGCAGTGAGCAATTAGTTTAACCCTACTTCTCACTGTCAGCTAAGAACTTGCGCCCTCAGTTAAAAAACATAATAATTTAACTAGTTTTAAAAAGGTATCGCTCTTTAGTTGATTCTATAATCGGTCTGTGAAGTGTGTGGATTATTTTTTTCTTCTGTAATCCCATGGATATTGAAATTCCATTGCCCATAAACCAAGTTTATTTTTTTTTGCAAAATTTTCATCTTCAACAAATTGTTTTGAATATCTTCTATACGCAAAAGCATAACCATTCTTAACAAGAAAACTTGATAAACTTTCATTGTTAACAAAACACTCTGCTACAATTCTTTTGTACCGGTCGGTAGTAATTTTTTTACAATTTACTTTTTGATTATTAATTTTCTCAACTAGTTTAACTTTAGATAATACTCCACATTTTATATTTTTATTATTTTGTTTACAGATTTGAGACATCTCTGGAGCATCTATTCCATGAAAACGATATTTTATTTTACCAATATGAATCGTGTCTCCATCAACAACTCTTAGATTTTGAGCAAAAACAATAGTGGGTAAGAAGAAAAGAATTAAAAAAAATTTCATCTAAAAGATGATATACTTATTTCGATTAAGTTTCGATTGGCACTTTCTAATTTGAGCTCTATATTTTTTAGCAGTTCTTGATACCTCTTTTGCATATGGGATAGACTCTGGTCTCGTTCTTTTTGTCCAGCCATTATAATAATAAAGATACTGTCTAAAATAATTCTTCTTTGAAACCTTCATTTTTTTATATGTCTGATCGACATACCAACCAATAAAATCCGATGAGTCTTTAAATAAAACCCTAGTTACGTATTTCTTACCCGTACTTCTTTTATAAGTCTCCCAAGTATCAACGACAGCTTGAGAATAGCCTAGTGAACTAGATTTTCTTTTCCAAGGTATAACTTTGAAAAGCTTTGTTCGCTCTGGTCTTGCTAACCAATCATAGCCACTTTCTTTTTTAATTATTGCCATTTGAAGCTCAACAGGTGCACCCCATTTTTTTTCAGAGGATTTTGCAAACTTATACCAAAGGTATTTTTCATCAAAAATAGCGCAAGCATTCACCGTATTTTTCGGAATAGAGCTACAACCAATAAGAATAAGAAATAAAAAAAATAAAAAATATTTTTTTAACTGATTCATTAAATGTTATATTAAAAATCATAAACGATCAGTAAAGGAAATGATGAATAATTCTGGATTTAAATTTGATAATACTTACGCCAACTTACCAGAGATTATGGCAACAAAACTATCTCCAGTTGCTGTAAAAAAACCAGAATTAGTAATTTTGAATCATGATCTTGCTAAATCTTTAGGTTTAGATTTTTCAAAACATTCTGATCAAGAAAATGCTGAAATTTTTTCAGGCAATAAACTTATTGATGGCTCACTACCACTCGCACAAGCTTATTGTGGTCATCAGTTTGGTCACTTTGTGATGCTTGGTGATGGAAGGGCTATTTTATTAGGTGAACATATTGATCCAAAAAATCAACGTTGGGATATTCAATTAAAAGGTTCGGGTAAAACACCTTACTCAAGAGGCGGTGATGGAAGAGCAGCATTAGGACCAATGCTTAGAGAATATATTATCAGTGAAGCCATTCATTTTTTAAACATCCCAACCACAAGAAGTTTAGCTGTTGTAACAACAGGTGAAAATGTTTTAAGAGAAACAAAACTTAAAGGTGCAGTGTTAACCAGGATTGCATCATCTCATTTAAGAGTTGGTACATTTCAATATGTTGCCGCTAAACAAGATATCGCAGCACTTAAAACGTTAGTTGATTATGCTATTGAGCGGCATTATCCAGAACTCCTTCAAGCTCAAAATAAAGCCATTGCCCTTTTTAAATCTGTGATGAAACGACAAATTAAACTGATTGTAAATTGGATGCGGGTTTCTTTTATTCACGGTGTGATGAACACAGATAACATGTCAATTTCAGGAGAAAGTATTGATTATGGTCCGTGCGCATTTATGGATCACTATGACACCAAAACTGTATTTAGTTCTATTGATCATTATGGACGTTATGCTTATGGGAGCCAGCCTATTATTGGACAATGGAATTTAGCTAGATTTGCAGAAAGTTTATTTCCTTTACTAGATCAGGATGAGAAAAAAGCTGAAGGAATCGCAAATGATTTAATTAAAGAATACGAAGAATTATTTGCAGATGAGTTTCATATCATGATGAAGAATAAACTTGGTATGATTTCAGATGAAGACCAAGATAAACAAATGATGAGTGATTTATTTAAACTCATGAACAAAAACCAAGCAGATTATACCAATACTTTTAGATATTTAATTAATGGAAAATTTCCTCAAGAAAAATTACTCAATGATCCTGATTTTATTATTTGGGAAGCAGAATGGAAAAAAAGGTTATCTAAAAATCAAAAAAGTGAGGATGGTTATCAATTAATGATGAAACATAATCCGGTGTTTATTCCAAGGAATCATAAAGTGGAAGAAGTATTATCTGCTGCGGATGAAGGAGATATGTCTAAATTTTTATCTTTATGTGAAGTTGTAAAAAAACCTTATGTTGAAGATGTTAGTTTAGAAGAATATACAAAACCTGCTCCTGCTTCGGACCGAGTTTATAAAACATTTTGTGGAACTTGAGTTACCAAGGAATTTCTTTTTTATTAAAAAAGAATTTTCCTGTTGGGCCATCTTGATCTAAAGTTGCCGCCCAAACTAAACCTGGAACAGATTCTTCAATTTTCAAAGATGCCTCGGATCCACCCATATCTGTTTGAACCCAGCCTGGATGAACAGAATTCACTTTAATATTATTTTCTTTTAATTCTTCACTCACAACTTTAGTAACCGCATTAATTGCGCATTTTGAAATTCGATAACTTGGCATTCCAATGGTCATGCTATCAAGCTGACCAAGAACAGAGCTAATATTGACAATTACTCCATTTGAACTTTTTTTTATTAAATCATTAAATTGTTGAATCATATTTAATGGACTAAATAAATTTGTATCCATTGTGTCATGTAATAGTTTTGAATTGAGATTAAGAATACTGTCATTTCGATCATTTAATATGCCAGCATTATTAATAAGAGTATCAATATGATTATATTTTTTTGTTATTACTTTTTTTAAATTTTTAATAGAACCTAAGTCACAAACATCAAGTTCGTAAAAGCTTGCATTAAATTTTTTTGTTTCAACTTCTTTTTTTATTGGATTTAAGTTATCTATTTTTCGTGATGTAAAAATTACCTCATGGCCTAATTCACAAAGCTTTAACCCTGTGGCTTTTCCTAAGCCTCGATTAGATCCTGTAATTAAAATTATTCTTTTCATGATTAAATTCTTTATAATTATTTTTAAATAATATATCCTTTATTAAATGTTAGATATTGAAAGCTCAATAGAAGCTAGAAAAATTATTAGAGAAAATAAATATACAGAACAAACTGCTGGAACGGCAGCAAAATATGTTCAAGGTAATGTATGTATTTTACCAAGTAAGTATGCACTTGATTTTGCATCATTTTGTCAAAAAAATCCTAAGCCCTGTCCTTTAATTGGTTTTGGAACTAAAGGAGATCCAAAGTTAAAAGATCTAGGAGATGTTGATATTACAACAGATGTACCTCAGTATCGTGTTTGGAAAAATGGTGAGTGTATTGATGAACCTTTAGATATCAAAAAATATTGGAATGATGATTTGGTGACCTTCATTTTAGGTTGCTCGATGTCGTTTGAGTTACCACTAATTGAATCTGGAATTGAAATGCCACATATTAAAAACGACACAACAGTACCAATGTACAGAACAAATATTGACTGCGAACCTGCAGGTCAGTTTTCTGGGAAACTGGTTGTTTCAATGAGACCTCTAAATGCAAAAGATGCAATACGAGCAATTCAAATTAGTTCGAGATTTCCAGCTGTTCATGGTGCGCCTGTTCATATTGGAAACCCAGATGAAATCGGTATTGCAAACATTATGAAGCCTGAATACGGTGACCCACCATCTGAACCTATTAAAAATAATCAGCTACCAGTTTTTTGGGGATGTGGTGTTACTCCTCAATCTGTATTAATGGACTCAAAACCAGATTTTTGTATTACGCATAAACCTGGACGAATGTTAATTACAGATAAATTAAATACTGATCTTGCAGCTTTATAATTAGCTACCCAAGAATACACGTCGAACTTCAGGACTATCAACTAAATCTTTAGACTCTCCGCTAATAACCAAACGTCCACTTTCTAAAATAAATCCTCTTGTTGCCATGGATAAAGCCAATCTTACATTTTGTTCTACAAATAAAATAGAAATTCCAGAGTCGACAATATTTTTAAAAATTTTAATTAAATCTTGTGTCACCATTGGAGATAAACCTAAAAATGGCTCATCCACCATCAAGAGTTTTGGTAAACCCATAAGTCCTCTTGCGATCGCTAACATTTGTTGCTCACCACCTGACATGGTGCTTGCAAGTTGATCTTCTCTTTGTCCAAGTTTTGGAAAAATTTTATAAATTTTTTCAAGGGATTGTGATCTTTGCTCTTTTGCCTTTGGGTGAAAAGCACCTAAATTTAAATTTTGTAACACAGTTAAATGTGGAAAAACACGCCGACGCTCTAGGACATGTGAAATACCAATTTCAGTTCTCTTAAATGTAGGAAGTGTAGAAATTTCATTTCCTTGAAATTGAATAGAGCCTTTTTTTGGAGTAATTAAATTACTTGTTGTATTTAGTATTGTGCTTTTCCCTGAACCGTTTGGTCCAAGTAAAGCAACCATTTCACCTTCTTTCACATTAAGAGAAACATCCCATATCACCTGAAAATCATCATACAAAACATCAATATTTTTAATTTCAAGCAGCATCAATGGTTCCTAAGTAAGCATCTATAACTTTTTGATTATTTTGGATTTCTTTTGGAATGCCAAACGCAATCTTTTTTCCCTGATCAAGTGCTAAAACATGATTAGAAATGTCCATAATAATATTAATATTATGTTCAATAGTAATGACTGTAACACCACGCTCTCTTAATTTTTTAACAAGCTCCACCAATCCTGGAATAGTTTTTTGGTCAACACCACCTGTCACCTCATCCATTAAAAGTAACTTTGGATCTGTAGCTAAAGCTCTTGCAAGCTCTAATCTTTTTCTTTGCCCGGTAGAAAGCTCCTTGGCATAGTGATGTCTTTTTTCTAACAATTGAACAAATTCAATAATCTCAAGTGCTTTATCTCTTGCAACTTTTTGATTAGACTCTTTTGAAAAAGCACCAATCATGACATTTTCTAAAAGAGTTTGATCAGCAAAAGGTTTTAGTTTTTGAAACGTCCTACCTACCCCCAAATTACTTATTTTATCTGGCCTAAAACCAAAAATATTTTTTCCTTCAAAAATTACAGATCCTTGATCTGGTTTGGTAAAACCGGTAATTAAATCAAACAGGGTTGATTTTCCTGCACCATTTGGGCCAATCACTCCTAAAATTTCGCCAGCTTGAACTTCAAATGAAATATCTTGATTGGCATGAATTCCGCCGAATGATTTACTTAGGTTTTCAACTTTAAGAATGCTCATCTCATTTTTTCTCTATGTAAGATATGATTTGGTAAAAATGAAATAATTCCAGATGGTTTAAATATGCAAATAAACATGAGCACAATTCCATAAACCATTAAATCAACTGCACCGCCGGTTCCACCGAAAAAAATTCTCGCATATTCAGCAAGTGGAATTAAAATTAATGTCCCAACTAAAGGACCCCAAACATAACCGATTCCGCCTAATACTGTAATTAAAAGTGCAATAATTGAAATTTCAAAATTGAACATTCGGTCTGGATCAACAATTAAAATATATTGTGCAAATAAACTTCCCATAGGCGACATCATCATAGCAGAGATGGCAAAAGCAATGATTTTATGTTTAGCAACATCAATGCCTAAACTTTGGGCTGCTTGAGCGTCATCACGAACAGCTCTTAATCGGTAACCAAGTTTTGATCTACTGATTAACCAAGTAATAAAAAAGATAATAGTAAAAAAAATTAAAAATAAATAATAATAAGGAACCTTGCTGCTATGAAATTGAATAGCATATAAAGAATCTTCGCTTGTTAAAGGGACCCATAAACCTGACGCTGCTCCAACTAAATCCCACCGTTGAAAAATAATTTGAAAACTAATTCCAACTAGTAAAGTTGCAATAGCAAAATAATGCCCACTCAATCTTAGCATGGGAATACCAATTAAAATTGCAACAATCGCACAAACAATTATTCCAATTAGAATACCAATCCAAGGCGTAAGGCCATACTCAACATAAAAGAATGATGTTGCATAAGCTCCTATTCCAAAAAAAGCACCGTGACCTAAACTAATTTGGCCAGAAAAACCTCCAATGATATTCCATGATTGTGAAATTACTGCATGCATAAAAATCATAATCATAAGATGTAAAAAAAACTTTGTTGGTCCTAAAGCTGGTAATAAAATTAAAAAAGCAAAAAAACCTAATACAAGATAGGTCATCTTTTTATTTGAATTAAACAAAGGTTCAGATTGTGCAATTTTTAAATCTGACATTAATACCTTCCAAAAATTCCTTGAGGTTTAAAAATAACCACGAGTAAATAAATTGCAAAAACATATAACAATTTAAATGATGGATCGATTAACAAGCCACCCAAAGACTCAACTAATCCAATAATAATTCCAGCATATAAACAACCAAGAATACTTCCAAACCCTCCAAGGGCTACTGCTACGAATGCAAATAATGAAAAATTAATTCCAACATCTGGAAAAATATAAAAATAACTCGACATCATACTTCCAGCAATTGCAACGCATCCAAGGCCTAGGCCCCAACCTAGAGCAAACATTTTATTTGATGGTACTCCTAAAATTTCAGCAGCCTGTCTATCCTGGGATGTTGCTTGTAAAGCTAATCCAGTTTCTGTTTTAGTAACAAACCAATAAAGTCCAATAAAAGCAAATAAACAGACAATAGCTGCAGTAAATTGTGGTTGCCCAATAAAAATTCCTGATATTTCTATTCGACCCTCAAGCATAGGCTTTGAAATATTTCTAAAATCTGGTGTCCATAAAAATTGAGCTAGTGAACGAATGAAAACTGCAAGACCAAAAGTTGCACAAATTTGTACAAGCATTTTTGCTTTTAAAATATACCGTATAAGAAAATAGTGAGTTACAATTCCACATAAAGCTAGAACTAAAATTGTAATGGGAATGGATACAATTGGATCAAGGCCAAGAAGAGCCCATAACCAAAATGAGGTAAACATCGCTAACATTAAATGTTCCCCATGAGCAAAATTAACAATCTCCATTAAGCCAAAGATCAAACTTAAGCCTGATGCAATAAGTGCATAGATTAGCCCCATTAAAAGGCCTGTTATTACTGCTTGCATTATAATTTGGGCTGTCAATTTTTCCTCAATTCGGTTTACATTTATAGTCGAAGTTTATAGGATAAGACAACTTTAATAGGGGGATAAATGAAAAAAATAAAAACGTTATTAGCTTCAGTTTCTCTTGCAGCAATGGTGAGTACATCATCTTTTGCTGAAGATGTGAAAATTGGAGTAATTTATCCATTAACTGGTCCTGTTGCTCAAGTTGGTAAAGATGCAGTTGCAGCTTTAAAAACTGCTGTCGATATAATTAATAATAGTCACAATATTGATATGCCACTTGCAAGAAACAAAGGGTTAACTAATGGAAGAAAAGTTAAAATCATCGTAGCTGATCATGCTGGAAAACCAGATATTGGTGTTGGTGAAACTGAAAGATTAATCAATAAAGAAAAAGTACATGCCATGTTTGGTGCTTACTACTCATCTGTTACAGGTGCTGCGAGTCAAGTTGCTGAGCGAGCTAAAATTCCTTGGGTTAATGGTGCATCAACTTCACCAAAGCTAACTACAAGAGGATTTAAATACTTCTTTAGAGCAACTCCACACGATGGTGAGTTTACATCTTTAATGTTTGAATTCATGAATGATTTCAACAAAAAAGGTGGTTCACTAAAATCTGTAGGTATTCTTCATGAAGATTCTTTATGGGGAAGCGACAGTGGTGGAACACAAAACAAAATGGCAAAAAAACAAGGTTATAAAGTTGTAGAAAAAATTAGTTATAAAGCTAAGACAACAACTTTAGATTCTGAAGTTCAAAGATTAAAAGCTAAGAACCCAGATGTTTTATTACCTTCATCTTATACATCAGATGCTTATCTATTTTTAGATACAGCTAAAAAATTGGACTACAATCCTAAATTACTTGTAGCTCAAAATGCTGGTTATACTGACCCTAAGTTTATAGCTACAATGGGAAGTAAAGCCGAAGGTGTAATTACAAGATCTCCATTTAATACGGACCTTGCAAAAAGAATCCCATTAATTGGACAGGTAAATTCACTATTTAAGAAATATTCTGGTGGAAGAGACTTATCTGACGTTCCTGCAAGAGCGTTCACAGGTTTCATGGCGTTAGCAAATGCAATTAATAATGCTAATTCAAATGATCCTGAAGCTATCAGAAAAGCTTTAACTGAACTTAACATGGAAGCGAATGTATTAATCGTTCCTTACAGAGGTGTTAACTTTGGTAAAGATGGACAAAATACTAAAACTCGAGGAATTTTAATGCAAGTTCAAAACGGAAAATACTGTACAGTATATCCTTTTGAATTAGCAGCTTGTGAGTTGAAGTATCCTATGCCAACTTGGGCTCAAAGATAAATTATTAATAATTAAAATTAAAGGCGGTCGTTTAGGCCGCCTTTTTTTTTATTTTAAATTTGAAAGATCGTTTAATTTTTTTAAATGAATTCCTTTTTGCGTCAAACCTTCTCTAAGTGTTTTTGCTAAATTAACTGCAGTTTTGCCGTCACCATGTAAACAAATTGTATCAACCTTGCATGGTATCTTTTTTCCTGATTTGCAATCAATTGCCTGTTCCTCAATCATTTTAATTGTATGGATCAATGCTTCTTCGGGATCCGTAATCAATGCATCGCTTTTGGATCTAGAATATAACAAGCCATTATCCTCATAATTTCTATCAGCAAAAACTTCACACGCAATTTTTAGTCCAAGATCTTTACCTGCATTTTCCATTTCTGTTTTTGCTCCAACCATATAAATTAATTCTGGATTATACTCTTTTATTGCTTCACCTATTGCTTTTGACATTTCATAACTTTCACATGCCATATTATTCATTGCGCCATGAGGCTTTACATGAGTCATAGGGTACTTTTCTTCAAAACAAATTTTATCAAATAATTCTAATTGCTCTGTAATTAATTGTTTTAATTCTTGAGACGTTAACTGAATTCTTTTTCTTCCAAAATTTTCAGGATCTTTGAATGAAGGATGAACACCAATACTTACGTTATTATCTTTTGCAATTTTTATTGTTCTGCGCATTGTGGGCTCATCACCTGCATGGTAACCACAAGCAACATTTGCTGTATTAATAATTGTTAATAATGTTGGATCATTTTCTGATGAGCAATGAGGACTTGTTTCTCCAAGATCGCAATTTATATTTGCTTCCATATCATTTTATTTAAATATATCTTAAAAGATTGCAAGGGATGATTAAAAACATTTTAGAATATGGAGATCAGGCTGTTCTTTTAGATTTTGGTGACGAGATCAAAAAAGAAATTAATCAAAATGTAATTTTTGTATTCAAAAAACTAAAACAAATTATTGAAGAAAATAAAATACCTGGAATTCAAAATATAATTCCATCGTATAATAAGCTTGTCATACAGTTTGATTTAAATTTAACAAAACTTGATCAAATTCATCAATTAATTTCGATTGTTAAAAATGAAAAAATTGAAATCAATTTTAAACCAAAAAAAATTGAAATTCCGATATGTTATGATTTGGAATATGGAATTGATTTAGAGCGATTGGTACAAATTACTAAATTAAATTTAGAAGAAATCGTTGAAACACATCTTAAAACAAATTTTTATGTCTACATGTTAGGTTTTATGCCAGGTTTCCCATATATGGGTGATCTCGATCCCAAGCTATATTCAAAAAGATTAACAACACCTCGTGTTGAAATTGATGAAGGATCTGTAATAATTGTAGAAGAATTTTGTGCAATCTATCCTTACAAAAGTCCGGGAGGATGGAATATTATTGGGAAAACTCCTTTAAGATTATTTAATCAAAATCACTTAAATCCTAATTTAATTAATCCTGGTGATGAAGTGAGTTTCAAAAAAATAACAAAAAATGAATTTTTAAAAATTTGGAAATCAAACTATGAAAGCCAAAATTAAATTTTCAAATCCTGGAATGTTAACAACCATACAAGATTATGGTCGCAATCATTTACAAGATATTGGGATTTCAAAAGGTGGAGCAGCATTACCTTCTCTCATGGAAATTGGAAATGAATTAGTTGGTAATAAAATGCAATGCTCTTTTGAATTTATTTTTAATGGTCCAGTTGTTGAAATTATAGAGGGAGAAATTTCAGTTGCAGTAACTGGTCATGTAAACTTTGAAATATTAAAAAATCATAAGCTAGAAAAAGGAATTTGTTTTAGAAGCTATATTCTTAAAAAAGATGATCAAATTATTGTCAAAAATACAATTGATAGTGTTTATGGATATATTACTTTTGGAGGGAGTATTCAGTTAAGTGGGGTTTTTGATAGCTTTTCTTGTAATCCAAGGTCAAAAATAGGTCCGCGTGATGGTGCTAAGATTAAAAAAGATGAGTTATTTGATTTTAATGTAAATGAAAATCAATCTGAATATAAACTAACAAGAGAACCTGATAAACAATTTAATAATAAAATTCGTTTATTAGAGGGACCACAATTTCATTTTTTTGAAAAAAAGAGCGTTCAAAATTTTTTTAATAATCCTTACGAAATTACAACTACTACTGATAAAATGGGAATGCGTTTATCAGGAAGTAAAATTGAAAATCAACTTACTTCAAATATAAAATCAGAAGCAATTATTAAAGGTGCAATTCAAGTTCCAGCAGATGGTCAGCCTATAATTCTTTTAACTGATCACCAAACAATTGGTGGTTATCCAAAAATTGCAGTAGTAATATCAGCAGACTTTGAAAAATTGATACAAATTCCTCCGAAGTCTATGATAACTTTTAAAAAAGTAAATTATAAAGAAGCTCAAGTTTCATATGAATTAAATCAAAAAACTATAAAAAATATTATAAACTCCAAGACAAAAATATGAACATAAAAAAAATTAATCAAACAAGAAAAAAACTAACAAAATTTATTAATAAAATTAATCAAGCAGACAAAAAGAAAAAGAAGGTTAAAAAATGAGTGAGCAAATTATTATGAATATGGTGTCCCTGGTTTTGGGGATCATGTTATTTTTTTCTTTTATTTTGGCGCCAATGATTTTTAAAGTTTTGCCACCAGATAATGCAGGGGTTTTTATTCGTGCAATTTTCCCATATTACTATTTAGTGAATTTATTGATCCTTGGACTGGTCTCAGGATTTTATATTTTTTATCAAACTTTTATTTTAGACTTTTATCTAGTGTTAACTTCAGCCTTATTATTCTTTTTTAATTTAGTTTATTTAATGCCAAAGATTAATAAATTAAAAGATGAAAGAAATGAAAAAGCTTTTAAAATTTCTCACTTCATTTCAGTGGTAATAAACTTTGTACAACTTATAATGCTAGGAATTGTACTAGTTTAATTTGCGCCCATGTCAGCACCACAACATTGTGGTGATTTAATTTTACCTTCGCACTTTGGACATTTGGAAATTTGAACTTGAGTTCCATTCACATCTAAATGATCATTAGCTAAAGGCTCATTGCATTTTGCACATGAGGCATTCACTGACATCCCGCATTTTTTACATTCGTATGTAGACATGCTTAAATTATAATCATTTTTGATTAGAGATGCAATAAACTAAGCAATACGCTTTTTAAAATTGTCTAATATAGTTTCTACTTTTTTATAATTTTCAGATAATGTTTGCTTTGGATCAAAATAAAATTTATCTAATTTATGAAGGTCATAATTAATCTCTTCAAAAATTTTAATTGCATCATCGTGACTTCTTTTTAACTCAAATGCTAAACCTTTTAGTTTTGCATCATTCGTTTCTTCAGCAATTTTTTTTGAAATGGCACTTGCCTTTCTTAGTAGTGCAAAAGCCTCTTCTTCTTTTTTGGAATTTTTTTTCTTAAAAATATTTAAAAACGAAAACATCCTGAAGTTGTATAGTGATTTGTTTAAAAGTTAAACTGATTTAGAGATAAAGTTTTTTGTCCAAAGTTTATCCAACAAAAAGTACCATACTCCATTAATTAATGGCTCAATCAAAGCATCGAGTGCTGCAAGTTTTAATTCAGCTCCAGTAATCAAATTATTACAAGTCATCGCGATCACGATATGACCAATTGTATAAATGATTGCTCGACCAAAGCTGGTCCCAACCATTTGGTCCTTGAGTGTTTGAAATATTCCTTTTCTAAATTCTGTCATAAAGTTTAGCCTTGGCTAAACTTAATACTTGATTAGGATATTTCAAGTGCTAAATAGCAAATTTAAGTAAAATTATTATGACAACTACAAGATCTAGTAGCCCACACTTGTTTAAAACTACTCAGGGTAGAAATAGCTTTGAGCTTTTAGAAGATTATGTTGAAGCGATTAATGAAATTTTAGGAAAAAAAGGTTCAGTGAAAAATGTTGATCTTTGTAAATACTTTGGAGTTTCAAACGCAACAGTAAGTAAAAACATTAAAAGATTAATTAAAGCAAAGTTAGTTGAAAGCGAAAAATATAAACACATCTTTTTAACTTCATCTGGAAAAAAATTAGCAGAGCAATCAAATGCAAGACATGAAATTCTTTTTAATTTTTTAATTAAACTTGGCGTCCCAAGGAAAATTGCAGAAATTGATTCAGAGGGAATGGAACATCATATAAGTAAAGAAACTTTAAATATAATGAAAAAATTTAATCAAGCTAATTGATTACACTGTACTGATAACCAAACCATTTAATTAAACCTCCCTTTGAAGGCATAGTACAATTTAAACGTCCTCTTCTTTTTTTAAATGGTTGATCGAATATTAATTCAATTTCCTTATTACTAGTAAAATTAATCTTTGTATTTTTCCAATTTCCACCTGAATTATCAAAACAGTTTATTGCTTTCACATTTTCATTAAATGATAATTTCATATTTGTTGGATTATTATCCTGCTCTAATAAAATAGTTTTTGGTTCATAAGATTTCATATTAAATGCCCTTGATTTTAAAATGTTGTTAAAGCGTTTGATTTTTCCATAATTTTCATTCAAACTAAATCTTGGTAAGTAATTAATATTTTCATTCTGACTAATGACTCCTGAGTGCTGTCCAAAAATAACTTTATAATTAAAGTCTCGAATGATTTTTATAATATCAGAACTTGTCTCACCAAATGTATGCGCATAAAGATCGGGAATTTTTTTTAATTGTTTTTGATAATCTTGATGAGATTTTTGAATATCTTGTTTAACATCCTCTAACTTCATATTCACAAAATATTCATGACTCCATGAATGACCGCCTATTGTTACTAATCCTGAATCTCTTAACTCTCTGATTTGATCCCAAGTCATATAGTTTGAATGATTACTTGTAATTTCTCTAGTGTTCACAAATAAAATAAAAGGAATTTTCTTTTCTTTTAAAACTGGCCAAGCATTTTGATAAAAACTTTTAAATGCATCATCAACTGTTAACAAAATATATCTCTCAGAAAATGGTTTTCCTTCTAAAATTTGATTTTTAAATTGTTCAGGTTCTATAAATTTTAATCCCTTGCTTTCAATTATTTGTAAATGTTCTTTAAACATTTCAGTTGAAACATTTGTACTTGGATATTTCCCTTCACCTACTCGGTGATACATTAAAGAAATAATTCCAGGCTCATCTGAAAAAACATCTATTGGATATAGAATAATAAAAAATAGAACTAAAATTTTCTTCATGGATTTAATTTATAACTCTTAAGTTTATATTCCCATTTTCCTTTACGATTTAAAACCTGATGAACAATCATTCTGGTTTTTTTATCAAACCAGACTTGTGTATCTAAATCTTTTCCTTGAATATCAAAAACTCTTGTTTCAAATGTTTTATTTTTATCTTGAAATTGTGTTTCTTTTACAAATTTTACTTTTTGCTCAGTCACCTTGCAAGTTATGCCCGAAAGTTGATATGGAACTGTCACAATATCATGGTTCCAATAGGAAGAAATTAAAAATGGCTTGGTAAATTCACCTTTATATTTTGTTCCATCTACATTGTAAGTTTGGTTTTCTTTGCTGATATTACAAAACTTTGCTTTTCCGTTGTCATCTGTATTGGAAATAAACTGAATTAATTTGCCAGATGAGTCATATTTTTCAGTACCTTCTGACTGATATTTGTAAAAAGTAATTCCAAATTTTTTTACTCCAAACTCAATAATATTCTTAACTTCAACACTTCCATCTTTCTCCCATTCAAAATCAATAGTGTGAAAACCTGCGTATTGGCCATTACGATAAATATCAAATGTTAGGTTCTCCAAGCCCTTGTGATGACCAACATGGGCACTAGCTTTGTTAAAGCTCATTAAAAGAATAAAAATAACTATTAAATGTCTCATTTGTAATTGTTTATCTTGTAATGAAAAACCATAAAAGTAAAAGGTTTCAAAATTATGTCACTAGGTATCTTTTTCAAATTATTCGAGGTTATTTTTCCAGTATTTTTCATTGTTGGAATTGGCTATTGGTTTGGAAAAAAAAATCCTAAATTTAATAGTGATATCATTACGACATTTGCAGGAAAAATTGGTGTCCCTGCTCTTTTATTTTACTCATTAGCAGCCTCTACTACATTAGATTTTAAAACTTTTTTAAAATTCGGGTCATTCACATTTTTATTTGTTGCAAGCTTTGCTGTTATTGGAATGATAGTTTTAAAAATTTTAAAACGTGATGTCGTTTTAGAGCTCAGTCCACTTATTTTGCCTAATACCGGAAACCTTGGGCTACCGATTTGTTTATTTGCTTATGGTGAAAAAGGCTTTTCAGTTGCAAGTTCGATTGCAGCAGTCATTATGTTACTTCATTTTACAGTTGGAATTTTTATTGCTAGTAAAAAATTTAGTTTAAAGCCTCTTTTAACTTCTATACCAATGTACGTTCTTTTTATTTCTGGATTTATGCTTTATTTTGAAATCAAGCCACCTGCATTTTTAGTTAATACGACAATGCTACTTGGCTATTCAACAATTTTTTTAATTTTAACATCGCTAGGTATTGCACTTAGTACTTTAAAAACTAAAAATTTTAATACGAATGTAGTAATTGCAGCTGTACGATTAATTAGCGGTCCTATTATTGCATTTTTAATTATTCGATATTTTGAATTAAAAAATTATGAAGCAGGAGTTTTGTTAATTTCTGCATCCATGCCCTCTGCAATTTTAAATTTTCTTCTTGCCAAAATGTATTCTAAAAAAATTCATGCAGATAATATTGCCTCTGTTATTGTTACTTCAACAACATTATCATTTATAACAATACCAATTGTTGTCTTTATTGCTTTAAAATATTTTAACTAATTTATTTTTTTGGTTCTTCAGCTGGCGCTTTTGGCTGAGATGATTGATTATCAGATTGCTGCAGATACTTTGCAACCATTCCTCTGTTATATGTAAATAAATATGGATCTTGTCTAACTAATCCTGCACAATATGCTTTGTGATCATCAGATCTGATACCGTTTGCTTTGATATCTTTAATACAATTATTTAAATACCTTATATCTCGGTACTGCTCTTCAATTTGCAAACCTAAAAACATTGCAAGAATTAAAGCTATGATACCTAGTAATATATTTGTACCCTTCATGATAAATTTGTTGGTAGATGGTATTGGTATTGAAGTCAATTTATTTGGGGCAGTTGCCTGCCCCAAATTTAATTAGTAACTAAATGCCCTTTTGAGATGGGTTAATTACGTTTTCTTTTGCTCTAGGACGACTTTGTCTTTCCTTAAAAGTCTTACGAATTAAACGTAAAGCATTAGCGCCAGTAGTGCTGGCTTTACGCAACAATTGAAAATCCTTATAGAACATAGAACCTCCTTAGTTTAATTGTTACGCCTTTTAACTCATGGCTATGAGTCACTTTTTAACCATGTGAAATGGTTACATGGCTTGCATAGCAGCCATGCATATTATGCATATATAACTTTTGTCTCTTTTTTTCAAGCCTAAAAAAGAGTAGACTAATTAAAACTTTAAAAGGGATATTCATGAGCCATTGCGAAAAAGTAGACGGAATTCAACAGCCAGATAAGGAAACTGAAGGTTATGTATTTAACCATATGATGCTCAGGATCAAAGATCCTAAACGATCATTAGAATTTTATTCTAAAGTTATGGGTATGAGAATGGTAAAAAAATTAGATTTTCCATCAATGAAATTCTCTTTATATTTTTTAGGAAATCTTACAGATGAAGAAGTTAAATCTGCACCAAGTGATAATTATGATAGAACAATTTGGGCTTTTAGACAAAAAGGTCTTTTAGAATTAACGCACAATTGGGGTGCTGAAAATGATGATTCTGTAAAATTTCATGATGGTAATGCGGAACCAAAAGGATTTGGGCATATCTGTTTTTCTGTTCCAGATGTTTATGCAGCTTGCAAAAGGTTTGAAAAATATAATATGGAATTTGTTAAAAAAGCAGATGATGGTTCAATGAAACCTCTGGCCTTTGTAAAAGATCCTGATGGCTATTGGATTGAAATTATAGAGGCAAAAGCTACAGCAAATATTGCGAAAGAATTGGGTGAAATTTAGTTTTCAACTATAGATAGTTTTTAATAATTATTCTCATTTTTTTGCAGAGCATTATATTAGGCCATTTTATACCTACATAAAAAATCTAAATTTTGTTAAATTTTTATAACTAAAAGTTTGGGGGGAACTTGAAGTTATTTTTGGTTAGTTTGATAATCTTAATATCAACTCAGATCGTTAAAGCTGAGATTAATCAACTTTTCATCAAAAATTGCGCAACTTGTCATTCAGTTCAAAAAGGAGACAAAACTCTTAGAGCTGGACCAAACTTATGGGGTGTTGTTGGTCGTAAGGCTGCAACAGATACTTCTTACACAATGTACTCAGATGCAATCAAAAAATCTGGAATTGTTTGGAATGAAGAAAATCTAAACAAGTGGTTAACCAATGCTGGTGCGTTTATTCCAGGCACCAATATGTATTACATGCAAGCTGACGAAAGTGTGAGGCTAACAATAATTGATTACTTAAAAACACTTAAGTGATCTTAAACATTAAGGGGGAGACATGCGTGTATTGAATAAAAAAGCAATATCACGACGATCGTTTCTAAAATCAGGAACGGTAACAGCCCTAGGATTAACTGTGATGGGTCCAATGGTTATTGGAAAAAATAATGCATGGTCCGCTACATTTAAAACGATAGGTGCTGATGACGCTGCTACTCTAATTCAGATGGCAAGAGACACCTACCCTCATGATTTTTTAGCTGACAGATTTTATGCTAAAGTCATTGAAGGTGTTGAGGCGCAAGCTGGAAAAGATAAAGCGTTCAAGTCTATGGTTGGTAAAGAATTAAAAAAAATTAATTCTGCTGCCAAGAAAAAATACAAAGCAAACTACAAAGATATCAATCGAGAGCTCGAGAGAGTTGATATCCTAAAGAGCAATGAAAAATCACCTCTATTCCAAAAAATAAGAGGCGACCTTGTTGTTGGACTTTATAACAACAAAGAGGTTTGGCCGAAATTTGGTTACGAAGGTGAATCTGCTTCTAAGGGTGGATACATGAATCGTGGTTTCAACGATATCGACTGGTTATAGGGAGGAACGCAAATGGCAAAATTTTCTAAAAGCGATGGCGATGTAGTTGTTATCGTTGGTTCAGGTGCTGGTGGCGGAACTCTAGGTATGGAACTTGCAATGAAAGGGATTAAAACTGTAATCCTTGAAGCAGGTGGACGTCATGGACCGCAAGACTTCGTTAATGACGAATGGGCTTCGTTTGGTCAAATCAGTTGGTTAGATAAACGAACAACCTCTGGTGATTGGAGAGTTTCAAGAGACTTCTCTGGTTTACCGGCTTGGATTGTTAAAGCGGTAGGTGGAAGTACACTTCACTGGGCTGGGGCAAGTTTAAGGTTCCAACCACATGAGTGGAAAGCAAGAACGACTTACGGCAATGTAAAAGGTGCAGACCTTTTAGACTGGCCAATTGATGCTAAAGAAATGGCTCCTTGGTATGCAAGAGCTGAAAACCATATGGGAACAACTGGAACCAATGGAATTCCAAGATTACCAGGAAACAATAACTACAAAGTATTTGCAGCAGGTGCAAAGAAGATGGGCTACAAAACTTTCCATACTGGGAATATGTCTATCAACTCTCAACCACGTGATGGTCGAGGTGCATGTCAGCAAATCGGTTTCTGTTTCCAAGGATGTAAATCTGGAGCGAAATGGTCATCAGGTTATGTTTCTATTCCTAAAGGTGAAGCAACTGGAAAACTAGAATGTCGTTCAAATAGCCAAGTGTTAAAAATTGAACACGATAAAAGTGGTAAGGTGAACGGTGTTGTTTACGCTGATAAAGACGGTAAAGTTCATAAACAAAGAGCAAGAATTGTTTGTGTAGCTGGAAACTCAATTGAGTCTCCAAGACTTTTACTAAACTCAGAGTCAAACATGTTTAAAAATGGTATGGCGAACTCGTCAGGTCAAGTTGGACGTAACTATATGCGTCACATGACTGCGAGTACTTATGCTATTTTTGAAAAACCAGTTTATTTCTACCGAGGAACTACAATGGCAGGTATCATTCAAGATGAAGCAAGACATGATACAAGTCGTGGTTTCGTAGGTGGTTACGAACTTGAAACTCTAGCATTAGGGTTACCATTCATGGCTGCATTCTTAGACCCAGGTCAATGGGGAAGAGAATTCTCAGCGTCAATGGAAGGTTATGATCATATGGCAGGGTTATGGATTGTTGGGGAAGATATGCCTCAAGCATCTAACCGTGTAACACTTCATAAGAAAATTAAAGACCAACATGGAATGCCAATTCCAAATGTTAATTTCTCAGATCATGAAAATGATATTAAAATGAGAAATCATGCATGGAAGCAATCTATTGCTCTTTATGAATCTGTTGGAGCAACTAAGACGATCAAGACTCCTCCATACCCATCAACGCACAACTTAGGTACAAATAGAATGAGTGCCAAAGCAAGCGATGGTGTGGTGAACAAATATGGTCAAACGTGGGATATCAAAAATTTATTTGTATCTGACGGAAGCCAATTTACAACTGGAGCAGCTGAAAACCCAACATTGACAATTGTTGCTTTAGCAATGAGACAAGCAGAGTACATTGCAAAACAAATGTCATCTAAGGCAATTTAGTTGTTAAAAAACTTTATTAAAAAAGGCCCTGTTCTCAGGGCCTTTTTTTTTACCAGCCTTTTATTTTTAATTAATTGCGCAAATTCAAAAAATACAAAACAAGATCTAAACTTTTTTTCCAGTAAGCAAAAATCAAATGTAGAAATTTTTACTGTTAGAGATTTTTATACCCAAGGAAAATTTCAATTATACTTTGATGTATTTAATAAAAACGAAGATGTAACTATTGGACGAATGGCAATATATGTTTTTAATAAAGATTGTGACAAGGTGCCAGACGATGCTACCTCAAATGAAATTCTATACTCGAATTATGTATTTATTGGACCTTATAAAAATGGAGTGATTACTTTTTTTCCAAGAAAACGTTTGAAGTGCTATACAGTTAAAGGCTTTGAAAAATACTTATAAGAAAGGAAACAATGAATTTTGAAAAAATAAAATCTGATATTGAAAAATTTATATCCAATAGAAAATGGCAAGATTACCATACGCCAAAAAATTTAAGCATGGCGTTATCTGTTGAGGCTTCTGAGCTGATGGAAATCTTTCAGTGGCAAATGGAAAATGAAAAAGAATATCCAAAATCAGCTTCAAAAGAACAGGTTGAGGATGAAGTAGCTGATGTTTTTTTTTATTTAGTAAGGTTTTGTCAGATCATGAATATAGACCTCGAGAAGGCTTTTTATTATAAAATGAAAAAAAATGCTGAAAAATATCCAAACCAAATTAAATAGGAAAACAATGTTTTTTGTTTTTAAAATTTTACTTTCTGCACTTGTGATCGCTGGAGCAAGTTGGTTATCAGGGAAATATCCAAAACTTGCTGGATTTATTATTGCATTACCTCTCGCAACATTAATTGCTTTAGTCTTATCTTATACTGAACATAAAAATGCAGAAACAACGATTACCTTTGCGAAAAGTATTCTAGTTGGAGTACCTGCAAGTTATTTTTTCTTTATCCCATTCTTTTTTGCTAAAAGTTTAAATATGAATTTTTGGCTTATTTATTCAACAGGCCTAGCGCTACTCGTCGTCGCATTTTTTGTTCATAAATATATTGTATCTCTCTTTTAATGAGTTTTATTGTCATTGATGGTGAGCATAAAGATCCAAACGATATATCAACTTTAGAAAAGTCGACAAAAAAAGAATATGGACCTTTTGATACTGAAGCTGAAGCTGATGATATTTGTAAAGGTTTGATTCAAAGAAATATTGATAATTACTATCACCGAGCTTGGGTGATTAAAAAAGATTAGATTTAATTAAAGTAATAATTTTTTTAAATTTTTAATGACATCATCTTTTGAGATTTGAATTTTTCCATAATTATCTATTACGATAAATTTTGAAAAACCCTCATGCATCATTGTTCCAACTTTTTCGGCATCTTTATTTATCACCATAAAAGATGCTGTATGATCTATGGTATAATTTCCTTTTCCTAGATCAACTTTTTGAATGTAAACATCAAGGGCGTTATAAAGCTTTTTGAGTTCATCTTCCTTACCAGTTATGCCTAAAATTCTTTGATTAAATGAACTTAGGTATTGTTTTAAAACTTTTGCTGTATCACGCTCTGGATCTGCAGTGACGAAATAATAATTAATTTTATCAGCATCTGTTCCAAGATCTTCAATTAAATTTGTTAATAGTTGTAAACTTGCAGGGCATACATCCGGACAGTGAGTAAAGCCAAAAAATAATAAGCTTGGTTTTTGTTTTAAATGTTTTTGATTGAATTGATTACCATTCATATCCTCTAAATTAAAATTAACTTGGATTTGCTGAGCTGTATTTGGTTTTTTATTAGCAAAATTATAGCCAATAAAAACAAGGACAACCGTAGTAACTAAAATAGATGGAAGTATTCTTTTTAAAAGAATATGCTTGGTAATCATTAATGATGTTTGTGGTGATTTTTATCTGGATGATAATTACGACCAACAGCTTTAAAAAAGATGTCTACTGAACCTGCGTTTTTAAAATTTAATGTTGCTTTATATTTTTTACCCTTAGAGATTTGTTCTTTCAAACCAATAAACATAATGTGATATCCGCTTGGTTTTAAATACACTTCGGTATCAGCTTTTATAACAAGACCTTTTTTTAATGGTCTCATTTTCATTACTTGGTTTTCCATTGTCATTTCATGAATTTCAACTTTTTCTGCAAAGCTCACATTGCTTACTGATTGCAAAACATCTTGTTTATTAGACTCATTTTCAATTTTCATATACCCGGCACTCACCTTTGCACCATTTGGTGTAAAAAAAGTATAAGGTTTTTCAATTTCAATTTTTCCTATTTTATAGTCATGATCCATTTCTTTATTTTTCTTATGACCATGAGAGTGGTGGCTACTTGAAAACGAAGAGGTTGAAAATAATATAAAAATAATAATTGTAAAAAATTTTTTCATTTAAACAGTAGCTAGTCTTTTAAGAGGGCGCTCATCAATTGGCAAATGCATTAAAGTCGCAAAAAGTGATAATGCAATTGAACAGTACCATGCGTAATCATAACTTCCATATTGATCAAAGAAATATCCTCCAAGATAAGCTCCTAAAAAAGCTCCAATTTGATGAGAGAAAAAAACTAATCCAAACAACATGGTAATATGTTTTGTTCCAAAAATTTGAGCTACAATTCCATTAGTTGCAGGTATGGTTGCAAGCCATAAAAATCCAAAACAAACTCCAAATGCAATTGCAAGACCACTTGATGCTGGAAGAGCTAAAAATAAAATAATAGTAATACCTCTTAAAAAATAAAGTCCACTTAACAATAATTTTTTAGAATATTTATCTGCGAGATACCCCATAGTTAATGTTCCTGCGATATTAAAAAGTCCAATCAAAGATAAAATTGCAGTTCCTGTCCAAGCTTCTAAACCTCGTTCAATAACATAACCGGGAACGTGGGTTGCAACTAAAGTAATTTGAAAACCACAAACAAAAAACCCAAGTGTTAAAAAAATATATCCTTTATGACCCAATGCCTCTTTTAATGCTGATAACGCTCCTTGGTTATCAGGAACTGCGTTTGGACTGCTAGTGTCATCTGGTAATTTAATTAATAAAGAAAAAGCTGCTGCAATAATTAAAGAGAATACTAAAATTAAATAAGAATTTTGCCAACTTGTTTGGCTTAATGATAAAGCTGAAATCAATGGAAACATGAACATTCCTAATGATCCGAAAGCAGTGACTAAACCAGAAGCTTTAGACCTGTTTTCATTTGGAAAATGTTTACTTACAGCTCCAACAGCAAGCTGAGCTCCTCCTCCACCCATTCCAATTCCAGCAAGCACTCCAAGATTGAGTAAAAATATTAAACCTGAACTATTAGGTAAAGTTAAAGAATAAATTCCAAATGCGTAAATTAATAATGCAAAACAAGATACTCTTCTTGCACCAAATTTATCTGCAAGAATACCTAAGAAAAAAGTCATCACTCCCCAAGTTAAAGCTTGAATGGCAATAGCCAAACCAAAGTGTGTTCTTGAAACTCCAAGATCGCTTTCAAAAAAATTAAAGAACATTCCAAAGGTTTGTCTGGTTCCCATTGCAGCAAACACCATAAAACAACTCGCAGCTAAAACGATAAATGCCAATCTGTTTCTAAAAAAAGGAGATTTCATTTGCGCTTAATTAATTACCTTTACCTCATTATTCAAGCTTATAGTACCATCCTCTATAGGTTTTAAATATATCCCAAAATCAATATGGTCATAAATTTCACTCAATTTTTGTGGAACATTAATATCTGAAATGGTTGATTGATAAGGGTAAATAGTAGCTTTGCATCGTGGTGTATTTTGAAAAACTTCAAATAAAGTATTTCCAATTTTAATTTTTTTCTTTGCAAGCTCTAATTCTTGAAAAGGTTTCATTCCATCAATAACAATATTCGCTCTAAATCTTTCATGATCAATATTCAGTCCTGACCGTGCTTCAAAGTCTCTTAGGCTTTCTAAATTAATTAGAGAAACAACATGATCATTAATCATATCATAAAACGGAATATTTTGATTATAAATCATAAAAATTTCTTTATCTTTTAAATCAGTTTCATGTTTTTTAATTTCTTTTGTAACTAATTGTAAATTTTCAAAATTAAATTCTGAAATTGAGATAATCTCTTCATTCTTTAAAAATACTTTGAGATTTTGGTTTTGGAATTCTAATCTGTAATTATTTAGTATCGGTGTATTTTTTACACTTAAATAACTTTGATTATTTCTTAAATATTGTTTTTCTTGAAATTTGATCGCTTCATCTTTTGTTTTATTTCTCACAAAAGCAAAAACACGGTCATGTTCAATTCCTATATTTTTAATAATTTTTAAAGATTTACTTTCTATAAAATTAAAGGATTTTATTGGTGAATAATAAAGTTTTTTTATTTGAATATTCTCACTCATTCTGATCTATTTAAATTAAAGAAAACGCATGCAAGATTCAATACTTTCAAATTTATCCCAAGGTGAAATGATCCAAGCGGTAAGTATTATTTTAATACTAGCTTATCTAATTTTTAATTTTACGAGAAAATAAAAGCTACTTAGATATGATAACTCTGTTCACCGTGAGTTCCAGAATCTAGACCTTCAGAAATTTCTTCTTCTTCACTTACTCTCAAACCGAAAATTGATTTTGTCATTAAACAAATAACGTAAGTAACAACTGCAGAAAATACGACAACAGATACAACACCAATGATTTGAACAATCGTTTGTTGCATTACAGTTTTTTCTAAACCAAGACCACCAAATGTCTCTGATGCTAAAACGCCTGCTAGCAATGTTCCTAAAATTCCACCAACGCCATGTACGGCCATAACATCTAAACTATCATCAATTTTTAAAGTAAATTTGAAAAAGATAACTGCATAATAACAAACCGCACCTGATAATAATCCTAGAATAAATCCACCCATAGGACCAATAAATCCAGAAGCTGGAGTTACTGTTGCAAGTCCTGCGATGGTACCTGTGATCATGCCTACGATTCCAGGTTTACCGTTTCTAAACCAATCAATTGCCATCCAAACTAAAGTAGCTGTTGCTGCACTGATGTGTGTTACTAAAATTGCCATACCTGCATTTCCGTTTGCTGCTAAAGCCGATCCACCATTAAATCCAAACCAACCAACCCAAAGCATTGAAGCTCCAATCATTGCGATAACTGGTGAATGTGGAGGATCAAAATATTGTGGGAACCCTCTTCTTGAACCCAACATTTTAACAATCACAATCGCTGAAATTCCGGCTGTTGCATGAACGACAAGTCCACCTGCAAAATCAAATACACCAAGGTCAGCTAACCAACCACCACCCCATACCCAATGGGTAACAGGTGCATACACAGCCAAAATCCAGATTGCTGAAATAAATAATACTGCAGAAAACTTAATTCGCTCGACATAAGCACCAACGATTAATGCAGGTGTAATAATTGCAAATGTCATTTGGAACATAACAAATAAAATCTCAGGAATATCACCGCTTAAACTTTCAGTTCCAACTCCTTTTAAAAATGCCTTTGAAAGATCTCCAATGTAATTTCCTTCACCACTAAATGCGATTGAATATCCCGCAATAAACCAAACTACAGATGCAACACAGGCAATTCCAAAACATTGTGCTAATGTTGAAATTGTATTTCTTGATTTTACTAAACCTGCATAAAACAAACCAAGACCTGGAAGTGTCATAAAAAGAACTAAAGCACTTGATGTTAAAATCCACGCTGTATTTGCACCGTTCATTATAACGCTTCCTCGTTTTTCTCACCTGTTCGAATTCGAACAACTTCTTCAAGATTATTAATGAAAATCTTACCATCACCATATTTTCCAGTTTTAGCCGCTTCTGTAATAGCTGAAATTACTGCATCTTTTTTATCGTCTGAAACTGCTAAAAAAATCTGAGTTTTTGGTAAAAAATGGACCTGTACTGGGTTACCTCTATAAAATTCTGTTTTTCCTTTTTGATGACCAAACCCCTTTACTTCAGAGATAGTCATTCCTTTAACCCCAATTTCATTAAGTTTTTCCTTAACAGCATGAAGTCTTTCTGGCTTAATAATGGCTCTTATCAATTTCATCGCCTATGCTTTTAACGAATAAGTATGGATTTGACCCATGATATATTTGAATACCTGCCTCCATGTATATAAATATGATAGATAGAAATTATGATTAAAAAACTAATCTTGCTTGCAGCAATTCTACTTCCTTTTGCTTTATATTATTTATCGGTTGTTATTATTAAAAAAGATACCAATAAGAAATTACCAGTTATTCCACTCTCACTTGCTAGCATCGTACTTTTGGCCGGCGTTTTAATTTTTTTTAGATTTACAGATACTGATCCATCGGATGGAAAATACGTTCCACCACAATTTAAAGATGGAAAAATTATATCCCCAAAGACTCGTTAGAGTTTAAAAAGACTCACATATAAACACTGTTCGTAAGTCATATATCGTAAAAGTTTAATTTTGGAATCAAAACTGAATCAAAACGAGAACATGGGATCTGATAATAACAGGATACTAACAGTTAAGCGGGAACGGCTTCTCTTTGCTGTCTTTTTCTTTCGTGTGCTAAGAGTAATTTTTTTCTAAGCCTTAAACTTTGAGGGGTCACTTCTAATAACTCGTCATCATTGACATATGCCATCATCTCTTCAAGTGACATCTTCACAGGCGGAGTTAAAGATACTAATCCATCACTTCCTGCTGCTCTCACGTTAGTAAGTTTCTTTCCTTTTAAAACATTGATTTCAAGATCATTTTCGCGGTTATGTTCACCTACAATCATTCCACCATAAACTTTAGTTTGTGGCTCAATGAACATTAAACCCCTGTCTTGTAAGTTAAAGATTGCATACGCTACAGCTTCGCCGCTATCTGTTGATATTAACGCACCGTTTCTTCTGCCTTTGATATCACCTTTAAATGGTCCGTATGAGTCAAACACTCTATTCATAACTCCCGTTCCACGAGTCTCAGTTAAAAATTTACTTTGATAACCAATTAATCCTCTTGAAGGTGCTTTAAAGATAATTCTTTTTTTACTTTGTCCTGTATCCCTCATATCAACCATTTCACCTTTTCTTTGGTTCATCGAGTCAATCACAGTACTTGCATATTCTTCATCAACATCAATTGTCACTTCTTCCATCGGCTCTAGCTTTTGTCCGTTTTCTTGCTTGAATAATACTTTTGGTCTTGAAACTGATAATTCAAAACCTTCTCTTCTCATCGTTTCAATTAAAACGCCAATTTGAAGTTCGCCACGACCACCAATTTCGAATGAATCTTTTTGGTCATTTTCTTTATAAGAAATAGCAACATTTGTTTCAGCTTCTGCTAATAATCTTTCTCTAATCATTGTTGAGGTTACTTTTTTTCCCTCTAATCCTGAGATTGGGGAGTCGTTTACTGTAATCGTAACTGACATCGTTGGTGGATCAATTGGAGTTGATTTTAAAGGCTCATTAACTTCAGGATGACAAATCGTATCTGAAACTGAAGTAGTTTTTAATCCGGCTACACAAACAATGTCTCCAGCCATCACCGTATCTGTTGCAACTTTAGTCGTGCCTGAAAATGTGAATAATTTTGTTAATCTTCCATCTTCAACTTTTTCATTTTCTAAATTTAAAGCTTTGACCGTATCATTAACTTTTGCAATTCCATGAACCACACGACCAATTAAACAACGTCCAAGAAAAGAGTCTGAATGAAGCAAAGTTGATAACATGGCAAACGGCTTACTTAAATTAACATCTGGCTCTGGTACATGGTTTAAGATTAAATCTAATAACGGATGTAAATTTTCTCTTGATTGATCAAGTTCATAATTGCACCATCCATCTCTTCCTGATGCATATAAAACTGGAAAATCTAATTGCTGATCATTAGCATCAAGTGCTACGAATAAGTCAAAAATCTCATTTATTACATCTTTTGATCTTGCATCAGATCTATCAACTTTATTTATAACAACAATTGGTCTTAAACCTTGAGCTAATGCTTTTGATAAAACAAACTTTGTTTGTGGCATTGGGCCTTCTGCTGCATCAACTAGTAGAATGACACCATCTGTCATTCCTAAAATTCTTTCAACCTCACCACCAAAGTCTGCGTGACCTGGTGTGTCAATAATATTAATTCTTGTATCTTTCCAAACTACAGAAGTTGGTTTTGCTAAAATTGTAATTCCTCGCTCTTTTTCAAGATCACCGCTGTCCATAACTCTTTCATCAACATGCTGGTTATCTCTAAATAAACCACTTTGTTTTAAAAGATTATCAATCAACGTTGTCTTTCCATGATCAACGTGTGCAATGATTGCAATATTTCTTAAGCTCTTAGTCATAAAACTTGCGCTTGATACACTTTCTCCCTTTAATTACTACTTAAAAATAAAACAACGAATTAACTGCCCTATTCCTTGTTTTTTTATCTTTGCACCTGTTCTGGGGAATCACTATTTTTGATATTTTGATGACTACTTACGATAGTCGAAGCAGTTGCTAAAAATACAAAAAACAGCATTACAATAATTTTTCTCATACTTATTTTATAAAAAACAAATAAGACAGTGAAGAAACTGAAATGTGTCTCTAAAGTGACCGTGATAGCGCTCTTCGATTCAACTTAGTTGCATAATAAAATGCATATAATCCAGCCAGTCCTAAAAATGAGAACGCATAAATCCAATTTGTTTGCTGCGAAAGCGGTTCATGGTTATTTGAAACATCTAATATAAAACCAAAAATACCAGGTGTAATTGACCCAAAACCAATTCCAATAATAGATCGGTAAGCAAGTGACCTTCCAAGTACATTACGGTTTGTACTATCTGTTAAGGCTGCAGTTAAAACACCTGAATCTCCAATGGTAAAAAAACTATATAGAAAAGATATCAGTAAAATAATTAACCAAGATAGACTTGGTATCCAGCCCATTAAAAAAGAAAATATTGAACTGATGAATGCAAAAATAATTAAAACATTTTTACTTCCAAATTTATCAGAAAAAACTCCGCTAATCATATTTGCAAAAACGCCAGTAATATGAAGAGTGATTGAAATTACTAAACCTAAAATAATTGGACTCAATCCAGTTTTGCCAATTAAGACTAAACTTAAAAAAACTGGCATCCATGCCCACATACCAAAAAGTTCAATACAATGTGCAGTATAACCTTTAACTAAATTTTTATTTTGTTCAGATTGTTTAGTAATAGTAAACTTTTTTAAAACTTTAAAACCAAGTCCTTTGCTCATCTCTTTATATGAGCATGTATAGAAACTAATAAATCCAAATATTGTTAAAACAGCACAAACTAGAAATCCTGTGTGATAGTTATAAAAATTAGAAAAAATAAAACTTACCGACAAAGAAACTGCATAGCCAAGAGATTGACCTCCAAGCATCATCCCCATTGCAAAACCTTTATTGCCCCGACTAAATTTTTCAGAAACCAAAATCATTGAAGGGCCATAAATTCCACCTGCTGCAGCGCCTAAAATTGTATTAAAAATTAAAGCGGTAAGAAAATCATTTGCATAATAATAAAATAAAAATGCTCCGATTGAATTTGTAACTGCAGAGAAAAGTAAAATTTTATTTGGATTAATAAAATCAGAATAATAAGAACTTAAATATAATGCGATAGCAAAGCCTACCACAAGACCGGTTTGAATAATTCCTGCATTTGTAGCAGATAAATTCCATTCTTGAATTAAGAATGACATCGATCCTACATACATAAAAAATGTTGCAGCAGTTAAAACCCTTCCAAAAAAAAGAAGGTATAACCAGTTCCAATTCAATTTAACTTTAGACATTTAAATTTTATGAAGTTTTATTTTTTAAATATAAAAAATAAGCCACAATTTCATAAAAAAAAGAAAATATTTGAAAAATAATTGGCAATTTAAATATTCGGTATAAAAAATTTAATTTTGGTATTTTTGACCATAAAATTAAAAAGGCACTAGCCCCTTTGTAAAGTTTTCCATCTTTCATCACATGCAATCTTCTAGATAATTGGTCTGTGGTTAAATTAGTAAGTTTTGCGTCCTCTTGATTTATATCAAACCATTCAAGGTTATTTTCCATTTTTTTATATAAATCTATTTCCTTTTTACAAACACTGCAGGATTCATTAAAAAAAACTTTTGTGCTCATTATCTTTTTTTCTTAGATTTTTTTGATTTTTTTTTCTTTTTATTCTTTTTCTTTCTTCTTAATTCTTTGGCTAATTCTCTTTGTTTTTTCTCAACATTATCTTTTAATAAAGATAAAATTCCAAAAACTATTAGAGCGCCCGCCCCAAGCAAACCGTAAGATAATAATGCTTCAATTGGTAAAGGTTTAATCATCTTCCTCCTCTTCTAACCATTGTTCCATAAATACTTTATGACACGCGTAACAAATGATTGGTATTGAACAAAAAAAACCAATTGTAACACCAGTTTTAATTCCAAATTCAATACAAGAAAAATGAGTGAGCGTAATAGTTGGTACTGTGCATACCAAAATTAAATATGGAACACGCCATTTAAATGGTGGTTTAAAATATTTAATTAAATATATAATTTTTAAAAACATGAAATTTTACAATTTTTTTATATTTCTAATTTGCTATGGGTTATTTACAACCCCTAATTATGCAAAAGATATTTCGCCAAATATGATAAATGGTAAATTTCAAAATCCACCTGGAAGCCCAAAAAGATCGGATAGTTCAAAGTGGTCTTATTGGACATATTTTAAAGAGACAAAAAAATTAAAAATTAATATTCCAAAAGATCATATTATTGATGAAAACCTTGTATTACAGAACCTAAAAAAAAATGAAAATGATGACTATGTTGCTTGGATTGGACATGCAACTTTTTTAATTAAACTTGGAAAAAATATTATTATTACAGATCCAATCTTTTCTAAAAATGCTGGTCCATTATTTTTAGGCTCATATCGTTTTGCAAAGCCAGCGATACCTTTAAATGGACTGCCCAAAACTAATATATTGCTGCTTACACACAGTCATTATGATCACTTAGATATAAGAACACTTAGTAAATTTCCCTACAAAGATGCTAATGTTGTGGTTCCTTTAAAACTAGATAAATTTTTTAAATCTAGGGGATTTAAAAATATAAAAGAATTAGACTGGTATCAAAGTATAAGTATAAATGATGAGGTTAATATAACTCTACTTCCGGCAGTTCACTGGAGCAAAAGAACTCCTTTTAATACAAATAAAACTTTATGGGGGAGCTTTTTAATTGAGTATAAAGGCAAAAAAATCTTATTTGCCTGTGATACTGGTATCGGTAACATTTATAATGAGATTGGTAACAAATACGGGCCAATAGATATTTTGTTCATAAACATTGGGGCGTACAATTTTAAACCTATGTTTGATAGATCTGTTTATCATACAACACCCGAGGAAGCGGTAGAGATTGGAAAAATGGTGAAAGCGAAAAAAATAATTGGCATGCACTGGGGAACTTTTGTTTTATCATTTGAAGATCCATTTGAGCCGCCATTTCGTTTTAAAAAATCCACTGAAAAATTTGGCTATCAAAAAGAAGATGCAGTTCTTTTTAAAATTGGTGAACTTAAAACAATTAAAGAAATTTTAAACTAAACAGGGCTCGTTACTGAGCCCTGTTTTACTCAAGGAGTTTTATGATACGATTTTTAATTCTGCTTTTTTATTATTATCAAAGAACTGTTCATCTTCCGTAGAACCTTTTAATGCTGTTGTTGAAGATGTACCAGAACTAACAATATTTGAAATCTGATCAAAATATGACGCTCCAACTTCTCTTTGGTGTTTAGCTGCAGTATAACCTTTTTCCTCTGCTGCAAACTCCTGTTGTTGAAGCTGAGAATAAGCATACATTCCATCTTTTTTATAGTTTCTAGCAAGATCAAATACTGCATAATTTTGAGCATGAAATCCGGCTAGAGTGATAAATTGAAACTTATACCCCATCTCACCAATTTTTTGCTGAAACTCTAGCATCTCTTTATCAGAAAGATATTTTTTCCAGTTAAATGATGGTGAACAATTATATGCTAAAAGCTTTCCAGGAAACTTAGCATGAATTGCATCTGCAAATTCTTTGGCTTCACCAAGATCTGGAGTTGCAGTTTCACACCAAATTGCATCACAATATGGAGCGTACGCTAAACCTCTTGAGATCGCTTGTTCTAAACCGGGTTTTACATAGTAAAAACCTTCTGGAGATCTCTCACCTGTTAGAAACCTTTGATCATTTTCATCAATATCAGAAGTTATTAGCTTTGCTGCATTTGCATCTGTTCTTGCAAAAATACAAAGAGGAACATCCATAACATCTGCAGCTAATCTTGCTGATTTTAGATTACGAACTGCATTCTGAGTAGGAATTAAAACTTTTCCACCCATGTGACCACACTTCTTTTCAGAAGCTAATTGATCTTCAAAATGTACTCCAGCTGCACCGGCTTTAATAAATTTTTTAGTAAGTTCAAATACATTCAATGGTCCTCCAAAACCAGCTTCTCCGTCTGCAACAATTGGCATATGGTAATCTACAGCTTGATCAGCTTGCATCTTACCATCCATGATTTCCATATGTTGAACCTGATCAGCTCTCATTAATGCATTAATCATGCCTTGAACTAATTTTGGAGCACTGTCATATGGATATAAACTTTGATCTGGATACATTTCTCCAGCGCTATTTGCATCAGCTGCAACCTGCCAACCAGAAAGATAAATTGCTTGAAGGCCTGCTTTTGCATGCTGTACTGCTTGGTTACCTGATAAGCTTCCAAGAGTATTCACATAATTTTCTGAATTTAGTAATTTCCATAGTTTTTTTGATAATTCTTTTGAAACTGAATATTCGACGTTAAACGTACCTCTTAATTTTTTGACATCTTCATCTGTATAATCCCTCTTAATTCCTTTAAATCTATTTTCCATTTATGGTTCCTTTCTTTTTGTTTGTTTTGTTTATGCTGCTTTTCCTGTTCCAAAGTTCAGAATTCTTTGAAATAATTTTTTAAAAAAGGTAACTTCCTTCTTATCCATTTCAATAATGCTTGATTGGTAATTAGTTTCATCGAAGCAAGCGTCATCAAAAGAAACACAGTTACTCTCTATATTGTTTTTTTCTCTTCTCATGACTAATTCATCCTTTGAGCTGCTGTATAATGTTCTAACCCTGAAGATCCCCAATCCTGATTATCTTCATTAATAAATAAGCCTTGATCTTGTCCCGGCTCACCTCCAGCTGCTTTTTTTATTTTTTGCTCGATTTCTTTGATGAAATCTTCACTTGATTTACTCATTTTTCCTCCCTTTGTTAATTTTACAATATTTACAATTATGAAATTAATCAATAAAAATGGCTAATTTGCTTGTAAATTGAGTAAATATATATTGACTAAGTATTTTCAATTTGTAAATTTTGTAAATTATGAAAAATCAAATTGGATTTAAAATTAAAAATACAAGAAGAAAGGCAGGAATTTCACAAGCTGATTTATCTGAAAAATTAGGGATTTCATCAAGCTACTTAAACTTAATTGAATCTGGAAAAAGAAATGTAAATGTCGATTTACTATTAAAAGTTTCAGATGTCTTGAATATTGAGCTCAAAGATTTATCAAAAAAAGAAGATGCAAATCTATATCACGATGCGCTTGACCTTTTAGGCGATAATATTTTTGAAGATTTAGATATTACTAATATTGAGGTTAAAGATCTTGCAAATAACAACCCCTTAATTGCTAAAGCATTAATTCGACTTGGTGATTTTTACAAAAAAGGGAATAAAGAAATTTATTCAAAAGTTGAAAGCATTTCAGAAGATAATATTACAAAATTTAAATCTAGTTTTCCAGGAGAGGCCGTATCTGACTTTTTGCAGAAATATAATAATTATTTTCAGGAACTTGAAGACTATTCCTTAAAAGTTTTCAAATCAGTAAATTCAAAAAATAAAACTCGTCATGTATTATTAATTGACTATTTAAAAAATAAACACAAAGTAGATGTTGAAGATATCGTTCCTTCCGAAAAGGATAATTTTGCAAAAAAATATGATGATAATAAAAAAAAGCTTTACCTTTCAGATTACCTCACCCTAGAAACAAAAAAACTTTATGCAGCTTCACAAATTGTTCAATTAGAGGCTATGGATATTATAGAAAAACAACTCAATGACTTTGTATTCCAAAACGAAGAATCAAAAAATTTAACTATAATTGCACTTGTAAATTATACTGCTGCTGCAATTTTAATGCCTTATGAGCTATTCTTTAATGAGTGTAAGAAACACAGGTATGATTTAGAATTAATTCAACATACTTTTGCAACATCTTTTGAACAAGTTGCCCACCGCGTGACTTGTCTACAAAATCCTAAAATGAAAGGTATTCCTTTTCATATGTTGAGAGCAGATATTGCTGGAAATATTTCTAAACGTTTATCTTTATCTGGTATTCAAATTCCGCGTTATGGTGGAGCTTGTCCAAGATGGAATATACACTCGGCATTTATAACTCCTGGAAAAATTCATGCAGCACTGTCAAAAATGACAGATGGAGAAAAGTATGTATGTATTGCAAGAACTGTTGAAAAAGGGATAGGCCGATATGGTGTACATCGAAGTATGGTGAGTATTGGACTTGGTTGTGAAGCCAAATATGCCAAAGATTTTGTTTATTCCGATCAATTAAATTTAAAAGATGATCAAGCTGCAATTCCTATTGGTGTTAACTGTAGAACATGCACTCGATTAGATTGCCAACAAAGAGCTTTTCCTCCAATAAATAAAAAGTTCAAAATTGATCTTAATAAACGAGGAATTTCAGTTTACGTAAGTGAATAAACAATTTTCATCATTTGTTGAAAAAGTTCATAAGTGTAAAAAATGCCCACGTCTTGTAAAATTTAGAAATAAGATTTCATCTGAAAAAAGAAAATCCTATCAAGATCAAACGTATTGGAACAAACCTGTTACAGGTTTTGGTGATCTTGATGCTAAATTAATATTAATTGGTTTGGCTCCTGCTGCACATGGCGCAACACGAACTGGTCGTGTTTTTACAGGTGATAAATCAGCAGATTTTTTGTTTCAATGTTTGTTTAAATCCGGGTTAAGCAACCAACCAAATTCTGATCATGTCAAAGATGGACTTAAGCTAAAAAAGACTTTTATAACTTTAGCTTTAAGATGCGTACCTCCCCAAGATAAACCAAAGCCTATAGAATTAAAAAATTGTTCTAGTTTTTTTAAAGAAGAACTAAATATGCTTAAAAATAAAAAAGTTATTATTGCACTTGGCAAAATTGCCTTTGATGCATGTGTAAGATTTTATAAAGAAAATTATAATATCTCGGGCTCATTTAAATTTGCTCACGGTACAAAATGTAAAATTAATGATGTTTATTTGGTTGGTTGCTATCATCCTTCTCCTCGAAATGTGAATACGAAAAGAATAGATATACCAAAGATGGTATCCTTATTTAAGAAGGCTAAAAAATTTGGTTAAATTAATCTAAAAGAGAAGCGACGTGTTCCCAATTTACAAGATTATTAATGAATGCTTTTAAATAATCTGGTCTTCGGTTTCTGTAATCAACATAATAAGAATGCTCCCAAACATCACATCCTAGAATAGGTTTCATATTATCCACTAAAGGGTTTGAGGCATTTGCAGATTTAGTAACAACTAATTTGCCATTATCAATTGCTAACCATGCCCAACCTGAACCAAATTGAGTAACGCCAGCTTGAATAAAGTCTTCTTTAAATTTATCGACACTACCAAAGTCAGATACAATTCTTTTTTCTAATTCTGAAGGAATTGCTCCACCACCTTTTGGTTTCATACATTTCCAGAATAAAATGTGGTTCCAGTGCTGTCCCGCGTTATTAAAAATTCCAGCCTTTGATGAATCTTTTGCAGTTTTTTTAATGATATCTTCTAATGATGCGTCAGCTAAATCTGTATCTTTAACTAAATTGTTTAAATTTGTAACGTAAGTTTGGTGATGTTTTCCATGATGTAAGTCTAATGTTTCTTGCGACATCACTGGTGCAAGAGCATCGTTTGCGTAATCTAATTTTGGTAATTCAAATGCCATGGTCAGCTTATATGATTAAATAACTTCGTTTTCAAGTGTTCCAATGGGCTCAATAGAAACTTTTACCTTATCGCCTGGTTTTAAAAACTTTGGTGGATCAAAACCAATACCAACTCCAGCTGGTGTTCCAGTTGCAATAATATCTCCTTCTACCAATGTCATAGATTTGGTTAACGTTTCTATTAAAACAGGAATGGTAAAAACCATATCTTTGACAATTCCAATTTGTCTTTCTTCTTCATTTACAAAAGTTTGTAATTTTACTTCATCAATATTATTGATTTCATCTTTAGTAATAACCGCTGGTCCCATTGGACAGTAAGTGTCTGGACTTTTTCCAATAAACCATTGTTTGTGATTATTCTGCAACTCTCTTGCTGTTACATCATTAATAATTGTATAACCAAAAATAATATCAAACGCATTTGCCTTACTTATATTTTTTGCTCTTTTTCCAATAATAACGCCAAGCTCACCTTCATAATCTGTCGTTTTAGTTTCATCATTTTTAGTTTCAATTTTATCATTTGGTCCGATTACTGAGGTCGTGGCTTTATTAAAAATAATTGGTTTTGTTGGAACGGCTTGTTTTCCTTGCAATGTATTAAAGGATGATCTTTGAACTTCTTTTGCATGTTCAGCATAATTTTTACCAACACATATAATATCTCTAACTGGTACTGGAATAGGTGCTAAAAATCTAACCTCATCGGCTTTATAATGAATGTTACTAGGAGAGTTTAATGTTTTTATTTTTGACTCTAGAGATGAGAAATTTTTAATAATATCATTTAAGTTATTTGGAATAGTGCTGTCTGAATGGTTTAAATCTATGATACCCTGGCCTAATAATTCTAAACCAACTTTAATATCTTTATCTTTTTCAAAACTAATAAATCTCATCTAAACTCCTTTGTTAAAATATTTTTTTTTCACAAAATTTGCAATTAAAGACATCATTGCCAATGCTAGTAATGGGAAAAATATTTCAGGTGAAAATAATAAATTAAGGTTTAAATCTTTATCACTTTCAAATGCATTACTTAAACCACTAAAAATACTAACAGAAATAATAATAGGTACAGCCTCACCAAATAGAGTAGCTAGAAAAAAATTTTTCAGCTTCATGTTAAATAATACTGGAAGTAAATTTTTAATTGGAAATGGTATACCAGGTATTACTCTTAAACTAAAAAAATAGCTTAATTCATTCTGATTTACGTTTTGTTTAATACTTGCATATTTTGTACCTAAATATTTTTCTACCAAATCTTTAAAATAATGATTTGCAAAAAAGTAGAGCAAAGTTGCACCTATAGTGAACGAAAAAATTGATAATATTGATCCAAGAATTGTTCCAAAAGCGAAACCAGCAAAAATAACTAGAGGAGTTCCAAAACCCATTAAAAAAACCCAAATAATTGAAAAGAAAAAATATACCGAGCTTATGAGAAACAAATTTTGGTCTCTTAACTCAAAAATATAATTTTTATTTTCTACTAGGTATGACGGACTTAAAAAAGTATTTGCTCCAAAATAAAAAAAGGCAATGACAACTAAACTCACAATGCCCAAATATGCTAAACCAAGGAAAATTTTAATTTTTGATAGTCTATTCATTAGTAATATTGCCGATAATTTTTACTGTACATCCAAATAAGAATTTCTTATAAGAGCCAAAATTTATTATAGCAATGAAAAGAACTTATCAACCAAGTAAAAAAGTTAGAGCCAGAAGACACGGATTCAGATCTAGAATGGCAACTAAGAACGGCAGAAAATTAATAGCTAGAAGAAGAGCTAAAGGTAGAAAAAGAATTTCAGCATAACAAATGCCGAACACGATAGTCTTCCACAGTTTAAGCGGAAGCAAAGAATTTAAAGAAGTTCTCTCTGGAAAAAAAGTCAGCTCAAATCTCTTTACAATTTTCTATAAAAACAAAAATAACACTGATCAAGACAAAGAAATTTTATTAAGTTGTGTTGCTGCAAAAAAACTTGGTAATGCTGTTAAAAGAAATCGAATGCGCAGAAGATTAAAAATGGCAACACGTAAGGCTATTATTGAAATTAAAAATAATTTTAAAAAAAAATTTAAATATGCAATTTTTGCTAAACCAAAAATCTACGATGAAAATTTTCAAAATATTGTTAATGAACTTGCGAGTAAACTGAGGTCTATCTAATGAAGTTGATTGAAAATTTAATATCAGGTTTGCTAATTAGTATTATAAAAACTTATAAATATTTGATTTCCCCTCTTCTAGGACCGAATTGTAGGTTTTTGCCAACATGTTCTGATTATTTTATCGAGTCGATTCAAAAAAAAGGTTTTTTAAATGGGTGTTATTCAGGTATGAAAAGGATCTTAAAATGTCATCCAATTAAATTTTTGGGTGGTAATTCTGGATTTGATCCAGTGGAGAAAAAAAATGGAAAATAAAAATGTTCTTGCAGCCGTAGTCCTTTCAACATTTGTTATAATGATGTGGCAGTTTTGGTACGGTGAGCCTGTGCCTCAAACACAAAATCAAGAACAAGTTCAGCAACAACAATTAAAAGGCGACAAACCGTCAGCGCCTTCTATTTCACAAAAAAAAGTTGAAACAAAATTAACAAGATCGGATGCCATTAATCAAAGTGACAGAATAAAAATAGAAAATAGTGCCATTGTGGGCTCGATAGCTTTAACTGGCGCATTAATAGATGATGTTACTTTAAAAAATTATAATCAAGATAATACAGGTGATCAAACAAAAGTAATTTTACTTAATCCTAAAAAATATGACCAAGCATATTTTCTAGAAACAGGTTGGGCTACATCAGGAAATGAAATTGTGCCAGATAATCAAACTTTATGGACTGCAAAAGGAAATAAAACACTTACACCAAATACTCCTGTAGAATTAGAGTGGAATAATGGTCAGGGATTAACTTTTGTAAAAAAGTTTACAATTGATGATCAGTACCTCATTACAATTAATGAAGAGATAAAAAATAATTCAAACCAAACTGTAAATCTTTTTCATTATGCTCAAATTACAAGGCAAGAAAAACCAGAAATCCAAGATTTTTTTATTCTACATGAAGGATTACTTGGAATTGTTGATGAGATGTTAACTGAAGAGGATTATGATGATGTTGTTGAAAAAAAGAAAACATTTAATGGATCACAAGGATGGGTTGGTATTACAGATAAATACTGGTTAACAGCTGTAATTCCAGAAAAAGGAAAAAATTTTAAAGCAGAATTTTCTTACGATAAATCATTTAAATCAAATTATATTGTTACTGATGCAACAACAGTTAATGTAAATCAAACTGGTTCAAATATTTCAAACCTATTTATTGGAGCAAAAGAAGTGTCTGTCATTGATGGCTACGCTGAAAGTAAAGGGTTTCATAAATTTGATTTAGCAATTGATTGGGGTTGGTTTCACTTTTTCACAAAGCCTTTATTTTTTATAATTGATTATTTATTTAAATGGTGTGGAAATTTTGGAATTGCAATTATTCTTTTAACAGCTGGTGTACGATTAATATTCTTCCCACTTGCAAATTACTCTTTTGTATCAATGGCAAAAATGAAAGCGTTACAGCCCGAGATGCAAAGGCTAAAAGATTTATACAAAGAAGATAAGCAAAAAATTCAGATGGAAATGATGAATTTGTATAAAAGAGAAAAAGTAAACCCTATCTCTGGTTGCTTGCCTGTGATGCTTCAAATCCCATTCTTTTTTGCAATTTATAAAATGTTATTTGTAACAATTGAAATGAGACATGCTCCTTTCTATGGTTGGATACAAGATTTATCTGCTGCAGATCCAACATCGATATTTAATTTATTTGGCTTGATACCTTGGGATCCCCCAGGATTTTTAATCATTGGTGCTTGGCCGATTATCATGGGTGTTACAATGTATATTCAACAAAAATTAAACCCTGCACCACCAGATCCTATTCAAGCAAAAATCTTTATGTTTTTTCCTTTTTTCCTAACAATCTTATTAGCCTCTTTTCCATCAGGACTAGTCATTTATTGGTCTGTAAATAACGTTTTAACAATGGCTCAGCAGTACGTTATTATTAGAAAAACAAAAGTTAAAACTGTTTGATGGATTTAAAAGATTTTTGGCCTCAAAAAGACGCTCCATTAATTGAAAAAGCACAACAATTTGTAGAGAAATACAAAGGTGAAAAAATTGTTTTAAAGTATGGTGGCCAAGTCATGGCTAGCGATCAATTAACAAAAGCTTTTGCTCAAGATGCAGCGATATGTAATTTAATTGGTATAAAAAATTTAGTTATTCATGGTGGCGGACCTCAAATTAAAAAAAAACTAGAAGCGCAAAATATTCCAAGTAAATTTATTTTAGGCCTAAGGGTAACAGATGAAAATGTAATTAAAATTGTTGAAGATGTTTTGCTTAATGAAATAAATCCTGATCTAGTTAATACAATTAATGCGTTCAAAGCTAATGCTGAAGCAGTTACAGCAAGAAATACAAACAGTATTTTAAAAGTAAAAAAAGCTAAAAACCCAGAGCTAGGCTTTGTTGCAGATCCTGAAGAGATCGATATTGATAAGTTAAATCATATTCTTAATGATAACAAAGTACCAGTAATTGCACCAATGGGTCTTGGTGAAAATGGTCAAGTTTATAATATTAATGCTGATACTGCAGCTGGAACTATTGCAATAAAAGTTAAAGCCAAGAGGTTACTTTTAATGACCGATGTTCCTGGCGTTAAAGATAAAAATGGTGACTATATTTCAAAATTAACCGTGGCAGAAGCACAGGCATTAATTGATAATGAAACAATTACAGGTGGAATGATACCGAAAATTCAAACCTGTATCTCAGCGATTAAAAATGGTGTAGGCGGTGTTGTAATAATAGATGGAACTAAACCACATGCGGTACTTCATGAGTTGTTTACAGATGAAGGCGCTGGTACATTAATTGTAAAATGAAAGATTTAGCAACAGTTAAACATTGGATCTTTGACTTAGATAATACACTGTATTCCGCTACTACAAATGTTTTTGGTAAAATTGATAAAAAAATGTGTGAATTTATCATGGAAAATTTAGATGTCACAAAACAAGAAGCTGTAAAAATAAAAAATGATTACTTTCATAAGCATGGAACAACTTTGAATGGTTTAATGAAAAAGCATGATATCGACGCACATCATTTCTTAGAGTTTGTTCATGATATTGACTATGATTTTTTAAAAAAAGATCCAGGTCTTAATGAGCAAATTCAGAATTTACCAGGTGAGAAAATAATATTTACTAATGGTTCAAAAAAACATGCGGAACGTGTGATCGAAAGATTAGGCGTTGAAAAAAACTTTCAAAAAATATTTGATATTGCAGATTGCGATTTTATTCCAAAACCAGAAGTTGAACCTTATGAAAAATTAGTCAAAACTTTTAATATCCAATGTGAACAAAGTATCTTTATCGAAGATATCGCAAAAAATTTAGAGCCTGCACATAAAATGGGTATGAAAACAGCCTGGATTGAAAATGATGATCCTTACTGTAAGAAAGGATTTGATGGAAATCACGTACATTATACGGTAAAAAATCTTACAGAATTTTTAAAAGAAACTAACAAAATTATAGGCAAATAATGGAAAAAATTATTAATGACGCTTGGGAAAACCGAGCTAAAATTGACGGCAATTCAGAGAAATCAATATTAGATGCAATAACGACAACCATAGAAAAAGTAGATAAGGGAGAAATCAGAGTTGCGGAAAAAAAAGGTGATGAGTGGGTTGTGCATCAATGGATTAAAAAAGCAATTTTATTAAGCTTTAAAACAAATGAAATGCAAACTCTTGCTGGCCCATATGCAACATGGTGGGATAAAGTCAAAGGTAAAACTGCTGGTTGGGGACGTGCAGAATTTAAAGAAGCAAATTTCAGAATGGTTCCGAATGGAGTAGTAAGACATGGTTCTTACATTGCTAAGAACGTAGTGCTAATGCCTTCTTTTGTAAATGTAGGAGCATATGTAGATGAAGGAACTATGATTGATACATGGGCATCAGTAGGATCATGTGCGCAGGTTGGAAAAAATTGCCATGTTTCAGGTGGTGCCGGAATTGGTGGAGTTTTAGAACCTATGCAAGCTAATCCAACAATCATTGAAGATAACTGTTTTATTGGAGCAAGATCAGAAATTGTTGAGGGTGTTATAGTTGGAGAAGGATCTGTGATTTCTATGGGTGTTTTTATCGGTCAATCTACAAAAATCATAAACAGAGAAACTGGAAAAACTATTTATGGAAAAATTCCTCCATACTCAGTTGTCGTACCCGGATCTCTTCCTGATAAAAGTGGAAAAGGACCTAGTTTATACTGTGCTGTAATTGTTAAGACAGTTGATGAAAAAACTAGAAGCAAAACTTCTATAAACGATTTACTAAGAGATTAATTGATGAGTAAGCTAATTGATGAAATTAGATTTACTCAAGAGCTAATTAAAAAACCAAGCGTTACTCCAAAAGATTTGGGGGCAATGAATGTTGTCGTAAAACATCTAAAAAAGCTTGGGTTTAAATGTAAATTAATGTCATTCCAAGAAAAAGGAACAGACAAAATAATTAATCTTTACGCAAAATACGGAAACCAATCGCCCAACTTATGTTTTGCTGGTCATACAGATGTTGTGCCAGCTGGGGATGTTTCTTCATGGTCTACTAAACCTTTTGGAGCAAAAATAAAAAAAGGCTACCTTTATGGAAGAGGTGTAAGTGATATGAAAGGCGGCATTGGATGTTTTATAGCTGCGGTTAGTCAATTTTTAAAAGAAAATAAAAATTTTAAAGGTTCTATAAGTTTTTTGATCACGGGTGATGAAGAAAGTGTTGCTATTAATGGAACAAAAAAAGTTGTTGAGTATTTAAAAAAGAAAAAAGAAAAAATTGATTTTTGTATTGTTGGAGAACCATCTAATAGAAGTAAATTAGGTCAAATGATGAAAATTGGAAGACGAGGAAGTATTACAACTCATTTAACTGTTATTGGAAAACAAGGGCACATTGCTTATCCTCTAGAAGCTTTAAATCCTGCAACTCCTATAATTAAAATTTTAGATGAATTAAAATCTAAACCTTTAGATAAAGGAAACAAAAACTTTCAACCATCTAATCTAGAGATTACGAAGATTAGTATTGATAATTCAGCTGATAATGTCATTCCCGCAAAGGCAAATGCCACATTCAACATAAGATATAATACACTTCATACCTTTAGTTCTTTAAAAAAATACATTTCAAAAATTATTAAAAAATATGAAAAAAAATATAAATGCAAAACTCAAAGTCAATTTCAAGGAACTGGTACGGCATTTTTAACTAAACCTAATCAGACAGTAAAAAAAATTCAAAGTATTATAAAAAAAGAAACAAAACAAAATACAGTTTTATCTACTATTGGAGGAACATCCGATGCTAGATTTATTAAAGACATAGCACCTTGCATTGAATTTGGTTTGGTTGGTAATACTATGCATCAAGTAGATGAAAGGTCATCTATTAAAGATATGAAAAAATTAAAATCTATATATCTTAAAATTATTAAAAGTTTTTTTAATTGAAAACTTCGGTCATTACATCACTAACATATCAAAATCATGATACAGGGCCAGGTCATCCTGAGAGAGTCGATCGAGTCAAAGTAGTTAATGAAGAACTAAAAAAATTTGATAAAAAAATTAACTGGTTTGAACCAAAATTATTTGATCATAGTATAATTGAAAAAGTTCATAATAAAAACTATTTAGAAAAAATTTCTATTTCATTTCCAAAAAGTGGAATTCAATTTTTAGATGGAGATACAATAGTATCGCCAGGATCTAAAGAAGCTGCCTTAGATGCTGTGGGTTCAATAATTCTAGGTATTGATCAGGTCGTTAATGAGGAATTTAAAAATGCATTTTGCTCAGTAAGACCTCCGGGACACCATGCTGAAAGTGATAAGGCGATGGGATTTTGTATATATAATAATGTTGCTGTTGGAGCTGCTTACTTACTAAATCATTATCAATATAAAAAAGTTGCGATTATTGATTATGATGTTCACCATGGAAATGGAACGCAGGAAATTTTTTATAACAATCCTAACGTATTATATATTTCAACACACCAATATCCTTTTTATCCTGGAACAGGTTCTGTAAATGAGAAAGGTGCATCTAATAATATATTAAATATTCCTTTAGACCCTGGAACATCGAGTGATATATATTTTAATAGTTTTGAAAATGTTTTAAAAAAATTAAAAAGCTTTAACCCTGAATTTATATTGCTATCTTCAGGTTTTGATGCTCATCAAAAAGATCCATTGGCACAAGTAAATCTAAAGTCTAAGGACTTTTATGAAATCACCAAAAGAATTATGAATGTTGCTGGTAATATTTGTGATGGCAGAATAGTTTCAATCTTGGAAGGTGGTTATGATCTTGATGCACTTAAAGAAAGTGCCTATGAACATGTTAAAGCTTTGATTGAAAATTAAATTTTTAAGTTTTTAAAAAACTCTAATGCTTCTGGATTTGCAAGAGCTTCTATATTATTAATTTTTTGTTTATTTAAAATTTTTCTAACTGCAATTTCTACAATTTTTCCACTTTTGGTTCTTGGGATATCTGGGCAACTTTTAATAATTGAAGGAACATGTCTTGGCGAACAATTTTTTCTGATTTTAGATTTAATATTCTTAATTAATTCATCATTTAAAACCATTTCCTCTTTAAGCTTAACAAAGAGCACGACCCTTACATCATCATTATGGTTTTGTCCGATAACTAAAGCTTCTGAAATTTCCTCAAAACTTTCAACTTGTCTATAAATTTCGGCAGTTCCAATCCTAACTCCTCCAGGCTTTAATGTGGCATCTGATCTTCCATAAATTATGTATCCCTGATTTTTAGTTTTTTGAATATAGTCAGCGTGATGCCAAATATTATTATATTTTTCAAAATATGCAGATTTGATTTTTGTCTCATCAGAATCATTCCAAAACTTTACAGGCATTGAAGGAAAAGGTTTTTTAACAACCAATTCTCCTTTTTCATCACTCAAAATACTATTTCCATCGTCATCTAGAATATCAATTTCAATTCCCAAACTTGGACTTTGAATTTCTCCTGCATAAACAGATTGCAAGACATTGCCAATTACTAAACATCCAACAACATCCGTTCCTCCGCTGATTGATGACAAATGAACATCTTCTTTAATATTTTTGTAAATATATTCAAAACTTTCACTAACCAAAGGTGATCCTGTAGATGTAATAGTTTTTAGATTACTTAAATCGTACTTCAAACCATCAAATTTTTCATTCTTTAGATGGTCGATATATTTTGCACCAACGCCAAATAATGTGAATTTATTTTTTTCACAATATTTAATCAACACATCAAGAGAGGGATAAAAAGGTGAACCATCATATAAATATATTGATGCCCCACATGATAAAGCTGCAATCTGCCAATTCCACATCATCCATCCAGTGGTTGTGAAATAAAAAACTTTATCGTTTTCTTTTACATCGCAATGAATCGATAGTTCTTTTTTTTGTTCAATTAAAGCATTGCCAGCGCCATGTACGATACACTTTGGAATCCCTGTAGTCCCGCTAGAATATAAAATGTAAATAGGGTGATTAAATTCAAATCTTTCAAAATTACTGTTTTCATCGGATGCTTTTAAAATTTCATCAAATTTATCGTAATCATGTTTTGTAGAATCTGACTTATTGTAACTAAAAACTATAACTTTTTTTATTGAGGGTATTTGTTTTAAAATGTCTGGAATCCTATTGAGGACATCAATTTTTTTCCCATTATAAAAATAATAATCACAAGTAAAAAGAACTTTTGGCTCTATTTGTTTAAAGCGATCTACTACACCTTGAATGCCGAAATCTGGTGAACAGCTTGACCATATACATCCATTTTTGGCAGCTGCTAAAAAGCTTATTACTGTTTCAATAACATTGGGCACATATGCTGCAACACGATCATTTTTAACTAATCCAATTTTATTTAAAAAAGATGAAATTTTAAAAACTTTTTCTCGAAGCTCTTTCCATGTAACAGACTCATTTAGACCATTTTCTTTTAATGAATGAATTGCAATATCATTGTTATTTTTAATTAATAAATTTTCTGCAAAATTTATTTTAGAGTCAGAAAAAAATTTATTTTTGTAAAAAACTTTATCACTATCTATTATTTGATTACCTTTTTTTCCAATAATATTTGCATAATCCCAATACTCGCTCCAAAAATTAGAAGGATTTTTAATTGACCAATCATGTAATTTTAAAAATTCATCACTAAAATCAATTTTATATTTCTGAGAAATTTTATCAGCAAAATTTTTTATATTGGAATTTTTCTTTCTAGTTTTATCTGCGCTCCATAATAATTTATTTTCCATTTTAATATTCAACGTTCTCTAAATACAAACCACATGCAGGTGCAGGTGTTGCGCAATTATTTCTATTTTTTGATTTTAAAGCTTCATCAAGATCTTTCAATGACCATTTTTTTTCTCCAACAAATTTAATGGCACCAACCATAGACCTTACTTGATGCTGCAGAAATGATCTTGATTTAACTGTATAAATGATTTGATCATTATTTTTCTGTAATTCTGAATAAGTTATTTCTCTTATCGGAGATGTAGCTTCACAAGAAGAAGCTCTAAAGGTTGTAAAATCATGTGATCCAAGAAATGTTTGAGAAGCCTCCTGCATTAATTTAAAATCTAAATTTTTTGTTACATGCCAAACCTGATTTTCTAGAATTGCCGGCGAAGCTATACGGTTTAAGATTTTATATGTGTACGTTCTTAATTTTGCATCTCTACGAGACTCAAAATTATTATTTGTAAAATCTAAAGATAATATGCTTATATTTTTTTTTTTTAAAAAATGATTAAGTCCAAGTAATATTTTTTTACAATCAAGTTTATCCTCGTAATCAAAATGGAAAACTTGCCCTACAGCATGAACACCCGAGTCTGTTCTTCCTGAGCCAAAAATTTTTGTTTTATTTAATTGTATTTCTAAAAAAGATTTCTCTATTATTTGCTGAACTGTATTTCCATTGGGTTGTGACTGCCAACCCTCAAAATCTGTACCATTATATTCAACAACAGCTTTATAACGAGGCATCAATTAAATTTATAACCTTTAAGAAATTCTTTAATTTTTTGTTTATTTTTACCGGGTTTTTGGATTTCTAAAATTTCAATATATTTATCTTTGCAAGCAACAAAAAGACTTTCATCTACAATATGAATATGACCTGGTTTTTCCGCTAATTTATCTGATAACTTACATTCGAATATTTTTAATTTTTCTTTATTATAATCAAAATATGACCCAGGGCTTGGAGCTAGCGCATGTATGCGAGCAACAACAGTTTCGGCTTCCATATTCCAAATAATTTTTTCATCTTCCTTTGTAATTTTTTTAGCATATGTTTTTAAATTATGATTTTGTTCTTTAAATTCATATTTACCCTCATTTATAAGCTCAATAGCTTTTACAATTAAATCTGATCCGATTTCGGAGAGTTTATGCTCAACATCCCCATGCTTAGAGTAAATATTTATTGGAAGGCTTTGTTTTAGTAAAACTGGTCCACTATCAAGCTCTTTTTCAATTTTCATTATAGAAATCCCTGTAGATTTATCTTTATTCATTAATGACCGCTGTATAGGAGCTGCGCCCCTCCAGCTTGGTAAAAGCGATGCATGAATATTAATAAACAAACATTCTTTTAAAAAATCATCTGGTATAATTTGCCCATAGGCAGCTACAATTACTAAACTAAATTTTTTTGATTTAAAAAATTCTAAATCATCATTTAATCGATTTGGCGTTCTGACGTCTAAATTTAATTGGTTTGATATTTCATGAACTGGGCTCGATAACTCTTTCATTCCCCTTTTAGATTTTCTTGGAGGTTGAGTAAATACAGTATCAACTTTAAAGACTTCATTAATTTTTTTAAGTGCAGGAACAGCAAAACTTGGTGTTCCCATAAATGCTATTTTCATAATATTTCGATTATTAAACTTGTTGTTCTTTTTTTGCTTTAATTAATTTTTTTATAATCATATCTTTTTTTAACTTTGATAAATAATCGATAAAAAGTACACCATCACAATGATCCACTTCATGCTGAATGCAAGTAGATAGGAGATCTTCAGCTTCAATCTCTTGTTGCTCGCCATCATAATCAAGATACTGAAGTTTGCATTTTGTAGGTCTAACTACTTCTGCAAAGTATCCAGGGATAGATAAGCATCCTTCTTCCCTAGAACTTAATTCATCAGACTTCCAAATAATTTTTGGATTTACAATAAATAATGGTTTTTTTGGCTCATCCTCTTTTGCAAGGTCTATAACAATTACTTTCTTTAAAATTCCAACTTGAGGTGCTGCAAGCCCAATACCTGGTGCTTGATACATCGTCTCTAGCATATTATCCATCAACGCTCTAATATCATTATCAACTTTTGAAACTTCGTCAGACTTTTTTCTAAGAATTGGATCTGGCTCTTTTAGAATTTCTAACACTGACATTTATTTTTCTCCTATAGAATTTCTATATTTAAAAGCTGAAAATAATGTTCCATCATCTAAATATTCAATCTCACTTCCAACTGGTAAGCCATGTGCTAATTTAGTAATTTTAATGTTTAGGTTTTTCAAACTATCATTAATATAATGTGCAGTAGTCTGACCCTCGATTGTTGCTGAAGTTGCAATAATTACTTCTTTAACATTATTTTTTTTTACTCTGTCTATAAGAGAGCCAATCAATAAAGACTCGGGATCTGAACCATTTAAGGCCGATAAAGTTCCGCCAAGAATATGATAATGACCCTTGTAAATATTCGTTGCCTCCATTGCCCACATATCCGCTATATTTTCAACAATACAAAGCTGATCATAAGAATTATCGATATATTCACATTTACTAATCGTACAATTTGCATCTACAGATTTAATAGCGCCACAAATTTTACATCTTAAAATCTTTTCATGGGCAATACCCAGCGTATCCGCTAAAGGCTTCATTAAATTTTCTTTGTTCTTAAAAAGATGTAATGCAATTCTTCTTGCAGATTTTGGCCCTAAACCGGGAAGGCGTGATATTAGGCTGATTAAGTTATCTAATACAGGTTCAGTGAATTTCATCGTTACATCGGAAACTTAAATCCTGGTGGCATTTTAAATCCACCAGTAAGTTTGGACATTTCTTCTTGCGTCTTACCTTCAACTTCTTTTTTTGCATTATTAGTCGCGGCAACTATTAAATCTTCTAAAACACCCTTTTCTTCTTTTAAAATTTCATCACTAATATCAATTTTTATTACCTCAAAATGACCATTCATTTGTACTTTAATCGCTCCACCACCAGATACACCCTCTGCAATTACATTCTTTAGTCCATCTTTTGCTTCCATCATTTTTTGTTGCATTTCCTGCGCCTGCTTAAGCATTTTGCTAAAATCCATTTATATATCCTCTTCTTTCTTTCCTGCCTCTTTTACATTTGTTAATTCTGCATTAGGAAAAAGCTCCATAACTTTTTTATAAATTTCAGTTTTTTTGGCATCCTCAAATAGCATTTTTTTTACTTCATTTTTTTTTTCGTAAATTGTTTGATCTCCTTTACTTTTCGATAATGTAATAATCCATCTATTTCCAGTCCACTCTAATAATCGTGAAGTCAGGTTTTTTATAAAATTTTTTGATAATTTTTCATTGAATTCAATATCAATTTTTCCTTCAGAAAATTTTACAAGTCTTACATTTCTTTCAAGATCAAATTTAAGTTCAATTTCTTTATTTTTTTCTACTAATGAAATGAGTTCTTCAAAACTATTAATTTTTGAAGTCAAATTATTCTGATTTAAATTTTGCTTTGGACTTTCAATTTCTTGGGAAACATTTTTAATTTGTGTAGTTGATTGAAGATTAATTTTTTGATTTGAAGTTTTATTATACTCAGTATTTATTTTAGATTCCTCTTTACTCTCATAAACTGATTGCGGATCAGGCATATTTTTTAAATGACACAATCTTGTTAAAAGCATTTGAAAAGCAATTGAAAGATTTGGATATAAGTTTAGATCTTCTAAACCTTTAATTAAGAAATGCCATAACATAGTAAGATAAGTCATGTCCAAATCTTTAACCATTGCGTTCAATCTTTCGGCATCAGACTCTGAAACGGATAAATCTTTTGAAATTTTTCCAAGAGTTTTTGTTCTTGTCATAAGATAACAAACATCTAGTAAGCTGTGCAGTACTAATTTGGGGTCAGCTCCAATATCAAAAATTTCCTCAACTGCATTAATTGATTTTTCGATATTACCCTCAACAATATAAGACATTAAATCTACAATTTTTGTATCATCAGCAAGACCTAACATAGTTCTAACTTTATCTTCAGTAACCTTCTCACCCATTAAATTATGAGTAATAATCGCTTGATCCAATATAGATAATGCATCTCTAACTGATCCTTCAGAGGATTTAGATATTAAGGTTAAAGAATTTTCATCAACATCTGCTTCTTCTTTTTCACAGATTTTTTTAAGAAATGATTTCATTTCTTCAACTTTAATTCTTCTCAGATCAAATCTTTGACATCTTGACAAAATTGTAACCGGAATTTTTTTTACTTCAGTAGTTGCAAGAATAAATTTTAGGTGTGGTGGTGGCTCTTCAAGAGTTTTTAGTAAGGCATTGAATGCTTGTTTTGAAAGCATGTGAACTTCGTCAATTATAAAAACTTTATACTCAGCAGTAGAAGGGTGATATTTTGAGGCTTCTAAAATTTCTCTTATATCATCAATACCAGTTTTGGACGCAGCATCCATTTCTAAAATATCTATATGGTTAGAGTTTGTAATAGACTCGCAATGACAGAAATCTCCTTCACTACATTTTTGATCTGAGGCAAAATCAACTTTGCAATTTATAGCTTTCGCTATAATTCTTGCAGTTGTAGTTTTTCCAGTTCCTCTAATACCAGTAAGTAAATATGCATTCGGGATTCTTTTTAATTTAATTGCATTTTGAATAGATATAACCATTGAATCTTGACCAATGAGTTCTTGAAACTTTTGAGGTCTATACCTTAATGCGAGTGGTTTTCTGTTATTGTCCATAATTAAAAACGGGGAACTGAATAACAACCTGAAAAATTTACGGTACGGCTGCTTTCTTTCGAACCTGACCGGATTAGCGTAACATCCACCTGTTACCAATCCCCCATAGCAATATAACAACTTAGATTAAAATCTACAGGATTGAATCTGTGGACTAATGATTATTTCTATAATCAGAGGCCAAATAAACTCCCAAAATATCTAGACTTTCAGTATTTTTTTTTAAAGTTTCAAGCGCGGTTTCTACTTTGGGTTCTTTAGCATGCCCTTCAATATCTAAATAAAATAATGCCTGATCAAAAGAATTATTTACCGTAAAGCTTTCAAGTTTTGTAAGATTAACATTGTTCACAGCAAAACCACCTAGAGAATTATATAACGCTGCGGGTAAGCTTTTTAATTTAAAAATACAAGTCGTAATAAATTTTTTATTTTTTTCATAATCTATCAAATTTATTTTGTCTGAAGACATTGTTAAAAACCTCGTAGTATTTCCTGAAATATCCTCAAAATTTTTTTCAATTATATTTAGATTGTAAATTTGAGCTGCCAATTCAGATGCTATAACAGCAACATCTAAAGATTTATCCTCACTCAATTTTTTTGCAGCACCTGCTGTATCTGCTTCAATAATTGGACTTAAATTATATTTATTAATTTTTTGATGGCATTGTCCAATTGCATGCGAATGGCTTTTAACATACTTTATATTTTTTAAATCATTACCCTTAAGAGCAAGTAAACAATGGTTAACTTTATGAAAAGACTCACCAATCACACTTAGTTTATATTTTGGCAATAAATAATGTACATCTGCAACTCTTCCAGCAATTGAATTTTCAATTGGTATAACAGCTTTTATATCTTTATTATTTTTTACTAAATCTAATGCTTGGTCAAACGTTTTACATGGAACAACTTCAATATCATCAAATATTTCTGTTGCGGCTAAATGAGAGTAAGAACCAAGTTCACCTTGGATAGCAATTTTTTGTTTCATATAAATTTTCTAATTTTTTCTAAATCTTCTTTGGTGTCTACACTTAACGGATTATCATCCGTATATCCAACAAAAACATCAATATTATGATCTAAAAATCTCATCTGCTCAAGGCTTCTATTAATTTCATTTTCAGTTCTTTGCATATTTACAAATTTATTTAAAACATTTTTTCTGTAGGCATATAATCCAATATGATGATAATAAAATTTTTCATTAGATATTTCTCTTATGAAATTTAGTGCCTTTTGAAATTTATTTTTTTTTAAGTCATGCTCAGTGACTGCTTTAACAACATTTTTATCTTCAGTTTCATTTTTAGATATTTCACTAGCTACGGTAGAGACATTTACATTTGGGTTAGAGATCATAAAATTATTTATTAAATTAATTGTTTCAGGATTTATCATAGGCATATCGCCTTGAACGTTAATAATGATATCATGATCAAGTTGTAATTTGTCTATAGCTTCGTGAATTCTATCACTTCCAGTTGTATGTTGTTTGCCGGTTAATATAGCGTTACCCCCGTTATTTTTTATTTCATTAAGAATCTCTGTGTCTGCAGTTGCCACGAATACATCTGTTACATTTGAGGCTTTAGACCTTTCCCATACATGTGTGATCATTGCTTTGCCGTGAATTTTCAATAAAGGTTTATTTGGAAGTCTTTTTGCTGCAAGGTGGCTTGGAATTATTATTGCTGTTTTATTCATTAAGTGCGACAACTGTTACGATATTTATACTCTAAATCTCTCAAAAAATAATATATGAATTCTTCAATTAAGTAATGGATAGTTTTGAATTTAATAAAATCGCAGCAGCAATTTTAACCACTGCATTAGTTTTCATTGGTATTAAAGAAATTGGAAATGTCATTTATCATGTCGATAAACCTGAAAAATCAGCATATAAAATTGAAGGTGTAGAGCAAACAACAACTGGCCAAGTAGCTGAAAAAAAAGTTGAAGCATCACTTGCCCCGATTACACCTCTCCTGGCATCAGCATCAATTGATGCGGGAGCAAAGGTATTTAAAAAATGTGCCGCTTGTCATAGCATTGATAAAGGTGGAGCCAATAAAATTGGTCCTGGTCTTTGGGGTATAGTAAATAAAAAAGTGGGAGCAGTAGAAGGATTTAAATACTCTGCAGCTTTAAGTGGATATGGAAAAAATTGGACATTTGAAGAATTAAACGGATTTTTACATAAACCTATGAAATATATAAAAGGTACAAAAATGGGTTTTGCTGGCTTAAAAAAAGACAGTGATAGAGCAAATGTGATTGCTTATTTGAATAGCAAGAGTGATTCTCCTGCGCCTTTAAAATAATTTAAACTCCTTTAAGATCTTAATTTATAAAATTTGATGATTAAAGATCTATCTATATTTACAAAAAAAGAAGTGATGATTATGGGTGGTTTGGGCTTTTCAGCCGGCTTACCTATCATGCTTGTATTTTCTACTCTGTCAGTATGGCTAGTAAAGGCTGGTGTAGAAAGAAGTACTGTTACACTATTTAGCTGGGCTGGCTTTGCTTACTCCTTTAAATTTTTATGGAGCCCAATAGTAGATAAATTTCAAATCCCTTTGCTTCACAAAATTGGTCACAGAAAAAGTTGGTTACTTATTACACAAATTTTAATTTTTTTTTCAATTATATTAACATCATTCTCTGACCCACAAAATAATTTAAAATTTATGGCATTTGCAATTGTGCTAATTGCCTTCTTTAGCGCTACTCAAGACATTGTAATAGATGCATTTAGGATTGAATCAGCTCCTGAAAAAAAACAAGGACCCCTAGCATCTATGTATTTAGCAGGATATAGGATTGCAATGATTGTTTCAGGCGCAGGAAGTCTTTGGTTAGCGTCAATTATGAGCGATGAAAATTATCAAACCGAAGTATGGAAAAATGTTTATCAAATTATAGGTTTTTTTATGATCATAGGTTTCATTTCAACAGCCTTATGTAAAGAACCAACCAATAATAAAGTAAAAAAAATAAATTATAAAAATCAATTAAAATTTACTTTTTCTACTATTTTATCAATATTAATTTTTTTTATATTTTTTCTTAATATTCCAGAAGTTAAAGTATTAAATCATTTTTATAATTTTTTTTATAATATTTTTAAAATAGTATTTAGCTTTGGGGTAGCTCTGATTTCTCTTTTAATTTTAGAAAAAATTAATTTTTTACCAAAAAAACAATCACGTGAAATATTTATTAATCCTATTATTGATTTTTTTAAACGATATAAAAAAATTGCATTAATGATACTTCTTTTAATTGGGCTATACAGAATAGCAGACGTCGTGATGGGAGTTATGGCGAATATTTTTTACTTAGAAAAAGGTTATGAAATTAAAGATATAGCAACATTCTCTAAATTTTTTGGATTAATTGCAACAATCCTAGGTGGAATACTTGGTGGAACGTTTGCGATGAAATTTGGAACTTATAAAAGCTTATTAATTGGAGCAATCACAGCTGCATTGACTAATGTTTTATTTGCTTTTCTTGCTATCATAGAAAAAAACTTATTTTATTTAGCAACAATTATTATTGCAGATAATTTAGCAAGTGGATTTGCTGGAGCAGCCTTTGTTGTTTACTTATCATCTTTAACTTCAATTAAATTTACAGCTACACAATATGCTCTTTTCACTTCTTTAATGCTTTTTATCCCAAAACTTATTGCTGGATATGCTGGTGGAATAGTTGATGTGATAGATTACCCAAGTTTTTTTATATTTACAGCCGTTTTAGGTTTTCCTGTAATTTTTTTAATCATTTTTCTCAATAAAAGAAAATTATAATTTTACAGCTTTATTAAGCGATGATACTTGGGGTCATGAATATTTTAAGAAATTTAATAATTATTACGCTATTAATAATTACAAACGCTAAAGCTGAATTCAAAACAATCACAAAAAAAGAGTTTATTGATAGAAATATTAAAGCATTAGAAAAAAGATTTGATCTTGTTGATACCAATAAAGACGGAAAAATTGATGCAAAAGAAAATGAGGCTTATAAACAAAGAATAATCAATGCTAGAAAAGAACAAGCTAAAAGAAGAGCGGCATTGGCAAAAAAGATCGATACCAATAAAGACGGAAAGCTTTCAAAAGAAGAAATAGAAAATTTTAAGAAAAAACAAAATACTAAAAAATAATTTTAATTATTAATAAACCACCCATAATAACCAACATCATATTAAATAAAGTTTTAAAAAAACTTTCACTAATTCTTTTTCTTAATACTGCACCAAAGTAAACTCCGATCAATATTGGAAAACATGCCAATAAAGAGACAAGTAGTTTATTAAAATTAATCATTTGATATGAGCTAAATAATACTAATTGCATGGAGGCAAATATAAAAAAACTTAAGCCCATTAACTGAATAACTTTATTTTTTGAGTAGTTGAGTGATTGAATAAGGAAAATAAAAGGCATCGTATAAATACTAGTTACCCCTGTAGTAAGTCCTGTCATTGAGCCAATTATTAATTGAATTTTTTTGGATTTATAATTCTTTATTTTAAGTTCATACTTCATCAATGAAAAGAGTGAATTAATAATCAGTAATAATGCTAAAATTATTAAAATAGTATCTGACTTTAATATAGTTAAAAAATAAAAACCTGGAAAAATAAATAAAAATGACCCAATAAGAAAAAATTTAACATCACTAATAATTTCTCTTAAATAGTTACCATCTAACATTTGATAAAAATTTGTTAAAATTACTGGAATTAATATGATTGATATTGAATCTTTAATATCAAATACGAAACTTAACAATGTAAGCGTCACTGTTGGAAGTCCAACACCTATTAGACCTTTGACCATCCCGCCAGCTAAAAAAATTAAAACTACTTGAATTAATATTATAGAATCTATATTCGATATCGATATCATTAGGTTTTAAATTTTATAATACAAGTAATATATGATTATTGAATGCAAATGTAAGAAATACAAGTTTAAAATCCCAGATGAAGAAATCATACCACCTGGAAGAACATTGCAATGTTCAATTTGTAATGAAGAGTGGTATCAAGAATTTAAAATAAATCTAGACAATACCCTAAACATTAAAGAAGATAATCAAAAAGATTTATTGAAAGAAATGAATCCCTCAAAAAATAAATCTAGACTATCAAACAAAAAAAAAGCGAAAGAAAAAAAAGAAAAAAGATCATATTTATTAATTTTAACTTTAATATTTTTTCTCTTAATTTTCATAATTTATAAATTGGCGTTTCATTATAAAGATTTAGTAATTTCTTCAAACCCATCTCTTATAAATTTCTATGAAAGTTTAGAAATTATTACTGAAATATTAAAAGCTAATATAAACTTTATTAAAGAGATAACCTTAGAAGCTATAAAAAAAATACAAAATAAAATTTAATGAATAATATTTATTTTATAACAAAAAATAAATCTTCGCTTTTTAAAAAAGCTAATACGAAATCAGAAAAGCTGAAAGAAGTAATTTTTGGTGAAAAATTTATTAAATTAAAACAAATTAAAGATTTATATTATGGTTATACGCAAGATGATAAATATTATGGTTATATAAGAAAAAGGCATCTCGATAATATTCAATTAAAGCAAAATTATATCGTAAACAATGGTAAAGCATACCTATTTAAACGTAATAACGCACAATCAAAAACTAAGAAATATTTATATTTAAATTCCAAAATTTATATTTCCAAAATAGGTGCGAAATTTTCAATGGTTGGTGATTTATGGATAAAAAACACTGACATAAAATTAATCAAAAAAATTAAAAAAATTAATTTTTTAAAAAAAATTAAAATTTTTACAAATGTTAAGTACGTATGGGGTGGTAATACTATTGATGGTATCGATTGCTCTGGATTAGTTCAAGAACTAATGAAAAACAATTTTTTCAAATGTCCTAGAGATAGTAAGGATCAAGAAAAATTTTTTAAAAAAAAAATCAATTTAAAACAAATTAAAAAAGGAGATCTTTTATTTTGGAAAGGACATGTTGCAATTTCAATTAATAAAAAAGAATGCATTCACGCATTTGGACCAAGAAAGAAAGTGGTAAAAATGAAAATTCGCAATGTTATTTCTGAACTTGAAAAAAAATCTCTAAAACTCAGTTCCATAAAAAGACCATTGTTTAAATAAGAACATTTTTATGGTTGATTCGGTCGCCTTTTATCCATAATTTGTTCTTATACTTTATCAAAATATAGTGGGTCAAAAATTTTATGACACAAGTAACCAATTCTCAAATTTTAGCTATACTGGGTCCTACCAATACAGGCAAAACTTTTCTTGCTATCGAAAGAATGCTCGAGCACGGTAATGGAGTAATCGGATTTCCATTAAGGTTACTTGCTAGAGAAGTTTATGACAAAATTGTAAATAGAATTGGCCCAGAACGTGTAGCATTAGTAACAGGAGAAGAAAAAATTATACCTCCGAAATCTGATTATTATCTTTGTACAGTTGAATCAATGCCTCTCGATATTAATTTCGAATTTGTTGCAATTGATGAGATACAAATGTGTGCGGATCCAGAGCGTGGACATATTTTTACTGATCGTCTTTTAAATTTTAGAGGTGATAAATTAACTATGTTTTTAGGATCTGATACAATTAAAAAATTAATTATAACCTTAGTCCCTGAAACAGAATTTATTTATCGTGAAAGACTCTCTAAATTAACTTACTCAGGTTACAAAAAGATATCTAGAATTAAACCAAGAAGTGCTATCATCGCTTTTTCTGTTGATGATGTTTATGCTTTAGCAGAATTTGTGAGGCGTCAAAAAGGTGGGGCAGCAGTAGTTATGGGCTCTCTAAGTCCAAAAACAAGAAATTCTCAAGTAGATATCTATCAGTCTGGTGATGTTGATTTTTTAATTGCTACAGATGCTATTGGTATGGGCATAAATATGGATATTGAAAATGTATATTTTAGTGGTTTAAAAAAATATGATGGAAAACAAATTAGAAATTTAAGAGATAGTGAAATTGGTCAAATCAGTGGACGAGCGGGAAGATATATGAATGATGGTTCGTTTGGAACTACAGGTGAATGCGAAAAATTGACTGATGAACAAATTGAAAAATTGGAAAATCATAAATTTGATGATGTATTAAATATATTTTGGAGAAACTCTGAATTAGATTTTTCATCAAATTCTGCATTAATTAATAGCTTAAACTTAAAACCAAAATACGAAAATCTTGTTAGAAATAAAGATTTAATAGATGAAAGTACTTTTAGGTATTTAGTTTCAGAGAAATCAAATTTAAATTTTTCAAATAGTAATCACCAAGTAAAATTATTATGGGAATGTTGCCAAATACCAGATTTTACCAAAAGTTCATATAATGAACATACTGATATAATTTATAAGGTCTTCTCCTTCTTATCTTCAGATAAAGGAAAGATAACTAACGATTGGATGAAACAACAATTAAATAATTTAAATAATTTTGAAGGAAACATTGATAGCTTAGCAAATAGAATTTCTTATGTAAGAACATGGTCCTATGTTTCAAATAAAAGTAACTGGGTAGAAAATGCTGATTATTGGATTGCTAAAACTAAAGATATTGAAGATAAATTATCTGAAAAACTTCACGAAGAACTAACAAAAAGTTTTGTTGATAAAAGAATAAGTGTTTTATCTAAAGGGTTAAAACAAGATATTGAGCTTGATACTAAAATTGTTGAGCAAGATAAGATATTTATTAATGATCATTATATTGGGAAAATCAATGGTCTTAAAATTGAATTGGACTATTCTAAATCAAATTTAGACACAGATATTAAATCACTAAAAAAGGCTGCAAGATCTGGAGCTCAAGAAGAGTTAAAAAATAGAATTAATACTATTTCTAAAAATTTAAATAAATTAGAATTAAAAGAGGATTGTAAAATTTATTGGGAAAATAAAAAAGTTGCTGAATTAAAACCTGGAAAAAATTACCTTAATCCTTCAATCAAATTAATCACTGATGATACTCTTCAAGACCATGATTATGCTCAATTAAAAACTAATTTAGAAAAATGGCTTGAAGATGAAAAAAATACTCATTTAAATGACTTGCTTTCTATTGAAAAAGCAAGCTTAAAAAATTCATTTGCGCGAGGTCTAAGTTACCAATTATTTGAAAATAATGGAGTACTAGAGAGAAAAGAGGCAAATGAAATTATTAAAAATGTCTCAAAACAGGAAAGGTTTGAATTAAGAAAGAAAGGAATAAAAATAGGAAAATATCATATCTACCAACCAAGGATGATTAGGCCTAATGCAGTTAAGTTTAAAACTATTTTATGGAAATGTTTTAATTATAAGAAAGATATAAATTATCCAAATTTTGGATTAAATTTTTTAAAAAATTTTAAAAATAAAGATGATAAATTTTTAAGAATTTGTGGCTTCGAAACTTTTGGTAAATTTATTATCAGAGTAGATATTCTTGAAAGATTATTTCTTGAAATTTTATCAAGATCCAAAAATTTTAAATTTAAACTTGATGCAAAAATTATAAATTTACTTGGGTGTACAAAAGATGATTTTATTCAATTCATTAAAATTTTAGGGTACCAACTTATCAACTCTGATAATGAAGCTGAGTTTAAATATTTACCTAAAAAAACCAAACAAACTAAAAAAAAGCAAGTATCAAATGCATTTTCAGTTTTAGAAAAACTAAAAATTTAATTAATGTTTTGGAATAAAGAAAAAGATCAAAAACAAAATTTTAAAGACATAGAAATTGCGACATGTATGCTTCTAATACATGCTGCAAGAACTGATAATCAATTAGATGATAAAGAAATTAAAATAATTAAAGAAAGTTTATTTAAACTTGGATTAAAAGATAAAAATTACATAGATAAACTTTATAGCTACTCTGAAAAAAAAGAAAAAGATTCTGTTGAAATACTTAATATGACTAAAGAAATCAAAAAATTAAAATATAAACATAGGCTAGAAATCGTTGAAATGATGCTCAAAGTAATATATTCGGATAGTCAATTATGTCAGTTTGAAGATAGACTAGTGAGAAAAGTTGCCGGTTTAATTTACATTGAAAATAAAGATTTGGGAGAAATTAAATTAAAAATTAAAAAATGACTTACATAGTAAATGAAAAGTGTATTAAATGTAAACTAACTGATTGCGTTGAGGTATGCCCGGTAGATTGCTTCTATGAGGGGGAAAATATGCTTGTGATTAATCCTGATGAATGTATTGATTGTGGAGTTTGCGAACCAGAGTGTCCTATTGATGCAATTGAGCCAGATACAAATGCTAATGTTGAAGAAATGTTATTAGTTAATAAAGAATATTCTCTAAAATGGCCAAATATTTCAAAAAAGAAAGAGCCATTGAATGATTGGGAAAAATATAAAGACGAAAAAGATAAATTTAATAAGTATTTCGAAAAAAAATAATATTATCTCTTTACTAATTAAGATTGAAAAGAATGTATTAATAATATAATCCACTGCAACTATGCCAAAAAAAACAAAAGCAAAATCAAAAAAAGTTGTTAAGAAAAAAGTTACAAAAAAAGTAGTAAAAAAAAGTAGTAAAAAAGTTGTAAAAAAAGCTTTAAAAAAAACAGCTAAGACGAAACAACCCAAAATATCTAAAAAAGATTTAAGCAAAAAAGTTGTTGAAAAGCCACCTATTCAGAATACTCAATTTAAATCCTCTCAACAAAACGAAATTATTGAAATAAAAAAAATAAAAAAACAAGACACTGAAAAAAGAACATATAAAGTTAAAGATTATGTGATCTACCCAAAGCACGGAATTGGTCAAATTATATCCGTAGACAAACTTACAATAGCAGGTATCGAAGCCAGCGTTTATAAAATTGAAATCACAAAAGATAAATTAAATCTTACGATTCCAACTAATCAACAACAACACCTAAGGCCCCTGTCTAGTTTAAACCAGATAAATAAAGCTCTTTCAATTTTGAAAGGTAAAGCAAAAATTAAAAGGACAATGTGGAGTAGACGAGCAGCAGAATATGAACAAAAAATTAATTCAGGTGACATTTATCAAATTGCTGAAGTAGTAAGAGATTTAAATAAGAATACTGACATGCCAGTTGACCAATCTTACAGTGAACGTCAATTATTTGAAAAAGCTTATGATAGATTGCTTGGTGAAGTATCTATTGTACTCAAAATTTCTGAAGAAGAAGGTAAAGCAAGACTTAATAAAGCTCTTGGTAAAAAAGTAGAAGAAACATCTAATACACCTGCATAAAAAAAACGCCCTTCCGAATGAGAAGAGCGTTTTTTTGTAAAAAGATTTAAAAAGTAAAAACTATCTTTTTTTTCTTCTTTTAGTAGCTTTTTTCTTTTTACCTTTTTTCTTAGTAGCTTTTTTGGCTTTCTTCTTAGTAGCCTTTTTAGCTTTTTTTCTTCTTTTAGCCATCTCCGTTCCTCCCTTTAAAGTTTGGAGCATCACATAATTAATTATGTGATTCGTTATTAAGTTAATTTAAAAACTAATTCGCAATTAAAGTCAAATGTTTATAATTTTTAGAAAATTTTAAAAAAATTTATTTCAATTCAAAGTTTAAATTAAAATAAAATTATTTTGTAAAAAAGTTAATGTTTTCAATGTTTTTAGTTAAATTTTATAAAAATTTTCTAAAATGTTTTTGTATTTAGTTTTTATTTTGTGTCTTCTTATTTTCATTGTCGGTGTTAGTAATTCATTTTCAATTGTAAATTCTTCTTTAACTACTTTAAATTTTTTTATTTTTTCAATAACTGTTAATGATTTATTTGTTTGTTCAATAAGTTTTTTTATAATTTCTTGATCTTCATTAAAATTTTTATTTAAAACTAACAAACATGATAAATATTTTTGATTATCGCCATGAACATACGCTTGTTCAATTTCATCATGAAGACAAAGTAAATTTTCAATCTTAGATGGAGAAATATTATCTCCACCAAGTGTAACAATAATATCTTTTTTTCTATCAGTAATTTTTAAATAACCTTCGTCATCAATTTCACCAATATCGCCTGTATGAAGCCACCCATTTTTTAGCACTTGGTTTGTGGCATCTTCGTTTTTCCAATACCCCAACATTATATTTTCACCCTTAACAAGTATTTCACCATCCTCAGCAATTTTCACCTTATTGTTAGAAAAAATGGCTCCAACTGTTTCTATCTTAATTTTATTGACTGGATTACATGATACCACTGGAGAAGTTTCCGTTAGGCCATAACCTTGCAATGTTTTTAGACCTAAAGAATTTAAGAATAATCCAACATTTTGATCTAGAGGGCCTCCACCTGAGACAAATGCTTTTAAATTTCCACCAAAATTTTTAATTACTTTTTTCCTTACCAAGATACTTAATAAATAGTTTATAAATTTTTCTATTAGAGAAAGCTTTTGATTTTTAAAATCCTTTGATCCCAATTCTACAGTTTTTAAAAACAATTCTTTTTTAAAAGATGATGATTTTTTAACTCCACTCATCATTTTATTATAAAGATTATTATAAAATCTGGGAACCGCAGTCATTACATGTGGCTTTGCAATTTTTATATTCTCTAATAATTTTTCAATAACAGGCGAGTAAAATATTTTAGCGCCGAGTGCAATTTGTACGAATTGAACTGTATGTTCGTAAGAGTGTGATAATGGTAACCATGTTATAAATCTAGGATTTTTAACCTGTAACTTATCAACTAAATTTTTTGAGTCTTCACAATTTGAAATTATTCCTCCATGACTTAAAACAACTCCCTTGGGATTACCTTGCGTTCCAGAAGTATAAATAATACAAGCTGGATCGTTTCTTAAAGATCTGCATCTAATATTTTTATTTAAATCTTTTTTAAGCTCATGAAAATTCTGAACCTTTTCTATTTTGTCAAAACTTATAATAAATTTAAATTGAAAATTAATTTGACTACATGCATCTAAAATAGTTTTTAATAATTTTTCACTTGATACAATTAATCCTATTGGATCAGCGTCTTTTAAAACAAATTCGAAATCTTTTTGAGTATAAGTGGTGTAATTTGGAACCGTAATCGCATCATTTGCTAATATGGATAGATCACTAATCATCCATTCTGGTCTACCCTCTGAGACCAACATGACCCTATCTCCTTTCTTGACTCCCTGGATATTTAAAAAAGTTGAAAATATTTCTATCTTTTTGGATACATCAGACCATTTTAATGCATCTACTTTTTTATTTTTATCAATTGAATGTAAAAAATCTAAATTGGAAAATTTTTCACTTTGTATTTGGTATAACTCAAATAGATTATTTAATTTTTTAAATTCCATATGGTGGGCGAAAAGGGAGTCGAACCCTTAAGGTTTCCCGGCGGATTTTGAATCCGCTGCGTCTACCAATTCCGCCATTCGCCCTATTTTTTGTTTTGCGATTAAAAAAGGTTTTTGTACTGCTTTTTTAAATTTCATATATACATTATTATAATTCTTATAATTTATGTTTAAAGACTTGTTTAATAAAACTGTAGCTCTTGCAGCCCATAAAAGTGCAAGATTCTTTTTATGTTTTGTATGCATAATTGAGTCTATTTTTTTTCCAATACCTCCAGATGTCATGATTATACCAATGACTTTGGCTCAAAAAAAAAGATGGTTGCAAATTGCAACTATTGCCACGATATCATCTGTGGTTGGCGGTATTATTGGATATGCAATTGGCTATTTTTTTTACCAAGAAATAGGTATCCATATTTTTGAATTTTACGGGTTTGAAGGTTTCAAAAGTTTCAAGGATCAAGTTCAAGTTGGCAAAGGGTTTTGGGCCTGGATTATTTTGTTAGCAATTGCAGGATTTACGCCTGTTCCTTTTAAACTTTTAACAATTTCAAGCGGGTTAATTCATTTTAATTTTTTTATATTTATTTTAGTGGCTACTTTAACGCGTGGTTCAAGATTTTTTATTTTAGCAGGATTGCTTAGTTTTTTTGGACATAAGATACTTCCATATATTCAAAAGTTTTCAGGAAAAATAATGATTATAATTACAGGGCTTTTATTGATCGGATTTTATATTGCCTATCTAATTTATAATAATTATGAATCTTTTATTAATTAATGTTTAGTATTAGCAAAACCTATAAAATTTTATTTGTTATAAACATTTTAATACTTTCAACAGTTTATTACATCGAATATGGCATGGGTGTTTATGCTTGCAATCTCTGCAAATATCAAAGAATTCCTTATTTTTTAAATTTAATTATTTTAACTTTTTTAATTTTTGACAAAATTAAATTTTTTAAATTTCTTTATGTTTTAATTTTATCAATTTCTATAAACATACTTATCTCATTTTATCACGTCGGTATTGAACAAAAAATTTTTTCTGAAATAGAAGTTTGCTCTATTAAGAAAAATACTAATAATACCAGCGATCTTTTGAAGCAATTAGAAAAACAGGGTATGTCTGGCTGCTCTAAGGTAACTTTTAGATTATTTGGATTATCGCTTTCAACACTAAACTTGTTAACAAATTTATCTTTTTTGATAATATGTATTTATATTTTTAGAAATGAACAAAGACAAAAAAATTGAAGAAATTATAAGAGTAGATCACGCTGGAGAACGCGGGGCAGTCAATATTTATGATGGACAACTTTTGGCATTACAACTTTTAAAATCAGATCCAGAAATGGAAAGTAAAATTGCTGAAATGAAAGAACATGAAAAAGAGCATTTAAAGTATTTTGAGCAACAACTTGCTGAAAGAAAAGTTAGACCTACATTGTTAATACCATTATGGGATTTGCTTGGCGTAAGCTTAGGTTTTGTTACAGGACTAATGGGGAAAAAAGCTACAATGCTTTGTACAGCTTCGGTGGAAGAAGTAATAGATAAACATTATCTATCTCAAATTGAACATTTGGAATCTGAAGAAACCAAAGAGAAAGAATTATTAAAAAAAATCAAAAAATTTAGACAAGAAGAACTAGAACATCGTGATATTGCTTATGAAGAAGGTGCAACTAAAAAAGGAGCATATGGTATCTTAGACTTTGCAATAAAAACAGGATCTAAAGTTGCTATTGAAGTTGCAAAGAGAATTTAATTAAGGTTCAAGCTTAACATCCCAATAAAGATAATCCAACCAACTTTCATGTAAAAAATTCGGAGGAAAGTGTCTTCCATTTCGATGGAGTTGCTCTTCTGTTGGTTTATAAGGTTGTACTGATGGAATCATTCCACATGCTTTAGGCATTTTACCACCTTTTCTTACATTGCATGGAGAGCATGCTGTTGCTACATTTTCCCAAGTCGTCAAACCTCCTAAAGATTTTGGAACAACATGATCAAAAGTTAAATTTTTTTTATCACCACAATACAAGCAAGTAAATTTATCTCTTAAAAAAACATTAAATCTTGTAAAATTCGGAAACTCTGATGGTTTTACAAAATGTTTCAATGAAATTACGCTGGGTAACTTCATAGAAAAAGATGGGCTTCTTATCTCTCTATCGTATGTTGATACGATGTTTACTCTATCCAAAAAAACATCTCTAACTGCATCCTGCCAACTCCATAATGATAAAGGATAATAACTTAAAGGTCTATAATCGGCATTTAAAACAAGCGCCGGACATTTTTCAAGCGGCAAATATTCACTTGATGATGCAATCATATTTAAAAATTACATATATTTATAAATAATCGCAAGTTAAACTTTTATGAAGTTAAGTTTTTTATAAAGTCTAGTCCATCACTCAAACCGTCGGGCGATATAGAATGTCCTAAGCCCTCATAAGCTTTACAATCAACTTCGAAATCTTTTTTTTTCAAAAATTCAACTGATTTATACATTTCATCTATTGGAACTATTTCATCAATATTGCCATGCAAAAATCTCATTCTAGGTTTAGAAGTTAGTTCTTTTTCTAATAATTCGTAATTATAAATCTTGCCTGAATATCCTAGCACACCAGCAATTTTTTTCTTCTGTCTTATTGCATACTGGACGCTCATCATAGTTCCTTGGGAAAAACCAACTAGAATTAATTTGTTATGCTCTATTTTAAGATCATCTAATTTTTGATCAATTGTTTCTTGAAGTTTTTCTAAAGAAACTAAACTTTCTTGAGTAATTTTATCATTATCTGTTTGCATCAAATCAAACCATTCAAATCCAGCCGAGTTAACTTGACATGGATTTGGAGCGTTTGGAACGCAAAAAAAAGCACCTGGCAAAAATCTTTGCCAATATGTGGCAATTGAAAACAAATCATTAGAATCTGCTCCATACCCATGTAAAATGAAAATTAATTTACTACAATTCTCTGATGTATTTTTTAATTCTAAATATTTAAGAGACATTTTTTGCTATCTTTAATACTTTTTTATGCTAGAGACAAACCAATGTCAGAAAATACATTAAAATTTATTGCTATTTTAGCTATGATATCAGTAGCTGTAGTTCTTATCAGAGGGTTAAAAACGTTTTTTAAAGGCGGTGATTTAGATAGCAAGAGAAAGAGTAACAAATTAATGCAAATGAGAATAATGCTTCAATTTTGTGCCATAGTGATTTTAATGTCTTTAGCATATGTAACGGGCAAATAACTAATAAGACTTAACCCATTCAATAAATTTTGGATCTGTAAAGTCAATATCGCCTATAACTCTTGCAACTTCTTTTTTGTCTGAATTTACAATTAATGTTATTGGTATACCTCTTAATCCAAACTCTCTAGTTAACTTTAAATCATTATCAAAATAACTTGTTAAATTTTTAATTGAAAGATTATCTAAAAAACTTTGAATATCCTCAAATTTCTTTTTTTCTATATTAATTAAAATTATCTTTAACTGATCTCGAGATGTTTGATCATATAAACGATCTAACTTTGGAAGTTCTTTTTTGCAAGGAGCGCACCATGTCGCCCAGAAATTAATTAGAGTTAAATTTGAGGAAAAATCATTAAAAATGATTGTTTTACCATCTTTGTTTTTAACCTCGATGTTCGGTAGTAATTTTGGATTTTTTTGAAGTATTATGTTGGTAAACGATTTACTTATATTGGGTTGTGAATATCCACTATTAGTATTAAGAATAAAAAATATAAATAAAAATAATATAAAATTGCGAAACATAAATTAATATTAAATTAATATGGGTAAAACTAAAACAAATAAAGTTTGGGGTACAAGAATGAAATCTAAACCTTCTGAACTTTTAACTAAAATAAATGCATCAATAGATGTCGATAAAGAATTATATCAACAAGATATCAATGGTTCTATTGCTCATTGTAAAATGCTAGCAAAACAAAAGATTATCAAATCAGATATCTCTAAAAAAATTGTAAATGGACTTGAAAAAATTAGAAAAGAAATTCAGTCAAAAAAGTTTAAATTTTCACAATCAAATGAGGATATCCATTTAAACATTGAAAAAAGACTTTTTGAAATTATTGGACCAAACGCAGGATTTTTACATATAGCAAGATCAAGAAATGACCAGGTTACTACAGACTTTAAATTATGGGTCATTGATGCCTCACAAAATTTAAACATAGAAATTAAAAAATTAATTAAAGCATTAATAAAATTAGCTGAAAAAAATAAAAATGTGATTATGCCTGGCTTTACACATTTAAAAAATGCTCAACCAGTTTTATTTTCCCATTATCTATTGGCGTATATTGAAATGTTCAAAAGAGATCATAAAAAATTTACAAATGTGATCAAAAATACATCTGAGAATCCTTTGGGATCTGCTGCACTAGCAGGAACAGGATTCGCAATCGACAGATTTTATACTTCAAAACAATTAGGATTTTTAAAACCAACTGACAATTCAATAGATGGAGTGTCTGATAGAGATTATGCGATAGAATTTTTATTTGTATCAAGTCTTTGCTCCATGCACTTATCAAGACTTGCTGAAGAAATTATTTTATGGAACTCAGATATTGTCAATATGATCAACATTAACGATAAAATGCTTACAGGTTCATCAATCATGCCTCAGAAAAAAAACCCGGATGGCGCCGAACTATTAAGAGGTAAATCTGGCGCTATATATGGAAACTTAAACTCTCTTTTAGTTACAATGAAAGGATTACCTTTGTCTTACTTCAAAGATATGCAAGAAGATAAGAAGCCTGTATTTGAAACTTTTAAAATATTAAATTTAAATCTTAAAATAGCAAAAGAATTAGTAGAAAGTATATCTCCCAACAAAGCAATTATGAAAAAATTTGCAAATTATGGCTACACAACTGCTACGGATTTTGCAGACTATCTTGTAAAAAAAGGTTTAAGTTTTAGAGAGGCGCATAAAAAATCTGCAAAATTAGTTAATATCGCAGAAAAGAAAAATTTACCTTTAAATGAATTAAGCTTCTCTGAAATTAAGAAAATTGACAAATTAATCAAAACTGATGTGATAAAAGCTTTAAAAATTGAAAATTCTGTTAATTCCAAAACCTCTTATGGTGGAACTTCAATAAAAAATGTAGTTAAAATGTTAAAGAAATTAAAAAAGGAATTTAAATGAAAAAAATATCTCTCTTAGTATTAATTTTCTCATTTATGTTTACTTCGTGTGGAAAAAAGGGGGCGCCTATTTACCAAGAGAAAACTAATTTAATTTTAAAAAAATCCAAAATCTAAATGGATTACTTAAAAACCAAAAATAAAAAGCTTTTTATTAATAATTTTGATTTAAAAAAAATTGCAAAAAAACATAAAACCCCATTTTATATTTATTCAGCAGACCAGATAAAAAAAAATATCAAGTTAGTTCAATCATCTTTAAAGAAAAGTAATCCACTAATTTGCTACGCTGTTAAAGCTAATTCCAATATCCAAGTAATAAGAGAATTAAAAAAAAATAATGTTGGAGCAGACGTTGTATCTGCTGGGGAATTAAAACTAGCACTAAAAGCGGGAATTAGTCCAAAAAAAATAGTATTTTCTGGAGTCGGCAAAACTGAGGATGAAATAAAATTTGCTATTCAAAAGGGAATATTGTCAATTAATGCAGAGTCAGAAAGTGAGATTCTCTCAATAAATAAAATTTCAAAAAAATTAAATAAAATCGTTAAAATAGGTATTAGAATTAATCCTGACATAAAGGCTAAAACAAACAAAAAAATAGCAACAGGAACCAAGGTTAACAAATTTGGAGTAAGTGTCAGTGATTTTTTTGAAATTTTAAATTTAAAAAAAAATCTCAAAAATATCAAAATCCACTTATTAAGTGTTCATATTGGAAGCCAAATTAAAGATATAGGTGCTTATAAAAAAGTTTTGAAATTAATATCTAAACTTTTATTAAAATTAGGAAAAAATAATCATGAAGTTGATTATGTAGATTTGGGTGGAGGAATGGGAATTCCTTATTATAAAGGTGATAAAAATTTTGATTTTAAAAAATTTGGAAAAGAGGTTGCAAAGTTTTATAATAAACAAAAAGTTAAAATAATTTTTGAAATAGGAAGATTCTTAACAGGTAATGCTGGAATAATAATCTCAAAAGTTATTTATGTAAAAAAAACAAGAGAAAAGTATTTTATTATTATAGATACAGGAATGAATGATATGGCAAGATCTGCTATCTATGAAGCCTTTCATGAAATTTTACCAATTGAAAAAAATTCTAAAAAATTTAATAAAAAAATTGAATTTGTAGGCCCTATTTGTGAAAGTAGTGATACTTTTGGAATTTATAAAAACTATTCAATTCTTAAAGAAGGAGACTTAGTATGCATTACAAACTGCGGTGCATACGGAAGAACTTTAAGTTCAAATTATAATATGCGCCCTTTAATAGAAGAAATTATTATAGATAAAAAGAAATTAAAGTCTGTAAGAAAAAGACAGAAAATTGAAAATATAATCTAAAGTGATTTTTTTTAGATCTTTAATATTTAATATATTTTTATATCTGGGAATTATTACTTGTTGTTTAATTGCAATACCGCTTTTAATTTTACCATCATCTTTTTTAAGGAAATTAAGTTCATTATTAGGCTGGTATTTTATTTTTTTGTGTAAGATTTTATTAAATACCAAAGTAAATATTATAGGATCTGAAAAACTAAAAACTGAACATAAATTTTTTATTGCTTCTGCACATCAATCAATGTTTGAAACTTTTGTATATAATTACATAGTACCGAACAATTTTTTTGTTCTTAAAAAAGAATTAATGAGTATTCCAGTGTTTGGTTGGTGCTTAAAAAAACTAAATTGTATTCCAATTGATCGTGGGAAAACTACTAAAAATAATTTAAATTTTTCAGACCAAATCATGCAAAATATTTCTAATGGAAAAACGTTAATCATTTTTCCTCAAGGAACTCGAGTACCTTACAATGAAAATGTTCCTCTTAAAAAAGGTGCTAGAAGAATATATGAAAACTTAAATATAGCCTGTCTGCCAATTAAACTAGATACTGGTAAGGTTTGGCCAAAAAAAAGTTTTTTAAAATATCCTGGAGAAATTAATTTTATCTTTAAAGATATTATTGAACCGGATCTAACGGGAGAAGAGTTTTTGAAAAAACTTGAAGAATCTTTTTATAATTAATTTTTATCTAAACCTGCTTCAATAATTTTTTCTCTTATTTCTTTTGTTTTTTTAAATTTTTCAAATAAAAACTTTCCATCATTATTTTTAATTGCGTCTAAGATTTTAGATAAGTCACTATTAAACTTTTCTAACAATGAAATAATTTCAGTTTTATTGCTCAACATAATATCTCTCCACATAGTAGGGTCTGAAGAGGCAATTCTAGTAAAGTCTCTGAACCCACTGGCGCTAAATTTTATAACTTCAGACTTAATATCGTCTTCTAACTCACTTGCAGTACCTACAATGTTATAGGCGATCAAATGAGGTATATGACTTGTTATGGCCATAATAGAATCGTGATCTTTAGAATTCATTGTTTCTATTTTTGATCCTAAATTTTTCCAAATATCATTAACTTTTTTTATGTGTGTTTCGTCACAAAGTTCGCAAGTATTTGATATAAACCATTTGTTTTTAAACAAATCTTTAAATCCATTTTCCGGACCACTTTTTTCAGTTCCTGCAATCGGATGACCTGGTACAAAAACTTTATTCTTTAGAAATTCATTCGCTAGCTTTATAACCTCAACCTTAGATGATCCAACATCTGTTATAATTGTTTGATCTAAATTAAGTTTTGAAAGATCATTAAAAATATTTTTGTAAGCACTTATTGGTGTACAAATAAAAATAAATTCTGATTTCTCAACGTCCGAGTTAATTTTAGTATTGTAACTATCTGCCAAAGATAAACTTTTACTTTTTTTAAGATTATCCTCTGACACATCAATAAAGTTAATCAAAACTTTTGAATAATTGTGCCTGATTGCTCTAGCAAGAGAAGAGCCAATTAAACCAATTCCAATTATTGTAATATTATTCATTAAAAATTTTTATCCAAAATATCTAAAAAAGTTTTATTTTCCTCATCGGTACCAATAGTAACCCTTAATGAATTTTTTATACCATAGGTATTCATTTTTCTTAGTAAGATTTTATTATTTATAAATATATCAAAAGCTTGTTCTGAGTTAAGTTTAGCATTATCAAAATTTAATAAGAAAAAATTTGCTACAGGATCATTTGTTATAATGTTTTTTGAGGAAATTTTTTCAAAAATAATTTTTGACCATTTCTCATTATGTTCGACATTTTTTTTAATCCATTCATCATCTAAAATTGCAGCACATCCAGCTTTTTCAGCTATACCAGATATATTAAAAGGAGGTCGAAATAAGTTTGCAGCTTCTATAATTTCTTTAGAACCAAAACCCCATCCTAATCTAAGATTGGCTAATCCAAAAATTTTAGAAAAAGTTCTAGAAACTACTGTATTTTTGGAATTTTTAAAAATATCTAAACCACTTTTATAATCATTTTTGGTTACAAATTCTGCATATGCATCGTCAACCATCAGTAAAATATTTTCTGGCAAATTTTTTCTTAATTTCATAAGCTCATCAGAATTAATATACGTTCCAGATGGATTATTAGGATTTGCAATGAAAACTATTTTTGTTTTATTTGTTACTAACTTTAAAGTTTCGCTAACAGAAAATTTATTATTTTTATTTTTTGCAAACCTGACTACTGCACCATTTAATTGCGAGTAAATTCTGTACATTAAAAATGAGTCTTCGGACATAATCACTTCATCATCTTTATTCAAAAATGATTGGCATATTAAACTTATTATTTCATCAGAACCTGAGCCAATTAGAATTTGATCTTCGTTTATAGAGAACTTTTTAGCAATTGTTTCTTTTAATTTGCTACTTTTGCCATCAGGATATTTTTTTAAATTAAAACCACTCTTAAATATCTCTAGAACCTTGGGCGAAGGACCAAGAGCAGACTCATTCGCAGATAATTTAACTGGATTTGAAACATTTTGGATATTTGATAGTCCACCAATATACAAATCTACATTTACAGTTTTTGGCTTTGGTAAAGTCATTTTTCAAGTACTTACAACACTTCTAGAATACAATCAAAAGAAGTTGATAGTTTGACAAAGAATCAGCCTTTTAGTACAAAACGGCACCGCCGATTTACCGAATTGCGGGCGATAACAAACAGCTAAAGAGGAAATCGCTAAGCGATTTTTAAAAATGAATATTGATTACAGTAAAGTTAAAAAAATCACCATAAATGCGCCGCTTAAATTAGATTGTGGTGAAACTTTAGAAAAATTTGATATTGCCTATGAGACATATGGCAACTTAGATGAAACTAAATCAAATGCGATTTTAGTTTTTCACGCTCTATCAGGAGATCAGTTTGTAACTGGTATAAATAATGTGACTGGTCGAGAGGGATGGTGGAATCAAGTAGTAGGCTCTGGATTACCAATAGATACCGATAAATATTTTGTAATATGTGCCAATGTCCTAGGTGGCTGTATGGGCAGCACAGGTCCAAAAGAAATTAATCCGAAAACAAACAAACCTTATGGTCTCGATTTTCCAGTAATTACAATCAAAGACATGGTAAGTGCACAAACTCACCTATTAGATTTTTTAGGAATAAAAAAAACTTTATCAGTTTTAGGTGGATCAATGGGCGGTATGCAGGCTTTACAATTTTGCTCATTGTATCCTGAAAGAACTTTTTCTTCAGTACCAATTGCATGTGCGGCAAGTCACTCTGCTCAAAATATAGCTTTTAATGAATTAGCGCGACAAGCTATTATGGCAGATCCTAATTGGGACTCTGGAAATTATTTCTTATCAGGAAAAGTTCCTAGAAATGGACTTGCTGTTGCAAGAATGGCTGGTCATATTAGTTATTTATCTGAGCAAGGACTTCAAAGTAGATTTGGAAGAAAACTGCAAGAAGGAGACGGTTTGAACTTCTCATTTGATGCTGACTTTCAAGTTGAAAGCTATTTAAAATATCAAGGATATGCATTTGTAGATCGTTTTGATGCTAATTCTTATTTATATATTACAAGAGCTATGGATTATTTTGATCTATATAAATTAAATAATGGTGATTTATCAAAAGCTTTCAAAAATACTAATGTAAAATTTTGTATTATTTCATTTTCAACTGACTGGCTTTACACAACTGAAGAAAGTAAAAAAATAGTCATTGCTCTCAATTCTATAGGTGCACAAGTTAGTTTTGTAAATATTGTTACAAATAATGGTCATGACTCTTTTTTAGTTAATGAACCAGAGTTTTTCCAAACCTTAAAAGGTTTTCTAGACTCTACATATGAGGACTTTAAAAATGAAAATTCAAGATGATGTTCTAGCAGGATTAATTGATATAAACTCTAAGGTGCTCGATGTAGGCTGTGGCGATGGTAACTTATTACTTTATCTAAAAAGAAATAAAAGAATTGACGGAAGAGGTTTGGAGATCAATCAAAAAAATGTTCAAGAATGCCTAGCTAAAGGACTTGCGGTTGTTGAGGGTGATGCTGAAAAAGACTTAGTAAACTATCCAAATCAATCATTTGATATAGCAATATTAAACCAAGCAATTCAGCAGTTTTATGAACCAAGAAAAGTTTTAAATGAATTACTAAGAATTGCTAAACAAGCAATAATTACGATACCAAATTTTGGTTATTGGAAAGTGAGATTAAATTTATTGGTAACAGGGACAATGCCAGTTACAAAAACACTACCACATTCTTGGTATGACACTCCAAATTTACATATGAGTTCAATCAAAGATTTTTATAATTTGTGTTCGTTAGATAATATCAATGTAATTAAATCAATTTCAATTTCTTCAAATAAAATCAGTGATATTACATCAAATAATTTAGAGATTAAAAATTTAGTCTCAGAATTAGGTGTATTTGTTGTAAGTAAATAGATTATATTTTTTTTATCACTTTTTTAACCAAGCTTGACTTAATTAAATCTTGTCTTTTTATATTTGCGTAAATTCTTTTTTTAACAACACAAAAATAAACACCATTAAAGTATTTAAATAAAATCGAGCCAAATTTTTCAATAAAATCATGATTAATAAATTTAATATTTAGGTTTGGAAAATAAATTAATCGTTCGATTGATTGTATGTCAAAAAAACTTTCCTCTAATAATTGACTAATCTGTTTTTTTGAAAATCCATTACCAGAAGAAAAAGGGCTTTTATCAGATAAATACCAAGATGATTTTTTATTTGGTATAATAATATATAATTTACCTTCTGGAGATAATGATCTCCATATTTCTCTAAGACTCAATTTAGTATTATGATTATTTTCTAAATAATGAATTAAAAAGGCATGATCAAAAAAAGAGTCTTGAAAAGGTATTCTTTCTTCATCAATTAAAATTTTTTTACCTTTGATTACAGCCTCATCAGATATACCCATTCTTTTAGAATAACAGTAAGAAATTGAAAGATTGTATTCTTTTAAAAAACTTAAATAAGGATGAGCATAACCAAAACATCCAATATTCTGGTTGTCATATAGGTAACAATATTTTTTTAATTGGTTTTCAATACGATGAGCTATAAACTTTCCAATAGCACTAACATAAAATTTCTGATAATTTAAAATATCTAAATACATTATGAGTTTATTGCAGGTAAATTTAGTTCATTGTCTATCAGATAACTATTCTTATATTATTTCTAATCCTATAACAAAAAAAGCTATTGTGGTAGATCCAGCTGAAGCTGAGCCAGTCATAAATTCAATAGAAAAACTTGGGTTAAAATTAGAGTATATTTTAATTACTCACCACCATGCTGATCATGTTGGTGGCAATCATGAATTAAAAGAAAAATATAATTGTAAAATAATTGGTTTTAAAAATGACTCTGACAGGATTCCAGGTATCGATATTCAAATTAAAGATAAAGAAATATTTAATTTTGAAGATGAAGAAATTGAGTTAAATTTTGCACCAGGACATACTAGCGGACATATCTTTTATTTTTTTAAAAAAAATAAATTAGCTTTTGTGGGAGATGTAGTTTTTTCTCTTGGATGTGGAAGAATTTTTGAAGGTACACCTGAACAAATGTATAAATCAGTTATGAAAATAAAATCTCTCCCTGAAAATACAAAAATATACTGCGGTCATGAATACACGGAAAACAATTTAAAATTTTGCTTAGCATATGATGCTGATAATAATAATTTAAAAAAAAGAGAAGATGAGGTTAGAGAACTCAGACAAAAAGGATTGCCAACTATACCAACTACAATTTCTGATGAAAAAAAGAATAATATTTTTTTTAGATGTGATGAAAATACAATAATTGAAAAACTTGGTTTAAAAGGATCAGAACCTCAAATGGTCTTTAAAAAACTAAGAGAATTAAAGGATAATTTTTAATTAAGTATCCCCTGTTTTCTTGACATAATAACAGTGGTGGCTATATTGCGCCAAATTAAAAATATGACTTTTGCAGTAATCAACACAGGTGGCAAACAATACAAAGTGAGCGCCAATGACAAATTAAGAATAGAAAAACTTCCTCAAGAAGAGGGCAAATCTATAGAGTTCAAAGAAGTGCTCTTGATTAATAATAACAAAGATATGGAACTAGGATCTCCTCTAATTGAAGGTGCAAAAGTTGAGGGAAAAATTGTAAAGCAAACAAAAAATAAGACAGTATTAATTTTCAAGAAAAGAAGAAGGCATAACTCAAGACGAAAAAATGGTCATAGACAAAAAATGAGTGTTGTACAAATTACAAAAATCTTTGGTAAAGGTGGAAAACTTTTATCTGAAGCAAAAAAAACTGAAGTAAAAAAGGATAAAACTACTACTAAAAAAAGTGCGTAGTGGTATAAATAATTATGGCAACTAAAAAAGCTGGTGGTTCATCGAAAAACGGAAGAGATAGTGAAGGTCGTAGACTTGGCGTAAAAAAATATGGTGGCCAAAAAGTTATTCCAGGAAATATTATTTATAGACAAAGAGGTACTAAAATGTACCCAGGTCAAAATGTAGGTATGGGAAGAGATCATACTATTTTTTCTAAAATTGAAGGGACTGTGAAGTTTCAAAAGAAAAAATTTGGAAAAACTTTCATTTCTGTAGTTCCCCACTAAATCATATTAAGACATTAGTCTTAAATTAATTTAATATTTTATTATGAAGTTTTTAGATCAAGCTAAAATTACTGTTAAAGCTGGAGATGGTGGAAATGGATGTTGCAGTTTCCGTAGAGAAAAATTTATTGAATTTGGAGGTCCAAATGGTGGTGATGGAGGAAATGGTGGATCTGTAATTCTAGAAGCAGTAAATGGTTTAAATACTTTAATTGACTATAGATACATTCAACACTTTAAAGCACAGAGAGGAGAGAACGGAAAAGGTAGTAATAAAACAGGTGCATCTGGGGATGATTTAATTTTAAAAGTACCAGTTGGAACACAAGTTTATGCCGAAGATAAAAAAACACTTTTGTACGATCTTGTTACTGAAGGAGAAAAAATAAAAATTGCAACTGGCGGTAAAGGAGGTTTGGGTAATACAAGATTCAAAAGCTCTACCAACCAAGCACCAAGAAAAACTACGAATGGATCTCTGGGGGAAGAGTTTGAAATATGGTTGGAGTTAAAAATTATAGCTGATATCGGTCTTGTCGGTTTTCCAAACTCAGGGAAATCGAGTTTTTTATCTTTAACGACTAGAGCAAAACCAAAAATTGCAGATTATCCATTTACAACTTTAAACCCCAACTTGGGCGTTTTAAGTATTGATGAAAAAGAAATTGTTGTTGCTGATATACCTGGATTGATTGAGGGTGCACATCAAGGCGTTGGTCTTGGAGACAAATTTCTCAAACATATAGAAAGATGCAAAAGTATATTACATTTAATTGATGCAAATGAAGATAATTTATTTGATCGGTATAAAATTATAAGAAATGAACTTGAGAAATATAGTCCAGAGCTTATTAACAAAAGAGAAATTGTGGCACTAAATAAACTAGATTTACTGGAAGACGAGCAAATTAAAAAGAAAGTAGAGGAGTTTAAAAAATCTTTTAAAAAAGATTTTTTTCAAATTTCAATTTTACAAAAAAACAATATTAAAGAATTATTAAGAGCATTAAAATGATATTAAATAAAACAAAAAGAGTAGTAATTAAAATTGGATCTTCTCTTTTGATTAAAAATAACAAAATCAATAAAAATTGGGTTAATAAACTTTCAGAAGATATAGCCAATCTCTATAAAAAAAAAATTGATGTAATTATTGTAACTAGTGGGGCAATTGCTTTGGGATGTAAATATCTTAAAATAAATAGGAAAAATTTAAAACTTAAAGAATTTCAAGCTGTTTCAGCTATCGGTCAAATTGAGTTGATCAATCTTTTTAAAAATTCTTTATCTAAAAAAAAAATAAAAATTGCTCAAATTTTATTAACTCTTGAAGACACAGAGGACAGAAGAAGGGCACTGAATGCCAAAGATACAATCGAAAATATATTTAAATTTAAAAGTATTCCAATTGTAAATGAAAACGATACGACGGCTACAAATGAAATAAGGTACGGAGATAATGATCGATTAGCTGCTCGTGTAGCTCAAATATCGTCTGCTGATACACTTATTATGCTCTCTGATATTGATGGACTTTACACCAAAGATCCAAGAAAGTTTAAAAATGCAAAACATATTAGAGAGGTAAAAAAAATTACTAATAATATTATAAAAAGCGCAACTAAAAGTATCAGTGACTACGGATCCGGGGGTATGATTACAAAAATTGATGCTGCTAAAATTTGCATGAATGCTGGATGTAAAATGATATTAACCCGTGGTACGGTAAATAATCCTATTCAAAAATTAGAAAAAAATAAATTTTATACAATTTTTACACCACTTACTAATAAGTATAATGCCAAAAAAAAATGGATATTAAGTAGTTTAAAAAATAAAGGATCCATTACAGCTGACACTGGAGCAATTAACGCTATTAAAAAAGGCAAAAGTTTATTGCCAGTAGGAATCACTGACGTAAATGGAAAATTTTATAGAGGTGACACAGTATTAATCATTAATAAATCTAAGAAAAAAATTGGAACAGGCGTTGTTTCTTACTCAAGTGAAGAAATATTAAAAATCAAAGGAGTGAAAAGTGAAAATATTAAAAATATTTTAGGATACACTTCTAGAGGTGAGGTGATACATATTGATAATATGGTGCTAAATAAATGAGTAAATTAAAATATATTCAAACATTAGGAAAAAAAGCAAAAAAAGCTTCGGAAGAGTTATCTAATATTAATGATAAGAAAAAAAATGATGTACTTAAAACTTTTTACTCTGAATTTAAAAATAATACTAAGCAAATTCTAAATGCAAATAAAATTGATATTATTAATAGCAAAAAAAATAAGCTTAAGGATAATTTAATAGACAGGAGTATGTTAAATTTAGATAGAATCAAATCTATCCTAGCTTCAATTGAAGAAGTTATATCATTTAAAGACCCAACAAATAAAATATTAGCCAAATGGAAAAGGCCAAATGGATTAGTTATAAACCGAGTAACTATGCCAATAGGTGTGCTGGGTGTTATTTATGAAGCAAGGCCAAATGTTACTTCTGACGTATCAGTATTGAGTTTCAAATCAGGAAATGCTGCTATTTTAAGGGGTGGCAAAGAGGCCTTTAGATCAAATATTGCAATTTCTAATTTATTTAGAACTAGTTTAAAAAAAAATAAGATTAACCAAGATTGTATACAATTAGTAAATAATACAGATAGAAAATTAGTAGATCTAATGCTTTCCCAAATGTCTGCCTATATCGACATCATAATTCCTCGTGGAGGAAAAGGACTAGTTAAAAAAGTTTTGGACTTATCAAGTGTACCTACAATAGGACATTTGGAAGGTTTATGTCATGTATATCTGGACAAATCTTATAATTTAAAAAAAGCAGAAAAGATTATATTTAATTCAAAGTTACGTAGAACAAGTATTTGTGGTGCGGCTGAAACTCTATTAATTCATAAGTCCGTTAAAAAAAATGATATTAAACATATTTTAGAAAAACTTAATAATCATGGTTGTAAAATTATTGGTGATAAAAATATAAAAAAAATATTTAGATTTACATTGCCAGTAAAAGAAAAAGACTGGAGTACAGAATACTTGGATTCAAAAATTTCAGTAAAAATTGTTGATAATATTGATGAAGCAATCAACCACATAAAAAAATATGGAACAAACCATACAGAATGTATAATTTCTAATGACAAAAAAAACATAATTAAATTTTCTAAGCAAATTCAAAGCTCAATTGTAATGACAAATGCCTCTACACAATTTGCTGATGGATATGAATTTGGTCTTGGCTCAGAAGTAGGGATTTCTACAAATAAAATGCATCCAAGAGGACCAGTAGGATTAGAACAGCTTGTTACTTACAAATATGTAGTTAACGGTAAAGGTCAAATACGTCCTTGAATAAAAGGGTAAAAGAGAGAATAGGAATTTTTGGAGGATCTTTTGACCCTCCTCATAAAGGACATCTTCACATAGCGAAATTATTTATAAAAAAATTAAAGCTTAATAAATTAATATGGTCTGTATCTAAAAAAAATCCTTTGGTAAAAAAAAAATATTTTTATAATTTTAGACAAAGAAAAATTTTATCTAAAAAAATAACGAGTAAAATTAAAAATATAAAAATAAATGATTTTGATAAAAAATATTCTTATCAATTATTAAACACTTTAAAAAAGAAATATAAAGATAAAAAATTTTTTTTTCTTATTGGTTCAGATAATATTAAATTTTTACATAAATGGAAAAAATTATCATCTATTCTAAATACTAGTACTCTTGTTATAATAAGCAGACCAGGTTATCTGAAAGAAATTAAAAAAACGGTTTTTTATAGAAAAAATCATAAATATTTAACAAAAAATTATAAAGCTAATGATATTTTCCCTAAAAAAGCATGGATTTATATAAAAGATAAAGGTGTAAAAATATCTTCATCAAATATTAAAAATAGATTATATAAATTAAAGACAGATTAATAATTTGAAAAATAGAATTATAGATAAAGTTCACCAAATTTTAGACGATAACAAAGCTCAAGATATTGTTATAATAGACCTTAAAGATAAGAGTTCAATTGCTGACTATATGGTTATAGCAAGCGGGACATCTTCAAGGCATATTCAAGCTATTTCAGAAATAACAGCACAAAAACTAAAGTCCTATGGAATTGATAATTGCAGAATAGAAGGGCAAGAAAGTAATGATTGGAAGCTAATTGATGCCATTGAAGTTATTATTCATATTTTTCATCCAGAAAAAAGATCTTCTTATAATCTTGAAAAAATGTGGGAAGATGTTTTGCCAAAACAGCAAATTACTGTTTAATGAAAATCTCCATCTTGTGTGAAGGCCGTTTAAACAAAGGGCTCGAAAATGAATTATGTAATATCTACATCAAAAGAACCCTCTCATTAAAAAAAAGTGGAATACTAAACTTAGAAATAAAGAATAAGCCAAATAAAAAAAATAATAGTAAAAATACTAAAAATTTAGTTTTAGATGAGAAAGGCAAAAATATAAATACTATGGACTTAGTTGGAATGATAAAAACACTAAACAACAATAGAATAGAATCATTAAATTTTTATATAGGTAAACCTGAAGGTTTTTCTAACAATTACGAAAAATACGAAAAAATTTCTTTAGGCAAAATGACCTTTCCACATTCCTTAGTCAGAGTTATTTTGTGTGAACAAATCTATAGATGTGCTACAATATTAACAAATCACCCTTATCATAAAAGTTAATGAATTTATTTTTAAAATATATTTTAGTCTTTTCTTTTAGCATACTGCTATGGGGTCCTGTAAAAGCCAATCCAAGTGATAAACTTTATGAAAAGTTAGATTTATTTAGTGATGTTTTAAATACACTTAAAAAAGAATACGTCGACGAAGTGGATCAAAGTGAAGTTATTGACTCAGCGATAAATGGAATGCTTCAATCCCTTGATCCTTATTCCGCATACATGAGTCCAGAGTCATTTAGAAATATGAATGATGATACTAAAGGAGAGTTTGGTGGATTGGGTATTGAAATTACTATGGAAGCCGGTCTTGTAAAAATTATAACCCCAATTGAAGGAACGCCTGCTGATAAAGCTGGTGTACAAGCAGGTGATTTCATTGTCAAAATAGATAATAAACAAGTAAAAGGGATGACGCTGTTAGATGCTGTCAAACTCATGAGAGGGAAAGTTGGAACAAAAATTGAAATTACAGTTCGAAGAGTTGATGTTGAAGATGAGTTAAAATTTCAAATTACAAGAGACATTATAAAAATTAGAGAGGTGACTGCAGAAGTTAAGGAAAATGTTGGTTATATAAGATTACGTGCTTTTAATGAGCAAAGCCATAATCAGTTGTTAAAACAGTTAAATAAATTGCCCAACAAAAAGCTAAATGGTTATATTTTAGATCTTAGAAATAATCCGGGCGGACTATTATCTCAAGCAATTAAAATTACAGAAACTTTTCTTGATGGAGGTGAAATAGTATCTACCAGAGGAAGAGATAAAAATGATATTAAAATTTATAATGCTAGAAAAGGTGACAAAATTAATAAAAAACCTTTGATTGTTCTTATTAATCAAGGATCCGCATCTGCATCTGAGATTGTTTCAGGTGCATTAAAAGATCATAAAAGAGCAATTTTATTAGGCGAAAAAAGTTTTGGTAAAGGATCAGTTCAATCAATTATTCCATTAAAAAATAGAGGTGGTCTAAGACTTACAACAGCCAAATATTATTTGCCATCTGGTGAGTCTATACATGAAAAAGGAGTCGAACCAGACATTACGGTTAAAAGAAATAAAGACAATTTTAAAATTAATACAAAAACAGATAACCAGCTCAAATACGCTATTAATCTTTTAAAAGAAGATTCATGAAAAATTCAAATGATTTACCATATCGCAATGGTGTCGGTATAATGATTTTTAATGATCAAAAAAAAATTTTTGTCGGCAAAAGAATAGATAATCAAGAAGCGTGGCAAATGCCTCAGGGAGGTGTAGATAGAGATGAGGACTTTGAAACTGCAGCTAAAAGAGAGTTATTTGAAGAAACTGGAATTCAATCAATAAGAATTGTTCAAAGTTCAAAACAAGAATTTATATATGATCTTCCAAATCATCTTTTGGGAAAAATTTGGAAAGGTAAATACAAAGGTCAAAAGCAAAAATGGTTTTTAATGAAATTTTTAGGACCAGATAGTGAAATTAACATCAATCAAAAGCACCCTGAATTTAATGAATGGAAATGGGTAGATCTAGATGAATTACCAAGGCTAATAGTGCCTTTTAAAAAAAAACTTTACGAATCTATAATTAAAGAATTTCGAACTTCTATTTAGTTTTAAGAAGATTTAACTCATCAATCAATGCATTAGAGATAAAAATATCATGATCAGTAGAATTTGTATCTTCTAATTTTTTGCTAGCTCTTTCTTTTAAGTTATTGATTTGTTCATCTGAAAAATCTTTAACATCAAACACTTCTTGGCAAAGTATACTTAGAGAGTTATTCTTGAAATCAACTACGCCGCCAGTTGTAAAAAAGTATTTATTTTCACTTTTTTCTACATTTATTACTCCAGGCTTCAAAAAGGTTACAACTGGTAAATGATCATCTAGTATACCCATCTGACCTTCAATACCTGGTATTGTAACCATTGAAATATCTTTTTCAGAAAAAAGAACTTTCTCTGGAGTAACAATATCAACTTGCATGGTTTACGCTGCTTCTTTCGCCATCTTCTCTGCTTTTTCTATAGCTTCTTCAATAGTTCCAACCATATAAAAAGCTGCTTCTGGCAAATGATCGTATTCACCTTTACAAATAGCGTCAAAACCTTTGATCGTCGCATCCAATTCTACAAGTTTACCAGGTGAGCCTGTAAATACTTCAGCAACAAAGAATGGTTGAGATAAAAATCTTTGAATTTTTCTCGCTCTAGCTACGACAAGCTTATCTTCTTCTGATAATTCATCCATACCCAAAATAGCAATAATATCTTGTAAAGATTTATAAGTTTGCAAAATTCTTTGAACTTCCCTTGCTACTCGATAATGTTCATCACCTACTATTCTTGGATCAAGAATTCTAGATGTTGAGTCTAACGGGTCAACAGCAGGATAAATTCCAAGTTCTGCAATCTGTCTTGAAAGAACTGTAGTTGCATCAAGGTGTGAAAATGATGTTGCAGGCGCAGGGTCAGTTAAGTCATCTGCAGGAACGTAAATAGCCTGAACTGAAGTAATTGATCCTTTAGTTGTTGTTGTAATTCTCTCTTGTAGATTTCCCATATCTGTAGCTAAAGTTGGTTGATAACCAACGGCAGATGGAATACGTCCTAATAATGCCGACACCTCAGATCCTGCTTGGGTGAATCTAAAGATATTATCTACGAAAAATAAAACATCTTGTCCTTCTTTGTCTCTAAAATATTCTGCCACTGTTAATCCTGTTAAAGCAACTCTTGCTCTAGCTCCTGGAGGCTCATTCATTTGTCCATAAACTAACGCAGCTTTAGAACCAGGGCCATCTGTTTTGATAACACCAGATTCGATCATCTCGTGATATAAATCATTACCTTCACGTGTTCTTTCACCGACACCAGCAAATACAGAATAACCACCATGGGCTTTCGCAACGTTATTAATTAACTCCATAATTAAGACTGTTTTTCCAACACCGGCACCACCAAATAAACCAATCTTTCCACCTTTTGCGTAAGGAGCTAAAAGATCTACCACTTTAATGCCTGTAACTAATACTTCCGTTTCAGTTGATTGCTCAACAAATTCTGGAGCCTGTCTATGAATTGGCCATTGTTCTTTGGTTTTTACATCACCTTTTTGATCAATACCTTCACCAATCACATTTATAATTCTACCTAATGTTTCTGGACCTACTGGGACTTTGATTGCATCACCAGTATCAGTAACTTTATCGCCTCTTTTTAGACCTTCTGTTGTATCCATTGAAATTGTTCTAACTGTACCCTCACCTAAGTGCTGGGCAACTTCTAAAACTAATCTATTGCCATTGTTATCACATTCTAAAGCTGAGTTAATTTCAGGTAAGTGATCATCAAACTTTACGTCAACTACCGCTCCAATAACTTGAGTGATTGTTCCAAATTTATTTTGCATATTTAGCTCCTTTTATAATGACTCCGCACCAGAGATGATTTCAATCAGCTCTTTAGTGATGACGGCCTGTCTACTTCTGTTATAGTTAATTGTTAGTTTATCTATTAAATCGCCTGCATTACGTGTTGCATTGTCCATTGCAGACATTCTGGATCCTTGCTCACTAGCAGCATTTTCTAAAAATGCTTTAAAAATTTGTGTTGTAATATTCTGAGGCAGTAAATGCTCCAAAATTTCATTTTCATCTGGTTCGAATTCATATTGAGTATCATTAGTTTCTTCTATTTCTTTTGTATCTGAACTTTCTACTGGAATAATTTGTTGAGCTTGTGGCTCTTGAGAAATCACCGATTTAAACTTATTGTAAAAAATCGTACAAACATCAAACTCATTATTATTAAACATTGTTATAATTTTGCTTGTTAGCTCAGAAGCTTCATTAACAGAGATAGTCTTTAAATTTTTATAAGATATTTTTTCTACTATATAATCTTTAAAGTTTCTTCTAAGTTGATCAGAACCTTTTGAACCAACAGTAATAATTTTTAATTTTTGATTAGAATTTATTACTTGGTTAAAATGCTCCCTCGCTTTTTTAACTATATTAGTATTAAATCCTCCACATAAACCTCTATCAGCTGTCATTACCAAACAAAGGTGAATATCGCTCTTACCTGAACCTGCAAGAAGTTTGGGAGCAGATGAAGCGTCAGTTATTGAACTTTTAAGATTGTTAATAATCTGATTCATTTTTTCAGAGTATGCTCTTCCTTTTTCAGCATTTTCTTGTGCTTTTCTCAACTTTGCAGCAGCAACCATTTTCATAGCTTTGGTAATTTTTTGCGTAGATTTAACGCTAGTTATTCGATTTCTTAAATCCTTTAAACTTGGCATTTTTATTTTAAAAATTCCTTTTTAAAGTTTGTAATGAAATCTTTTAACTTAGCTTCATTAGCTTCGTCTAATTTTCCAGAAGATACAATATTGCTCAAAATATCAGGCGCTTGAGATTTAATTGAACTTAGTAGTTGATCTTCAAAATCTTTAATTTTTGAATTATCAATATCATCCAGAAAACCTTTAACTCCAGCAAAAATTGACACAACCTGTTCTTCAACTTTCAAAGGAGAGTATTGACCTTGTTTAAGAAGTTCAGTTAATTTTGATCCTCTGTTCAAAAGCTGTTGAGTCGATGCATCTAAATCAGAACCAAACTGAGCAAATGCCGCCATTTCTCGATATTGTGCTAACTCAAGCTTAATAGTACCCGCAACTTGTTTCATAGCTTTAATTTGTGCAGCTGAACCAACCCTAGATACTGAAATACCTACGTTAACTGCTGGTCGAACACCTTGGAAAAATAATTCAGTTTCTAAGAAAATTTGACCATCTGTAATTGAAATTACATTTGTAGGAATATAAGCAGAAACGTCACTCGCTTGAGTTTCAATGATTGGTAATGCGGTTAAAGATCCACCGCCGTTTTCATCATTTAGTTTCGCTGCTCGTTCTAGCAATCTGCTGTGTAAATAAAACACATCCCCCGGGAAAGCTTCCCTTCCTGGAGGTCTTCTTAATAACAGTGACATTTGTCTATAAGCTACAGCCTGTTTAGATAAATCGTCATAAACAATTAAACCATGCATTCCGTTATCTCTAAAAAACTCACCCATGGCACAACCAGTATATGGAGCTAAGAATTGTAGTGGAGCAGGATCAGAAGCAGTTGCGGCTACAACAATTGAATACTCCATTGCACCAGCATCTTCTAACGTCTTAACGATTTGTGCTACTGTCGATCTTTTTTGACCAATTGCTACATATACGCAATATAATTTCTTGGACTCGTCATCTAATTTATTAATTTCTTTTTGATTAATAATAGTATCAATTGCGATAGCAGTTTTTCCAGTTTGTCTATCACCAATAATTAATTCCCTTTGACCTCTTCCAATTGGAATCAAACTATCAATTGCTTTCAATCCTGTTTGCATTGGCTCATTAACTGATTTCCTTGGAATAATTCCCGGTGCTTTAACTTCAACTCTTTTTTTCTCTTTTGAATTAATTGGACCTTTTCCATCAATTGGATTTCCTAAGCCGTCAACAACTCTTCCTAACAATTCTTTTCCTACAGGAACGTCAACAATTTCACCTGTTCTTTTTACGGTATCTCCTTCTTTAATATGTGAGTCATCTCCAAAAATAACCACACCAACGTTATCAGTTTCAAGGTTAAGAGCCATACCTTTTGTTCCTTCAGAAAACTCAACCATTTCTCCAGCTTCAACGTTGTCTAATCCGTAAATTCTCGCAATACCATCTCCTACAGATAGCACCTGCCCAACCTCAGAAACTTCAGCGTCTTTACCAAAGTTTTTAATCTGGTCTTTTATTACTTTTGTTATTTCAGAAGGGTTAATATCCATTTTTATCTCCTACAAGTTATTTAATATTTTGTTAAATTTAGCTTTGGCAGTATCATCCACCATCAAGCTGCCTATTTGAAGTTTGGCTCCTGAAATTAAACTTGGATCAAATTTAAAATCTAGGTTAACTTTCTTTTTAAGAACGTTATTAAGCATACTTTCAATTTCTTTAATTTGAGCATCTGACATTTTAGTTGGCATTGAAACGATTGCATTTAACTCGCCTCTGAAGTCAGATAAAATATTTTTAAAATCTTTAACAATTTTTTCTAAAAAAAAGAAACGATTTTTCTCGACTAAGATTTTTAAAAAATTTACAAAAAGATTGTTAAAATTATTTTTTTTACCAAGCTCCTCAATAACTTTTAATCTATCAATTTTTTTTAAAGTTGGATTTTTCACAAACTTCTTAAAATCATTGGACTGATTTAAAGCAACATCAATAAATTTTATATTTTGCTCAATTTGATCTAAAACTTTTTCTTCATTACTTATCTCAAACAAAGAAAGCGCGTATCGTCCAGCTGCATCTGCAAAATTACGTGTATTTTGAGTCAAAATTATCCCTTTTTTGGGCTGATAATTATCATTGAGGAATACCCATATCAAGCCAGATCTGGTGGACAAGATGTCATAATTAAACAAAATTTAACGGATCTACGTCGACTTGTAGTTTCAAATTCTTAGGTAATTGAGCAAGTTCAAGTTTTTTTTTAATTTGAGCTTGCGGGGTAACTTTAGGGTTGTATTTAATTAATATTCGAAAGCGAAAATCTGATTTTATTTTTGAAATTACTGCTGAAACTGGACCATATATTTCAATGAATTCATTCTTGGGCAAAGTTTGTTTTAATTGAACTGCATATTTTTGAACGTGAAAACTATTTTTGCCCGAAACAACAATAGATATGAATTTATAAAAAGGAGGCAAATTAGAATATTTCCTAAAATCAATCTCTTTTTTATAAAAATTATCTGAATTAAATTTTTTTAAAGACTCAAAAATATTATTTTTATCATCAAATGTTTGTAAAAAAATTTTGGACTTTTTATTAAAACGACCCGCCCTTCCAGATAATTGATATAATAATTGATAATTTTTTTCTGAGGACCTTATATCATTTCCAAGAAATGCGCTGTCGCAATTTACGGCCACAATACAATTCAAGTGTTTAAAATTAAAACCTTTTGAGACAATCTGTGTTGCTACAATTATCTTAGTTTTATTTTCTTCGATATTTTTTAATTTATCTGAAAATGTATTGTATTCAGTTAAATCACTTGAAAGAATATCTGCATTATAACCTTTGAATTTATTTTTTATTTCTTCAAATACTTTTTCTAACCCTAAACCATAAAACTTAAAGTTACATTTTGAATTATCCTTACATTGTCTTTCAAGTTTAGTTGAATAATTACAATAATGACATAGAGCAGTATTATCTCTCTTATGATAAACCAATCCAACAGAACATTTTGGACATTCTAATCTTTTCATACATTTGTAGCAAAAAACAAATGTTGAGTGACCTCTTCGGTTTAAAAAAAACAAAACTTGATCGCCAGTTTTGAGATAATTTTTGACTTCTTTAACTACTAATTCAGAAATAAAATTATTCTCAGAAATATTTTCTTTAGTTAATTTTATAGTTTGAATCTCTGGCAACTCAGATTGGTTAAAGCGATTTTTTAAAGAGAAATAATTATATTTTTTATTTTTTGAATTATAAAAAGTTTCAACTGATGGAGTTGCGCTAACCAAAAAAGTAGGAAATTGATCTATTGAAGCTTGTAGGATTGCCATATCTCTTGCATTAAAAGATATACCTTCTTCTTGTTTATATGAGGCGTCATGTTCTTCATCAATGACAATTAACTTTAAATTTTGAAAAGGGAGGAATAATGCTGATCGAGCACCAAGGATAAGTTTAATTTCATTTTTAAAAACACCTTTCCAAATTTTTTTTTTAATTTTATCTTTTATTCCAGAATGCCAAATGGCGGGTTCATATTGAAAAAAATCTTTAAATCTTTTTGCAATTTGCTCACTTAATCCCTTTTCCGGAAGCAGAACTAAAACTTGATAATTTTCTTCTAGAGCTTTTTTGATAATTTCAAAATAAATATGAGTTTTTCCCGACCCTGGAATTCCTTGAAGTAAATTTGTTGAATATTTTTTAAAATCTATTTTTTTTTCAATATTTTTTAAAATATCTTCTTGCTCAGAATTTAAATTATTATTTAAATTAATTTTTGGTTTAAACTCTGAAAAATCATTAATTTTTTTTAATCCTTTTTCAAAACTTTTGAGCCCGTTCTTGTATAAAAATAAGTTTAGAACTAATCCTTTTTTAATAAGATTATAATTTGACATTTGTTTTATAAAGTTAATTTTATTTATTGAAAACGTAGGAAGATCTAAAATTTTAATAATTTTTTTTATTTTAATCCCTTTTTTTAAACTTTCAGAATTAAGGCTCCATATAACGCCAATAATTTCCTTATTTTTAAAAGATACTAATACTATGTTCCCAACTTCTGCTTTTTGATCTATTTTATATGTAAAAGTTTGATCAAAATTTAATGGTAATAGAACATCAACTAGCATAATAAATTTGTTAATTAGAAATTTTTAACTTTTATTTATGAAAATATACATAGACTCTTCAGATATTAAAGAAATCAAAGAAATTAATAAAACAAAATTAGTGGATGGAATTACAACAAATCCTTCATTAATTGCAAAACAAAATAAAAATATAAAAACAATCTTAAAAGAAATATGTAACGAAATCAAAGGCCCTGTAAGTGCAGAAGTAACTGCGGTGGATTGTGAAGGAATGCTTAAAGAGGCTAAAGTTTTAAAAAAAATTGCAAAAAATATAGTAATTAAACTCCCGCTAACTTTTGAGGGTTTGAAAGCCTGCAAAGAACTTTCAGTAAAAGGAATTAAAACAAATGTAACCTTATGTTTTTCTGTCACTCAAGCATTAATGGCAGCCAAAAGTGGGGCAACATATGTATCGCCTTTTATTGGACGTCTCGATGATATTGAAAAAAGTGGGGTTGGTTTAATACAAGATATTAGAAAAGTATTTGATAATTATAAGGATTTAAAAACAAAAATTTTATCTGCATCAATCAGAAACATTGATCATGTAAAAGAGGTTGCAAAAGCTGGATCAGATATTGCAACAATACCTCCTAAAGTATTTCATGAAATGTACAAACATGAACTTACTGATAAAGGATTAAAAATCTTTTTAGATGATTGGAATAGTACTAATCAAAAGATTAGTTAATTACATATGAATTGGTCTTTTATCTACTGCTAAGGCAGCTTCCTTAACAGCCTCAGTTAAAGTGGGATGTGCATGACAAGTTCTCGCAATATCTTCTGAGCTTGCTCCAAATTCCATGGCTAATGCTAATTCAGCAATTAGATTTCCTGCATCAGGTCCTACAATGTGTACACCTAATACTTTGTCAGTTTTTTTGTCAGCTAAAATTTTTACAAATCCATCAGCTACATCATCAACTTTAGCTTTTGAATTTGCCATAAAAGGAAATTTTCCCACTTTATATTCAATTGAAGCTTGTTTTAACTCTTCTTCGGTTTTTCCTACAGAAGCAACTTCTGGGTGCGTATAAACTACTCCAGGAATCACATCATAATTTACATGCCCATATTTACCCGAAATCATCTCAGCTACAGCAATACCTTCCTCTTCGGCTTTGTGAGCTAACATTGGTCCGACTACTACATCACCAATGGCATAAACATTTTCAACATTTGTTTTAAAGTGTTTATCAATTTTTACTCTTCCTTTTTCATCTTTTTCAATATTTACATTTTCTAATCCAAGACCATCTGTATTAGCCTTTCGACCAACGCAAACCAAAACCACATCTGCCTCTAAAGTATTGTTTGAACCATCTTTTTCAAATTCTATAATAGCTTTTGATCCGTCGCTATTAACTTTATTTACTTTTGATGAAAGGTTAAATTTCATGCCTTGCCTTTTTAAAATTTTATGAAAGCTATCGGATACTTCTCTATCCATCCCAGGAAGAATATGATCCATATATTCAATAACTTCGACATCGGCACCTAATTTCATCCATGCTGATCCAAGCTCAAGGCCAATTACACCGCCACCAATCACAACCATTTTTTTGGGAACCTTTTCTAATGCCAAGGCGCCAGTGGAAGATACTATAACTTTTTCATCAATATTAATGTTTGGCAATGTAGCTACGGAAGAACCTGTGGCTATGATTATATGTTTGCCTGTTACTTGACTATCAGATCCGTCTGAATTTTTTATATTTACTGTATTTTTTGATGCAAAACTACCATGTCCTTTTATGTATGTAACTTTGTTTTTTTTAAATAAAAACTCTATACCTTTTGTTAGCCCATCTACGGTTTTTAACTTATGACTCATCATCTTAGATACATCTAAAGATAAGCCGCTTGTAGTAATTCCAATTTTATCGAATTCTTTATTAGCTTTATGAAACATCTCTGCAGAATGAAGTAATGATTTTGAAGGTATGCATCCAACATTTAAACAAGTCCCACCAAGAGAACCTCTAGATTCAATGCATGCTGTCTTATGGCCTAACTGTGCTGCACGAATTGCACAAACGTACCCGCCTGGACCACCACCAATTACAATTACATCAAAATTTTCCATTATAAATTCAAGAATAGTCTTCTTGGATCCTCTAAAATTTCTTTAACTCTTACTAAAAAAGAAACTGCTTCTTTTCCATCAATAATTCTATGATCATAAGATAAAGCTAAATACATCATAGGACGAATTTCTATTTTTCCATTAACAACTATCGGTCTTTGAACGATGTTATGCATTCCCAAAACACCCGATTGTGGTGGGTTTAAAATAGGTGTAGATAACATTGAGCCATATATTCCACCATTTGTAATTGTGAAAGTTCCACCTTGTAATTCTTCAATAGATAATTGCCCGTCTCTTGCTTTTCCACCAAGATTAATAATTTCTTTTTCAATATCTGCAAATGACATTTGATCTGCACTTCTTACAACTGGAACAACTAGTCCTTTATCAGTGCCTACAGCTACGCCAATATTGTAATAATTTTTGTAAACGATTTCTTCACCTTGAATTTCAGCATTCACAGCGGGAAAAGATTGAAGAGCATTTACACATGCTTTTACAAAAAAAGACATAAAACCAAGTTTTACTCCATACATTTTTTCAAACTCTTCTTTATTATCTTTTCTAATTTGCATAATCATTGACATATCAACTTCATTAAAAGTTGTTAGCATTGCTGCAGTGTTCTGGGCTTCTTTTAATCTTTTAGCGATTGTTGCTCTTAGCCTAGACATTTTAACTCTTTCTTCTGGTCCTTTGTCTTGAAATTTTTTATCGATACCAGGACTAACTCCCATCAAACCAATTAAATCACTTTTTAAAATTTGCCCCCTTCTTCCTGATCCCTGAATACTTGCTATATCTAAATTATTTTCTGCAATAACTCTTTTAGCTGCAGGAGAGGGTTCTGTTGATTTTTTTTCTAAATTTATTGGAACAACTTTTGGCTCTTCTTTTATAGAAACTTCTTTTTTTAGAATTAATTCTTCTTTAACTTCGTCTTTATCTTTGATCTCTTTAACTTTTGCTTTTTCTTTTTCAGATACAGCAACGGCAGATCCTGCCTCACCAATTTCACCTAATTTTGTTCCAACTCCAACTGTCTCTCCTTCATTAATATTGATTTCAGATAAAACACCTGTTGCAGGAGAGGTAACTTCTACGCTTACCTTGTCTGTTTCTAACTCTACTAATGGTTCATCTTCATTAACAGTTTCTCCCGGTTTTTTTATCCATTTAGCAACTGTTGCTTCAGTTACAGATTCTCCAAGTGTAGGAACTAAGATTGGGGCGCTCATTATATTTTAATCGCTTTTGTAACAATTTCTTGCTGTTGGGCAAGATGTTTTTTAAGATACCCTGTGGCAGGTGATGCTGATGGCATCCTACCTTTATATCTGACTTTCAATGAATTTGCTTTTATATATTCTAATGTTCGATTAATATAACGTTCAACATGATTCCAGCAGCCCATGTTTTGAGGTTCCTCCTGACACCATATAAATTTTTTAGCATTAGAAAATCTAGTCAAATGTCTAGCTAAAGTTTTTGCCGGAAATGGATAGAGCTGTTCTATTCTTACGATCTGAACTTTATTTTGTTTTTGTTTTTCTCTTTCGTCAACTAAATCATAATAAATTTTTCCAGTACACAAAACTACTTTTTCAATTTCTTCATCTTTAGCTAATGGCAGCATATTATATTCAGAAAATTCTGCTTTGTCTGATAACACTCTATGAAATGAGTTTTCTTTTGTGAAATCTTCAATCTCAGAAACACACCTCTTATGCCTTAGTAGAGATTTTGGTGTAAAAATTACTAATGGTTTTCTAAAAGGTCTATGAATTTGTCTTCTCAAAGCATGAAAATAGTTTGCAGGAGTTGTACAATTTACAATTTGTATGTTTTCTTGAGCACACGCTTGCAAGTATCTTTCAACTCTTGCTGAAGAATGTTCAGGACCTTGTCCTTCATAGCCGTGAGGTAAAAGCATAACTAATCCACTTGCTCTTGTCCATTTTTTTTCACCTGAGCTAATAAACTGGTCAAAAATAACTTGTGCACCATTTGCAAAATCTCCAAATTGAGCCTCCCATAGAACAAGGGTATCTGGATCAGTTAATGAATAACCATATTCAAAGCCCAAAACTCCCATTTCAGATAAAAGACTATCAATAATCTCAACTCTACCTTGGTTAGAAGAAAGGTTTTTTATTGGATAATATCTTTCACCATTTGTTTGGTCATTAATTCCAGCATGTCTATGACTGAAAGTTCCACGAACCGAATCTTGTCCAACCAACCTAATACCATAGCCTTCATCTGATAGACTGGCCAAAGCCAATGTTTCGGCTAAAGCCCAATCAATTTCTTTCCCTGTTTCAAGCATTTTAATTCTAGTTTCAAATATTCTTGCAATAGTTTTATGAGGATTAAAAGTTGATGGAATAGTACTTAATTTTCTTCCTAAGGTTTTTATTTTTTCTAAATCAATACCGGTTACACCTCTTCTATCTTGACCTAACTCAGAAGTAAATTTTGACCAAACTCCGGTAAACCAATCATGTTCATTTGATATATAGTTTTTAGAGGCTTCAAACTCTTCATCTAACCTATTTTGGTAATCTAGCTTTTCTTTATTATAATCATCTTCAGTAATTATATTTTCATTGATTAACTTTTTTGAATACTTTGTTAATGTACTTTCAAGTTCTTTAATTTTTTTATACATCAACGGCTGTGTGAATGATGGCTCATCACCTTCATTGTGACCAAATTTTCTATAACAAAAGATATCTAAAACAACATCTCTTTTAAATTTTTGTCTATATTCAGTAGCAATTTTTGCACAATACGTGACTGCTTCAGGATCATCGCCATTGACATGGAAAATAGGTGCTTGCACCATTTTTGCTACTTCAGAAGGATATGGCGAGGATCTTGAAAACTCTGGCTGTGTAGTAAAACCAATTTGATTATTTACAATGATATGAATAGTTCCTCCAATGTTATGTCCAGTTAACCCTGACATTGCAAAACATTCAGCAACAATTCCTTGGCCTGCAAAGGCGGCATCACCATGAAGCAAAATTGGTATAACCTGATTTCTTTCTTTATCGTTATGATAATCCTGTTTAGCTCTAGTTTGTCCTAGTACAACTGGATTGACTGCTTCTAAGTGAGATGGATTAGCTGTTAAACTTACATGAACAAGGTTTCCATCGAATTCTCTATTTGCCGACGCGCCTAAATGATATTTAACATCTCCGGAAACTCCTCCACTTGCTATACCTGGGTCACCTGCAAATTCTTTAAATATTTTTTTTAAAGGTTTTTGAAGAACGTTTGTTAAAATATTTAATCTACCTCTGTGAGGCATACCAATTTTTACCTCTTTGCATCCTAATGCGCCGCCTCTTTTAATAATTTGTTCCATAGCTGGAATTAAAGCTTCACAGCCATCTAATCCAAACCTTTTAGTTCCAACGTACTTTTTTGCTAAATATTTTTCAAAACCTTCTGCTTCTATTAACCTGTTTAAAATTGCTTTTTTACCTCTATCAGTAAAAACAATTTCCTTATCTTTTCCTTCTATACGTTTTTGTATCCAATCTTTTTCTTCTGGGTCAGTCATATGCATAAACTCAAATCCAATATTTGAACAATAAGTTCTATTTAAAATATCTAAGATCTCATTTAATGTTGCATATTTAAGCCCAAGAACTTCATCTAAAAAAATTTTTTTATTTAAATCAGAATCTGTAAATCCATATGTCTTTGGGTCAAGCTCAGGTGCATATTCTTTTTTAATTAATTGAAGCGGATCTAAGTCAGAGTGTAAATGACCTCTTATTCTATAAGCTCTTATCATCATTATAGCTCTTACAGAATCTTTAGTGCTAACTTCAATATTTTCAGTTGAGCTTTGTGGCTGTTCTTTTTTAATTTTTTCTTCGAAAGCATAGTTTAGATTTTGTGGAATAAATTTTTCATAAATGTCTGGATCAATATCAGAAGATGACTTAATTTTTTTTGGTGACCAAGATGCGCCTGAAACTTCTTTTTTTACTAGATCTCGATTATCATCAATTCCTTCAAAATACCGCTTCCAGCTTTCAGGAACATCGTTTGGACTTGTGCAATATTTTTCGTACATTAACTCAATGTAAGAAGAATTTGATTTACTTAAAAATGAAGTTGTCTGAAATATTTTATTTTTAGATGCTGACATTGTCAAAAAGCATTATATCAACCATTCAATACTGATTTCAATGTTTTTCCAATATCTGCGGGGGAGTCTGTAACTGTAATTCCACATGATTGCATCGTTTTAATCTTATCTTTTGCTCCACCTTTGCCGCCAGCTATAATAGCTCCAGCGTGGCCCATTCTTCTTCCTGGGGGTGCAGTAATACCTGCAATAAACCCAACTGTTGGCTTTTTTATTGAATTATTTTTTAAAAACTCGGCTGCTTCTTCCTCTGCAGACCCACCAATTTCACCAATCATAATAATAGATTCCGTTTTTTCGTCTTTTAAAAATAGATCCAAGCAATCAATAAAGTTAGTTCCGTTTACTGGATCTCCACCAATACCAATGCATGTTGATTGCCCCAAACCTTCTACTGTAGTTTGGGCTACAGCCTCATAAGTTAAAGTTCCAGACCTTGACACGATACCAACAGTTCCTTTTTTATGAATATGTCCTGGCATAATACCAATCTTGCATTCTTCAGGAGTTATAATACCTGGACAGTTTGGTCCTATTAATCTTGAGTTAGAGTCTTGTAATCTTTCTTTAACTTTAATCATATCAAGAATTGGTATTCCCTCAGTGATACATACAATCAAAGGAATTTTTGCATCTATTGCTTCAATAATTGCTGATGCTGCAAATTTAGCTGGAACATAAATCATTGTTGCATCTGCCCCTGTTTCATCAACTGCTTCTTTAACAGTATTGAAAACTGGTTTTCCTAGATGAACCTGGCCGCCTTTTTTTGGTGTAACACCTCCAACTAAATTTGTACCATAAGCTAAAGCTTGTTCAGAATGGAACGTTCCATTTGCACCAGTAAAACCTTGGCATATCAATTTTGTATCTTTATTGACGAGTACTGACATTTATTTAATAGCCTCTACTATTTTTTTAGCGGCGTCATTTAAATCATCTGCAGGGATAATTTTTAAACCAGAGTTATTTAATATTTCTTTTCCTTTTTCAAAGTTTGTACCAGCTAATCTTACAACTAAAGGTATATTTAATTCTGTCTCTTTTGCAGCTGCAATTACGCCTTCGGCAATTACGTCACAACGCATAATTCCTCCAAAAATATTAATTAAAATTCCCTTTACGTTTTTATCTGACAAAATAATTTTAAAAGCTGCAGTCACTTTTTCTTTAGAAGCTCCACCTCCAACATCTAAAAAGTTTGCAGGTTCAGATCCATAAAGGTTAATAATATCCATAGTCGCCATTGCTAATCCTGCGCCATTAACCATACATCCAATTTGACCATCTAATTTAATATAAGCTAAATCATACTTACTAGCCTCAATTTCCATCGGGTCTTCTTCATTTAAATCTCTTAATTCTAAAATTTCAGGGTGCCTAAATAAAGCGTTATCGTCAAAATTTATTTTAGCATCCAAACAAACAACTTTATTTTCTTTAGTAAGAATTAACGGATTTACCTCAATTAAATTTGCATCAGTTTTAATTAATGACTGATACAAAGCTTGAACAATTTTTTTTCCATCTTCTAAAGCGTTTCCATCAAGATTAAACGGTTTTAAAACACTTAATACATCGTTATCATTAACTTTATCTTCAATACCAACACGTGTGGTAATAATTTTGTCAGGTGTTTTGGCTGCTACTTCTTCAATGTCCATGCCGCCTTCAGCACTAGATATAAAAGCAATTTTTGATGTAGCTCTGTCTACAAGACAAGATAAATAAAACTCCTTTTCTATTTCAGAAGCGTCTTCTAAGTACAGCCTCTTAACTTCTCTGCCTTGTGGACCTGTTTGATGAGTAACTAACACTTTTCCAAACAGCTCTTTAGCTTCTTTTTTTAATTCATCTAAATTATTTACTAACTTAACGCCTCCAGCTTTTCCTCTACCACCCGCATGGATTTGAGCTTTTAAAACAATTTTATTAGTAGTAATTTTTTTTGCTGCCGCTTCTAATTCATCTAAACTAAATACTGGACAACCATTAGGAACTGGTGCTCCAAATTTTTTTAAAATTTCTTTTGCTTGATGTTCGTGAATGTTCAATTTTATTTTAAAGAAGGATCAATATTTTTTGCAGCATCTAATAATTCATTAACTGCCGCAATTGAAATATCAAAGTTCTTTTTCTCCTCATCATCTAAATCTAATTCAATTACTTTTTCAATACCGTTAGATCCTATTACTGCTGGTACGCCTGCATAAAGATCGCTTACTCCATAATTATTTTCTAGATAAACTGCGCAAGGCAATGTTTTCTTTTGATCTTTTAAGTATGATTCTGCCATATCAATAGCTGAAGCAGCTGGTGCATAAAAGGCAGATCCGTTTCCTAAAAATTTAACAATTTCTGCCCCACCTTTTCTAGTTCTATCAATGATAGAGTCTAATTTTTCTTTTGATAATTTTCCATCTTTAACAAAATCCATCAAATTTTTACCATCAACTGTGGTCCTATTAGGAACAGGAACCATTGTATCTCCATGACCCCCAAGAACAAAAGAGTCTATTTTTTTTATAGGTACATTAAGTTCTTTTGATAAAAATAATTTAAATCTTGATGTATCTAATACACCGGCCATCCCCACAACTTTATTTTTTGGAAGTCCAGAATATTTTTGTAATGCCATAACAATAACATCTAAAGGATTTGTAATACAAATAACAAAAGCATTAGGAGATGATTTTGCAATTCCTTCTCCAACTTGTTTAATAATTTTTAAATTAGTTCCTAACAAATCATCTCTAGTCATTCCAGGTTTTCTTGGAATACCAGCTGTTATAATTATAACATCAGAGTCTTTTGTATCATCATAATTATTTGATCCTACAAAATTAACATCGAAACCATCTATTGCAGATGATTGGGCGATGTCTAAAGCTTTTCCTTTTGCTATACCTTCCGCAACATCAAAAAGAACAACTTCATTAGCAAGCTCCTTGAGACCTATTAAATGAGCTAAGGTTCCACCTATTTGTCCCGCACCTATTAAAGAAATTTTTTTCATGCGGGATATATATTTGCTAGCTAAATAAAATCAAAGACTAAATTGAAGCACTAAAAATCTATATTTATTTACAGTTTAATGATGCAAAACTATATTCAACATTCTTCTTAAAGGTTCAGCCGCTCCCCATAATAATTGATCACCTACTGTGAATACATTGAGATAATCATCTCCAATATTTAATTTCCTTACTCTTCCTACGGGAATGATTAATGAGCCACTTACTTTTGCTGGACTTAGTTCTTTAATAGTTTCTTCTTTTTCATTTGGTATTAACTTTGTCCATTTGCTGGTTTGTTCAATGATATTTTCAATTTCATTTAACGGTAATTTCTTGTTAAGCTTAATAGTTAATGCTGCACTATGCGAACGCATTGCTCCAATTCTTACACAGGTACCATCAATTGGAATAGGTTTTGTATTTCCTAGAATTTTGTTAGTTTCAGCAAAAGCTTTCCACTCCTCACGTGATTGCCCATTATCTAGCTTGGTATCAATCCATGGTATAAGACTGCCTGCCAATGGAACTCCAAAGTGATCAACGGGAAATTTTTTAGAATTCATTTCACTATGAACTTGCTTATCAATTTCTAAAATCTCTGAAGCTGGATTATTTAAAAGATCTTTTGAGCAAGTATGTAAACGACCCATCTGATTAAGTAATTCTCTCATATTTTGAGCTCCTCCTCCCGAAGCAGCTTGATAAGTCATAGAAGTTGCCCACTCTACTAAACCATTTTTAAACAAACCTCCAATGCCCATTAACATGCAGCTAATGGTACAATTTCCCCCAATAAACTCTTTTTTTCCAATTTTTAAAGCATCTTGAATAATGTTTTTATTAATAGGATCTAATACAATTGTGCTCGATTCTTCCATTCTTAAATTTGATGCAGCATCAATCCAAAAACCTTTCCATCCATTATTTCTTAAATCCTTAAAAATTTTTTTTGTATAGTCGCTACCTTGACAAGTTAAAATTACATCCATTTTTTTAAGAGATTCAATATCGAAAGCATCTTGTAAAATATTTTTACCTTTTCCAATGTCAGGGCCTTCTTTTCCGAACTGCGATGTACTAAAAAAAACTGGCTCTTTAATATTTTTAAAATCACCTTCTTCGATCATTCTGTTAATTAAAACAGAACCAACCATTCCTCTCCAACCAATAAAACCAACTCGTGTGATGTTCATAAATTAACTATAAATCAATTTTAAAGAAATTGTAAAATAAATTAGAAAATTTTTACTTCATAGTTGGCATTGTAAATTCAGGATTATCTTTTATTCCTGAAGGCCATCTTGAAGTAATAGTTTTTAATTTTGTATAAAATCTTACTCCTTCAGGTCCATGCATATGCTGATCACCAAATAAAGAACGCTTCCAGCCACCAAAGCTATGAAATGCCATTGGAACAGGTATTGGTATATTGACTCCAACCATTCCTACTTTAATTTTGTTTGTAAAAGTTCTAGCACTATCTCCATCTCTAGTAAAAATAGACGTTCCATTTCCATATTCATGACTATTAATTAAATCAACAGCGGTATTGAAATCTTTAACTCTCACAATAGACAGAACTGGGCCAAAAATTTCTTCTTTATAAATTCTCATTTTTTCAGTTACATGATCAAATAAGCATCCTCCAATATAGAAGCCATTTTCATATCCTTGTAATTTTAAATTTCTGCCATCAACAACCAATTTTGCACCTTCTTCGACACCTAAATCTACATAGCCTCTAACTTTGTCTAAATGTTCTTTAGTTACAAGCGGTCCCATTTCAGATGTTTTATCCATACCAGGTCCAACTTTTAAGGCTTCAACTTTTTGAGAAAGTCTTTTTACTAACTCGTCACCTACATTTCCAACAGCAACTGCTACTGACTGAGCCATACATCTTTCACCAGCAGAACCATAGGCAGCGCCCATTAATCCATTAACGGCTTGATCAAGATCAGAGTCTGGCATAACTACACAATGATTTTTTGCACCACCTAACGCTTGAACTCTTTTTTCAAACTTTGCTGCGTTTTCATAAATATATTTAGCAATTCCGGTTGATCCTACGAAACTAATTGCAGCTACATCTTTATGCTCTAAAAGCGCATCTACAGACTCCTTATCACCATTAACAACATTAAATACTCCATCAGGTAACCCTGCTTGTTTTAATAAATCAGCTAGCATCATTGAACAGCTTGGATCTTTCTCTGATGGTTTTAATATAAAAGTATTTCCACACGCTATAGCCACTGGAAACATCCACATCGGAACCATAGCTGGAAAATTAAATGGAGTAATACCAGCACAAACTCCTAGCGGTTGTCGCATAGACCAGCTATCCACTCCTCTTCCAACATTTTCTGTAAACTCTCCTTTTAAAAGATGAGGTATACCACAAGCAAATTCAACAACTTCTAAACCTCGAGTTAATGAACCTTTTGCATCATCATAAACTTTTCCATGCTCAGCAACTATGAGCTTTGTTAGTTCATCTGAATTTTTTTCAATAAGTTCCTTGAATTTGAATAGTATTCTTGCCCTCGTGATTGGTGGAGTATCTGCCCATTCTGGAAAGGCTTTTGACGCAACATTTATTGCTGCATTTACATCAGATTTTGATGCTAAATTAACTTTTGCCTGGATCTCGCCAGTTGCTGGATTAAAAACATCAGCTGACCTTTTGCTTTCGCCAGTGAACTCTTTGCCATCCACAAAGTGGAAAATATTCTTCATATCTTTGATCTTACTACGCCGACTTTTCAGTCACCAGCATTTTTTTAATTGAACCGATTGCTTTCGCAGGATTTAATCCTTTAGGGCAAGCATTTGTACAATTCATTATTGTGTGACATCGAAATAACTTTAATTCATCAGCTACTTTTTTTAATCTTTTTTGCCTTTCTTCGTCTCTGCTATCAATTATCCATCTATAAGCCTGCAATAAAACTGCAGGGCCTAAATACTTATCACCGTTCCACCAATAGCTTGGGCACGAAGTAGCGCAGCACGCACAAAGAATACATTCATATAAACCATCTAATTTTGATCTATCCTCTATCGTTTGTAAACTCTCTGAACCATTTGAATTTTTATTAGACTGCATCCAAGGTTCCACGGACTGATATTGCTTATATAATTGTTTCAAATTTGGAACTAAATCTTTTATTACCGGCATATGTGGCAAAGGATAAATGTTGATATCACCATCAATGTCTTTAGCTGATTTTGTGCAGGCCAATGTATTTGATCCATCTATATTCATTGCGCAAGATCCACATATACCCTCACGGCAAGACCTTCTAAAAGTTACAGTGGAGTCTATTTCATTTTTAATTTTGATTAATGCGTCCAAGACCATTGGACCACAATTATCCATATCAACTTCATAGGTATCAACTCGAGGATTTTGATCTTTATCTGGATCCCAACGATATACATTGATTTTTTTAATATTTTTTGATTCTGTTTCTGATTTAAAATAATTTCCTTTTTTAATTTCAGAATTTTTAGGTAAATTAAACTGGACCATTATTAATATACTCTCGCTTTTGGAGGAAAATATTGAACATCATTAGTTAACGTATAATTATGAACGTCTCTATAATTTAGCTTTACTTTACCATCTTCATGCCAAGCCAAAGTATGTTTCATCCAATTTTCATCGTCTCTGTCTTTGAAATCTTCTCTTGAATGAGCTCCTCTGCTTTCTTTTCTATTTTCAGCTGATGCTACAGTTACTTGAGACTGTCTAATTAAATTATCAAATTCCAACGCTTCAACTAAATCAGTATTAAATATTAATGATCTATCTTTGATTGAGATATTACTTAAACCTTGCCATGGTTCTTGAATTTCATTTAAGCCTTCTTTAAGTGTTTTATCTGTTCTAAATACTGCACATTTACTTTGCATAGTACGTTGCATTTTATCTCTTAGAATTGCAGTGGGTGTATCACCATCCGCATTTTTCATTCTGTCAAACCGATCTAAGCATTTTTGAGTTTCAGCATCAGAAATATTTTCGTGCTTAGAATTAGGTTTTACCTTTTCAGCAGCACGTACAGCTGCAGCTTTACCAAATACAACTAAATCTATTAATGAGTTTGAGCCTAATCGATTGGCACCATGTACTGAGACACATGCCGCTTCACCAACAGCCATTAGTCCTTCCACAATTGTATCGGAACCTGCTGCGTCTTTTGTTAAAACTTCTCCAAAATAATTCGTAGGAATTCCACCCATATTATAATGGACAGTTGGTAATACGGGTATTGGTTCTTTTGTGACATCAACACCAGCAAAAACTTTTGCAGATTCTGAAATACCAGGTAGTCTTTCCTTTAAAATTTTTGCATCTAAATGATTAAGGTGCAAGTAGATATGATCTTTATTTTTTCCAACACCACGTCCTTCATTAATTTCAATTGTCATCGACCTTGAAACGACATCTCTTGAGGCTAAATCTTTTGCAGAAGGTGCGTATCTTTCCATAAATCTCTCACCTTCTGAATTAACTAAAAATCCACCTTCTCCTCTACTTCCTTCAGTAATCAAACATCCAGCTCCATAAATTCCAGTTGGATGAAATTGAACAAATTCCATATCTTGCAAAGGTAGCCCCGCTCTTAAAACCATTCCTCCACCATCGCCTGTACATGTATGAGCTGATGTTGCAGAGAAATAAGCTCTTCCATATCCACCAGTTGCTAGAATGACCATTTTTGATCTGAAACGATGGATCGTTCCATCTTGTAAATTCCAAGCTATAACACCTTGGCACTTTCCATTTTCCATAATTAAATCAAGTGCAAAATATTCTATAAAAAACTCTGTATCTCTTTTGAGAGCTTGACCATAAAGTGTATGAAGAATAGCGTGGCCTGTTCTATCTGCTGCTGCACATGTACGTTGAACCACTCCATTTCCATAATTTTTTGTCATTCCTCCAAAAGGTCTTTGATAAATTTTTCCTTCTTCTGTTCTACTGAATGGAACACCATACTTCTCTAACTCTATCACTGCTTGTGGTGCTTCCTTACATAAAAATTCTATTGCATCTTGATCTCCTAACCAATCGGCACCTTTAACAGTATCGTACATGTGCCAACGCCAATCATCTTCACACATATTTCCCAAAGCAGCAGAAATTCCACCTTGTGCTGCAGCGGTGTGACTTCGTGTTGGAAATACTTTTGAAACACATGCAGTTTTTAAACCAGCTTCTGATAAACCAACAGCTGCTCTAAGGCCTGACCCACCTGCTCCAACAACAACTACATCATATTCGTGGTTAATTACCTCGTAACTCATAATCCTAATATAACCATTGCAGTGATAGCGGCAACAGGAATTATTAAAGAAATTAATAGAATTAAAGTGCTAGCTAATTTTTTTACTTTTTCATCATGAATATAATCTTCAAAAATCTCACCCATGCCAATTCTCATATGAAAAAATGCCAAGATAAATATTAAACTTAAAACGCTCATATAAGTCTTATTACTCAAAAACATAACTGCCTCAGAATAAGTAAAATTCATTAGATCATCAAAATGAAATAAAAACCAAACTAATAGGGGTAATAATAGTACTGCGGCAACTCTTTGCATCAACCATTTTGAAACAACGTGATTCATTAAAATACCCATACTAAAAAAGTTAAAACAAATGATGAGAATAAAACAAATATGCCGCTTAAATTAGCTGTTTTTAATTCATAACCATAACCCATATCCCAAAATAAATGCCTAATGCCATTTAGTAAATGGTAAGAAAAGGACCATGTAATCCCCACAAATATAAATTTACCAATTATTGTCGAGGCAAAAATTTGAAAAAGATTATAAAAATTTTCACCTAAAAAAAGCATAAAAATCCATAATGCTAAAACTGACATTCCAGCCAAATTAAATACTGAAGTCATCCTGTGAGTGATAGAAAGCACAGAAGATAACTGCCACTTATAAACTTGCAAATGAGGAGATAATGGACTTTCAGATTTCATAATATCCTTACGCTTTTAGCTTAATATGTTGATTTTTCAAAATTTAAAGATGTCTCAGTTATAAATTAAATTACTTATAATTTATCAATAATTGCCGAACCCATCTCAGAAGTTGAAACTTTCTGTTTGCCCTCTTCCATAATATCAGGAGTTCTTAGACCATCTTTCAAGACCGCTTTTACAGCAGAGTCTATTTCATCAGCTACCGTATCAAGGTCAAGCGAATATTTAAGAGCCATTGCAAAACTAAGTATCATAGCCAAAGGATTTGCTATTCCTTGACCAGCTATATCTGGGGCAGATCCATGACAAGGTTCATACATTGATCTAATTCGACCGTTCTTATCTTTTTCACTTAAAGATGCTGATGGTAACATTCCAAGAGAACCTGTTAACATAGCCGCTTCGTCTGAAAGCATATCTCCAAATAAATTATCTGTTACAATCACATCAAATTGTTTTGGATTTCTCACCAATTGCATAGCACAATTATCTGCCAACATATGACTAAGTTCAATATCCTTATAATCTTTACTCTCATCGTAAAATTTTTGTACTTCTTCTTTCCATAATAATCCTGCTTCCATCACATTTGATTTTTCTGCTGAGGTAACTTTTTTATTTCTTTTTTTTGCTAAATCAAAAGCAACTTTTGCAACTCTTACAATTTCTTTAGTTGTATAAACATGAGTATTTATACCTTTTCTTTCTCCATTCTGGATTGGCTCAATTCCTCTGGGCTCACCAAAGTAAATCCCTCCTGTCAGCTCTCTTACAATCATAATATCAAGATCAGATACAATCTCTTTTTTTAAACTCGAAGCGCTTGCAAGCTCTGAAAAACATATCGCAGGTCTTAAGTTTGCAAATAATCTTAGCTCTTTTCTTAATCTTAATAAAGCTCTCTCTGGTCTTTTTGAAAAATCTAATTTATCATATTTGGGTCCACCTACAGCACCAAGTAAAACGGCATCACTGTCTTGTGCTTTGTACAAAACATCGTCTGTGAGAGGTGTTTTATGTTTGTCATATGATGCTCCACCGACTAACTCTTCACTAATATTCAAATTTAATTTCTTTTTTTCGTTAAGAAATGAAATTAATTTTTTCACTTCTTGCATAATTTCTGGACCAATTCCATCACCAGGCAAAAGTAGTAAATTTTTTTCAGTCATAGTTACGATTTAATATTTAAAACAACCAAGGCGTTTTCGATTTATTATCTGAAATAAAACTATCAATTTTAGAGGATTTGCTTAATGTTAAAGCAATATCATCATGTCCATTTAGTAAACACTCTTTTCTGAACTGATCTACATCAAAATCAAATGGCTGATTATCGTCTTTATGAATTTTTTGATCTTCTAAATCTACAGTAATCTCTTTTTTTTGATCACTGAATTCTGATAATTCTTTAATTTTTTCTGAGGGCATAACAATTGGCAAAATTCCGTTTTTAAAGCAATTATTATAAAAAATATCTGCAAAACTTGGTGCTATCACAACTCTAATGCCAAAATCAAGTAAAGCCCAAGGCGCATGCTCTCTTGATGAACCGCACCCAAAATTTTTATCTGCAATAAGTATTTTAGATTTATTATAAGGAGATTGATTTAATATAAAATCTGATATTGGTTTTTCATTTTCATCATACCTCATTTCAAAAAATAAACTCTTACCTAAACCTGTTCTTTTAATAGTTTTTAAAAATTGCTTAGGAATAATCATATCTGTATCAATATTTACAATTGGTAAATATGCAGGGATACTTTTAATCTTTAAAAACTTTTCCATTATAAAAACTTTCTAACATCAGTTAATTTTCCCTCTATTGCTGCTGCTGCTGCCATTTCAGGACTAACCAAGTGGGTTCTGCCACCTCGACCTTGTCTTCCCTCAAAATTACGATTTGAAGTAGAGGCACATCTTTCTTGGGGCTTAAGTTGATCAGGATTCATCCCAAGACACATTGAACAACCTGGCTCTCTCCATTCTAATCCTGCATCTTTAAATATAATGTCTAAACCCTCTTCCTCAGCTTGTTTTTTAACCAAACCTGAACCTGGTACAACATACCCTGTTACATGATTACTTATTTTTTTTCCCTTTAGTATTGAAGCAGCAGATCTAAGATCTTGAATTCTCCCATTTGTGCATGAGCCAATAAAAACTTTATCTATTTTAATTTCATCAATTTTTTCATTACCTTTGAAACCCATGTAATCTAAAGCTCTTTTTACTGATTTTTTTTTATCTTCATCTGTTTGATCTTCATACGATGGCACGTTACCATTTATTGCAATAACATCTTGTGGGCTAGTGCCCCAAGTTACAGATGGTGCAATATCTTCAGCTCTAATATTTATTACTTCATCAAACTTTGCATCTGGATCTGATTTTAAACTTAACCAAAAGTTTTTTGCTTTATCCCAATGTTCGTCTCTAGGCGCCATTGGACGACCCTTAATAAACTCTACTGTTTTTTCGTCTGGAGCAACTAACCCAGCTCTAGCACCAGCCTCAATTGACATGTTGCAAATTGTCATTCTCTCTTCCATTGACAGATTCTGAATTGTGTCTCCAGCATACTCAATCACAAAACCTGTGCCACCAGCTGTTCCAATTTTTCCAATAATATTAAGTATAATATCTTTTGCCGTTACGCCTTTTGCTAATTTTCCATTTACATCAATTTTCATGTTTTTTGATTTAGCTTGAATTAATGTTTGAGTGGCCAAAACGTGCTCAACTTCCGAAGTACCTATTCCAAATGCCAATGCACCAAATGCTCCGTGTGTAGCGGTATGACTATCACCGCAGACTATGGTCATTCCTGGCTGGGTAAAACCTTGCTCAGGACCAATAACATGTACAATGCCTTGTCGGATATCTGTCAATCCATAATAATCAATTCCAAAATCTTTACAGTTTTTTTCTAGTGTTTCGACTTGAATAGCGGACTCTTTATTTTCGATACCCTTGCTCCTATCAGTGGTGGGTACATTATGATCTGCTACAGCCAATGTAAAACTTGGGAATTTTACTTTTCTGCCAGATATCTTTAACCCTTCAAATGCCTGAGGACTTGTTACTTCATGAACCAAATGTCTATCAATAAAAATTAATGAGGTACCATCCTGTTGTTGATCAACTAAATGGTTATCCCAGATTTTATCGTAAAGCGTTTTTGCCATTAGATAGAATTATTTTTTTTCTTCTGACTTAACTTCTTTTTTTTCCTCTTGCTTCGCTTCTACTTTCTTAGCTTCAACTTTGTCAATTTGTTCATCTTTGGAAGAGGCTGAACTTTCTATCGCTTCTTTTTTCTTTTCTTCATCGGCAGTTTTAATTTCTATTTCTTTAGCAACATCTATACCTAGTTTCTTTTTTATTTTTTCATTAATTCTTGCAGATTTACCGCTTCTATCTCTTAAATAGTAAAGCTTCGCTCTTCTCACTTTACCTGATCTTATAAGTTCAATTGAATCTAGGTTTGGACTATACAATTGAAAGACTCTCTCTACTCCTTCTCCAAAAGAAACTTTTCTTACTGTAAACGAGGAATTTATACCCCCACTTTTTTTAGCAATACATACTCCTTCGAAAGCTTGGACTCTTTGTCTCTTTCCTTCGACAATTCTAACGTTTACTTTAATTGTATCTCCAGGAAAAAATTCTGTAATTTTTTTTCCAGCAGAAATTTGCTCTAAGTGTTTCTTTTCAATTTCTTCAATTCTATTCATTTTCTTAATTTTTTTTGCTATTGTTGCAGTACTTAGTCCATAAATCTGGTCTAAGGCGCTGAGTTATACTCCGTGATTGATTTAAACGCCAGTCTTTTATTTCCCCGTGATTCCCAGATAATAGAACCTCCGGAACCTCTAAATCTCGCCATTTTCTCGGCTGAGTATATTGAGGATATTCAAGTAAATGATTATTAAAGCTCTCTTCTTTAGTTGAATTTTCATTACCAAGAACACCTGGCAATAATCTTAAGACCGCATCAAGCACAACAACTGCAGCACTTTCTCCGCCTGAGAGAACATAATCACCAACAGAAATTTCATCAATATTTCTGTGATCCAATACTCTCTGATCAACTCCTTCAAAATGACCACATAATAAGTTTATTCCTTTTAATTTTGAAAATTCATTGGCCAGTTCTTGATTAAATACTTTACCCCTTGGAGATAAATAATAAGTTTTATAATCGTTTGAATTTTTCTCTAAACATTCATTAAGCACGTCAGCTTTCAAAACCATGCCGTTACCACCACCAAAAGGTTTATCATCTACTGTGGTATGCTTGTCATATGCATAATCACGAATATTTTTAACATTTAGTTCCCAAATTTTTTTTTCTGAAGCTCTTTGGTAAATTCCATGACCAAGAGCTCCAGGAAAAATTTCAGGATACAATGTAAAAATATTAGCTGAAAACATATCTAGTTTATTTTTTATCTTCTTCCTTACTTTCAGCTTTAGGAGCTTCGGCTACTTTTTCTTCTTTTGGTGCCTCTGCTTCTGGCTTTGTTTCAGCAGCAGCTTTTTCTTCTTTAGGAGCCTCTGTTTCAGCTTTAACTTCATTCTCGGGTTGAGCTGGTTCAGCCGGTTTCTCAGCTTCTGCTTTTGCAGCTTCTTCAGCAGCTTTTTTTGCTTCTTCTGCTGCCGCTAATCTTTCTTGAGCTTTCTTTTTTGGTTTAGCTTTAATTGGGTTATTCTTTTGTGCAGGCTTTGGGATTACATTCGCTTCACCTAAAAACCTTGCAATACGATCAGATGGCTTTGCACCTTTTTCTAACCAATATTTAATTCTCTCAATATCTAAACTCAATCTTTCTTTTTTATCTTTTGGTAATAGAGGATTAAAAAAGCCAACTTTTTCTATAAATCTTCCATCACGTGGTTTTCTAGAGTCTGCAATTACAATTTTATAAACTGGTCTTTTTTTTGCACCTCCTCTGGACATTCTTATTTTTAACATTGTGTTCCTTTCTTCTTTTTATTTTAAGTTATTTAAAAGGTCCGGTGGAATACCATCCAAACCTTGTAAAGCTCCTCTTCCACCTTTTGACATTTTTTTCATAACATTTGTCATCATCTTGTGTTGTTTGAGAAGTTTATTTACCATTGAAATGTCTGTACCAGATCCATTTGCAATTCTTTTTTTTCTTGAGCCTCCAATAATTTTTGGATTATCTCTCTCTTTTTGTGTCATTGATAAAATGATTGCTTCTTGTTTATTTAGTAAGCTTTCATCTAAATTTGATTCATCAATTTGTTTTTTCATCTTTGAAACACCTGGCATCATACTAAGTACTCCGCTCATACCTCCTACTTTCTTCATCTGTCTTATTTGTTGAAGGTATGTATCAAAGGTAAAAGATCCTTTTTTTATATCTTCTTCAATTTTTTCAATTTTTTCTTGCTCTAGATCTTCAGCAACTTTTTCAACTAATGATACAACATCTCCCATGCCAAGGATTCGATTTACAATACGATCAGGATGAAAGGCTTCTAATTGATCAATTTTCTCACCAGTAGCTAAAAATTTAATTGGACATCCTGTTACCGCCTTCATACTTAAAGCAGCACCACCTTTTCCGTCACCATCAATTCTTGTCAAAATAATCGATGATAAATTTACAGTTTTTTGAAATTCTTGAGCAATATTTACAGCGTCTTGACCTGTTAACGAATCTGCAACAAGTATAATTTCATGCGGCTGTATTTCATTTTCAAGCTGTTTTAGCTCCATCATCATCTGTTGATCAATTTGAGTTCTTCCCGCAGTATCAAAAATAACCACATCCTCACCACTTAAAGAAACTGCATTCAAAGCTCTCTTTGATATTTCAAGAGGTAATTGACCTTCAATAATAGGCAATGTTTTAATATCATTATCATTTCCAAGCACCTGTAATTGCTGTTGAGCTGCTGGACGATAGATATCCAAACTTGTCATTAGAACTTTTTTTGATAATTTTTTTTGTAAAAAATGAGCTAATTTTGCTGTTGAAGTTGTTTTTCCTGAACCTTGTAAACCGACTACTAAAATTTTAATTGGTGGAACATTTCCTAAATTTAGTTCTGACTTCTCGCTACCTAATACTTTAATTAATTCATCATTTACTATTTTGATGATCATCTGGCCGGGGGTTACAGATTTTAAAACTTCTTGGCCGATAATTTTTGGTTTTACATCTTCAATAAATTTTTTAGTAACTGAAAGCGCAACATCAGACTCTAATAAAGCTTGTCTTATTTTTCTAAGACCTTCGTCAGCTTGTTTCTCATCTAGCCTTGTTATCTTATTAAAAAAAGAAAAGGCCGACTCAATTTTATCTGTTAAATTCTCAAACATAATTTTTCTTTACTTCCAACAGGTATCGCACTAGTGGGCGAAAACTCGCTGACTAGTGTTGATCTCCCTTATTCAGGGACACCAGAAAAAGACCACCTTTTTCTTGGAAGTGGGCTGAAACTACATAGATATGTTTATAAAGTCAAGAAAACGGTCTAAAACTAAATAATTATGAAATTTAAAGCATTTAAAATGGATGGTTTAGGAAATGATTTCTTAATAATTGATAACAGAAATCAAAAAATCTCTTTAAGTCCAGAACAAATTTTAAAGCTTTCTAACAGAGAAAAAGGAATTGGTTTTGATCAGTTAATTTATATAGAAAATTCAACTCAAGCTGATGCTGAAATAAAATATTTTAATTCAGATGGTCAAATGGCAGATGCTTGTGGAAATGGCAACAGATGTATCTCGGATATTTTAATAAAAGAAAAAAATAAAAATAATGTAACATTTGAAGTTAATAACTTTGTACATACCGGATCTAAAAATATTGATAATTTAATTAATGTTATAATGCCAAAACCAAAAATTAAACTATCAGAAATACCGGTCACTAATGATGTGCAAAACAATCCTTTTTTAATTGAAATTAATAGTAAAAAATTAGAAGGTCATTTAATAAACGTGGGCAATCCGCACATTATTTTTTTCGAAAAAATATCTGATGAAGAATTAAAAAAAATTGGACCACTAATCGAAAACTTAAAATATTTTCCAGATAGAATAAATGTTACTTTTGCAAATATACAAAATGAAGATAACATAGATATTAATGTGTGGGAAAGAGGAGCTGGCAAAACATTAGCTTGCGGAACCGCAGCATGTGCAACTGCATATATAGCATCAGATTTAAAACTTACTAAAAACCCAGTTAATATACATTTTCAAAGAGGGCACTTACTGATTAAAATTAATTCTGACAAAACAATGATGATGACTGGCCCAGTATCAGAAAAAAAAGAAATAGAAGTTAGCTTATAATGTTAAGTAAAAATATCATAACTTACGGTTGTCGACTTAATATTTATGAGTCTGAAGTTATGCAAAAACATTTGGAGAAAGCAAATTTAAAGAATTATATTTTATTTAATAGTTGCTCAGTCACAAATGAAGCAAAAAAAAAAGTTATTGACGATATAAGAAAATTTAAAAAAAAATATCCTAATAAAAAAATAATAGTGACAGGTTGTGCATCTCAAATAGATAGCAAAACTTTTCTTAGCATGAGTGAAGTTGATCATGTAATTGGCAATAAAGAAAAAATGGATTTTGAAACATTTTTAAAAATTTCAAATGAAAAAATAACTAACAAAATATCGGATATTATGGAGCTTAAAACGATAGCTCCTCAGTTTATTGAAAGTTTTGAAAATCATTCGAGGGCTTTTATACAAATTCAAAATGGCTGTGATCATAGATGCACATTTTGTACAATTCCTTATGGCAGAGGAAATTCAAGAAGTTTGCCAATTAATAATATTATTGAGCAAATTAAAATGCTTAATGAAAAAGGTTTTAATGAAATCATTCTTACTGGCGTTGATTTAACATCATACGGCCCTGATTTAGATGAAAAAGCAAATTTAGGAAAACTTGTTGAAGCAATCTTAAAAAATAATAAAGAACTCAAAAGACTTAGATTGTCATCTTTGGACTCTATAGAGATTGATGGTTTATTATTTGAAATTCTTTCATCGGAAAAAAGAGTTATGCCGCATTTTCATTTATCAATGCAATCAGGTGATAATATGATTTTAAAAAGAATGAAAAGAAGACATCAAAGAGAGCATGCCATAGACTTTTGTAACAAAATAAAGCTAGCACGTCCCGAAGTAATATTTGGAGCAGATTTAATTGCTGGTTTTCCTACAGAAACAGAAGAGATGTTTCATAATACTTTAAAAATTATTGATGAATGTGATTTAACACTCTTACATGTTTTTCCTTTTTCTCCAATGGAGAAAGCGCCAGCTTCTAAAATGCCTCAAGTTCCTAAAAATATAATTAAAGAACGAGCAAAGATTCTTAGAGAAAAGGGTCAATTAAAAATGAAAGATAAATTTAAAGATACTGTAGGAAAAACTTTAAATGTGCTTACTGAAAAAAATTCTTTTGGTTATTCAGAAAATTACTTAAAGGTTAAAATATCTAGTAAAAATTCTTTAAAAGAAGGTCAAATCATACCTGCTCAAATTACGGGATACAACCCTAATCACCTTGAGGCAATAATATAAGTCTTATGCAAATTTTTAAAAAAATTTCTGAGGGATTAAAAAAAACATCAAAAAATTTTGGTAACGGACTCAATGATATTTTTAATAAATCAAAACCATCGAATGAAATTCTCCAAGATCTTGAGGACTTTATGATTTCTTCAGATATTGGCCTTCCTTTAACTGAAAAAATTATTGAAAATATTAAAAATAAAAAATTTAATGATGAAGAGTTAAACCAAAAAAATTTTTTAGAAATTTTAACTAATGAAATGCTAGAAATTTTAGAGCCTGTAGAAGAAAATATTTTTAACAAATCAAATGGACTTAAAACAATTTTAGTGTGTGGCGTTAATGGAACTGGGAAAACAACAACTATTGGAAAACTTTGTAAAATTTTAAAAGATAATAATTCTAAGGTAATTGTAGGTGCTGCAGATACTTTTAGAGCAGCTGCAATTGAACAATTAGATAATTGGTGTCAAAAAAATTCTATAGATATAGAAAAATCTGATCCTGGTGCTGATCCAGCTGCAGTTGCTTTTAAAACTTTGGAAAAGGCAAAGCAAAATAATTATGATTACTGTATAATTGATACAGCTGGTAGATTGCATAACAAAAAAAATCTTATGGATGAATTTTCAAAAATCATAAGAGTAATGAAAAAAATTGACGAGAACGCACCAGAAAAAACAATTATTGTCCTAGATGCAACTACAGGGCAAAATGCTCTTAACCAAATTGAAGAATTTAATAAAATTTCTAAACTCTCTGGTTTAATCATGACTAAATTAGATGGAACAGCTAAAGGCGGTGTTTTACTGTCTATTACTGAAAAATATAAATTGCCTATATATGCCATTGGCGTTGGGGAAAAAGTAGATGACCTCCAGCCTTTTGTGGCAAAAGATTTTGTAAAAGCCTTTTTGGCAAAGAATAATTAAAATGAAAAAAGAAATAACATATGAAGATTATGACAAAATTCAAATATGCGTCGGTACAATTTTAGAAGCATCAATTAACGAAAAGGCTAGAAAACCTGCCTACGTTTTAAAAATTGATTTTGGAGAGAAAATTGGAATAAAAACTTCTTCTGCACAAATTACAAGCTACTATAAAACTAATGAATTAATTAATAAGCAAGTCATGGCAGTTTGTAATTTTCCACCAAGAAATATAGCTGGAATTAATTCAGAAGTTTTAATACTTGGTGCAATAGAAGAGGATGGTAAAGTGGTATTGTTTCATCCATCTCAAAAAGTGAAGAATGGCCTACCTATTGCTTAGCACCATGATCTAAAAAACTTTTTAATGCATTAACCATATCTTGATCATAAGCCATCATATGATTATCAAAAGTTGGGAAATATGAATACTTTGGTTCATTAGCATTATCATAGATTTTTTTGCCCATATAATAAGGGACAAGTGTATCAGCCTTTCCGTGTAATACTAAAACAGGAGAATTAATTTTTTTAATTTTTTTTAAAGAATTATAACGGTCTCTTTGCAGAAGACTTACGGGTACAAAAGGATAAAACCTTTTTCCCATATCAACCATAGAAGTATAAGGCGACTCTAATATTACTCCTGAAAAGTTATCTTTACTTGCAAGTTCTACCGCAATGCCTGTTCCTAAAGATTCTCCATAGAGAATAATGTCTTTCTTAATAATTCCTTTATTTTGAAGCCATTCAACAGCTTTTTTTGCATCTTGATACAAGCCTTTTTCTGTTGGCTTGCCATTATTACCACTAAATCCCCTCCACGATATAATTAAAAAATTTACATCAAGATTACTGAATTTATTTAATTTATAAATTCTTGCATTTAAATCTCCAGCATTACCATGAAAGAATAAAATGGTTTTTTTATTAAGAGGACTAAAACTGAACCATGATTTTAATTTTATGTTTTTTTCTGAAGGAATATAAACTTCTTTATATTTAAATTTAATTGGAGGTGAGTCGAGAGTTTTTACTTTTGGATGATACATAAATGTTCTTTGAAAAAAAAACATAAATAACAATATTGATATGTAAAAAACTAAAATTATTAAAATAGTAAAGTGAAAATACTTAAACATTTTTGTTTCTAAAATCTTTACAGAAAAATACTCCTAAAAAAACCAAAAAAGCACCTATAATATGATACATCTGAAATGTTTCTGAAAAAATAAAATAGCCATATACAGAACCATAAATAGGATACAAATACACAACTAGACCAGCTAGATTTGTTCCAACTTTTTTCTGCAAGTTTGCGTACAAGAAAAAAGCAATAATGCTTGGTGATATTGCCGCAAAGACAACCCAAAATATAGCCTCATTGCTCATTTTGGCCTGATAAAAGAAATGACTTTCAACAAATATAAAAGGAAATAAACTTACAGCACCTAATAATGATATTAAAGTTACCCTGGCAAAAACTGTAAACTTAGTGTTAAATTTAATTTGATACACAGAATATAGCGCCCAACTAATTGATGCCCCCAAAATCCATAAATCTCCTGATGTAAAATCAAGTTCAAATAAGATTTTTAAATCTCCTTTGCAAGCAATTGCTAAAACGCCTAGTAATGAAATTAGAATACCAAAAATTTGTTTAAAAGTTATTGTGGTTTTAAATACAAGATAAGTAAATAAGACTATAAAAATTGGTGATGATGAATAAATAATACCCATGTTCACCACTGTAGTTGTAGTTCCAGCAATAAATGGAAAAGCGCCACAAATTCCAGCACTAGTAGCTCCAAGAAAAAAGATATTAAAAAACTCTTTCTTAAAATATTTAAATTTTTCTATTATTTCTTTATGAGTGAATAAAAAAAGTATTATAAACGCAAGAACCCACCTCCAAAATGCCAATGATATCGGAGGTAAATATTCTACTGCTCCTCTAGCAACAATTAAGTTACTGGCCATAAAAATAGGCTGAATAAATAATAATATTAATGGGTTCTTATTAATAAACTGTTTCAAAATTTTGAAATATTATTTTTTTTTAAGAAATTTTTTTGCCATTGCATCTGCAACATGAATATCAAAAATCTCTAAAACTTCGATCATCATCATAAAAATTGCAGCACCCATGATTATCCATACTGGCAAAATATCAAAAAATGTAATCATGTTCGAGGCGTTCAAAGTTAAGGTTACGCCCAATAAAAAAATTATTGTTAAACCTGTTCCTAGAATTGCAGCTATTTTATTTATCATTACTGTCTACTTTTACTTTATTAATTAACCAATTGGAAGTTCTCAATAACCTTGAATCGTCAAACTTTTCTCCAACAATTTGAATTCCCAGGGGCATTCCATTTTCTCCCTCAAGCAAAGGTAAAGATAAAGCAGGCATACCCAGATAAGTCCAAATAGTACAAAATTCTGGACTACCAGTTTGTTTCAAAGTTTTTGGTGCAACGCCTGTAGTAGCTGGGGTTAAAACTGCATGATAGTCTTGAAATGTTTCTTGAAACAATTTGTAGAAATAATCTCTATTCTCACAAGCCTCAACATACTCACTAGATTTATATTTTAATCCTCTCTCAATTGCCTCAACTAGTTTTTTTCCTAATTTGTTTTTAGATTTTTTATAATAGTCTGAAAATGCATAAGCCATGTCTGTTTCATGAATGATTTGATGATATTTAAAAATATTTTCAAAGTATGAGGGGGCATCAACAATTTCTATGTTTTTTTTATATTTTTTTAAAAATGCTTCAAAACTTTTTACTGCATCTTTATCCATATTTTTCCATTTTGAAGTTTTAATAAAAACAAAATTTGGATCAAACGGAGGCTCTTCTTTACAAACTTCAGTAATATTAGAAATTGAATAAGGTATAGTTGATGAGTCATTTAAATCATGTCTGACTATCTCTCTTGTAATCAAAGCGATATCTTCGATATGTCTGGCAAAAACTCCAATGTGATCTAATAAATGGGACTGTTTTAAAACTCCATTTCTTGATACCAAACCATAAGTAGGTTTGTAGCCTATAACTCCACAATATGATGCTGGACGGAGAACTGAGCCATTTGTCTGTGAACCGATGGCAACAGGACACATGTATGATGCAACTGCAGCAGCTGAACCGCTGGATGATCCACCCGGAGTTCTTTGTTCATCATGAGGGTTAGTGGTTTTTCCTGGATCAAAATATGCAAACTCAGTGGTTACTGTTTTACCCATAATTAGAGCACCAGAGTTCCTTAAAAAGCTTACTACTGACGCATCATTTTTAGTATGAACTCCTGAAACTAAATTAGTTCCACACCTTGTTGGCATATCATTTGTACCAAAGATATCCTTAATCCCAATTGGTAGACCATGAAGAGGGCCAATCGGTCTTCCAATGTTTTTATAATCATCGGCTTCACTAGCTTTATGTAAAATAAAATCTTTATCAAAATGTTCCCAAGCTTTCACGGTTTCTTCAAATTCTCCAATTCTATTTGCAAAACTTTGTAAAACTTGTTCTGATTTTAAGTCACCAGACTGTAACCCATTTGCAATCTCAGTTGCTGATAAAAAACAAAGGTCTTTCATAAATTATATTAGGCTGGGCCAAATAATGCTGTCGGTAGCCATAATGCTAAACCTGGGAAGTTATACATAATAATCATAGCTAAAATAACGATCGCTAAGAATGGCATAATACCTTTAAATATATCCATAAGTTCAACATTATTTTTTTGAACACCTTTTAAATAATATGCCGACATTGCCATCGGTGGAGTTAAAAATGATGTTTGAAGATTTAAAGCGATTAACATTGCAAAGAAATATGGATTTACACCGAAAGTTTCTAGTAATGGTAAGAAGATTGGTACAAAGATAATTAAAATTTCAGTCCATTCCAATGGCCAACCCAATAAGAAAATAATAATTTGAGTTATCACTAAAAACTGCCAAGGTTCTAAATCCATTGATTTAAAAAAATGTTCGAAAATCTCATGACCACCTAAATACGAAAACACTGATGCAAAAGTCCAAGAACCAATAAATAACCACATAATCATTGCTGACGTTTTTGCAGTTAAGAAAACTGATTCTTTAAAAGACTGCCATTTTAAAGTTTTATAAAAATAAGCCATGACTAAAGAGCCAAAAGCTCCAACCGCTGCAGCTTCGGCTGGTGTTGCAATTCCTGCAAGGATAGTACCTAGAACTAAAAGTATTAAAGTAAATAGAGGTAAAAACGATACAACAACTTCTTTTGCAATTACATTGCTTGGCGGTATCTCTTCTGCTCTTGGTTTTGGAGCTAATTCTGGCTTCCACATTGCTAAACCAATTGCATATAAAATATATAAACTAGCGAGTAATAATCCTGGTAGCATTGCAGCTGCAAATAATCTAAGTGGAGACAGTTGAGCAATCACTGCATAAACAATAAGCATAATGCTTGGTGGTATTAAAATTCCAAGACAACCACCCGAACAAATAATACCTGATGCAAATTTCTTGTTATAACCTGCTTTAATCATCGCTGGCCATGCGAGTAGACCCATCAGAGTAACAACCGCACCAATAATACCTGTTGCAGTAGAAAATAAAGTACAGGTAACCAATGCTGCAACTGCCATTGAAGCTGGTAATCTGTGAGAAGCCAATCGAATTGCAAAGAATAATTTTGCTACAATTCCAGCTCTTTCTACCAAATAACCCATAAATAAAAACAATGGTACTGCTGTGAGTACGTGATTATCCATAACAGAATATGTATTTTGAACAACAAGATCAAAAATCCTGTTATCAAATATACTTTCCATTGTTTCTGGGTTCCAATAAGCAAAGTAGCCAAACCCAACACCCATTGCTAAAAGTGTAAAAGCAATTGGGAATCCAAGTAAAACGAAGAACAAGAAGATGCACATCATAAATAGTGCTGTTTCTGGATTTGTCATTCCAAACATTTTATAATTCTTCTTTCTCTCTTGCTTCTCGCATTAATTTTTGTTCAGTCTCTAAAACATCATCTTGTCTTTCTGGCCACTCTCCAGTTTTAATTGCAATCACGCATCTCATAACTTCACTAATACCTTGATTAATAAGAATAAAACCTGCAACAGGGATTAAGGTTTTAATCATATAAATCTGAATTTGTGCTGGACTATTCCAACTTGTTTCTTTTGATTGCCAAGCATTACCTGCATAATCAATTCCAGAAAATGCTAAAGCGCAAATACCCGGAAAATAAAAAAGAAAATATAAAACTAAATCTATTTTTGCCTGTGTGGGAATTGAAAATAATCTATAAATTACATCTCCTCTCACATGCGCATCACATGATAATGTATAAGCGCCAGCCATTAAGAACAACGCACCATACATTTGTAAACTAAAATCAAAGTTCCATAATGTTGGAGCATTAAATAAATAGGCCATAGTTACTTCATAAACAGTTCCTAGACATAAAATTACAATGCACCATGCAAATCCTTTGCCGACCCATCGACTTAGACTTTCTGCAAACTTGATATAATTATTTACGAAATCCACGACGCTTTCTATATTTATAATTAGAATTTTGCTATTAAAAAAAAGGGCCTCTAAAGAGGCCCTTTTTAAACTAGATCAAACTAAATTTTTACTTTAGATGGATCTCCGAAGGCTCTAGTATAAGCCAGTCTGTAATTAGGCTGGTTCATGAATAGATACTTCATTACTTTTTTAGCATATGCTTGTTGTGATCTTACGATCTCATCAAACAATGGATCTTTTCTAAAGTCCTTCATAACTACATCCCAAGCTGCTAATTGAGCATCTAAGATTTCATCAGAAGTTTGATACACATTAACTCCAGACTCTTTCATAAGTCTTCCTAAGTCATTTGAGTATCTCACTAATGCCATGAAGTAGTTTGAAGTGTTTGCGGCTTCAGCAGCGTGCTTAATAATAGCTTGGTGCGCTGGTGATAAGCTGTTGTACTTCTTCTTGTTGAACTGCATCTCAAACATCTCTTGAGATTGGTGGAAGCTTCCTAAGTGATAATGCTTAGAAACGTCTTGCATACCAAAGTCTCTATCAGATGTTGGGTTGTTAAACTCAGCAGCGTCAATCAAACCAGTTTTCATTGCTGGTTGAATTTCACCACCTGGTAACTGTCTTACAACCATTCCCATTTTTTGAAGAACGTTTGTAGCTAGTCCAACTGTTCTATACTTAAGACCTTTAACCTGAGAAACTTTTGTAGTGTGTTTCTTAAACCAACCGAAAGGCTGAGCAGGCATAGGCATAGCGAAGAAACCTACAACATCAAGACCGATTTTCTTTAAAGTCTTTTCATATAAAGCTCTTCCGCCACCTTCTTCAATCCATCCCATTAATTCTTGAGATGAGAATCCGTAAGAAGGACCAGTACCAAATAAAGAAGCAGCAGCGTTTTTACCGTACCAGTATGCTGTCACTGAGTGAGAAGCATCTACTACACCTTTAGATACACCATCTGCGATTTCTTTAGTTTTTAAAACTGCACCAACAGGTAAAACTTCCATTTGTAGTGAACCACCACCCATAGCATTTACTCTGTCTCCATATTGCTTCGCCATCTCTAAGAAGATACCGCCGCCCCATGCAGCTTGCATTTTCAGCTTCACAGTTTTTCCGTGACCAGCTGACCAAGCGCCAACGTTAGGCATTGCGACAGCTGCTGCTGTAGCACCCGTAACTGCTGCTGCTTTTTTGAAAAATTTACGTCTTGAATTTGACGTAATGTTTTTTTTTGACATGTGTTTTTTCTCCCATGTTAGTTAAATTTAACTGGCGTAATTTAGCTTAAACAATCATAAATTGTCTATCTAAATAGTTAGCCTATGAGGGGAAAATATTGCAGGCGCAAAGAAAAACTTTAAAAATATGGGAAATATTAAACAACCCACAGTTGATTAGTTAACTTTATCTTTTGGCTGGGAGTTTTTATTTAGTAAAGCATCTAAATTATCAATTGCTCTGTCACCCATTGCAATTCTAGTTTTTTTTGTTGCGCTTCCTAAGTGAGGTAACAAAAATAAATTATCTAAATCCAAATATTTTTTATTTATCTTAGGCTCACCTCTGTAAACATCTAGACCTAATGCAAATACTTTTCCACTTTTCATCGCTTTAATCATTGCATCATCATCAATTACTTCTCCACGTGCAGCATTTGCTATGACAACTCTATCAGGAAAATTTTTAATTGTTTCTTCATTAATTAAATTTTCTGTATCTTTTGAACCTGGACAATTAATTGATAAGAATTCACTATTTTTAAATAAATCGTTTATATCTTTATGATAAATTGCGCCCTCTTCTAGATCTGAACTTAACTGATTTCTGTTATGATAATGAATTTCCATATCAAAAGCTCTAGCTCGTTTTGCAACAGCTCTTCCAATCCTTCCCATCCCCAAAATACCTAATTTTTTTCCAGTCATTTGCTTTCCAATTAAATAATCACTTGACCACAACCAATTCTCTTTTTCAGCAGCCTTTCTTCCCTCATAAGCTCGGCGTGAAGCTCCTAGTAATAACAAAATTGAAATATCAGCTGTTGCATCTGTTAAAACTTCGGGTGTATTTGTAACGACTATTCCTCTGCTTTTTGCTGCTTCAATATCTATATTTCCGTAACCAACTGCATAATTGGAAATTATTTTTACGGTTTTGGGTAATCTTTTTATCATCTCCTGATTGAAGGGTGTTGTTGTAAAAGCCAAAATACCATCGCAACCCTCTGACAGTGAAATTATTTCATCCTCTGTATATAATTTATCTTTATCATTTAATATCGCTTTAAAAAGATTTGAAATACGCACATTATTTTCATTTAATAATTTTCTAGTTACTAATATTTTTTTCATAATTAACCTTGTAAATATTTTGGGTCCTTTTTCTTTGGTTTGAATGTTGGGCTTTTTAAAAAGTTATTATTACTAAAACTTTTTAAAAACTTAGGTCTTGTTCTTGTAAAAATTTCTTTTTCTATTTTGTGCCAGAAACTTGGTTTGTTATAACTACCAGCTGCAATACCAACTTGATTTTTTAAATGAGATATTTCCCAATAAATTGATGAGCTACAATTTTTACAAGAAAAAGTTTTAAATTTATTTCCGCTTTCGGTCGTAAAAGTATAAGCTTTTAAATGCTTTTTATTAAACTTTAAATTTAATTTTTCGAACCAATAGGTAACCCCAAAAATAGAACCGGTTCTAAGCTGACAGTATCTACAATAACAAGCGACTGATCGTAGAGGTTTGTAAATTGTATAAAATTTATTTTTTCCACAGAGACAACTTCCATATTTTTTATTTTTACTTGTCATTCTAATTTTTAATCACTATTGGCTTTTTCCCTCCTGTAAACCAATCAATAAGTTCAATAGTATGAACTATAGGTACCTCTATACCATTTGAAATTTGTGTTATGCAGCCTATATTACCAGTAGCAACAATATCTGGTTTGATCTTTTTGATATTTTCACATTTTCTTTTTAATAATTCTGAAGCCATTTCTTCTTGCATTAAATTATAGGTACCAGCAGAACCGCAGCATAAATGTCCATCGGGAACCTCTAAAATATTATTACCAGTCATTTTTAATAGTTCTATAGGTTGACTGTGTACTTTTTGACCATGTTGCATAGAGCATGCGGAATGGTAAGCAATATTATATCTTTTTGAGTTATTTGTTCTTGTGAAATCAAGTTTTATCGATTCTTCCAAATATTCTGTTATGTCCAAGGCAATTTCACTGACCTCTTTTGCCTTCTTTCTAAGCGATTTATCTTTGTGATTTTTGAAAATAAAACCATAATCTTTAATTGTTGTTCCACAACCAGATGTGTTTACTAAAATTGCATCTATTTTTTCTTTTTCAATTAATTTGTGCCAGGCATTAATATTTTCTATAAAATATTGATGAGAAGCTTCTTCTTTACCCATGTGATGAGTCAATGACCCACAACATTTTATTTCTTTTAAAACATGAACTTCAATTCCATGTCTCAAAAGAACATTTATTGATGAGTCATTAATGTTGGGTGAAATTGCCTTTTGAACACATCCAGTTAACAATGCTACTTTCGAAATAGATTTTTTACTAGGTTTAAATACAACGTTATCTGGATATTCTGATTTCAGAAAAGATTTAGGCATAAAAGAAATCATGTGCTTTAATTTTTTTGGCAAGACTGAATGTATAGGTTTTGTAAACATTGCTAAGCTTCCTAAAAATTTAAATAATTTCGGCCTAGGTAATACAAAGGCTAACAGGCTTCTTAACAACCTTTCAAATAATGGTCTTTTATAAGTCCTTTCAATATGATTTCTGCCATGATCAACAAGATGTAAGTAATCAACACCCGATGGACAAGTCGTAACACAAGCATAGCAAGATAAACAACGATCTATATGTTTTACTATTTTTTCGTTTGCTGGTTTGTTGTTCTCAAGCATATCTTTAATCATATAAATTCTACCTCTCGGCCCATCTAATTCATCTCCGAGTACTTGATAAGTTGGACAAGTTGCGTTGCACATTCCACAATGAACACATTTTCTAAAAATTTTTTCCGAATTTTGTATTTCAGGATCGAGAAGTTGATCTTTTTTAAAGTTAGTTTGCATTAAATTCCTGCATACATTTTATTAGGGTTTAGTATACCTTTAGGATCAAAACTTTCTTTTAATTTTTTTGATAAAATCTTAATATTAGAATCTGAATTAGTCAAAAATTCCTCACTTTTTCTAAAATTATCATTTGCTCTTAGTACTGTTAAGTGTCCATCGTGTTTTAAACAGAAAATTTTCATTTTATCCAAATCACTTTGATTTTCTAAAGAGCACCAGGCAATATTACCACCCCAATCTAAAAAATATTTAAAATTAGTTTTTTCAAAGAATTTTAAAAAATTAACCATATTGGTGATTGGCAAAGAAATTTTACACACAAACTCTTTAGAATTTGCATATCCCTCAAAATTTTTTATTTCTCTCCAAAAAATTGATGTTTGATAAGTATCAAGCATTGAAGTTGTTTTATCTTTAAATATTTTATTTAAACTTTGCATCCTCTCAATTACAGAAGCTTTTGGCCCTTGAATTCTCAAACCTAAAACAGATGTGTCTTTTTTTACATCATTTAGTGTCAAAAAAGATGCATTTGCCGCGGGAAAAAAACATGCGCCAGAAATTTCTAAAGAAGAGTCTAAAGCTATTCTGAAAATTTCAATAGCTTCTACATAATCTATATCATTTACTAAAAATGTTTCTTCAAATTCAGGTAGTGGTGACACTTTTAGATTTATTTCCGTAATTGCACACAAAGTTCCATAAGCACCACTTATAATCTTGCTTAAATCATAACCGGTAACATTTTTTACAACTGTTCCACCGGATTTTACTTTTCCGCCTGAGCCATTTACTGATTTAAAACCTAACACATGATCTCTTAGTGCTCCATTTTTAAACCTACCAGGACCAGAAAGATTGCATGAAACTACTCCTCCAATACTTCCTGAATTTGATTTTCCATCATAAAGATAACCTAAATCGTTTGGCTCAAAACCAAAAAACTGATTTTTTTGTTTAAGTGCAGTCTCTATTTCTGAGATGGGTGTTCCAGGCAAAACCTTTATGTATAATTCTTCTGGAAAATATTCCAGAATTCCAGACATGCTACTAAGACTGAGAGTTTGAGATGATTGAATAAGTCTTCCAATTTTTTTTGATCCATTTCCAATGATTTCAATTGGGTTACTTTTATTATAATTATCAAAAATAAAATCTGAAACATCTTGTTCAGTTTTAGGATAAAAAATATCTGGCATTAAAACCTTGGTAAATCTGGAAACTTGTCTTTACCTTTGTGTATATGCATTCTTCCGCCTTCTGCACATCTGTGAAGAATTGGAAATACTTTTCCTGGATTTAAAAGGTTTTCTGAATCAAATGCATTTTTGATATTAAGCTGTTGTTGAATATCATTGTCATTGAACATCTCGCACATTAATTCTCTTTTTTCTACTCCAATACCGTGTTCTCCAGATAAGACCCCACCAACCTTTACACAATATTTTAAAATATCAGCTCCGAAGTCTTCAGCTTTTTTCAGTTCAACAGAATCATTGGAATCAAACATAATGAGTGGATGCAAATTTCCATCTCCAGCATGAAAACAGTTTGCTACATCTAATTTATACTTTTTTGATAATTTACTAATATAACTTAATACATCAGCTAATTTATTTCTCGGGATAGAACCATCCATACAAATATAATCTGGAGCTAGTACTCCACAAGCCGTGAATGCTGCCTTTCTTCCTTTCCAAAATCTCATTCTTTCTTCATCGCTATTACTTGCTCTGTTGTAAGAAGCTTTATTCATTTTTGCGATATCTAAAACTTTATCAATCAATGTATCTACTTCACTAGTTGTTCCATCTAATTCAACAATCAGTAAAGCTTCTACGTCTCTTGGATAACCAGCTTTAGCATAATTGTCTGTTGCAATAATTAGTGGCTTGTCCATGATTTCCATTCCAGCTGGAACTATGCCTTTTGCAATAATGTCTGCAACGCAATTTCCAGAATCTTCAATACTATTGAATCCAATTAAAACAGCTCTTACAGATTCTGGTTTTTTTAATATTCTAACTGTCACCTCAGTCACAACACCTAGCAAGCCCTCAGATCCTGTGACAAGACCTAAAAAATCATAACCTTCTGAATCAAGATGCTTTCCACCAAGTTTTAAAACAGTTCCATCCATTAATACCATTTCAACACCCATTAAATTATTCGTTGTGGTACCGTATTTTAACGAATGAACTCCCCCGGAGTTTTCTGCTACATTTCCTCCAATGGAACAGGCTAATTGGCTTGATGGATCAGGAGCATAATAAAAATCTCTATGTTGAACAGCTTGAGTGATTGCTAAATTAGCTACACATGGTTGTGCTACGACACACCTATTATCAAAATCAGTTTCTAATATTTTATTGAACTTTCCCATTCCCATCAAAACACAATCAGCAAGAGGGATTGAGCCACCGGACAAACCAGTACCCGCGCCCCTTGGAACAACTTTGATTTTTTTATTATGACAATATTTTAAAATTTTAGAAACTTGCTCGGTTGTTTCTGGCAAAACTACTGCGATAGGTTTCTGTCTATAGACGGATAAACCATCAGTTTCATAAGGTTTAATTTCTTCATCCGAATGAATAATATTCTTAGTAATTTTGAATAAATCTTGAACAATATTTTTTTTATCTTGAATAATTGTTGTATCTGCTTCAGGTAATTTTAATGGCATAATTTATATATTAGAGAATTTTTTTTATTTTCTCCAATGCTTTTTCAATATTTTCATACGAATTTGCAAAGCTAAATCTTACAAAATTTGTGCATGATTTGCCAAAACTAGTGCCTGGAACTAAGGCTACGCCTGCATCATATAAACATTTTTCAGCAAAAGTATCTCCGCTCATCCCAGTTTCACTCACATTGGGAAATGCATAAAATGCTCCCCCTGGATTATTACATTTAATTCCTGGTAAGCTATTTAATCCTTTTACAATTAGCTCTCGACGCTTATCAAATTTTTCCATCATATCATCTAAAAAATCATGAGGTCCTTCTAGAGCTGCTAATGCTGCAACTTGATTAGCAGCAGATACACATGAATAGCTATTAATTGCCATTCTAGTAACTTTATCAATTAGGCTTTCTGGCCACACACTCCAACCCAATCTCCATCCTGTCATTGCGTAAGTTTTACTCCAACCATCCATTACAATTAAACGATCATAAAGCTCAGGATAGTAAAAAAATGACGGCATCTTTTTTCCATCATAAATTTGTCTTGAGTAAATTTCATCGCTCAATATTACAACTTCAGGGAATTTTTTTAAACCTTGTACAAGCTTATCGATTTCATTTTTATCAATAAGTCCACCTGTTGGATTTTGCGGATTATTTATTATTAGTAATCTCGTTTTATCATTTATCAGAGAAAGCACTTCATCTGCATTAAATGAAAAATTTTTCTTCTCAGATAAATACATAGGAATTGCTTTTGCACCTGTATAATTTATTACCGACTCATAAATTGGAAACCCTGGCTCTGGATAAATAATTTCTGTACCAGGTTGACCAAACATCATTATTGCAAAATACATTGAAGGTTTTCCACCAGGTGCAATAAAAACTCGTGCTGAGTCTATTTCAGCTCCATACATTTTTTTTATATGCCTGCTTACACCATCTCTTAGTTCTTGTGTCCCATTAGCAGGTGTATATCCGTGATGCCCTTCGTCTAATGCTTTTTTTCCTGCCTCTACAATATGTTTAGGGGTTAAGAAATCAGGTTGTCCGATACCTAAATTTATAATTTCTCTTCCTTCACCTTCTAATTTTTTTGCTTTTGCCAAGATTACAAAAGCATTCTCAGTACCTAATCTTGAAAAATTATCAGCTATCTTCATTATTATCTAAAAGCAATCTTATCTTTGGTTAACTCATTAACATTGCGCGTTCCCATTAATGTCATACCTCTAGTAATTTCATCTTTCATTTTTTGCAAAACTCTTTCAACACCTGGCTGACCTCCGGCGCCTAATGCATATAAATATGCTTTTCCCATAGAACATGCTTTTGCTCCGAGAGCCAGAGCTTTTAAAACATGAGTGCCTCTTCTAATTCCACCATCTAGAATTATCTCAATTTTATCTCCAACAGCATCAACTAGAGTCTCTAATTGATCAAAAGGTGCTCGCGAACCATCTAATTGTCTTCCACCATGATTTGAAATCATAATAGCCGTTGCTCCAATATCTATTGCTTTTTTTGCGTCCTCCACGGACATAACCCCCTTTAAAGCAAATGGTCCATTCCATTTTTTTGCAGCATATTCAGCATGCTTCCAATTCATTGTTCGGTCAAATTGTGAATTAATATAAGACATTACAGAGCTTTCTATATTTGTTTGATTTTCAGATATATGTTCCACGTTAGCTAATCTAAATTTTGGACCAAGCATATACCTTATGCTCCATTCAGGATGAGTTGCAAAACTCAATAAACTTTCCAAGGTAAGTTTTGGTGGTGTTGTAAATCCAGTACGATGATCTCTTTCTCTATTGCCCGCTACAATAGTATCAACGGTTAAACACATGGCTTTAAAACCAGATCGTTGACAACGTTCTATCAAATTATCTGTAAGACCTTGATCCTTGTGAATATATAATTGAAACATTTTTGGTCCACCTGAAATATTTGAAACTTCTTCAATACTTTTTGTACCCATTGTTGACAAACTAAAGAAAGTTCCAAATTTCTCTGCAGCTCTTGCAGTCGCTTGTTCTCCTTCATGATGGTACATTTGATGCATAGCTGTTGGTGATAGAAATAATGGAAAATCAATTTTATGACCCAGTACTGTTGTTGAAGTATCAATACTACTCACATCAGTTAAGACATTTGGAACCAAGTCACATTTATTAAAAGAATCTGTATTTCTCTTTAGGGTACTCTCATCATCGGCACCACCATCAATATAATGAAAGATGGGAGACGGTAATTTTTTTTTAGCAAGTTTACGAAAATCATCTACATTATGACAATCGTTTAATTTCATATCTAAAAGTTAATACTGTGTGTAAAAAGTAAATGCGATATTATTAGCGCCAGGATTTTTATCACCTATGCTAGCATTGGATATATGGCTATATGATAATCCAAAATTACTTTTCTCTCCTAAATTCCAGCCAAGATTAATTTGAGACTTAAATTCAATGTTATGGCCTAAATCTTTTCCATCCCCTTCATCATAATATCCCGGGGTAAAACTTGGGCTAATTAGAAAATTTCCAATTTTATAATCAACTTTGTAACCTGCATAAATCATTGAAGCGCTATCCTCTGTTAACATGGCGCCAGTAATTGGTACTAATTTTCCAATAGCAGTTTCGAATGCTTTATCTTCTCCAAAACTATAAGTACCTTCTAAAAATCCAGCTTTTTTCTTATCATCACTATAATCTAAAACACCAGTTGACAGTGCTAATCCCTTGGCAAAAGCTGATGAAGTTAATAAAACAAATAGTCCTGATAAAAATATTTTTTTCATTAGTTGGTAACTATATGATTAAAGGTTGAATTAAAAGACCTAATCTTTGCCAAAAGTGTAAAAAATTGGCAAATTTTTAGGCAATTTTTTATATTTTTTAATAGCATAAGCTACGCTAGGAAAGGCTAAATGTTTTCATGGTATCTCATCAAAACTAAAATATTTTGCCTCGAGAGTTTCAATGCCGGGTTTGTAGGTTTTGTTTACGTGATCAGCCAAAAATACAAATTGAATTAAATTTTTTTTTCGAACAGTAAAAATAATGAATAATTTTTTTAGTTTTATTTTAATATTTACTTCTTCTTTTGCTTCTCTAATCGCTCCTTCTTGTGGAGTTTCGTTGGCATCTAAATATCCAGACGGAAAAGTCCATTTTCCATAACTAGGCTCAATTGCTCTTCTACATAATAAAATTTTTTTATTTTTAACAACTAAGGATCCAGCTACAATTTTAGGATTTTTATAATCAATAAAACCACACTTTTTACAAACTTTTCTTTTTTTTTGCTCTGCATCAGTTTTTTTATAAATATAAATATGACAACATTTATCTAATTTCATTTGATCTCCTAAAAATAAAAAAAATACCTATTAAAAAGAATAAGATAGGAGCTATCCAAAGAAATATAAATTTATTAGAAAAATCAGGATTTAATATTATTTCTTCTCCATATTTTGATATCAAAAATTCATAAATATCATCATTAGTATTCTTTTCTTTTATCTTTTTTGAAACAAAGGTTTTTATATCTTTCGCAAAATCTGAATTAGATTCATAAACGGACTGCCCTTCGCACACAAGGCAACGTAAATTTTTAGTAATAGAATTTGTTCTATCCTGAACCTCATTAGCATAAGCAATACTAAACCAAGAAATAATAAAAACTAAAAAAAACTTCATTTTAAATTTATAACCTTTTTAACAAAATTATTATCAATTGGACCAATATGCTTTTCAATAATTGTAAAATTTTTATCAACTAAAAATGTTTCTGGAACTCCAAACGCACCAAGTTGAATTGACAAAGCGCCATCACTATCAATTAAAACTTTTTCAAAAGGGTTTTGATAATTTTCAATAAATGCTTTGGCATTTTTTTGGTTATCCTTGTAATTAATACCAATAATCTTAATTTTACTATTTTTTAATTGCATCAAAACAGGATGCTCAATTTTGCAAGGTGCACACCAGGACGCAAAAATATTAACAACAAACTTTTCATTACTAACAATATTTGAAAACGACAAAACTTTATTTTTGTACAATGTTTTAGATTGCAAATTTGGCATTTGACTTCCAATCATAACTTTTGGATTAAATTTTTTTTCTTGAAATAAAGAATAATAAAAAAAATAAAAAATAATTATTGAAGCTAATATTAAGCTTAATATTTTAAATCCTTTTTTTAAATACACTTAAAAAACCTCCAAAAATAATTAACAATAAGCCAAGCCAAATACCGTGGATTAAATAATTATAATAATATCTCGCGCCTAAAATTATACTTTGAGAATCTGGAAAATTAATAGCTAAATAATAATTAGAAAAAAAAGTTGGTTTTATACTTGTCTCAGATGTAATTTGATTTGGTTGAAAATACTTTCTAACAGAGGGTTCTAAATTAAATACTTCTTTTCCGCTTCTGATTTCAAATTTAGTCTTCATTTCTAAATAATTTTCTATTTTACCAATACTGTGATCAACAAACTTTAAAGATAAATTATCAAAACTTTTTGTTTCATTAATTTTTATTTCAAAATCTTTTGTGTAAGAATAATAAGAGTTAAGAAAAATAGATAAGAAAAATATACCCACGCCCATGTGTGACAAAAGCCTCGGTAAATAAAAAGGCTTAATTCTAATACTGCCTTTATAAATTTCGCCCAAAATCGAAAATATTAAGAATAATGATGAGGCTATCCCCAAAAATAAAATCAAATCATAGCTGTTCGATAATACAATTATGATTATAGATAAAACCAAACATAAAATAAAAATATAAATATAAATGTATAGATCTTGTAGTTTGATTTTATTAGACCATTTTAACAATGGTCCGATGGACATAAGAACCAAAAAGATAAAAACAAATGGTGCGAGTATAGTGTTGTAGTATACTGGTCCAACAGAGATTGTTTGATCAAAAATAGATAAAATTATTGGATAAATTGTACCTAACAAAACTACAAAAAGAAAAAATAGCAAAAAAAGATTATTTAAATTCACAAAACTTTCTTTTGATAAAAAATAATTGGTAATTTGTTTATTTTTTTCTGAAAAAAGAATGTGAATTATTAAAGACGAAAGTGTAATTAAAAAGATTATCATCAATATAAAAACACCACGATCTGGATCATTAACAAATGCATGTACTGAATTGAGCACTCCTGATCTCACTAGAAATGTACCTAATAAACTAAAAGAAAAAGTAATTATGGCTAATAAACTTGTCCAACTTTTCATTTGATTCTTTAGTTTTAAAACTAGCATAGAATGAATTAATGCTGTGCCCGCTAACCATGGCATTAAAGATGCATTTTCAACAGGATCCCAAAACCAATAGCCACCCCAACCAAGTTCATAATATGCCCATACTGATCCTAAAGTAATTCCAATAGTTAAAAATACCCACGCTATCATTACCCATGGCCAGCTAATAATTGCCCAATTTGAATTTAAATTTTTATTTACTAAACCAGATAAAACCAAACTAAGAGTTAAAGAAAAACCAACATAGCCTAAATACAAAAATGGAGGATGAATTACTAATAAAGGGTCTTGAAGTATAGGGTTTAAACCCAACCCTTCTATAGGTCTAGGAATAATCATGTCAAAAGGATTGGATGTAGTAATTAAAAAAATTAAAAAAATTAAAAATAAATTATTTTGAAAAAAAATTACCCATGATTTGAATTTCTCACTTTCTGCTTTGTTAAAAAAAATAGAAAATAAAGAACCGTAAACCGCAATAATAACTATAAAAAGTAATAAACTCCCTTCGTGATTTCCCCAGGTCCCAGCTATTTTATAAAAGATTGGCTTTAATGTATGTGAATTTTCATAAACTGCTGCAATACTAAAATTTGATGAGTAAAAAAAATAAATTAGTAAAAGAAAAGTAAAAATAATTAAAATTGAAGAAAAATTAAATAATCGGATAGATAAATTAAATTTTTTTTGAAAAAAAAACAAATTACTTAGAAAAGAAAAAAAAATACTTAATATTAATACTCCATTAGCAAAATTACTTGCCATAATTTTTGTTCCAATCACCAGATTTTTTTAATGCATCGGCAACTTCTTTCGGCATATAATTTTCATCATGCTTAGCTAATATTTTTGACGCCATTAAGCTATTTCTTGTGCTTAATTTTCCTTCAACAACTGCACCTTGACCCTCTTCAAATAGATTGGGTTTGATACCTATATAATTTACTGAAATATCATTTTTAAAATCTGTGATAATAAAAGAATACTTATTACCTTCTTTAATTAAAGAACCCTTTTTTACCATTCCACCAATACGAATTAATCCATTTGGTAACTCTGTAGAAATATATAACTCGCTTGGAGAAAAAAAATAAACTGTATTTTTTGATAATGACTCATAAATAAATTTACCAATTATTATGAAGGCAATCACTGATACTAGGAAAAAACTTAATCTTTGTTTTGTTTTATTGTTCATTATCTTTTTGAATGAATTCTAAGATTTAAACTTTCAAGTTTAAATCTAATTAAAAAAATAATTACTGAGAATACAAGAAAAGACAAAAACATCACTATTAGAGGAGTAAGCATTGATGAATGAATTGTAGAACTTTCTGTAAGTTTAATTGTTGCAGGCTGATGCAAAGTATTCCACCAATCTACAGAAAATTTTATAATTGGTAGATTAGCCAAACCAATTAAAGCAATAATAGATGATAATTTTTCTGCTAAATGAAAATTTGTAATTATTTTCCAAGAAAGAATATATACAATATAAAATATTACTAAAATAAGCATTGAAGTTAATCTTGCGTCCCATGTCCAAAAAGTGCCCCAAGTCGGCTGGCCCCAAATTGATCCGGTAAAAAGTGATATTAATGAAAAAGTAAAACCAATGGGCGCAATACTTTTTGTTATTATTGTAAAAACTCTATTTTTAAAAATTAATGCAATAAAACTGCAAACACACATCACTGCATAAATTTGTAAAGTCAACCAAGATGCCGGCACATGGACATACATGATCCTTACCGTGTCTCCTTGCAAATAATCTGCAGGAGATAAAAAGAGGGATAGTATCAGGCCAAATATTACTAGAGTGAGAAAAAAAATTTTTACCCAAAAAAGATAATGGTCATGAAAGCTTTTAAAGTTTTTGGTGTTTAAATATTTAAACATTTCGCAAAAACTAAAGAAAATAATTTATTTTGGTATGTGTTAGTCTGTCCAGTTTGAAGAGGGAGAATGGGAAAAACTTCAAACTGGACTATGAATATTGATTTAGATTAGGAAAATGTCTGATTGCTGAAGAAAAAGTGTTTTATTTTAGGCGAATATTAATTTGTGGATCTAAGATACAGACCGTCTTTTCCTTGTCCATTAAAGATCTCTTTCACCAATGGATGGCCAACTGGCTCGTTTCTATCGTCTAAGACTAAATTTTGTTCAGATACGTAAGCTTCATAAGTGATTTCATCATTTTCTGCCAAGATATGGTAGAATGGCTGATCCTTTCTTGGTCTCACATCTTTTGGTATAGATTGATACCATTCTTCTGAATTATTAAACTCAAAGTCTACATCGTAAATAATGCCTCTAAATTCAAACAAGCGGTGTCTTACAACTTCTCCAATAGAAAATTTTGCTTTTTGAGGAATTTTATTTTTCATTAGTATTTAATAGTTAATTATCATTACTCATAAATCAAGGGTTTAAAACTGTTGATAAATACATTTTCACGGGAATAATTTTTGATTTTGCCTCAAAGTAGGTTGGCAATACATTATTATTAAATTTTGAAAAATAAATATCTAAATACCTTGAATTCAATTTTTTTTCTCTTTTAAATTTATGTCCTGAAATTGCTTTATAATTTAGTCTACAAACAAAAATAATTTTATATTCTTTTTTATTAAATTTAATTTTTGATTTATTTTTTTCTTCAGGTGTTAAAAATATTTCGTACACATCATCGCCATCATATATTCTATTTTTAAAATTACATTTAGCATCTATTTTATTACTATAAAGAATTTCACTTACAGCTGTTAATGGATCTAGTACATTTCTTAAATCTGTTTTTTTTATTAATTTGTAATTTTTACCTTTATTGAGATTAATATTGCTCAGGTCAATATCACCATTTTTAACTTTAAATTGGTAAATTTTTTCTTTATTTTTTTTTTTTAAATTAAAATAATATTCTAAATTATTTTTATCATATGTTGTCTGAATTATATTTTCAAAACTAAAAAAGTGACCAGCTAGACCTTTGCTATGAATTATAGAATAAATCTTTCCATCCTTTATATTTAACTTCAAATTTAAGAAATTTAAATTTAAACCATAAGCCTCATAATTATATTCTCTTGAAATACACTGCGAAGTCTGAAAACATAGAACAATAAATAATAATAAAATTTTTTTACACATGAATAAATCAACCTTAAAGTTTATAGCAGACTTTGGTCCGTTATTAATTTTTTTTATTTATTACAAAAAATTTGGAATGACTGAGGCAATACTGCCACTAATAATAGCTACAATAGTAGCAACTGGAATATTGTATTTTGTCGAAAAAAAAATTCCTAAAGTTCCAATTATCAGTGCAGTGATAGTCTCCTTGTTTGGTGGATTAACTCTGTATTTTGATAATAAAATATTTTTTTATATGAAGCCAACAATTGTGAATTTGCTTTTTGCATCTGTTTTATTTTGTGGAAGCCTTTTTCTTAAAAAAAATTTACTAAAATCTTTATTGGAAAGTTCTATCCAGCTTGAAGAAAAGGGTTGGGAGTTACTAAATAAAAGATGGATGATTTTCTTTATTTTTTTAGCTTTCCTAAATGAGATTGTTTGGAGAACCCAAACAGAAGACTTTTGGGTTAAATTTAAAGTATTTGGTATAATTCCAATCACGTTTATATTTATGATGTTTCAAATCAATCTAATTAAAAAATATAAAATAAATGTTTAAATTAATAAAAAATAAAAATTTTAAAGAAGAAATTTTTTTTAACAAAAAAGAATTGGGAGAAATTTTAAATATATATGGTGCCATGGTCTCAAAAGGAGAATGGAAAGATTATGCAATTTTTATAAATAAAAACATTGTTGGTTTTGATATTTATAGAAAAGCAACTGAGAAACCTTTGTTCCAAATTATAAAAAGTTTAAAAAGTAAAGTTGGGCAAAAATATCAATTAAAAGATCAGTATGGCAAAGTTATTAAATATTCTGATGAAATTAAGAATATCATCTCAGTTTTGTACAAAAGAAATATTCGCTTAATTAAGTGAAAAAGAAAGAGCACCTTCCAGAAAAAATTTGCAAAACTTGCAACCGAACTTTTACTTGGAGAAAAAAATGGGAAAAAAACTGGATGAATGTTAAGTATTGTTCAAAAAAATGCTCAAATAAAAAACCCTAGTCTAACATTATTATTAGAACTAGGGTTTTTAAAAACTTATCTTCTTTGACCAAAAAGTCTTAACAACATTATAAATAAATTAATGAAATCTAGATATAATGTTAAGGCGCCCATAACAGCTTTTTTTGATGAAACTTCTGTACTATCACTCTCAAAATACATATTTTTAATTTTTTGAGTGTCATAAGCTGTCAAGCCTACAAAAATTAAAACACCTAAAACCGAAACAACAAAGTAAACAGCTGGCGATTTTAAAAAAATATTTACTAATGAAGCAATTAATATTCCTATTAATCCCATTAATAAAAACGAGCCCCAACCAGTTAAATCTTTTTTAGTTGTGTAACCGTACAAACTCATAGCTCCAAAAGTACCTGCTGTAATAAAAAACACTCTTGAGATGCTAGCGCCAGTGTATTGCAAAAATATCGATGATAAAGACGCTCCCATTAAAGCTGCAAAAATCCAAAAAACTGTTTGGGCTCTTTGTGCACTCATTTTGTTAATTCCAAAACTCATGTAAAAAACAATGCCCAATGGCGCAAGTGCTATAACCCACATTAAAGCTGATGAGTAAATTGCATTTCCTAAAGACGTTAGTCCTACAATGTTACCGGCTTGATCAGTCACTACAGAAAACTTAAATAAACCTAGTGCAACAAAACCGGTTAATAATACGCCTGATGCCATAAAGTTATAAACTTTTAGCATGTAACTTCTTAGACCTTCATGTACACTATCATTTGCAACCGTTGCAGATGATTGAACTCTGGCCATTCTATCTTTTAAATTCATAATCTCCTTTTAATTTTATTTATAAACTTAACATATATATGAGAAAATTTTGTGACAATTTCAAGGTGTCAAAAACCCCTTAAATCAATGTTTTTAAGTCAGAGTAAATTAAATCTATTGCAACATATAAAATGGCAATCAAACCAAGCCAAGCAATCCAAGCATACTTATTTATTAGTTTCGAAACTGCATTCGCCATTGTTGCCATAAGGATAATAGATAACACTAAACCAAATATTAAAAGATCGTAATGATGTTTGGCGGCACCAGCTACGCCAAGAACATTATCTAAACTTAAACTAACATCTGCCAAAGCAATTGTACCAATTGCACTTATTAAAGATTTGCTTTTTGGGTTTATATTAACTTCTTTTTTTTCTTCTTTCTGAATTACATCTTTATATAGCTTATAGACAACCCACAATAAAACTAATCCTCCGACTAATTTTAATCCACTTATTTGCAAAAGATACGCAGTTAATAATGTAAAAATTATTCTTAAAACAACAGCAGCAGTAATACCCCAAAAAAATATTTTTTTTCTAATATTTGCATCGAATTTAGATGCGAGCATGCCAATTATAATAGCGTTATCTGCTGCCAAAACTAAATCTATAAGAATTATTTGAATTAAAATAGCAATTTGCTCAGACATTAGAATTTTTATTTATAATTGTTTGATCATGGGGTAAACATTTTTAATGCTGTATAAAAAATTAGGGCATTCTAATATCAAAGTTAGTTCAATATGTCTTGGAACTATGACTTGGGGAGAGCAAAATAACCAAGATGAAGCTTTCCAACAAATGGATATGGCTTTTGATTATGGTGTAAATTTTTTTGATACTGCAGAATTATATCCAATTCCTCCCAGCGCTAACACCCAAGGTGAAACAAGTAGAATTATTTCAAAGTGGGTTAATAAAAAGAAAAATAGAGATAGGTTAGTCATTGCAGATAAGATTGTGGGACGATCGAATATGGATTGGTTTCGGGATAATGGAGAAGAAACAAGATTAAATAAAAAACAAATACAATTTGCTTTAGATAGATCTCTTAAAAATCTTGATACAGATTACATCGATCTATATCAATTACATTGGCCAGATCGACCATTAAATGTTTTTTCAGGTTTAGAGTATCATCATAAAGACTCAAATGATGTCACTCCAATTCTTGAAACATTAGATTGTCTAACCGATTTTGTTAAAGAGGGAAAAATTAAAACTATCGGTCTTTCTAATGAAACTGCTTGGGGAACTTTTGAGTTTATTAAAACCGCAGAAATAAAAAATTTAGAAAAAATAGTTTCAGTTCAAAATCCCTATAATCTTTTAAATAGAAGTTATGAAGTTGGAATTTCAGAAATTTCAATTAGAGAAAATGTAGGCTTACTAGCTTATTCCCCTCTTGCAAGTGGAACACTAAGTGGAAAATATTTAGATGGAAAATTACCTGACGGAACTAGATTAAAACTTTTCGGAGATAGATACCCAAGATACAGAACACCCAACTCTGAACCGGCGATAAAAGAGTACATAAAAATTGCAAAAAAATTTAATCTAGATGTATGTCAGATGGCTATAAAATTTTGTGAAATTCAACCATTTGTAACTTCAGTTATAATTGGAGCTACAAAAATGGATCAATTAGAAAATAATTTAAAAAGCCACGAAATCAAACTTGATGATGAAGTAATTCAAGCTATAAACGAAGTACAATTAATATATTCAAATCCATGCCCTTAAAAAAAATAATACCTATCTTAATATTTTCACTTTTTTTCATGAACAACGTGAATTCTGAAATTAAAATAGAAAAAAGATTCAAGATGTGGGAAAGCCAGTATTCTGGGAAAGGGAAAGATAAAATTTGTTTTGCAGTGTCTATTCCTACCAAAATGTCTCCTGCGAATTTAAATCGTGCTGAGAGTAGGATATTTGTTACCTTTAGACCAAACGACGGAGTTTCAAATGAAATCAGTGTTACTAATGGATATCCTTTTAAAAAAAAGAGTGATGTAAATGTAAATGTTGGTAACGCTCAATTTAAATTTGAAACAAAAGGAAACTTTGCATGGATGACAAGCTTAGATGATGAGTTAAAAATGATTAGAGCAATGAAAAAAGCAAACAAGGCACAAGTCATAGGTGTTTCATCTCGTGGAAATAAAACTCGAGATACTTATTCCATGATAGGATTTACAGACGCGTATAATACAGCAAGAAAAAACTGCAAAAACTAATACATGAAAAAAATAAAAAAAATTGTATTAGCTTACTCAGGTGGATTGGATACTTCTGTCATACTAAAATGGCTTCAAGATAAATATAAAGCAGAAGTTATTTGTTATACCTCAGACCTAGGACAAGAAATTAATCGAAAAGCAATTTATACAAATGCTAAAAAATTAGGCGTAAAAAAAATTATTATAGAAGATTTAAAAGAAAAATTTGTAAAAGACTATGTATTTCCAATGATAAGAGGCAATGCACTTTACGAAGGAATATATTTATTGGGTACATCTATTGCCAGACCATTAATTGCAAGAAGACAGATAGAAATTGCCAAAAAATTTGGTGCTCAAGCTGTTTCTCATGGAGCAACTGGAAAAGGGAATGATCAAGTAAGATTTGAGTTAGGTTACTATTACTTTGGTCCGAATATTAAAGTTATAGCACCATGGAGAGATTGGGATCTAAATTCAAGAACAGCATTAATAAAATACGCAAAAAAAAATGGGATTATTGTTCCTAAGGATAAAAAAGGTGCTCCACCCTTTTCTGTTGACGATAATTTATTGCATACATCCACTGAAGGAAAAGTTTTAGAAGATCCAAAAAAAGCTGCTCCTGAATATATTTTTCAAAGAACGGCATCTCCAGAAAGAGCACCTAATAGACCAACCTTTATTACTCTGGAGTATAAAAATGGTGATCCAATAAGTTTAAATAATAAAAAAATGTCACCAGCAAAACTTTTGGATAAATTAAATAATATTGCTGGCAAAAATGGGATCGGAAGAGTTGATTTGGTTGAAAATAGATTCATTGGTATCAAATCTCGTGGCGTTTATGAGACACCAGGCGGTACAGTATTGTTGTTTGCAAATAGAGCTATCCAATCAGTAAATCTTGATAAAGAAACTATGCATAAAAATGATGAACTGATGCCAAGATATGCAGAATTGATTTATAATGGTTATTGGTATTCAAAAGAAAGATTCAAAATTCAAAAAATAATTGACAAAAAAAGGTCTAAGATAAAAGGAAAAATTAAACTTAAGCTCTACAAAGGTAATATTTCAATTATATCAAGAATTTCAAAAAGCCCTTTATACTCTCTAAAAAAAGTAAGTTTTGAGGAAAACAAAACTTTTAACAAAAAAAATGTAGAGAATTTTATAAAGAAACACTGTAAGTTATTAAGGAAATAAATGAAAGATTTCATAAGAAGAATTCAGTTAGCAGGCGCAGCTATAGTTTTGGTTGCAACATCTTTAGCATTTACTCTTGAAATTATTCAAATGTACAAAGTTCAAACTATTCAGTTGGCTGATTTACTATTGCTTTTCATTTATTTAGAGGTCATGGGTATGGTCGGTAACTACTGGAGCAATCAATCCATTAGACTTACTTATCCTTTATTCATAGCAATTACTGCATTGGCCCGTTTAATTATATTACAAAAAAAAGATATTGATGCGTCAGTACTAATCTTTGAGTCTGGTGCAATATTATTGCTTGCTATTGCAATCGTAGTCTTGAAGCTAAGAAAAAGTAAAATATTAAAGACTAATGTGAGTAAAGAAGATTTATAAAAAAAAATTAACAATACTATAAACTTTTAATATTTAATTAAAAGAATTTTAAGTTACTGAAAATTCAAATATTTAATTTTAATTTTTAGATTTAAAAAAATTAACCGCAAAAATACTTAATAAACTCACTGTGCAACAAATAGTTGAACATGAAAAATTTATTATGCTTATGAATTTATTTTATTTTTTTTTGAAAAGAAAAAATTAAGCTAATTTGATTTTAAAAAAAAATAATGATTAAGTAATTATTGGAGGAGGTGTTTATGTCACCACCTGAAATTTAAAGAAACGGTTTTATTTACCGTATACTTTAAGTTGAAATACTTAAAATGAATTCATTTTTCTAAATGAATTCGGTCGAAAGACTATACAATAAAGGGGGCTCCTCTATTGGGGAGCGTTCCCCGAAATTTTATTAAAAGCTTTCAAGGTATTTTCTAATAAACATGCAATCGTCATAGGTCCAACTCCACCAGGAACTGGTGTTATAGCTTTTACTTTATTTTGCACCTCGTCAAAATCAACATCACCTACAATTTTATTTTTGCCATCAACCTCAATTCTATTAATCCCTACATCAATAATAACAGCATCCTTTTTAATCCAATTACTTTTAACCATTTTTGGTATTCCAACGGCAGCAATAATTAGGTCGGCTCTACAGCAAATTTCTTCAATATTTTTAGTTTTAGAATGAACGATAGTCACTGTACAATTTTCCTTTAATAGTAATTGTGTCATTGGTTTTCCATTAATATTAGACCTTCCAATAACAACAGCATTTAAACCACTAAGATTAGGTACGGCTTTCTTAATTAAATAATAACAGCCAAGAGGTGTGCACGGCACTAATGCATCGTTACCCGATGACAAATTTCCAACATTAATTGGATGAAATCCATCTACATCTTTTTTAGGATCTATGGTTTCAATGATGTCTCTTTGATTAATATGTTTTGGTAAAGGTAATTGAACTAAAATACCGTGAACATTATTATCATTGTTCAATTTTCTAATTTGATTTTTTAAATCCTCTTCAGAAATACTACTTTCATATCTTATAACAGTAGAATTAATTCCTACTTCATTTGCAAACTTTTCTTTATTTTTTACATATATTTGACTCGCTGCATCTTCGCCTATGAGTATTACAGTTAATCCAGGTTTTTGATTACCTGTTAACTTGTTTATATCTGATTTAATTTTTGCTCTTAATTCTTCTGCAATTTTTTTTCCATCAATAATCATAGCAGTCCTAGTCCATATTCTCTTAAAAGGTTTCTTAAAAATCCTAATAATAAAAATAATATTACTGGAGAAAAGTCTAGCCCACCTATATTTGGCATCACACGACGAATTGGATTTAGCAAAGGATCTGTAAGTTTATAACTAGCTTCTAAAACTGCATAAACAAATCTGTTGCTAATGTTAATAATATCAAATGTAGTAAGCCAAGATAAAACGATATTTACAATTAAAACAATCGAGTAAAGATAAATAATATTATCAATTAAAATAATTAATGAATTCATTTATCAAATTTCTCAACATAAATAGATTGAGATGGAAAAGCAAAAGAAGCTCCAGCATTTTCAACAATTTGCTTAACCTTAATTACAAACTTATCTTTAATTTTTAACCACTCATAATAGTCATTTGTTTTTGTATAACACCTTACCAAAATATCTATTGAACTAGCTGAAAACTGATTCAGATTTACTGCGCACGGTGTATTTTCAGAAACAATAAATTCTTCACTAGATTTGATATGATCTATAATATCGTTTCTAACTTTCTCTAGTTGTTCTGACGTTGTTTTGTATTCAAGTCCGATCATCCAATCAATTCTGCGATTTGAAATTTCTGATTGATTAATCACAGCTTTTTCTGCGAATTGAAAATTTGGAATCGTTGCTAATGATTTGTCAAATTTTCTAATAACTGTTGATCTAAAACCAATATTCTCAACTGTACCTTCTATTATACCCTCGACACTTATCCAATCTCCAACCTTAAAACGCTTTTCTACTAAAACTAAAATTCCTGAAATTAAATTCTTAAATAAATCTTGTGCACCAAGCGCTACAGCAACACCAAACAAGCCTAGACCAGCAATAATTGGTCCGATTTTAATTCCCCAAATCTCTAGTGTTGCGGCAAAACCTAAAATTACAATTAGAACTTTGAGCGCTCTTAAAATCCAATTTAACAGATCTTTTGAAAGAATTTCTTCAATGCTCTTTATTAATAATGAAACAGGATAAATAAGTTGATGGATAAACCAAAAAATTAATATTGTAACTAAAGATCTATTTAAATTATCTACAAAAATTTCAGACTTGCCCTCAAGATTTAAAAATGTGGATGCTAAAAAGAAACCAAAAACAACAGGAAAAAATTTAATCGGTCCTTCGAGCGATACAGTTAAACTATTATCAAAATTGTTTGTGCTTTTAGAAACATAGAGTTCAATTTTTTTAACAATAAACCTTGAAACAAAGCTTCTTAAAAGAAGAAAAATGAAAAAAACAAATAAAGCAATTACTATATCTGTAAAACTCGCTCCAGACACACCCTCTTTCCAAACATCAGTTAAAAGGGCAAAAAATTTGTTAAATACATCCATGTTAATTTTGAAATATACATGTAAATTGTTCTAATCAAGACAAAATTCAAATAACAAGCTTAGTTAATGAAAAAGGATTTAATTTTTTTAGGTATAGAAACCAGTTGCGATGAAACAGCCGCCGCATTAGTGAAAAAATCAAAAAATGGTAAAGTAAAAATACTATCTAATATTGTATCTAGCCAAGAGATAGTTCACAAAAAATTCGGCGGTGTTGTGCCCGAGCTAGCAGCAAGAGCCCACTCTGAAAAAATAGATCTTATTATAAAAAAAGCGATTAAAAAAAGTAAAGTCAACATTCGCCAAATAGATGGTGTGGCTTGTACTGCGGGTCCAGGACTTTTGGTTTGTCTGATGGTGGGGATGACCGCAGGCAAAACGATCGCCAGCGCTTTAAAAAAACCTTTTTTTGGGACTAATCATCTTGAGGGTCATGCGCTTACTATGGGTTTAATCAAACCTATTAAGTTTCCATACTTATTATTATTAATATCTGGCGGTCACTCACAATTTTTATCAGTTGAAGGAGTGGGAAAATATAAAAGATTAGGCACTACAATAGATGATGCTTTGGGTGAAGCGTTTGACAAAACTGCTAAAATTTTAGGAATAGAATTTCCTGGTGGTCCTAAAATTGAAACATTTGCAAAATTTGGAAATGAAAATAGTTTTGATTTACCAAAACCTATTTTGCATAGATCAGGATGCAATATGTCATATGCTGGCTTAAAAACTGCAGTGCTGCATGCATCCAGGAATATTAAATCAAAGCAAGATAAATATGATTTAGCCGCTTCTTTTCAAAAAACAATAAATGAAATTTTAAAAGTAAAATGTAAAAAAGCGATCGAAATGTTTTTAGAAAGAAACAAAAAAGTTAAAAATAAAAATTTTGTAGTAGCTGGAGGAGTAGCGTCAAATCAATCAATAAGAAAGACGATTAAACAAGTTTCTTCTGCATTAAAATTTAATGCTCACTTTCCACCAATAAATTTATGCACTGATAATGCTGCAATGATTGCCTGGGCAGGACTACAAAATTACGAAGTTGGAAAAAAACCCAATCTAAAAATAATTTCACAACCAAGATGGCCATTAGATCAAAAAGCACCTTTCATGAAAGGTGCAGGTTTAATTTTATGAAAAATTATTGGTTAGTAAAATCTGAACCAAATGTGTGGTCAATTGATCAACAAAAAAAGTCAGGATCAAAAGGAACAGTTTGGGATGGCGTGAGAAATTATCAAGCAGCAAATAACCTTAAGACAATGAAGAAAGGTGACTTATGTTTTTTTTACCATTCTAATATTGGAAAAGAAATTGTTGGAGTTGTAGAGGTCATCAAAGAACACTTCATAGATCCAACCGATAAAGAAAAAAGATTTGTTGCGGTGCAATTAAAATTTAAACAAAAATTAAAATCTCCAGTAACTTTAGAAAATATCAAGCAAAACAAAGAACTTTCTAACCTAGCTTTGATAAAACAAAGTCGACTTTCGGTAATGCCAATAGACTCTAAAAGCTGGAAAATAATATGTAAGTTGGGTAAAATTTAAAAAAAATTTTAAGGGGGCGCAGTGGCAAAAAAAAGAAAGAAGAAAAAAGTTTCTAAAAAAAAGAAATCTGTAAAAAAAGCGAAGAAGAAAAAAGTTTCTAAAAAAAAGAAATCTGTAAAAAAAGCGAAGAAGAAAAAATTTTCTAAAAAAAAGAAATCTGTAAAAAAAACCAGTCAAAAATCAAGCGGGGAAAAGGTATTTAAAGTTCCATCATCATGGTCAAAAAATGCTTTGATAGATAAAAAAGGCTATGAAAAAAAATATAATGAGTCCGTTAAAAACAATGAAGCTTTTTGGGCAGAAGAAGGAAAGCGAATTGATTGGATTAAACCTTATACTAAAATTAAAGATGTAACTTACAGTAAAAACAAAGTTGATATTAAATGGTTTTATGATGGAACGCTAAATGTCTCATATAATTGTATTGATCGACACCTACCGCATAAAGCAAATGATACTGCAATAATTTTTGAAGGTGATGAACCAACTGTAGATAGCAAAGTAACATATCAAGAATTAAAGAATGAAGTTTGTAAATTAGCAAATGGAATGAAGGAAATTGGTGTTAAAAAAGGAGATAGGGTTACAATATATATGCCAATGGTTCCGGCTGCAGTTTATGCAATGTTGGCTTGCGCAAGGATTGGAGCAGTTCACTCAATTGTTTTTGGGGGTTTTTCTGCAGACTCACTATCTGGAAGAATTCAAGGGTGTGACTCTGAATATATCATAACAGCTGACCAAGGAGTTAGAGGTAAAAAATCTATTCCTTTAAAAGGTACAACCGATGAAGCATTACAATCATGTCCGTCTATAAAAAAATGTATTGTGCTTAAACATACTGGCGCTGATGTAAACATGGTTGAAGGAAGAGATGTTTGGTACCACGACTTAGTACAAAACCAATCTACTGAATGTGAGCCAGAAGAAATGAATGCTGAAGATCCTTTATTCATTCTTTATACATCGGGTTCTACTGGAAAACCTAAAGGTGTTCTTCATACTACAGGTGGTTACTTAGTTTATGCATCGATGACACATGAATATATTTTTAATTATAAACAAGGAGATATTTATTGGTGTACTGCAGATGTTGGATGGGTAACAGGACACAGCTATATTGTGTACGGCCCATTATCGAATGGTGCTACAACATTAGTATTTGAAGGAGTACCGACATACCCTGATGCAGGAAGATTCTGGGATGTTATTGATAAACATAAAGTAAATATTTTCTATACTGCTCCAACAGCATTAAGATCCTTAATGAGAGAAGGAGAAGCTCTAGTAAAAAGATCAAGTAGAAAATCTCTTAAGGTTTTAGGATCAGTTGGTGAACCTATTAATCCAGAAGCTTGGTTATGGTACCACAAGGTTGTTGGTGATTCTCGATGTCCAATTGTTGATACTTGGTGGCAAACAGAAACGGGTGGAATTTTAATTTCAGCCCAACCTGGAGCAATAGATTTAAAACCAGGTTCTGCAACAAAACCTTTTTATGGAGTTCAGCCAGCAGTAGTTGACGACAAAGGTAAAGAGCTAAAAGGAGCTTGTGAAGGAAGACTTTGCATGAAAGACTCTTGGCCAGGTCAAATGAGAACTGTTTATGGTGATCATCAAAGATTTATTGATACATACTTTTCAACCGTTGACGGAATGTATTTTACTGGTGATGGATGTAGAAGAGATAAAGATGGATATTACTGGATCACAGGTCGAGTAGATGATGTGATTATTGTATCAGGTCACAATCTTGGAACTGCAGAGATAGAAAGTGCATTTGTTGCTCATCCAAAAGTAGCGGAAGCTGCAGTGGTGGGTTATCCTCACGATATTAAAGGTAACGGGCTATATTGTTATGTTACACTTAATGCAGGAGAAGAAGGTTCAGATGAATTAACCAAAGAATTAAAGCAATGGGTAAGAAAAAATATTGGACCACTTGCAACTCCAGACTTAATTCATTTTACTCCAGGCTTACCGAAAACAAGATCAGGTAAAATTATGAGAAGAATTTTAAGAAAAGTTGCTGAAAATGATTATAGCAATTTAGGAGATACTTCGACTTTAGCTGATCCTTCAGTAGTACAAAGTTTGGTCGATAATAGATTAAATAGATAGTTAAAAATCGGAAACAATACCTTTTTTTTCCCAATCTCCATAACGAGTTGGTTCAGGGCCTTCGGGCCCTCCATATTCTTTTTGAGTTTGCATTAGCTTAGTAATTTCTTTAATTGTATTGTCTCTCTGCTCTAATAGCGAATTAAACTGGGCATCACACTTTGAAATTGGGGCAGGATACTTGCTTATAGTTTCGTTAAGCTCTTTTAATTTATTTTCTAACTCACCCAAAGATAGGTTTTGTTTTCTAGACGAGGCCTCATTTAAAGCTGTTTTAGCTAAATCATCAAAGTTATTGGACATTCTTCTTAATTATAATGAAATGCTGTAATCATCAAAATAAAAGTTTATATGTTGCTGGTTTTTTGACTAAAAGATATTAATCAAAACTAATAAAAAGTAATTAATATGAATTATTGGATATTTGGGTTCTTATCAATTTTTTGGATAGCATCTATTGCGATAGGGTGGAAATTTAAAAGTTCTGAGCAAAATGTCTCTGATTTTTTAATTGGTAAGAGAAAGTTAAGTTTTTTTATTTTTATTTTTGCAATTACATCGATCTTAATCACAAATGTAAATTTTTTTAGCCAGTCAAGTTTAAATCTAGATATAGGTTTTATGGGTTCATACCTCGCATTCACTGTAATTATAACATCAATAGTGAGTATATTTTTTATGAAGAAACAGTGGGTTTTAAGTAAAAGGTTTGGCTATATTACTCCGGCAGAAATGTATGGCGACTATTTTAAAAGTAAATTATTTCAATACATCATTATTTTAATATCAATTTTTTTTATTATTCCATTTGTTGGACTTCAATTGTCTTTAAGCGGAAAACTACTTAGCATCATTACAGAAAATTTATTAAGCCCTGTGATTTCATCATGGGTAATAGGGCTTATCATCTGTATTTATGTTGGTTTGGGTGGGACTAATTCAGTTGCGCATAATAATGCATTCAAATTTATAATTATAATTTTTGGTTTAATTATTTTAGGTCTTATCTCCTATAATCTATCCGGAGGTTTTATGTCATTAAACCAAACTTTAGCTAAACTATCTCAATTAAAAGAAAGTAGTGAAGCAAATACAATATCATTATTTTATATTCCTGAAATTATAAACTCTGGCTCTGGTTATAATTTAGAAGATGAAAAAATAAATTGGTCGGGAACTTTAATATTTGGATTTGTTGTTTCAACAATTGGTATTTTTTGTTCACCTGCTTTTTCGATGTGGTGTTTTTCAAGCGAAAGCCCTAAACCTTTTGCGAGTCAACAAGTTTGGGTTACTACTTTTTTAATAGGTTTTATCTTAATATTTTTTGTTACCTTTATAGGTGTTAGCGCGCATATTCTTGGATCAAATTCAATCGTGAATGATGCGGGAATAAATGTTTCTAAATTTTTATCAGAGAATATTGAAAGAAATAATTTTGATTTAAATTTATTTGCAAATTACGGCATGACAATAAAAGAAACATCGCCATGGTTATTTTCAATTTTAGTCATAAGTGCATTTGCAGTTCTTCAATCAACAGCAGCCGCATTCATTTCAACAACGGCTGGTATTTTTTCTAGAGATGTATACAAAAAAATATTTAACCCTAAGGCTTCGCCTCAATCTGAAATATTGGTAACGAGATTGTCTATTCTATTAATAGCTATACTATCCCTAATACTTATAACTTTTGCTGATAAGATAATCTGGGTATTAAATAGTTTTTCTATTTCACTTGCTGCTCAGATGTTAATTCCGTTGATTGCTATTTGTTATGTACCTTGGTTTACCAAAGAAGCGGTATTATCAGGGCTAATAGGAAGTTTTTTTATTTTAATTCTTACAGATCCAGCGGGTCATTTAATATTAGGTAAATTTTTACCGTGGGGGCCATGGCCACTTACAATTCATTCATCGGTTTGGGCGTTGGTGGTAAATTTAGGTCTAGTGGTTGGAGTTACCTATATAAAACAAAATCCAATTGACCGAGTTCATCGTCAGAAATATTTTGATTATATTGAGGACCAGGCAGGTATTACCCACTCTAATCGTCATTTAATGGTGACCGCTTTAACACTAGGAGTCTTTTTAATATTATTTGGATTTGGACCAGGAGCTTCTGTAGGAAATAGCCTGTTTGGAATTCCAGATGATCCTTCGACCTGGTCATTTGGTTTGCCTTCTATTTGGGTATGGCAAATATTATTTTGGGCTTTCTTTGTTGGTTACACATGGTTTCTTGCTTACAAACTGGAGTTGTCAACTGAGTCTGATAAAGAAGTTGTTTCTTTATCTGATGATTATGGTCAGAAATAAATTAAAAATTTAATAATTTAGAGAACTCTTTTTCAATATTTTTCCACTTAAGATGAATTGAATTAAGAACAATATTTCGATCCTGTTTTTTTAATTCGTCTGCTATCGGAGCCCAATAGTACAAAGCAAGTGAACTTTCTTTAAATGGTTTGTTTTGAAAAAAAGATTTCAAGTCAATACTTTGTAATCTTAAATGAAACTCTTTAATTTTATCATCTAGAAGTTCTTGCTTTAAACCTTTTTCAATTTCAGCATCTAAAATATCTTTGTAAAAATTTTCTAATTCTAAATTACTAAATTCTTTTTTATAAAGATTTTCAATTACAGAATGTGAATATAAAGTTAGGTCCTGAAGTGCGACTGTGTAAATATTCCACGTAGCGATATTTAAAGAGTCTATAAATTTTTGATCATCATGCATCTTTACATAGAGTGTGCCCATTCTATTTCTTACATACTCATACAATGTTTGTTGAACAACTTTTGCAGACTCGTTTCTTATGTATTGGGCTAATTCTTTATTATTAGAAATTTTTTTTGATTGAAACAAAGCGGCAATTGGATGAAGAAGGTACTCTTTTGTTGCATCAAATCCTTTTTTTATATCTTCAATTTTAAATTTCATTTTTTTTAATTTTATAACGATATATAGTTTTGCGGTGCAAAAATATACCACCAAATAATGATTTTTGGTAAGACGTTACACTAGATTTTTAAAGCTCAGTAAGTAGTATCCGTCGCTAAGTTATAACTTAACAATAAAAGGGAGAAAAAATATGGCAAACAAAGCCGAAGCGCATTGGGCAAAAACCAAGTCTCTGATGTTTTTAACATTGGCGATATGGTTCTTTTTCTCAATCGTTATCTTTATGTTTGGAAGTTCTCTTAACAATGCTTCGTTCCTTGGTTACCCATTAGCATACTACATGTGTGCACAGGGTTCTTTAGGTGCGTTCGTCATTTTAATTTTTTGGTCATCTGGCCGTCAAAATAAAATTGACGAAGAGCATGGATATGGGGAGGACGACTAATGTTTAAAGGTAACTTTATTGACAACTTACCTAAAATCTACGGTACATATACTGGTGGATTTTTAGTATTTTGTTTGTTGATGGCACTATTAGAAGCTAATGGTGTATCAGCAAAAACAATTGGTATCCTATTCTTAGTATTTACCATCGCAATCTATGCGTTGATCGGAGTTTTATCACGAACAATGCAAGCTGATGCTTACTACGTTGCAGGAAGACAAGTTCCAACCGTATTTAACGGTATGGCGACAGCAGCTGACTGGATGTCAGGTGCATCTTTCGTAGCAATGGCAGGAGGTATCTTCTACGGTGGTTATACATACATGGCCTTCCTAGTTGGATGGACAGGTGGATACGTTCTAGTTTCTTCGCTATTAGCACCATACTTAAGAAAGTTTGGTTGCTACACAGTTCCTGATTTTATCGGAACTAGATACGGTGGAAACTTCGTTAGAGCCTGTGCCGTGTTAGTTTTAGTTTTAGCATCATTCACTTACGTGACTGCTCAAATTAACGCTACAGGTACAATTGCATCTAGATTCTTAGGAATTCCTTTTGAATTAGGTGTATGGGTAGGACTAATCAGTATCTTATTATGTTCTATGTTAGGTGGAATGAGAGCCGTAACTTGGACTCAGGTTGCTCAATATATCGTTCTAATCATAGCTTATTTATTACCAATCTTCTGGTTATCAAATAAGTTTGGTTTCGGATTCTTCCCTCAATTTATGTTGGGAGATGAAGTTGCTAGATTAGGTCAACTTGAGCAGGAATATGGTCTAGTTAAAAACTCTGCTGCAGCAATAAAATCAGCTGGTGTACCAGGTGGATTAAAATCTATCTCTGTATCTCATGCTGGAGTTGCTGAAGGCGGAATGGCTGCTTGGAAATTTATCTCACTTGCAATTTGTATGATGGTAGGAACTGCTTCTTTACCACACATCTTGATGAGATATTTCACTACTCCAAGTGTGAAATCAGCTAGAAGATCAGTGGCATGGTCACTATTCTTTATCTTCTTGTTGTACTTCTCAGCACCAGCTTTAGCGACACTTGCTAAAATCTCAATCTTAGATCCAAACTTAGCGACTGGTATTATCGGTAAGTCAATTGCTGATGTACAAGCTATTGGTTGGGTTAAAGAATGGATTGCGGTGAAACAAGCTTACATAGCTGACTTTAACGGTGATGGAATACTTCAATTGAACGAATGGTTCATGAGAGGTGACGTGATCGTTTTAGCTACACCTGAAATGGGAGGATTACCATACGTAATTTCTGGACTAGTTGCTGCCGGTGGTATGGCTGCTGCAATGTCTACAGCGGATGGATTAATTCTTGCAATTTCTAACGCTCTGTCTCACGACGTTTACTACAAAATAGTAGACCCGAAAGCAGACGTTGCTAAGAGGTTAATCGTAGCTCGTATTCTACTTGTTGTGACAGGTGCTTTTGGTGCCTACATCGCATCAATGAGACTTACAGGAATATTAGGATCAGTAGCCTGGGCATTCGACTTTGCAATGTCAGGACTATTCTTCCCATTAGTTCTTGGAGTATGGTGGAAGAGAGCAACTAGACAAGGTGCAATAGCAGGAATGTTACTTGGACTTGGAGCTGGAACTGCATATCTAATTTATGTAGCTCCTGCATTCATGGGTAACGCTCCTTGGATGGGAATAGACCATTTAAGATTTGGTCTAATCGGTGCACCTGTTTGCTTAATTTCGATGGTTGTAGTGAGTTTAATGACTCCTGAACCAGATGCGAAAACACAAGCAATGGTCGACGAAGTGAGAATACCTTCAGGAAAGACTGTCCTATAGGTCATTCACACTAAATAACTATTTACTCACGGGCGATATTTTATAGTATCGCCCGTGTTATTTTAAATGTCCCCAATAGTAATTTTAATAGACTACTTTTTAGGTTTGATCATGTGGACCTTGATTGGTCGGGTCGCCATGAACATCTTTCAAAAGGAAGATAGTAGTTTCTTTTTTATGAAAGTGTTTGTTCAATTGACCAACCCAGTTATTAAAATGTTTAATAAAGTGACACCATCTTTTTTAATTAAACCACTCGTGCCCTTATATGTTGCTTGGTTTTTTTACATGTTTAGATTTTATGTTATGCCGTACTTATTAGGCTATTCAGTTATGGGAATGCTATCTTTTCCTCTAGAGAGTGAGATTGCAAGATCTCTTTCAAATTTATTTAATAAATAATTAGTTACTAATAGTCTTATTTAATAAAACCTTTTGTCCAAATTTTGAAATATTTAAAATTTCTTTAATATTTTGAACTTTAGATTTTTTTAAAAGATGAATAAATAACCTTGCAGTAATGATAGAGTCTCCTAGTGAAGAATGTCTAAGTTGATCATGATGGGTAATATTTAACTGATTACAAAGTTCAGATAATTCATAGTTTTTGAATTCAGGATAAACACCAGCAGAAAAAAAGACGGTATCTAATTTCACGGCTTCTCGAATACGACTTTCGAACTGTGTATGAGCAAGGTTACTGATCAAAAAATTACAATCAAATTTAACATTATGTGCAACCAAAACAGATTTCTTAAAAAAACCTCTAAACTTAGACTCTAGTTCATAAATATTTGGTTTGCCTTTTACCATCCGATTAGAAATATGATGAATTTGCTCATTTTCAGGAGTGATTTCAATCATTGGGTCACAAAATTCGTCCAATTTATCTTGTTTATCAATTTCATAATTTTGTACTTTTACACCAGATACTGAAATTATTTTGTCACCATGATTGTAATTTAGGCCTGTAGTTTCAGTATCAAATACACAAAAATTAACATCCGAAATGTTAATTTTGTTTACAAACTCAGTATTAATTAATTTCTTTATCGGACTAAAAATATTCCTCACTGAAATCTACCCTCACTTTATCTTTAAGTTTTTGTATTCTTTTCAAATACATTTTTAAAATTTTGACTTCTCGGTCTGTTAATTTGTAGACATCGATGAAGTTTTTAACTGACAAATTTTGTTTTGCCCTAATAGATTGATTGCTAAGCAAAATGAGTGATAAAAATTTATGAGCATTACTAAAAAAATCATATTCGTTTTCGGTAAAAACATCTAAATCTTTAAGTTTTTCCAGCCTTTCTTGTGTAGAGATTTCTTCTACCTTATGTTTGATTGCATAAAGTCTAATAGATTCTACCAAGGGCAAAGTTCCAGTATGTTTTAAATTAAACAAACCCTTATTATCCTCATCATCTTTTTCTAAAACAAAGTTACCGAAAAAACTCAAACCTGCATCAGAATTTTCTTCATTCTTATACATAAATTTTTGAAGATATTTATTATCCAAAATATTTAATAAAAACTTTCTTAATTCATCAGCTAGACTGGGATCACCATACACAGACCTAAAATCATATAACATTTCAATATATCGCATAGACTGTTGTGATGGGTTCTTAGTCCAATCTAAAAGTTGGTCTTTCCACCCTTGAAGACTATGTCTCCATAAAGGATTAGATGCCATTAGGTTTCCCTTACAAAATGGAATTTCGCAATCATCTAGTGTTTTTGTGAAATGTTTAGATAATGCTTCAAAGTATTGATCTATTTCTTTTGTTTCATCACCAACATAAATAATTCCATTGTCTTGATCTGGATGTAAAAAACTCTCCATCCTTCCTCCAGATCCCATGGTAATCACTGAAAACTTTGGAACTTTAAAACCTTTAAATTCATTTGAGATTTCTTTTTTTGCAATCGTTACAGCTCTTAAATAAATGAGATTATTTAAGAAACTTAATAAATAAGCAATATCTAGTGGGGCAACTCCTTGTTCGAGTAAATTTTCAACTAAAACTGGCTGGTATTTTTTAATATTAATTAATCCTTTAATATCATGTTCATCTTGAGTTAGTTCATCAATCTGAGTTATAGTATTTCCCAATTCTGCGGATAGCGCATCAACTAAATTTATAATTCCAATAACTTTTCTTTTTGAATTAAGAACAGGAATATGAGTAAAATTATTTTTTCTCATAACACCAACTGCATGAAATAATAAGTCATCTCCACTCACATAAATTACAGGTGAGGACATAATATTTTGAATTTTTAAACCCTGATCAAACTTTACTACAAATTTTTTAAAAATATCTTTTAAAGTGACTATTCCTACGATTTTACGTTTTTCATTTTGAACAAGTATTGTCTCCTTTTTTTGATCAACTGCTTTTTTAATACTCTCTAAAACTACTTCATCTTGATCAACACAGATATAATCTGATGTCATGAAATCACTTATTTTTTTAGTGAATAATTCAATAGTTTTTTTTGTTTTCATTTTGTAATAATATTGATTTGTAAATGATAAAAATTACATTTTGTATTTTTATATTAGTTTTAATTATTCAATTTATTAAAAAAAATATCTTAAGAACAGGTTATATAGATAAAAGACTGAATTCAAATAATTTTTGGATGCTATCTTATGATTTCAAAAATAAGTCAGAAAAAAATAAAGAAATCATGATCATTAAATCAAAAAACTTCCGAGACAAATTGGTCATGATTTATTATTCGCTGCACGTTTGCTTATTTATTGCTACTTGTATGCTTTTTACACTTTTAATAGATATAATATTAGCCACGGGTTCTTAAAAAGAATTTTTCAAATTTTTAAAATAAGTTAAAAGATTATTATGAACCAAATCAAAATCTCACCATCAATTTTATCTTGTGATTTTAGTGAAATTGGCAATGAAATTGAAAAATTAAATAGTTCAGGAGCTGATTTAATACACATTGATGTCATGGATGGTCATTTCGTACCAAATTTAACTTTTGGACCACCAGTAATAAAAAAAATAAGAAAATGCTCAAAACTTCCTTTTGATGTTCATTTGATGATATCTCCGGTAGAAAAATATATTAAAGACTATGCTGATGCAGGCGCTGATATCATAACGTTTCACCCAGAAGCAACAGACAATATTCAAAGGACTATCAATGTTATAAGATCTTGTAAAAAAAAGGTTGGTATTTCCTTAAATCCTGAAACTCCAAGCAGTGTAATAGAAAATTATCTTAAAGAAATTGATTTAATTTTGATTATGAGCGTTAACCCTGGATTTGCAGGACAAAAATTTATGCCGGAAGTTTTAGAAAAGGTAAAATTTTTCAGATCTAAAATTGAAAATGAAAATCTTAATATCGATATTGAGATTGATGGTGGTATAGATTTCGAAACTGCGCCATTGGCGATAAAAGCAGGTGCAAATGTTTTGGTTTCAGGAACAACTATCTTTAAAGGTGAAAATAATATTTCTGAAAATATTAAAAATTTAAGAAAGCAATAAATGAATCTTAGATTCATAAGGTTATTTATTTATTCATTATTTAATCTTTTTTTAGAAAAAGTTAGAAAAATATATTTTACAACTCAATATTATAACAATAGTTTAAAAGTTACTCCCCCGTCTAGAAGTTATGATATGAATAATGTTCCTTTACTTTTAGAGCTCGAGGATAAAAACAATAAAAGAAGCGAATTAATTAATCGATTTCAAAAAAATATTTGGAAACTTGATAATATTGGTGAAAAACATTTATCAGAACTTCATAAATTTTCTTGGTTATCTCAACTCGATATAAAAAATCATAAAATACTCGCTAAAAACATCATGGTTGAATGGTTAAGAAAAAATCAAAATTATAATGAAAAAAATTGGAACCATCTTATCACAGCCAATCGATTAATTTTTTGGATATGTTGTTCTCATTTTACAATAAGAAACGATGATATGGTTTTTAGAGCGACCATAACAAACAATATTATAAAACAAGCTCTTCACTTAAATCGAAACCTTACATTTATACATAACAGATTAGAAAAAATACTCGTCCTTGCTTCTTTAATTTTAGTTAGTGTTACCTTTGAAGGGAACCAAAAATTATTTCAAAGTACAATTAAAAATCTCTCAAGTGAAATAAAAAACATTATTGATAGAAATGGATTTGTTGAAAGTAAAAACCCAGAGGATCAATTTTGGTTATTGCACCATTTAATTTTAGTTAGAGAATTTTTAATCTTCTCACAAAATACTGTACCTGAATTTTTAGACCAAAATATTCAAAAAATTGGTGATAATTATAAGGGATTATTACTATCAAATAATTTTCTCCCACTATTTAATGGGGCTAAAAATAGAGATGCCACTGAATTTAATAAATTTTTAAAAGCCAAAAACTATAAATTCGATAAAAAAACAAAAACTCATTCTTACTTAATTTCAAAAATTAAAAAGTTTGAAATAGCTGTCGATGCCAATGATCCACCGTCTGATTTAAATTCACAAAATTACCAAGCAGGATGTTTATCTTTTGAATTTCTTTATAATGGAAAAAAAATAATTTCAAATTGTGGGTCAGCTCACAATTTTAGTGGTGATTTGCCATATCTAAGTCAAACTACTGCGGCACATTCTGCATTAACAATAAATGACACTTCTTCCTGCTTATTTCAAAAAAACCAATTGGTTAGAACATTTTATGGAAATTCTCTTATACAAAAATTAAAAGTTTATAAAAAAGACCTAAACACTGACAAAGATACTATTTCAATTATTTCTGGCCATAATGGTTATCAAAAAAAGTATAATACGATGTATGAAAGAAAAATAGTTATTCATGAAAATGAAAATAAGTTGACTGGAGAAGAACTTGTAATTGTTGCAAAAAAAGATTTGGCTTTCCTAAATTTTTCTCTTCGATTTCACGTCACACCTGAGGGCAAACTTATACAAACTCAAGGTGGAGATATATTATTAAGTGTGGATAATCAGGGCTGGAGATTTAAATCATCTCATTCGGTAAAAATCGAAGATAGTCTTTATTTCGCTTCTTATGACAAAATTTTAGAGTCAAAATGTATTCTTGTTGAGGGTACTTTGAAAGATAAGGTGAATAACATTAACTGGGCTTTGGAAAAAACAAATTAATAGACTATAAGAAAACATCCAATGAATAAAATTACTAAAGCTTTAATTTCAGTTTCAGACAAAACAAATCTTGAGAACGTTCTTAGCGAATTAAAAAAGCACAATGTTGAAATTATAAGTACAGGTGGAACCTTTAAATTCATCACAGACAAGGGTTTTGAATGCACTGAAATTTCTCAATACACTGGTTCACCTGAAATATTAGAAGGCAGAGTTAAAACACTTCATCCTAAAATACACGGTGGCTTGTTAGGAGATATTGATAAAAAAAATCATCAAGATCAAATGAAAGAAAATCAAATTAGTGAAATCAACCTTGTAATTGTTAATCTTTATCCGTTTGAAAATAAATTATTAGAAGGTGACGTATCATTTGAAGAGATGATCGAAAATATTGATATCGGAGGCCCTTCAATGCTTAGATCGTCTTCAAAAAACTTTAAACATGTAACCGTACTACCTTCTCCAAAATACTATGATGAATTTTTAAAAGAATTTGAACAAAATAAAGGTTCGACATCCATAGAGTTCAGAAAAAAAATGTCAGCTATTACATTTAGCGAAACAGCTTATTACGACAGCTTGATATCGAATTGGATGTCAGAACAAAATGGTATTAAGTTTTTAGATAAAAAAACTATTCCTGGTAAAATTATACAAAAACTTAGGTACGGTGAAAACCCTCATCAAGAAAGCCGTGTATTTGAGATTGTTAATGATAAAAAAGGGTTCTCAAATTTAAATCAAATTCAAGGAAAAGAGCTTAGTCATAATAACTACTTAGACTCATTTAATGCCTATTCACTAGTAAATGACTTTGACAAACAAAGTAAAGTTTGTGCCATAATTAAGCATAATAATCCTTGTGGGTGTGCTTTAGATACAAATGGACTAAAAGCCTATCTAAATGCCCTCTCAGGTGACCCTACAAGCGCATTTGGAGGGGTTGTGGCGTTCAATTATAGTATTGACGAAGGGATAGCTACTGAAATTGTAAAAACCTTCTATGAAGTGATTTTAACACCAGAGGTTAGTGATGAAGCAAAAAAAATATTATCATCAAAGAAAAACCTTAGGGTTTTAGAGTATGAGTTGGTAGAAAATAACCCATCATTTTCAGTAGCTTTTATGCAAAAGACTTTTCTCCTTCAAGATGAGAATTTTTCATCTTTAACAAAAAAAGATTTAAAAATTGTAACCAAAGCAAAACCAACAGAAATAGAAATTGATAATCTTTTGTTTGCAAATCAAGTTTGCAAACACGTAAAATCAAATGCGATTGTTATAACCAAGGACAATAAGACACTAGGTGTTGGAGCTGGCCAAACTAGCAGGGTTGGTTCTGCCGAAATTGCATGTAAAAATGCTTTAAAATTTTTTCCAAAAGAAATCGCGGGATCATCTGCAGCTTCAGACGCTTTTTTTCCATTTGCCGATGGTCTTGAAAATCTTGTCCAAGCAGGTGTTAAATCTATCATACAGCCTGGTGGCTCTATTCGCGATCAAGAAGTAATTGATGCCGCAGACAAAGCTGGCATATCAATGGTGTTTACAGGAATAAGAAATTTTAAGCACTAATTTCGTCGATCTTAGCCGCCAAGACAAAATCACTTTCAGCTAACCCATTTATAGCATGTGTCATAATAATAATATTGGCATATCCCCATCCAAACTTTAGGTCAGGATGATGGTTCTCGTTTTCGGCAATTTGTGAAACTTTGCTGATAAAATTTAAGCTTGTTTCAAAATTTTTGAACTTAAAATCTTTTGATAAATAGAAATGACCTTTGTCATTTTTCTTTATATCCCAATTATCTATTTTGGTTCTAAATTCATTAATTTGCCCTTCTGTAAAAGCAGGGATCTCACCAGAACACGGTATGCATTTTTTCTTAGATAATTCTGTCATTTTTTTGGAGCGGGTGAAGGGAATTGAACCCACGACCTAAACGTTGGCAACGTTTCGCTCTACCACTGAGCTACACCCGCTTTTATATTTTTTTTAAATTATTATTTATGTTAAAGTTTTTCAATAGATAAATAATGAAAAAAAAATTTAACATATCAGAATTACCAACTGAAATACCTATTTTCCCACTTAGCAATGCAATTTTTTTTCCAAAAACTCTTCTGCCCCTCAATATATTTGAGCCAAGATATAAACAAATGACAGAGCACGCAATTAGTGGCAATAATTTAATTGGAATGGTTCAATCAAATTTAAAGAAGGATTTAGATGGCAAACCAGAAGTATACTCAATTGGGTGTGTTGGTTATATAGAATACCACTCTTCTACCCCTGATGGTCGTTATTTAATTAACCTTAAGGGCATAACTAGATTTAAAATTAAAAATGAAATTGATACAAATAATTTATATAGAAAATTTAAAGTCGATTATGAAGGTTTTAAAAAAGACTTTAATGATGAGGAAAAAATCGACATCAATACAATGGATTTAATTGATAAGACAAAGAAACTTTTTGAAAAACATCAATTAATTACGGACTGGAAGATAGTTGAAAAAGTAGAGCCTTCTCAGTTAATTAATTCACTGGCAATGATATGTCCTTTTACAATTAGCGAAAAACAGAGATTGCTAGAAACGACAGATATAAAAGATAGAAATGATGTTTTAAATCAAATTATTAATTTTTATATTTTAGGAAATAATAATGACGAAAATAGGAATATTCACTAATGGAATTTGATAAAGATTTATTAAAAACAATTGTTTGTCCACAATCAAAAGAAAAGTTAATTTACGATGAAAAAAGTAATTGTTTAATTGCTAAAACTTCTAAGCTTGCTTATCCAATAAAAAATGGAATTCCTATAATGTTAATAGAAGAAGCTAAAAAAATTGATTAACCTTTGTTCATAGAGTCAAAAAATTCTCCATTATTTTTTGTCTCTCTTAATTTACCTATTAAAAATTCTATAGCATCCATAGATCCCATAGGGTTAATAATTCTTCTTAGTACGTTCATCTTAGATAGCTCATCTTTTTCAAACAATAATTCTTCTTTTCTCGTTCCAGATTTGGCAACATCAATTGCTGGGTAGGTTCTTTTATCTGCAACTTTTCTATCAAGAACCACTTCTGAGTTACCTGTTCCCTTGAATTCTTCAAAAATTACTTCATCCATTCTTGAGCCTGTTTCAATCAGAGCAGTTGAGATTATAGTTAAAGAACCACCTTCTTCAATGTTTCTAGCAGCACCAAAAAATCTCTTGGGTCTTTGAAGTGCATTTGCATCAACACCACCAGTTAAAACTTTACCTGAACTTGGAACAACAGCGTTATATGCTCTACCCAGTCTTGTTATTGAATCTAGTAATATAACAACATCCTTTTTGTGTTCACAAAGTCTTTTTGCTTTTTCTATTACCATTTCAGCAACTTGAACGTGTCGTTGAGCTGGCTCATCAAATGTAGAACTTACAACTTCACCATTAACTGTTCTTTGCATATCTGTAACTTCTTCTGGTCTTTCGTCAATTAGCAATACTATTAAATAAATCTCTGGGTGGTTTGCAGTTATTGAATTTGCAATATTTTGTAAAATGACGGTTTTTCCTGTTCTTGGAGGAGCAACAATTAAAGATCTTTGTCCTTTTCCAATTGGTGAAACTAAATCAATAACTCTTGCAGTTACGTCTGTCTTTTTTTCTATCTTTGTTTTTTCAATTTCTAACTTAATTTTTTCATCTGGATATAATGGTGTCAAGTTATCAAAGTTGATTTTATGTTTGGTTTTTTCAGGATCTTCAAAGTTGATTTTATTAACTTTTAATAATGCAAAATATCTTTCTTGATCTTTTGGGGCTCTAATTTCTCCTTCAACAGTATCTCCCTTTCTAAGACCAAATCTTCTTATTTGGCTCGGACTTACATAAATATCATCAGGCCCCGGTAGATAATTTGACTCCATGGCTCTTAAAAAACCAAACCCATCTTGTAAAGTTTCTAATACACCTGTGGCAGTTATTTGCTCACCTTTTTCAGCAAGTTTTTTTAATATTGCAAATAATATTTCTTGTTTTCTAAGTGTGCTTGGATTTTCAATACCAAGCTTTTCAGCTTCTGAAATTAGATCGGCAGGTGATTTATCTTTTAGTTCTTGTAAATTCATAATGGAAAAGTTTTATTGTGGTGAAACACTTTTATAACTAATTTTCTGATAATTTGCAATATCTGATAAATGGTTAAGTAATAATATAATAATTATATTTATATAAGTTAGTTTTGTTATTAGGTCATGTTTATAATGGGGTTAATTATTTAATAACTAGATATACATATTTATAAACAGTATAGATATTAAAATTAAAGGAATTTTATACTTACTCACTTAATTCAAGATAATCGGATATAAAAATTTAAGTCTAATAATTTATTATTAAAATTGTAACGTTTATAGATAAAATTTAAATTTTTTTAACTCTATTGATATAAAGTTGTTATAAAATCTTTATAAACATATTTATGAACAAAACTTTCAACTTTTTCTTAGTTTCAGACTCTACAGGAGAAACTCTTGATAGAATTTATTTAGCATTAAAAGCTCAGTTTCCAGACAATAACTATAAAATTCATCATTTTGCTTTCATGAGAACAACTACTCAAACGGCAACATTAATTGAGGCATGTAAAAAAGTAGAAAACCCCATTATCCTTTATACGCTTGTAGAAAAACAAACCACGAATCATATCATTAACGAATGCAAAACATTTAACATTCCCTGCTTTGGTTTATTAGATTATTTGATCCCACAATTTGAAAAAATTTTTGATCAGAAAGCTACTCTTAAACCAAGTGGGCAACATCAATTAAATAAAGAGTATTATAAAAAAATAGAAGCAATGCAATTTACATTGCAGCATGATGATGGACAAAAGCTAGATACAGCTGTAGACGCAGATATTATAATTTTTGGAGTGAGCAGAACTAGTAAAACACCAACATCTATTTATTTAGGTGAAAGAGGTTATAAAGTTTCTAATATACCCCTTGTTCTTCATCAAATTTTACCTGAAGATATTTATAAATCAAAAGCTGTAAAGGTTGGTTTAACAATTGATCCAAAAAGACTTTCAGATGTAAGAAAAACAAGAATTACAATTTTAAACGACAAAAAATCCTCAACTTATGCTGATATAAGCAATATTGAAAAAGAAATAGATGAAGCAAAAAAATTGTTTAATTCAAGAAAAATACCAATGATTGATGTAACAAGAAAATCTGTAGAAGAAAGTGCCGCTTCAATTGTTAAAATTTTTGAAATTGAAAAACAAAAAATTAATGATTAATAAGTTAATTTTAGCCTCTAATAGTGGAATTAGATTTACAATTTTAAAAAACTATAACTACGATGTGAAACAATATTCATCTGGTGTGGATGAAGATGAAATTAAATTATCACTAATTTATAATGGCGCCACTCCATTACAAATTGCAAAAAACTTAGCTGAACTTAAAGCAAACAGAGTAAGTTCTAAGTTTTTAAATGACGTTGTGATTGGTGCAGATCAAACTCTAGATTTAAACGGAGAAAACATTGATAAACCAAAAAATTTAGAAGATGCCAAAAATATTTTACATAACCTAAATAATCAAACCCATATGCTTCATTCAGCAATCTGTGTATCCAGGGCAGGAAGCATGATTTCTCACTTTCACGATACATGCCTTTTAAAAATGAAGAAATTATCTGATAAAGAAATATCAAATTATTTAGAAAAAATTGAATTAGAAACTATGTTAAAATATGGAGTATATCAAATTGAAGGCCCAGGAAAAAATTTGTTTGAAAAAATTGATGGTGATATTGATTCAATTCAAGGATTGCCAATGAAACAACTTAAACCTTATCTTGATAAATTATCATGAAAAAACTTTGTGTAATAGGAAACCCAATCGAACATTCACTGTCTCCAAAAATCCACAATATTTGGATAAAACAAAATAAGTTAGATTTTATCTATGAAAAAAAATTATTAGAAAAAGAAGACTTACAAAAAATTATTAAAGAGTTAAAAGATGATAACCTTTTTGGTTGTAATGTTACTGTGCCATTCAAACAAGATATTATTGAGTATGTAGACGAATTATCTGCAGTTTCTCTTAAAACTAATTCTGTTAACACATTGTGTAAGTCAGGAAGTAAAATTATCGGTCACAATACTGATGTCATGGGTTTTCAAAAATCCTTAGAGGATTTAAAATTTAATTTTAAAAATAAATCAGTTTTTTTGATAGGGGCAGGTGGTGTATCACCCTCAATAATTGAAGCATTAAATAATTTGGGTGTTGGTAAAATTACTTTAACCAATAGATCAGAAGAAAGATTAAAAAAGCTATCTGATTTATATGACAATTTAGAAATTATTGACTGGGAAAAGATAAAAGATGCTGATGTTTATATAAATGCGACAAGTGTGGGACTAAACAAAAACGATAGATTAAATTTGGATTTAACAGGTATTAAAAATAAATTATTTTATGATGTGATTTATAATCCCGAAAAAACAAATTTTTTGGAAGAAGCGGAAAAAAATAATAACAGGATTGCTAACGGAAAAATGATGTTTTTGTACCAAGCACAAGCATCATTTAAAATATGGACTGGTGTCGAGCCCGTTATTACTGAGGAGGTTATAAAAACTTTAAATGATTAGAATTGCAGTTTTGGGTGATATTGGTTCAGGTAAGTCCTTTTTTGCCAAGCAATTGAAGATACCCCTATTTAATGCTGATAATATTGTTACTGATTTATACAAAAGTAGTAGAAATTTATACACTAAACTCAAAAAATCATTCCCAAAACATATTTCTAAATTTCCAATCGGCAAAGATGATTTAGTAAAAATTATAAATCAAAATCCAACCAATTTAAAAAAAATTATAAAAATCGTGCATCCATTAGTTCGAAAGGAAATGAATAAATTTTTAAAAAAAAATAAAAATAAAAAAGCTGTTGTTCTAGATATACCTTTGTTTTTAGAAAATAAATTAAATTTAAATACAGATATTTTAGTCTTTATAGATCCTTCAAAAAATAAAATGATGATTAAATTAAAAAAAAGAAAAAATTTTAATTTAAAAATATATAAATTACTAAAATCAGTACAACTACCTTTGGATTTAAAAAAAGAAAAAGCAGACTTTGTGGTTAAAAATAATTTTAATAGTGCAAAGATTAAAAAAGACGCTAAAAATTTATTAAATAAGGTAATTATATGAAAGAGATTTTATTAGATACAGAAACAACAGGTTTATCATCAGTAAATGATAAAGTTATAGAGATTGCTTGTATAGAAATTGAGGATCATATTCCTACAGGTGAAAAGTTTCATGTTTTTTTGAATCCAGAAATGGAAATATCCCAAGGCGCTTATGATACTCATGGTATTTCAAAAGAATTTTTAAAAGATAAGCCAAAATTTAATGATGTAGCTAAAGATTTTTTAAAATTTATAGATGGCAAGAAGTTAGTGATTCATAATGCTGAGTTTGACTTGGCATTTTTAAATAAAGAACTCAAAGAAGTTGGTGAAAAACAGATTTTAAAAGATAATATTGTTGATACTCTTAACGTAGCTAGAGAAAAGTTTCCTGGGGCACAAAATAGCCTTGATGCGCTGTGTAAGCGTTTCAAAATAGATAATTCAAGAAGACAAAAACACTCTGCCCTCTTAGATTGTGAATTATTGGCTAAAGTTTACATAGAACTATTTGAAAAGAAAGAACCCACTTTTGAGTTTGATTTAAACGCACAAGATGAATCTATTAAAAACGTTAAAAGTATTAAAGATCGAAAACAAATTATAGTTCAAATTACGGATGAGGAAAAAAAATTACACAAAGAATTTCTTCAAAAAGAATTACCAAAATCGTCTATGCTTAATTAGCAAATTGTTGTTTGTATAATTCTTCAAAATCAATTGTTTTATTAAAATTAAAATTTTTAAAACCAGATTTTTGAAACAGTGAAGTAACGACATCTTTCATAAATTCAAAATGTTCACTTGGTATTGAAACTAAAATAGTTTTTTTAACTTCATCTGCTGTCATTTTTGGATCAGTTAGCTTGAAAACAATTGATATACATACTTCCGCATGAATTTTGTTTTGAATATTTTCAGGAGCTTCTAGTAAAAACTTGCAATTCAATTCGATTAAGTTGTTTTTGTAAGGGTTGCTATTTAAATCTAGTTTAGTGGCATATGAGCCAAGATTTTGTGCAGCATCGACGAAACTATCAGGTGAAGGAATTTCAAACGAAATATCTTTAATATATTTAGCAACTACTTCGTATTTTTTTTGATCATTATTTGTCTCGTTCATTAATTTCCTCCGCTTCTATTTCTATCGTGTTTACACCACGGTTATTCGATTTATTTAAATTTTCTTCGTTAACAAATATCTTTAAAATTATATTTCTAGTAAAAGGTATGAGCAGTAAAACACCAATGGTGTCAGTAAAAAAACCAGGGATAATTAAAAATATAGCAGCTATAATCAAACAAAAACCACTTAGTATTTCTTTAAATGGAGTTTGATCATTTCTTATACTGTTTACAGCTGAATATAATGTTGAGATTCCTTGCAGTTTAACAAAATATAGGCCGGCAGCTGCAGTCAATAAAGTTGCTAGTATGGTATTGAAAGCTCCAATAACAGCACCTATCTTAATCATGAAATATATTTCAATCAATGGAACAATTATTAAAAATAGTATTGTAAATTGCATTTATTATTGAAATAATTACTTTTTAAGAAATTACAAGAATGAGCGAAAACTTTGGATATATCGACATAATACTTCTCGCAATAATGGCGGGATTTATTTTATTGAGATTAAGAAGCACATTAGGCAAAGGAGCTGACAACATGCCTATGAAAGCAAGATTTACCCAAGCCCAATCTAATGAAGAGTTTACCAAACCTATTATTGAAGATGAAATAAAGCAAGACACAACAAAATTTGATGAAAAAATTTTTATAAAAGGAGCAGAAGCGGCTTATGAAATCATAATCAATGCTTTTGCTAAAGGAGATCGAAAGGCTTTAAAACCTCTGCTTACGAAAGATTTATATAAAAACTTTGAAGGTGTGATTAAAGAAAGAGAGAGTAAAAAAATCACTTCTCAGATGTCGTTCATTGGAATTAAAGAGACTAAAATATTAGATATTGATAACAAAGATACTTTTTACAAAGTAAAAACAAAGTTTGTAAGTGAAATCGTAAATTGTTTAAAGAGTGATAAAGGTGAAATAATTGAAGGAAACCCAGAAGAAATCAAATTAGTTACAGATGTTTGGGTATTCGAAAAAGATTTAAAAAACAATGATCCAACTTGGTATTTAACAGAGTTATCAAGTGAAGAAGAAACCAAACATTAAGCCAACAGCAGAAGACCTTAAAGATTGGCAATCTTTTATAGAAAATATTAATAGTATAGAAGATAAAGACGCTCCTCTCGACAATTCAATTATAGAAAAAAATAATGATAAATTATTTGATATTCGAAAAGATCTTCATGGTCTTAGAATGCACGAAGCCCTAGACGTTGTGTCTAATACTATAAACGATGCAATTGAGAGAAAAGTTAGAAAGATATTATTTATTACAGGAAAAGGCCTTCATTCTAATAAAGAACAAGATCCATATGCTTCTAAGGATTTAAGCTTACTTAGATATGCTGTTCCCGAACATATCGAAAATAATTTTTCTGATCATGTTATTAAAATTGAACAAAGTCCGATCAAACTTGGTGGATCAGGATCGATAATTGTGTTTTTAAAAAAATTATAAAATAAATTTTGATAAATCTTTATCTTTAGCAATATCACCTAAATGTTTATCAACATAAGCTTTATTAATTAAAACTTTTTCACCACTTTTATCTGGCGCATCAAAACTGATATCATCTAAAATTTTCTCTAAAATTGTATGAAGTCTTCTTGCTCCAATATTTTCGATTGTAGAGTTGATATGAGTCGAAATTTCTGCGATGGCTTCTATTGCATCATCTGTAAATTCAAGTGTTACTTTTTCAGTTCCAAGCAGTGCAGTATATTGTTTAATTAAACTGTTATCAGGCTCTTTTAAAATTTTAATAAAATCTTCTTTAGTTAATGCATTAAGCTCTACTCTAATTGGAAGCCTTCCTTGTAATTCTGGTAATAGATCAGAAGGCTTAGCTAATTGAAATGCGCCAGAAGCGATAAAAAGAATATGATCAGTTTTTATAGGACCATGTTTAGTGTTTACTGTTGTCCCTTCAATTAATGGAAGTAAATCTCTTTGTACTCCTTCTCTTGAAACATCAGCTCCAGATCTGCCATCTGATCTTGCAGAAACTTTATCGATCTCATCAAGAAAAACAATTCCGTTATTTTCAGCTGCAAATTTTGCTTCTTTTAAAACTTGATCGTTATCCATTAATTTATCAGATTCTTCTTCAATAAGGTAATCGTACGATTCTTTGACAGTCATTTTTTTCTTTTTCTTTTTGGCCATGCCTTTTCCAAAAATATCTCCAATGCTCACCATTCCAACGCTTCCTTGCATACCTGGAATATCAAAAGACGGCATTTGAGGATTGTCTTGAACAGAAATTTCAATCTCGTTGTTATCCAAATCACCTGCCCTTAATCTTTTTCTGTAACTTTCTTTAGTTGCGCTACTTGCGTTTTTACCAACTAGTACCTCAAGCACTCTTTCCTCAGCAGACATTTGAGCTTTAGCTAATACTTCTTTTCGTTTTCTTTCTTTTACTAATGCAATCGAAATTTCAATTAAATCTCTGATAATTTGTTCTACATCTTTACCAACGTATCCAACTTCTGTAAATTTTGTTGCCTCTACTTTGATAAACGGTGCCTCAGCTAATTTAGATAATCTTCTTGAAATTTCAGTTTTACCAACACCAGTTGGCCCAATCATTAAAATGTTTTTTGGTAAAACTTCTTCACGAATTTCTTCAGGTAATTCTTGTCTTCTCCATCTATTTCTCAAAGCTATAGCAACGGCTCTTTTTGCTTCTGATTGGCCAATTACAAATCGGTCAAGTTCAGAGACAATTTCTCTAGGTGAGAATGAAACAATTTTTTGATTTTCTTCCATTAAAGTTTTTCGGTTGTAATATTGTGATTTGTGAAAACACAAATGTCAGCTGCAATTTCTATAGATTTTTTAGCAATCTCTTCGGCTGTTTTTTTAGGATCATCAATCATTGCTCTAGCTGCAGCTAAAGCATAATTTCCACCTGAACCAATTGCAATAATACCGTGCTCTGGTTCCAACACATCTCCGTTACCGCTAATGATAAAACTACTTTCTTTATCTGCTACGGCCATTAAAGCTTCTAATCTTCTTAAATATTTGTCTGATCTCCAGTCTTTAGCCAATTCAACAGCAGCTCTAGTTAACTGACCGCCATGCTTTTCTAATTTTGCTTCTAATCTTTCAAATAGTGTAAATGCATCCGCAGTTGATCCGGCAAATCCAGCAATGACATCTCTTTTTTCTATTTTACGAACTTTCTTAGCTGTGCTTTTCATCACAGTATTGCCAATACTTACTTGTCCGTCACCCGCAACAACAACATCATTACCTTTTCTTATCAGAACGATCGTTGTTCCGTGCCAATCTAGCCTGTCTTTATTTTGCTCCATTTTCAATATATGTGGTTATTATTCTTTTATCTTCAAGGTGTTAATTTAATTCTTAATGAGGTAAATACTTCAGTAAAGTATGAGAAAAGGTTCAATTAAAAGAGAAACAAAAGAAACTTCAATTAATGTTGAAGTAAACTTAGACGGCACTGGTCAGTCTAAGATTAATACAGGCATTGGTTTTCTTGATCATATGATGGAACAAATTGCTAAACATTCTCTAATAGACATAAATCTAGAAGCTAAAGGGGATTTGCACATTGATCTTCATCATACAACAGAAGATAGCGGTATAGCGTTTGGAGAAGCTTTGAAAAAGGCTCTAGGCGATAAAAAAGGAATTAAAAGGTACGCAAGTGCAACCATACCGATGGATGAAACATTAAGTCGTGTTTCTTTGGATTTATCAAATCGCCCTTATTTAGTTTGGAAAGTAAAACTTGCTGTAGAAAAACTTGGTGAGATGGATACTGAATTATTTAAAGAATGGTATCACGCATTCTCACAAAGCGCAGGTATCACTTTACACGTTGAAAATATTTACGGTGATAATTCTCACCACATTATAGAGTCTTGTTATAAAGGCTTAGCTAGAGCTTTAAGAGAAGCTGTTACAGTTGATCCTAGAGCTGAAAATATTATACCATCGACCAAAGGTACCATTTAGCAATTAATGAAAATAGCTATCATTGATTATGAGTCTGGCAACTTAAAGTCAGTCTCAAAAGCAGTTGAACTAGCTTCAAATAATATTTTCAATAAATTTGATGTTAAAATTATTAATTCAGCAAATGAATTAAAAAATTTTGATAAAATAGTGCTACCTGGCCAAGGATCATTTAAACAATGTTATCAATCTCTTTTATCAATTGAAGGAATGATTGGTGAGCTAACCAGCGCTGTTTTAGAAAAACAAAAACCAATTTTGGGTATTTGCGTTGGTATGCAATTATTTTCTTCATTTGGAGAAGAAGATGGAGGAAGTAAAGGCTTTGATTGGATCAAAGGCAAAGTAAACAAAATTAACTTAACAGATATGAATTTGAAATTACCACATATGGGGTGGAATAATATTAGCATCAATCAAAAATCAAAATTATTTTCAGGAATTGAAAATGAAAGCCATTTTTATTTTGTTCATAGCTTTGCTTTTGATGTTGAAAATGAACAATTTATTTCTGCTACAACTAATTATTCAACTGAAATTGTATCAGCAGTTGAAAAGGATAATATTTTTGGGACTCAATTTCACCCAGAAAAAAGCCAGGCAAATGGTATAAAAATATTAGAAAATTTTGTTAAATTATAATGATTATTTATCCAGCTATAGATCTTCAAGATGGAAAGTGTGTAAGATTAACCAAGGGTGATTTTGAACAACAAACAGTTTATTCAAGGTCTCCTATTGAACAAGCTAAAGCCTTTGAGGATAAAGGTTTTGAATTTTTGCATGTAGTTGATCTTGACCGAACAATTCACAAAGAAAAGTCTAATTTAAAAACAATTAAAGAAATTATTCAAAGCACTGGTTTAAAAGTTCAAGTTGGTGGTGGGTTGAGAACAAAAGATACTGTTGAAGAAGTAATTGATCTTGGAGTTGAGAATGTGGTGATGGGAACTGCTGCAGTAAATGATCCAGATTTATTAATTGAAATATCTCAAAAGTATAAAAATAAAATTTCAGTAGGTCTTGATGTTAGAGACAAAATGATTGCTCTAAAGGGATGGAAAGATCAAACAGAAATTTCATGTTTTGATTTTTTAGAAACTATTAAAAACCTGCCTTTAAAAAGTATTATCTTTACTGACATCAATAAGGATGGAATGAAACAAGGAATTAATATTGAAGACACACTCAAGATGGCTGAGAATTCAAATATTCCAGTAACAGCATCAGGTGGTGTATCAAGCATTGATGATATTAAACTAATTAAGTCTCAAAAGAAAATCTCAGGTGTTGTTGTTGGAAAAGCAATTTATGATGGCTTAATTGATCTAAATGAATTGGTAAAATTTAATGCTTAAAAAAAGAATTATACCCTGTTTAGATGTTAAAGATGGAAGAGTTGTTAAGGGTATTAATTTTGTTGATCTTATTGATGCAGGAGACCCTGTAGAACAAGCTTCAGTTTATAATAAAAATGGTGCTGATGAGATCTGTTTTCTAGATATTACGGCATCAAGTGATAAGAGAGATATTTTATTAGATACGGTAAAAAAAACGGCCGAGTGTTGTTTTGTGCCTTTAACGGTTGGTGGCGGCGTAAGATCAATTCAAGATATTAGAAAACTTTTATTAGCTGGCGCAGATAAAGTTTCTATTAATACAGCAGCAATTAAAAATCCTCAGCTAATAAAAGAAAGTTCAAATAAATTTGGTTCACAATGTATTGTTGTTGCGATCGACGCAAAAAAAACTGCGGAAAATAAATGGACCGTTTTTACTCATGGTGGAAGAGAAGCAACAGAGCTTGATGCAGTAGAGTTTGCTAAATTAGCAGAAAAAAATGGTGCAGGAGAAATTCTTTTAACCTCTATGGACAGAGATGGAACTAAAGAGGGTTATGATATTGAATTAACAAAAAAAATATCAAGTAGTTTAAATATTCCAGTTATAGCTTCAGGTGGAGTTGGTAACCTTGAGCATTTAAAAGATGGTATTTTAGATGGTGGTGCAAGTGCAGTATTAGCTGCTTCTATATTTCACTTTGGGGAATATTCAATTCAACAGGCAAAAGAGTATTTAAAAAAAGAAAATGTTCCTGTAAGATTATAGGATGTTTGAAGTCTTAGAAGGTTTAATTAAAACAATACGAGAAAGAAAAAACTCATCAGAACATGAGTCTTATACAAAAAAATTATTAGATAATAACAGTCTTTGCCGTGAGAAAGTTATGGAGGAAATCAAAGAACTTATTGATGCGCTAAATGAGAAGAAAAATGAAGTGCACGAGGCAGCTGATGTTATGTATCATATTCTTGTTTTGTTAGAGGCAAACAATGTGAAAGTCGAAGATGTCATGAATGAATTAAAGAAAAGAGAAGGCGTTTCTGGTCTTGTAGAAAAAGCTAACAGAAAAAGACAATGAGTTACGATACAAATAATATCTTTGCAAAAATATTAAGAGGTGAAATTCCTTGTGATAAAGTATTTGAAAATGATCATGCTTTGGCATTTAAAGATATTAGTCCACTTGCAAAAGTACATGTATTAGTAATTCCAAAAGGCGCTTACACTGATGTTGATGATTTTTCTAAAAATGCATCTAAAGATGAAATCGCTTCATTAATGCAAGCTATTGCTGAGGTTTGTAAGATTACCAAAGTATCTTTAACTGAAGGCGGTAACGGCTTTAGATTAATTGCAAATACTGGTCCAGATGGTAGCCAGGAAGTACCTCACTTTCATTATCATGTCATGGGCGGTGAACCAATGGGTCTAAGAGGTTTAAGAAAAAATTAAAATGAAAAAAAGAAAGTTTTTAAAATTTCTTTTTAGTGCAACTTCTCTAATTTTTTTTTCAACATTTCCTAGCTTTTCAAAATCGCATAAAGTTAAATTTAAAGGAAAAAAGAAAAGTAGTAAAAAAGGTAAAAAAAAAAGAGAGTATTTTATAAATAATATCTATCCTAACTTAAAAATAGATTCACCTCAGCATCAAAAATTAGAAGGCTTCGTTCAGCCTAATACTATCTCATTAGAAATTTATAAAATGGCAGGAATATTACCAGGCCCTCCTGTATCTGAAGATACAAAAATACAAAAAAAACGCGGAATGTTTAAGACAGGTTTAAAAGCAAAATTTTATAATAATAAAAAACTTGTAGTTTGCGATGATTGTTGGGCAATTGATTATTCCTATAAAAGAGACGGTAGGCCAGCATATCATAAAGGGCGTGATCTACCTATGAAGTTTGATGAGCCGGTATTAGCAATGGCCAATGGTACGGTGGTGGGTTTATTTGAAAATTTGATGAGCAGAAAAGGCGTTGAAGTTGTTTTAAGACATACACCTCAACAAAGTGGAACAAAATATTATATTTATACTCAGTATACTCATTTTAATAAATGGCCCTTAGATTTAAAAATTGGGCAAAAAATTAAAGTTGGAGATATCCTGGGTCCTAATGGAAATTCTGGAAAAAAAGGAAAAAAAGTAAGAAGACCAGCATTACACTTTGCTGCGTTTTATTCTAAGTCACCTAGCTGGAGTTTTTTTAGAGGTGGATTTTTAGTCAAAGACGGTTACTGGATGGACCCAATTAGTTTTTACAGAAATGAGGAGCCATTTGATAATAAGTCTGTAAAAAAATTAAAATCTAAAGAAAAAAGTCCAATAATTGGATACAAAACTAAATCTGGAAAAATTTTACCAGAGGGTGCAAAAAAAGTTTGGCCTTTTGCATATGATGGCGTTTAATAATAAAAATTAGTTAATGAATATTCAAAGGTATTTTTTAGAAACAAACTCCAAATTAGATTTAATTCCTGCTGAATGTGGAATAGCAAATTTAAAAATTGAAGAGAGTGAAAAAAAAGATCCTCAGTTTTGTAAATTTTTATACCAAAAAATTGGAGAAGATTTTCATTGGAAAGACAGATTAGCCTGGTCCTTAAAAGAATGGGAGAATTATCTAAATCAATCTAAATTAAAGTTTTGTATAGCCAAAGTTGGTGAAGATGTAGCTGGATTTTATGAGTACTTAAACCATGAAGATAAAAAAGAAGTAGAGATATCTTATTTTGGAATTTTTAAAGAATACTTTGGAAAAGGACTTGGCGGTTATTTATTAACTCATGCTTTAAGATCTGGATGGAATCATGAGCCTAATCGTATCTGGGTTCACACTTGTACTCTGGATCATCCTCACGCTTTAAGAAATTATATAGCAAGGGGCATGAATATTTTTAAAAAAGAAAAAGTAAGAGTTTAAAAACCGTAACTCGGTAAAATAAATTTCTCATTAAATTCAGTATTTATTTTAGGATTTATAATAGTGAATTTTACAGGTTCCTGATTATAGCTGATGGTCTCCCACCCTTTTAAAAGTTTTGTTTTTTTATTAAAAAATATTTTCAAAAATACACCTTCATCCGTATTAATCTCGTAAAAATAATTATCATTTTGAGACCCTATTTTTGATTGATCAATAGATTTTAGATTTTTCAAGATTTTATTTTTATTTAGTACAATATTAAAAGCAGAGTTTTTTATTGGGTATCTATAAGATCTCTTAAATTTATGTTTAATAATATATAAGCTATTATTTTTTACATAAATTTCTTTTCCTTCTTCACCGCTATAAATGCATTTTAAATTACCTGGAAAGAGCAAGTAGCATTCACCCTTTTCATTTAAATTATTAGATTTCTGCTCAAATGAGAAAATGAGATTATTGGTTTCGTTTAGTTTTTTTGCAATATCATCAGTAATATTTGAAAAAGAATTAAATGGATAAAATATTATTAAAAATAAAATAATGAAAAATCTCATTACGGTAAAATTTCACGTTTACCAGTATGATTTGCAGGACTTATAATTTTTGCTTCTTCCATTTGATCAATAATTCTTGCAGCTCTATTATATCCAATTTGTAATTTTCTTTGTAAAAAACTGGTTGAAGCTTTGCCTTCATTTTTAATTAACTCAACTGCTTGATTAAAAAGCTCATCTTTATCAGATGAATCTAGCCCTCCCTCAGATACACTGTCATTATCCTCAACTTTAGTAATATCATCAATATAGGTTGGTGATCCTTGTGATCTTAAAAAGGTACTTACTTTTTCAATCTCAGAGTCTGAAACAAAAGGTCCATGAATTCTTATCATCCTACTTGCTGATGACATGAACAACATATCTCCTTTTCCTAATAGTTGTTCAGCTCCTTGTTCACCTAAAATAGTTCGACTATCTATTTTTGATGTCACTTGGAATGAAATTCGAGTTGGAAAATTAGCCTTAATTGTACCAGTAATCACATCAACACTTGGTCTTTGAGTGGCCATAATAATATGAATACCTGCAGCTCGAGCCATTTGTGCAAGACGTTGAATATAATTTTCAACTTGTTTTCCAGATACCATCATCAAATCTGCCATCTCGTCAACAACAACAATGATGTAAGGCATAACTTTTTTACCTTCTTTTTTTGCTTTTTCGTTAAACCCTGAAATATTTCTGACTCCTTCTTCGGTCATTTTTCTGTAACGCGTTTCCATTTCTCTTACAGTCCATTTCAATGCTGAAGTTGCTTTTTTGGGTTCAGTAATAACCGGAGATAATAAATGAGGAATGCCTTGATAAACTGATAATTCTAACATCTTAGGATCAATTAAAATAAGTTTACATGTTTCAGGAGTATGTCGATAAAGTACAGACAAAATTAATGTATTGATACAAACTGATTTTCCAGATCCAGTTGTTCCAGCGATAAGTAAGTGAGGCATACTTACTAGGTCACCAACAATCGGATACCCAGCAATAGTTTTTCCTAAAGTAATTGGAATATTAATATTTGGATTTGCAAATTCTTTGCTTTCGATAATTTGTCTATAATTTACAGGATCAATTTCTTTATTTGGTATTTCTATACCTATTGTATTTTTTCCAGGGACAGGAGCTATTCTCGTAGATATTGAGCTAGTGCTTCTTGCAATGTCATCAGTGAGATTTACAATTTTAGAAGTTTTAATTCCTGCAGCTGGTTCAAACTCATAAAGAGTAACAACTGGACCTGGACTTACTTTTTTAATTTTACCCATAATGCCAAAGTCTAAAAGTGTGCTTTCTAAAAATTTTGATAATTCTTTATGATCATCCGTTAAAGTATCAGAATTCTTATTACTTTTTGACTGGTTCAGATAATCAGTTAGCGGCAGTTTGTATTCTCCAGACTTAAATGAAAAATTCTCTTTTGTATCCAAGGGAAGACTTGCCTGTGTCTCCATTGGTTTTGGTTTAAAGCTTTTATTAATTGTAGGAATTAATTCTTCAGTTTCTTCTTGAACAGCAGGTTGATCAATTGTTCCTGCCTTTTTAAATATCATTTTTAAAAATTTAATAGGCGCTATTAAAATTAAACCAATTTTTTTTAAAACAGCTACCCATTCTGAAAAATTTAAACCCAAACTTAATATAAAAAAAATTGCTCCAATAGTTAAAGATGAATAAGCAATAATTGAATTAAAGGTATAAAAATCTAAAGGAATAAAACTAATAAGATAAGCACCTAAAAATCCCCCATTACCATTGTCAGGTAACCAAAAACTTTGATCAAATAATATTTTTAGGCCAAGTGAAAAAAACGAAAGGTAAATAACGATAAATAAAAATTTGAAAGTAATACTAGATACAGACTTTTGTATAATGATTAACCAACTCCAAATAAAAAAATTTACAAAAAGTAAAAAACAGGAAAGACCAAAAGCCTGTAGTAAAAAGTCTGATATATAAAAACTATAATTTAAAAAAACTAAATCTTCAGTTTTTCCCGGTGTAATCAGTGTAGCGTTTTCTGGCGAGTAAGTTGCAACTGAATAAAGATAAAATATAGAAAACGTTAATATAACAAGACCTGAGACTTCAATAAGTCTTAGTTTTAAAAAATTTAGTACTTTTTGTAGCATATTTAAAATTTAACGAATCAACCTTTGTTACTTTTTAACATTTTTTATAAGATTGATAAAAAATGGATAAAAAAATTATTCAAAAAATTGGTATTATTGGTGACGGTTTAACAGGTAATCTTGTTGCACTTGCCTTATTTAGACTGGGTTATCCTGTGGAGTTAGTTGAAAAAAAAGGTTTAAAGCCAAAGCCTTCTGTTGCCTCGATATCTATCTCAAATGATAGTTTTAACTTTTTAAAAAAGTTAAAATTAAAAAATTTGGAAAAAATTAGCAATCCTATCAATTCAATTAAGCTATATGAAAACCATAAAGATTATTTAGATCCAGATAGTATTTTCTATAACAAAACAAAAAAAATTCCTTTGAGTTATATTGTTTTAAAAGACAAACTTTATGAAGAACTTTCTGGAGAAATTAAAAATCTAAAAATTAAAAAAGTTTTTTCACCTAACAAATATGCCCTAACTATTAATACTGTTTATAATGATACAAAGAAAAAAGATTTAAGTTGGGACTATAAAGAAGATGCTTTTACTTTTATTATTAAACATGAAAAACTTTTAAATAACTGCTCAAGACAATTTTTTTTAAACGATGGTCCCCTAGCCTTTTTACCCATAAATCAAAATAACACTTCACTTGTGTGGTCATTATCTAAAAATTCTGAGATGAGAAAAATAGTTAATTCTAAATTATCTTTGGAGAAGTATCTAAATTCTAATTTTTTGATTTATAAAAATGTTAAATTGAATTCAAAAATTGAAAGTTTTTCACTAAAATTTAATTTTTTAACATGTGGAATTGAACCCAGAAAGATTAACATAGGAGATATAAGTCATCGTATCCATCCAATTGCTGGGCAAGGATGGAATATGACGGTGAGAGATATCAAGCAGCTTTATGATGTCTATCAAGATAAGAAAAAATATGGTTATGATTTTGGAGACTTTTCATTGCTCGAGGAATATGAGAAAAAAACAAAAATTAATAATTTTGTTTTTGCCTCTTCAATTGATTTAATAAGAAGAATTTTCAAATCCAATAATAAGCAAATATCAAATTTAAGAAAAAGAGGGTTTAAGCAATTAGATAAATTTCCAGAATTAAAAAATGAGATTATAAAATTTGCCGATGAAGGTTTATCGTTCTGAAGCTAATAATTTTTTTTTTGTTTTAATTCCACCTGGACCTGAGTATCCCCCTAACCCACCATCTGAACGAATTACTCTATGACATGGAATTTTAATAGGATAAGGATTTTTTCCTATTGCATTGGCTACAGCTCTTACCGCTTTTGGTTTTCCAACTGCTTTAGCAACTTCTAAATATGTTTTCGTTTTTCCTTTTGGAATTTTCATTAGGTATTTCCAAACTTTAACTTGAAGCGGTGTTCCTTTTAATTTCATATTTGATATATTTTTATCATGAATATCTATGCTCTATCAACTCCTCCTGGTGTATCAGGAATAGCTATTATTCGTGTTTCTGGAGACAGCGCTTTACAAATTGCAAATCAAATAACACGGACAGTTATTGATCAACCAAGATCAGCATTACTAAAATCTTTTTATGATCAAGAAGGCGAACTAATAGATGAAGGAATTTTAATTTGGTATCCAGAAGGTCAAAGTTATACCGGTGAGCATTTAATTGAAATTCACACACATGGAAGTAAGGCAGTTATTAATAAGTTATTAGAAGATTTAGGTGATAGAAAAGATTGCAGATTAGCTGAACCAGGAGAGTTTACTAAAACTGCTTATCAGAACAACAGGATAAATCTTTATGAGGCAGAGTCCATCGCTGACCTCTTACAAGCTGAAACAGAAGCACAAAGAATACAAGCCCTTAGACTTAAAAATAGTAGTCCTAAATTTTTAGAGTGGAGAGAAACTATTCTTGATGTTTTAAGTAAGACGGAAGCATCAATAGATTTTTCAGAAGAAGATTTACCAGAAGGGATTCTAAAAAATAACGAAGAAAAAATTAAATCTATAGTTTCTGATATTGATGAAATGTTAGATGAAACTATGGGAGAGATAATTAGAGATGGTTTTAAAATAGCAATTATAGGACCACCAAATGCCGGTAAATCCAGTTTTTTAAATTTATTAGTTAAAAGACAAGCCGCAATAGTTTCAAGTATTAAAGGAACCACAAGAGATATTATCGAGGTTAAATATCATATTAATAATTACCCAGTGATTTTGACTGATACAGCAGGTATTAGGAACGCTAAAAACAAGATTGAAAAAACAGGTGTAGAGTTGGCTCTAAATGCCAGCAAAGACGCCAATTTAGACATTTTGATACTAGATGGAACTGAAAAGAAAATACCAAAAAATATTCAAAAATTGATTACAGATAAGACGCTAATTATTCTTAATAAAAAAGATAAAAAAAGTTTTAATGCAAAAAAAATCATCAAAGAATTAAAAGGGTATAAATTTAAAGACTTAATAGAAGTTTCAATTAAAGATAAAACTGGAATTAATAAATTATATTCAAGATTAAAAAAAATTGTATCTGAAATAGATACTGCGCAATCAACAACTTTAATTTCAAGAGCAAGACACAGAGCGCTATTAAAAAAATGTTCAAATAGACTTCATGATTTTCTTAAAATTAGCAAATCAGATGAAGTAGAAAAAGCTGCAGAAGAGCTTAGATTAGCAACAAATAATCTTGGTCATATTGTAGGTTTTATTGGTGTAGAGGAAATATTAGGAAAAATATTTCAAGATTTCTGCATAGGAAAATAGTCGAATCTCTCTTGTAAAAAAATCTCTCAGTAATAGATTCCAGCAATGGAAAAATTTGACGTTGTTGTAATTGGTGCTGGTCATGCAGGCTGTGAAGCTGCTGCTGCATCTGCGCGTATGAAAGTTAATACTGCTTTAGTTACAACAAATGAAAATTCAATTGGTGAAATGTCTTGTAACCCAGCTATAGGTGGATTGGGCAAAGGACATCTTGTTAGAGAGATCGATGCATTCGATGGTGTCATGCCAAAAGTTGCTGATGCATCCGGTATTCAGTTTAGATTATTAAATCGTAGTCGAGGACCAGCTGTTAGAGGACCGCGAACTCAGTCTGATCGTAAATTATACAAAAAATACATGAAAGAATGTCTAATAAGTCATTGTAATCTAAGCATTTTTTATGATCCTGTAATCCAGTTTATTTTTAATGAAAATGAAATTGTTGGTGTGATTTTAAAGTCTGGAAAAGAATTAAGAGCAAAAAAAATAGTTTTAACAACAGGAACTTTTTTAAATGGCGTTATCCATATCGGCGATGAAATGAAACCAGGGGGAAGACATGGTGAAGATCCAACAACTGGTTTAAGTGAACAGTTAAAAAAATTTAATTTAAATTTATCAAGATTAAAAACTGGAACACCACCAAGGTTAGATGGTCGTACAATTAATTTTGAAATTTTAGAAGAACAAAAAGCAGATGATGATCCTTATTTTTTTTCAGTAGATACAAAAAAAATTAATGCTGATCAGGTCTCATGTTTTATGACTTATACTAATGGTGAAGTTCATAAAATTATTGAAAAAAATTTAAAACGTTCAGCAATGTATAGTGGTAACATAAAGAGTGTTGGTCCGAGATATTGTCCTTCTATTGAAGATAAAATTGTAAAATTTAAAGATAAATCTAGACATCAAATTTTTCTAGAACCAGAAGGATTAGATGACCATACAATCTATCCAAACGGTATTTCTACGTCCTTACCAGCAGATGCACAGGAGGAATTATTGCTTAAAATCAATGGCTTATCCGATGTTAAGATGATTAGACCAGGTTATGCTATTGAGTATGATTACGTTGATCCAAGAGAGCTCAATGCCACTTTAGAACTAAAAAAAATTAAATCTTTGTTTTTAGCTGGTCAGATAAATGGAACCACTGGTTACGAAGAAGCTGCAGCTCAAGGTTTGATTGCTGGTATTAATGCTGCTCTTCAAAGTAAAAATAAAAAACCATTTACATTAGATAGGTCACAAGCATACATAGGTGTTATGATTGATGATCTTATAACAAAGGGTGTTGCTGAACCTTATCGTATGTTTACCTCGCGCGCTGAATATAGATTAACTTTACGTTCTGATAACGCAGATTTAAGATTATCTTCTATAGCGAAGGATTTGGAAATATTAAGTGAGTCAAGATTGCAAAATTTTCAAAAAAAACTCGAAAATATTAATAAACTTAAAGTTCAATTGTCTTCCAGGTCTTTTACCCCTAATGAGGCAGATAAACATGGCATAAAGATTTCAAAGGACGGTATTAAAAGGAATGGTCTAGAGCTTTTAAGGTATAAAGGGGTTACTTTTGATAAATTAAAACCAATTTTTGGTCTTGGTGATTACGATCAAGATGTTATTGAGCAAATTGAGATAGATAATCATTACTCTGGCTATTACGCTAAGCAAGAGGATGATATTGAGATATTTAAAAAGGATGAAAACATGAAAATCCCAGAAAATATTGATTATTCAGCAATTAGCGGACTTTCTAATGAGATTAGGCAAAAATTAGAGCTTATAAGGCCTAAAACTTTCGGTCAGGCCTCAAGAATTGAGGGTATTACTCCAGCAGCTATAAATCTTCTTTTAACGTATTCTAAAAGGTATAATTTTAAGCATACTGCTTAAATGATTCGATCAAATTATTTTGATAAGAGTGTTTCACGTGAAACATTAGGAAAAATATTAAAATACCATGAATTTTTGTTAGAAAGTAATCAAAAACTATCATTAATATCAAAAAACACTGAAAAAGAGGCTATAGAGAGACACTACGTAGACTGTGCACAAATCATTAAATATTTCGATAAAAACGATAAAAGTGTTCTAGATATAGGTTCTGGTGCTGGACTGCCAGGTATTATTTTGGATATAATAAAGAAAGACCATAATTTAAACTTTTCAACACATCTTGTTGAAAAAAGCCCAAAAAAGTCGAATTTTTTGAAAAAAGCAAATAGTTTTCTTGATCTTGATATTAAAATACATAACTGTGACGTAAAGCAGATGGAAATAAAAAATTTTACTACGCTTGTAAGCAGAGCTTTTAAGCCAATGAAAGAATTTTTTAATATAATTAATCAATCACAAATAAAATTTAAAAAAATTATTTTAATGAAGGGTGAAAAGTTTATGGATGAATTTATTGAAGCAAAAAAATATTTTGAAATAAATTGTGAGTACCATGAAAGTATCACAAATCCGGGTTCGAAAGTTTTTGTAATAAAAGGTGTATCTAAAAATTAAATGACAAAAATAATTTCCATAATAAATCAAAAGGGCGGTGTTGGAAAAACTACATCGACAATTAACCTTGGGCATGCGTTAGCATCAAGCGGACAAAAAATTTTAGTCATAGATTTAGATCCTCAAGGAAATGCATCCACGGGCTTAGGAATTGACAGAGGCAAAAGAGAAAAAACAATTTATGAATTTTTAGTTAGTAGAAATGATGATCCAAATTCATTTATCTCAAAAACTAAAACGGAAAATTTAGATATTATATGTGCAAACGAAGACCTTTCAGGTTTTGAAACAGAGGTTGCTGATGAGAGTAAAAGAGCCTTCTTTTTAAGGGATGTTTTAGACCAAATAAAGGAAAAAAATCAATATAATCATATACTTATTGATTGCCCACCTTCCCTAAGTTTGCTTACTATTATGGCTTTAGTTGCCTCAGATACAGTAATTATACCGTTGCAGACAGAATTTTTTGCATTGGAGGGTGTTTCTCAACTGATCAAAACAATTGAAAGAGTAAAAGAAAATTTAAATAAAAATTTATCAATACAAGGTGTAATTTTAACTATGTATGACAGAAGAAATAAACTCTCTAGTCAAGTTGAACAGGAAGCAAGAAAATATTTTGGCTCAAAAGTTTATAAAACAGTCATACCAAGAAATGTTAGAATTTCAGAGGCACCATCTCATGGAATGCCAGTAATTGTTTATGATAAAAATAGTTCTGGGTCGATTGCCTATCAAGAATTATCTAATGAAATTTTAAATGGAAGTTATGCTGCATGATTAAAGCAAAAGGTTTAGGTAAAGGTTTATCTGCATTATTAGGCGATAGTAACAATGATGAGAAAAAGAATGTTGTTGAACTTTCAAATGTTAAAACAGATAAAACACCAATTCATCTTTTAGTTCCTAATCAATATCAACCAAGAAAAAATTTTGACAAAAAACAACTTGATGAACTTGCAACATCTATCAAAACACGAGGAATTATTCAGCCCATAGCTGTCAGAAAATCAAAAGATGGTAAGTTTGAAATTATAGCTGGAGAGAGAAGATGGAGAGCTGCCCAGCTGGCAAAAGTCCATGAGGTTCCAACAGTTTTGCTTGATGCAGATGACGAATTAGCCGCTGAATTCGCGGTTTTAGAGAACGTTCAGAGGGAGGGCCTAAATGCGTTAGAGGAAGCAGAAGGGTATCAAACTTTGATCGATAAATTTAGTTACACTCAAGACAAAATCGCTGACATGATAGGGAAGAGCAGGGTGTATATCGCTAATACGCTAAGGTTAAAAAGACTTCCTAATGAAATTCAAGATATGATTACAAATGGTCTGCTCACACCAGGACATGCTAGATCTTTAATTGATGTAAATAATAATATTGAGTTAGCTAAGGAAATTATTAATAAAAATTTATCTGTAAGACAAGCTGAATTGCTTAGTAAAAAAAATGCAACTTTTTCTAAAAAAATTAAAATTAGAAATATTGATCCTAATATTAAAGATTTAGAGAATTCATTAGAACAAAAAACTGGCATGAAAGTTATTATTGATAATAAGAAAAATAATAAAGGTAAGATTACTTTTGAATATAAAGATCTAGATCAATTAAATCAGCTTGTTGCTAATGTTAAAAGTAAGTATTAGCTAATACCCTTTTCGTTACAATATCTAAAAGGAACTTGTTAAAAATTGTTTCTGCAATCTCGTAGTTAAGTTTACATAGTATTTCAATTTCATTAATTTTGTCTAATAATGTATCTAATTCGTTTTTATTCCATTTAGATAATTGTGTTTGGATAATGTTTTTTTCTTTCCAGAAAATTGGTGGTTTATAAGTATCAACTAATACCGCAATTTTAGTTTCATTTTCATTATATTCATAAATATCAATTAGTTTGTTTATTTTGTATTTTAGTGGGCCAAGCACTTCATTGAAGTTAATAGAAAAATGATAAAAACTTGAGAGTATTTTATTTAATGCTTTTTTGTCCCCTGACAATAAAGCGTTAGATATTTCAAAAGCATCAAAAGAAGATGTAGTGTTAAATAGTGAAGAAAATGTTTCACTGTCTAATTTTTTATCTCTTGTAATAAGCTCTAATTTTTCCAATCCACTACTGATGTCATTTCGATTGAGTTTATTAATATTAAACAATTGATCTATGGCTTCATAGGGTACTTTTATACCAAGTTTTGTTAATCCATTTCTAAGCAAAGATTGTAGGGTTTTTTCATCATCTTCGTAACAAGCAATACAAGATATTATTTTTTCTTTTTCAGCTTTATTTCTTAAACTACTTTTTTTTGTAAGGTTATTAGTAACTAGAATTAATTTTTTATCTATTTCTGAAAAATTTACGTAATCTAATAGTTTATCCGACGCTTCTTGAATAATTAAAATTTCTTTTTCACCAAACAAGCTATCTTGATTTAAATAATTATCTAATATTTCAATATCTTTTAATAATTCATCTTCTTTAATAAATTTTGTTTTGAATTCATTTTTTTTAAAAATTTGAGTTAATTTATTTAGAATTTCGGTTTTTAAATGAAAATTTTCACCATAAATTAAATTTATTTTGTAATCTGAAAAAAGTTTTTCATAATTAATTGAAAAACTTTTAATTATCATTGCTGGCTAGATATTATTATTGCCCTAACAGCAAAAGCAAGTTGTTGAATTAGATTTGCAATAATATTTTCCTTTTCAATTCTTTTAACTTCATCATCTGTAGATACATTGTTTGTTACACTTACTACTCTTCGATCATTTAGGCTTTCCCCGCCAATTTGTTTGCCCTTGTTATCAAAAATTTGAAAATTAATTGTGACTGTAACTTCTTCCTCCGTTGTTATTCCTGCGGCATTTTTGGTTACAGAGGCAGAACTTTCTCCTATATTTATTTTTAAAGAATAAGCATCTTTCAATGCTTTATTGATTGGAATATTGAGGTTACTTTTTAGATAATACGTTAGCCCATTTGGCCCTGAGTAATCAATTTTATTTATTTTAATATCGCCAATGTTAACATTTTTTAACATAGGCGAGAATCCACACGATGTAAAAAAAAGCAAAGTAATAAAAATATAAAACTGTTTAAACATTTTCATTTAATGACAATATTAACTAATTTATTCTTAACGTATATCTTTTTTATGATATTTTTTCCTGATACCAAGTTTTTAACGTTTTCAATCTCTAAACACTCATTAAATATCTTTTCTTCACTCTGGTCAGGTTCTGCATCAAGTAATGCTCTTTTTTTGCCATTAATCTGAATAACAATGTTGATTTTGTCTTCTTTGATTAATTTTTCATCATATGTAGGCCATACTGATATATGAATTTCTTTGTTACTATAATTTTTCTCCCAACATTCAGATGCTATGTGAGGTGTAAAAGGATATATTAAAACTAAAAATTCTTTGAACATTTTTTTAAATAAAGTTTTTTCTGATTTATTTTCATGCAACTTTTTTGATAGGAAGTTTAAAAACTCATAAAATTTGGCGACTGCCACATTAAAATGAAAGTTTTCAATATTGTAGGTAATTTCTTTAATGAGTTTATTTATTAACTTTTCACATTGGTTAATTTCTTTGTCATTTAATTTATTTTTTTCATCAATATTTTGTATCATTTCAGAAATTGTCCAAATTTTTTGAATAAACTTATAAGATCCAGAAATTCCTTCATCACTCCATTGAATATCTCTTTCTGGCGGACTATCAGATAAAACAAACCATCTTACTGCATCTGCACCATAAAGATTAATTACTGTTTGGGGATCAACTACATTTTTCTTTGATTTAGACATGGACTCTGAAGGTCCAACTTTAATTGTCTCTTTGCTATTTTTATCAAAGAATTTACCATTTTCTTCAATTACATCCTCAGGAAAAACCCATTCGCCTTTCTCATTTTTGAAAGTTTTGTGGCAAACCATACCTTGTGTGAATAGACCTTTGAATGGTTCTTTTATTTCAAGGCTAGTATCTTTCGTAATTGCCCTTGTAAAAAATCTTGAGTAAAGCAAATGTAAAATAGCATGCTCTACTCCACCAATGTATTGATCAACCGGCATCCAGTATTTTGCATCATCGATTGAAAATCCTTCTTTTGAATTATCACTTGAACAAAATCTTAAAAAGTACCATGATGAATCTACGAAAGTATCTAGTGTATCGGTTTCTCTTATTAATTCTTTTCCAGTTTTAGAACACTTAACCTTTTTCCAATTTGGATGTCGATCTAATGGGTTACCTGGTTTATCAAAATTAATATCTTCAGGAAGTTTTACCGGAAGCTCATTTTCTGGGACTGGTATAGCCTCACCTTTTTCATCATACATTACAGGAATAGGACAACCCCAATATCTTTGCCTTGAAATTCCCCAATCTCTTAATCTAAATGTTGTTTTTGCTATTCCAAATTTATTCTTTTCAATTTCCTTGATGACTTTAGCTTTTCCTTCCTCAACACTAAAATTATTTAAAAAATCTGAATTAATAATTTTTCCATCACCGGTGTATGCTTCATTTTCAATTTTAAAATCAGAAGCTTTTTGATCTTTTGGAAGTATGACGGGTGTTACTTCTAATTTATATTTGTTAGCAAAATCTAAATCTCTCTGATCATGTGCAGGACAGCCAAAAATTGCACCTGTTCCATATTCCATAAGAACAAAATTTGAAAAGAAGACTGGCAAAGTTTTATCCTTAATAAATGGGTGCAAAACTTCGAAATCAGTTTTAAACCCAAGCTTTTCTGTTTTAGCTATTGCTTCATCTGTATTTCCTGTTTTGTAACAAGCCTCTTTAAAGTCTAAATATTTTTCATCATTTTCATATTTTTTTGATAGAGGGTGATCAACAGCAAGCGCGATGAAAGACGCTCCGAAAATAGTGTCTGGTCTAGTTGTAAAGACAGTAATTTTATTATTATCATTTTTAATTTCAAAATTTAGCTCACATCCAACTGATTTACCGATCCAGTTTTTTTGCATAATTTTTACTTTTTCGGGCCATTCATTAAGAGTATTTAATGAAGCATCTAGATCATCTGCAAAAGCTGTAATTTTAAAAAACCATTGTGAAAGTTTTTTTTGAATAACTTGAGCACCAGATCTCCAGCCTTTACCATCTATAACTTGTTCATTAGCTAAAACTGTATTGTCTACTGGGTCCCAGTTAACTAGACTTTCTTTTTTATAAACAAATCCTTTTTTCAATAGATCAAGAAAGAATTTTTGTTGATGCTTGTAATAATCATCATTACACGTTGATATCTCCCTTTCCCAGTCAATTGAAAACCCAAGTAATTTTAATTGACCTTTCATGGTCTCTATATTGTTTAATGTCCAGTCTTTTGGATGAAGTTTTTTTTGCATAGCTGCATTTTCTGCTGGCATTCCAAAAGAGTCCCAGCCCATAGGATGTAAAACGTTAAAACCTTTTAATCTTTTGTAATTAGCGATGACATCTCCTAAAGTATAATTTCTGACGTGACCCATATGAATTTTACCTGATGGATAAGGAAACATTTCAAGGCAGTAGTATTTAGGTTTATCTTTTGACTTCGAAGCTTGAAATATTTTATTTTTATCCCAATATTCTTGCCACTTTTTGTCGACTACCGAAGGGTTAAACTTTTCTAGGTGCATGAGGTGAATTTACTTATTTAAAGGTTTGTAGCAATTAAATTAAGATAGGAAATGAAGTCTTTTTTCATTTTTTTATCAATCATACTAATTGATGAAAAACCTCTTCCTTTAAGAAGAATTATTTTTTTTATGTTTTTTTTATTAATGCCACCTAATGCATGGATGTGCATCTTTGAAAATTTTAACAATAAGTTTTGATAAAAATTCAAGCCTTTACCAATTTTATTTGAGCCTGAATAAGTATTAAAAATGGGTGAGATAAAGATTTCTTTGCAGCCTTGGCTAATTTTTTTACGTAATTCAATTTCATTATGAGCAGAACCAATAAGATGTAGATTTGATTTTAAATATTTTTTTTTGTTATTAAAACTAGGTATATATAAACCATAAGACCTAAGTTTTATGGCTAACTTTTCATCATTGGAAATATAGAGTTTAAAATTTCTTTTTTTGCAATAATCTTGAAGTTTGAAAGCATTACTAAGGTAATCAGTTTTTTGGTAATTTCTGTAAATAATATTTATATTCTTTAGTTGATTAAGATTTTCTTTTTGAATATCGTTTAATTCATTAATATAGAAAAAAATTTTAAACATTTTATGAGTATAGTACAAAATTTAGAAAATATTAAAAAAGAATTGATTTCGAATAATATCAATTCGAGAATTATTGCAGTAAGTAAAACATTTGAATTGTCCCACATACAGCCCCTTATCGATCATGGGCATTTAGCCTACGGAGAAAATAAAGTTCAAGAGGCTAAAAGAAAATGGGAAGAGCTTTTAAAAATAAATAACAATATTCAACTTCATCTTATTGGCGGCTTACAAACAAATAAATCTAAAGACGCTGTAAAGTTGTTCCATTATATTCATTCAGTAGACAGAGAAAAGTTAGTAGACACACTTGCCTCAGCTGAAACAAATCTCAATTTAAAAAGAAAATATTTCTTACAAGTTAACACGGGAGATGAAGATCAAAAATCTGGAGTAAGTATAGAAAATACAGAACAGCTTTATAACTATGCTCAAAAAAAAATAGATATTATAGGCTTAATGTGCATTCCTCCAGTAGAGGAGGACTCAAAAAAACATTTTGAAATTTTACGTGAGTTATCCATAAAGCTAAATTTAAAAGAGCTTAGTATGGGCATGAGTCACGACTATTTAGAGGCTGGAGCAAATGGAGCGACTTATGTAAGAGTTGGAAGTAAAATTTTTGGAGCAAGAGGCTAGGCAAGAATTTTAATCTTTGTATTTTTTTTTAAGGTTTTTAAAATCTCAATTAAATCTTTTTTCTTTAAACCGATACATCCCATTGTGCCTGTATAATTTTTTCTAGCTAAATGAATAAAGATTGCACTACCTTTATTTTTTTTAACAGGTCTAACATTGTAATTAATAACTATAATTATATTATAAAGATTATCTTTTCGAAAAAGCTTTTCTTTACTTTTGTCATTTGTAAAAATTAGTTTGTTATAAGATTTATTTTCAGAATCATCGCACCATGCCATATTCTTTTTGATGATGATTTTTTTTAGTTTGGTTTTTAGGTTTTTAATTTTGTCTTTTCGATAAAACACATTTCCAAGAGAAAAAACTCCTGCAGGAGTTTTTTTATCACCTTCTTTTTTATTTTTAGTAATACCGTGTTTTCCTAAAGCACATTTATAAAGCTTTTTATTGTGCATAAGCGTGCCGTTTTTATTTACTATAATCATATAAATTTATATTTTATTGTTATGCAAAATTACTCAATCATTACCGTAGGGTCACCTGTTTTTTTTGAGTGTATGCAGGAGCAGAAAACTGAGTATAACTTACAGAATCTCAAGAGTTTCAAGGAAGTTAAAGAGATATTAAAAACTCCATTGATAGATGTTTATGTATTCTTGTTTTTTGTTGATGATTTAGAAAAATTAGATTTAAAAGAATTAAAAAAAATTAAATATCCAAAAATTTTTTTCTCTAAAAAAAGTGAAAATTTTAAAACCATTAAAAAAGACAATGTGTTGAGTAGTTTTTTAGAGCTTCCAGTTAATTACCAGGATTTAGAAAAAATTATTAAACTTGCAATTTTAAAATTTAAATTTTTATTCCAATCTAAGGTAGAAATTGGAAAATATAATTTAGATAAAAATGAGAGAACTATTTCATATGGAAAAAAATCTGCAAAATTAACTGAAAGAGAATTGGATATCATTCTATATTTATCTGGGAAAAAAGAGGGGGCAACCAAGCAAGAAATTATGAAAGATATTTGGTCTCATGGAGAAGAGATTGATTCACATACTTATGAAACTCATCTTTATCGATTAAGGCAAAAATTACAAAGCAAACTTAGTGATAAAAAATTCATTTCAGTAGAAGATGGAAAATATTTCATTTCTTCATGAATGATCTATTTATAGTTTTAGGTAATCAGCTTTTCCATCCTAAGTATTTCAAAGATTACAAATCATCTTTATTTTTCTTAGCTGAAGACTTTGAACTTTGTACATACGAAAAACATCACAAACAAAAAATTATTTTTTTTCTGTCCTCAATGAGATCATTTAAAGATGAGCTTGATCAGTTGGGTTACAAAGTTATTTATCATAAAATTGAAGATAAAGAATTTAAACACGATTATGTAAAAAAATTAGCAAACGTAATAAAAAATAAGAAAATTAAAAATGTTAATTTCTTTGAAATTGAAGATAAGCCTTTTGAAAAAAAAATTGTTTCATATCTTAAAAAGGAAAAAGTAGATTACAAGATACTCAAAACACCTATGTTTTTAAGTAGTAGAGACGATTTTGAAAGTTACCTTGGAAAATTTAAAAAACCGTTCATGGCTAATTTTTATAAAATTCAGAGAACAAAATTTAATATTTTAATGAATAATGATGGAAGTCCAAAGGGTGGTAAGTGGAGCTTTGATAGCGAAAATAGAAAAAAATTACCAAAAGATATTAAACTGCCTATGCAACCAATTTTTAAGGAAACAGAGCACACAAAAAAATTAAAAAAAATTATAAATGAAAAATTTCAAAAGCATCCTGGTGATATTAATCAATTTTGGATTGGAACAACTCGAAAAGATGCAAAATTAGTTTTAGATAATTTTTTAAAAAATAAACTCAAATTATTCGGTGATTATGAAGACGCCGTTGACCAAAGAGATAATATTTTGTTTCATAGTGCTCTAAGTCCATTTATTAACAATGGTTTTATTACACCTCAAGAAATTTTGGATGAATTAACTAAGTTTGAAAAAAAAGTGAGTATAAATTCTTACGAAGGTTATTTAAGACAGGTCATAGGATGGAGAGAGTTCATGCGAGGCATTTATCAAAACTTTGATGATAAAATGCAAAAATCAAATTTTTTTAATCATAAAAATAAGATGAAAAATTCTTGGTATGAAGGCACCACAGGCTTAGACCCATTAGATCATGCTATTAAAAATGCTAAAGATTATGCATGGTCTCATCATATTGAAAGATTAATGATTTTATCAAACATTATGAATCTTTGTGAAATTGAACCCAGACAAGTTTATAAATGGTTTATGGAAATGTTCATGGACTCTTCGGAGTGGGTAATGTCACCCAATGTTTATGGCATGGGTTTATTTAGTGATGGAGGAACCTTTGCAACAAAGCCATATATTTGTGGATCAGCGTACTTTCTAAAGATGATGGACTTTAAAAAAGGTCCTTGGTGTAACATTATGGATGGTTTGTATTGGAGATTTATAGATAAAAATAAGAAATTTTTTCTTAAAAATCCACGTTTATCAATGATGGTCAGAATTTTAGAAAAAATGAAGCTAGATCGAAAAAAAGAAATTTTTTCAGCTGCAAATACATTTATAAAATCAAATACGTTATGAAAAAAAGAAATCCTATCGCAGAGGATTTGAGATCACCAAAATACAAAAAAAGAATTGTTAAGCCAAAAAAAGGAAAAGGTAGCTTTAAAAGAAAAAAAAAGTAATATCTTTATAGTTTTCAGGGGCGGCTTAGCCTGAGATGAACCCTTTAAACCTGATCCAGATAATGCTGGCGGAGGAAGAAAACATATGAACACGATTTTAATTATTTCACTCTTTGTATTTTGTTTAGGATTTATGTCCTTTGGTTACTATGTATCTAGAGGAAAAATCTCACAGTCTGCTTTTTTAGTCAGTGACCGAAACGTTAATGTCTTTGGATTAACTTTTAGTTTAACCGCATCTTGTTTTGGAATATGGATTTTAATTGGTCCTGCAGAAGCATCAACCTGGGGCGGAGTAGGGGCTGTAATTGGCTATGCAGCAGGTCAAAGTTTTGTATTTTTATATTTCTCTAAAATTGGTCAAAAGATTAGAAAAATTTTGCCAAAAGCCAAAAGCTTAACCGAAGTTATTGAAAAGAGGTATGATCAAAAAGTTTTAAAATTAATTTTAATTTTAACAATACTTTATCTTTATGTTTATTTTTGTGCTGAAGTAACTGCGATTTCAAAGGTTGTTAATTTAATTTTAGGTACTCCTTTATGGTTAACTGCAGCTTTGACTATTATCTCTACATTAATTTATTCGCTAAAAGGTGGTCTAAAAATATCTATCATTACAGATAAACTTCAGTTCTGGATTATCATAATTTTCTTATTAGTTATTTTTATAATTTTAAACCAAAAAATAGATTTTCTTTCTCCAAGTTTGATTACAACTAAATCTTCAAATTTAAGTATTGGCTTTGGAGGGTTTGCTGCTGGTCTTACTTTTTTCATTGCTGTTTTTGCAACTAATTTATTTGACCAAGGGATTTGGCAGAGAGTTTATGCATCAAGGAATATTGAAGTTTTAAAAAAAGGTTTTACTGCAGCATTTTGTATTGTTTTGATAACTATCTTGCTTTTAGGATTAGTTGGAATTTATGCTTCTTTAAATGGAAAGATAAAAGACCCAAGTATTATTATTTTCTCTTTATTACTTAACAAAGAGTATTTATTATTAAATTTAGTTATCTTAATTCTATCATTAACGTTAGTTTTAAGTAGTTTAGATACTTTAATTGCAAGTGTCTCAAGCCTTTTTGTTATTCATTCAAATAAATTTATTAAAAAGAAAAATATTAATAATTTTTATATTACTGGCGGCATAATTTTAGCAGGCTCTGCTTTTTATATTTCATCAAAAGGAATGAGTGTTTTGTATCTATTTTTACTAGCTGATTTATTATGTTGTGCTGCTGCAATTCCAATTTTTTATGGTTTTTATAATAAAAAAATTAAACATGACGATGTATTTAAAGCAATTATTTTTGGAATAGCTTTAGGTTTATTATTATTTCCAAGTTTAGATTTTTCTAAGAGCATATTAGTTGGAACTTTGTTTGATAAATCTATATTCCCAGCAATAATTTCTAATCATTTATTATTCTGGTCTTTTGTGATTGCTTTGTGCTCACCAATTCTTTTAATAGTAAAAAGGTAATTTGATTTAGTCTAATCGAGCACCAATTTTTTGTATAATTTTTGAAGCCATTTCAGTTCCTAACTTCAAACTTTCATGTGGGTTTTTATTATTAGTAAACCCATGTAAAAAACCAGCAGCAAATAAATCACCTGCACCAGTAAGATCTACTATGTTTAAGCTTGATTTAGCTTGAGCTTCAGACACATCGTTTCCTTCTATAGCAACGGAGCCTTTATCAGAACGCGTTACAATAAAAAGTTTATTAAGTGATTTTCCAAATTCAATAACCTCGTCAAAATTTTTTGCATCAATTAAAGACATCGCCTCTTTTTCATTTGCAAAAATAATATCTAATTTATTTTTTACTAAATTTAAAAAACTATCTTTGTGGCGGTCAACACAAAAAGGATCTGAAAGGGACATCGCTGATTTTTTTGCAGCTGACAAGGCTTTTTCAAAAGCTTTTGTTGGACCACCTTCATCCCACAAATATCCTTCTAAAAAAGTAATTTCAGCGTTTAGAATTGCGTTTGTATCAATATCATTATCATCAATTTGGCCTGCAATTCCTAAAAAAGTACACATTGTTCTCTCAGAATCTGGAGTGATCAAAATTAAACAGGTTCCCGTAGGAATATTTTCTTTTTTAACATTGTAAAAATAATCTACGTTTTCTTTTTTAAGACCATCAATATATTTATGGCCAAGATCATCATCATTAACTTTGCCAATAAACGAAACATCATCTCCTAATTGAGACATTCCAACAATTGAGTTTGCAACGGATCCGCCAGATACTGTACTTTCAATTTTTAAATTAGATAACAGTCTTTTAAATTCTTGCTCATCAACTAATTTCATGGTTCCTTTTGTAAGAGCATGATCTTTAATAAATTGATCATCAACTTTACAAAGTACATCAACAATGGCGTTACCTATTCCTAATACTTTCATCCTTTAAGCTTTCTTAGTTAAAATTGGCTTTTTTCTTTTTGGATTGCACTGTGTACATATTTTACATTCCAGACCAAAGCAATCCCTAGCTTTACAATATTCCCTGCCATAAAAGATGAATTGCAAATGTAGTTTATTCCAGTGTTTTTTTGGAAATAGTTCTTTTAAATCCTTCTCAGTTTGAACTACATTTTTTCCATTCGTTAAACCCCACCTTTGTGCTAACCGGTGAATATGAGTATCTACTGGAAAAGCTGGATAACCAAATCCCTGAGACATCACTACACTGGCAGTTTTATGTCCAACACCTGGTAATGCCTCAAGTTCTTCAAAAGTTTTTGGCACTTTTCCTTTATGTTTATCAAGCAGAATTTTTGATAAGCGATAAACACTTTTAGATTTCATTCTAAAAAGACCAATCTTTTGAATGAGTTTTTCTATTTTTTTTTGTCCTAATTTTACAAAATGTTCTGGTTTATTATATTTTGGATAAATATCTTTTGTAACATTATTAACATTCAAATCTGTACATTGAGCAGAAAGTAATACCGAAATGAGTAAAGTAAAATTATTCGTATGAGTTAGCGGAGAGGGCGTTTTTGGATAAAGTTTATTAAGTTCTTTAAGTATTATTTTTGCTTTATCTTTTTTTTCAACTTTCACAAAAGATTATTTAATACCTAAAACATGGTGCATATTATATAAACCAGGTTTCTTATTTGCTAACCATTTAGCGGCACCTATTGCGCCTTCTGCAAATAAATCTCTTGAATGAGCGGTGTGTTGAATTTCTAATTTTTCCTGCTTATTTTCAAAAATTACAGAGTGCGTTCCAGGAATTTTTCCTTTTCTTACAATATAAAAATTTAGCTTATTAGATTTACCTTTACCTTTTTTATTTAAAAATATTTTACCTTGTATTTGTTTTAGACTTTTAGATTTACCTTCTGCTACAGCATGGCCTAACATTAATGCAGTTCCTGATGGATAATCAATTTTTTTAATATGATGGGCATCATGAACTTCCATTTGATAATCACTCATAAATCCCTTTGATAAAATTTTTGATACAAATTGCATTAAATTAATGCCAAGGCTCATATTACCAGATTGTAAGATTGCAATTTTTTTAGATGCTTTCTTTATTGCATCCCAATGTTTTTTTTGAAATCCGGTTGTTCCAATAATTACTTTTTTCTTATGTTTGACTGCTAGCTTCAATACTTCAAGAGTACAATTTGGTCTTGTAAAATCTATGACAACATTTGTACCTTTAAAAGCTGCATCTGTATTTTTTTGGTATTTAATCTTTCCCTTTTTAAATTCTTTATATTCAGTTGCGGAATATAATTTTAATTTTTTATCTTTTTGAGTTTGTTTAATAAGTAGTTGACCCATACGACCTAAGCCGCCAGCAATTGTAATATTTATTTTTTTCATTAATTAATGCTTTCCCAAAATTTCTTAGCTTTTTTTATAAAACTTTGATTTTCAGGATTATTTTTAGAATCTTCTAAATCTTTAAACTTTTCAAGTAATTCTTTTTGTTCAGCATTTAATGAAATTGGCGTTTCAACTTTAATTTGAAGATATAGGTCACCATACCCGCCACCTCTTAACATTGGCATTCCTTTATCTCTTAATCTCAATTGTTTTCCAGATTGCGTACCCGCTGGAATTTTTACTTTAGATCTTGACCCATCAATGTTTGGTACTTCAATTGATGTACCAAGAGCAGCATCTGCTAAAGAGACAGGAAGCTCGTAAAATAAGTTTTCTTCTTCTCTCTCAAAGAGTTCATGCTTTCTAACCTGTATATAAACATATAAATCTCCATCAGCGCCACCTTTAGAACCTGCCTCTCCTTTTCCAGATAGCCTAATTCTCGTTCCATCGTCTACACCTTTTGGAATTTGAATTGATAATGTCTTTTTCTTTTTCTGTGTTCCAAACCCACTACAATCTTTGCATGGGCTTCCAACAACTTCTCCCTCACCTCTACAGTCAGGACAAGTTTGTTGAACTGTAAAAAATCCTTGCTGAGATCTGACCCTTCCATCGCCTCCACAAGTTCCACATGTTTTTGGGTTTGAACCAGGTTTTGCGCCGCTACCAGAACATGTTCCACATTTTTCAGCTGAGTTAATGTTAAAAGTAGTTTTTTTCCCTTGATAAGCTTCTTCTAATGAAACCTCTAAATTAATTTTTAAGTCTGAACCTCTTCGACCTCTAGATTTTCTTCTTCCACCACCTCTTCCTCTACCAGATCCCATGAAGTCACCAAAAAAATCATCAAAGATATCTGAGAATGATCCAGAGTCGAAACCTCCAAAATCACTAAAGCCACCTTGACCACCACCCATGTTTTCAAAAGCTGAATGACCAAATTGATCATAACTACTTTTTTTGTTGGGGTCTGATAAAATTTGATAAGCTTCTGTTGCGTCTTTAAATTTTGTCTCAGCTGCTTTGTCACCTGGATTTCTATCCGGATGGTATTTCATTGCTAGTTTTCGGTAAGCACTTTTGATTTCGTCTTTTGAGGCACTGCGGTTTACACCTAATGTTTCATAATAATCCGCTTTAGACATGCCTCAAAATCCTATCCGCTTAAAAATTTAAGCGTTATTTTTTATCTTTATCGTCTTTAACTTCTTCGTACTCAGCATCAACCACATCTTCTTTTTTGTCAGATCCAGCATCTGCTTTTCCTTCAGTCCCTTGGCCTTGAGCTCCACCAGCCTTTGCTTGTTGCTCTTTATAAATTGCTTCACCAAGTTTCATTGATGATTGAACAAGGGTTTGAGTTTTTGCCTTTATATCTTCAACTTTGTCAGCTTTAATTGCATCTTTTAAATTTTGAAGATCAGTTTCGATAGTTTTTTTGTCAGCATCACTAATTTTACTACCGTGCTCTTTCAAACTTTTTTCTGTTGAAGCGACTAGAGCATCAGCTGAGTTTTTACTGTCAACTTCTTCTCTTTTCTTTTTGTCTGCTTCTTTATTGGCTTCGGCATCTTTAACCATTTTTTCAATTTCCTCATCTGATAATCCACCAGAAGCTTGAATTTGAATTTTCTGTTCTTTACCTGTGCCTTTATCTTTTGCAGAAACACTTACGATTCCGTTAGCATCAATATCAAAAGTAACTTCAATTTGAGGAACGCCTCTTGGCGCAGGTGGAATTCCAGTTAAATCAAATGTTCCAAGCAGTTTGTTATCCGCTGCCATTTCTCTTTCACCTTGAAAAACTCTAATAGAAACTGCTGGTTGATTATCTTCTGCTGTAGAAAATACCTGACTTTTTTTAGTCGGGATTGTTGTATTTTTTGTAATTAGTTTAGTTACAACTCCACCTAAAGTTTCGATACCAAGCGACAAAGGTGTTACATCTAAAAGTAATACATCTTTAACATCACCTTGTAATACACCACCTTGAATAGCTGCACCCATGGCAACAACTTCATCTGGGTTTACACTTTTACTAGGGTCTTTACCAAAAAAGTTTTTCACAGTTTCAACAACTTTTGGCATTCTTGTCATACCACCCACAAGAATTACTTCACCAATCTCACCTGCAGAAAGACCTGCATCTTTAAGAGCAGTTTTGCATGGCTCAATTGTTCTTTCGATCAACTCAGCACAAAGTGACTCTAACTTAGCTCTAGTTAATTTAATATTTAAATGTTTTGGACCAGTTTTATCAGCAGTAATGAAAGGTAAATTTACTTCAGTCTGTGTAGATGAAGATAATTCAATTTTAGCTTTTTCTGCCGCTTCTCTTAATCTTTGTAATGCTAATTTATCTTGTTTAAGATCTATTGCGTTATCTTTTTTAAACTCACTTGCTAGGTAGTCTACTATCGTAGCATCAAAGTCTTCTCCACCAAGTGTAGTATCACCATTTGTAGATTTTACTTCAAATACGCCATCACCCAGTTCTAAAATTGATACGTCAAATGTACCGCCACCTAAATCGTACACAGCAACAGTTTTTGCATTCTTCTTATCTAATCCGTAAGCAAGTGCAGCAGCTGTTGGTTCATTTATAATTCTTTCAACTTCAAGACCCGCGATTTTACCAGCATCTCTTGTTGCTTGTCTTTGAGAGTCGTTAAAATAAGCTGGAACGGTAATTACCGCTTTTTTAACTTCACTTCCTAAATGTTTTTCTGCTGTCTCTTTCATTTTTTGTAATACAAAAGCAGAGATCTGACTTGGTGAATATTTTTCACCTTTAGACTCCACCCATGCATCACCATTATCAGCAGCAATGACTTTGTAAGGCAGTCCTTCAATATCTTTTTTTACTGCCGCACCATCAAACTTTCTTCCAATTAATCTTTTTACTGCGTAGAAAGTATTTTCTGGGTTAGTTACGGCCTGTCTTTTAGCTGAAGCTCCAACTAATTTTTCTGCTTCTGTAAAAGCAACAACAGAAGGGGTTGTTCTAGCGCCTTCAGTGTTTTCAATAACTTTAGCTTCTTTACCATCCATGATGGCAACACACGAGTTTGTAGTTCCTAAATCAATTCCTATAATCTTTGACATAATTCTTAAGTCTCCTTTTCTTTATTGAGATTGATATGGGGATAGTTTTTGCTATTGCAAGATAGAGAAAAAAATTAATTTATTTTGAAAAAATGTCTATTTATCAGACTTTTTTGATACATAAACCATAGAAGGTCTTAAAAGCCTATCATGCATTTGATAGCCTTTTTGCATTTCCTCAACTACGGTTCCTGGTGATTTATCACTTTCTTTTTCACCAATGGCTTGGTGAAGGTTGGGGTCGAAAGGCTTGTCCAAACAATCAATATATTTAATTGAATTTTTTTCGAGTGTACTTTGAAGTTCTTTTTCAATCATTTCGATACCACTTAAAATATTTTTAAATTCATCTGTTTTAAATTTTTCATCATTTTTAAATATTTGAAAAGCTCGGTCTAAATTGTCAGTCAAACCAAGTATTTGCTGTGCAAAACTAAATGAGCCATATTTTAAAATATCTTCTTTTTCTTGCTCGTGATTTTTTCTAAGATTTTGGTTTTCAGCTAGTAATCTTAAATACTTATCATTTAAGTCATTTAACTTATCTTCAATGTTATCTCCTAGATTTTCTTTAGCTTCCGTTGAGTGATCTTCGTCTTTACTATTTTCCTCAACTTTATTTTGATTTTCTTTTTTTATTTCGTCTTTATTGTCACTCATAATATTAATTGTTTGCATGCTATATAGTGATAGAATAATAAAATCCAAGACTTTATGAGAAATAATCGATCAAATACAGAATTAAGGCCTGTCGAAATTATAACTAATTATATTAATAATGCTGATGGTTCTTGTTTAATAAAGTTTGGAAATACTCATGTAATTTGCACAGCATCTTATGAAGATAAGGTCCCAAGATGGCTGAAGGGATCTGGAAAAGGCTGGGTTACTGCTGAGTATGGAATGTTACCAAGATCAACTAATGAAAGAATGAGAAGAGAAGCATCTGCTGGAAAAATAGGTGGCAGAACATCTGAAATACAAAGATTAATTGGAAGGTCTTTGAGAGCCAGTATTGATTTAAGTTTACTAGGTGAAAACTTAATAACGATCGATTGCGATGTGATACAGGCAGATGGAGGCACTAGAACAGCTTCTATAACTGGGGGATTTGTGGCTTTGGATCAATGTGTTAAGATTTTACAAGATAAAAAACTCATTAATACCAACCCAATTAAAAATCATGTCGCTGCAATTAGTTGTGGAGTTGTAAATGGAGAGACCCTTGTAGATCTTGATTATAAAGAAGACAGTGGAGCAGATGTGGATGCTAATTTTGTTATAAATGAAAAAAACGAAATCATTGAACTTCAGTTAACTGGCGAACAAACAACTTGTTCTGAAGAAAAATTAAACGAAATGTTAAAATATTCTAAACAATCAATTCAATTGCTTATCCAAAAGCAAAAAAAAGCTTTAAGTGCATAGACTTTATCAATTAAAAAAAGTTCAAAAACTCTTACTAGCAACAAATAATCCTGGAAAATTTAGAGAATTAAAAGAAATTTTACCAAAGAAAATAAAATACTTTAAGCCAAAAGACTTCAGGTTAAGAGAACCTGTTGAAAATGGAAAAACATTTAAATCTAATGCAAAAATAAAATCTTTATATGCTGCCAAAAGAACAGGTTTAGTTTGTATTTCTGATGATTCTGGACTTGAAGTAGATGCTTTAAGTAAAAAACCTGGAATATATTCTGCTAGGTGGGCAGGTCCTACAAAAAACTTTGATATAGCAATAAAAAAAGTTTTTAATTTATTAAAAAAAAAAAAAAAAAAAATTAAATTCAAAAGCTAGATTTATATGTGCAATTTCAATTGCATTTCCTGATGGTAAATCATTTGAGTTTCAAGGAAAAGTTGAAGGATATATTAGTTTTCCTGCAAGAGGGAAAAAGGGGTTCGGATATGATCCAATATTTATTCCAAAAGGTGAAAAAAAAACCTTTGCTCAAATCGGCAAGTTAAAAAAAAATAAAATTTCACATCGATATGATGCTTTTATGAAAATTAAAAAATATTTTAAATTTTCTTAAACCTTTTATTTTCAATTTTATATAAAATTAAATCTCTATCAACTTTGTTTTCCTTGATAGTAAAATCTCCAGTTTTACCTTTGTAAGTACCATTAAACATGGAAGCCTTTAATTGCTGTTCTTTCGTTGAAAACCAAATGGCTGATGCGAGCGGTATAATATCGAATGATAAAGTTTCTAAATGATAAATATTTCTACCAAAATTTTTTTTATATTTTTGATTCAATTCTTGGTAACCATTCAAATTTATTGAGGGAAATATTAAGTTTTCTAAAGATGGTTCTTTTAAATACTTATTATCAAACCACAGATTTAGAGTAACAAACTGTACATCTTTATAATTTGCATCATAAAAATCAAAATAGGAAATAGAAGAAATCAGCTCATCATCAAAAGATGAGACAAAAACCTTTTTAAAATTTACTTTTTCTTTTGTGTCGTGTTTTTTCATCAACTCAATAAGTTTTTCATCAAGATTATCTTCAATTTGTTCTAATTTTTTAATTTCTTCTAGATGCTTTTTATTTCTTTCTTCGTAGTTGGTGACTTTTTTTGTTTGATTTCCTATATCTTTAAAATCCTTATAAAAAACCACATCAGATGTTTTGGATTTGAATTTTTTACTTTTTTCTAAGACTTTTTTCGTAAATGAACTGTTGTCGCCAAAAAAAATAAATTGCTCGTTATTTTGAAATAACTTAACCAGAGAATTTATCTGAGAACTAAGATTCACACCAAAATTAATTACATTTGGAAAAATATTTTCTTCTCTATTGCTATAAGAAATAAAAAGTTTTTCTTTAAATCCTTCTATATTTTTTATTTCATTTAGCGTGTCGTAAAAAATAGGACCAACAAACAGGTCGACTTTTTTATTCATACCCTGTCTAAATGCATTAATTGCACCCGCTTTTGAACTTTGAGTATCAAGGGGTATGATATTTATATTTAAATTCTTTAATTCAAATATTGTAATTAAAATACTTTGATAAATATTATTTCCTAATAACTCATGATCACCACTTAATGGTAAAATTGCTCCAATTTTTAATTCTGATTTAGAATGGGCTACATTATTTATTGTAAAGAAAAGAGAGCAAAAAATGATTATTTTAAATATTTTTTTCATTTTATTTCGAACAGTTATACATAATTATTATATTTATTAAATTTATGAACATCCAGAAAACAAAAATTGTACCTGCATTATATATTGTTTCTACACCAATTGGTAACCTTGGAGATATTTCAAAAAGGCAGCAAGAAATATTGTCAGGTTCAGATTATATTTTGTGTGAAGATACGAGAGTAACATCCAAATTACTTAATTTTTTAAATATTAAAAAAAAATTAATTTCATATCATTCATTTAATGAAAAAAATAAAACTGATAAGTTAATAAATGATCTTAAAGAAAACAAAATTTTATCATTGGTATCTGATGCTGGAACACCAGCGCTAAGTGATCCGGGTCGGATAATTATTTCAAAATGTCACGATGAGGGAATTAAAGTTATACCAATACCTGGGCCATCTGCGATCACAGCTTCAATGTCTGCATCTGGTTTTGCTGACAATTTTTATTTTTGTGGGTTTATACCAAAAAAAAACAAGGAAATTGAAAATTATTTATTAAAGTTAAAACCAATCAAAGCATGTTTAGTATTTTTTATGCCTGCAAGAGATTTAAGAAAAAATTCAGAATATTTGATAAAGTTTTTCACGAAAACAAAATTTTTCTTAGCTCGAGAAATAACCAAAGTTCACGAAACTTATATTAGAGATGATATTAAAAATATATCTAATTATATTGATGATAATGACAAAGGTGAAATGACATTAATCATTGACAATTCTGCTTCAGAATTGAGCAAAGATATTGATTTAGATAAAGAAATAAAACTCTTAATTGGAAAGATGAGCTCAAAAGATATTGCCGAATACTTATCAAAAAAACTAGAAATAAATAAGAAATCAATTTATCAAAGAGTTATTGATCTAAATGATTAGATATTTTTTTTATTTTCTTCTTCTTCTGTCTATTAATGCATGCGTGCCAGTTGTTGGAGTATCGACTATAGGTATAATTAAAACTGGCGTTGAAGTTGCTGACGACCCCAGATCATTAGGTAGAATTGTTGATGATAGTGTTATTGAAAAAAAGTTTTTATATAAAATTTCTCAAATTGACGAAAAATATTTGCTAAAAATTAAAGCTAATTCAATAGATGGAAGATTTATTTTAAAAGGTAATGTCGAGACAGTTGATGAAAAAATCAAAATGACAAAAATTGCTTGGGAGACAAATGGAGTCAGATCAGTTGAAAATATTATCAAAGTAAACGATCAAAGTTCATTAACCGATAAAGCTAAAGATTTATTAATTACTTCACAATTTAAAGTAGCGCTAATTGCACATAAAGAGGTTAAATCGAATAATTTTAGTTTTACAACAATTAATAAGAATTTATATATTTTTGGAATTGCGAGATCTGAAGACGAGCGAAAAATTGTTATAAATGAAGCAAAGGCCGTTCAAGGAATAAAAGAAGTGATACCAAGTATTTTCTTAAAAGAAGATCTTGCTAATAATCAAAGAATAGCAAATTAGTATTTTATTATTTCTGAAGAATAAGCTGCAATAGATGCAAGATTTAAAATTTCTGAGCTTGATGATCTTAATGGAGCGACCTCAATTGGCTGTGCAAGTCCGATTAATAGAGGACCAATTACTTTACCACCACCTAATTCTTTAAGCATCTTTGTTGAAACTGCAGCAGCATGAATTGATGGCATAATAAGAACATTTGCATTTCCAACAATTTTTGAAAAAGGATATGTAGATTGAAATTTTGGATTTAAAGCTACATCTGGCTGCATTTCACCATCAAATAAAAAATGTACTTTTCTTTTTTCTAACATTTCAACAGCTTGTCTTACTCTTTTAGTTCTCTCAGTTTCTGGTTGACCAAATGTTGAATGAGATAAAAAGGCAACTCTTGGCTCAAACCCCAAAGTTTCAGCTACCCGTGCACTTGAAATTGCAATTTCAACAAGCTCTTCTGAAGTGGGGAATTCAATTACATTTGTATCAGCAATTAGAATTGTTTTTCCTTTAGTAACATAAAGACATAATCCAAATAGCACTTCATTGTTTCTTGCCCCAACAGATTGAGATAGTTTATCTACGGTAGCTGAAAAGTGTCTTGTATTTCCAGCAACCATTCCGTCTGCATCACCACAGGCAACCATACAAGATCCCCAAGTGACCCTGTCTGATTTGACCATTTTATCACATTCTTTTTCCAAGATACCTTTTCTTTGCAATTTTTCATAAAGATAGTTTTTATATTTTTCTGACTTTTCCGTATCTGCAGAGTTTGTTACTTCAATATTAAAATTTTCGTCTAAACCAATTTTTTTTAATGATGCATTAAGTTTTTCTTGGTTAGCTATTAATATAGGCTCACCTAACCCATAGTTTTTAAAAGCAATTGCAGCTTTTAAACTTTCTTCATCTTCACCTTCAGCAAAAACTATTCTTTTTTTTGCTTTTTTAATTTTTGCATTAATCCCTTGCATGATACCAACAGAGGGATCCAGTCTAGCTTCTAGTTCATTAATATAAGCATCAAAATCTTTAATTGGTTTTTGAGCTACACCGCTATCCATAGCAGCTTTTGCGACTGCAGTAGGAATTGTTGTGATTAACCTAGGATCAAAAGTAGACGGTATTATGTAATTTTTTCCGTAATGAGGTCTGTCACCACCATAGGCCGCAACAACTTCATCTGGGACATCTTCTCTAGCTAGTTTTGCTATGGCTTGAGCTGCAGCTACTTTCATTTCTTCATTTATAGTTTTTGCTTGTACATCTAATGCTCCTCTAAAAATATATGGAAAACCAATTAAGTTATTTACTTGGTTTGGATAATCCGATCTTCCGGTAGCTATAATTGCATCATCTCTAACTTCTAAAACTTTTTCTGGTCTAATTTCTGGTTCAGGATTTGCACATGCAAATATGATCGGATTTTTTGCCATTGATTTAATCATATCTTGAGTAATTGCTCCTGCAGCAGACAAACCTAAAACTACATCAGCACCTTTGATAGCTTGTTCTAAAGTTCTATCTTTTGTATCAATTGCATGTTTAGATTTCCACTGATCGACTCCTTCTCTTCCATGATAGATAACGCCCTTCCGGTCACACATTGTTACGTTTTCATTTGGCACCCCAGAGTTTTTAAAAAGCTCAGTACAAGCAATAGCCGATGCACCTGCACCATTAACTACTATTTTTACATCTTTAATTGACTTGCCAGAAATATCTAATGCATTAATTAATCCAGCCGTTGTAATAATTGCTGTACCATGTTGATCGTCATGAAAAATGGGAATATCGACTAATTCTTTTAATTTTTGTTCAATAACAAAACAGTCTGGTGCACCAATGTCTTCAAGATTAATTCCTCCAAAAGAGCATGCAATATTTCTTACAGTTTTAATAATATCCTCAGCATCTTGTGAGTCCACTTCGATGTCTATTGAGTCAATGTCAGCAAACCTTTTAAATAATACTGACTTTCCCTCCATTACAGGTTTTGAGGCAAGAGCGCCAAGATTCCCTAAACCTAAAATTGCTGAACCGTTACTCACTACTGCAACTAAATTTCCTTTGCTTGTATATTCATAAGCAGTTTGTGGATTTTTAGATATTTCTAAAACAGGAACAGCTACACCGGGAGAATACGCAAGTGACAGATCTCTTTGAGTTGATAATTGTTTAGAAGATATAATTTCTATCTTTCCAGGCTTACCCTGAATGTGAAAATCTAATGCTTCTTTATCAGTATATTTCTCTATTGTTTCTTTTTTTTTAGGCATTCAAAGTTTTGTCGTATTATTATGGTGGAAGATTATTAATCCAGAAGATATGAGGTGTAAACAACTTATATGAATATTTTAAAAGCAGTCAGCTCCTTTGGCTTATTAACACTTCTCAGCAGGGTTTCGGGTTACTTTAGAGATATATTAATAGCAATATTTGTTGGTACTACAGCAATGGCTGATGCTTTTTTTGTAGCCTTTAGACTTCCAAACACATTTAGGAGATTGTTTGCAGAAGGAACGTTTAATGCTGCTTTTATTCCTATTTATACAAAGCTGAAAGCTAAGAAAGACTCTAAAAAATTTACAAATTTAGTTTTTAATTTTTTGTTTATAATTTTGTTAATTTTAACTTTAATTGCGGAAATTTTTATGGGTGGATTTATCTATTTAATTTCACCAGGTTTTGCATCAGATCCAGAAAAATTCAATCTAGCGATACAATTAAGTCGTATAACTTTCCCTTTTCTACTATTTGTATCATTATCTTCTTTTTTTTCAGCAATATTAAATTCTAATGGAAAATTTGCAGTAGCAGCTGCAGCACCAATTATTTTAAATTTATTTTTAATTTTAGCAATTTTTTTAGCCAAATCTTTCGATCAATCATTTGTAAAATTTATGTCGATAGCGGTATTTTTAGCAGGATTAATTCAATTAATAATTTTAATAATTTATTGTAAAAAATTCTTTTTTCCTAAAATTGATTTGATTATAAAATTTACTAATCAAGTTAAAATTTTTTTTAAAAAACTTCTACCTAGTATTTTTTCGTCAGGAGTAATGCAAATTAATATTTTAGTTGGAACCATAATAGCTTCATTTCAATCAAGTGCTGTTTCATACTTATATTATGCCGACCGTATATATCAGTTACCACTTGCTATATCGGGAATTGCAATTGGAACTGTAGTTTTGCCAGTTTTGAGTAAAGTCATAATTAATGAAACACAAAACAATGTTTACTTCATACAAAATAGATCTGTTGAGTTATCTGTATTTTTATCAGCACCAGCAGCTATGGGAATTATTGTTGGAGCAGAACAAATAATTTCCTGTCTTTTTGGATATGGATCTTTTGATCAGGACAGTATTAATAATACAGCAAATGCTCTAGTTATTTTTGGTTTTGGCTTACCAGCTTTTTCACTTTTAAAATTATATTCTAATTTTTATTTTGCTAGAGGAGATACAAATTTTCCATTTAAAGTTTCTGTGTTTACTGTTGTAACTAATATTTTAATAAGCATTATATTTTTTAAAAAATATGGTTTTTTATCTATCGCTGCCGGGACAACCATTTCATGTTGGCTAGCTACATTTATTTATAAATTCAATTTAAAAAAAGATAAATTTCATTTATCGGATAAACTTTTTATCGAAAGATTTTCAAAGATTATAGCATCTTCACTTATAATGGGTGCAATTTTATATTTTCAATTTTTCTATTTTAGAGAAGAGTTTTTATCTACATCTGTAAGCAAAGTTTTTTATTTATTTTTTGTGGTTGGAGATTCGATTATTGTCTATTTTCTTATAACTTCGTTGTTTAAAGCTTTTAGTATACAAGATTTTAAGTTAAAAAATTATAAATGACTTCAAAAAGAGTTTTATCAGGTATTCAGCCAACTGGTAATTTGCATCTTGGTAATTATTTGGGTGCAATAAAAAACTTTGTAACTATGCAAAATGATTATGAGTGTTTTTATATGTTGGCAGATCTACATGCTATTACAGTTTCTGTAAATCCAGACGAACTAAGAGAAAATATTTTAAATACAGCTGCAACCTTTTTAGCGTGTGGATTGGATGAAAAAAAAAATATTATTTTTTGCCAATCACAAGTTCAAGCACATTCTGAATTGTCCTGGATTTTAAATTGTATCGCGCGTGTTGGTTGGCTAAATCGAATGACTCAATTTAAGGAAAAGGCTGGTTCAAATAAAGAAAAAGCAAGTGTTGGATTATATACATATCCAATATTAATGGCTGCTGATATTTTAATTTATCAGGCAACACATGTTCCTGTTGGTGAAGATCAAAAACAACATTTAGAACTCTGTAGAGATATAGCAACTAAGTTTAATAATGATTATAAAAATGATTTTTTTACAATTCCAGAGCCAATAATTCCCAAATCTGTTGCTCGAATTATGAGCTTAAGGGATGGAACTAAAAAAATGAGCAAGTCTGAAGATTCAGATTTATCTCGTATAAATTTAACTGATAGCAAAGATCAAATTATGCAAAAAGTTAAAAAAGCTAAAACTGATAGTGAACCGATTAATGAAAGGATACTAGTATTTGATACTAAAAGATATGAAGCTCAAAACTTAATTAAAATTTATGCAAGTTTAAATTCAGAGAGTCCAGAAAAAATCATAAAGAATTTTGATGGCAAAAGCTTCTCAGATTTTAAAAATAGTCTTGCAGAATTATTAGTAGAAAAAATAAGTCCAATTTCAGACAAAATTAAAGAATATAAAAATGATAAAGAGCAACTTATAAAAATTTTAAAAAATGGAAACGAGCAGGCATCAAATACTGCCAATAAAACGATCATCGAAGTGAAAAAAATTGTAGGATTAATTTAATGAAAAAAAAGTTTTTAGTTGTAGTTGATAATAGTAAAGAGCTAAAAAATGCAATCCACTTCGCGGCTCAAAGAGCAAAGAATACTAACGGTAGTTTATCTATGCTTTATGTGATTGATCACGCAATTAACGCTCAATGGTCAAAAGTTGAGCATTTAATAGAACAAGAAGAAACTAGTGAAGCTAAAAAAATATGCCGATCATGGGCACAAAAAATAAAAGAAAATTTTGGGATTGAAACTGAGATAATTCTTAAATTGGGCAAAAGAGATGATGAGATAATAAAAATCTTAACTGAAGACAGCAATATACGTTTCTTGGTACTTGCAACCTCTGAGGAAGGTGAAAACCCTGGGCCTATAATTAAATCCTTATTATCTAGTAAAATGAAAGATTTATCCATACCCGTTGTCTTAGTTCCTGGTTCTATGAGTGAAAAAGATATAGATTCTATTGTATAAACATTGAAAAATTTAACCAAAAATAATATTTAAAGCCAATGATAAACGTAGTTGACACACCCAATCCTGACACTAAAAAATTTGTTTTTGACCAGACGATTGTAAAAATTGGCTCGAAAGAATTCAAAAAAAGTGATCAATCAAACATTGATTTGGTAAATGATTTATTTTTGATTAAAGAATTAGAATTAGTCTATTTAGATAAAAATTTTATTTCTATTAAAAAAAATAAAATCTCATCATGGGACGATATTGTTCAAGATATTCTAGAAACGTTAAATAAAAGGATATTTGAAAATTTTAATGCTCTATCTTTTGAAGAGGAAAGTGAATTTACAGACGATATTTCAAAAAGAATTGAAGAAGTTTTAAATGACAAAATTAGACCTGCTGTTGCTATGGATGGTGGTGATATTAGATTAAAATCATTTAAAGATGGGGTTGCTGAAGTGATGTTAAAAGGAGCTTGCGCAGGATGTCCAAGCTCGACTGTAACATTAAAACATGGCGTGGAAAGAATGATCAAGCACTACGTTCCTGAAGTAACTTCAGTTGAAGCATTTAATATCAATGAGTAAAAAAAAATATAATTATCTAAATCATTTAATACTTACAGCTAAAAAGCATGAGGTAGAAGAGTATCTTTTTTATGAGGAGAAAGGACGTAAGCTTACAGCTAAACAAATCGAATTAATTTTATTAAGAAATGGTATAGCCATTCCAAAAGACGAAACACCAAGATTATCAAAAGATCAAACACAAAGAGAGTCATATTTCAATCTAATGAGAGCGGGGCTGATGGTTGCCTGTGTTTTTGCACTGGTATTATTGCCTGGAGTTATTCAAAAAAATACTGCCTTGGTAAAGTCGACTTATGCTCAAAAAGAACTAGCCTCAGTTAAGATCGAAGAACCAAAAGAAGATGTTGAAAATAAGTTTTTTGAAGAAAGAGACACCAGGGGTTTCAATACACCACATGCAAGAAGCGTCTTAGCTTTATTTAACGAACTAAAATATGATTTAAAAGAGATAAGGGATGGGAAACCTGTTAAGCCAGTATTTTTTACTCAGCTTCCACGAGGAATAAATGAGTTAGAAAATATTCAAAATCGAAAAAGGATTTTTATACAAATTGTTTTGCCTTTAGTGCTATCTGAAAATGAAGATATTTTAACTGAGAGAAAAAAAATATTATTTTTATCAAAATCTTCAAAAATTTCTAAAACTGACAAAAACTGGCTAGAAGAAAAATTTAAATACTACAAAGTTAAGAATGGAGACTTTAATTTATTATTGGAAAGAGCTGATATCATTCCACCGTCACTCGCAATAGCTCAAGCAGCATATGAAAGTGGTTGGGGAACATCAAGGTTCGCACTTGAAGGTAATTCTTTATTTGGTCAAAGAACTTGGAAGAAAAATGCAGGAATTATTCCTTTAGATAGAGATGAAGATCAGTCATTTAAAGTAACGAAATTTGATATTATTAGGGCTTCGGTTAAAGCCTATAAGAAAAATCTAAATACCCACAAATCATATGAAGGACTAAGACAGGAAAGATCAAAAATGAGGAATGATAATATAGAAATTTCTGGTCTTGAGCTATCAAAGCATTTAGATAAATACTCTGAAATTAAAGATAAGTATGTTTTTTATTTACAAAAGATTATTGAGCAAAATAGCCTTACTGATTTCGATAAATCCATTCTTCTTCCAACAAAAAAGTTAAATTTAGCGTAAGCTAAATGGTTAAAAATAAATTGCTAATAATTGATTTGACTTTAGGCAATGGATCTTTTTTTTTAATTACAGATAAAAAAACTTTTACTAAAAAAATTAAAAATTTGGATAAAACTGAAAAATTACCATTATTTTTTTTTGATTTTTTAAAAAAAAAAAAACTAAAGCTAGATAGTTCTTTTGTAATTTATGTAAATGTCGGACCTGGCCATATAATTTCAATAAGAAATTCTATTGTTTTGTCAAAAATAATTTCTTTAGTATTTGGCTGCAAGTTATTAGCTTTTAACAATTTTGATTTATTAAATGTAAAAAAATATAAAAAGACCAAAGCTTTAATTTCTCTTAAAAATCAAAATATACTATTAAATGTAAAAAATAAAAATATTAATAAAATAAAAAAAGAAGATTTGATAAAATTTAGGAATTATAAGTCAAATTTGGAATTGAATATTAAAGATATAAAGTCTCTATTATTGAAGAATAGATTTGCCAAGAAAATTGTACCAATTTCATTCTAGTTCAAATATAATTCACAAATGATTAAAACATCTCCATTTGCTATAAGTCTGGAAAAAATTTGCCAGGACCGAGGCTTAAGGTTAACAGATCAAAGAAAAGTTATCGTAAGATTATTAGAAGAGACTATTTCAGACACAAAGTTTCATCCCGATGTTGATGAAATATTTAACAGGGCTGTAAAAATAGATAAAAAAATTAGTGTTGCCACTGTTTACAGAACGGTAAAGTTACTTGAGGAAAACGGAATTATTGAAAAACATGATTTTAAAGCTGGTAAAGCAAGATATGAAGTTGCAACAGAAAATCATCACGATCATCTAATAGATGTTAATTCAGGTGAAATTATTGAATTTGTAGATGATGAGATTGAAGCTTTAAAAAAAAAAATTGCCAAGAGGTTGGGCTACGAGCTCATTGATCATCGTTTAGAGCTTTATTGTAAAAAAAAATGAATCAAAAAAAATTTTATATTAAAACGTTTGGGTGTCAGATGAATGAATATGATTCAAATAAAATTTCTGATTTAATGAGTAGTATTGCATATCAAAAAATAGATAAGATTGACGAAGCTGACTGTTTTATTTTTAACACTTGCCATATTAGAGAAAAAGCAACTCAAAAAGTTTATTCAGACATTGGTAAAATAAAAAAAATTTATAAAGATAAGAAAAAACCAATTTTTGTTCTTGCTGGATGTGTAGCACAAGCCGAGTCATCTATGGTTTTTGAAAAAAGTGATTATGTTGATATTGTTGTAGGACCTCAGGCTTACCACAAATTACCTTCTTTAATTAAAAGCTTCCAAAGCAACAGACAAAGATCTGTTGAAACCGAACTAGATGTAGATGGAAAATTTGATGTTTTAAAAAATTTAAAAAATACTAAATCGAAAATATCAAGCTTTGTGACCATCCAAGAAGGTTGTGACAAATTCTGCAAATTTTGTGTTGTGCCATACACGCGTGGTCCAGAATTTTCTAGGGATCATAATAAAATATTAGACGAAATTTTATCGTTAACAGACAATGGCACTAAAGAAATAGTTCTTCTTGGCCAAAATGTTAGTGCATATAAAAATAATGATATCTCTTTGGCAAAGTTAATAAAAAAAATAGCAAAAATTAATAATGTAAAAAGAATAAGATTTACGACTTCACATCCAAATGATTTTGATCAAGAATTAATATCTTTATTTGGAGAAGAGCCTAAATTGATGCCACAACTGCATTTACCGGTTCAATCAGGTTCGAATAAAATTTTGAAACTAATGAATAGAAATCATACGCGTTCAGATTATTTAAACCTTATAGAAAAATTTAGAAAAGAAAAATCAGATATTCAGTTTTCAAGTGATTTTATAGTTGGGTTTCCAGGAGAAACTAATGAAGATCATCTTGATACAATAAATTTAGTTAAAGAAGTAAAATTTTCACTGTCTTATTCATTTATTTATAGTCAAAGGCCAGGTACACCAGCCACAAATTTAAGTGAAGTGGATAATAATATATCACAAAAAAGATTAGAAGAACTGCAAGGTCTTTTGTTCAAACAGCAAATTGAGTTCAACCACTCTATGGTTAATCATGAGAACAGTGTTTTGTTTGAGAACAAAACACAAAATGAAGAACAATTTTTTGGTCGCAATCAATATATGACGCCAGTATTTATTAAAAATACTGTAATTAAAGCTGGCGAAATAAAGAAAATTTTTATAGAAAATGCTAATAGGAATAATTTATTTGGCAGAATAGCGTAAATTAATTGACAGCAAACCTTTTTCAAATCATAGAAAACGATAGTTTATCAACTAGCTTATATGTAAACGATAATAAGGCTTTAAATAGAATTGTTGGTGTTCAAGATACTTTTTTAAAAGTTTTAGAAACATTATCTGGAACTGTAATTAATTTAAGGGGAAATTTAATTACAATCAAGGGTGATAACTCTAAAAGCAAATTAGTTATAAATACAATTAATCAAATGTTACAAAAGTCATTAAGCAAAGAGCTTGAAGAAGAAGATATTAAATCTTTATATCACTTTGAGTCATCATCAAATAATGATGTGCTAGCTAACGATGTCGTTATAAAGACGCCAAGAAAAAATATTTTTGCAAGAACAGAAAAGCAAAAAACTTATATTAATAATTTATCAAAAAATAACATAATTTTTTCTCTCGGACCTGCTGGTACCGGTAAAACTTATTTAGCCGTAGCTGTTGCTGTGAGTAAATTAATGAGCGGTGAAGTTAAAAAAATTATTTTATCTAGGCCTGCTGTTGAGGCAGGTGAGAATCTTGGTTTCTTACCAGGTGATTTGAAAGAGAAAATTGACCCATATCTTATACCGCTGTACGATTCTCTTTATGAACTAGTAGGCTATGAGAAAATGCAAAAAAAAATTGAAGATGGAACTGTTGAAATTGCTCCATTAGCATTTATGAGAGGAAGAACCCTAAAGGACTCTTTTGTGATTTTAGATGAAGCACAAAATGCGACCGACACTCAAATAAAAATGTTTTTAACTAGACTTGGAAAAAATACTACTATGGTTGTTAATGGAGACCCTAGTCAAATTGATTTGCCTGGGTCAAAATCCTCAGGGTTATTAAAGTCTATCAATATTTTAGATGATATAGATGAAATAAAAATTACTAGATTTGACACCTTAGATGTTCAAAGGCACCCTCTTGTATCAAAAATTATTGATGCTTATAAAAAAAATCAATAATGCATAAAATTCATATATCTTGTGATTCAAAAATCTGGCTTAAAGATTCGACTAATGTTGAGAAAAAAATAAAAAATATTCTAAAGAAAAGCATCATGAGTGAGAAAAAATTTTTATCTAAAAATATTGAAATTTCTGTTTTATTGACGAATACAAAAAAAATGACCTCATTAAATTACAAGTATAGAAATAAAAAAAAAGATACCGATATTCTCTCCTTTCCCAGTGAAAAACCCAGTTTTTTTAAAAAAAAATTAAAACAAAGAAATATATACTTAGGTGATTTAGCCTTATCCTTCAACTATATAAAAAAACAAGGAATTGAATTTGAAGAATATTTAAAAAAAATGCTTGTTCATGGCTTTCTTCATTTGATTGGTTATGATCATGATAATGAGAAAAATTTTTTAAAAATGGAAAAGATACAAAACAAAATATTAAAATTAGCATGAGTAAAAAAGAAAATTTAAATATAATTTCTAAACTTATTAAAAAAATAAATTTTTTAGGTAATAATCAGAGTTTAAGAGATAGTATCAAAGATGTTATTGATGAAAAATCAAACGAGGAAAGTCAAAATATAGACTTAAGTTCTAAAGAAAAATCAATTTTATCAAATATTTTAAGTATCAATAAATTAAAAGCAGATGATGTAATGATACCAAGAGCTTCAATTGTTGCGATTTCACAAGACTCTTCTTTTCAAAATATTATAGATACAATTGATAAAGAATCGCATTCAAGAATGCCTGTATTCAGAAAAGACCTTGATGATGTGTTGGGTATGATACACATAAAGGATATAATTAAATTCTCAGGATCAAACCATAATGATTTTAATATAAAAAAAATTATGAGAGAGGTCTTGTTTGTTCCTCCAACAATGCCTGTTATGAATTTATTATTAAAAATGCAAGCTACCAAACTTCATATGGCTTTAGTTATAGATGAGCATGGTGGAACCGATGGATTAATTACGATTGAAGATGTTATAGAGGAAATTGTAGGAGAAATTGAAGATGAACACGATAAAGATGATGATTTTAATTTTAAAAAAATAGACTCTAATACTTTTGAAGCAAAAGCAGATATGACGTTAGACGATTTTAACCATGAGTCAAACTTGAGTATTGTTGAAGAAAATGTTGATACTCTAGGCGGTTACATATTTTCCAAGATTAACAGAGTTCCTTATGCTGGTGAGGTAATCAAGGTTAATAATACTTATCAATTTGAGATTATTGAAGCTGACCCTAGAAAGATAAAAAAAATCAGAATATTTAAAATTATTTAAGATTAGAATTTAAATTTGACAACGTTAAAGATTGTTTATAATTGCTATTTAAAATTATGAAAGATTTCATCTTTACATCAGAGTCAGTTTCAGAAGGTCATCCTGACAAAGTTTGTGATAAAGTTTCAGACACTATAGTGGACCTGTATTTATCCAAATTTAATGAAAGCAGAGTTGCTTGTGAGACTTTAACAACGACTAATAAAGTTATTTTGTCGGGTGAAATCAGAGGTCCAGAAATTAGTTCTGAAGAAATTGAAAAAGCTGTGAGGAACACAATAAAAGAAATTGGTTATCAACAAGAGGGTTTCCATCACGAAAAATTAGAATTTTTTAATTATTTACATGCTCAATCAACTGACATTGCTCAAGGAGTAGATTCATCTGGAAATGAAAAAGATGAAGGTGCTGGTGACCAGGGAATTATGTTTGGTTATGCTTGCAATGAAACAATGGAATTAATGCCAGCTCCAATCTTATATTCTCATAAAATTTTAGAAGAGTTAGCGCATGTACGTAAGTCAGGGAAAGAAAAAGGATTAGGACCAGATTCAAAAAGCCAAATATCTGTAGTTTATAAAAATGGAAAACCAACAGGTGTTTCTTCAGTAGTAATTTCAACTCAACATGATGAAAAGTTAGATCAGAATGATGTAAAAGAAATAGTAAGACCTTACGTAAAAAAAGTTTTGCCAGAAGGTTGGGATTGTCCGGAAGAGCAATTTTATGTAAACCCAACTGGCAGATTTGTAATCGGAGGACCCGATGGTGATACAGGATTAACAGGTAGAAAAATCATAGTTGATACATACGGAGGTGCAGCTTTACATGGCGGCGGTGCTTTTTCAGGAAAAGATCCAACAAAGGTTGATAGATCTGCAGCTTATATTTCAAGATATTTAGCTAAAAATATTGTTGCAGCGGGAGTTAGTGATAAATGCGTAATTCAATTATCTTATGCAATAGGAGTTTCGCAACCACTATCTATTTATATTGATCTATTTAATGGAGATCAAAAACTATCTGAAAAAGTAGAAAGTGTAATTAGAAAAGAAATTAACTTAAGCCCAAGAGGAATAAGAGAAAAATTAAATTTAAATAATCCTATTTACAAACCAACAGCAGCTTATGGACATTTTGGAAGGCAGCCAGGCGCTGACGGAACATTTACTTGGGAAAAAACTGATATTGTTGATTTGTTTAAAAATATTTAATGATTAAAGAGAGACTTTTTTTCGGTCGTTTACAATCAAGAACACTTTCTCAAGAAAAAAAAAAATTTTAAAAAAATTCATTAATACGCAAAAAATTACAAAATCTTTTTTTAACAAAAGAAAAAAGATTATTATTGAAATAGGTTCTGGGGTTGGAGAAAATTTATTTTTTTTATCAAAAAAATATAAAAAAAACTTGGTAATAGGAATTGAGCCATTTAAAAATGGTTTAGCTAATACGGCATATTATTGTTCAACAAATAAAATTAAAAACATATTTTTATTTCCATTTGTTTTTCAAAAATTCGAAAAAAAATTCAAGAATTACTGTTTTGATCAATGTTATATTTTTTTTCCAGATCCATGGCCAAAAAAAAGACACCATAAAAGAAGACTAGTTAACTATGAATTTTTAAAATTACTCATCTCTCATTGTAATTCTAAAGGGACAATTTATTTCGGTTCTGATAACTACGATTATTTTAATGACGTTAAGAATAAGTCTAAATTATTGAAAAAAGAGCTTAAAATATCTATAAAAAGCTATAAAAAGACACCTACTATTATCACCAGATATCATGCAAGAGCTTTAAAATTGAAGAATAATATAAATTTTTTAAAGATTGATAAAATTTAAATTTTCGTTTATTTACGTTCTAAATTGTTAACTTTTAAAATGGGCTTACGCCCATTTTTTTTTACATAATTAAAAAATGCTTAATAATAGAATTGATAGTACAGAATTAATAAGAATAGCGGATGCAGTTGCAGCCGAAAAATCGATAGATAAAGATCTAGTCTTATCATCAATGGAAACTGCAATTGAGAAGGCAGCAAGAACACGCTATGGATCAGAAAATGATATTTATGTTAGCATCGATAGGGAAACGGGCATTATCGAACTTGGTCGAAAATTAAAAGTTGTTGAAAAAGTTTTAGAAAGTCACTCAGAAATTAGTTTAGATGAAGCAAAGCAAAAAGATCCTTCTGCTGAAATTGGAGGAGAGATAAAGGAAGAGCTTCCTCCGATTGATTTTGGAAGAATTGCAGCACAAACAGCTAAACAAGTTATTTCAGTTCAGATTAGAGATGCTGAGAGAGACAGGCAGTTCAATGAGTTTAAAGATAAAGTTGGAGAAATTTTAAGTGGTATCGTAAAAAGATCAGAGTTTGGAAATATAATTGTAGACTTGCAAAAATCAGAGGCGATTATTAGACGTGAGGAGTTAATTCCAAGAGAAAATTTAAAAAATGGAGATAGAGTAAAAGCTTATTGTTATGATGTAAGAAGAGAAAATAAGGGTCCACAAATTTTCTTATCTAGAGCTCATCCTCAATTTTTAGCAAAGCTTTTCCAGCAAGAAGTTCCAGAAATTTACGAAGGCACAATTTCAATTAAATCTGTAGCGAGGGACCCAGGTAGTCGTGCAAAAATTTGTGTACAATCAAAAGATAGTTCTATTGACCCAGTTGGAGCCTGTGTGGGTATGCGAGGAAGTCGTGTACAGACTATTGTTAATGAACTTCAAGGTGAAAAGATTGATATTATTAATTGGACAGAAGATGTTGGATCATTAGTTGTCAGTGCTTTAGCGCCAGCTGAAGTGATGAAAGTTGTTTTAGATCAAGAGAACAGAAGAGCAGAAGTTGTTATTGATGAAAACAATTTAAGTAAAGCGATTGGAAGAAGAGGTCAGAACGTTAGGTTAGCTTCTAAATTATTAGATTATGAAATTGATATTTTAACAGATAAAGAAGAGTCAGAAAAAAGACAAAGTGAATTTAAAGAAAATTCTTCAAAACTTATAAAAGCTTTAGAAATAGACACAACCATGGCTCAACTTTTAGTCTCTGAAGGTTTTAACACTATCAAGGATATTAATAATGCAAATGTTGATGACTTTTTAAAAATTGATGGTTTTGATGAAGAAACAGCCAAGGAACTACAAGATAGGGCTAAAGAGTTTTTAGAAGAAGAAGAAAAAGAGATTGCAAGCAAAGTGCAAGAGCTTGGAATTGAAGAAGATTTAGCAAATCATAAAGGTTTAACTTTGGGTATGCTTTTGACGCTTGGTGAAGAAAATATCAAAACTTTAAAAGATTTTGCAGAGTTATCTACGGATGAAATTGTGGGTGGATATGATGAAATTAAAGGTAAAAGAGAAAAATTTGATGGAGTATTAGAAGAATTTAACATTCCAAGAAAAGATGCTGAAGATTTAATTATGCGTGCAAGAAAAAAAGTTTTTAATTTTTAACAATGAGTTTCGAGGGTAAAAATGAGCAAAGAAAAGAAAAAAAAACTGACCTTAAAAAATTTCAAGGGTACGCCTCGAAAGTTCAACGATAATAGCACCAAAACCCAAGGTAAAGTTGTAGTAGAGAGAAAAAACTCTAATTTTAGACCACAAGACAAAAAACAAACTTTTGAAAAGAAGCCATTTTCAAAACCTTTTGCTCCAAAGATAACTCCCCCATCTGATGAAAAGAAAAAAAATGCCAAAGAGTGGGCTAAAAAAAAGATACAAGAAGAGTTGCATAAGGGCAAAAAAAAGAGTGATAAAAAAGTTGAGGGAAAAAGAAGAGATTACAAACTTACACTAGGAAGGGCTTTAACAGATGCCGATGAAATAGAGCGTCAAAGAAGCCATGCATCGGTTAAAAGAGCTAGAGAAAAGCAGTTTAAAAAAGATGACGATCAGGAGGAAATCCAGAAAATTGCAAGAGATGTGAATATTCCTTCTGTTATTACTATTCAAGAACTTGCAAATCGAATGGCTGAAAAATCAAGTGCAATTATAAAATATTTATTAGAAAAAAATGTAAAAGTTACCGTTAATCATAGTATTGATGCTGATACTGCAGAATTTATTGTTGGTGAATTTGGACACAATGCAATTAGAGGAGATGTTACTGAAGATCAAATAAAAAAAATAGTTGACGAAGAAAAAGAAGATAAAGGCAGTGATCCAAGACCGCCTGTTGTAACGGTTATGGGCCATGTTGATCATGGAAAAACCTCATTGCTAGATGCTTTAAGGCAAGCAAACGTAGTATCAACAGAGCATGGCGGTATCACTCAGCATATTGGTGCTTATCAAGTGAAAGTTAATAATAAGCAGTTAATAACTTTTATTGATACGCCTGGACATGCAGCTTTCACTGAAATGAGAGCCAGAGGATCAAAAATTACAGATATAGTTATACTTGTTGTTGCAGCAAATGATGGAATTAAACCTCAAACAATTGAGGCAATACAGCACTCCAAGGCAGCAGGTGTTCCAATTTTAGTAGCTGTAAACAAATGCGATTTACCAGGTGTTGACCCTAATAAAGTTAAAAATCAACTTTTAGAACACGAACTTATTGTTGAAGAAATGGGTGGTGATGTTTTGTGTACTGAAATATCAGCAATTAAAAAAACAAATTTAGATAAGTTAAAAGAAAATATTTTATTACAGTCTGAATTATTAGACTTAAAAACTAAAAAGGATAGCCTTGCCAAAGGTGTTGTTATTGAGTCTAGGCTTGATAAAGGCAAAGGGCCTGTTTCAACAGTTCTTGTAACTAGTGGAACTTTAAAAAGAGGTGATACTTTTGTAAGCGGAGCAGCAAAAGGTAAAGTAAGAGCAATGTTTGATTATAATAACAAACAAATTTCTCAAGCCGAACCCTCTACACCTGTAGAAGTTATAGGTTTTGAAAGTGTTACAAGCGCGGGGGATGATTTTATAGTTTTAAATGATGAAAATAAGATTTCAGAAATACTGGAATTTAGACAAAATGGAGCAAAACAAAAAACTTTAAAATCAACTACTGACAATAATGATATTTTTGGAAATGTAGATAAAGCTGAAACATTAAATATTGTTGTAAAAGCCGATGTACACGGTTCACTTGAAGCTATAAACGCAGCATTATTAAAAATTGAAATTGAGAAAATTAAACCAAAAATTATTTTATCTGCAGTAGGCCCTGTTACAGAAACTGATGTAACTTTAGCTAAGGCATCAAATGCTAAAATTTTAGGCTTTAATGTCAGACCTAATAAAGAAGCTAAAGAATTGGCTAATAGTTATAAAATGGACATCAGTTATTTTAATATTATTTATGAGGCAATAGACTTTGTTGAAAAATCGATAAAAGGAACTTTGGAACCTGAGACAAAAGAGGAGAGTATTGGACAATGCGAAGTATTGGAAGTCTTTAATGTTTCAAAAGCAGGCAAAGTAGCAGGAGTTAAAGTTACGCAAGGTGAAGTAAGAAATAATTCTGATGCAAGACTAACTAGAGATGGAACTGTAGTTTATACCGGAAAAATTGGAAGTTTATTTAGAGAGAAAAATGAGGCAAAAGAAGTAAAGTCAGGACTGGAATGTGGTCTAACAATAAAAGATTTTATAGATTATAAAAAAGGAGATATCATAGAAATTTTTCAGATTGTTACAATTGATAGAGAGTAATAATGAAAAATAATAATCAGCCATTCACCCAAAGACAACTTAAAGCAGGTGAAAATCTAAAAAAAATTTTAGCTAGGTCATTTATTCAGCAAAATATTATATTACCAGAAATTGATACCAAATTAGTAACTATTACCGAGGTCAGAGTATCTCCTGACCTAAAGCATGCAAAGGTTTTCTTCATGCCATTGGCAGGAAGAGATATAGATAAATTTTTAAAAACATTAAATGAATATTCCTTAGAAATAAAAAAATCTGCATCAAAAGAATGGACAGCTAAATTTATGCCTAATCTAAATTTTGTTATTGATGAGTCATTTGATTATGCAGAAAAAATAGAAAATTTATTGTTAAAAGACAAAGACTAATGGTTCACGGTTGGATAAATTTATATAAACCCACAGGTTTTACTTCATCATATTGTTTAAACTTACTAAAAAAAAAATTTAAATTAAAAAAAATTGGTCATATTGGAACTCTAGATCCTATGGCAGAAGGTGTTTTGCCAATAGCAATAAATGAAGCAACTAAAACAATTCCTTTAATTAATAAGTCTAAAAAAACTTATTTTTTTGAAGTAAATTGGGGCAAGCAAACCAATACTTTAGATTCTGAGGGTGAAGTAATTAATGTATCTAAAATTACACCGTCATATGAAGATATTAAAAAAGCAATTAAAAAGTTTATTGGTACAATTAATCAAAGCCCACCTGAATTTTCTGCAAAAAAAATTGATGGAAAAAGAGCATATCAACTTGCCAGAGAAGGAGTTAAATTTGAGCTTAAAAAAGTAAAAAAAGAAATTTATGGATTAAAAATTTTAAACCATGACTTTAATAATAAAAAATCTTTATTTGTAGTCAGTTGTGAGAGTGGAACTTACGTTAGGAGCTTAGCCAAAGATATAGCAATGGAGTTAAAAACTTTTTGTTATTGCTCTAAAATTGTAAGATTAAGAGATGGAATTTTTAGAAAAAAAAACTCTTATGCTCTAAAAACACTGATAAATAACGAAAATATTAATGATTTTTTTAAATACATGCTTGATATTAAGTCTGTTTTATATCATATACCCACAATTGAAATTAACGATAAAAAATTAAAGCTTATTAAAAACGGAATGAAAGTAAGCATGTTGGAAGAAGTTGGTTCTAAAGAGCATAAAGAAATTCTAGCAGATTATCATCAAAACGTTGTGGCTTTGGGTTCCATGAAAAATGGAGTTTTTTATCCAAAAAGGATTTTAAATATTAATGAGTAAAAAAGACTTAGATAAAAGCAAAGTAATTAAGATGCTTCAAAAATCTGACAAAGATGTGGGATCTTCTGAAGTTCAAATTGGTATTTTAACTGAGAGAATTAAATATTTAACTGAACATTTTAAAAATAACAAAAAAGACAAGCACTCAAATACTGGATTAAGTAAATTAATTATTAGAAGAAAAAAACTTTTAGATTACTTAAATAAAAAAGAACCAACCTTATATAAAAAAGTTATTGAGCAGCTTGGACTAAGAAAATAGTTGGAGCTAATACATGTTTAACATTGTCAAAAAAGAAATTAATTGGGCGGGAAAAAATTTATCAATAGAAACCGGTAAAATTGCAAGACAAGCAGATGGTGCAGTTATATTAAGATGGGGTGATACTGTAATTATTTCAACTGCAGTTGCTTCAAAGAAGGCAAACCCTGATACAGATTTTTTTCCTTTAACTGTAAACTATCAAGAAAAGTTTTATGCTGCTGGTAAAATTCCTGGTGGTTATTTTAAAAGAGAAGCAAGACCAACCGAAAGTGAAACACTAATTTCAAGATTAATAGATAGACCAATTAGACCATTATTCCCAGACCAGTTTAGAAATGAGACGCAAGTTTTAACAACTGTACTATCTTATGACAAAGAATGTGATCCAGATATTTTAGCGGTGATTGCAAGTTCTGCAGCATTAAGTATTTCTGGGTTGCCTTTTCAAGGTCCAGTTGCTGCTTCCAAAGTGGGTTTGATTGATGGTAAGTTTATTTTAAATCCTTCAAAAGAAAGTATTAAAAGTTCTAATCTAGAATTAGTTGTTGCTGGTACCAAAGAAGCGGTTTTAATGGTTGAATCAGAAGCTTCAGGTTTAACAGAGGCTCAGATGCTAGATGCTGTGAAATTTGGTCATGAAAATTTCTTACCAGTTATTAATTTGATTGAAGAATTAGCGAAAGAAGCTAGCAAACCTAAATGGGAAATTGAAAGTAAAGATTTTTCAGAATTAAAATCAAAAATCTCTTCAGAGGTTAAAGATCATTTAATCAAAGCTTTTTCTGAAAAAGATAAAAAGCAACGTTCTTCTATGATTAGCGAAGCTAATGAAAAAGTAGAACAATTATTCGAAGGTGATGAAACATACACAAAAGTTCAAATTAAAGACCAATTAAAGTCTTTAGAAAAAGATATTGTTAGAACAAAAATTTTAAAAGAGAAATCTAGAATAGACGGCAGAAAATTAGATGAAGTTAGAGATATTTTATGTGAAGTAGGAATTATTCCAAGAGCTCATGGATCATCTTTATTTACAAGAGGTGAGACACAGGCAATTGTTGCTGCTACACTTGGAACATCTGACGATGAACAAAGGTTTGAAAGTCTAGAAGGGATGCAAAAATCTAGATTTATGCTTCACTATAACTTCCCTCCATTTTCTGTAGGAGAGGTTGGAAGAGTTGGTGGAACCGGAAGAAGGGAAATTGGTCATGGTAAACTTGCCTGGAGAGCTATAAATGCAGCACTTCCTAAGCATGAAGATTTTCCATATACGATCAGAATTGTATCAGATATTACTGAGTCTAACGGTTCTTCTTCGATGGCGACTGTTTGTGGTTCATCAATGGCTTTAATGCATGCAGGTGTTCCGATAGCAAAACCAATTGCTGGTATTGCCATGGGTTTAATTAAAGAGGGTAACGAATTTTCAGTATTAAGTGATATTTTAGGTGATGAAGATCATCTTGGTGATATGGATTTTAAAGTTGCAGGGTCTGCAGATGGAATCACCTCTCTTCAAATGGATATCAAGATTAACGGTATTACTTTTGAAATTATGGAGAAAGCTTTAGAGCAAGCTAAAAAAGGAAGATTAGATATTTTAAATGAAATGGCAAAAGCTATCAAAGAGTCTAATAAAGAATTATCACAATACACTCCTAGAATGGAAAAAATTCAAGTTGATAAAAAGGACATCGCAACTGTGATTGGAAAAGGCGGAGCAAACATTAGAGAAATTGTTGAAGTGTCTGGTGCAAAAGTTGATATTAATGATAGTGGAGAAGTAACAGTTTCAGCTGCAGATCAAGAAACTAGAGATAAAGCAATTCAAATGATAAATTCACTAGTAGAAAAGCCTGAGGTTGGAAAAATTTACTCTGGAAAAGTAGTTAAGATTATGGATTTCGGTGCGTTTGTAAACTTTTTAGGAAAACAAGATGGATTGGTTCATATTTCTCAGTTAGCTGAAAAAAGAGTAGAAAAAGTCTCAGATGTAGTCAAAGAAGGTGATGAAGTTAAAGTTAAAGTTATTGGATTTGATAGGGGTAAAGTAAAGCTATCTATTAAAGAGGCTTTAAATTCTTAAGACATATTTTTAGGATCTGGCATTCCAACTTTATTATAACCAGCATCCACATAGTGAATTTCACCGGTAACACCACCTGCAAGGTCGCTTAGAAGATATAATGCTGAGTTTCCAACATCATGAATATCAACATTTCGTTTCAAGAAAGAATGGTCTTCATTCCACTTGTATAAAAATTTAGCATCTCCGATTGCCGATGCTGCAAGAGTTTTGATCGGTCCTGCGCTTATCGCGTTAACCCTAATACCATTTTTACCAAGATCTCTTGCTAAATATTTTGTACTTGTTTCAAGGGCAGATTTACAAACTCCCATTACATTATAGTTTGGAATTGTCTTAGTAGACTCGTAAGTTAAAGTAATCATACTTCCACCCTTTTTCATCAATGGTGCTGCTTCTTTTGCAACTTCTGTAAACGAAAAGCATGAGATGAGCATACTTCTTAAAAAATTATCTCTTGTAGTATTTAAATATTCTCCTGATAATTCAGATTTATCTGAAAAAGCTACTGCATGAACAACAAAGTCTAATTCACCCCATTTATCTTTAATTTCCTGAAAAGTATTTACAATTTGCTCTTTATTTTCAACATTACAGTCTAGTGTAAACTTAGAACCTAAAGATTCGGCTAATGGAATTACTCTTTTTTTTAAAGCATCACCTACATAAGTAAAAGCTAATTCGGCGCCATGTTCTGATAGTTTTTTTGATATACCCCAAGCTATTGACCTGTCATTAGCAACACCCATGATTAAACCTTTTTTACCTTTTAAAAGCATTTTAAACCTTCTCAAAAATCAGTGTTGAGTTTGTTCCTCCAAAACCAAAACTATTTGACATAACACAATTTAAATCTTTTTTTTCTACTTTTCTTAATATTGGTAGATCTTTTGCTTTTTCATCTAAATTTTCGATATTGGCTGACTCAGCCATGAATCCATGCTCCATCATGAGAAGGCAAAATACAGCTTCTTGAGCTGATACAGCACCTAATGAGTGACCAGTTATTGATTTTGTAGAACTCATAGAAGGCACATCATTTCCAAAAGTTTCTCTTATAGCCTCTAGCTCTTTTACATCTCCAATTGGTGTAGATGTTCCATGGGTATTAATGTAATCAACTTTCTTATTTCTTTTCGTTGATAAAGCCATTTTCATACATCTCACAGCACCTTCTCCAGAAGGCTGGACCATATCGTAACCGTCTGATGTAGCACCATAGCCAGTAATTTCAGCATAAATTTTTGCTCCTCTTGATTTTGCTCTCTCCATTTCTTCAAGAACTAAAACAGCTGCACCACCTGCAATTACAAATCCATCACGGTCTGCATCGTAAGCTCTTGATGCTTTTTGAGGTGTGTCATTTCTTTTTGATGATAGTGCAGGCATGGCATCAAACATTGCTGACATCCCCCACTCTAATTCTTCACCACCACCCGCAAAGATAATATCTTGTTTTCCAGATTGAATTAATTCCATTCCATTTCCAATACAGTGAGCGCTAGTAGCACAAGCTGAACTTATAGAATAATTTATACCTTTTATTTTGAATGGAACTGCTAGTGTAGCAGAGCATGTACTAGACATAGTTCTTGGTACAATCAAAGGTCCCATTTTTTTTGGGGAAGATTTTCTCGTAGTATCTACCGCATGAATTACATTTTTAATTGATGGACCACCAGAACCTATTACAATTCCAGTTTTAATATTACTGATATCTTTTTCTTCAAGGCCAGAATTTTTAACAGCCTCTTTCATGGCGATATAGGCATAGGCTGAACCATCGCCCATAAATCTTTTTTCTTTTCTCTCTAAAGCTTCATCTAAATTAAGTTTAATAGACCCACAGACTTGGCTCCTAAAACCATATTCTTTATATTCTTCTGAAAAAACTATGCCTGATTTAGTATTTAATAAGGAATCTAAAACCTCTTCATTGTTGTTTCCAATTGATGAAACTATACCAAATCCTGTAACAACTACTCTTCTCATAAATTACTTTTAAATAAACCTACTTTTAAATTTTTAGTACTATATATTTGTTTATCATCAATTAAAAGTGCACCATCACCTAAACCTACTGACGTCTCTCCTTTTCTAATAATTTTTTTCATATCGATTTTATACTTAGCTAACTTGTTTGATTGTAAAACTTCACCTACAAACTTAACTTCCCCAACACCTAATGCCCTCCCTTTACCAGGATTGCCAATCCAGCCTAGAAAAAAACCAACAAGTTGCCAAAGAGCATCTAAGCCTAGACAACCAGGCATAACTGGATCAGTTTTAAAATGACAGTCAAAAAACCAAAGATCTTTTTTTATATCTAGTTCTGCTTCGATATAACCTTTGTTGTACTGTCCACCGTTTTCAGTAATTTTTGTTATACGATCAAACATCAGCATAGGAGGCGAAGGTAATCTAGCATTACCAAGTCCAAACATATCTCCATCAGCACAAGAGATAAGCTCATCGTAAGTGAAGGAATTTTTTTTTGTCATGAAGAAGATGTTTATACTTGATGGAAGTGTTTATTTAAACAAAAAACGCGTTATTATTTTTTAATAATTTCATCTTTTTGTATACCCCAGAGATGATTTTTTTTAATCCATCCATTAATTTTTGAATTTTTAACTTTACACCAATTTTTGGTACACTCACTAATTATCAAAACTTGATATATTTCTAGCTTTGCTTTTGGCTTTGAAAAAATTGTAGGAGACGAAAATATAACCTGATTATTTTTTGTAGTTACTGTTGATCTTGTTCTAGATAATTGAGAAATATGTATCCATCCTAAATCATTTTCATAATCTTTAATTTTTCTCCAATTATAATGCTCATCAATAATCAAAACTGGTAAATATTTATTTTTATAAATAAATTTTACTGGATAAGTTTTGGAAGGTCCAAGTCTAACATTTACTTTATTATTTTTTAAACTTCTAATTTCGGCTGAAGACGAATGGTGTAAAAAAAAAATAGCAAAAATTATTAATAATAGTTTATCCATGATTTTTACATTTTTGACTTTTATTAATTTTTACCATCCTAAAATTAAGTGTTTCAAAGTTTATAACTAAAACATGATTTTTCAGGTTTGACTTGATACCTGCAATATTTTTTATCAATTCATTTGAAATAATTGCCCCCGCCGATCCTGTTACTGTGCCAAGTATACCTTCATCTTGACAATTTGGTGAAATATTTGGAGCCTTGGGCATAAAACATTTTAAGCAAGCACTCTTTTTTGAAAAATCAAAGAAAAAAACATGGGCATCAAATTTACTTACTGATCCAATAAATAATTTTTTTTTATTTTTAATGCATTCATCATTGATAACTAGTTTAGAAAGAAAATTATCTGTACCATCAATTATATAATTATAATTTTTTATTATTGATTTAATATTTTTAGCGTTAATCTTTTTTTTAAATATTTTTATATTTATTTTTTTATTAATAAGCTGAAGTTTTTTTTTGGTAATTTCAGCTTTATGTTTTCCTATGTCTTTTTGGTCGAATAAGACCTGTCGATGTAAATTACTTTTTGCGACTTTATCAAAATCTACAATTCCAAAATTTGTAATACCAGATCGAGCCAAGAAAAGTGCACATGGTGAACCTATGCCACCAGCCCCTATGATTAAGATTTTTTCTTTTTTTAACTTTAATTGTCCTTGAATATTTATTTTTTTTAAGTTGATTTGACCTCTGTATCTTTCAATTTCATCAATTGTTAGTGACATTAATTTTTACCAGTAGAGCCAAAACCACCTTCGCCTCTGATAGATTCTGGCAAATTATCTTTCACTTCAAATTCTGCTTTCACAATTGGACAAAGAACCATTTGTGCGATTCTATCACCATTTTTAATTACAAAATCATTGTCACCCAAGTTTATTAAAATTATTTTAATTTCTCCTCTATAGTCTGCATCAATAGTTCCAGGTGTATTTAATACTGTAATTTTATTCTTAAATGCTAACCCAGATCTTGGTCGGATTTGTATTTCTAAATTTTCAGGAATTGCTACAGAAATTCCTGTTGGAATTAATGTGGTTTCTTTTGGTTTAATTATAATATCTTGTTCAATAAAAGCTTCTAAATCTAAACCTGAAGAGCCAGTTGTTTTGTATTCAGGGATATTAACTTTAGGATTAAGTTTTTTAATTAAGGCTTTTATTTTCATTAATTGGAAATTCTTTTAAAATTTTTTGAACTAATAATGTTGCAATTTCAGACTTTTCTCTTTTTGATATTTTTTCAATCTCTTGGTTTTTACGAATTATCGAAATTTCATTATTTTTAGAATTAAAACCAATATTTTTATCAGAAACATCGTTTGCAATTATCCAATCACAATGTTTTTGTTCAAGTTTTTTTTTAGCATATTCAATTACATTATTTGTTTCTGCCGCAAAACCTACGACAAGTTTTGGTCGTAAATTATTGTGATTGCTAATAAAGCTTAGTATATCCATATTTTGATATAGTTTTAAATTTAAATCTTTATTATTTTTTTTAATTTTTTGTTCAAATTTATCAGTTCTAAAATCTGAAACCGCCGCTGAACATACTGCAATATCTGTAGGCAAACTTTCTTTAACCGCCTCAAGCATTTCCTGAGCGGTTGTAACTTTTATTGTATTAATGTTATCCTCAATTTTGATTTGAGAAGGGCCCATTATCAGCTTTGTTTTTATTCCACACTCAACCATCTTTTTAGCAATATAATAACCTTGTAAGCCAGAAGACTCATTTGAAATATATCTAACAGGATCAATATATTCTCTTGTTGGACCGGCAGTAACTACTGCTGATAAGTTAATATCTTTTTTTATAAAAAAATTATCGATTGTAAATTCAATTTCATTAACATTTGCCATTCTGCCTTCACCGAACTCACCGCAAGCTAAAAGCCCCTCTGATGGACCAATCATTGAAAAATTTCTTTTTTTCAATTTGTCGACATTTATTTGAGTAGCATCTTTTTCCCACATTTTTACATTCATCGCTGGTGCTAAAAATATTTTTTTATTGGACGCAAGAATAACAGTATTAATAAAGTCATTTGCCGAACCATTAGAGATATTTTCAATGATATTGGCAGTAGCAGGAGCTACTAAAATTAAATCTGCCCATCTTGATAAAGCTATATGATCCATTTCAATTTCTTCATTAAGATCAAATTTGTTAAGATAAACTTTGTTATTAGACAATGATGAAATTGATAGAGGTGTTACAAATTCTTCTGCGGTTTTTGTTAATATTGTTTTTATTTCATAGTTCTTTGAGCGTAAATTTCTAATTAAGTCTAAAGTTTTGTAGGCAGCAATGCCACCAGAAATAATTAATAAAATTTTTTTATTATTTTTCATTACAGTTTAATTAAATAATACTAACAATGATATTACCACTAATAAGATAAATATAATTATTTTATTTTGTTGATTTTTAATTTTTAATTTTTCAAATTCAAATTTTTTTGCCATCTCATTATTTGATGCCACTGTTCCAGCGGCAAGCAGTTCCAATGCTTTTGAGGCTTTGTCCATCATACTTGGCAGCTCTGGTAGCCTATCCATAACTTGCGATGTAGTTTTTATAGCTTGATTTATCTTTGCTTCAGGTCCAACTTCTTTTTTTAGCCACCCTTCTAAAACTGGTTTTGATATTTCCCAGATATTTGCATCCTCATCAAGTGTTCTAGCTACCCCTTCAACCACAACCATAGTTTTTTGCAAAAGTAAAAGTTGAGGCTGAGTTGCCATGTTAAATTGTTCTGTAATTTCAAAGAGTTGTGCTAATAATTTTCCCGCTGAAATATTTTTAATTGACTGTCCAAAAATAGGCTCTCCAATGGATCTAAGTGCTTGAGAAAAAGCATCTTTTGACTGATCTAAAGGAACTAGCCCTGCAATAAAATGTACGTCAGCAACCTTTTCATAATCTCTTTGAATGAATCCATATAAAATTTCAGCTAAATATTTTCGATTATCTTTATCTAATCTACCCATTATTCCAAAGTCGACTGGAATAATGTTTCCATCTGAGTCTACAAAAAGATTTCCCTGATGCATGTCGCCGTGAAAAAAGCCATCCCCGACAGCTTGTCTTAGGAAATTTTGAATTATATTTTTTGCAAGTTCTTTTTTATCAATTTTAAGTTCATTAATTTTATCTAATTCTTTTATACTAATACCTTCTACTTTTTCAGAAGTTAAAACTCTTTTTGATGTAAAATCCCAATTAATGTCAGGCACTTTAAATTTCGGATCAGATTTTGTATTTTTCTTTAATTCGCTGCCCGCTGATCCTTCAAATCTTAAATCCATCTCAATGGCAGTAATTTCTTTAAGCAAATGAACTACTTCAATTAATTTAAGTCTTTTTGTTTTAGGTAAAATTGTTTCCACTATTGAAGCAAATAACATTAACGCTTCTAACTCTTCATTGAATTTCTTTTCAATACCAGGTCTTAATACTTTAATGGCATATTGCTTACCCTCAATTGTTGCAAAATGAACTTGAGCTATAGAAGCTGCAGCTATTGGTTTGCTTAAATTTTCAATTTGTTTGTACTTTTCTTCTCCAATTTCATTACTTATACTTTTTTTTGCTATTTCCATATCAAAGGGCGGCAAGTCATCTTGTAAACTTTGAAGTTCTTTAGCTAGATCTCTGCCAACAATGTCAGGTCTTGTTCCGAGAAATTGACCAAGCTTAATAAACGTTGGGCCCAATTCTTTTAATGCCGACACTAATCTTTGGCCAACACTTTTGCTGTCCAAACTTTTTTTTTTAAAAGAAGAAAAACCGAAAATTTTTATTGAATATCGAATTAAAATATTTGGTTTATATAATTCACCAAAATAATCTAAGGTTGACGACTTAGCCAGAGCTCTACCAATTTTCAGAAGAATTAAAATTTTTTTAATCATTTAGCTTCCAAGAATAATGTATCGAAGCAATTCCACCAAATATATCTCTGGTGCTAATATTTCTAAAACCGACATCTCTTAATTTTTTTGATATTTCTTTTTGAGAATAAAAATCTTCAATACTTTTAGTGAGATATTCATATGGCTTTGAATCTTGATTAAATACTTTTCCTAGAGCAGGTATTGATTTAGAGTAAAAATTATAAATTTCTCTTAGTATCGGTTTATTAACTTTATAAAATTCAAGACAATAAAAACCCCCACCTTTTTTTAAAATTCTAAAAGCTTCTTTGAGAGCAATATCTAATTTCGATATATTTCTAAGACCAAAGCTAATTAGATATGCATCAATAGAATTATTTTTTAGAGGCACTGTTTCTGCATAACTACAAAGATGCTTAATATTTTTGTAACTTTTAAATTCATCAATATTTTGATTTAACATATTAAAGTTCGGCTCAATTCTTATTATTTCTTTGCTTTTGTTTTTTTGGATCAGCAATCTTGAAATATCACCAGTTCCTGATGCCATATCAACTATTGTGTTGTTATTTTCTAATATAACCGTATCCACAAATTGTTGCTTCCATATTCTATGGGTACCAAGTGACATGATATCATTCATCATATCGTACTTCTTAAAAGCGCCATCGAATACTTTATTTACTAAACTAGTATTTTTATATTGGTGAATATTTTTCATAATTCTTTAAAAGACGATTGTATTAAAAAAAAAATTATATGCCAGAACTTCCAGAAGTTGAGATTACAAAAATAAGCTTAAGCAAACAGATTTTGCACAAAAAAGTAAAAAATGTCACAATATTAAATCCTAAGCTTCGATACAAATTAAATAAACAAAATTTATTATCTTTAAAAAATAAAATTATAAAAAAAATAATTAGAAGATCAAAGTATTTACTGATTCATTTTAATGATAAAAATATTTTATTAGTGCATCTTGGAATGACAGGCCGGTTTTATTTTGTGAAAAAAGGTAAAAATAAAATTGATACTAGTTTTTACACTAAAAACGAAATAATTAAAAAACATGATCACTTAAAACTTTCATTCAAAGGTTTTGATTTAATTTATAACGATATTAGAAAATTTGGATTTATTAAGAAAATTTTATCAACAAATATTGAAAGCACAAAACATTTAAGTTCACTTGGACCTGAGCCATTAAGTTTAAATTTTAGTTTTAAATATTTAAAAAACAAAATTAGAAACTCAAATTCTTCTGTAAAAAATTTATTAATGAATCAATCTGTAGTTTCAGGCTTAGGTAACATATATGTAAATGAGGCTCTATTTAGAAGTTGTGTTAGCCCTCAAAAACCGGGAAAGTTTCTAAAAGATATAGAAACAAGAAAAATTATAATTGCCATTAAAAAAGTATTGAAAATGGCAATAAAAGCTGGTGGTTCAACCATCCAAAATTATCACAACTCTGAAGGGAAGACTGGCTCTTATCAAGCTAATTTTAAAGTTTATGACAGAGAAGGTGAAACTTGTAAAAGAGCTGGGTGCACTGGAAAAATTAGGCGTGTAATCGCTTCTGGAAGGTCTTCTTTTTTTTGTATTAAGTGCCAAACATAGTGTTGACCACAATTAAAAAGGCTATATAAACTGCCCATCAAAAAAAATGGCAAATACATCATCAGCTAAAAAAAAAACAAAAGTTATTAAAAGAAAGACAGCTATTAATCGTATAAGGATCGGTAAGTACAAAGCAGCAATTTCTGAGATAGAAAATGCAATCAAAAGTGGAGATAAAGCTAAGGCCAAAAAGCTTTTTGATAAATTCCAGTCACAGTTGATGAAAGTATCTAAAAAAGGTTCTATAAGAAGACAAACTGCCTCAAGAAAAATTTCTAGAACTTCAAAAAAGCTTGCTTTGATGAAGTAAGTCAAAGATTCATTTAAACTCAAAAAAATTCAACTTTAGATTTTAAAATTTCATTTTACAGATTAAAAAAATTTTAAATTCTTTTGTAATGCAAAAAGTGTTTAATAAAATTCGTGCGACAATTTAATTTCTAAAAAAATTATTTTCACAATCCAAAGTTGTTATAATTTTTTTTTAAAAAAAAAATTTTTTTGTTGCTTACGCATTTTGTTTTAATTAAAAGTCTCTCTCATGAAAAGTTCATCTGCACTACAAATTAACGAAGATATTAAAAAAAACTGGGAAATTGTTCAACAAAAGTTGAAAGAAACTTATGGTTTAGATGTTTACAAAAGCTGGATACAAAATGTTGAAGCCAAAGGTATAGATTTTTCATCTTTAATTTTAGTTGTTAAAACAAGATTTGTTAGAGACTGGATTGTTTCTCACTACGCAGATAAAATTTTAGATCATTATCAAAAACTTGATAATTCAGTATCTAGAATTCAATTTGAAATTAATGAAATCTTTGATGAAAAAAGATCTACAAATATTTTAGATTTTGGATCAGGTACAAAAATAATTGATTTAAAAGATACAAATTATGGAATTAATAGAATAGATCCTCGATTAAACTTCGAAAGTTTTGTAACGGGCGAAAGTAATCAATTAGCTTTTTCAGCTGCTAAAAGAGTTACAGAGAGTCTTGGTCATTATAATCCTTTATATATCTATGGCGGTGTTGGACTAGGAAAAACGCACATTTTAAATGCTATTGGAAATCAACTTAAACAAATAGATAAAAAGGTAATCTATCTTTCAGCTGAAAGATTTATGTATCAATTTGTAAAATCAATTAAAAATAAAGATACACACAAATTTAAAGAAATTTTTAGAAACGCTGATGTACTTATATTAGACGACATCCAATTCATTAGTGGTAAAGAGGTAACACAAGAAGAGTTTTTCTATACATTTAATAGTTTGTTAGAAAATCAGTCTCAAGTTGTGATTTCATGTGATAGATCACCAAATGAACTAGATCGTATTCAAGACAGAATAAAATCAAGATTATCAGGAGGCTTAGTTGTTGATGTTCAGCCACCTGATATTGGCTTGAGACTTGAAATATTAAAAAAGAGATGTTTAGCCGAAAAAAATCATTTTGGTAACGAGATACTGATAAATGATGAAATATTATCATTTATATCAAATGAATTTAAATCAAGTGTTAGAGACATGCTTGGTGTACTAAATAGAGTTATAGCATCAGCTAGAATTCAAAATAAAACACCGACTTTGCAAGATGCAAAACTTATTTTGAAAGATCTTCTTAACAATATGCAATCAGTTATAAGTATTGAAGATATACAAAAAATTGTTGTTGCTTATTATAATTTATCAATGAATGATTTTTTATCTGCAAGAAGATCAAGGCATATCGCTAGACCAAGGCAAATAGCTATGTATTTATCAAAAAAATTAACAACAAAATCACTGCCTGAAATAGGCAGAAAATTCACTGGTAGGGACCATACTACTGTAATACATGCAATAAAAAAAATAGAAGAATTGATGTCAAAAGATCGTCAATTCGAGTATGAAGTACAAAGTATTACAGACAGAATAATCAAGAGATAAAATGGAATTTAAAATTGACAGAGATGTTTTATTAAAATCTCTGGCACATGTACAAGGTGTTGTTGAAAAAAAAAATACGCTACCAATTTTGGGTAATGTCTTAATAGAAGCTCATGATGGATTCTTAAAGCTAACGGCGACAGACCTAGATATTATTATTACGGAAAAGCTTACATGTCAGACAATAAAAGAAGGATCAACAACAACAACGGCACAGGTAATTTATGACATCGTTAGAAAACTTAAAACCGGATCCTCAATACATTTGTCATTAAAGGAAAATAATAGATTAAAATTAATATCTGGCAAATCTGACTTTAATTTAACCTGCATATCTCCTGACGAGTTTCCAATATTAGAAGATAATATGGATGAACAGTATTTAGAAATACCATCTTTTGAATTTTTAAAAATAATAAATAAAACAAAATTTTCTATCTCTAATGATGAGACAAGACATTATTTAAATGGTGTTTATTTAGATAAAAAGGATGGAGAAAATAAATTAATTGCGGTTGCAACAGACGGTCATAGACTTAGTAAGTCAGCTACAGAAATAAAGGGCGCAGACAATTTTCAATCAGTAATCTTACCTAAAAAAACTGTATTTGAATTACTTACAATAATTGATGAAGATTCTATCAATCTTAAAATTTTATCTACAAAATCTAAGATTAAATTTTTGTACAAAGATATTGTTTTAATTTCAAAGGTGATCGATGGAAAATTTCCAGATTATGAGAAGGTTATACCAAAAGATGAACGTATAGCCGCAAAATCAAACGTTGAAGAATTTATAAGCGCTTTAGATCGACTGAAATCTTTATCTTCAGATAGAAAAGGAGTCATCAAAATATCTTTGGATAAAGGATTGATGAAGTTTTTAATAAATGACGCTATTTCTGGAGATGGTATTGAAGAAGTGCAAACTCAATATCAAGGGGAGCATTTAGAGATTGGTTTCAATTCGACATATTTAATCGATGTTGCAAATGTTTTAGAGAGTAAAGATATTGTCTTAATGTTAAAAGATGCAACTTCACCTATACAAGTCAAAGATGAAAGCGATCCCCTTAGTACTTACATTGTTATGCCAATGCGTGTAATTTAATAAGTATTTAATGGCAAGTGTAACAAAAATAAATATTAAAAATTTTAAGTCCCATAAACAATATAATTTAGAAATTAGTAAAGATTGTCAGCACATAATTATCTATGGAGATAATGGCGTTGGAAAGACTAATTTAATAGAGAGTTTATCTTTTTTTTCTAATTCAAAAGGATTAAGAGGTGATTCTTTAGATAAGTTATTACCGGGACAAGAAACAAATATTATTGATACAAACATACAAGCAAAAATTTTATCGAATTCTAATCAATTTAATTTTTCTTTCAAAATAACTAAAGATCAAGAAAGTTTAAAAAAAACCTTTTTTTTAGAAGAAAAAAAAACATCACTCCCCAAAATAAAAGAAATTTTAAGTTTCATCTGGTTATCACCATATATGGATAAAATTATGTATGAAGGACAATCTATAAAAAGAGATTTTATAGATAAATTAATCTCACAGAACGAAAAAAATTTTAATTTATCAGTATCAAGTTACAAAAAAAATATAGCAGAAAGGCTACAAATTCTAAAAAATACAAAAGACGAAAAATGGCTTGATATAATAGAGAAGAAATTAGCAGAAAATATTTATGAAATTTTTTTAATGAGAAGGAACTATGCAAACAAAATTAATAAAATTATTTCAGATAAATTAAAAAATTTCAGAGAAATTAATATTAAATATAACAATGATCTATTTGATGATCTAAATGAAAAAAAAATAAAAATAGAGATTTTTTTTGAAAAATTGAAATCTAATCGTGAACTAGATGAGATTACTAAAAGGACAAATTTTGGTATCAATAAAGATCAGATTTTTTTTTTCGACAAAATCAAAAATAGAAACACAGACGCTTGTTCAACAGGAGAGCAAAAATCTTCACTATTAACTATTATTCTTGCCAATTGTTGGAAATTAAAAATAGAAAAAAAAGATTTTATTCTTTTATTAGACGAAGCTACTTCTCATATTGATGATCAAAACTTCGGGAGGCTTGTCAAAGAAATTGAAAAATTTGGCACTCAAATTTGGTATACAGGAACGAGCAAGAATTTGTTCCAAGCTATTGAAAATAAAGGGTTTTTTATACATTTAGAGTAATCTATACCTCCATTTTTAAGAGTAAAAATGTTATAATTAAAAGTTCGTTTTAATCAAAAAAAATTAAAAAATGTCTACAGCTATTACAAAAAAAACTGAATATGGAGCAGATTCAATCAAAGTTTTAAAAGGACTTGATGCAGTTAGGAAACGTCCTGGTATGTATATTGGTGATACCGATGACGGTACTGGTCTGCACCATATGGTTTTTGAGGTCGTTGACAATGCAATAGATGAGGCCTTGGCCGGTCATTGTGATACGATTGTAGTTAAAATTAATAAAGATAATTCGGTATCCGTATCTGATAATGGCAGAGGAATTCCTGTTGAAATACACAAAACAGAAAAAATTTCTGCAGCAGAGGTAATAATGACCCAATTGCATGCTGGTGGTAAATTTGATCATAAAACATATAAAGTTTCTGGTGGTTTGCATGGAGTAGGTGTGTCAGTAGTTAACGCACTTTCTAAAAGTTTGAGAGTTGATATTTTTAGAGACGGAAAAAAGTATTTTGTAGAATTTGAAAATGGAATTACTAAGGCACCGCTAAAAGAAATAGGTAAGTCCGACTTAAAAGGAACTAATGTTACTTTTTTACCATCTAGTGAAATATTTACTGATACTAAATTTAATCTTTCAATTTTAGAGAAAAGATTAAAAGAATTGGCATATTTAAATAAAGGATTAAATATTCAATTAAGTGATGAAAGAAAAGAAAAAGCAAAAATTTTAAACTTTAAATTTGATGGTGGAATAAAAGAGTTTGTTAAGGATTTAAATAAATTAAAAAATAAAATTAAAAATGAAGATAGTCAGTTTATATTAGAAGAGCCATTATATTTTCAGTCAAATAAAAATGATATTGATGTAGAGTGTGCGCTTTTATGGAATTCTTCTTACAATGAAAACGTTTTATGTTTTACAAATAATATCCCACAAAAAGATGGTGGAACACATTTATTAGGTTTTAGAAATTCAATAACAAGATTAATCAATAAATATGCAAATGATTTTGGTTTGTTAAAAAAAGATAAAGTAACCATAGTTGGAGATGATGTGAGAGAGGGCTTAATTTGCGTATTGTCAGTAAAAGTTCCTGATCCAAAGTTTTCTTCACAAACAAAGGAAAAACTTGTTTCCTCAGAAGTTAGACCGGTTGTTGAAACAATAACCAATGAAAAAATTTCATTATGGTTTGATCAAAATCCTAAAATCGCAAAAACAATTATTGGTAAGATAATTCAAGCAGCTGTGGCTAGAGAAGTTGCTCGTAAAGCTAGGGAGAGCGTAAGAAGAAAAAACGCTATTGATATTACCAGCCTTCCTGGAAAACTAGCTGACTGTCAGTCTAATGATATTAATAAAACCGAATTATTTATTGTTGAGGGAGACTCTGCGGGCGGATCAGCAAAGCAGGCAAGAAACAGGGAATTTCAAGCAGTATTACCTTTGAGAGGAAAGATTTTAAATACTTTTGTTGAGGCTAAAAATAATACCTCGGATGCCAAAAAAGTTTTTTCTAAAATGTTATCATCTAATGAAATTGTTACTTTAATAAATGCTATTGGTACTGGCGTAGAGCCATTTGAATTAGAAAAATTGAGATATGGTAAAATTGTAATTATGACCGATGCCGATGTAGATGGATCTCACATAAGAACCCTTTTACTAACTTTCTTTAATAATAAACCATTTAATGAATTGATAAAAAAGGGGCATATTTATATTGCGCAACCTCCTCTTTATAAAATTAAATCAGGTAAAACAGTAAATTATTTAAAAAATGAAAATGATTTGGAAAAATTAGCAATAGAAAATTCGCTAAAGAAAATTGAAAATGTTACTTTTAAAAATGATAAAAAATTTAATTACGATAAAAACTTTATTGTTCAGTCATATGAATTATACAAATTAATTCAATCCATAGACGGAGATAAAGAAATATTAGAACAATTATCAATTGTTGGAGCATTTACCGAGAAAGACAATATAATTTTAATAACTGAGGATAAAAATAATCAAAAAAAATTAGGTGCAATTAAAGCTGTAGCTGAAAATCTAAATCAAAATTTAGAAAAAGATGACTCAAAGTGGCAAGGATTAATTGAAAATGATAGCTTTATTTTACGAAGAGAGTTTTATCATGAATTAATTGAAAAAAGATTAGATTTTAATTTCTTATCAAATAATAAAATTTTAACCAATTTTTCTAAATTTAATAAAATTGCAAATATTTTTCAAAGTTCTTGCGTTGTTAAAGAGGGAGATGCGTCCCACAAAATCAATTCACTCATAGAATTTATTGAAATCATCATTGAAATTGGAAAGAAAAACTTATCATTACAAAGATTCAAAGGTTTAGGTGAGATGAATCCTGATGAATTATGGGAAACAACACTAAATCCTGAAAACAATTCTTTATTAAAAGTAAATTATTCAGAATTAAATGGGGAAATTTCAGAGCCTTCCTCATCAGATGATGAAATATTTTTTACTTTGATGGGGGAGGACGTTTCAAAAAGAAAGAACTTTATTAATTCTAATGCTATAAATGTATCAAATTTAGACATCTAAGCATGTTTGTTAAAGATCGAATTAATTCAAAAGACCTGAGAATAACCTTAGAGACTCTTATTAACATAAGATGGATAGCTATATTTGGTCAGTTCTTTACAGTATCATTTGTTTACTACGGCCTTAAATTTGAATTTCCTTACTATATTGCTTTAGTATTAATTTTTCTTTCAGCGATTATAAATGCCTATTTAGAGGTTAATAAAAAAAAATTCTTAACAATTGATAATTTTGCTGCCACTGTAAGTATTTTTTATGATCTGGTTCAATTAGTGATTTTACTATTCATGACTGGAGGTTTATCAAACCCCTTTTCAATTTTAATCATAGTTCCAACCACGATTTCAGTCACTTACCTCTCAAGAGGAAGCAGTCAATTTATAGTTACCTGTTCTATTATTTTTTCCACTGTTATTGCTTTTTATCATATGCCACTACCGTCACCGCAAAATCAAACACTAAATTTTCCAAAATACTACGAAATTGGAATGTGGTTATCATTAGGTATCGGGATTATTTTCTTAGGTAATTATGCGTATCAATTAGGTAGAGACAATAGAATAAGATCTGAAGCATTAAATAAATTAGAGCAAGAACTTACAAATGAAAAAGTAGTTAATTCAGTTGGTGGTATAGCTGCGGCAGCTGTACATGAACTGGCCACTCCTCTTGCAACAATTTCACTTGTTAGTAAGGAGCTTCAAAAACAAATCTCTAAAAACAACTTAGCAAAAGATGATATTAATTTATTAATTGAGCAATCAGCAAGGTGTAGTTCAATTTTAAAGGATATAGCAGAGAAGAAACAAGAAGATCAATTTATTGCAAAAGTTTCACCAAAAGAATTAGTTAATGAGATAGTATTTTCAGTAGATAATAAATTTAATAAAGAAATTAATATTATTAATAAATCTCTCAATGAAAGAATAAAGATGAATAAGAAAACTGAAATAAGTTATGCAATAAGAAATTTTATTGAAAACGCAATTAAATTTGCGAAAAGTCAAATTGAAATACAAATAGATCAAAACAAAAAAAATACCAATATTACAATAAGTGATGACGGCCAAGGATTTCAAGACGATGTAATTTCAAATTTAGGTCAACCTTATTTAAAATCTGAAAAAGTTAATAAAAATAAAAAAGGAATGGGTTTAGGAGTATTTATATCGAAAAGTTTACTAGAGAGATGTAATACAAAGGTAATGTTTCAAAATAAAAAAAATAATTCTGGAGCAGTAATTAAAATTACCTGGGTTAATTCTCAAATGGCAAATTTGTAAGATAAAATTTTATAAACTAATTTTGCCGCTAAAAAATCACATGCATGCAAATGAGGATTTGGGGCTAATTCATTCACATCAGCACCTACAACATTGGAGTTTTTAAATACCGTTTTCAGTATGCGCATTGCATCAGACCAAAATAAACCACCTGGTTCTGGTGTACCAGTCGCAGGCATAAGGCTGGAATCAAATCCATCCAAGTCAAATGTTAGATACACATTTTTATTTTTTAATATTTTAGATAGTTTTTCCATACTCCACTTATGCATTTCATTTCCCCAAAAAATTTTGATTCTCTTATTATTCTTTTTAAAATAATTAAATTCTTCTTGGCATAAATTTCTAATTCCAATGGATACAATTTTAATATTTTTATTATCTAAACATCTTCTCATAGCTGCAGCATGTGAATTATGAATTCCCATGTAACCATCTCTTAAGTCTGCGTGAGCATCAATTTGGACAATAGTCAAATTTGAATATTTTTTCGCTAATGGTTTAATAATTGCAGGTGTAATAGAATGCTCGCCTCCAAGGGTTAAGGGAAAACACTTTGATTTTAAAGTTTTTTCAATAATCTTTGAAAGTTGGTTCAAGCTATCGTTAAGTTTTGATTTAATTTTTTCCTGTTTTAAAGTTTTAATATTAAATTTTTTATAAGGTTCTAACTTCAGCTCTTCATCAAATAATTCGACTTGGTGAGATGCATCAATAATTTTTTTTGGGCCATTTTTTGTTCCACTGCTGTAACTTACAGTTTTTTCAAGACCAAACGGAATAATATATGCTTTATTTTTATTTTTATTTTCTTTTGGTAGTCCAAGAAAACCTTCGGATGGTTTTAAAAATTTCATTAATCAAAAATTTTAGAGAAATTTTTTACAGTTCTATCTTTCCAATATCCTCTGTGATATGCGTCACTTGCAATCAGTGGTAAAACAGAGGTTGCTTCGGCAAAAACCATTTGTTCTTCTGCGGTATCAACTTTGCCCCAAGAGCTTGCCTCTTTTAGAGTTGAGCTACTGCAGGCTCCGTCACGACTATCAGCAACCGTGATTTGTACTGCATATTTATGCATTTCAACTTTTTTATTAAGTAGTTCTGCGCAAATTACAGTATCTTGAATAAAGTTCTTTGGAACTCCACCACCTATCATCAATAATCCTGATGCGTTAGATTGGATTTTAATTTCCGTTAATTCACGAAATTCTTTTATTGAGTCAATAGTCATATGTTTATCTGGATTTCTCTCTTGATGCATCACTAGACCAAAACCTGCCGAGCTATCAGTAAATGCTGGGCAAAAAATAGGTACATTATGATCATAGGCTAATTCAATTAGTGAATTTTTTTTCTTGGCGTTTGTCTTTAAGTATCGTCCTAATTCCTTGATAAATTCTCTTGAGGTATAGGGTCTTGGTTCAAGTGTATCAGCAATCTCACCAATGATCCTGTCACAATTTTGTAACTCATCTTCATCGATGTAAGTATCATATATACGATCAATATAATTATCTCGCAGAACACCGTCATCTTGAAATTGAGAACCTTGATAATGTTTAAAACCAAGTGCTTCAAAAAAATCCATATCAATAATTGAAGCCCCTGTTGCAACAATAGCATCAACCATATTATTTTTTACCAAATCTGCATAAAGTTTCATGCATCCAGCTGCAGACGTAGAGCCAGCTAAAGTTAAAAATATAGTACATTCTTTGTCTTTAAGCATATTATTATAAATTCTCGATGCGTTTGCAGTCTCTCTTGAAACAAAAGACATTTTGGACATGGAGTCTATAATTGACCTTGCATCAAATGATGTAATATCAATATGCTCAACGGGTTGCTTTAAAAAGCTAGATTTATTGTGACCCATCTTTATGCGAATAAAGTTTTAATATTTTGGTTTTCATCAGCTTCATAAATTGACATTAAAGGTTTATCTTGAACTTCATGAAGTTGATTAGAATAAAAACCATTAAAATTTGTTCTTAAGCTCATTCCATAAGCACCTAATTGACCAATCTCGATATAATCACCGGTATTGATATTTGAAGGAAGCATAAATGGTCCTTTCATATAATCTAATCCATCACACGTTGGTCCGTAGAAACTATAAGGCACCAATCTTTTTGATGGTGTATTTTCAATTTGAATTGCTCTTGTTGGAAAAATGAATCTAGGTGTTCCAGCATCAAATAAAGAGCCATACGTACCGTCATTAATATACAAATGTTGTTTTTTCTTTAGCTCCACTCTCACAATTGTTGAACCACTTTCGGCAACTAAAGCTCTACCTGGTTCACAAATTAGCTTGGGTGTTTTGGTCAAATTTAATTTATTTAATGCCTGGGTAATTTCTTTAAAATAATTTTGAATAGGTTGCGGATATAAATCAGGATACGTTGTAGGAAATCCACCTCCTACGTTAATTATATCAGGAATAATATTAGATTTTTTTATAATATTGCCAAGATCCTTTATCGCTTTTGAATAGGCAATTGGATGCATACATTGTGACCCAACATGAAAACTAAAACCAAATTTTTTTGATTTTACCTTTGCAATTTTTGATAACGAAACTGCTTCATTAATACTTGCTCCAAATTTTTTAGACAAGTCTATTTCAGAATGTTCATTTGATGTTTGAATTCTTAAAAATAATTCAAGATCTTTTGCATTATTCGTAACTTTTAAAATTTTGTCTAATTCTTCTTTGCTATCAAATGAGTAAGCTTTGACACCATGATAAAAATAAGCTTCTTTAATACTGCTCTCTTTTTTTACAGTATGCATGAAATATATTTTAGATTCTGGTGAGAGTTTTTTTACTAATTTAATTTCTTCAATTGACGCTGCATCAAAGTTTTTGATACCATTTTTAATTAATGTTTTTAGTACTGCGTCTGTAGGATTGCATTTTACTGCATACAGCACATCACCAGGAAAATTATTATTAAACCAATCTGCCGATAATTTTAAACTATGTTTTCTAAAGCAATATACCGGATCTATCGGCTGTAAAGCTTTGACCAACTCGTCCACACACTGAAATTTTGCCATCTCATAAAACCTCTCGTTAGTTAACAGTCAGTCGTTTTTTTTCATGAAAAAAATCCCCTAAAAAAAACAACTTAAATCGCGAAATAAAGTAATTTCAGTTTATGTAAAGAAAAAAAAACACTTGGCACTGAAATGAATTAGACTGTGATATCTGGATTATTTGCTCAGTAAGAGTTGAAAAAACTGGTATGCCACGTATATTAAGTGTTATGAAAAATACAGTCGGCAAGATGAATATTGAAGATTTTGCAGATAAAACCTTGCTAATTGTAGATGATGATGACCCATTCAGAAACAGATTAGGTAGAGCTATGGAGTCAAAGGGATTTAAAGTTTCTTTAGCCAAAAGTGTAGAAGAAGGTTTAATATCAGCTCGAAAATCACCTCCTGGTTTTGCTGTCGTAGATTTAAGGCTTTTGGACGGAAATGGATTGGATGTAATTGAAGAAATTCATAAACTTAAACCAGATAGTAGAGTTGTCATGTTAACGGGTTATGGGAATTTGCCAACAGCAGTGTCTGCGGTAAAAGCAGGGGCAATTGATTATTTAGCTAAACCAGCCGATGCAGAGGATGTAGAGGCAGCATTGTTAGCTGAACCAAATAGTAAAGCTCAGCCACCAGAAAATCCTATGTCAGCTGACAGAGTAAAATGGGAGCACATTCAACGCGTGTTTGAACTTTGTAATAGAAATGTGTCCGAAACTGCAAGACGTTTAAAAATGCACAGAAGAACTCTTCAAAGAATTTTATCTAAAAGATCTCCTAAATAGTTCTAAAGTATTTTGAAAAGATATTATAATTTTTTTTTGGTCCATTAATTTTTGTACGAATTGTAAAGTAGTTTTTAGATAGTACATTCAAAGATGAAATATACAAATCCTTGCCACAAAAATATATAGACGGTTTGAAATTTTTTTTGTTAAATTTTTGATATATTTTATTTTTATCAATACCTAAACTAAAGTGAAAAAAAATATTATTTCTATTTTCCGATACTTTATAAACTTGAAAGCCAGTGATATTTTTTTTATTTAAATTTGTTTTTATATTTTCAATAAATTTAAAGTTTTTATTTTTTTTTTTAATTAATAAGGATCCTTCAGAGTAAGTATTTTTATTAATATACCTTTTTATTTTCCAGTTACCTTCTAAAGAATTAAAATGAATCAGAAAAATTTATAACGTAAAAACTTATGCATTAAAATTGCAAGTAGTGAAACTTTGAAAAGTTCACCTAATAAAAATGGATAAAAACCAAGCTCTAAAATTGGATTATTCCAACCAATAATTGTTCCAAGCCAAATTAAACCGATTATATAAGTTGGTGTTAAAGAAATAGTTAATTTTAAAAAAGTTTTTAGAAAATTTTTATTATCAATGAAGTAATTTTTATTTGAAAAAAGTATTCCAGCTAAAAAAGCTGAAAAAGCAAATCCAATAATATATCCTCCTGTTGGACCAAATAAATAGGCGATCCCAATCCCTTTAGCTGGGGTTCCTGAAAATACTGGAAGCCCTAAGGCACCTTCAAGAATATAAAAAGATAAAGCTATAAATCCATATCTTGCACCTAGAGCAACACCTGTGAACAGGACTACGAAAGTTTGCATTGTCATAGGTACCGGATAAAAAGGTACGCTTATTTTTGAACTTAGTGCTAATAAAATAGTAAAAAGAAAAGCAATTAAAACTTTATATGAATTACTCTGAATTTTTCTTTTAGTTATTATGTTCATTTTCTTTATTTGTTAGATTTATAAATACTTCTTCTAAATCAGAGTTATTTTTTAGCAGTTCTTGCGTTGAATTTAAAGCTACTAATTTACCCCTATCAATAATTGCAATACGATCACAAATGTCAGAAGCTTCTTTAAGATAATGTGTGGTGTAAATAATGGTTACCCCTTGCCTATTTAGTTCACGTACAGACTCAAGCAACTTTCTTCTTAAGTCAACATCAACTCCAGCAGTAGGCTCATCAAGTATTAAAATTGGTGGTTGGTGAACCATAGCTTTAGCTACCAATAACCTTCTTTTCATTCCGCCGGACAAGTTTCTTGTGTATGCGTTCGCCTTATCAGATAAGTTTGTTAATTCTAAAATTTGATCAGTAATCCTGTCTTGCACCTTAACACCATATAAACCAGCTTGAATTTCTAAAATTTTTTTTGGAGAAAAAAAAGGATCAACATTTATTTCTTGAGGAACGATTCCCAAAGAGGCTCTAACTTGTCTAGGGTTTTTATCCAAATCAAACCCCCAAACATTTATAAAACCATTTGTTTTGTTTACAGTGCCAGCAAGTATATTAATGAAAGTAGATTTACCGGCCCCATTTGGCCCGAGCAATCCAAAAATTTCTCCAGTTTTAACTTCTAAAGAAATATTTTTTAATGCCTCAACATGCTTACCACCTTGCAGGTAAATTTTATTCACATTTTCAACTTTTAAGGCAATTGAACTATTCATGATGGTCAGCTTGTAATAACATTAAAAAATACAATTTGTATAAAAAACTTATGTCTAAAGAAAAACATTTATTTTTAATTGATGGATCAGGTTATATTTTTAGAGCTTATTATGCTTTGCCACCGCTGACGCGTAAAAGTGATGGCTTACCTGTTGGTGCAGTAAGTGGCTTTTGTAACATGCTTTACAGTTTTTTAGAAAAAGCAAAAGCTGGTAATACTATGGATACTCCCACCCATCTTGCAGTAATATTTGATAGTGCAAGAAAAAATTTTAGAAATGATATTTATAAAGATTATAAGGGTAATAGAGCAGATGCACCCGAGGATTTAATTCCTCAATTTGATTACATCAGAAAAGCAGTGAAAGCTTTTAATCTACCATCAATTGAGATGCTCAATTACGAAGCAGATGATTTGATTGCGACATATAAAGAAAAAGCAAAAAAAAAGAAAATTAAAATTACAATTGTTTCGTCAGATAAAGATTTAATGCAACTAGTTGATAAAGAAACTTTCATGTTAGATACAATGAAAGATCGACATATTGGGATTGAAGAGGTCAAAGAAAAATTCGGAGTACCGCCAGAAAAAGTAATAGATGTGCAATCATTAGCTGGAGATTCTGTAGATAATATTCCTGGGGTCCCAGGTATTGGAGTAAAAACTGCAGCAGAATTAATTAATCAATTCGGCTCTTTAGACGAATTATTAAAAAAAGCAGATACAATTAAACAACCTAAAAGAAGACAAACATTATTAGATAATAAAAAAAATGCATTAATTAGTAGAGAGCTTGTAACACTGAAAAGTGATGTTCCTATAAAAGAAGAAATTGAAGATTTTATTTTAAAACCTTTGGACAAAGAAAAAATATTTAATTTTTTGGATGAGATGGAATTTTTAAAAATTAAAAAGAGAATTGAGCAAACTTACGGAAAATCATTAGATACTTTTGTAAAAAAAGAAACTGCTATATCACAAAAAACAAATAACAAAAAAGAAAGTGGTTTTCATATTATTTACGAAGTTCAAGAATTAGAAGATTTACTTAAGCAAGCTGACAATCAAGGTTACTTTGCCATTGATACAGAGACAAATTCTTTAAATTCACAAAAAGCAGATTTAGTGGGTATATCTTTAGCTATTAACGAAAATGAGGCTTATTATGTTCCTGTCGGTCACAAAAATAAACAAGACCCAAATTTAAAAAAACAGATAAAAATTAAGGAATTGGTAAAGGTTTTAAAACCTTATTTAGAAGATGAGACAGTTAAAAAAGTAGGTCAAAATATCAAATATGACCTCAAAATATTTTTAAAATATGGAATAGAACTGAAATCTTTTGAGGATACAATGTTACTATCCTACTCTTTAGATGCTGGGGTTAATAGACATAATTTGGATTTATTAGCCAAGACACATTTAGATCACGATAACATAAAATTTAAAGATGTTGTTGGCACCGGAAAATCAGAAGTCACTTTTGATGAAGTTTTAATTGATAATGCCTATAGATATGCATGTGAGGATGCTGATGTAACTCTAAAACTTTATAATTTATTTAAAGATAGAATAGTTAAAGAAAAATGTTTTCAAATTTATGAAACTTTAGAAATTCCTTTAGTTGATGTTCTCGCAAGAATGGAAAATAATGGAATAAAAATAGACCAGGCAATTTTAAAAAAACTCTCAAATAGTTTTAGTGCAGATTTAAAAATGTTAGAAAAAAAGATTTATAAACTATCTGGAGAAGAGTTTAATATAGCCTCTACCAAACAGCTGGGTGATATTTTGTATGAGAAATTAAAAATTTCAGGGACAAAAAAAACTAAAAAAGGAAATTTTGCTACAAATGTAAATGTTCTCGAGGATTTAGCAAGCAAAGGACATGAATTTCCAAAATTAGTTTTAGAGTGGAGACAAAAGTCTAAATTAAAAAATACGTATACAGACACTCTTCCAGAATATATTGATAAAAACACTAAACGTATCCATACATCTTTTTTACTAGCAGCAACAAGCACTGGCCGTTTAGCATCTGCTGATCCAAATTTACAAAACATTCCAATAAAATCAAAAGAAGGCAAGCTAATTAGGTCGGCTTTCGTCTCTGAAAAAGGAAGCTCAATTATTTCAGCAGATTATAGCCAAATTGAAATGCGAGTTCTAGCGCATGTAGCAGATGTTAAAGAATTAAAAAAAGCATTTAAAAATAATGAGGATATTCATAACATTACAGCATCACAAATATTTGAGTGCGATATAAAAAAAATCAACGAAGATATGAGAAGAAAGGCTAAAGCTATTAATTTTGGTATTATCTATGGCATATCTTCATATGGGTTAGCTAAACAAATCTCAGTTAGCAACCCAGAGGCAGAACAGTTTTTATTTTCATATTTTAAAAAATTCCCTGAAATACGAGATTACATGCAAGAGACTCTCAAGTTTTGTAGGAAGAATGGTTTTGTTCAAACGATGTTTAATCGAAAATGTCATTTTCCAAATATTAATGATAAAAATCATACTTTAAAATCATTTCAAGAAAGAGCTGCAATTAACGCACCGATCCAAGGAGCAGCAGCAGATATAATTAGATTTGCAATGATTAATATTGATAAAAAAATATTGTCCAGAGAAATTAAGTCACGCTTATTAGTCCAAATTCATGATGAGTTGTTGCTAGAGACTAAAGATATGGACTTAAAAAAAGAAATACAAAAAATAAAAAATGAAATGGAAAATGCAATTGATGGTGATTATAACTTTTCTGTACCTTTAACTGTTGATGCAAATAGTGGCAAAAACTGGAATGATGCACATTAATTTAGTCTAATTTTAGTCTTTTTTTGATATTATAAAAACAGCATGTCTAAAACAATTGCATTAGTAGATGATGATAGAAACATTTTAACTAGTGTTTCTATAGCATTAGAAAATGAGGGATATAAAGTTCAAACTTATGTTGATGGAGAGAGTGCATACATTGGAATAACAAGAACACCGCCAGACCTCGCTATCATTGATATTAAAATGCCAAGAATGAATGGAGAGGAGCTTTTAAAAAAACTACGAAAAAAAACAAATCTTCCAGTTATTTTTTTAACTTCTAAAGATGAAGAGGTAGATGAATTATTAGGTCTGAAGTTAGGTGCAGATGATTATGTAAAAAAATCTGGTGGATTTTCAATAAATGTTTTGATTGAAAGAGTAAAAGTTCAATTTAGAAAAAAAGATCAGGTAACTCCTGATAGTAAGAATATTATTAAACAGGGAAAATTGATGCTTGATCCAGAGCAATTAGAATGTACTTGGGGTGATCAAAATTTGCCAGACAAGTTAACAACGACAGAATTTCAAATTGTATATGAACTTGCCAAAAGGCCTGGAGTGATAAAAGAGAGATCTCATTTAATGACAATTGCTTATAAAGAAAATAATGACATTGAGGATAGAACCATTGATAGCCATGTAAAAAGAATAAGAAAAAAATTTAAAAAAGTTGATAAAGAATTTTCAGCTATTGAAACTCGTTATGGAAGCGGATATCGTTGGAATGCTAACCCGTAATGATAACCAATTTATTATCGACTAGATCTTTATTAAAACAATTTCTTACCTTTAATTTTTTTGTATTTTTAGTTTTAGGCTTTTTTACTTTTGTTTACCTTTTGGCAATCGAGCCTGAATTAATTAATCGAAAAAGTAAAAAACATCAAAATATAATAGAAAATATAAATTTAAATTTAAAAAATCAAAATATTGACTCAGATGAAAATACATTAAAAAATTTTTTATTTAGATCAAAATTCATATTAGATGAAGTTGATCAAATTAGATTTTTTAAAATGAACAAAGATATTTTAGTTGATAGTTCAATTATTGATATAGATCGTACTTCTTTATTTGTTACAGAGAGAATTGAAACACTTGGTATTAATGAAAAACTCAAGCAACAAGATGATAATAAGAATTTCAATTTCGTATCTGAAGTTAAATATAGTTTTTTAGATGAAGTTAATTCAAATGTTGATCAGAAGTTTTTTATTTCTTCTGAAAGTATAAATAATAATTTAGTCATACATACAAGCTCAATCCTTAAATTGGTTGATAATAATATTATTATAACCGTTAGTGAGATATCGAATGAAATAAGTCTTGCCGTACAAGAGAGAAAAAATTTCGTTTTAAGATCTGTACTGATAGCAGCAATAGTGATTATGATTTTTTCTCTATTTTTGAATAATTATATAATTAAACCTATTAGATCTTTAAACTCTTTTGCAAAAAAGATTTCTTACGATAACCCCAAAAGTAATGAAAATATAAATGTAGAATTTGATAAGCGCGATGATGAAATTGGCAATTTATCAAAATCATTGACTGATATGACAAATAAACTTTATCAGCGTATTGAATTGGCAGAGAGATTTGCTTCAGATTTGACACATGAAATTAGAAATCCTTTAGCTTCATTAAAAGGTGCTTCAGATTTATTAAATCAAACAAAGGATGATAATCAAAAAATTAAACTTTTAAAAATTTTATCAAATGATGTTGAGAGAATTGAAAGGTTAATAACTGATTATTCTCAAGTTCTAAAAGACGAGGCATCTCAATCAAGAGCTATCGCAAAAAATTTTGACCTTCTCAAATTGATTGATAGCATAGTTGAAGATTTTAACTTAGATACAGTGAATCAAAAAAAGAATATCAAATTTAATTTTGATAATAGTCAAAAATTAAAAAAAGCAGTAATATTTGGTATTGAAAGTCGTATTGAGCAGGTCATAGCGAATTTATTAGATAATGCAGTATCATTTAGCCCTAATAATTCAGAAATTCTAATTAAAATAAATTTGGAAAAAAATAATTTTAAAATTTTAATTGTGGATCAGGGTCCTGGATTTGATAAAAATAATTTAGATAAGGTTTTTGAAAGATTTTATAGTGATAGACCAAACGAGCAAAAAGGGTCACATTCAGGACTGGGTTTAAACATTGTTAAAAATATAATTGACTCTCACAAAGGTTTAATAAGCGTTTATAATAAAAAAGATAACTCTGGCGCTATAGTTGATATTTCTTTACCCTCTGTTTAATTCCTATTGATTAAACTTTCCAATACTGTTAGTTGACCGCCAATGACGGATTATAAAGTAAAAGATATTAATTTAGCTGATTTTGGAGACAAAGAAATTTCTCTAGCCGAGTCTGAGATGCCAGGTTTAATGGCCATAAGAGAAGAGTATGGAAATTCAAAACCACTAAAAGGAGCAAATATTGTTGGATGTTTGCACATGACAATTCAAACAGCTGTTTTGATTGAAACTTTAGTTCATCTTGGAGCAAGTGTTAGATGGTCCTCTTGCAATATCTTTTCGACACAAGATCATGCTGCCGCTGCTATTGCTAGAAAAGGAATACCTGTTTTTGCTTGGAAAGGTGAAACGGAAGAGGAATATTGGTGGTGCATTAAACAAACGATTGAGGGAAATAAAGATTGGAAGCCAAACATGATTTTAGATGATGGTGGAGACCTTACAGCTTTAATGCATAAAGATTACAAAGAATTATTAAAAGATATTAAAGGCGTTTCAGAGGAAACAACAACTGGTGTAAAAGAGCTAAAAAAAATGGAAAAAGATGGAAGTCTTTTGATTCCAGCTTTTAACGTTAATGACTCGGTAACTAAATCTAAATTTGACAATTTGTATGGATGTCGAGAGAGTTTAGTTGACTCAATACGTAGAGCAACTGATGTTATGATGTCTGGTAAGGTTGCAATAGTTGCAGGTTTTGGTGATGTTGGAAAAGGTAGTGCTGCATCTTTACGTCAAGCTGGTGCACGAGTAATGGTTACAGAAACTGACCCAATATGCGCATTACAAGCATCAATGGAAGGTTACGAAGTTGTTTTAATGGATGAAATGATTGGTAATGCAGATATTGTTGTAACTGCAACAGGTAATAAAGATATTGTAACAGCAGATCATATGAGATCTATGAAAGATAGGTCTATATTATGTAATATCGGTCATTTTGATAATGAAATTCAAGTTGATGCATTAAAAAATTATAAATGGAATGAAATTAAACCTCAGGTTCATGAAATAGAATTTCCTGACAAAAAAAGAATTATCTTATTAGCCGAAGGACGATTGGTAAATTTAGGCTGTGCCACAGGTCATCCAAGTTTTGTTATGAGTGCATCTTTTACAAACCAAGTTATGGCACAAATCGAATTATGGAATAATCCTAATCAATATGAAAAGAAAGTTTATGTTCTACCAAAACACTTAGATGAAAAAGTTGCTGAGTTACACTTGGCAAAAGTTGGAGCAAAGTTAACAAAACTTTCAAATGATCAAGCTGATTATATAGGTGTCTCTCCACAAGGTCCTTTCAAAGGTGATGCTTATAGATATTAAGCAATGAGATGTGCTTTAAAAGATTTAAAGACGCTATCTTATAAAATCTCAAAAAAAGTAAAAATAGGTCACACAATTTATTTAAAGGGAAATTTAGGTACCGGTAAAACGACTCTGTCAAAGTTAATTATCAGTGAAATTTTCAAAAAAAATAAAAAAAAGTCACCCCAAGTAACCAGCCCAACTTTTAACATAGTCCAATACTACCCGGTCAAAAATAAACTAATTATAGCCCATTACGATTTATACCGACTTAAGAGTAAATTAGATCTAGAAAACATTGGTCTATTTGAGTTAGAGGATAAGGTAATTAATATTATAGAATGGCCTGAATTAATTAAGAAAAAAAATATAAATCGTATAGAAATAAGTTTAAAGCATACAAAATTAAAAAACGAACGTGACATTAAAATCAAATATTTTGGAAAAACTAAATAATGAAATTTATTTAGTTGCTGGTGATGCGTCACCAAGAAAGTTTTATCGTTTTAAAAATAAGAAAAAACAAATTTTAGTTTATTGCAAGAAGGATAAAAAAAATAATTTAGAAAATTATTCAAAGATAAATGAATTTTTAATTAGCAACAAAATTAAAGCACCTAAAACAATAAAAAAAAATATAAAAAATAATTTTATTATTATTGAAGATTTAGGCAACAATTTAGTAAAAAATTTAATTAAAAAAAATAAAATTAATCATTTTAAAAAGGTAATAGATGAGCTTGTAAAATTACAAAAAATTAAACCAAAAAAAAATTTACCCAAATATTCTATGAAATTATTACAGAAAGAAATGAATTTGTTTTATGAATGGTTTTTGCCAGAGTTTTTTACTAAGAAGAAAATAAGAGAAATTCAAAAAACAATAAATAATTGTTTTCTAAAGTTACTAAAAAAAACCACTAAATCTAATAAAGTTTTTGTTCATAGAGATTTTCATATCGAAAACTTAATTATTCATAATAGAAAAATTGGTTTTTTAGATACGCAAGATGCTGTAATTGGTCATCCTGTTTATGATCTTATGTCTCTAGTAGATGATGTAAGGGTAAATATAAGTCAAAGTGATCAGTCCAAATTAGTAAAATATTATTTAAAAAAAACAAAAAAAAAACAAAATGATTTTCTATTTCATTTTCACATACTCTCAATTCAAAGGCTTTTAAAAATTTTGGGTATTTTTTTAAGATTGTATCGACGAGATCATAAAGAAAAGTATTTAAAATATTTACCAAGAACTTGGTCCCTTTTAAAATTAAGACTAAAGCATAATGAATTAAAAGAATTAAACTTGATATTCAAAAAATATTTTTCTAACAAAGTTATTCGAAAAAAATGGAAATAAATAAAGCAATAATTTTATGTGCTGGTTTTGGTAAACGTGTTTTGCCACTAACTAATACAACCCCTAAACCTTTATTAACTATTAATAATATTCCACTAATTGAATATTCAATTAAGATTTTGAAAGAACTTGGTGTAAATGAGATTGCAGTTAATGTTCATCATTTAAAACAAAAAATTTCTAGCTATATAAATAAAAATCACCCTGATATTAAAGTTTTTGAAGAAGAAGTTATTTTAGATACAGGTGGTGCATTAGTTAATGCCAAGCATTTTTTATCCGACGATTATTTTCTTGTTCTAAATTCTGATACTGTTTGGCAAAAAAATTATATTTTAGACATGAAAACTTTAATTAAAAAAACTATACAAAAAAATTTTTTAGCAGGATTGCTTTTAGCAAGAAAAGATAAGAGTTTTGACCCTAATTTAAATGCAGATTTTTCTATTGAGAATGACTTTTTAACAAATAAAAAAAATTATATTTATACAGGGTTTCAGATCTTAAATTCCACATTATTAGAAAATAAAGAGGTAAAGTCATTTTCAATAAAAGAGATATGGGATCTTTTAATAGAAGAGAAGAAAATTACAGGCGAAATTTTCGAGCAGACTTTTTATCATACAACTGATTTAGAAATTTATAATAAGCTAAAGAGTAAAGATATTATTTTTTGACAATAAATTCTTTGGCGCGTGTTTTATCTAAATATTTATATTCTTTAAGATTTAAATTTTCATCAAATTGAATTTGAATTGGATTTCCAGTTGGTATCTCTAATTTAACAATCATCTCATCAGAAATTTCGAAAATTTTTTTGCATAATGCGCGCAAACTATTTCCATGAGCCGAAATTAAAATATTTTCAGATTTTTTTAATAATGGCTCAATATTTTCTAAATAATATGGCACAGCCCTGTTGTAAGTATCTTTAAGTGACTCAGAATCTGGAATTAAATTTGGATTAATATCCTCGTAAATCTTAGAGTTTACAGGGTGAGCAGGGTCACTTCTGTCTTGTGGAGGAGGAGGAATATCATAACTTCTTCTCCAAATCATAACTTGTTCTTTTCCATGTTTTTTTGCAGTTTCTTCTTTATTCAGCCCTTGTAGACCTCCATAGTGCCTTTCGTTAAGTTGCCATGCTTTCGTGACGTGAGGAATATTAATCTCTGAAGATTTTAAAATTGTTTCAAAAGTTTTTATGGCTCTAGTTTGAAAAGAAGTAAAACCATAATTAAATTTAAGACCGAGTTCTTTTATAAGAAGGCCAGCTTTATCAGCTTCTTCTAGACCTTTTTTTGTAAGATCGGCATCATACCAGCCTGTGAATCTATTTTCTAAATTCCACCGACTTTGACCATGACGAATTAAAATTAGATTTATCATAAAAATTATTTATTATGATAAATTATCAATATGAGCAATTATAAACTTTTATATTTAACTTGTGGATCAAAATTAGAAGCAAATAAAATTGGTAAATTTTTAGTTAATAACAAACTTGCCGCATGCACAAATATTATTTCTAATGTTCAGTCATTTTTTAAATGGAATAAAAAAATTTCATCATCAAAAGAATATATTTTGATCGGAAAAACTCAGAGAAAAAATATGAAAAAAATTATTAAGAATATCAAGGAACAACACTCTTATGATTGCCCGTGTATTCTTTTTTTTAATATTTATAATGGTAATGATAAATTTTTAAAATGGATAAAAAAAAATTCCTAATTAATTAATTCTTACCCTTTTTGATTCTGTTTAACTTTAAATTTAAGTTCTTTATCTAGTTGGTTTTCTATTGTATTAATTGGAACAGTATTTTTGCCAATAACTAAATAAACAACCGGGATTACATACAGTGTAAAGAAGGTTGTAAAAATCATACCCATAAAAATTACAATTCCAATTGTTAGTCTGCTTGCTTCTCCTGGCCCCGAACCTAAAATCAAAGGAGTTACGCCGGCTATAGTTGATAAAGAGGTCATAATTATAGGTCTAAATCGTAACTTGGAAGCTTGTAATACAGAATTTAAAATATCTTTACCTTCAGATCTAATTTGATTAGCAAATTCAACTATTAAAATCCCATTTTTTGCTGCAAGTCCGATTAAAATAATTAACCCTATTTGACTATAAATATTTAATGAACTTCCTGCTACGAGTAGACCAACTATTCCTCCAAATATTGCAAATGGAACACTCAACATGATTGTTAAAGGATGACGCCAGCTTTCGAATTGCGCTGCCATAGACAAATATGCAGTAATTAAAGCTAAACCAAATATCAAATAGATGCCAATATTTGTTTTTTTATATTCTTCGGACTCCCCTTTGTATCCAATTCTAACTTCCTCAGGCAATTTATCTTTTACTGTTTTCTCTAGAAATTTTAAGGCTTGATCTATTGAGTAATTTCCGACTAAACGTGCAGATATCGTAACAGCTCTTTGTCTATTGTAACGACTTAAAAAAGGTGCGGTTGCACTTTCAGATATTTTTACAATATTTGATAATGGAATTAATTTTTTTGTAACAGTAGATCTAACATATATCTTGTTTAAATTTGCAGGTTCCTGTCTATTTTGAAGATTACTTTGCAAGATAATAGAATATTCTTTCCCTTCTTTTGTAAATTTAGTGACTTTTCTTGATCCAAACATTGTTTCAATAGATCGACCTATCGCTTCAATACTAATTCCCAGATCAGCTGCTTTTTGGTTATCAATTTCTACTTTTAATTCAGGTTTGTTTAAATTGTAGTCATCTTCAACACTCACTATATTTGGATTTTTTCTTGCCTCTGATTTTAAAATATTTTTCCATTCGTCAAGCTTGTCATAAGTATTACCTAAAAGTACAAACTGTATTGGTTTTTCTACTCCTCCTGATCTGATTGATTGAGGCATAACAGGAAATGCGATAACACCTGGAACACTCGCAATTTTACCAAATGATGATCTTAGTATTTCGTTTCCATCCTTCTTTCGTTTGCTCCAATCTTCAAGCAATACTATTATAAATGCGGAGTTGGTTTGTTTGCTACTTTTACCAAATCCTGGCACTCTTAATAGTAATCTTCGTATTTCTCCTTTACCAATTTCTGGTAAAAACATTTTTTCAATCTGTTGGGCTTTTGAAGCTGTATAATTATATCCTGATCCTTCTGGAGCTTTTACTATTACAAAAAATACCCCCCTATCTTCTTTAGGTAGTAATTCTTTTTTTGTTATAGTAAATAAAAAAACTGTCAGCAAAACTACACAACTTAAGAATATAAAAATTAATTTATGTTTATTAATTATTAATTTTAATGTTTCAGTATATCCAATTTCACATCTTTTAAAAAAATTGTTAAAATTTACAATTAAGCTTGAGTTACTTTTTTTTGATTTAAGAAATTTTGAACCAATCATAGGTGATATTGTCAAAGCAACAAAGCTAGATATGCAAACAGCAAAAGATAGTGTAACTGCCATTTCCATAAACAGTCTACCAATTAAACCTTTAATAAATATTAAGGGTAAGAATACAGATATTAGAACTACGGTTGTTGCAATGATCGCAAAAGCAACTTGTTTAGATCCATGATAAGCTGCAACTAATCTAGTTTCTCCACCTTCGAGTCTTCTTGAAATATTTTCACCCATTACTATTGCATCATCAACAACAATACCAATTGCCAACACTAGTGCCATTAGCGTGAATAAGTTTAAAGTAAATCCAGCAACGTAGATTGCTAAAAAAGTAGATATAATTCCAACTGGTATAGTTACTGCCGGTATGATTACTCCAGTTAAGTTTCCTAAAAATAAATAAATAATTATTATCACTAATATAATTGCAATAATGATAGTTTTGTAAACTTCATATATTGCAGCTTCAATATATCTTGAGCGATCAAACGAAACACTTAAACTTGAACCTGCTGGCAGAGTAGGTTGTAAAGTTTTAATTTTTTCTTTTATTCTATCCGCAACCTCAATTGTATTAGCTGTTGATTGTTGGTAGATTCCAATTCCTACCGTTTGATTACCATTCCCTTTAAAGAGTGTATTAGTGTTAAGAGCGCCAAATTCTATATTAGCTATATCTTTGAGTTTTATAATGGATCCATCAGGTGCTCGTTTTAATGCGAGTTCTTTATAATCATTTAAATCCTGATAAGCTTTTTCGACTTTGATAACTAAATCAACACTTTTTGACTCAATTTTTCCAGCTGGAAATTCAACATTTTCTTTTCTTAAAATATTTTCAAGTTCATCAGTAGTAATATCTCTTGCAGCCATAGCCACAGGATCAAGCCATAATCTAAGCGAAAATTCTCTTTCACCGCCTAATCTAATTAGGCCTACGCCTGCTACATTTGCAAATTCATCTTTTAAATATCTATCTGCATAATCCGTTAATTCAAGATCAGTCATCCGAGCACTTTGAAATGCTAGCCACATTGTTGTAGTTCTCGCTGCTGATGCTTTGAAGACTTGTGGCGGCTCGGCTTGTTCTGGCAAATCATCTACTATTCTTGCAATTCGATCTCTAACATCATTAGCCGCTACATCTAAATCAACACCCAAATCAAACTCTAGATTAATTGATGATCTTTCATCTTCGCTGGTAGAATCTATATTGATTAACCCGGGTGTTCCTCCTACTCGCTCTTCAATTTTTTGAGTAATTTGTGTATCTATAATTTTAGCGGATGCTCCATTGTAATCTGTTCTTATGTTAATTTTTGCTGTTTCTACATCTGGTAGTTCTCTCAAGGGAATTTTATTAAATGTAACAATTCCAAAAATAACAAGAACTAAACTCATTACTGTTGCAACGACTGGTCTCTTAATTGAAAGCTCTGTTAAGAACATTATTGATACTTTGTAATTTTAATATTTGACCCTGGTCGCACTTTATTCGTACCTTCTGCTAAAATAGTATTACCTTCATTTAATCCAGATAATATTTCAATTTTACCAAAATTTCTTTTACCAATTGTTACGGAGTTTTTTTTAATTTTATTATTTTCAATTAAATAAACAAATTTATCATTTCCTTGAATAACTAGTGCCTCTTCTGGGATTGATAATGAATTTGTTTCATTAAATATAAGACTTATATTTAGCAACATTCCTGGAATTAGTTTTTCAGATTCATTATTAATTTTTGCTTGAACTAAGATAGATCTTGTAGTTGGATCAACCCTTGAGCTTATTGTTTCAAGTTGTCCTGTAAACGTTTCCTCAAAAGCAGATGAGCTTGCTTCAATTTTTAATCCCTTTTTGAGGACACCTAAAAAATTTTCAGGAATTTTTATATCTATTTTTAAGGTTTCGATATCATCTAACGTTGCGATAATTGAGTCATCTCCACCAAGAATTCCTGGTGTTATTTCCCTTTTTCCAACTTTGCCATTGAAAGGAGCAACAATAATTTGATCATTTAGTTTTGCAATTACATCTCCTTTTTTGACAGAAGGGTATTCATCAAAATTAATTGAGCTTATTAATTCTTCTTTTTTTATTCTTATAGAGAACGTTTGATTTGCAATGGCTGTGCCAAATGTTTCAAGTTTATCAAAAAAATTTGAAAAATTAACTTTCGCTGCAATGACTCCGACAGGCCTATCTCTAGCTTCTTTAATTTTATCCTTAACAATATTTGCAATTACTGCTCTACCAATTATTACTGAGGTAATAACGACAGCAACGATGCTAAGTATTATTATTAGTTTTTTTTTAGTGCTCATTTTGGACAATAAATTAAATTTTCGCTAGTAGGTTGAACATATAATATTGAATTAGGACAAATTAAAGGAATCTTTTATCTTTTTTATTTAAGAAGTTTATTTTTAATAGCCCATTCAGTCCATGAACCATCATAAATACTAAACTCTTTATCAAAAACTTGATTATATGCAGTTCCCGCAATTGCAGCTGCAACACCTGATCCGCATGAAAAAGTTATGTCTTCATTTTTAGATATTTTTTTTTCTTTAAAGATTTTTTTTAGGTCTTCTTTGCTTTTTAAGCACCCCGTTTTTGGATCAATTAAATCTGAGAAAGGGATATTTTTGCTACCTTCGATGCTTCCACTTTGTAATTCAGGTCTTGGTTCAGGACTAGATCCTTCATATCTCCCTGCAGGTCGGGCATCAACTAATTGAAATGAATGATTTGTGATATTTTTTTTTATATCATCAAAGTATTTAACATTATTTGGCTCTTTTACTGCTATATAATTTGATATCTCTTTTTTTTTATAATCACTATTTTCAATTTCTAAATTTTTTAATTTCCAATTTTTTAACCCTCCATCTAAGATTGATACCTCTTGATGGCCAAATTGCTTAAACATCCAACATACTCTTGCAGAGGAAAATATCCCTAAAGCATCATAACAAATAACATGGTCAGTGTTTTTAACTCCTATCTCAGAAACTTTTTTTGAAAAAGTATCCTTATTTATTAATGTATGTGGATACTCAGAATTCTCGTCTGAAAAATAATCGATATCAAAAAAAATTGCTCCAGGTATTCTTTCTTTTAAGAACTCTTCTTTTCCATTTCGATTTGTTCCTGGCAAGTGCCAAGAACAGTCTAAAATACTTAAATTTTTATTTTTTAAGTTTTGACTTAACCAATCACTGTTAACTAAATTCATTTATTTTTTCCTATCTCATGATACTAGATTTTAGATGATTAGTAAAAATCAATTAGGTATTATTTATATGATCTTAAGTGTAATTAGCTTTTCAGTCATGGATATTTCAGTTAAACTTATGTCTTCAAATTATCCAACCGGTCAATTAATTTTTTTTAGAGGGTTATTTGGATTATTACCAATTTTATTTATAATCCCAAGAGATAGATTTAGAAATTTATTAAAAACAGATAAAATCAAACTTCATTTGATACGGGCCTTTGGAGGTGCTTTTGCGATGACCTTTTTATATTTAGGATTAAAATTTTTGCCATTAGCTGATGCTATAACGATAAGTTTTGCAGCCCCAATTTTTGCTACAATTTTTTCAATTATTTTTCTAAATGAAGTCGTTCGCATTATTAGATGGTTTGCAATTTTTTTAGGTCTAACAGGTGTTGTTATAGTTTTAAAACCTGGGACAGATTTATTTACGTATTATTCCATTTTTCCAATTTTATTTTGTATTGGATTTGCAACAATATCTATTGCAATAAAAAAATTATCTAAAACTGAACCTGATTATTTGATTGCTTTGTATTTTACAATTGTATTAATATTTTTTGGAATTGTATCAATTTATTTAGGCTGGAAAAAAATTAATCCTGAAGATTATTACTTTTTAATTTTAATAGGATTAAGTGGATCTATTGGAAATATTTTTCTTACAAAATCTATCAGAGAGGCCGATATATCCTTGGTAACTCCAATAAAATATTTAAGTTTAGTTTTTGCTATATTAGCTGGCTGGTTTATTTTTCATGAAGAAATTTCATTATTTACTATATCTGGGGCATGTTTAATCATATTTAGTACTTTAATAATTTTTAAAAGAGAAGCAGACAAAAAAATTAATTCGACTTTAGTTAGACAGGTTTAAAATGACAAAACCAAAATATTGGGAACAGGGAAAAAAATATTTAGTTAAAAAAGATAAAATATTAGGAAAACTTATAAAAAAATATCCAGGCTATCTAAAAAGCAGAAAAGACCCTTTTTTTTCTTTATGTAAATCAATTGTGGGCCAACAAATATCCGTTCAGGCAGCAAACTCAGTTTGGAAAAAATTCGAAGCTAAATCAAAAAAAATTAAGCCGGAAAATGTTTTAAAACTTTCATCACGTCAGCTTTCATCATGCGGTTTATCAAGGCAAAAAATTTTATATTTAAAAATATTGGCAAAAAAATTTAAGACTAAAGAAATTAATATTAGTAAATTAAAAAAGATGGATGATCATGAAGCAATCAACCATCTAACTACTGTCAAAGGGATAGGGAAATGGACTGCTGAAATGTTTTTATTTTTTAATCAATTAAGACCTGATATTTTTCCAGTACAGGATATAGGATTGTTACGAGCTATATCGATTAATTATAAAACTTCTTATCCACCAAAAAAAAATCAACTTAATAGATTTCAAAAAAAATGGTCTCCTTATTGTACAGTTGCCACGTGGTATTTGTGGAGAAGTATTGATCCTGTTGTAGTCAGTTACTAAACTGTTTGCATATTTGTAAGTTTCGAGACGTAGTGTCTTTTGCATGTGACCAAGCAGTTTGATATTCTTTTGAGTTATAACATTCTATTGCTTTCTCGTATGTTGGAAACTCCCAAATCACCGTTCTTGGAAAATTAGTTCCTTCTAAGCATTTATAATCCCCCCCTCTTACAACAGGCGACCCACCATATCCTATAATAGCCTTTGTTGCTGCCTCAGCATATTTTGATAAATTATTTTGATCTTCAATTTTATTATATAGCGCTATCCAATATCCTTTCATTTACTTCTCCTTAAAATTAATTAATAAATACTTATGGTTAATAAATTAATTGTTAACTGGGATGAATACAACAAAACAGTTGAAGAGTTAGCGATTCAAGTTCACGACTCAGGTTTTAGGGTCGATTTATTAGTAGGCATTATGCGTGGAGGTGCACCTATCATTGACGTTTTGAGCAGAATTTTTAAAATTAAATGTGCTTATATGGCAGTCGAGTCATACTCTGGAGACCAGATAGAAAATGAGCAGGGTCAAATTATTTTTTCAAGAGAACTTAGTTCAACAGCCCACACATTAGGTGGTAATATTTTATTATGTGATGACTTGTCAGATACGGGTGTAACATTAAACAAAAGTATCGAGTGGTTACAAAATTATCGTCCCATGAGAGAAAATATTAAAGAAATTAGAACTGCAGTTCTATGGAAAAAATCTCAATCCACTTTTGAACCAGATTATTGTGCAAATAGATTAAAAGATAGCCCTTGGATCGTTCAACCTTTTGAAAAATACGAAGAAATTAGAATTGAAGATATAAAAAAAACCACTAGGGTTTTTTGAACCCTAGTGGTTTATAATAGCTTAGATTATCGCAAAACTAATAAAGCTTAGAACTGCAACAACCCATATTGCAGGGTTTACAGTATTTGCTTTTCCGCTCGCGATTTTTATTAACGCATAAGCAAGGAATGCTAAAGCAATCCCATAACTGATACTATAAGTTAGCGGCATGGTAATCATAGCTAATACAGCTGGACCTGATTCAGAAATATCATCCCATTCAATGTCAGTGATGTTTCTGACAAAAAGAATAGCCACATATACCAATGCAGCACCATCAATTTGTTTTGGTAAAGAGGTAGCAAGTGGTGCAAAGAAAAGACATGCTAAAAATAAAACACCAATGACAAGCGATGTCATTCCTGTTTTTCCACCAGCTTTAATTCCAGAACCAGATTCAATGTAACTTGTGACTGTTGTTGTCCCTAGTAAAGAACCTGCAACGGTTCCAACACTATCAGATAGCATTGCTTTGTCGATATCTTTTACTCTTCCACTTGCATCAACTTTACCCGCAACATTTGCAACAGAAGTAAGTGTTCCTGCAGTGTCAAAAAAATCTACAAAGAATAAAGTAAACACAACAGTTGCCATTCCAGCTGTAAGTCCAGCAGAAAGATCAAAAGTAAATAAATGTTTCATTGGAGGAATTGATCCAACAACACCATTAAATTTTGATAAATCAGCAACCCATGCAATGATAGAAAATACGAGAATACCAATAATAATATTTCCTTTCACATTTAGTTTTTCAAGAACAATCATTGAAACAAAAGCTAAACAAGCAAGGATGACAATTGGATCTTTAAGATTACCAAGCGTTACCAAGGTTACAGGATGATCAACAGTGATACCCATAATTTCCATTCCAATAATTGCTAAGAACAAACCAATTCCAGCGCCAATTCCAAGTTTTAAACTTTTTGGAATTGAGTTTATGATCCAAGCACGAATTGGGGTTAAAGAAATTATTAGAAACAAAATACCCGCAATAAATACAGCTCCTAGTGCTTGATCTGGCGAATAACCCATTCCTTTACAAACACCATAAGCGATGAATGCATTTAATCCCATGCCAGGTGCCAATCCAACTGGCCAACTTTTTCCATAGAAAGCCATGATAAAACAAGCAACAGCTGAGGCTAAAATTGTAGCCGTGTATACACCACCAAAATCAAAGCCACCATCTTTTAAAATAATAGGATTTAAAAACATGATATATGCCATGGTCAAGAAAGTTGTAATACCAGCAGTAATTTCTGTTCTTAAATCTGTATTATTTTTTTTAAATTCAAAATATTTTTCAAACATTTTTTCCTCCAATTCTAACTATATTGTAATTCGATATTTTTTTGAGTTTTTAAAAATTTTGTATGTGGATTTTTTTTGTCTATCTATTGAAAAATTTCTAGAGTAGATTGAAAATTAAATGTTATTGAAAGAAAGTTTAGTCAATTATTTTAAACAAGGGGAAAAAAGTTCAAAGCTTTTTAAAATTGGTACTGAGCATGAAAAATTTCTCTTTTATATTAAAACAAAAAAACCTGTAGATTTTTCAGAAAAAGGCATCACCGGAATTTTTAATATTTTAAAAGAAAATCAATGGAATGAAATTAAGGAAAATAATAATGTTATTGGCTTAAAGAAAGAAAATTTATCCATCACGCTGGAACCAGGCTTGCAAATAGAACTATCAGGTGCACCCTGTGAAACAATTCATGAAACCTGCAAAGAAGTAAATTTATATTTAAAAGAATTAAAACAAGCTTGTTCAAAACTTGGAATTGGTGTGATCGGAATAGGCTTCATGCCAAATGCAAAATTTGATGAAATTCATAAGCTTAAGAAAAAAAGATATACTATTATGAGAAACTATATGCCTAAAATGGGCAGCCTTGGTTTAGATATGATGCATAGAACAGCAGCAACCCAGGTTAATTTTGATTTTTCATCTGAAGATGACTTTAGAAAAAAAACAAAAGTTGCAAGTTGTTTAGTTCCGATTGCAATATCTTTATTTTCTAACTCTCCAATATTAGAAGGTAAATTAAATGGCTTCATAGGTTACCGCACTCATATTTGGCAGCACACAGATCCAGATAGATCAGGGTTAGTTCCATTTTTTTTTGATAAAGAAAATTCTTATGAGCAATATTGTGATTATGCATTAAATGTACCAATGTATTTCGTAAATAGAAATAATAATGTCATCGATGTTTCAGGAAAAAATTTTAAAGATTTTATCAATGGTAAATTAGAAGAGGTCAATCATGAAGAAGCTAATCTTGAAGATTGGGCAAATCATTTGTCGACAATTTTTACAGAAGTTCGGGTGAAGCAATATTTAGAAATAAGACCAGCTGACTCTTGTTCGTGGTCAGGAATTTGTTCTATTCCAGCTTTTTGGACTGGAATTTTATATGATCAACATACTTTAGATGAGTGTTATGAAATTTGTAAAGAATGGAAATTTAAAGAGGTTAATCAAGCTTATTTAGATGCTGGAAAAAAAGGATTTGAAGCTGAATTACTAGGTAAATCAATTCATGATTATGTTAAATTGTTTTTAGATTTATCAAAAAAAGGTTTGGAGCATAGAAAAAAATTAAACTCTAATAATGATGATGAGAGTATTTTTTTAAAAGACCTTTATGGTTTTGTTGAAAATAAAAAAAATCTATCAAATATTTTGATCGAAGAATTTAATAAAAAATATAAAAATAATTTAGATTTAATTTTTGATGAAAAAGCGTTTTAATATTGCCATTCAAATGGACCCTTTGGAAAAAATTAATCCAAAGGAAGACAGTACTTTTGTCATAGCTCAAGAGGCGCAAAAAAGAGGGCATAAAATATTTCATTATTTACCCAAAGATATTTCTTTAAAAAACAACACAATTACCGCAAAAGGATCTTATTTTAAAATTGTTAATTCAAGTAAAAAATTTTTTAAAAAACAAAAAGAAAAATCCGTTAATTTAAATCAATTTCATTGTGTACTGGTTCGGCAAGATCCTCCATTTAATATGGAATATATAACTGCAACTTATTTTTTAGAAATGCTGAATAAAAAAGTATTGGTTATCAATAACCCAACTGAGATCAGAAATAATCCTGAAAAATTATCAATGTTTAATTTTAAGAATTTAATTCCAAATACGTTAATTTCTGAAGATTTAATTGAGATTCAAAATTTTATTAAAAAACAAAAATTTACTATTCTCAAACCTCTCTATGGTAATGGCGGTGAAGGTGTTGAAAAGGTAAAAAAAGGTTCATCAAAAAATAAAACAATCATTCAACGCATGATTAAAAAATACAAAGGAGCAATTATTGCTCAAAAATTTATCAAAGAGATAGGTAAAGGAGATAGAAGAATTATACTTATCGATGGAGAATATGCGGGATCAGTTGCTAGAATACCAAAAACAGGAAGCATTAAAGCTAACTTTCATGCTGGTGGATCTGCAAAAAAAACGGGTTTAGTTTTTAGGGATAAGAAAATTTGTGCAGAACTTAAACCTTATTTAAAGAAAAAAGGTTTATTTTTTACAGGCATAGATGCCATTGGAAATTATTTAACAGAAATTAATGTCACTTCACCAACCGGGATGCAAGAAATTAACCGGTTAAATAATACAAAGTTAGAAAAAATTTTTTGGGATAAATTAGAAAAAAAAATTAAAAGATAGTCTAGAGGCGACTAAAGTCGCCTCTACCTATATTATTTATTGTATTTCAATTTGTCTTGGTTTTTTAGCTTCTGGAATAATTCTTTCCAAAGAAACTTTTAAAAGACCATCTTTTAGTTCAGCGCCTTTAACTTCGGTGTCATCAGCGATTGTAAAAGATTTACTAAAATACCTTTTAGAAATACCTTGATGAATAACATTGCCGTTTTCATCTTTAGTTTCTGAACTATCTTTTTTAACAGATTTGATTGTTAAAAGGTTATCAGCATATTCGATGGCGATATCCTTTTTATTATATCCTGCTAATGCCACTTCAACATTGTATTGGTTTTCACCAGTTTTTACGATGTTGTATGGTGGATAGTTTACTGAAGGTGTCTTAAAAAAATCATCCTCAAACATTTTTTCAAAATGATCGAAAATATTATCATAACCTACAGTAACAGGTCTTAGTTGATTAAATATAGATAAAGCATTACTCATTTTTCCTCCTTTGTTAAGCAAGTACTTTTTTTATAGGCCCTAACATTAAGCGACCCATACTTTTGATATGGGAATGAATTTTAATTTTTCAAGATGTAGCTTTGTTAGAAATTTTTAAAGCAAAAATATATGCAAGCGCAACTTCATTTAAATAATCATATCTTCCACTTGCGCCACTGTGTCCTGCATCCATATTCATATCTAGCATCATTAAATTATTATCTGTTTTGCAATCTCTTAATTTAGCAATCCATTTTGTCATTTCCCAGTAGGTTACTCGCGGGTCAGTAATACCACCCGTAATAAGCATGTTAGGATAGTTTTGTTTCTTAACATTATCGTAGGGAGAATAACTTTTAATATACTGATAAGCTTTTTTATTATTTTTTAAATCACCCCATTCAGGAATTTCAGTTATAGTTAACGGAAGTTCTTCATCAAGCATCGTATTACAAATATCAACGAAAGGAACTTGAGCTATAATGCCTAGGAAAAGATCTGGTCTTTCATTAGAAATATATCCCATTAACAAGCCACCAGCAGAACCACCTTGAGCAATGATTTTGCCTTTGGAGGTATATTGATTGTTACAAAGATATTCTGCACAAGAAATAAAATCTAAAAACGTGTTTTTTTTATTCATTAACTTGCCATTTTCGTACCATTCTTGGCCCTTTTCGCGCCCTCCCCGGATATGAGCGATGGCGTAAACAAATCCACGGTCGATTAAAGAAAATCTGTTTGAAGAAAAGCTGTCTGGAATAGTAATGCCGTAACTTCCATAACCATATAGAAGTAAGGGAGCATCTCCATCTAACGGTGTATCTTTATGAAAAAAAATAGTTAGAGGCACTTGCTCTTGGTCATGAGCGCTCACGAGTACTCGTTTGCAAACATAATTATCTTTTTCATAACCCGATGGAATTTCTTGAGTTTTTCTTAGAATTTTTTTTCTTTCCTTGCAGTTATAATCGTAAACCGTTGCAGGTGTAATTGGTGAGCTATAAGAAATTCTTATTAAATCAGTATCGAATTCATATTGTCCTGAAAGAGAGAGTTCATAAGTTTCATCATCAAATTTAATTAAATGTTCTTCAGAATTTTCTAAACTTTTAATTAAAATTTGATTTAATCCATCAACTCTTTGAAACAAAATAAACCAATTTTTTAATACTGTAAAATCGAGCAATAAATGTTTAGGATTATATTTTATATAATCATTCCAAATATTAATATCCTCAATACTCGCAGTTGAGATTTTAAAATTTTTACATTCATTAAAATTATTTAGAATATAAAAAATTCCATTTGCGTGATCTATTTCATATTCTTCTCGGTCTTTTCTTTTTTTAAAACATTTAATATTTCTAAAGTCTTCTATTTGGCTAAACCAATACTCAGAAGTTTGATGATCTCCTGTTCTAATCAAAAGATAATTTTTACTTTGACTTAATGAAGGAGAGCAAAAATATGCAGCATCTTTTTCTTCATATATAAGTTGATCATTAGCTGGATCAGATCCTATTTCATGAGCAAAAATTTTATTAGGTCTGTGATTATTATCTAAAACTGTATAGAAAATTATTTTATTATTTGGGTGCCAGATAATTTCACCAGTTGTATTTTCAATTTTTTTAGTAATAACTTTTTTTGTTTCAATTTCTTCGACAGATAAATCATAATGTTCACTTCCATTAGTATCGACGTTGTATGCTAAATATTTGTGATCATGGCTGTGACTAACAGAGCTTAGATTAAAAAATTTAAAGTCTTTAGATTTTAGATTTGCATCAAAAATCACCTCTTCTTTATTATTGCCATCAATTCTTAAAAATTGAGGATATTCAGAGTTTTCTAAATATTTACTGTAATAACTATAAGCGCCATCTTTTATAGGAACGGAGGAGTCTTTATCCTTTATTCTTCCTTTAAGCTCATTAAAAATTTTATTTTTTAAGTCAGTTAAATCTTTTAGTTGATCAGATTTATAATCATTTTCTTCTTTAATATATTTTAGAACTTCTCCATTTAGCTTTGAAGGATCTTTAAGAACACTTTGCCAGTCTTTTTGTTTGATCCATGCATAATCATCGATCAATTCATCGCCATGAAGATTTATCACCTTTTTTTCTTTTCTTAATTTAGGTACTAATTTCATAAATGAATCTGATTGTTTTAAGCTTAGTTATATTCCTTATCTTATATGGTGTTCTTTGGCTAATTTCCAATATGGATAAAAAAACATTCTCTGGAATGTTTAAGTTTGGAATTATTCTTCTATCGGTAACCGCAATTATTTTATTAATTTTAGCTGGCAGGTATTTACTTTCTTTACCTTTTTTTGCAGTTATTGGAACCGCACTTAAACGAAGTGTATTTAATTTTGTAAACCTTGTTTATCTTTACCGATTAGTTTCTACGATTTTAAAAGTTAGAAAAAATAGATCAAATGGAACTTTTACATCATCATTTGGCGAAGTGAATGAGGCATATAAAATTTTAGGATTAGAGCGGAATTGCTCGAGGCAAGAAATTATAAATGCACATAAAACAAAAATAAAGCAAGCTCATCCTGATAAATCTGGAAGCAATGAATTAGCTAGCAAAATTAACCGAGCAAGAGATATACTTCTTGAGATACATAAATGAGAAAAATAAAATTTTTACTTAGTATTTTAGATTATTTTTTTATTAAGAACAAAATCATCGGTTTTATTCTTGTGTTACCTATAATTCTTATTATTAGTCTGGTTCTATATTTAATATGAGATTTTTTATTATTTTAATTACACTAATTGTTGGCGGAGTTTATTTATTCTCAGAATTTAAAGCGGATGACATTGCAAAAAATATTATTGAAAATAAAGCTACGGAAGCTTCACAACGTGAAGTTAAGATAGAAAATTTAAAGATCGATTTTTTAAAAGAACAAATAACATTAAAAAATATTAGTATTAAAAACAATGATGGCTTTCCTGGAGAATTATTAAAAATTAAAGATGTTAAAATCATTACTAATCTAAAGTCTGTTACGAGTGATACAGTAGAAGTTAAGTTAGTTGATATCAAAGGTATTAATTTTCAGTATAAAGTATCCATTCGAAATGGGCAGATCGTAGATAACTTATCTCTAATTAATCAGGCTTTAAAACAAGAAAGAAGTGTAGGCGGTGGATCAAGTAAGAATGATAAAATTTATCCTCAAAAGGAAAAAGATAAAAATTTTATTATAAAAAAACTTACTTTTAAAAATGCATATGCTCAAGTTGTTTCGGACGACTTGCAAGTTAATACGAATACAAAATTAAGTGATATGGAGTTTTTAAATGTTGGAAACTCAAAAAATGCCAATCATTTCAAAGATGTTGCGGCAATGATATTAACTAACATCATAGCAAAAGTTCAAAATGATATTTTGAAGCAAAAAGTGAAGCAAAAATTTGAAAAAAAAATAAAGAATTTAAAAAAAGATATTTTAAATGATTTGTTAAAAGGAAATGAAAAGGATTTATTTAAAAAATTTGATAAACTTCTTAAATAAAGATAACAATTGAATATGAAAATCAAAAAAAATAAATTTAAAGAAAATATAGCTAATAAAAAAAAACAAATTGGAATTTGGAGCTGTTTATCCAATAATACCATTGCCGAAATTGTTTCAGTTACAGGTTTTGACTGGTCTGTGATTGATATGGAGCATTCTCCAAATGATATTCAAGAGGTATTAACACAATTACAGGTTATGGAAGGTTATGATACTGAACCCGTTGTAAGGGTACCTTGGAATGAACCAATAATGGTAAAAAGAATTCTTGATATGGGAGCACAAACAATTCTGTTTCCCTTTGTTCAAAATGCTGAAGAGGCAAAAGCAGCGGTTGCTGCAACCAGGTATCCACCTAAAGGAATTAGAGGAATTATGTCAGCCGCTCGAATGAATCGATATGGTCATGTTGAAAATTATTATGAGGATGCTGAAAAAGAAATTTGCGTGATAGTTCAGTGTGAGACTAAAGACGCAATAAAAAATATTCCAGAGATTAGCAAAATCGATGGGGTAGATGGGATTTTTATGGGGCCTAGTGATATTTCTGGGTCTATTGGAAAAATTGGAAAATTTGAAGATCAGGAAGTTCAAGATTTAATTCATGAAGCTCTAGATGTATGTAACAAAGTTGGAAAACCTGCAGGAATTCTTACTGCTAAAAAAGACTATGCAAAAAAATATGTTGAGGCCGGGTATACATTCGTTGCAATTAATAGTGATACTAATCTTTTTGCTAGAAGTGCTGAGAGTTTATTAAAAGAATTTAAATAATTCATGCAAATTAAAATGTTTTCAGACACAATTTGTGGCTGGTGCTATATTGGTAAAGAAAGGTTGAACCAAGCATTAAAAAAACTTAACCTTCCAGAGACAATTGTGATGAACTTGCCTTTTCAACTCAATCCTTCAATGCCCAAAGACGGGATGGACCGAATTGAATATATCAAAACAAAATTTGGTAGCATTGAAAATGCAAAACCCATGTATGACAACATGATATTGCAAGGTGAACAAGAAAATTTACAAATTAAGCTTGATAAGATCAAAAGAACACCAAATACTGTTAAGTCTCATTTATTAATAGATCTCGCAAGAAAGTATAAAGCTGAAAATGAAGTGATTTCAGATTTATTTGAAAGTTATTTTAATAAAGCAAAAGATATTGGGGATGAAGAAGTTTTAATGTCTATTGCAAAAAAAAATAATTTAGATGTAAATGAAGTTAAGACGTATTTAAATGATGAAGAAAATATAAAAAAAATAGACAAAATGGACAATGTTGCGAAAGAAATGGGTATTACTGGAGTTCCATTTTATGTATTTAATGATCAATTATCTATATCAGGTGCTCAGTCCGTTGAACAATTGATTGAAGCAATAAAAAAATCAAATGTCGAAAAAAAATAAAAAGAAAAAGACTAAAAAAACAAAAAAAAAGGTTAAAAAAAAACCTTTAAAAATAAAAAAGAAAAATAAATTTAAAAAAAAATCATCTAAAATTAGAAAGAAAAACAATTTTAAAAAGAAAAAAAAACTCTCGAAATCAAGCTTAAAAACAAAAAAAAAACTAAAAAAAAATAAACTTAAAAAGCAAAAAAATTTTAAAAAAATATTTAAGCTCAAGAAAAAAAAATCTAAAAAGAAAAAAATTAAAAAAATAAAGACTATTCAAAAACCATCTTTTTTCGAAAAATTAAAAGAAAAAGTTTATGAATATTTTAGACGTCTAAAAATAAAATTTCTTATTTATTTAGAAAAATTAAAAATCAAACAAACAAAGAGAGATATTCAAAATCTTGAAAAGCTTTTGAAACAAGAGCAAAAATTTGCTGAAAAAAAGGAACGAGATCGTGAAAAATTTAGACTACAACTTATCAAAGATATAAAGCTCGAAGAGCGAAAGAAAATTTATCAGCTTAAAGATCATCTATGGAAAGTGGGAGATCGATTTGCTGTAATACGTCAAAAATATCAAGAATATCGTCAGAAATTAAGAGAAAAACAACTTGAAGAATTAGAAGTTAGAAGGAAAAGTAGAGAAGAAGCTAGGGCAATCTTAGAAGCTGAGAAAGCCGAAAACGCGCTCAAACAAAAATTAGTTGAACGTTTAGAAAGATTTTCAAGAAACATGAAGTCAATCGTTTTCCAGATTAACAAAAGATATATTACCAAAAAAAGATCACCTTTAAGATTCATAGATAATATTTCAGAGAGTGGAGAATGTTTAATTCGAAATGATGATGCTGCTACAGATAAAGATTATTTAATATTATTATACGTTGAAGGTGAGGATGTAACTCAACGTCTAAAAAACCCTATCTGTCTGGATGATAAGACTGATATTGGAAATGCTAAAAACTTTCAGCCCAAAGATATTTTTGAAGCTTCCGATTATATTATCGATCGCTTGGCGGTTATGTTTGATAAAGAGAGAAAATTAAAAAAATAATTATCGAACTGTTGTTTTTACAGTTCCCAAAGATTTAATTTGGCCTTCAAATAAACCTTTTTTAAGTATCGGAACAACACCAACTGTTGAACCAGTAAATACATAGAAATTTTTATTTATAGTGACTTTATCTTTTCTTGCACGGTTAACCAACCAAACAAGTGATTTTAATGGGCTATCGTAAACTGCTTTTGTATTTCCATTAACTGTTTGACCACTTTTTTTATTAAAAAGAGTAGTTGGTAAATTATTAAATTTTAATTTTTTATATTTTTGTTTTTTTCCAATAATAAATTTTACATTACAACCAAAGTCAGCAGTCAAATCTCCAAGACAAGACACACCTTTTTTTCTTTGTCTGTATCCAACAAGCTCAATACACGGTCCCATACCATCGATATAACGCCCAATATTCTTTTCTGTAATTTTTGATTTTGACTCTAAAACATTCTTTTTTAGAAAATAAAATACTTCAAGTTCAATTCCAAAAGTATTTTTTGAAAGCTTTACTTTAGAATTAGTTTTAACAAGATTTTTTTTAAAAATTGAAGCATAAAAAGGTTCTTTTTCTTTCCATTTTTTTAGCATTGCTTTTCCAGTACCACCCGCCTTGAAACCAATGATAGGACTTTTAATCAATTTTTCCGACGCAACTCTTAATAAATTTGCATTTTTTGTATTTTTGCAAAACTTAGAAGGTAAAGGGGCTATAAGCGAATTAGTATTAAAGGCTTTTGCTAATTTTTTAGATAGTGTTGCTAATTCTTTTTGCATTGGGTGGTATGTTTAATCTTGATTAAAATTTAAATCAATTACTTTTTTAATTTAGATTTCCCTTTTTTGCTTAGTTTAGCTCTCTTATTAAATTTTTTATCTTTTCTTGATTTTCCAGAGTAACGTTTACTCATTAATCTCTAAAATTAGTAAATTCGACAGGTTGTCCAATATCAATACTTTTTATAAATTGCATTACTTCTTGAAGATCATCCTTCTTTTTGCCGTCTGCACGTAGTTCGTCACCTTGTATTTTGACCTGAACTTTGATTTTAGTTTTTTTAATTTCCGCAATAATTTTTTTAGCAGCTTCTTGTGATATTCCCTCTTTAATCTTTATAATCTGTCTTTTTGATGACCCTGATGCTTCAACAGCTGTTTGAATATCAAAAATTCTTGGATCAATTTTTCTTTTAACTAAATGACCTTTTAGTAAATCATTAACTTGTTTTAATTTTAAATCATCAGGAGCAACTACAGTTATCGTATTTTCTTTTTGGTTTGGTTCAATGACAATATGCAGGCCTTTAAAATCAAAACGTGTTGATATTTCACGATTACAATTTGAAATCGCATTTGTTAATTCTTGTTGATTTACTTTGCTAATGACATCAAATGAAGGCATATGGACTTATAACATAATATAATTATATAAAAAAATACATTATGAAAAAACAGTACGATTTCATTGTTATTGGCGCTGGTTCCGGAGGCGTGCGTTTTGCAAGATTAATGGCTGGCACTGGTAAAAAAGTTTGTATTTTGGAAAACAGTCGTGTTGGAGGCACTTGCGTAATAAGAGGATGTGTACCTAAAAAATTATATGTTTATGCTTCTAACTTTAACGACCAGGTAATTGATGCCAAGACTTATGGTTGGAGTGTTGGAAAATCAAATCATAGTTGGAAAACTTTAGTACAAAAAAAAAATAAAGAAATCTCAAGATTAAATAAAATTTATATTAAAAATTTAAAAAAAGCTGGTGTTGAAATAATCCAAGATCATGGGTCATTTTTATCGTCAAAAAAAATTCTGTTAAAAAGAGGTAAAAAAATTATTAGTGCTAAAAAAATAATAGTAGCCACAGGTTCAAAACCAAATTATCCAAATATCCCAGGGTCAAAAATTGGTATAAGTTCAGATCAATTTTTTGAATTAAAAAAATTGCCAAAAAATATATCAATAGTTGGCAGTGGTTATATTGCATTAGAATTTGCGTTTTTGTTGAAAAATTTAAATTATGAAGTCAATTTAATTATAAGAAAAAAGACAGTTCTTAATGAATTTGATCCAGATATTGGAAAACGTATTTTAGAGTATGCTGTAAAAAGAGGAATAAAAGTTTTTAACGAAACTTCATTAAAAGAGATTAAAAAATCTGGAACAAAAATCAATATTATTACTAATAAAAAAACAATCAAAACAAATTTATTAATTTATGCAATCGGAAGATCGCCAAATGTAGATAGTCTTAATTTAGAAAATACAAAAATTAAATTAGATAAAAAAAGAGCAATTAAAGTTAATAATAACTCAAGATCAAACGACCAGTCTATTTATGCTATTGGCGATGTGACTAATCGAAAAAATTTAACACCAGTTGCTATTAGAGAGGCAATGATTTTATTTGATCATATTAGGGGCAAAAAACCTCAATTAACATTAGATTATAATAAAGTCGCATCTGCAATCTTTACCCAGCCAGAAGTCGGATCAATTGGATATGGGGAAAATGATCTTATTAAACTGAAGAAAAAGTATAAAATATTAACTACTGAGTTTGGTCCTCTCAAGTACTCTTTTATGAAAAATAAAAAAAGCAAAGTATTTATAAAGGTTATGTATGATCCAAGATCAGAAAAAGTTTTAGGTTTAATTTATATTGGAGAGAGTGCAGCTGAAATTATTCAATCATTGGCAATTGCCTTTCAAAAAGGATTGTATCTTAATGATCTAAGACAGACTGTCCCTGTTCACCCTACATCATCTGAGGAATTAGTTACAATTTTTTAATTTTCCAAAATTTTTTTGCAAGTCTCATGAAGAATGGAGTGCAAATTAACTAATTGCTCGAAATTATGGTTATATCCTCCTCCAAGGACACCGCATAAAGGTATATTTCTTTTAAAAAAATTATTAATGACTAATTCTTCTCTTTTTCTTATTCCAGTTTCAGTAATATTTAATTTACCTAATCTATCTTCAAAATGAACATCTACTCCAGCGACGTAAAAAACAAAATCAAATTGAAGGTCTCCAATTTTTTGAAGTAATTGATTCACAACATTAAGGTATTCTTCATCTTTAATTCCATCTTCAAGCTCAATATCTATATTGCTTTTTTGTTTTTTTGATGGATAATTTTTTTTAGAATGAATACTCACAGTGAAAACACTGTCATCACTTTCGAAAATTTTAGCAGTTCCATCTCCTTGGTGCACATCCAAATCTAAAATTAAGATTTTTTTATATTTATATTTTTTTTTTAAATAACTAGTAGCAACAGCAACATCATTAAAAACACAATAACCGTTACCTTGATTTGAAAATGCATGATGAGAGCCACCCGCAGTATTGCACGCTAGCTTATGTTTTACCGCAAGTTTTGAAGCCAGAACGGTACCGCCTGTTGCAACAAAAGATCTTCTTCTGACACTTTTAACTAATGGAAAACCAAGTTTTCTTATTTCATCTTTATCTAATGATAAATTGTTAATTTTATTAATATATTCCTCGGTATGCACATTTAATAGAGTTTTCACTGAAACCTCATCAGGCTCAAAAGTATTATACTTTGTCGCTATATTTTTTTTTCTAAGTAACTTTATTAATTCACCAAATTTTTTAATTGGAAAACGATGATCATCTCCTATTTGAGCAACATAATCAGGGTGATTTATAATTGGTAACATTATAATGCTGCTTCATTTATTAAATGGTCTGCAAAGGCAAAAGAAGCTGACCAAGCAGGACTTATAGCATTAAGTACATGAGTTGTATTTTTTTGATTAATAACAACAAAATCATTAACAAGATTTTTACTTTGAGGATCAAAGATTTGAGAGCGTATACCTACTTTTTGATCAGATAATTCAAGATCATCTGGATTAACATTATTAAACATTTTTTTTATTTGATTAAAAAAACCACGTTTTGTTAACAAGGATAATTCTTGTAATGCTAAAGTGCGAAGTTTGTTTTCATTAAAGATAATTTTTTTACTAAAGTTAAAAATTAAACTAATACTTTCTTTAAGATTATCTCCTAAAATTCCATTATATTGTTCACGCCCAAATACTGGCGTTGAGCTTGGCCCAATATAAAAATCTCCATGTCGATTATGTGAAGAATGCAAACCTAAAAAAGGATACCTAAGATCTGGAATGGGATAAACTAAATGATTAAGTTTAAAACTTTTTTTCGTAATTTTCCAATATTTTCCTTTAAAAGGTAAAAAGCTGTAACGAAATTCTAGGTTAGAGTTTTTAGCAATTTCATCTGCAAATAAACCGGCGCAATTAAAAATATGACCAGCTTCAATGGTGTTATTTTGAGTAAATAGTTTTTGTTCACTAATTTTTAAAATCTTAGAATTATAATTAATTTCAACATTCATTTTTTTTAAATTTTCAATCAATGATTTTGAAACTTCTCTAGGATCTGCAACAGAGGTAAATGGCACATGCAAACCATATTCAAACTTACAATTCGTATTGGGCTCTATTCGTTTTATCTCTTCATTTTTAATTTTATTAATTTCAACACCGTTTTTTTTGGCCCGATTAAATAAATTTTCTAAATTTGAATAAGAGTATTCTGAAGTTGGAAGTAGTAACTTGCCACACTCATTAATCCAAAGATTTTCAGATTTAATATATTCTTTAAGTTCTTTCACGCCCGTCACACAAAGATTTGCTCTCAAAGATCCTGGTTCATAATAAATTCCACTGTGAAGAACGCCGCTATTTCTACCTGAGCCATGAGAGATAGAATTTGGTTCTTTTTCGAAAATAACAATTTTAGAGTTATTAAATTTTTGTTTTAATTTAAAAGCAAGTGTTAACCCAATTATTCCACTACCAATAATCGCAAAATCGTATTTCATTCGTTTTTAAAAAATATAAAATAAGGTTATGGATATTTTTAAAAAATTAACAATACTCACGTTAATATTCTTTACTACCCAATGTGCTTACGTTGATAAAGAAATCTCTAAATCTCAAGAAAAAGAAAAATCTATACTCGAACAATATCTTGGAAAAAAGAGCTCATCATTAAAAGAGCGACTAGGCGAGCCTACAAATATTATTTTTAATTCTCCTTATAAAATTTATGTTTATAAAAAAAGCCAGTTAATCATAACTTGCGAGAGAAGATTCTATATTAATCCAAAAAAAGATATTGTTGAAAAATTCGACAGTCAAAATTGTATTAATAAGTGATCAACAAATCCTATTTAAATACGGTTAAAGAAGTTACCGATAAAATTATTGATTTAAGAAAGAAAAGAAAAAATATTTTTTGTTTAATCTCTGGCCCTCAAGGATCAGGCAAAACTACATTTTCATCTCATGTAAAAAGTGAGCTACAAAAAAATAAGCTAAAGGTGCTTGTCTTATCTATTGATAATTTTTATTTAGGCAAAAAAGATAGGAAAAATTTATCTAATAAAATTTCAAATTTATTTTTAACTAGAGGTGTACCGGGTACCCATAATCTTAAATTATTAAAAGAAGTTCTTAAAAAATTTAAATCTAAGAAAAGAAATAAATTTAAATTACCATTATTTTCCAAAGGGCATGACGATGTTTTAAAATCAAAATTTATAAATCTAAATTTTCCATATGATATTTTTATTTTAGAAGGGTGGTGTGTCGGTTATCAGGGGAGTTCTATCTCAAGATTAAAAAAACCTGTAAATCAAATGGAAAGATTATTAGACAAAAATTTGAAATGGAGAAATCATGTGAATCAGGTGAGCAAGAAATATGCATCTTTGATTTATAAAAAATCTGACTTTTCAATCTTTTTAAAAATCCCTTCATTTAATCAAGTTTTTTATTGGAGAAAAAAACAAGAGCAACAAATTCCAAAAAAATTGAGGATGAATAATAATGAACTTAAGAAATTTATAAGTTTCTATCAAAGAATTACGATGGATTTATTAAAAGATTATAAAAAAAGTTTTAATAGTTATATTTCTATAGATACTAAACATAATTTTAGAAAATTAAGGTTTATAAAATGAAAATATTTATGCTGTTATTTGTATTGATTTTTTTAAACACGAATGTCTTTGCAGACACATGTAATCAAATACCCAAAAAAGGCTCAAAAAATTTTATCATTGGGTATGGAAGTTTGATGGAAAAAGAGTCTAGAACTAGAACAAATAAAAATGCAAAAAATGTTAAACCTATATTAATCAAAAATTTTCAAAGAGAATGGGGTCAAAGAAGCACAAGATATAAAATTACATTTTTAACTATCTCTAAGAAAGTCGGTTCAAGCGTAAATGCCGTATATTATCCATTAAGTGTAGAGGGTATTTTAAAATTAGATAAAAGAGAGCGAGGATATTGTAGATCTAAGGTAAAGGCTGAGGAATTAGATTTTTTTAATAAGAAAGTACAAACTAAAAATAAAAATTTTTGGGTATATGCCGCAAAAAAAGATAACATTTTAAATCCTGATGAAAAACATCCTATTGTCCAATCTTATGTAGACATTTTCTTAAATGGTTGTTTTCAAATTCAAGATAAATTTAAAATAAATAATTTTGCAAACCTATGCGTAAAAACAACTAAAGGTTGGTCGAGTAAATGGGTTAACGATAGGGTGCATGCCAGAAGACCTTTTTTAATTTCAAACTTTTATAGGATTGACAGTTTATTAAGCAAAAATTTTAGTTATTATTTTGATAATAAAATAGAATGACTAAAAAAGTAAAAATCTTAGATGATAGCCATAATGAAATTGAGGTAGATATAAAATCTTTCTATCAGCATTTAAAAAAATATCACTCTACAGGTGAATCTCTCCATGAAGAGCGGGATCATTATTTTACAGTGGACGAGAAATTTAGAAAAAAAATTAAACAACTACTTGATTCAAATTCATAAAAAATATACAAACTCGATGTCGATTTGAGACAGCTTGCGGACTAAGATACAGCTAAAGCGTACTACCCAAAAGCTTAGATAATCATTTTGACTAAAATGAATAACTAAGGAGAAACAATGACAACAGAAAGCAAAAATCCAGAGACGATAGGTCTTCATGGAGGAACTTTTAGAAGAGACGAAAGTCAAACTTCTGTAGCAGTTCCAATTCACCAAACAACTTCATTCCAGTTTAATTCTGCAGAACATGCTGCAAATTTATTTGGCCTAAAGGAGTTTGGTAACATTTATACAAGAATTATGAATCCAACAAATAATGTGTTGGAGGAAAGAGTAGCTGCATTAGAAGGTGGAGTTGCTGGCTTATGCGTAAGTTCAGGTCAAGCAGCGTCTGCATTTGTAATTCAGAATTTATGTAATGCAGGTGATAACGTAGTTGCTTCAACTGATTTATATGGTGGAACAGTAAACTTATTTAACAACACTCTAAAAGCTATGGGCATTGAAGTTCGTTATGCAGATCCAGCTGATCCAGAAAATTTTAAAAAAGCAGTTGATGATAAAACAAGATTATTTTATGCAGAAACTCTTCCAAACCCATCTTTAAGAGTTTTCCCAATTAAGGAAGTTGCAGATATTGGAAGGCCACTTGGTATTCCTCTAGTTATGGATAACACCGCTTGTCCCGTGATTTGCAAGCCAATTGAACACGGTGCAGCAATTGTTATGCATTCACTTACTAAGTTTATTGGAGGACATGGAAATAGTATTGGTGGAATTATTGTAGACTCAGGTCAATTTGATTGGTCTGTTAATAAAGATAGACAACCAAATATTTGGCAACCCGATGCATCTTATCATGGTGCAGTTTGGGGAGATGCAGTTCCACAATTAACTGGTGCTAATATTCCTTTTATTATCAGAGCAAGAGTTGTTTTGTTAAGAGATCTTGGTTCTGCTATTAGTCCTTTTAACTCTTTTCAAATTATTCAAGGGTTAGAAACGGTAGCTTTAAGAATGAAGCAACATTGTTCTAATGCTGAAAAGGTAAAAGACTTTTTGCAAAAACATTCTAAAGTCGATAAAGTAATTTACTCATCTCTTCACGAAGGTGAAATAGGAGATAGAGCGAAAAGATATTTCAAAGGTGGAAATGGTGCTTTAATGGGTATCGAGCTTAAAGGTGGATTAGAAGCAGGTAAAAAATTCATTGATAATTTAAAAATGCTTTACCATGTTGCAAATATTGGTGATGCAAGATCTCTTGCTATTCACCCAGCAAGTACAACTCACTCGCAGTTAAGTGAAGCAGATATGCTTAAAGCTGGTGTAACGCCAGGTTATGTAAGATTGTCAATTGGTATCGAGCATCCAGATGATATCATTGCTGATTTAGATCAAGCATTAAACGCATAAGTTTGATTAATTTTAAAAAGGCCGTAATATTAATTACGGCCTTTTTTTATGAATATAGAAAATTTAGCAGTTATTGTTGGTGGAACAGGAGCAATAGGAAATGCTATTGCAAATGAATTAGAAAAACTTGGGTTTAAGGAAGTTTTAAAAATCGGAACCAAAACTAATCCCTCAATCGATTTTAATGATGAAAATACAATCATAAAAACTACAGAGTTTATAAAAAACAAAAATAAGCCAATTTCAATTTTATTTGATGCAACGGGAATTCTCCATCATGATGACTCAATGCCAGAAAAAACTCTAAAAAGTATCGATATTAGTTTTGCAAAAAAAAACTTTTTAATCAATTCAATTGGACCAGCGCTTTTAATTAAGCATTTTGTTCCTTTGCTTGATAGTGAAAATAAATCAGTTTTTGCAACTTTGTCAGCTAAAGTTGGGTCAATTAGTGATAATGGTTTTGGTGGATGGTATTCTTATCGCGCCTCAAAAGCAGCTTTAAATCAACTGATAAAAACAGCATCGATAGAAATGAAGGTAAAAAATAAGCAGGCAATATTTTTAGCTCTTCATCCTGGAACGGTTAAATCAAATTTATCTCAACCATTCCAAAAAACTAATCTTAAAATTCAAGAACCAGAAGAGTCTGCAAAACACTTAGTTAAAATTATTAATTCAGTTGATCAATCTCAAACTGGAAAGTTTTTTAATTGGGATGGATCTGAGTTACCTTGGTAATTACTGAATAGTAATTCTATGCATTACACGGTGTGCATTAAAATCATTTACAGGATTGTGAAGCACTGAATAATTTGACCATAAGGCTAAACAATTTGGCTCCCATTCAAAACCATAAATAAATTCATCTTTAGTTTGATGTTCAACTAATTCTTTCATTAATTTTTTACTCTCTTCATCATCAATATCGCAAATTTTAATTGCATGACCTGGTGACAAATAAAGAGATTTTTTTTTATTTCTTTCATTTTCTTTAACAATATTATGAATTGCGCTTAGTGATTTTGGATCAATTCCTGTTCCTTTTTCTTTTACTCTATTATTTCTTGTTTTTGAAATTGGACCATCAGCGCTAAAAACTGCTTTCAAATTTTTTAATTTTTCTTTCATGCTATCATCAAGAGTTTCGTAACTTCTATATTGGGATGCAAAAAGAGTATTTCCTTTACCTTTTTCAGGAGTTTTAACCGAATATAACATGGTAAATCTTGGTGGTTCTTTTGTGTAGGTAGAATCTGTATGCCAACCTTCTCCAAACATAATCTGCTCATCTGGTTTTTTTTCAACAACAGTAATTTCAGGGTGACCTTCTAAACCTTCAAGCATCGGATATTCGGCTAGAGGACCAAATTGTTTTGCAAACTTAATATAAGTTTCTGAGTCTAATTTCTGATTTCTAAAAAAAACTACACCGTATTCAGCCAATGCATCTTTAACTTCTTCTATAATGTCATTATTAAATTTTGACAATTCAGCTTCAATGATTGCGCCGACGTTATTTTTATTAGGAGTAACTTTAATATGATTGTACATGTTATTATTTAACTATGTTGACTATATAAAGTCAATTGATACAAAAATTAGCAGATGTTTAGAATTATATTTATTTTTATAGTATTTTTATCCTCTCCTAGCTTTGCGGAAAAGAGATTAGGACCTGATGATTACAAAGAATTAGTAAATTTAGGCTATAATAAAAAAGATGCATACGCGGACGATTATTCGAAAACTAAAGCGTACTGGTTTAAGCTTGAAGAACATTTAGAGATAAAACCTAAATATTTAGCGTTATTGTCACAAAAAATGACAGTTAATGGAAAAGAAACTGTCAACCAACATATCTACAATAGCAAACACCATTTTTTTGGAGATAAAAAATCAAAATGTGTCGGTAAAAAAGGTTTAATCGTCGGTCCATTAAATTTACAAAAATGTAATTATTTAAAACCTAAAATTGTAGATGATGCAGATTTACCAAAAAATACTTTTATAAATATGGCCTTAGATCATTGTAATGAAACTAAAGTCAAGAACTTAAAAACAGAAGACGGTAAAGAATTAAAAATTTCTGATACAAAAAAATGTTCTATAAAATTTATAAATTTTTCAAAGTATGAGTTTGCTAAAGTTCTAAAAGAAGTTGGCAAAGATATAGACCGTCCAAAAAAAGAAAAAAGCAAATCTTCAAAAAATGTAAATTTAGATAAATATAAAAAACAATGTGAGGATTTAGGTTTTAAGCCAAAGACAGAAAAATTCGGTGAATGTGTATTAAGGTTACTGGAGGCAGCTAACTAGTTATTAGCAATATAAGATTTTAATTCAGAATATTCCTCACACTTACAATTTTCTAATTTTACCAAAATTAAATTAGCTTTATCTTTTCTTTTTGTATCGACATAGAGTTCTCCTAAGTATTCTAGAGCTCCTTTATGGTTTGGATCAATTTTTAAAGCTTTGTTATAATTTATTTCAGCGTTTGGAAGGTCGCCACTTTTTCTCAAAGCAAAGGCATATTCATTCAAGATATCAGGGTCTTGTTGATATTTATTTTTTTGTAAAATTTCCTCTAACAGTTTTACAGCTTCTGAATAATTTTCTTTTTTAATTAGTTTTACAGCTTTTTTATACGCTCTTGGTTTAACAACAGTATTGTCATCATCGCTTCCTGCGGCATAAGCGTTGAGTGATAAAAAAAAGGACACTAAAAGGACTAAAAAAGTTTTCATAAATACCCATATATATTAAAATTTATCAATGGAAAGTATTTATAAATCTGATGTTGTTATAGTTGGCTCTGGAATTTCCGGATTAATGACTGCGATTTCGTTATACCCTAGAAAAGTAACTTTAGTGACAAAACGTAAACTTGGAGAAATGTCATCCAGTGCGTGGGCGCAAGGTGGTATTGCGGCAGCGGTTACAAAAGAAGATAGTCCAAAAAAACATTTCGAGGATACTTTAAAAGCCAGTTCCGGATTAAGCAATGAACAAGCTGTGAAAGTTATTACTGATGATGCTTTGGATATAGTTAAATTTTTAGAAAAAATTGGAGTAAGATTTGATAAAGATAATGATGAATTTACATTATCTAAGGAAGCTGCACACTCTTATAGAAGAGTGTTAAAAATTAATGGAGATCAATCAGGTAAATATTTAGTCAGTCACCTCATTGATTATGCAAAACAACAAGGGCACATTACTTTTGTTGAAGATGTTTCTGTCGATCACATCATTCAAAAAGATAATAAGTGCCATGGAATAATGGGGCATATTCATAAAAATGAAGTTGCTGATAACTTTGTATTTTTTCAATCGCCCAATATTATTCTTGCAACCGGAGGATTAGGAAGCATTTACGCTCATACGACCAATCCTAGAGATGTGTATGGAGAAGCAATTGCCATGGCTGCCCAAGCTGGCGCAAAACTTGTCGATCTAGAGTTCGTTCAATTTCACCCAACAGCTTTAGATGTTGGCATTGATCCAGCACCATTATTAACAGAAGCTATAAGAGGAGAAGGTGCTTTTATTATTGATGAAAATAATCATCGATTTGTATTTGATGATAATGATTTAGGCGAGCTCGCTCCTCGTGATATTGTATCAAGATCAATTCATAATCATAAGCTAAAAGGCCATTCTACTTTTTTAGATTGTAGACATTTTAAAATTGATTTTAAATCAATGTTTCCAACAGCTTCATACTATTTAAAACAAGCCTCTATTGATCCAATGAAAGATTTGATACCTATTATACCAGCTGCTCATTATCATATGGGTGGTATCAAAGTTGATATTGATGGAAAAACAAGTGTTGAAGGTTTATGGGCATGTGGCGAATGTAGTTCAACAGGAGCGCATGGTGCAAATCGTTTAGCAAGTAACTCTCTTTTAGAAGCATTTGTCTTCTCAAGACGAATTGCTAATAAAATAAATTCAGAACCTCCAAAACAGAGTTACAAATTAATCAATATAGAAAATTATATTCCTAAAGAGAAAACAATAAGCAAAATTAGAGCCAAGAAATATATATGGCAACTAAGATCTGCAATGAATAAATTTGTTGGAGTAGAAAGAAATGAGTCTACTTTGAACCAAGCATTTATAGAGTTTCTTCGAATAGAAAGAGAAGCAGATAAGTTATCTGCAAAGTTAAAAGATATGCTTCTTGTGTCCAAACTCATTACTTATGCCGCACTACAGAGAAAAGAAAGTCGCGGTACTCATTTTAGAACTGATTATCCAAGCCAAAATAGTCAATTGTTAAAAAGAAATATTTTTGAGCAAAATGATTTAGTTGATTACTTAGATAAAAAATTTAAAAAAGCCGTCTGATTATGGGAAGAACAGTTTATTTAAACGGTGAGTATCTTGATGAAGCGCAGGCAAAAGTTTCAATTTTTGATCGTGCTTTGCTCTTTAGTGATGCATTGTATGAAGTAACTTCAGTATTAGACGGCAAGTTAATAGATTTTAAAAATCACATGAAACGGCTTGATCGATCAATGACAGAACTAAATTATCCAAAATTATTAGACCATAAAGATCTTGAATTATTTCATAGAGAACTAGTAAAAAAAAATAACTTGAAAGAAGGTGTGGTTTACCTTCAAGTCTCACGCGGTGTAGCCGAGAGAAGTTTTGATTTTCCAGACAAAAAAATAGAACTGACTGTTACAGCGTTTACACAAGTCAAAGACCTACTCCAAAATGATGCAGCTTTAAAAGGAATTAAAGTTATGACCATTGATGATATGAGATGGAAGCGTTGTGACATCAAAACAGTACAACTTCTATATCCCTCATTTGCTAAATCCTCTGCAGTTGAAAAAGGTTTTGATGATGCTTGGATGGTTAGAAATGGATATATTACTGAAGGAACATCTAATAATGCATGGATCATTAGAAAAGGAACCGTGATTACAAGGCAGTTTGATAACTTAATATTAAGAGGAATTACGAGAGAAGCAGTTATCGAATGTGCAGAGGAATTAAATTACAAAGTAGATTTTAAAAATTTTACAATTAACGAAGCACAAAGCGCAGATGAAGCGTTTGTAACAAGCGCCACAACTTTTGTTACACCCGTAATCAAAATCAATAAGTCGACAATTGGAGATGGAAAACCAGGAAAATTCACTAAGTTGTTGCGTGAAAAATATATCGAAAAAGCTAAAAAAATAGCGATTTAATTTTATCTAAAGACTCGTATTGGGTGAATTAGGACATTTTTGATTCAAAAAAGAAACGAATACGAATAGGACTTAGGTGTGTGCTTGAGTTTGCTCACTTCATGTCCCCTGTTAGTTAAATTTAAGCACACCAAAACATTCTATATCATCAAATCAAGTATTCCGTTTTTAGATATCTAATTTTTGAAACGCTGATTATCCAGATTAGCGCTTTTTTGTAACCGATAACTATCTAAATTCCGCATAACAATAAAATTTATTTTAAGGAGAATAAAATGAAAAAAATAAGTCACTACTTATCTTTTGCACTGTTCGCTTTAATATTCCTAGTAGAACCCAGTTTTTCTGCCGAAAGTAAGGTAGGGGCTGAAACACAATATATTTTTAATACATTATTATTCTTAATATGTGGTTTTCTAGTAATGTTTATGGCGCCCGGTTTTGCAATGTTGGAATCAGGAATGGTAACATCGAAAAGTGTTTCTTCAATTGCAGCAAAAAATATTGGATTATTTTCTATCGCTGGAATTATGTTCTGGCTTGGAGGATATAATTTAGCATATGGTATTCCTGAAGGTGGATACATAGGTTCGTTCATCCCTTGGAGCGATGGATCAAAATTAGATACTGGTTACTCAGATGGATCTGATTGGTTCTTCCAAATGGTTTTCTGTGCAACAACTGTATCAATTGTTTCAGGTACATTAGCTGAAAGAATTAAAATTTGGCCGTTCTTTATTTTTGCGGCAATTTTAACTGGTGTAATTTACCCAATTGAAATGGGTTGGCAGTGGGGCGGAGGCTGGTTAGCAAAAGCCGGTTTCTCTGATTTTGCTGGTTCAACTCTTGTTCACGCCGCTGGTGGAGCTGCTGCTTTAGCTGGTGCAATCGTTTTAGGTCCAAGACTTGGAAGATTCTCATCATCTAAAGATAAGCCTATGCCTCCATTTGCAAATTCATCAATTCCACAAGTAACTATCGGTGTATTTATCCTTTGGTTTGGTTGGTTTGGATTTAATGGTGGATCACAATTAGCTTTAGGTACTGTTGATGATGCAACTGCTGTTGCAAAAATTTTCATCAATACCAACTTAGCTGCTTGTGGTGGTGTAATTGCCAATGCATTAATCACTAGATTTTTAACAGGTAAGACAGATGTTATTATGATGTTAAACGGTGCTTTAGGCGGATTAGTTGCAATTACAGCTGAACCATTAGCGCCAACACCTGGTGCTGCAATTATTATTGGAGCAATTGGTGGAGCAATCGTTGTGCTAGGAACTAAACTATTATTCAAATTAAAAATTGATGATGTAGTTGGAGCAATTCCTGTACACATGTTCGCTGGAATTTGGGGAACATTAGCAGTTCCTTTATCAAATGCTGACACTAACTTTGGAGCACAGTTCCTAGGGGTGATTAGTGTTATAGCTTTTGTCTTCGTAGTATCATTTGTGATCTGGAAGGTGATGGCTAGCACATTTGGAATAAGAGTAAGTAAAGAAGCCGAGCAAAAGGGAACAGATGTTGCTGAGATCGGTGTAGCAGCTTATGCAATAAGAGACTAGATATTTACACTCTTGTTTATATCATTACAAAAAGGCCCAGACTTAAAATCTGGGCCTTTTTATTTTTGTCATAACTGAATTGCATAAACAATATTATTAACTTTAATCAATTATATTAAATTATAATTATGAATTGGAAAAAATTAGAAACATTTAAAAAAATCTCAACATATAAAAGTTTTAATCACGCTTCTAAAGTTCTTAAAAAATCTCAATCTAGTTTTAGTCGAGATATAATGAGCTTAGAAAAAGACCTGGGTTTCAAGTTATTTATTCGTCATATGAAAAATGGAATAGAATTAACTGAAAAAGGAAATGCTCTTTTAAAAGTTGTAAATGAGTTTGATACTAATTTAAGTTTATTTAAAAATTAGCATAATAGTAACTCCTGTAACGAAAATTAAGATTCCAATTATTTCGATTAATTTAACTTTTTCTTTAAAAAATAAAGTAGAAGAGAAATAACTAAATAATAACTCGATTTGGCCCAACGCTCTTACAAAAGAAGATTGTATTAGTGAAAATGCATAAAACCACGATAAAGTTCCCACAAAGCTACAAAACCCTGCTGTTAGGCATTGATATCTATGTTCATAAAGTTTTTTAAATTCTCCTCTTTCAAATAGATAAATATAAATCGTCATGAGTATTGTTTGAAAAGTAACTCCAAAAAACAAAGTACATAACGCTTTTTCAAATTTTGAATCAAATTCTGTAAGACTTAATGTTGCCCCACGATACAACACAACACTTAAACCTAAAAAAAAACCTGTAATGATTCCAATAATTGTTGTTTTTGAAAATAAATTTTTAAAAAAAAGATTTAAATTTTTTACTGAAAAAATAATAATCCCTATGGTTGAGATTATCACACCAGTTGTTGCTAAAAAACTTAAAGTATCGCCAAATAATACAAGTTCCAAAACAACAATTTGTATCACTTCTGTTTTACTTAATGACGTTCCAATTATAAAATTTGAGAATTGAAATAAGTACAACATTATGAATGTAAAAATTATTTGTGATATTGATGCCGATATAAAATAGATGATGAATTTATTATTCGATAATGCTTGTGTAATAATTGAAGTATCTTGAAAATAAATAAAAAATAAAGCTATTGCAAAAGGACATGCAAAAGCAAATCTTACATAAGATGACGCAAAAGTAGAAACATTTTTGTTTATATTTTTTTGCAAAGTAAATCTAAGGTTTTGCAAAAAGGCCGCAATAACTGTGACAACAATCCAATTCATAGAGCTTAATTTTTTTTTTGGTTGTTATATACTTTATTTTTATGAGTAGTGAAAAACAAAATATTTTTGATCGACTTGATCCGGAAGAAATACAAGAATGGATACAATCTTTAGAAGGGGTTATTCAAAGATCAGGCAGAGATGGCGCAAAAACAATTTTAGAGGCTGTTGAAAAAAGAGCAAAGGAACTACGTGTTCTTTATTCTCCGCTACCATACTCTCCTTATAGAAATAGTATATCTCAACACGAGCAAGGTGTTTATCCTGGTGATTTAGTTATAGAGGAAAAAATTACTGCAATATTAAGGTGGAACGCATTAGCCATGGTTATGAAAGCAAATAAAAATTATGGAGGTGTTGGAGGTCATATTGCAAGCTATGCTTCATGCGCTGAAATATTTGAGACGGGATTTAATCACTTCTTTAAAGGTGGCAAAGATGCTGATTTAGTTTTTTATCAACCACACTCATCAACCGGAATTTATGCAAGAGCATTTTTGGAGGGAAGATTAACAGAAAATCATTTAAACAATTATAGACACGAAACAAAAGAAGATGGATTATCTTCTTATTGCCACCCTTATTTAATGAAAGATTTTTGGAGTTTTCCAACTGGTTCAATGGGAATTGGACCTTTGAGTGCAATTTATCAAGCACGTTTTTTAAAGTATCTTGAGCACAGAAACTTAAAAAAATCTAACAAGAGAGTCTGGGGTGTTTTTGGTGATGGAGAAATGGATGAGCCTGAAAGCTTGGCAGGATTATCTTTAGCCGCAAGAGAGAATTTAGATAACCTTACTTTTATTATTAATTGCAATCTTCAAAGATTAGATGGACCTGTTAGAGGAAATGGACAAATAATCCAAGAATTGGAGTCTTTGTTCAAAGGTGCAGGATGGAATGTAATCAAGGTTTTATGGGGATCAGAGTGGGACAAAATTTTTTTAATGGATAAAAATCACTCTTTGCTCAAGCGTTTTGCAGAAACTGTTGATGGTGAATATCAAACATTAGGAGCAAGAGATGGAGCTTACAATTTAAATAATTTTTTTGGACAAAATGATGAAGCTTTAAAGCTTGTTTCATCCATGACAGATGATGAAATTGACAAGTTAAAAAGAGGTGGTCATGATTTTAAAAAATTATACGCCGCTTTTAAAATGGCAGTTGAAACAAAGGGAAGACCAACTGTTATATTGGCTAAAACAAAAAAAGGGTTTGGCATGGGTAAAGCTGGAGAGTCTAGAATGACAGCCCATCAAGCAAAAGAACTAAACCTTGAAGCTTTAAAAGAATTTAGAAATCGTTTTAAATTAGATATTTCAGATCATAAATTAGAGAATTTAGAATTTTATAAACCTGACGATAACTCTGAAGAAATAAAATATTTAAAACAAAGAAGAGAGAACCTTGGTGGCTTTGTACCACAAAGAAAATATATTAATATACCAATTGATGTTCCAAAACTAGAACAGCACTCAAAATATTTATTCGAAAAAAGTGATAGAGAATTTTCAACAACAACAGGTTTAATCAGGTCTTTAGGAAATATTTTAAAAGATAAAACTCTGGGTCCAAAAGTTGTTCCAATTGTTGCAGATGAAGCAAGAACTTTTGGTATGGCAAATTTATTTAGTCAAATTGGAATTTACTCTCCCAAAGGTCAGCTTTATGAACCTGAAGACTCAAGTTCTTTATTAAGTTATAGAGAATCCAAGGATGGACAGCTTTTAGAAGAGGGTATTAATGAAGCTGGAGCTATTTCTTCATGGAGCGCAGCTGCTACCAGTTATAGTAACCACAGTTTTCCAATGATGCCGTTTTATATTTTTTACTCAATGTTTGGTTTTCAGAGAGTTGGAGATTTAATTTGGGCAGCTGCTGACCAAATGCCAAGAGGATTTTTAGTAGGTGCAACAGCTGGAAGAACTACACTTTCAGGGGAAGGGTTGCAGCACCAAGATGGACAAAGTCATTTGTTTGCATCTACAATTCCCAATTTAAAATCATATGATCCGTGTTTTGCAAATGAACTTGCAATTATATTTGACGAAGGAATGAAGAGAATGATGCAAGATCATATTGATGAATTTTATTATTTAACTGTTTATAATGAAAAATATTCTCACCCAGAAATTAACTTAACTAATAAAGAGGGTATTTTAAAGGGCGGTTATTTATTTGAAGATAGATCGATTAATGGAATTAATATTAACTTGATGGGTTCTGGTCCAATATTTAGAGAATGTATTAAAGCTAGCGAGATATTAAAAAATGAGTTTTCTATTGGCTCAAGACTTTACAGTATTACAAGTTACACAGAATTGGAAAAAAACTGTAAAGAAATAAAAAGGCAGAATATGTTAAATCCATCTAATATTAAAAAAAATCATCTAGAGGATATTCTAAAAAATAATGATCCTATTATTGCAACATCTGACTATGTAAGATCATTTGCTCAGATGATTTCAAGTTATGTAAAAAATAAATTTGTTCCAATGGGAACAGATGGTTTTGGTAGAAGTGATACACGCGCAAATTTAAGAGATTTTTTTGAAATTGATTATAAGCATATTGTAATAGAGTCTTTATACTCTCTTTTTGAGTGTCAAAAGATCAAGCTAGAAATTTTAGAAAATGCCCTTAAAAACTATGGTTTTCAATCAAATACTGATCATCCGTGGAAAAGATAAATCTTGTCAAAATTATTAAAAAAATATTAAATATAAGTTTTTAACAAGGGGGATAAATGAAAATTTTAAGAAAATTATTTCTTACATTTGTTTTAGTTTCATTCGCAACAATATCATTTGCAGAAACTAAGATGAGGATTACTCTTCAACTACCTTTAAAAGCACATTTGGGTCAAAACCTTTTGGTATTTAAGAAGGAGTTAGAAAAGAGATCAGATATTAAAGTTGAAATATATGATTCGGCTCAACTTTATAAAGATAAGGAAGTGCCTCAGGCTGTTGGGTCTGGAGCGATTGAAGCTGGTGTAGCATCAATTACCAGATTTGCTGGTACTAATCCTGAAGTAGATGTGTTTTATTTGCCGTTCTTATTTGACTCAGAAAAAAAAGTAAGAAAAGCTACAGCACAAGGTTCTAAAATTAGGGCAATTTTAGACCCGGCAATTGCAAAAACAGGAGCAATGCCACTTTATTATCAGGCTTATGGAATGGCGGTAATGTTATCAAATGGCAAACCGATGAAAACACCATCTGATTTTAAAGATAAAAAGATCAGAGTTTTTGGAAAAACTTTAGGTGCTTTTGTTTCTTCACTTGGTGGTAAGCCAACTTTAATTTCAGGATCTGAACAATATCTTGCATATCAAAGAGGTACAGTTGATGCTGGAATGACAGGTGTATCAGGTGTTAAATCAAGAAAATTATATCAAGTGATGGATACACTAACTGTAACTAATCATGGTGATATTGAATTTTTACTTGTTGTAAATCAAAAATGGTACAACAAGCTTAATTCAAAACAACAAAAAGCTATACAAGCTGCATCTAAAATTGCTGAAAAAGCAGTTAGAGATGACATGGCTAATATTGAAGCTGGCGCATACAAAGTTGCAAAAGAAAATGGCATGAAAATTGTAAAACTTTCAGGTTCAGAACTTAATGCACTTAAAAAAGCCTCTTCCTCAGTTATCGATGATTACATCAAAAGAACTGGTGGAAAAGGTGGAGTTGGCGACAAGCTAGTTCAAGAAGCAAAAAAATTGTAAATTTAAAAAATAATTCACCCCGTTAAAAAACGGGGTGAATATAAAATATTGGAAAAATTCATTAAATACTCTGGTTATCTAGCTTCAAGCTTATTTGTTTTGATAGGTTTTATCGTATCATTTGAAGTAGTTTCACGATATGTTTTTAACTCACCAACTGTTTGGGTAAATGAGATTTCAACTTTTTTACAAATTTGGGCAACATATTTAGCTTTAACTTATTCTTTTCACTTTAAAGATTTTATTAGGATTACAGTAATTTATGATCGCGTAAGTGAAAAATCTAAAAAATTTTTAGATTTAATTTCTTTTATCGTAATGATTTTTTTTACTTCATTCGTTGTTTATTATGGATGGTTAATTGCACATGACTCATTTGTTACCGGAAGAACTAGTTCTACTATTTTAGACCTTCCTTCGTTTTTAACAGAATTTGCAATTCCAATCGGTTTTGGCTTGCTTTTATTAAGATTGGTTATTGAGGTAACCAACTATATTATTAATTTTATAAAAACATGACAGTTATAATAATAATTTTATCTTTATTTTTCTTATTATTTTTAGGTATACCAATAGCATTTGCGCTTGGTTCACTTGGACTATCTCTGATGGTTTTAGGAGATATTTCACCCATGATGATACCTCAAACTTTTTATAGTGTCGGAGATAATTTTATTCTTTTGGCTGTTCCAATGTTTTTAATGATGTCAAATATTTTACTCAAAGCAGGAGTAGGTGAAGATTTATTTAATTTTGCTCAAAGTTGGGTTGGAAATTTTCCAGGAGGATTGGCAATTGCAACAATAGTTTCTTGTAGCATTTTTGCAGCTATTTCAGGTTCTTCAGTTGCAACAGCTGCAACAATATCTACAGTTGCTTTTCCTGCAATGATTAGGCGAGGGTACCATAGAAATTTTACGTTAGGTATTTTAGCTGCAGGTGGAACATTGGGAATTTTAATTCCACCTTCAATTCCAATGATTGTTTATGCATTCGTAGTTGAAGAGTCAGTTTTAAGCATGTTCTTAGCTGGTATTGGACCTGGAATAATGCTGGCTTTATTTTTTATTATATTTTCGGTCTTTTATGTCAAAGTTTTTAATAAAGAAGTTGAAAATATCAAAAGTACAAGAGAAGAAAAAATTGAAAATACAAAAAAAGGTCTCCCAATATTATTAATGGCATTTTTAATGCTCGGAGGAATTTATGCTGGAATTTATACCCCGACTGAAGCTGGAGGTATCGGTTTTTTTGTTTCACTTGTTTATGTAGTTTTAAAAAAACGTTTAAGTTTTAAAGGTTTTATTGAATCTGGCTTGGATACTATGAAAACAACAGTTACTATTTTCATTATCATAGCTGGTGCTAAAATATTTGGAAAAGCAATTTCTTTATATAGAATACCACAAGATATATCAGGATTTATTGTTTCAAATATAAACGAGCAAGGAATGTTTATATTAGTTGTTTGTATTACGCTTTTAATTTTAGGTTTTATAATGGAAACCTTATCTTTGATTTTAATTATGATGCCAATTTTTTCTATTTCAATTGCGGCAATGAATATTGATATTATTTGGTTTGGAATAATCTTCACTCTTATGATTGAGTGTGCTTTGATAACTCCACCAGTAGGATTAAACATTTATGTGCTTCAGGCTATTGGAAATGCAAAAATGGAAGAAATTGGAAAAGGGGTAGCGCCTTTTGTCTTAATAATGTTATTTGCTGTATTTATAATATACTTGTTTCCAGATATTGCTTTATATATACCATTTAAATTATGACACTTTTTAATCCATTAAATTCTAAGAAAAGATCTCAGCAACTTAAACAGTTATTAGACTCTGAAAAATTAGTAACTTTACCGGGTTGTTATGATGCTTTATCGGCAAAATTAATTGAAAAAGCTGGCATTAAGGCAGGATTTATGTCTGGTTTTTGTGTTTCATCAACAAGACTTGGTATGCCAGATACAGGTCTGATTTCTTATACAGAAATGCAAGATCAAGTCAGAAATATTTGCAACATTACTTCGATACCAATTTTGTTTGATGGAGATACCGGATGGGGAAATGCAGGAAATGTTTATAGGACAGTAAGAGGGTATGCTGATGCAGGTGCTGCCGCAATAATGATTGAAGATCAAAAATGGCCAAAAAAATGTGGTCACACAAAAGGAAAAGATGTTGTTGAGCTTGATGAAGCAAAAGCAAGAATTAAAGCTGCTGCTGATGCGAGCAAATTAAATGGTGAAAAAGATATCTTAATAATGGCAAGAACTGATGCAATTGCAACAAGAGGCTTGAAAGACGCAATTGATAGAATGAATACTTTCAGAGAATTAGGTGCTGATCTACTATTTATTGAAGCAATAAAATCAAAAGAAGACATGAAAACAGTGATCAAAGAAGTTCCCGGTTATCACATGGTTAATTTAATTGAAGATGGAGAAACTCCGCTTTTAGAAATTAATGAATTAGAAGATATTGGTTTCAAAATTGCTGTGTTACCTTTAACACTTATGAGCGCTACAGTTAAAACAATGAAGGAAAGTTTAGAAAATATTAAAAATCGCAAATACAATACAAATGTATCTAAATTCGAAGATCTACGTGATGTAGTTGGTTTTAACGATTATTACAAAATTGAAGATAGCTATAAGTCCTAGACTTTTTTTCTAAAATTATAAAATCCTATCAAGCCTAGGCACAAAAGAGCAAAAGGATAAACAATGTCTTTATCTGGTCTATTTGAGTTTTCGATTTTTAATTCATCAATAATATCGTCTGTTTGAAACCCTTTTTTCTTTGCAAGACCATTCCATTTTAGAGTATCAATAATAAGATTTTTATCTTTATCGATTAAATTTATACCAAAATCTTCGATTGAAAAATTATTTTCCATGTCATTTTTATTTATCTCAAACATCTTATAACGTGGGCCATATGCAGTTTGTCGTGTCACTTTAATTTGTATTTTTTGATCTTTATTAAATTCAAACTGATTTATTTTTTTTGAATTTAATTCTAATTGATTAAATTCTGGATAAAACTGGTCCATAATTAATCCTGGTCTAAATAAAGCTAGTGATATTATTAAAAAAACTATTATCTCAAACCATTTGAGTTTGTTAATAAACCAACCCTGAGTAGCAGATGTAAACACAAGAATTGCGATCAATGAAGTTATCATAACAACAACTGCATGGAACCAGTTTTCAATACCTATTAAAAGAAGTTCATTGTTAAAGATAAAAACAATAGGAAGTATTCCTGTTCTTAAACTATACCAGAAAGCTTGTATTCCAGTTTTAATTGGGTCTGCTCTTGAGATTGCAGCCGCAGCATATGAAGCTAGACCTACTGGCGGGGTGACATCTGCCATTAACCCATAATAAAAAACATAGAGGTGAATTGCAATTAATGGAAACACATAACCGGATGCACCGCCAACTTCCACAACAACATTTGCCATTAATGCTGCTACAACGAGGTAATTAGCTGTTGTTGGAAGTCCCATTCCTAATATGATGCATAAAAATGCTGTTAAACCCAAAAGATAAATAATATTTCCACCTGAGATCGCCTCTACAACAATGATTAAATTATTGCTTAATCCAGTTGATGAAACTGCACCAACAATTATACCAGCTGTTGCAATTGCTATACCAACGCTAACCATATTAACCGCACCTTTTTCAAATCCAGTAATTATTTTATTAAAAGCTCTAATAAGACCAGCTTTTGTCTCTTGATTTTCTTTTTTAGAAATTAGGATTTCTTTAATTAAAATAATTAATATGAGTGAAATAATAGAATAAAAAACAGCAGACGCCGCAGTCCAATTCATCACCAAGAGTAAATAAATTAAAACACCAATTGGAATTAAGTAATGAATTCCACCTAGAAATGTCTGCCTTAGAGGTGGAATGTCTTTTTCTGGTAGACCTTTAATGTCTAATTTTAATGCTTCTAAATGTGAAATATAAAAAAGTGCAATATAAGATATTACAGCTGGTAAAAAGGCATGAGTAACAACAGTTAGATAAGGAATACCAAGTAGCTCCGCCATTACAAATGCGGCAGCCCCCATAATTGGTGGCATGATTTGTCCATTAACAGATGCCGCAACTTCAACCGCACCAGCTTTTACTGCAGGAAGACCTGTCTTTTTCATAATTGGAATTGTAAATGTTCCAGTCGTAACTGTATTTGCAACAGATGATCCAGAGATCATACCGGTTAACCCAGAAGCTAAAATAGCAGCTTTTGCGGGACCACCTCTCATTTTACCTACAAGAGCAAATGCTAAATTCAAAAAATATTTACCACCACCTGCTGCATCTAAAATGGATCCAAATAAAACAAACAAGAAAATAAAACCAACAGAAACGCTTATAGGAATACCAAAGATAGCTTCTCCTCCCAGCCAATGATATCCAACTAATCTAGTAATCGATAAACCTGCATGGGCAATAAGGTCTGGCATTTGCTGACCAAAAATTGAAAAAATAATAAATATGACGGCGATAAAAACTAAAGGCAATCCAATTGCTCTTCTGGTTGCTTCAAGCAACAAAATCATACCAACAGCACCTAATATCATTTCATATGGAATTTTAATCCCAAATAGATTGATATTTGCAAGGACTCCTTGACGGTTAACTAAACCTTCATAGTCAAAGACAATATAAAAAGTTGTAATGATAGAAAGCCCAACAAATAAATAATCATAATATTTTATGGGTTGATTAGAATTTGATTTTTTAGAAGGGTAAATTAAAAAACATAAAATTAATGCAAAAGCTAAATGTATAGCTCTAGCGGGCAAATCAATAAAAATTCCAAAGTTTAAAAGAAATGGAAACGGACTTGCATACCACAACTGAAACAACGTCCAGCAAATTGCAATACCGGCAACAAGTTTTAGATTAAAACCTTTAAGGTTTCTTTTTACTCCACCTTCATCATCAATATTTTCAAATTGGTCTGGTGCAGTTTTAATTTCTTCTTTTGACATGATGAGAATTATAAACTTTTGTTTTTTAAAGGAGTATAAAAAAAAGGCCCAGTTTATTAACTGGGCCTTTTAATATCAAAAGACTACATTAAGCCTTTTTCTTTATAATACTTAACTGCTCCTGGGTGTAATGGTGCAGACAAACCATCTTTGATCATTTTCTTAGGATCAAGGTTTGCAAATGCAGGGTGTTGTTTTTTGAAATCATCAAGATTTTCAAAAACAGCTTTCACTACATTGTATACCATTTCATCAGAAACACTTGCGCTTGTAACAACAGATGCCATCACACCAAAAGTTGTTACATCCTTCTTAGAAGTTTTGTAAGTTCCCTTTGGAATAGTTGCAAAAGCATAGAACGGGTTATCCGCAACTAGCTTCTTTACTTGTGGAGTTGTTAGGTTAATAATGTAAGCACCACAGCCATCAGTTGCTTGAGCAACACCAGCATTTGGTACACCTACAGTATAACCATAAGCATCAATTTTTTTATCACATAGTGCACCTGATTGCTCAGATGAAGTTAACTCAGAAGATGAACCAAAATAACTTTTGTTTACACCGTGAGATTCCATTAGCACTTCAAAAGTTCCTCTTTGACCAGAACCTGGGTTACCAATGTTAACTTTTTTTCCTTTTAAAGATTTCCAATCTTTGATCTTAGATCCTTTTCTTGCGATAATTTGAAAAGGCTCTGGGTGAGCAGAAAATACAGCTCTTAGATCTTTGAAAGGTTTTACTTTATCTGGCTTAGAACCATTGTACGCATGATACTGCCAGTCAGACTGAGCTACACCAAATTGAAACTCGCCTTGTTGGATCTGACCAATGTTATATGTTGATCCACCTGAAGATGGAGCCGCACATCTGTACGCTTTGTCAGTTCCTTTTTTTCTACCGTGCTCGGCAGATTGTAGCTTTGCAACCATTTTACAAATAGCGTTACCAACTTGGAAATAAACTCCAGTTGCACCACCAGTACCAATTGTAAAGAATTCTGCAGATTTTACAGAAGTACTGAAAGGTAAACTAAAAGCAAAAATTGCTAAAGCTGACGTGAAAGAAGCAAATAGCTTTTTCATTATTGTCCCCCTTAATTAATTAAAGTTTGAGGGAAAATACTATAGCCTTGTAGTGATATCAACCTTTGAGTTATGCGTATTTTTTTGCAAAGTTGATAATTTGTTGAACACCATCAACAATTTTTGGAGCGTATTTTGGTAAATTTTCTTCGGTAATATCTGAATTATTAACTTTTAAAAATTCTGTACCATTAAAATCAACATAACTTAGTCTAAATATTAATCTTTCAATTGGAAAGCCAAAATCAGATCCAGGTAGCACTGCAACACCTGATTCATCTAATAAAGTTTTACAAAAATCTTTTGAATTTTTAAATTTTTTATCAAGCATTCTTGTAAAATCTGGCATTAAATAAAAACCACCCTCTGGTTCAATCATATCAACATCAAGCTGTTTCAATTGCTCGTAAACATAATGAGCAATGACGTGAAGAATTTTTTTAGATTTATTTAAGTATTCAGAGTGATCTTCTTCATAAGCGGTAATTGCTGCAAATTGTGTAGGTGCAGATACGGCGCTAAATGTTTCAGTTCCAAGCACAGCAAGTTTTTCAAAAATCTCGATTAAATTATTTGGTACAGCAAAATATCCCACTCTCCAACCACCAGCTCCAGCCCATTTACTTAAACTGCTACTTACAATCGTATTTTCATGAAAGTGTGAAATAGATTTATAGTTATCTTTAAAATAAAGTTCAGAATAAATTTCATCTGATAAGACAGTAATATTATGTTTAGTAAATACTTCGCCTAACTCTTTTAATAAATGAATATTTGTTCCAGATGGATTATTTGGAGAGTTTAAAATAATGAGTTTATTTTTGCTTTCGATTTTTGATGCAATTTGATCAATATGTTCAGGGGAAATATGCCAATTAGTTTCTTTTTCAGTTTGGATCCAATGATATTTATTTTTAGCAATAATTGCTTGAGGTGCGTAAGAAACCCAGCTTGGAACAGGCAAAATAACTTCACCGTCAAACGCAACTTGAAGCAAGAACATTAATTCCTTTGAACCAGGACCTATAATTATATTTTCATGATTTAAATTTTTGTAACCTTTTTTCGTTAAAAAACCTGCAATTGACTTTCTAAGTTCTAATAAACCTTTAGAGGGCAGATAATCTTTTTGATGCGCATTATTTTTTAAAGCCTTAACAATTTTTTCAGGTACTGGAAATGGAGATTGTCCAAATCCAAACTGATAAATCGTCTTACCAGCTTTAGACATTTCTTTACACATTTCATTAATTAAAAGTGTAGAAGATGGTAGAAGATCTTTAATATTTTCTTTAATCAAACTCATTTTTTTTCGGTAATTACTCTTACTCTTAGAATTTAACAATAATTATTTTTTAATTTAATTGAGGCAAAACAATGATATTACAACAAATAATTGCGCCCGTAGATCAACTGGATAGATCGTCTGACTACGGATCAAACGTTTAGAAATTATTTCTTTCTACTATCCTTTAATTTAGCGGTTAATAGACTCGGTGTAAATCTGTTTTATATTTCGACCTACGTTCGACCTACAATCTCTAAAAAAAAGATTCTAAGACGAATTGGAAATTTAATAGGACCCATACCCGTTTAAAAAGTTGAAGGAGTAGCTTCTACTCGACCTAAATTATCAAACATTCACTCATTCACAGACCCAAAAAATATTATAGAAATTTTTTTCGAAAGAGTGTTAGATTATCCTATATGAAAAACTCAATTGGTTTCGTAATAAAAATTGGGTCAGTTCTTGGTTGGCTATATATTTTTTTAAATATGCCTAAAAATGAGGGCAATATTATTGGCATGATTATATTGGCAATGGTCATAGGTATTCTTGTTTTTAACTGGGACCCGACAACAGGTTTTAAAAAAAAATGAGGCGTTGGAATTGGGACACAAAATCCAGTCAAGTTGGCATATGGATTTTGGCAGTCATATTAATCATAAACTTAATTATGCATTGGTAGTTATGACGGGTTGGGTAAACGGACACAAATACTCTAATCACGAAGATTTATTCAAGGAACCTGAAATAGATCGCTGTATCAATTGCGGTCAATCTAAACCTGTGAAAACTAGAATTACAATGGAGTTTGGCGAGGGAAATTATAACTCTGGGCCTATGTGCGTTCGCTGTTATTCAGGTTATGTTTTTAACTGCATCGCTTATCAGGAGTTTTAATTATCCAGAAATTAAACTTATTCTTCATTTTCTAAAAAAAAAATTATTCATGAATGTTAAATTTTTATTAAAATTATAAATCTAAAAAAGTCTACTATTTTAACTTTTATCAATTTCTTTTAATAAATTATCAATAATTTCTGTTTTAATTTCACATGACTTTTGAAATTGACCGTTTATTTCCAATGCTTCCGTCAACTTTAAAGCTTTACCAACATTGTCAATTTTTTGAAATGGAAAATCAAAAATATTTAACTTATCTAGTTGTTTTCTATAATAATTAAAAATTTCAGGATTGCACCATTGCTGCCATGGTTTTACACCACCTGCAAAATGCAAAATATAATTTTTTTTTATAATTTGATTAAAATCTTCATACTTTGTTTTTGTTGTGTTGATGATTTTATTCCATTTATAGTCTATTATTTTTTTTTCTTTTTCGAAAATTTTGTTAAAAATACATTGATCAGCCCAAACAATTTTTTCTTCATTTTCAATGTAAAAATTATTTAAATTACTTAGAGATTTTTTTTCTCTTATTTTTTTTAAATTCATTAGTAATACTCCGGAGTTAATATATTTATCGGTTGAACCTTTCATTATTTTATTTGATTTTGATGCTACTAAATCCTCAACTCCACCAATACAAAAATTATCTAAATTTTCTCTGTATAACTCACTAAGGTCTGATAGGACGTATGTATCGCTGTCTAAATAAATTATTTTATCTTTGTTAATTAATTCTGGTATTAGAAACTTTAAATATGCTGCTCTAGAAACTAAAAACTTGAAATTATATAATTCAACAAGAAATTCTTCTCTCCAATCTTGGAATAATTTATCATCTACTGAAATTAGATCTACAGAATTGGCAATTTCATATTTACTTAAAATATTTTTTACTTTCTCCTTGAGATTATTAAAAACTATCCAGTAAATTTTTAAGTTCTTGGTATTTTTAATTGCAGACGAAGTTGATACGATTGCTGGATATAGATATTTTTCATCGAAGCAAAAAACTGCATTAATCATGTTTTAAATTTAATTCTCAAGAATGATATTAATTATTTTCATTCAATAAGATATTATTTTTTATTAACTTAGGCCTTTTTCATTTGGAGCAATATATCCTGTTTTTCGTAGTTTCATGCTTTACTGCATTTTGGGTGATGCGCTTTGGAATTTTTTTTCCAAGTTTTTGGATAATGCTTACATGGATATATGTAGGCAAAGCAAAAGGTAGATTTGTTTGGTTAAAAATTTTTTTATTTTTAGGATTTCCAATTTTGTACAATGTTTACCTTCCAAAATATTATTGGTAAGTTAGAGAATTCAGCAAGGATCGAGGATCGAGGAAATTTAAAGCAGTTGCGCCTTGCTGTTAACTCAGTGCTAATTTTGTATGGGCAAGATTAGGAAAGATACAAAGCGCAACCACGTATAACTAACAATTATAATTTAATGCATTATGAGTCCGTGTCAACGTGGTTAATCTAAATATCATAATATTTATATTTCTTTGGCGGCTTCATCCCGTTTGTTTCGATTAACTCCATATCAACCCATTTAGGTTGTTGTGTTTTGC